>NZ_KB850045.1:103256-1077099 GCF_000369465.1 Acinetobacter sp. CIP 53.82 | reverse complement strand
AACTAAGACCCGAACAAGTCCATAACAGTTGTGCTGGCGACAATAGCAAGAGTGAACCACCTGACCCTTCCCGAACTCAGAAGTGAAACCTCTTAGCGCTGATGGTAGTGTGGGGTTACCCATGTGAGAGTAAGTCATCGCCAGCTCATTAATTCAAAATCCCCCTAGCTTAAATAGCAGGGGGATTTTTTTATGGGTAAAATTTATCTGGGCTTCCTCATCTTGTTTAAGGTCGCTTTTGATTTTTTGCTGTTCCTTCCTGCTTCTATTTAAATAAATGCCTCATCAGCCAGCGCATAGAACCCAATTTTTATCTAAAAATTAAAGCTAACAATTTAAATCCATATATATCCCCAGATTCAGCTAAAATCTTAAGATCAATATGATCAAATTACGATTCTAAGAGCACTTTATGAAACTGAATTCATTCTCTCCGATCCCTGAAGATGATGATGAGCTACATCTTCCTGAAATTGTATATTGGGCGTCACTCGGTGAGCTAGAGCAGGTACAGCAAGCCTTACAGCAAGGTGCAGATGCCAATGGTAGTGATGAGGAAGGCTATAGTGCCTTGCAGGCGGCGGCAGAAAATGATCATCTGGACGTGGTGAAACTGCTGATGAGCAAAGGGGCGGATATGGAGCATCGTAGTCCACATACAGCGCTGGAACTTGCTGAAATGGCCGGTAATGAGGAAGTGGTGGCCTATTTAAAGCAGCTCAAAGGGCTTGCTTAATTTCCCGATTCTGATAAAAGAAACCTCATCCGAAGATGAGGTTTCTTTTATGGAGGCGATTAAAAATCTTTAGGTTTCAGCTTCCAATTCTTGCACAATCGCCTGGTTAAATGCAGGAATATCATCCGGATTACGTGAGCTGATCAATACCCATCCACCGGTATTGCAGCGATGGACTTCTTCATCGACCCATTTCGCGCCGGCATTTTCCAGATCCAGCTTGATGGTTTTATAAGACGTCAGGTTTTTATCGCGAATCCGTTCGGCATTAATTAAAACCCACGGACCATGACAGATTGCGGCAATCAGTTTACCCTGATCAGTAAAGTGCTGGATGATTTTATGCGCTTCGGGGTTGACCCGCAGCGTATCGGCATTGACCGTTCCACCGGGAATGACCAGTGCATCATAATCTTCCGGATTGACCTTATCTAGCGTTGTTTCCGGTTCGGTACTTAGACCAGGATCTTTATCAGCCTTGACCGTTTGAACTTCTTTTTGTTCTTCTGCTGCATGTATGGCTTCAATGCCTTTAGATTTCAAATATTCAAAGGGTTTGATCAGCTCATCTTGCTCCACACCCTGATTGGACGTAATGAATAATACTTTCTTTGGCATTTTCCCATCCTCGTTTCATGAATTCTTTTGCTACGTTAACAACTGAGGCTCAAGGCACTGTACTGGTTTTGACGGGAATATGTAATTGCTTGGCAATGATGTAAAAAAAAGCCCCATCAGGAGCTTTTAAAAAATCGCAGGATAAAAAGGTTTATAGTGCGCCTTTTAAATCATTTTGGTGCTGTTTAACCTGTTTGGCATAACGTTTGCCTTGGCGTTTCATCTTCCAGCTGGAATGATAACCGGTAGGGCCAACATTATAATAGGCTAGGGCTTTGGGCCAGCTGCCGGCTTTCGTGTTATAGCGATTTAAAATGTAAGAACCACATTGAATATTGGAAGATTCATCAAATAAATTACTGCCACAGCTTTGCTGCCAATAACGCGGAATGACTTGGGTTAAGCCCACCGCACCAGCCGGTGATACCACATGACTGCGATAGCTGGATTCCTGGCGAATCAGCGCGGCCAGTAACAGTGGATCAATTTCATAACGTTCTGCATGTTGCACAATCATCGGCGCAACACGGTTAGCGGTGTCAGGTGCAACCGAATAGGCTTTTTGGATACCGACTGAAAGTTTAGCGGAACGTTTGGCAACGGAGCCGCCTCCTAAAGGTGAGCAGGCAATCAGGCTAAGAGCACTGAGGCCAATAAAAGAGGTTTTCAATAATAATGGGATGGTCAGTTTCATTTTAAAATCAGAAAAAAGCAGTGATGCTGCACCAGATTAGCCAGTGCTCGCGAATATGTTTAAGGATGTTAGTGAGCTGGGCGATATCCGTCAAGCCAACGGCGGCCTGGAACCGCCGCTGTTTTGTTAAGTTTTGGCTCCGATACTCCTTGTTTGAAATATCTTTAGAGTGCATTGGAAGATCATGTTTCTATTTATTGTGCTGTTCATGTTGATGTCACTATGCAACTTTTAGGGTATAAAGCGGCTTTCATTGCATAATCTCTTATATACTTAGATGCTTGAAAATAAAAATATTTATTGGGTAGTTGCATGTTAGAAGTGATTGCACAGTTGTGTGGCGGGATCGGTTTGTTCCTGATTGGAATGACCTTAATGACAGACAGTCTGAAAGAGATGGCTGGAGAGTCATTGCGTTTATGGCTGTCTAAATTTACCGGTTCACCGATTAAAGCTATTTTTTCTGGCATCTGTCTGACTTTGGCTGTGCAATCCTCAACGGCAACCACATTGGCCACCATTGGCTTCGTTAGTGCCGGTATTCTGACTTTTAGTCAGGCCATTGGTGTGATTATTGGCGCCAATATTGGCACCACCAGCACCGGCTGGATGGTGGCTTTTCTCGGGGTTAAATTTTCCATTGCCCATATTGCCTTGCCACTCATTGGTTTAGGGGCCATCTTTAAATTATTCAGCCGTGGGCGACTGTCTTTATTCGGTTTAACCATTGCTGGTTTCGGCCTGATTTTCTTTGGGATTGACTTGCTGCAGGTGGCAATGTCCGGTTTTGCCGAGCGGGTTGATTTATCGGTTTTCTCCAATAATTCTTTTACCACACAGCTGATTTTAGTGCTGGTCGGGCTGGTGATGACCGTGCTGCTGCAATCTTCCAGTGCAGCCATTACTGCAACCTTGGCGGCTTTGGCCAGTGGAGCGATTGATTTGTCCCAAGCCTTAGGCCTGGTGATTGGACAAAATATTGGTACAGTGGCCACTGCGATTCTGGCGGCCATGGGCTCGACTGCCAATGCCAAACGCACCGCAGCCGTGCATGTGGTGTTTAACGTAATTTCGGCCGTGTTGGCTTTTATCTTGTTGAAACCGGCTTTTTTGTGGCTGGCGGAACATTCACAGGTCGGCACTTGGGATGATGTGATTATTGTCGCTGCGTTTCATACCGCCTTTAGTGTGCTGGGAACCTTATTTTTATTGCCCTTTTTAAAACAGTTTGAACAGTTGATTGTGGGTTTAATTCCAGACCGCACCCCTTCAATTTTATGTTATCTGGATCAGGCCAGTTTTTCGGTGCCGGCTTTAGCGATTAATGCCGCTTCTAAAGTGATTTATTGGTCGATTGGGCATATCCTGATTTTGCTGAAACGCGCGATTCAGGAAGGTCGTTTGCCCTCCAATAGCGAATTACAGCAACTGGATGAAATCTTAAAACGGGTGCAGCAGTATCTGGAAGATTTATCGGTTAGTGAAAATGAGCTGGATCAGCAGCGTTTAATGGCGATGCTGCGCCTGATGGTGTATTTACGTGTGCTGCGCAGCGATCTGGAAGCGGTGGAACATGCCGAGCATATCCGCACCCAGCCGACTATTTATCAGATGGGGCTGGATTATATTCATGTGCTGGACAATCACTTTCAGTATGTCGATGAGTTTAACCGTCTGACCGAAGTGGCATCTTTAAATCGTGAGTTGTTAAACCTGAAACAATGGGTGGAAGAGCAGCGTGCCGAAGCGCGTGAAAAAGTGATTGAATATGCCACGGTGCAGCATCTGAGTGCGGCACGCAGTCTGGAATTGCTGGCCGCACAGCGCTGGCTGGACCGTTTGATTGCGCATACCCAGCGTTTGGCCAATGTCTTGCAGGAAACCGAGAGCATGCTGGATGATGTGGAAAAGCGGAAATATCATGCTGCCACTCAATAGCCTAAGCTATATAGTGATTAACTTCTGCAGCAGAAGCTTTTATACTGCGAGGAGGTTTATCACTGGGCAACTAAAATGACACCGGCCTGTAAAATTTTAAAATCCAATAAAATTGACTATAGCATTCATGAATATGAGCATGATCCGAACGCCAAAAGTTTTGGGCTGGAAGCAGCGGAAAAGCTGGGTTTAGCCCTGGCCGAAGTATTTAAAACCTTATTGGTAACTGATGATAAACAGTATTATGTGGCGATTTTACCGGTGCATGTGCAGTTAAATTTAAAGAAAGTTGCTACCGCGGTGGGCTGTAAAAAACTGCATATGGCAGAGCCTAAAGATGCTGAACGTTTAACCGGTTATCTGGTTGGCGGAATTAGCCCGATTGGGCAGAAGAAACGTTTAAAAACTGTGATTGACCAGAGCGCGCAAAGTCTGGCAAAAATCTATGTCAGCGGTGGCAAACGTGGACTGGACATTGGTTTAAAGCCGGATGATCTGGCCCGGGTGTTAAATGCCCAGTTTGCCGATGTGGTGGATGAGTCTTAATCTGCACTGATTTTATTTTAGCAGCGGATTCAGTTATAAAAACCGGACCACGCCATGAATCAGGGCAGGTCCAAAAATCACCATAAATATGCCAGCCAGTACCATACTTAAGCAGGCGGCCACACCTTCTTCACGATGGCGCATAAAGGCTTTAGAAGTACCAAAACCATGCGCGGCATTACCTAAGGCTGCACCTTGAGCAAAATGTGAATTCAGTTTGAGTGCGAGTAAGACGGCATCTGCCATAAAACCGCCGGCAAAGCCGGTCATCATGGTGAACAGGATTACCAGTTCAACCGAGCCGCCCACCTGTGTACTTAACTCCATCGCAAAGGGTGTAGAGATAGAGCGCGCCATCAGGCTATATGTGGTTTCCTGATTCAGCTGAAACAGCTGCGCCAGATAAAAAGCACTGATAATGCCGACACACATACCGATCACAATACCCATGCTGATGGCCAGCAGATGGCGTTGAATCAGCGCGCGATATTCATAAATCGGAATGGCAAAAGCCACCGTGGCTGGCCCGAGCATCCAGACAATCCAGTGACTGTACTGCATATAGCTGTCATAGGAAATCCCGAAATAGAGCAGCATGCAGATTAATCCAGCCGGAACTAGAATGGAGGGTAAAAACAGCAGCACCGGATAACGACGATACAGCTGTTTGGCTGCGATATAGCCCAGCAGGGTGAAGATGAAGCACAGGCTTGCGATCAGGTTCATCTTAATCTCCTGACACATATGCGGTGTTGTTGGTATTTTTCCTGAGCCGCTGTTCCAGTTTAAAACCCCAGCACACGCTATAGGCTGTGGCGACCATTACCGCACAGGTGCCGAGCGTAATCGAGAGTAGCAGTTGCCAGCCTTGGCTCAGCAGTAAGTCGAGATCATTGATAATGCCGACCACACAGGGAATAAACAGCAGCATCAGCTCGGCCAGCATAAAATCGGCGCCTTGCTTGATCCATTGCAGTTGAAATATGCCACTTAACAGCGCCAGCAGTAACAGGATCAGGCCAATCACACCCGCTGAAACCGGCAGCTGGAATATCTGTTGGATCAGCGCACCGAGCCACCAGATCAGGATTAGCAGCGCAATTTGTATGCTGAGGACGGCAACACGGGAAAGAGACCACATCGCTGAATTACCCTAAAGGTTAAACACGACTGTATTTTAGATTTGACCTACCAAGATGATTATGAATAATGAAAAAATAATTATGCCTATTGGGAATGATGGTGGATTTAAAAAGCCTGAAAATACTGGTCAAGCTGGTGCAATTGCAAAGTTTTACCCGGACTGCAGATGCTTTGTGCCTGACCCAGCCCACAATTAGCAAGGCCATTCGGGGGCTGGAAGATGAGTTGGGCACTGCGCTGTTTCATAAAGGTGAAGCTGGGCGTAAACGTGAAGTGCAATTGACTTACCTGGGCGAGCAGATTTATCAGCATGCGCTACAAATGCTGCAACTGGAGCAGGCGATTTATGATTCGGTGGCGGAAGTTCATGCGCTAGAACGTGGTAAATTGACGCTGGGTTTGCCGCCCTTGGGTTCGGTGCTATTAAGCCGGTTAATTGCCAAGTTTCATCAGCAGTATCCGGCTATTGAACTGAGCTTTTTAGAGGTAGGCGCCAGCGGGATTGAAGCTGCTATTCTGGATAAACAGATTGATGTCGGGATTGTACTCGGCCATTTAAAACCGGTATTGGGCGGAATTCCAATTATGGATTCGCCACTGTGTTTGTTATCTGCCCGGAATTCTGCATGGCAGGGACGTGAAACGGTATCGTTGCTGGAACTGAAAGATGAGTCTTTTTTACTGTTTGCCGACAGCTTTACTTTAAACCAGATGATTTTGCAGGCCGCACAACAGCTGGGTTTTGAACCGAAGATTGTCTGTAAAAGCAGCCAGTGGGATTTTATTGCCAAAATGGTGGATTCCGGCGTGGGGATTGCGCTGTTGCCTCAGGTTTATTGTGAGCAGTTGCCTGCCGAGCGTTATCAGATCAGCCGTTTGTGCCAGCCTGAGCTGAATTGGACCTTACGAATGGCCTGGAATACGACAGTCGCCATGAGTCCGGCCACCCGGGCCTGGTTAAGAATTATTGAAACGCATCCTGATGAGATTCATTTCTAAAGTAAGAATTAAAGGATTATCGTGTGAAATCAGATTCATCTATAGCGCTAAACCTCTGAACAGATGAATCTTCCTCCAATTACAGGCAATTCGCCGGTTTGGGAATACCGGCCAGACGGCTTAAATGCCGCGCCACCAGTCCGGTGTTAAAACGCTCTTGCAAGAGGGCATTATTAATCTCAGGGCTGACCGTTTTCATCAGAAACTTGATTAACGGGCGAGTCGCCGGAGAATGACCAAACTGCTGATAAAACTGGCGCACAGCCTGCAAAATTTCAAAATGCCAATCTTCCAGTTCCAGCTCCAGGCTTTTGGCCAGCTCTTGCGCTACAGTTTCATTCCAGATGGTGTAATCGACCAAATGACCATCTTGGTCCAGTTCAAGATTCATAACACACTCAAAGCTTGTTTATTTTAAAGAGATACAACGGCTATAAGCCAGACACAGCTCGGCAAAGGTAGCATAGTTTAAACTGTGCAGATGGGCAGGCAGTGGCTGGGCCAGCAGCTCAAGATCATGCTCCAGTGCAAACAGGGTGCTGCATTGCTGGAAAAATGGATGTTCAATGGCCAATACTGCATCACCCATCAGCACCACTGCATCGCCTTCACTATACAGACGTGAAACTTTGTCCAGCATGGCCGGGGTGGTATGGAAGCCAGATTGCAGCAAATATAAAGTATTTTGTGACATAACAGATTCCTTCCGGCTTACCAGTACAGCACGTGGTCAAAACGCTGGATAAAGTCCGCATTCAGTTCAATAAACTCGATTTCCTGCTGCGACTGGCTGACATAAGCTGAATGTTGATGCTGGTGTTCTACCAGAATCGGGCTTAAATCATAAAACTCAAAACTTTCGACCATATTCGAGGCCAGCTTGAAGGCGTGTTTGAGCTGGTCAAAAGCCAAATCGCTTTTGAGCAGACTTAGGGCAGCATCCTGTAATAACACTTTGACTTCACAGCCAAAAGTGGCCAGTACCATAGTCGCAGACAGGCTTTCATGTACCTGCTGGCTGCTTAAATTGGCCTGGCTTAAAATGACGAGTACAGTTTTCACACAATTTACCTTTTAAATGCAACAAATTCTCAAATAGAACCACTTAGAATTGAAGAAGGCGATCTGCAGATTGCACTGCATCGGCAAGTTCGCCCAGACCAACCAATTCAAAGCCCGCGGCTAAATTGTGTTGATGAAGTTGATGACGTTTGGCATTGTCCTGATCGGTAATCCCGCGTAACAGTGCCGCACTGACACAAACCGGCAAACGAATCGACAGTTTTTGCCATTCCGATTTTAACTGTCGCTGATCATCGGGTAGCCATTGTAAATCGTTAGCGACCATAACAGCGTCCTGATAGAAGAACACCCGGAAATCTTCATTCTTGCTCTGCAAGGCTTGAGCCAGACCCAACGCATGCCAGGCATGAATCGAGGTCGGCGCGGAGGTAATTAGTAATAAGGTACTCATCAAAATTCACTAATGAAATGTTCCCGCAACACAGGGGGCATTCAGACTTCATAAGAAAAAGGTAGTATACAATGATTTTAGTGACTGGTGGTTTAGGCTTTATAGGCTCGCATATTGCATTAAGTCTGATGGCTCAAGGGCAAGAAGTCATTATTGTCGACAATTTATCCAATGCCAATTTACAAACCTTAGAACGACTTGAATATATTTCGGGCATGTATGTGCCTTTTGCCAAAATTGATATTCGTAACACCCCGGCCTTAAATAAAGTCTTTGAACAGTATTCGGTTGATGCAGTGGTGCATACGGCCAGCTTTAAATCGCTGGAAGAATCGGTCCTGAAACCGCTTGAATATTATAATGATAATGTCAGCTGTATCATGAGTTTGCTGCGTGCCATGCAGCGTACCGGGGTACGTGTGCTGGCGCATTTATCCAGCTTAACCGTGTATGGTCAATCCAGCCTGCAACTGAAAGAAGATCTGCCATTTCAGTATGCCTATCCGAATCCGTATATCAAATCTCAGCAGATGGCTGAGGAAATTATTCAGGATACCTTTAAAACTGACAATGAATGGAAAATTGCCTTATTGCGTTTGGGTAATATTGCCGGTGCCTTTGAACATGGGGTACTGGGTGAAATGGTACCGCCACTGCCAAAAAATATTGTACCCCTGGCGATGCAGGTCGGGGCGCGGCAACGCGAATTTATCGAGCTGCGCAAGCAGGCCCAAACTGAAGACAAGACTGTTGAACGTAGTTTCCTGCATGTACTGGATTGTTGTGAAGTGGTGTTTTTAACCCTGCAATGGCTATTTCAGCAACAGCATGTTTGTGAAGCCTTTAATATTGCCGGCGAGGCGATTTCGATCCAGCAACTGTTAAATGAAATTTCGAGTGTCACCGGTACCGAAATTAAAACGGTCGATGCTGATGTATATCCCTATGCTGAACTGGATCAGGTCGCGGCCGATATTAGTAAAGCCAAAGAGGTACTAGGCTGGCAACCGAAACGCTCGATTCAGCAGATGCTAGAAGATGAATGGCGCTTTTATCAGCATACCTTACGCGGGCAATGATATATCTAAATATGATAATAATTATCATTTACAATTTTATCCGCCTGACCTAAGATGACTATATTCGCCATAGCCGCTGCCTCAGGGCAGCGTTATAACAGCATTGAGAACAGCAAGAATAGATAGAGGTTGAGTATGCAAACACGTATCGAACACGACACCATGGGCGAAGTTGAAGTCCCGAGTGAGGCCATGTGGGGTGCACAGACTCAGCGCAGCTTACAGAATTTTAAAATCGGGCAGGAACGTTTACCTCGTCCCATGATTCGCGCCATGGGCTTAGTGAAAAAAGCCGCGGCCATGACCAATGCAGAACTGAACCAGATTCCTCAAGAGCTGTCGCACTATATTGTTGATGCAGCTGAAGAAGTGATTGAAGGTAAATGGGATAGCCAGTTTCCGCTGGTGGTGTGGCAGACCGGTTCGGGCACGCAAAGTAATATGAACTGTAATGAAGTGATTGCCAATATTGCTAACCAGAAACTCGGCAATCCGCTGGGCGCGCAAAAGCCGGTTCATCCGAATGACCATGTGAACCGCGCACAATCAACCAACGATTCTTTTCCAACCGCGATTCATGTCGCTGCCAGTTTACAGATCAATGAACTCTTAATTCCGGCAGTGACCCGTTTAAGAGATACCTTGCAGGCCAAAAGCGACGCCTTTGCCGATATTGTGAAAATTGGCCGTACCCATTTACAGGATGCAACACCTTTAACGTTAGGGCAGGAATTTAGTGGCTATGTCTCGCAGCTCGATCATGGTTTGAAACGTTTGCATCAGGCCCTGGACGGTTTATATGAACTGCCGTTGGGTGGCACCGCCGTAGGAACCGGTTTAAATGCCCATCCGGACTATGCGGAAAAAGCCGCACAGCAACTGGCCAGCCTGACCGGTTTGGCTTTCGTTACTGCGCCGAACAAGTTTGAAGCTTTGGCTGGACGTGATGCTGCGGTATTTGCTTCCGGTGCCTTAAAAACTCTGGCTGTGAGCTTAAATAAAATTGCCAATGACATACGCTGGCTGGCCAGTGGGCCGCGCTGTGGTTTTGGTGAAATCTGCATTCCGGAAAATGAACCGGGTTCAAGCATTATGCCGGGCAAGGTCAATCCGACCCAGAGTGAAGCCATGACCATGGTGGTGGCGCAAGTGCTGGGTAATGATACGACAATTAATGTGGCTGGGGCTTCAGGGAATTTCGAGCTAAACGTATTTATGCCAGTGATTGCCTATAACCTGTTACAGTCGATTCAGTTATTGGGAGATGCCTGCAACAGCTTTAACGATCACTGCGCTGTCGGAATTGAGCCGAACCGTGACAAGATTGATCATTTCCTGCATAACTCGTTGATGTTGGTGACGGCACTGAATCCGGTAATTGGTTATGAAAATGCCGCCAAAGTCGCGAAAACGGCCTATAAAGAAGGGAAAACCTTAAAACAGGTGGCGGTGGAGCTGAATCTGGTCACTGCTGAACAGTTTGATGACGTGGTACGACCAGAAAATATGGTTTCACCGAATGCGAAATAAGTGTTGCATCTACCGGGATGGAATATGAGCAGCCATCCCGGTGGGCTAAAAAATTTTGCTTCATCACAACTATTTTTCCATCAGAACCTGTGCATGAAAGTGCAAAGTACCTATAAAAGAAAACCCAACATATGGATTGCTATATGCTGGGTTAGTTTGCGCTACTTAGTTATTACAGGCCATCTTCTCGTTTTTAATGACCTTGACTGCATCATAAGCCCTGAATGTGACAATAAAAAGAATTGCTAAAATTCTGGAAAAGAAATGTGAAGTATCTAGCAAAAATTGGATCTAAATACCACATAGATATTTAAAATTTATGAAATTATTATGATTTAATTTAGGAAAATGAATATAATGCAGGCCGCTGGGAAGCGTATCTCATTTCTTTATTGACTCTTTTGAAACTCTTTTTGCTTATGAATTTTAGATTGTTGGGGGCTGCGGCTCTATTGGCGGGTTTAACCAAAACTGTAGTGGCAATGCCGTTTGATCCTTTAATCGGGACATGGAAAGTGATTGATGATCGAACCGGGTATTATGTGTCGGAAATTGTGATTCGTAAAAACTCCAAAACACAGCAGTATAGCGCCGTGGTGAGCAAAAATTATCCGACAGCGGGAGCGGTGAATCCGGACGTTTGTGGCAAATGTGAAGGGGCTTTAAAGAACCAGCCGATTTTTGGTATGGAAGTGCTGAAAGGCATGACCGGCAACCATAAGCAGTTTAAGCAAGGTCAATGGCTGAATACCCAGGATGGCCGGACCTATACCATTGAAGCGCAATTGAATGATGGCAAAGACCAGATGAAAGTATTTGGTAAAGCGCAACAGAGCAATACAACCAGTGCCATGACCTGGAAAAAGCTCTAATGAGCTTTGGCTGTTGAGCTGATTCTAAAAACCATTTAACTTCGTGTTAGATGGTTTTTTCTTTTTTTAAGAATCTAAGAATTCAAAATATTTCAATTCCCCCATTTTTCTTCCTCTCAATTGAGTTGCTGCATTTTCTCGATCTGCCAGAAAAACCAGAATAATTTTTTAAATAGACATAAAGTTATGTTATAACATAACACTTTTTAAAAGGGGGCTCGCATGAAATACAGCACACTCATGACTTTAATTTTATTGGCGATGCAACAGGCACAGGCTGAAGAGCCGATTACAATTCTGGAACCACTTATTTTTCAGGGGGATGATACTGACAAGAACCTGAACATTGCGCCTAAAGAACGCATTGAAACAGCCAATACCTTGGGCGATGCTGTTAAACATATGTCTGGCGTGCAAAGTAGCGCATTCGGTCCCAATTCGGGGGCACCAGTGATACGCAGTTTGAGTGGTCATCGGGTCGGGATTCTGGAGAATGGTCAGGCGATCAATGGAATGAATGCTATCAGCGGTGATATTAATATTCCATTTGATCCACTATTTACTAAAAGCGTGACCGTACATAAAGGGACCAATACTGTACGTTATGGCGGACAGGCGATTGGTGGTTATGTGGATATAGATTCGGGCATCATTTCAAAAATGCTGGAAGAGAAAAGCGCCAATGTCGATGTGGTGTATAAAAAGGGCTTTAACGATTTTAGTGGGCATGGTATTCGCATTAATGTCAATAATCAGGAAAATCTGAGCACCAATATCCAGTTTTCGACCCAACAGATTTCATCTTATAAAATTCCCGGAAAGAGCAAAGCAGCCGTCTGTGATACAGCGATTTTCTCGGAGCGAGGCGGGATTGATTCTGCTTTGGCAAGCGCCTGCCAGCGCGATGCCAGAATTGAACAGATCTTTAATAAGGCACATCATCAATATTTAAATAAGCATGTTTTAGAAGATATCGCGCAGAATCCTCAGCATTTTTATGATTATTATGATGGCTTGGAGTCGGCCAAATATACGGATCAAGCGGTTTTAACCCGCTATGTGAATGGTGCCTACCGGGAATTTGTCAATGATCCCAACCCGGATTATGTGCCCAATACACCAAAATATGTAGAAAGCCAAACCAATCAGGATGTTACGCCCAATTATCAGAAAAAACTGGGCAATAGCTATGCCAGAAATGAAAATATGGTAATCGGGAGTACTTACTTTTTAGACAATGGCTATATCGGAATTAGTGCCGATTATAAAACCAGTGATTATGGTGTGCCGGGTTTCTCAATGGAGAATAAATCTTTCCAGAGTGCTTATGAAGATAGTTTGCCGGTTACGGTGCAGATTAAACAGAACCGTTTTGCGGTTGATGCGTTATTCAAAGACCCACTGCCTTTGCTTGATCATCTCCAAATTCAGGCATCAAAATTATCCAATCGCTCGGGTGAATATATTGGTGCAAGCAAAGCCAATGAATATCAATTTAATAGCCATGCTGCCGAACTGGTACTAAAGCAGATGCCCTATAAAAATTTGAGTGGCGAAATTGGCACTGCTTTGAATGTGCGTGATGTTAACGGTTCAGGAACACAGCGCTATCTTCCTAATGTCAAAACCACGACTCAGGCGGTATTTATCCAGGAAAAATTGGATTGGGAGCATTTTTCTGTGGATGCCGGTTATCGCCATGAGAACGTTCAGCATGAGATTCAGGATCAGAGTTTTAAACTGGCGCGTAATGCGGCCAATAGCACCCTACAAAATAAATCTTTTGCTCTAAATAGTTTTTATGTCGGTTCGAATTTTAAAGCGACCAATTATCTGGACTTTAGACTGCAATATTCCAAGTCAGAACGGGCTCCTGAAATTAATGAACTGTATGCCAGCAATCCGCATTATTCGGTTATGACGCAGGAGGAAGGCAATCAGGCATTGAACAAAGAAAAAATGCAGGGGCTGGAATTAATCACGCATGTGAACTGGGATGCTGCGAATATCGCTGTAGCTTTATATCAAATGGATTTTGAAGATTATTTTTATTTGTCGCATTCCGGTTCATCCATGAGAAACCGTTTACCGCTGAAGTACTGGAAGCAAACCGATACTAAAGTGAATGGTTTTGAGGTGGATATGAACTACACTTTTGATTTAGACCATTTTGGTGAGGTACAGGTCGGTGGTTTTGCCGATCTGGTTAAAAATAAGGCCACTAATCCGGAAAGTTTGCGTTTAAGTAATGATGGCATGTATTTGCCGAATATGCCGACCAATCGTTATGGTGCCCACATTGAATGGACACGCGCCGATTGGTCAGCGCGTCTGGCAAGTATTTATTATGATCAACCGCGATATTTGGGGAAAAATGTGTCAGAGGAAGTGCCACTGCCGGCATATAACCTGATGGATCTGGATATTCGTAAAAAAGTAACTTTAAAAAATGCCAGTTTTGACCTGTTTATGAATGGATCAAACCTGCTGGATGAAGAGGCACGTCCACATAATTCGCCCCTGAAATATATTGCGCCGTTATCGGGCCGCGCTTTTCAGCTGGGTGTGACCATGCATCTTTAAGGGTGGGATGATGTGAATATTTTCCTTGAATACATTGGTAGGTGGACTGCTTGATGTATTGAGATGGAGACATTAGATATTCAGGTTAGGCCTCTTGAAGATGCTTAATCTGAATATTGAGGAGAAGCGAGCTATTGAATTATATGCGAGAAGCAATTGAATATAATAATTCTTGACGCAGGTCGGCATTGGTCTCTAAATCAAATAAGGTTTTATAAAATTGTTGATCTGTTTCATTTTTTTGATGATCCACAATTTTTTTAAGCTGGTATCGGTATTCAATATGCCCTGCATGAAATATATTTACGTTAAATCCCCATAATATTTGTGTGTAGTTCGGGGCAGATGAATCTAATTTATTTAATTCATGTTGATAAAGAGATGCAGCAGCTGAGTAGCAATCTTTAATTAAAGAAGAAGGCTTATTTAGTGTTTCCATTAACATACATTGAAAGTTTTTTATGTTAGGTTGTTTGTTTTGAGCCAAAATTTCTTCTGTTAATGTATAGGCTTTCTCAATATATCCAATTCTAAGGTACGAATTCATTAAAAGCCGATAACGTTCTTTTTCAAGATTGATTTGCTTCAACTTGGGAATAATAGATTTAAGTTTCTTTAAGGTTTCTGTTTCATCATCAATATTTTGAAATGGCTTTGTTGCACAAAGATTTCATAACTATATGATTTTAAAAGTTTTGATTATTTTTTGATCCAAAATTAAATTTATTTAAATCAGATGCTTACATATTTATGCAACAAAGCCTCTTAAAATTATAATAATTTTCTATTAATAATTCATTTAAAACGGCTTGGGTTGGCTAATTTTTGGCATAAAATATGTAATATTATGCAAATATATAAATTATAAATTTATATATAATTTCCAGCAGAATCTATCGCTGTAGTTTCTTTCTTTTTTTACTGCCTCCTCCTCTAGGGAGGCATTTTTTTTGAGGAGAAAATTATGCTCCATCTTCTATTCACTTTATTTGGCCTGCATGAGGTGACTGAAATCGACTACCTGCTCGATGAAGAAGAGAATGAAACGTGTAGCAATGGTTTAGATCAAGAGTATTAACAGCGCTCATCCCTATTGCTTCTTTCTCTTGGTCAAGACCTAAAAAGCTCAACCCACTGGTGGGCTTTTTTATGGCTTTATACATTGCTCCGGAAATTACAATCTGTACAAAAAATGATCAAAATTGAATGTGAAAGCTACAAATTTGAATGATAGTTTAAATCCTGATCTTCCAATAGGTGAGGTGAGCAATGAAACTATTAGCTTTGATTGGTGTAGGACTTGCAGCAAGTTATTGTTATATCAATATTAAGAACAAAAACTTAAGTCTGTCTAATCTGGATTTCGATGAAAGCATCCACAAAGTCGTTATTCAGAACTTTTGGGTTTAGTGGGTAATTTTTTATTTAGATTATCGAAATGAGATAATTTAAATGAATGTTAATTTTTATGAATGTCATATTATGACAACTTGTAAAATTTCTATTTATATAAAATTTGTATCAGGGCTAACTTCTGATTTTCTCCCAACGCCGTCCTCCAGAACAGGAGGCAGATTATTAAGAGTAGAATATTATGATCCAGTTCCTTCTTTGTCTGTTTAGCTTTCATGGCGCAACTGAAGTCGAATACACGGGTAATGATGAAGAAATTCGGCGCTGTAAGGATTGTCTAAAAGAGCGTGAATAGGCGCTATACCCGCATCCATAGAGTATAGAAAAATTACCGGCTTGGCTTAGAACGGATCTTTTTTGACTTTTTTAATTTCAAGGGCAATCAAGATTGATGCAAAAACAAGCAGTCCGCCAATGATCAATAATAATGAATCATCTGCCTTGAATCCAACCCAGAAACTCAGGCCACTGCTGACTACACAGCTTAACAGTAGAACAATTAAAATTCCGTATTTCACGATACATCTCACATTAATTTTTTTAATCCCGTGATGATATACCTGTACTATGAACCGCTTGTGAAAGGAAAAAATATAGGTATAACTAGAGGGTCACGCTATACGCAGTGTTGTGATCGCTGGGAGATGAGAAGGTTTTTTTAATACTTACTTGCTACTTAAGTCAACACACGCCAAGCGTTCACGATGCAGAGGATGATTAAGGAAAGGCAAAGGTAGAACACAAACTCGCTGCTCGTCGCGCTGGCCTGATCAAGCCTGTAGTAATAGAGAATAAAAACTAAAAATAGGATCGCAATAAGAAAAAGCATCGTTATTCTTTAAGTATGAGATATCTCAGCATAATAGAGGAGAGTGCATTGAAGGCAAAACAGCGTGTCATTTTAATTTGGAGCGTTCGTGCTTATTGAACTACTAACTAGATGTTGATTAATATAAGATTCAAACTCAAGAACCCAATAAAGAAAAGAACCATCCATTAACCTTGAATCAATGTTCTTAAAAAGAATTACAAGCCGTCGAACCGTTTAAAGCCATCTTTTCAGATTGAAGAATTTTAGAGCTAAAGCCGTCCTCATGTAGACGCATGGCTTAAATAACATTGAATAAGATGTCATAATTGCTAAAATGCGATTCGTTTTTTATTACAGTTTTACAAGCTAAGAAATAAAGCTTTGTAAAACAGCAATCTATCTAGGAAAATTTTCAATGCTTGATATCTATTTAACGGATGTTCAGAAAAAGGTGCAATTTACCGATTATCCGGGTGAGCATCCTGTTAAATTTATTTTAAATTTTAAGAAAATTTTCCCAAGTGTGATGGAGCTGCTGCTGCCGGTGCTGCCTGAAAATGAAAACCTGGAAGACATGACCTGGGAATCAACCACGGCAGATCTGGAACTGTTTAAATTGCTGCTCAGTGGTTGGGGCCTGATTGAGCTGCGTTTAAATGCTATTGCGAAATATAAAGATCGCGCTTTTGCAGACCGTTTGGTGAAGCAAGCACAGCAAAAACGTCAGGACTATAAAAAATCACAAAGCCAATTGGCGACGGTAGAGCTGGACTATCTGTTTATACATGAAGTTCATGCGCAAATTGATGCAGAACTGGTCGAGCTGGGTGAAAAATTCTATTTACCGACCCTACGTGAATTGTGGCAGGGTAAAGTGGCGGCCAATGTCTTGAATGCACAATTCTAAACGGCATCTGCATTCTAGAAGTATATAAAAAATCCCCCTGTAATAAACTACATGGGGATTTTCTTTAGGAGGTAGATATTTAAAACCTGCTTTCCATTATCCGGTTTTAAAACCAGTCGCTGTGCATCGACAGGCAAGTATCATCAAATTCACTGAGTAATTTGGCCTGATGTTCAATTTCCGGTAATTCCCAGCGAATGAAATAGCGCGCCGCTTGCAACTTGCCTGCTAAAAATTGCTGATCTTCTGCCAACTCAGACTGGCCAAACTGCTGTTGCGCCTTGTTGGCCATATCCAGCCATAACCAGGAAATAATCACTTTAGCCATCATATCTAAATACAGGGCAGAATTGGCCAAAGCCTCATTGGTTTGACCTTGCATAAGCGCCTGTCCCAGTTTTTGTGTGGTGCTTTGTACCGTAGCCAGATGTTTGCAGAATTTGCTAGACAGATCCAGAATGGCCGGATGCTGAATCTGTTCCAGCGTGGTGTTGATGCGTTGCATCAGCAGATTTAAGCCTTTGCCATTGTGCTGCCATAATTTACGCCCGAGTAAATCCAGTGACTGAATACCAAAAGTGCCTTCATGAATCGGATTTAAGCGATTATCCCGATAATACTGTTCTACCGGATAATCACGGGTATAGCCGGCACCGCCAAGTACCTGAATTGCTAGATCATTGGCTTTCGGACCATAGGCAGACGGGAAGGATTTGACCACAGGCGTGATCAGGTCGAGCAGAATGGCGCTATCTTCCGAGCCACCCGCCTGATGTTCATCAATCAGTCGCGCGGCAAACAGGCACAATGCCAAAGCTCCTTCTACATAGGCCTTTTGCGCTAACAACATCCGTTTCACATCGCTATGTTCAATAATATTGACCGGTTTGCTGTCGCTATTTTTTTCACTGGCCAGTCGGCCTTGCGGACGGTTTCTGGCATATTCCAGCGATTCCAAATAACCGCGATAACCAATCATTGCGGCGCCCAGCCCAACACCGACACGCGCCTCGTTCATCATTTTGAACATATATTTCAGGCCCTGACCAGCTTCACCAATCAAATAGCCTAAGCATTGGTTATTTTCACCAAAATTCAGCACAGTCGATGTTGTCCCGCGATAGCCCATTTTATGTAACAGGCCAGCCAGTTTGACATCATTGCGTTCACCCAGCGTGCCATCTTCATTGGTCAGGAATTTCGGCACAATAAACAGGGAAATGCCTTTGATACCTTGTGGCGCATCCTGAATCCGCGCCAGCACCAGATGCACAATATTTTCAGTAATGTCCTGATCACCCCCAGAAATAAACATTTTCTGGCCTTTAATTTTGTAGCTGCCATCAGCTTGTGGAATGGCTTTGGTGGTCAGATCACCCAGAGAGGAACCGACATTCGGCTCGGTCATGGCCATGGTGCCGGAAAAGCGGCCATTGAACATCGACGGGACAAAGGTCTGTTTCTGCTGCTCGGTACCGAAGGCCTGAATCAGATTCGCTGCGGCGGCGGTTAAAAATGAATAAGCCACGGTGGCAGGATTGGCCGACATAAAATAGGCATTGGCAGCCATATTAATCAGTGTGGGAAGCTGCATACCGCCCTGATCATAATCATGCTGGGCACATAACAGACCGGCCTGGGCAAACTGTTGCCAGGCCTGTTTCACTTCGGCAATGGTATGTACCTGTGTACCATCAAAATGCGGTTCTTGCGCATCGCCTTTGGCATTGTGCGGGGCAAAATAGTCTGCTGCAATGCCGCGCGCCGTATCTAAAATACTGTCGAAGGTGGCTTTGTCATGTTCCTGATAACGTTCCAGCTGGGTCAGCTGTTCGGCTGAAAATACCTGATAGAGTAAAAAATCCAGATCTTTTTGATTGATGAGTGCGGTCATGGGATGCCGTTACCTGTTTTTATTGATTGCTCTTAGCTTAACAAGACTTGTATTGGCAGATAAATTGTCAATAATGACACTCAAGGAGCTAAAAACGACATTTGGGAAGAAAGCATGAAGCGGGTTTTTATTCTGGCCTATGATGGTGCACTGGCTTCGGCCATAACCGGTGTGGCCGATTTATTCAGTCTGGCCGGCATTAGCTGGAACCGGATTCAGAAACAGGACATCCAGCGTTTGTTTCAGGTGCAGATTGCCTCGCCACAGGGAAAAACGGTGCAATGCAGTAATGGTTTACGCATTGAGGCGCATCTGGCCTATAGTGAAATCCAGCAGGCCGATTTGCTGGTGATTCCGACTTTGGCCGGTTCCATCGAGCAGATTCTGGAAAAAAATCAGTTGCTCATGAATGTTCTGCAACAGGCCGATCAAGCCCAATGCCTGATTGCCGGAAACTGTACCGGGAATTTTTTTCTGGCAGAAGCCGGAATTTTAAAGGGCCGCAGCGCCACCACGCATTGGGGTTTTAAAGATCTGTTCCAGCAGCGCTATCCAGAAGTCCATTTACAGGCGGATCGCCTGATTACCCAGTCCGATCATGTCTATTGTGCCGGTGGCGGGTTGGCCTGGTTCGATTTGGGCCTGCATTTAATTGAACGCTTTTATGGCTTTGAAATTGCCATTCAGACGGCCAAATCCTTTGTGCTGGATTTTCGCCGTGACAACCAGTTGTCCTATTCCTTGATGCGTATGAGCAAGCCACATCAGGATGGTTTGGTAAAAGAAATCCAGCATTGGCTGGAGCAGCATTTTAGTGAAAACTTGAATATGGAAGATGTGGCGGCGCGCTTTAATATCAGCCCGCGCACGCTCATTCGCCGTTTTAAAGCAGTGTTAGATGTGGCGCCGAATCAGTATGTGCAGGCTATTCGTATTGAAGCTGCGCAAAAACGGCTGGAAGAAACCGAGCAGCCGATTGACCAGATTATGCAAATGGTGGGCTATGAAGATCCGAGCTCATTCCGGCGTTTATTTCGCAAGAAAACCGGCCTGACCCCAATGGAATACCGCCAGCGCTTTGGCCGGCGGTTTTAAGCGTGTTGCTTTCGTTAGCGTGATAACTGTGGCTGTACCAGCTGGGCATGACGACCATGTAGCAGATAATACAGACCTAAACACAGCAGCGCGGCGAGGGCACTATAGAAATACATTTGCGCATAACTAACCGATTTCAGCGCGATTCCGATCAAATACGGCCCGAAGCCCAGCCCGGCGTCCAGACAGATAAAATAGGTCGAGGTCGCCAGTCCCATACGTTCCAGTGAGGTACTTTTGACCGCAATGGTCTGACAGACTGATTGAATATTGCCATAGCCCAGACCAAGCAAGCCGGCGCAAAGCAGCAGCATACTGGAGTTATGCGCCTGACTCAGCAGAAACAGGGCAATCGCCATTACAATAAAGGCCGGATACATAATGATATTTTCACCTTTACGATCCATAAGCCGCCCGGTAAATGGACGCGAAAACAAAATGGCGATGGCATACATTAAAAAGAATAAGGATGCGGCCTCAACCAGATCAATTTCTTTGGCGTAAAAGTTAATAAATGACAGCACGCCGGAATAGCAGATAGAAGCAAACAGCATAATCAGGGAAATCGGCAGTGCATTCTTTTCCAGATATTGGGTCCAGAAGCCAAAGCTTTTACCTGCTGTCGCGGTGGCTGCAGGTTTAGGCTGCGCCAGGTTCGGCATCCGGATAAAACAGGCCACCACCAGACAGCCCAGCGCCAAGACACTGGATAAGCTAAAAATCGTCTGATAACTGGTGTGCAGCATCATCCAGATCGCGACAAAAGGACCAATCGCCGTACCCAGGGTGCTGCTCATGCTGTAATAGCCAATACCTTCACCACGGCGGGTGGGCGGCAGAGTTTGTGCGATGACTGTGCCGAGTACGGTAGAGGCGACTCCCATCATAAAGCCATGAATAAAACGGATGCCGAGCAGGGCAGTCACCCCCATCTCTATAAAATAGCCTAAGGAAAGCAGCAAGAAACCGGCCAGCCCAAAAAGCAGGGTGCTACGATAACCGAAACGCTGTAGGCATTTGCCAATCAGCAGACGGCCAAATAAGGTACCGACAATAAACAGTCCTGAAATTAAACCGGCTTCG
This sequence comes from Acinetobacter sp. CIP 53.82, assembly GCF_000369465.1. Lineage (NCBI taxonomy): Bacteria > Pseudomonadati > Pseudomonadota > Gammaproteobacteria > Moraxellales > Moraxellaceae > Acinetobacter > Acinetobacter sp. CIP 53.82. The sequence goes on along the minus strand of NZ_KB850045.1, from coordinate 1,055,684 downwards.
GCAATGCTGGCATTTAATTCCGCCACGGCATAACCGACAATCACAATCACCAATAGATAAAAAATCAGTACCAGTTGAAAATTGATCAGGCCGACCAGGATAAAGTTTCTGGTCCATAGCGGTGCTTGTGCTGAACTCATTTGTCTTCACCTTGTAGGGTCGGTTGTAACTGTTCACTCAGCTGATTAAGGATCTCGCGGGTATGGGCGATGTCCGCAACTGCAAAAGACTGCAGCAGCTGCTGTTCAAACTGATCAATCTGGCTTGAACAATGCTTGAAAAGTTCCTGCCCGTGAGAGCTAAAAGTCAGGCATTTCTGCCGTTTATCCCTACTTTCAAGCTGATGGATTAAACCCAAGTCCAGCAACACCCGAATACGTTTGGTGATGCTCGGTTTGGACACCTTTAAATAGGCGGCAATATCTACCTGGGTACATTGCTGTTTTAAATGAATGACATATAACACCTGCCACAAGGAATAATTAAGCTGATGCGGCAATAACAGAGTATTAACTTCATCGCTGAACAGACGTGCGCAGCGTAATAAGGCGGTACGAAATTTTAAGGGAGAGCTTGGCATAAAAAAAATAGTTAACCAGGGTAACTAAAACAAAGTCAATGTACGCCTGTTCGGAATTTTTTTCAAGTAGGGAAGCCAGCGAAGGATTCAAAAAAACAGATGATAAAAGATGAGGGGGCAACGTGTATTGCTATAGATTTGTTAAGCAGCGTTAAGGTCAATCAACTGAACTACAAAAATTCCTCTCATCCAGTCCTGTCTATCCAGCTGATAAACCGCAAGAATAAAAAATCAGCGCTTCTATCTTCCAAAAAAACTCATCAGTTGCAGAAATTACTCGCTTAAAGATTCTTGATCAAAAGCCTACACAAGGCCTATACAACTTTGTCCTATGCTGAAGCGCGATGAGAAAAATTCAAAACGCTATATTTAAAACTCTACACCCTGAGCGCAGCTCGACCTTTTGAAAGGTGGCATGATGACCCTCGGTTTTACCGCGCTGGAACTGGCCCGGATTCAGTTTGCTTTTACAGTTTCATTTCATATCATTTTTCCGGCCATTTCCATTGGTCTGGCCAGTTTTCTGGCGATTCTGGAATGGCGCTGGTTACGCAGTCGTAATCCGATTTATCAGGACCTGTTTAAATTCTGGGTCAAGATTTTTGCGGTCGCCTTTGCCATGGGGGTGGTTTCTGGCATTGTCATGAGCTATCAGTTTGGCACCAACTGGAGTGAATTTTCCCGTATCGCCGGCAGTGTCACCGGACCATTATTGGCCTATGAAGTGCTCACCGCTTTCTTTTTGGAAGCGGGTTTTCTTGGCATTATGCTGTTTGGCTGGGGACGGGTAGGACCCAAAGCGCATTTTTTCTCGACTTTAATGGTCGCAATTGGCACCTGTATTTCCATGTTCTGGATTTTATCAGCCAATAGCTGGATGCAAACTCCGCAAGGTTTCAGCATCGAAAATGGCATTCTGGTGCCACAGGACTGGTGGGCCATTGTCTTTAATCCGTCATTCCTGTATCGGCTGGCGCATATGGCTATTGCCGCCTTTTTGGTCTCTGCTTTGCTGGTGGCTGCCACGGCTGCCTGGCATTTACTTAAAGGCCGTCGGGATGCACTGGTAAAAACCTCGTTTTCGATGGCCCTGTGGCTGATGCTGATCTTAACTCCCTTACAGGTGCTGGTGGGCGATTTACATGGCTTGAATACCCTGCAACATCAACCAGCCAAACTGGCAGCGATGGAAGGGCATTGGGATACCAATCATGAGAAAGGCATGCCGCTGTATCTGTTTGGTATTCCAGATATGCAGGCCGAAGAAACCAAATATGTGCTGGCGATTCCCAACTTGGGCAGCGTAATTCTGACCCATTCGCTAGATGGCACCGTGACCGGTTTAAAAGAATTTGCCCCGGAAGATCGGCCCAATTCGACCATTGTGTTCTGGAGTTTCCGGATTATGGTCGGCTTAGGCGTGCTGATGCTGATTCTGGCGCTATGGGGATTGTGGCTACGTAAACGACAGCGTTTATATGAACATCGTCGTTTTCAGCGTTTTGCCCTGTGGATGGGGCCCTCTGGTTTTATTGCCTTATTGGCCGGCTGGTTTACCACAGAAGTCGGCCGCCAGCCGTGGGTGGTCTATGGGGTGTTACGTACCGAAGATGCCTTATCGCCGGTGTCTGCAGAGCAGGTTGGCCTGAGTTTGATGATTTTTGTACTGGTGTATTTTGTGGTGTTTGGGATGGGCATTTATTACATGCTCAGACTGATGCACAAAGGGCCGGAACTGATTCATTCAGCGCCATCATCAGCCTCTGATGCTGAGCTTACTCAAGCCTCCAGACGGCCGTTAAGCAGTGTCACCGAGCGGCTTAACCCGCCCGCCGAGCGCCCCAAACAGGAGCAGGATCCATGATAGATTTATCTTTGCTGTGGATCGGGATTATTGCCTTCGCGGTGCTGATGTATGTGGTGTTAGATGGCTTTGATTTGGGTATCGGGATTTTATTTCCATTTTTTCCCGAACAGGCAGAGCGGGATGTGATGATGAATACCGTCGCGCCAATTTGGGATGGCAATGAAACCTGGATGGTGCTGGGAGGCGCTAGCCTGTTTGCTGCTTTTCCCTTGGCCTATGCCACGGTGCTTTCAGCCCTGTATTTACCGGTCATTTTAATGGTGATTGCCTTAATTTTTCGCGGTGTTGCCTTTGAGTTCCGTTTTAAGGCCAACAGCAGCAAACATTGGTGGGATAAAGCCTTTATTGGTGGCTCTGTTTTGAGCAGCTTTTTACAAGGTGTGATTTTGGGCGCTTATATTCAGGGTATTCGTACCGAGCAGGGGGTATATGCGGGCCATGGCTTGGACTGGTTAACGCCGTTTAGCCTGTTTACCGGTGTAGGCGTGGTGATGCTATACGCCACTCTGGGCTGTGGCTGGCTCATTTTTAAAACCGATCAGGCACTACAGCAACGCATGTACCGTTTAATGCCGAAGATGCTGATCGGCCTATTGATTGTTTTAGCAGCCGTCAGTATTTATACCCCGATAACCCAGCCGCACATTGCCGAGCGCTGGTTTAATCTGCCGCAGTTACTGTATTTCTCTCCGGTGCCAATACTGGTACTGACCTTTACTTATCTGGCTTTAAAAGCCTGCCGGCAGCGGCAACAGTTTCGGCCGTTTTTGTATACGCTGGCCTTGGTATTTCTGGCCTATAGCGGCTTTTTAATCAGTTTATGGCCTTATATTATTCCGCCCTCGGTCAGCTTCTGGCAGGCGGCTGCGCCGGAAAGCAGTCAGCGTTTTACCCTCATTGGCGCGCTAGTTTTAATTCCGATTATTCTAGGTTATAGCGCGATGTCCTATTGGATTTTTCGCCATAAAGTCCGGGTGGGGGATGATGGCTATCATTAAAGAAAATCGACATGAAGCACATCATTATAGGTCAGTTATTCCCTTAGTCATCAAGGAGCCGCAATGAAACGTACACAGCTGCTGTGGTTTATTGGTCTCTGGCTGGCCGGCTTTGTGGCTTTGGCGCTGATTGCCGGGGCTTTTCGTTTGCTGGTGCAATGGGCTTATTAAGCTGAATCATCTTCGGACTTTAAAAATCCGCCTGAGCATTTTATTTACGGTTCTGTTTGCGATAGACACTTGGCCGCACCGGGCGGCTACTTTTCCAGAGGCCTTTTTTCCGTGCTCTGGCCTGAGTCTGTAAGGCACGCATATGCGCCAGCTGCTTGCGATCACGAATATAATCTTCATAGACCCAGGCGGCGCCACGTTTGACCAGTTCTTCATTGACATTTTTACGGTAGCGATAAATCACCCCGACATGGCGGCCATAGCGATCAATATCGGTAATTTTGACTCGCACCACCTTCTGATGCAGCATGGTTTTCACCAGACGCCGGGTTTCCGGACCATAACTTTGACTCGATTCTGGCGCATCAATATAGGCAAAGCGGATGCGGGTTTCTGAACGTCTTAAATTAAAACGGTACAGGGTGAGGGTATCGCCATCGCTGACCGCAGTGACCCGCGCCCAATAGGTTTTGCCTTTTTTAAAAGGTCGAAACAGTTGCTGCACAAAGCGGGAAATCTTACCCAACAGCATAAACGCAACAAGACAGCATCCAGCGGCCAATGCCAGCAGCCAGAAAGGGGAGAGTTCAGTCAACATAGACGCTTTCAATTCAGCTGAACAGACCAGCCAGCTGTAAACCGTGAAAAATAAAAGTGCTAGTGTAAAAGAAATGGCGCAATTCGCCGGTCGATTAAATCGCCAATTAGCTAGTTTTTAACAAATCAGCTACGCTGCAACGCCTGATCTGGCAAGGGCTTGAGCGATGTTTGAAATTTAATGAAGATAAAGCGCCTTGAATTTGAGTGATCTAAATAGCCTAAGTAAATTTTCTGACCTCATTTAAAATAGCCTAAGCATAATTAAGATTAATCTACTGAAATAGCCTAAGCAAAAATTTTAGAAATCTCCGCTCTTAAAAATGCATGACGTGCATTCTCCTGCATCTCCTTATACCAGAACATCCCCAAATCAATTTGCGGCAGGTCGACAGGCGATTCAAAAATATGCAGCTTCGGGTCAATATGTAAATGTCGCAAAATACTTTCCGGAATAGTCAGTATCGCGGTGTCATGCTGCGCCAGAATTTGCAGGGCAGTGGAATAATGCTGACAGCGTAATAATAGGGTTCGAGACAGCTGATTGCGCTTTAAATAAATATCTTCCAGCAGCAGACCACTACGGCGTGAAGAAACACCAATATGCGGCGCAGACAAATATAATTCTTTATCTATGGATGAACGCTGGCTACAAACCACGAAACGGTCTTGGACCAGCGCCTGAAACTGGATTTTATCGCCCAGCTTGTGTTCCAGATCAATCACAAAATCAATTTGCTGGGTGGCCAGATCATTAATCATGGTTTTACGGTCCAGCTTGCTGCTTAAAAACTGAATCTCCAAGTTCAGCTGCTGAAAGTGCTGCACCAGTTTGGGAAAAATAATCGGTTCAATTTCATCATGTATGGCAATTTTCAGGGTATGTACCATCGCCGGTTCAAACTGCTGTTTTTGCCGGGCAATATGCTGAATAGACAGCAGCGCAGTTTTAATAGTCGGATAAATCTGCTCGGCAAACGGCGTTGGTAACATCTGATGGCCGGTGCGAATAAACAGATCATCCTGTAACTGTAACCTAAGCCTTTGTAAAGCGTGACTGGTCGCCGACTGGCTGATACATAAGAGCTGCGCCGCTTTGGAAATATTTTTTTGTTCAAAAATCGCAATAAACAGCGGGTATAAATTAATATCAATACGATGAAAAGTACCCAGATCCATTGGGCTATTATTATGAATATTGTGCATAGTGCTTAATTCAATAAAATCATTTCATGCATAATAATTTTTAGGTTAAGGTGTTGTAAAGCCAATATAACAACAGATTGAGGAAGCTACAGTCATGTTTGAATTGTCAGCACGCGCACAGGATTATCTCGAAAGAACCCAACAGTTTATTCAAACAGAAATTGAACCAATTGAAGCCGACTTTTGGCAGCAGGTGCATGAACTGAATCAGGGCGGTGACTGGACGCAATGGCAGTGGCCGGCTCAATTAGAAAGTTTAAAAGCCAAGGCCAAAGCCGCTGGACTGTGGAATATGTTTTTGCCTTGTCTTGAATTGGGACAGGGCCTGTCAGTACAGGAATATGCACATATTGCCGAACTGTCTGGCTGTAGCCTGATTGCCCCGACCGTATTTAACTGTAACGCGCCAGATAGCGGCAACATGGAAGTGTTATGGCGTTATGGTTCAGAACAGCAAAAACAGCAATGGCTGATGCCACTGCTCGAAGGTAAAATCCGCTCGGTGTTTTGTATGACTGAACCGGCAGTCGCCTCTTCTGATGCGACCAATATGCAGGCTACGGCGGTGGTAGAAGGCGATGAGATTGTCCTGAACGGGCGTAAATGGTGGTCATCGGGTCTGGGTGATCCGAATGCCAAAATCATTATTTTTATGGCGCATACCCCGGACGAAAGCAAAGACCGTCATCATCAACATTCGATGGTGCTGGTCCCGGTCGATACTGCAGGGGTGAAAATTGAACGTATGTTACCGGTGTTTGGCGATTATGATGCGCCGCATGGCCATGGTGAAGTCAGCTTTGACAATGTCCGCGTGCCAGTGGCCAATTTTATTGGCGGTGCCGGCCAAGGTTTTGAAATTGCCCAGGGCCGTTTAGGACCCGGCCGTATTCATCACTGTATGCGTTGTATCGGTGCGGCAGAAAAATCACTGGAACTGATGATTGACCGCGGCATGAACCGGACTGCCTTTGGCAAGGAAATCCTGAAACTCGGTGGCAATTTGGAGCGTGTGGCCGAAGCGCGTGTGGCAATTGATCAGGCACGCCTGTTAACGCTCTATGCCGCCTATAAAATGGATACTTTAGGCAATATGGCTGCGCTCACAGAAATTTCTGCCATTAAAGTGGTGGCGCCAAGCGTGCTGGAAAAAGTGGTGGATATGGCCATGCAAATCCACGGCGGTGCCGGGCTGTCCCGCGATACGCCATTGACCGGTTTCTTTGCCCAGGCGCGTGCCTTACGTTTGGCCGATGGTCCCGATGAAGTGCATAAAGGCATGATTGCCAAACTGGAACTGGCCAAACGTGGCTACAGTACCCGTCGTAAAAAATAAGTGGCAAAACACCAGAAACAGTGTGGGTCTTTACAGCTGAAAATGCTCTAATAGGGCAAGACCTAAAAAAGTGAAAAATCAGGAAAATAACATGTCAGTGATTGATGTTGGCGGTCAGGTTCGTGAAGGCGAGGAACTGGATATTCAGGCGGTAAGCCAGTGGTTAAAGGCGCAAGGGGTTGATGTTCAGGAACCCGTTGAAGTGACCCAATATTCAGGCGGTGCCTCTAACTGGACCTATCGTCTGAACTATCGCAATGCCGATTTAATTTTACGTCGCCCACCTAAAGGCACCAAAGCCAAATCTGCGCATGACATGGCGCGTGAATATCATGTACAAAAAAATCTGGCACCGTATTATCCGGTATTACCGCAGATGGTGGCGCTGTGTCAGGATGAATCTGTGATTGGCTGTGATTTTTATATCATGCAGCGCGTGGAAGGCATTATCCCGCGGGCCAAACTGCCGCCAGAACTGAACTTTGATGAAAACCAGGTTCAGGAACTGTGCATTAATGTGATTGATAAATTAATCGAGCTGCATCAGGTGCCGTATCAGGGCACTGAACTGGAAAAACTCGGTAAAGGTGAGGGCTATTGCCGTCGTCAGGTGGAAGGCTGGGACAGCCGTTATGAAAAAGCCAAAACCCTGAATGTGCCGTCATTTAAATATGTACGTAAATGGCTGCACGAGAATATTCCGGCAGATTCCACCACCTGCATTATTCACAATGACTGGCGTTTTGATAATGTGATTTTAAATCCGCAGCATCCAACCGAAGTGATTGGCGTGCTGGACTGGGAAATGGCAACTCTGGGCGATCCGCTGATGGATCTTGGTTCCGCTTTGGCCTACTGGGTAGAAGAAACCGATAACCAGATTTTTAAAGCCACCCGCCGTCAGCCGACCCATTTAAAAGGCATGTTCACCCGTAAACAGGTGGTCGATTACTATCTGGAAAAAACCGGCCTGCAACCGGAAAACTGGACCTTCTATGAAGTGTTCGGGATTTTCCGTCTGGCGGTGATCGCCCAGCAGATTTACTACCGTTATTATCATAAACAGACCAATAATCCGGCTTTTAAAGATTTCTGGATTGTGATTCATGCCTTGCACATCCGCGCCTTAAAACTGATTGGGCTGCAAAAAATTGAAGCCAATGAGCTGGCACAAAAATATATGGCCAAATTTAAGGAGCTGCTGCCGAAATGACGACTATTTATTTAATCCGTCATGGTCAGGCTTCGTTTGGTGCAGAAAGCTATGACCAGCTTTCGCCGAATGGGGAATTGCAGGCCAAACTGCTGGGTCAGTATTTTGACAATATCTTAAAAGAAGAACCCTATGTGGTGGCTGGTTCCATGCAGCGCCATCAGCAGACTGCACAGATCGCTCTGGCCGAATGTTTCCCTGAAGCTCATCTGGTCACCAATCCGGACTGGAACGAGTTTAACCATCAGCAGGTGTTTGCCCAATACGAACCGCGTTTTAATGAACCGCATTTATTAAAGGCCGATGTAGCCAAAGAGCTTAATCCGCGGGCGTATCTGGCAAAAATTTTTGAAGGTGCCATTGAACGCTGGACTGGCGGTGAATATCACCATGAATATGAAGAATCCTGGCCGCATTTCAAGGCTCGAGTCGAAACCGCCTTGCAAAACCTGTGTGATGAACTGGCCCAAACCAAACCGCGTTACGCGATTGTGTTTACTTCGGGCGGCGTCATTTCGGTTGCTGCTGGAAAAATTCTGGAACTGAATCCTAACCGGACCTTTGCACTGAACTGGGCCATCGCCAATACCAGCATGACCACTTTGCGTCTGGTTGGTAATGAGCCACAACTGTTAAGTCTGAATGAACATCATTTTATAAAAGCACAACATCCAGAATTATTAACCTGGATTTAATCAAGGAATAGACAGATGACCAAAACAATTTTAATTACCGGCGCAAGTTCCGGCATTGGTGCCGGTATGGCCCGCGAATTTGCGCAAAAAGGCTATAACCTGGCCATTTGTGCGCGTCGTATGGAACGTCTGGAAAGCTTAAAACAGGAACTGGAAAGCAAGTACGGCGTGAGCGTGGCCGCAAAAACCTTAGATGTCACCAATTATGATCAGGTATTTGAGGTGTTCCGTGCCTTTAAAGAAGAGCTCGGCACAATTGACCGGATTATTGTCAATGCCGGGGTTGGTGAAGGCCGCCGGATCGGCAAAGGCAACTTTGCGATTAACCGCACCACGGTTGAAACCAACTTTATTTCAGCGCTGGCACAATGTGAAGCTGCGGTAGAAATTTTCCGTGCCCAAAATTCTGGTCATCTGGTGATGATTTCTTCCATGAGTGCAATGCGTGGTATGCCAAAACATCTGACGGCGTATGGTGCCAGTAAAGCTGGCGTAGCACATCTGGCCGAAGGCATCCGTGCCGAGCTGATTGATACGCCAATTAAAGTTACCACCATTTTCCCGGGATATATCCGTACCGAAATTAACGAAGGCGCGAAAAAATTACCATTTGAAGTGGATGAGCAAACCGGTTCACGTTTACTGGCCGCAGAAATTGAAAAAGCACCGGTAAAAGCCTATGTGCCGAAATGGCCATGGTTACCGCTGGGCTTGGCCATGAAAGTCTTACCATTAAAATTGGTCAATAAACTCGGTTAATCCACATGTATATCAAGTGAAAAGTTCCATTTGGCGCTTTTCACTTTTTATTTTAAATGTTTGTTTTAAATATTTGAAAATTTAAAAATATTTAAGAGAAAGATAAAAATAGAGGGCTTATTTTGGTTAAAATAGGCCCGATTTTTTTGAAGATGATCGACAATGCGATGTTTCTGAAGCTTGTAACCTTGGGGTTAATTCCCGCCCTGATTATTCAAGGCCACCGGGTCAAGAAAAATACCTTAAGACTGGCAGAGCCAGAAGGCGAACGTGAAGGCACGAGCGGTCAGGGACAAGCCTTATCCATTTTAATTCTGGGTGATTCAGCTGCTGCTGGCGTTGGCGTCAGCCATCAGGAAGATGCCTTGCTCGGCGCGATTCTGGCCGGACTCACTTCCGAATTTCAGGTCAGCTGGAAACTGCATGCCAAAACAGGCAATACCACGGGACAGGTCATTCAAAGCGTTCAGCAGCTGAACACTGAAAAGTTTGATGTAGTGGTCACCTCGGTCGGGGTGAATGATGTCACCAAACTGATGCCGGCCGATATCTGGATTCAAAAGCAGGCGCAGTTGTATCAGCTGATTGCAGCTAAATTCCAGTCACAACTCATCCTTGCAGCAGGTGTACCACCGATGCAGCTTTTCCCGGCTTTACCGAATCCGCTGGCATGGCTGTTTGGCCAATATGCCAAGCAGATGAACCGTGAACTGCATAAATTTATTCAAAAACAGCCAAACATGGACTGGATTGAATATGACATTGCGCAATATCAGCAGATGCAACTGGAAATGGCCGAAGATGGCTTTCATCCGAGTAAAGAAATTTATCAAATATGGGGCAAAGAAGTAACACTCAAAATTAAACAACGGCTTAAGATGAATAAAGTGAATTGAGTTTGCTGCCTTATGATTGATGATCTTGAAATTGAAACCCATCCCTTTGAGCCTTTTTTACCCTCCAATGCCAAACTGCTGATGATGGGCAGTTTTCCACCGCCCAAAAATCGCTGGAAAATGGAATTTTATTATCCGAATTATCAGAATGATATGTGGCGGATTTTTGGTATCTGCTTTTTTCAGGATAAAAACTATTTTTTAGACCTGCCGAATAAAAACTTTCAGCTCGAACTGATTCAAAACTTTTTAAAAGATACCGGTATTGCGCTGTTTGATACCGCCTACCGGATCAGCCGTTTAAAGGGCAATGCTTCAGATAAATTTCTGCATATTCACACCCCGACCGATTTAAATCGGCTGCTCCAGCAAATGCCGCTGTGCCAGTACATTATGACCACGGGTGATAAAGCCACTGATACCTTGATGGAATCAATGCCGGAAGGCACGCCGAAACCGGTAATTGGCCAATCTTCACAGGCGATCTTTGCTGGTCGAGAGCTGCATTTATACCGTATGCCATCTTCATCTCGCGCCTATCCCTTAGCGGTGGAGAAAAAGGCTGAACTTTATTGCGGTCTGTTTAAGGATGTCGGCCTGCTTTAAAAAAGAGAGGATGTCTTTGGCATCATTGATGGATATTCTACCCATCTAAACGCATGAATATGCACCTCCCGAACCTGGGTGAAATCCGACCAGATCAGCTTGCTGCCGCGTGTCCATTTTAACGGCGCAATTCTGCGGTGTACCTGATTCATTTCCTCGGCAGTGGCCGGGCGTAACTCACCAATCTTGGCATATAAACGCACACCCGGATAAGTGCGAAATTGACCTGACATCATTGATTTTAGCCAGAACCCGCGGCTACTGTTTACGGCCTGAATACAGGCCTGCGCATTATGTTTGAGATGCTGTTGCAGCGTGGCAGAGTAGGTATCAAAAAAGAAACCGGTGGGAGAGCTGTCGTTTAAAAATAAGGTTCCAATCGGGGTGATATTCGGGATACCTTCTGGACTCACACTGGCGATGGAGCAGTGCATACTGGCGCGCTGCGCCTGCGCAACCACTTGTCGTATTTGCCCCCAGGTTTGAGCATCCATATTTTTGTTCATTTTTATACTCATTTTATAGTTAAAACCAGCATAATAAAGACCAGAACTATTGTTAGGCGTGAAAGCGCAACTGCATATTCATCATAAATTGGATTTAAAAATAGAACGAGAGGAAATCTGACGAGCACAGCTCAGAAAAGAGCGAAAAACTTCGCTCTTTTTTCATGTTTCAGCAGTAAAAGCAGAATAAAAGGACTTAAGCTCCGTATTCCACATAATCCCATAAATTCAGGCGGGCTTTAATTTCCTTGCGGATTTGCGGCAACATCGGTAATAAAGTGCCATCAATCCATAAGCTGAGGGCTTGGGCTGAGAGCGGTTGCTGTGCATCATCCACCAGTTGTGCACCTTTGACCATCACCAAGGTTTCCTGTTCAGCCGCAGTTTCTACACCCTTAAACAACACCTGCAATTCAAAACCGGTGTCCTGAATCAGCCATTCCAGTTCCAGCTGAATATTCTCATTCGATTGCAACACTACCTGACCTTCAAGCTGCTCCGAGTCGGACAGGCAATCATGTTCGACCCGCACTTTGGCCAGAAACCACTCTTGCTGGCCCAATTCATTCAGGGTTTTAGTCGGGCTGAGAATATCACTTAATTTAAATTGACGGCTTAAATCAAAAAATTGCATGGGGAGAGATCTAAAAAAAGAAGAAAAATAAAGCGTGAATTTTAAAGTAATGTAGCAGGAGAGTAAAACCTTCTGGCGATAAATACGAAGTGAGAGATCACACAATCTCTCCGGGTATCGGTTTGCTGCAAACCCATAGAGCAACTCGTATTCAATTATCTTGGTCAATGTATATTTACTGTAATGTGGATGTCATTACATCATCCACTCGATTGGGACATGGGTCATTAAATTCATCACAAAACGCTGGAAACTGGTGGTTTCCGGATCAACCTTGTGCTGAATCACTGAACCATCTTTTTGATAATCCAGCCAGATAATATGTCCTTTCTCATCCAACCTTAGTTCATAGGCAATTTGCGGCAGGTACTGATTCAATGAATCTGAAATTTCATCTTGAAGCTCATCAGATTCCAAGACCAGCCCAACTTCAGTATTTAAAAAGGCCGAGCGCGGATCAAAATTAAAAGAGCCAATAAACACCTTGCCATCAATATCAAAGAATTTGGCATGCAGGCTGGAAGCACTGCGGCCTTTGGCCGGAATCACGTTACCGGTAATAATTTCATACCAGGTGCGTTCTTCGCGCTGAATATAACGCTTGAATTCATACAGTCGAATACCACTGGCCAATAGCTGCGGCCGGTATTGCTGATAGAAGGCATGCACAATCGGTACATCATTGGCCATATACGAGTTGGTCAAAACCCGGATATCAATGCCGTTTTCTGCCAGACGGCTCATATAATCTGTACCACGTTGGGTTGGAATAAAATAGGCAGACACCAGTTCCAGATGCTGATCGGGCGTGCCCATAATCTGGATCATCTGATGGTAAATCATCTCTTCATCTTTGGCTTTGCCCTGGATTTTTTCTGGCGGGTCGGCCACAAAATGCGCTTTGGCCCAATGATAGGAACGCTGTTTTAAATACTGCGCCACCTGCTGTTCGGCAAAACTGATCCGGCGTTGCACTTCCTGTTCATCCAGTTGCTGGCTGGCATATTTTTCCCGCAGCAAGGTCAAGCTATTACGATGGTATTTATTGCTGTTCTGGTCCATCAGCTGGACCAGATTAAAACTCAGTTCATGGTTCCAGAAAGCACGGAAATTATCGTTGGCTTTTTTGACCGCATTACCGGCAAAGAGAATATCTACATCGGTAAACTGAAAGTCATCACTGGCATCAAAATATTCCCGGCTGATATTGCGGCCACCGGTCACGGCAATCGCGCCATCGGCAATAATCAGTTTGTTGTGCATGCGGTGATTCACTGCCTGCATCCGGAAGGCATAATCCAGTGCCCGAAAATGACGGAATTTATAAGGATTAAACAGGCGAATTTTAAAGTTCGGATGATGGCTGAGTGCCAGCAAGGTATCGTCCAGTTGGGTGCCATTCTGGTCATCAATCAGTAACCGGACCTGTACCCCGCGGTCGGCGGCTTTGAGTAATTCGGCCAGCACTAAATGACCAATTTCGTCATCGGTCCAGATGTAATATTGCAGGTCTAAATGATGTTTGGCGTTATGAATTAAATGTAAACGTGAGGCAATACTGATAAATCCGTCATACAGCGGTAAATAGGCGGTTTGTCCGCGTTGTAGTTGTGCCTGTGCCTCTGGTCGCGGCATCCAGTGTTCAAAATCTGGCTCAATTGGCGCATCCTGCGCAGCATAGTTCTGTTCAAGCGAATTACAACCGGTACATGCCAGAATCAGACAGCACAACCAGATCATGTTGTAATATTTTAATGGCATCATTTTTATGAAGTAAATTTTTACTGATTCATATAGATTATCATGATGTTATAGGTTGAATCTGTTGATAAAAAGCGGTTACTGTAAGACATCTGTTAAAGACGTATCAAAAGGATGATCAATTTCATGAAATCAAGAGCTGCGGTCGCATTTGGTCCGGGTCAACCCCTTGAAATTGTAGAAATAGACGTGGCTCCGCCAAAAGCTGGAGAGGTCTTGGTTAAAATTAGTCATACCGGTGTATGTCATACGGATGCCTTTACCTTGTCAGGTGATGATCCGGAAGGGGTGTTTCCAGCCGTGTTGGGTCATGAAGGCGCGGGTGTGGTGGTGGAAGTCGGTGAAGGTGTGACCAGCCTTAAACCGGGTGATCATGTGATTCCACTGTATACCGCGGAATGTGGTGAATGTCTGTTCTGTCAATCGGGCAAAACCAACCTGTGCGTGGCGGTGCGTGCTACCCAAGGTAAAGGTTTGATGCCAGATGGCACCACCCGTTTTTCATATAATGGTCAGCCCATTTATCATTACATGGGCTGCTCAACTTTCAGTGAATATACTGTGGTGGCCGAAGTGTCACTGGCCAAAATTAACCCGGAAGCCAACCATGAACAGGTGTGCTTGTTGGGCTGTGGTGTAACCACCGGTATTGGCGCGGTGCATAACACTGCCAAAGTGCAGGAAGGTGACAGCGTTGCCGTGTTTGGTTTAGGCGGGATTGGTCTGGCCGTGGTGCAAGGTGCGCGTCAGGCCAAAGCCGGCCGTATTATTGCAATTGATACCAACCCGGAAAAATTTGAACTGGCCAAACAGTTTGGTGCGACTGACTGCATTAACCCCAATGATTATGAGCGCCCAATTCAGGAAGTGATTGTTGAAATGACCGGTTGGGGTGTTGATCATTCCTTTGAATGTATCGGCAATGTCAACATCATGCGTTCCGCGCTGGAATGTGCCCATCGTGGCTGGGGCCAATCGGTGATTATTGGTGTGGCTGGTGCCGGTAAAGAAATCTCGACCCGCCCATTCCAATTGGTGACGGGCCGTAAATGGATGGGCACTGCATTTGGTGGCGTTAAAGGCCGTTCACAATTACCAGGCATGGTCGAGCAGGCCATGAAAGGTGATATTCAGCTGGAGCCTTTTGTTACCCATACCATGCCGTTAGAACAGATTAATGAAGCATTTGACTTAATGCATGAAGGTAAATCAATTCGTAGTGTAATTCATTTTGAGTCGTAATGACCTTATCTAAAAAACACCGGGCTTAGACCCGGTGTTTTTTTGTATCTGCACTCACAGAAACCATCACAACTGATATCTTTTTTCTATCAAAATTGCCCAGTCTCGCTACAAAGTAGAACTAGGCTGCATGCTTAAAGTCAGGAATATGCACAGAAAATTGTATATTTTTAATCCATTTTAATTACAAAAAGAATATACAAAAACTGGGTATTTTTATTTACCGTGGGTTAAAAATAATTTTTATAGCTCTTATAATACATATTTGTATAGAAGTGTGATCTTATTGGCGCTATAACTTGGAAAATGCGATATGAGTCATATTAATCTGCTTGAGGTATTAAAAGACAAGTCCAAACAGGTCACGCCTAAACTTGAGAAATCTCCTTTTCAGAAAGACTTTATTCGCGCCATTGAAATGATGCCACAACTGATTTGGGTTAGTTCAGCCGGACATCATCTATATAATTCTAATTTTAAACAGTATCTTGCTTCAGATGAGCAAAGCCTGACTGCTCAAAGCTGGCTGAATGCCATTCACCCGGAAGATGCCGAGCATCTGTGTTTTTTATGGGAAAGTGCGCAAAAAAGTGGTCAGAGTTTTGAAAAAGAATGCCGGATTCGGGATCGCCAGCAGCGCTATCACTGGTTTTTGTTAATTGCCCGAAATTCGCAGCAGCTCGAGGGTTGTGACCAGTGGATGATCAGCTGTACCAATATTCATGACAGTGCGGTGAAATATCGGGAAACCAAAGATACCTTACGGGCCCACACCCATATGCTGGATGTCAGTGTTGACTGTATCAAGATTGTCAAACCGGATGGCTCACTGTCGCATATGAACCGTTCAGGTTGCCAGGCCTTGCTAGGCAAAGAGCGGGAAAAGAACTTCGGCATGAAATGGCTTGACCTGTTACCACCCGAAGCTCGTGAAAAAGCTCAGCAGGCCATTCGTGAGGTGATTAAAGGCAAAAATTCCCGTTTCCCGGGTATGAGCATTAATCAGGATGAAGTGAAATACTGGGACAATATGCTGACCCCAGTGCTGAACGAACACGGCGAAACCACCAGTATTTTATGTGTGTCGCGTGATGTGACCTTGCAAAAAATTGCCGAAGATAAATTAAGACTCAGCAGTGAAGTCGATGATCTGACCAAGCTGATTAACCGCCGAACTTTCCGGAAAAAAACCAAACAGGCAATTCAGGTCGCCAAAGAAACCCGCACATTGGTCGGGGTCATGCTGATTGACCTGGATCATTTTAAAAATATTAACGATACCCTGGGCCATCAGGCCGGCGATCATTTATTAAAAGTATTGTCCAAACGCTTTCAAAAATATATTTCAGAACAGGTCAGTATTGCGCGCCTGGGTGGTGATGAGTTTGCCGTGGTGGTGCATTCGGTTGAAAATGAACAGCAGCTGATTGAACTGGCCAAGAAGTTTGCCAAACTGCTGGATGCACCCATTACCTATAGCGGCCGGGTCATTAACTGCGGCATGAGCATTGGCTGTTCGATGTATCCCAAAGATGCCAGAGAAATTCCCGAACTGATGAAATGTGCCGATACCGCGCTGAATGACCTGAAAGCCGGTGGCCGAGGTGGCATCCGCATGTTTGATCATTCTATGCTGGCGGCGGTCCAGAGCAAGGCAGAGCAGTTGCAGACTGCACGCATGATTATTCGTGAACAGCGGATTGTACCGTTTTATCAGCCGAAAGTGTGTATTGAAACCGGTGAGCTGATTGGCTTTGAGGCTTTATTACGCTGGCAGGATGCACAGCAGCGTTACCGTTATCCGAAAGAGCTGCTAGAAGCCTTTAGCGATTATGAGCTGACTACAAAAATCAGTGAATTGATGCAGCAGGCGATTTTTAGTGATTTACAAAGCTGGATCAAACAGGGTCTACAGACGGTGCCGGTGTCAATTAATGCTTCGCCGGTGGAATTGATGCGCGATAACTACGCAGAAGTGCTGTTAAAACGGATGCAGCATTATCAGATTCCGGCGCAATTAATTGAAATTGAAATTACTGAGCAATCGCTGGCCGAGCGTGGCTCTGAATGTGTGATTCGTACCATCCATAAACTGAAACAGGCCGGTATTCGCATTTCGCTGGATGATTTTGGCACCGGGCATTCTTCCTTAACCCATTTACGTGATTATCCGGTAGATAGCCTGAAAATTGACTGTGATTTCGTCAACCGCATCAATAGTGATAAATCAATTCAGGCCATTGTCGAAGCGATTATCAAGTTAGGGCCGGTTTTGTCCTTGGATATTATTGCCGAAGGCATTGAAACCAAGGAGCAGTTTGAAACCCTGAAACAGTTTGGCTGCCATTTTGGTCAGGGCTATTTATTTAGCAATGCTGTCAATCAGCTTGAAGCCAAGCAGATGTTAAAAGCCGCTTCATAATCTTCAAATTTCTACGATATAAAAATATAAAAACGGGCACATGGCCCGTTTTTATTTGCGAGGGAACAGAGGTTTAAGCAGTGAGAGCAGTATCACTATGCTGTAATACCTGTGCCATGGCATGTGCCACTGCATCGACATTGTTCTGGTTTAGTCCTGCCACACACATCCGGCCACTACGCACCAGATAAATACCAAACTCCTGCTTGAGCTGATCGACTTGGGCTGCACTCAAGCCAGTATAGCTGAACATGCCGCGCTGCCGGGTCAGATAGTCAAAAGATTGCCCCGGTAAGGCAAGTTCGAGCTGCTGTTTTAAACGCTGACGCATCTGTTGAATGCGCTCACGCATTTCGGTCAGTTCGTCCTGCCAGCTTTGGTACAGCGTCGGCGTGTGTAACACATGCTGAATCAGCATCGCGCCGGTAGTCGGCGGGCTGGAATAAATCCGGCGTACGGTGGCTTTCAGCTGGCCTAACACGCTTTGGGCGGTGGTGGCATCATCACAGACCGCACTTAAGCTGCCAACCCGTTCGCCATATAAAGAGAAAATTTTGGAAAATGAATGGCTGACCAGAAAATTCAGGCCGGCCCTGTCCATCGCCCGGATGGCATAAGCATCTGCGTGAAAATCTTCGGCGAAGCCCTGATAGGCCATATCCAAGAGCGGAATTAGCTGCTTCTGCGCCAGTAGCTCAATCAGCTGATCCCACTGCGCTGGCAATAAGTCGGCACCGGTCGGGTTATGACAGCAGGGATGCAGCAGAACAATACTTTGCGCCGGCAGCTGTTGCAGGCAATCCAGCATGGCAGCAAAGTTCACCTGACCGTTATGCGGATCAAAATACGGATATTCATGACAGCGAATGCCGGCGCCCTGGAAAATCGCAATATGGTTATCCCAAGTCGGGCGGCTGACCCATAATTCAGAGGCCGGGAAATAGCGTTTTAAGAAATCTGCCGCCACTTTTAGCGCGCCCGAACCACCCAGCGTTTGTAAGGTCACTACACGACCGGCCTGACAAGCCGGACTATCTTCGCCAAAAATTAGTGCTTGGACGGCGCTGTTATAAGCCGGCATACCTTGCATCGGCAGGTACAGTTTGACCTTCTGCTGCTCGGCATTTAGGTCCTGATAAGCCTGCTGGATGGCACGCAACTGCGGAACCTGCTGGGCCTCGTTATAATACAGCCCGATACTGAGATTAACTTTATGCGGACGCGGATCATGCTGGAATTCTTCCATCAGGGACAGAATCGGATCGCCGGCATAGGTATCGACATGTTGAAACATACAATCTTCCTGAATTAATAGCTTTTGGCTTTGATGAGCGCAGGATCGCGCGCCAGTTTTTTCTGTTTAAGGTAATAGGCCAGCGATAACAGGCCAATCCATACCGGCAGCAGGCCAACCGCAATACGCATCGATGGGGTCTGGCTCATAATCACCAAGATACCGAGCATAAAGGCAATACACAGGTAATTGGTAAACGGATAGGCAATACTTGGGAACAGGGTTTGCTGTTGCTGCGCCAGCATCTGACGTTTAAATTTCAGATGGGTATAGGAAATCACCACCCAGTTAATCACAATGGCTGCCACCACCAGCATCATCAACAGGCTGAACGCCGTTTCCGGGAACAGGTAATTCAGCAGCACACAGAGCAGGGTGAAAAAGGCCGAAACCATCACCGCATTTACCGGAATACCGCGTGAATTGATTTTGCTTAAAAACTTCGGCGCATTGCCTTGTTCCGCAAGACCTAAAAGCATACGGCTGGTACAGTAGTTGGTGCTGTTATAGACCGACACCGCAGCAGTCAAGATCACGAAATTCAATACTGTGGCAACGCCTTGACTGCCTAAGGAGTCAAACATCATCACGAACGGGCTGCCGCCTTGTGCCATCTGGTTCCATGGATATAAGGCTAGAATAATCAGCAGGGTTAAAATGTAGAATAATAAAACCCGGTATACGATCTGATTGACCGCTTTCGGTAAGGTCTTTTTCGGGTTGTCAGTTTCTGCTGCGGCAATACCGACCAGCTCAATACCGCCAAAGGCAAACATGATCATGGCCATTGCCATCACCAGGCCCATCACACCATTGGGGAAAAAGCCGCCAAGTTCCCATAAATTGCTTAAATGCGCCTGCGGACCGCCGTTACCGGACGCCAGCAGATAGCTACCAAACGCAATCATGGCCACAATCGCCAGCACTTTAATAATCGCCAGCCAGAATTCCATTTCGCCAAACAGTTTGACATGCAGCAGGTTAATCACATTAATAAAAATAAAGAAGCCCAGTGCTGAGACCCAGGTCGGAATCTCCGGCCACCAGTAATGGATATACAGGCCAATGGCACTCAGTTCGGCCATACACACCAGCACATTAAGTACCCAGTAATTCCAGCCCGACATAAAGCCGGCAAACTTGCCCCAGTATTTATAGGCAAAATGACTAAAAGAACCGCTGACCGGTTCTTCGACTATCATTTCACCCAGTTGACGCATCATTAAAAATGCAATCAGGCCGGCAATGGCATAACCCAGAATGACCGACGGGCCGGCCAGTTTAATGGTCTGGGAGATGCCGAGGAATAATCCGGTGCCAATTGAGCCACCGAGGGCAATGAGCTGGATATGCCGGTTGCTCAAGCCCTTATGTAGTTTGCCATCATGTTGTTGCATCTTTTATCATCCATGTAAAATCGACATCACTGTGTTGTTGTTGTTTTTGCGCAGGTGATGTGATTGCTGAAATTTAAACATGCGTCGCCCCTGACACATGCCAAATCGCATGTGCAAGAGCGGCGTTGTCGGGATTTAGAACACCTGAAAATCAGGCAGAGACGTCAAGCACGCCACGTTTAATCTGGTCGCGCTCAATCGATTCGAACAGGGCTTTGAAGTTTCCTTCGCCAAAGCCATCATCTGCTTTACGTTGAATAAATTCGAAGAACACCGGGCCAATCATATTTTCCGAGAAAATCTGTAGCAGCAGGCGCTTTTCACCATCTTTGGTATTGCCATCCAGTAAAATGCCACGCTGTTGCAGCTCTGCAGTCGGTTCACCATGTTCCGGTAAACGTTCTGCCAGCATTTCATAATAGGTTGCCGGTGGTGGGGTCATAAACTTGGCACCCAAGGCTTTGAGCTTGTCCCAGGTCGCCAGTAAGTCATCGGTTGAGAAGGCAATATGCTGAATGCCTTCGCCGTTAAATTCTGACAGGAACTCGGCAATTTGTCCGTTGCCTTTGTCCGAGTCTTCGTTCAGTGGAATACGGATTTTACCATCTGGTGCAGTCAGCGCTTTTGAGGTCAAACCAGTGTATTCACCTTTAATATCGAAGTAGCGGATTTCCTGGAAATTAAAGATTTTTTCATAGAAATTGGCCCAGTACTGCATCCGGCCTTTGTAGACATTATGGGTTAAATGGTCAATTTCTTTTAAACCAGTACCCACCGGGCGCGGATCAACACCTTCAAAGAACTCGAAATCCTGCTGATAAATATCGCAGTCGACCAGAAAGATTGGTGAGCCACCAATGCCTTTAATCGCTGGAATATTCAGTTCCATAGGACCAATCACGTTTTTGATTGGTTCGGCACCGAGTTCGAGCGCTTTCTGATAGGCACGGGTTGCATTTTTGGTCTTAAAGCCCATGGCACAGGCCGATGGACCATGTTCATTAAAGAAATACGATGCATAGGATTCTGGCTGATAGTTCAGAATGATATTGATGTCGCCCTGACGCCATAAGTAGACATTTTTGGATTTGTGCTTAGCCATTTGGGTAAAACCGAGCGTTTGAAAAACTGAATCCAGAGCGCCATTTTCCGAGACAAACTCAATAAATTCAAATCCGCATAGCTCTAAAGGGTTAGCTAAGTTGTGCATGTTCCATCCTCATGTATGGTGAGCAATCCAATTGCTTCACTTGTTGTTTTTGCAGGAATTTCCTGAAATCAGGGAGTTCCAGATGAAAATATCTTAGCAAGAGTTAATCTTTGTTCAATACGTAATATGATTATGTATTTCGTAATTTACAACTCAAATCAGGCTTAATGATAAATTAAAGTAATGATATTTATAAAATATTGTTTTGTGTTTTATTGGTGAATAGGAAGAAATATAATTGTAACTTTTTGTAAGAAATGGTGGGTGGGCTATGATTTTTAATGAATTAGTTAATGATTTTAAAAGGTTTTTAATGGTGGTGTTTTGACTGTAAATATCCAATAGAAGGTAATTTTAATGCGGATAATTTTTTATCCAAAAGTAATTTGAGTCTTTCGACGTGATTTAACCCGGAAGATAGGAGATCAATTGGAGGAAAGCTGTGTTTTGCTAAATGTGAAAGGAAATCCGGAAGAATGCTAAAAAACATCCAGAAAACTATTGTCAAAGCTGGAAATAGCGCGTATTTTATTTTTCAGACACATACTTTTTTGAAGAAATAAAGATGTTAAAGCAACCTGTAATCTCAAACACATACTATTACTTCTGGCAGTTTAGATAATTGCCTGAACGCGTTCGGGCAAAATAAGGTTGCCCACCAGTTGATACCTGATCGGCAACCCTGATCAGGTTTTTTTATATCTTGAATTTAATCAATCTTTTGGAGATTCTCATGCGTACATTTAACTATTCATACTTTAGCAACTTTTATTGGTTTTACTTTAGTCAAGCTATGACCAACCTGACCTGTATTAGACCCATATCGCTCAAATAAAAGTTCGGACTGTCAAACCACAGTCCAAAGGAAGAATCAATGAACGCTTTAAATACTGCATTACAACAATCCTCAGCCAAAGAAACAATTTTAAGCTTACCTTATCAGCTCAAGGCGCAATTGCCGCTTTCTGGCGCGTTGGTACAGCAAATTGCCGAGCAGCGTCAAACCATTCAGAATATTCTTAACGGTACCGATTCACGTTTGCTGGTGATTACCGGCCCATGCTCCATCCATGATCCTGCGGCAGCACTGGAATACGCACAAAAATTACAACAACTGCAAAGCCAGGTGGCAGACCAGATTTTCCTGGTAATGCGTGCCTATATTGAAAAACCGCGCACCACGGTTGGCTGGAAAGGCTTCTTATACGATCCAGAATTAAACGGTTCATCCAATATGCAATTGGGACTGGAAAAGTCACGTGAACTGTACTTGCAAATTATTGAAATGGGGCTGCCTATTGCCTCGGAAATTCTAAGCCCGATGGCAACGGCCTACTTTGACGATTTACTGGCCTGGGGTGCGATTGGCGCGCGTACCAGTGAATCTCAGATTCACCGTGAAATTTCTAGCCACATGCCGTACAGCATTGGCTTCAAAAATGGTACCGATGGTTCGGTACAAATTGCTTTAGACGCAATTCAATCGGCTTCACATCCGCATCAGTTCTTAGGCATGAGCCAGCAAGGTTTACCGTGTATTTTAGAATCACAGGGAAACCCGAAAGCACATCTGATTTTACGTGGCGCCAATGCTGGCCCGAACTACCAGCTGGCTGAAATTGAAAAAATCAAAGCCAAAGTCAAAGGCGAGATGCCAGCGCTGGTGATTGATTGCAGTCATGGCAACAGCAGTAAAAATCCGTTATTACAACCAGAGGTGTTAAAAACCATTGTGGCAGAGCGTGCACAGACTCAGGTTCGCGGTGTCATGCTGGAAAGTCATCTGGTCGATGGACAACAGAAAATCTCGGATCAGATGACCTATGGCCAGTCCGTGACCGATGGCTGTTTAGGCTGGAACAAGACTGAACAGTTACTGTTTCAGGTCGCACAAGAACTGGTCTTACGACCGTTAAAACGTAGTGCTTAAACTGCAATTGTATTGAATGAATAGCCCCTGAACCTCAGGGGCTTATTTTTTATCAGCATCTTAAAATTAAAATAGAAAAGTTTGATGAAATTGGCAGATTATCTTGAATTTTTTGAATAAGTTGAAATTTTTATTGATTGTGAAATCAGGATGATTGATGCAATATCGACAACATGCTCAGCGCTGCCAATCGGTTGAATACCGGCGCGTTGGGGTCAAAAATGATGACAGAACAGATAGTGAATAATTGATGATGTACAGTGCAGAATTACTCGAAGATGCGCGTAAGTTTATGTTTCATATGCTCAGCAAAGTGGTTGAATTTGGGGGATCAGATTTATTTATTACCGCGGATTTTCCACCGAGCATTAAACATCAGGGCATGATGAAAGCGCTGGGACAACAGGCGCTGACCGCAGAAAAAACCAAGCTGTTTGCCTACAGCCTCATGAATGAAAAACAGCGTAGCGAGTTTGAAACTGATCTGGAATGCAACTTTGCCATTAGTGTGCCGGAGGTATCGCGTTTTCGGGTCAATGTGTTTCAACAGCAGCTGCATGTCGGGATGGTGATTCGAACCATTAGCGCGGAAATTCCAAACTTTAGCCAGCTGAAACTGCCGGAATCACTGAAGCATATTATTATGGAAAAGCGCGGTCTGGTGCTGGTGGTGGGGGGAACCGGTTCAGGTAAATCGACCTCTTTGGCGGCGATGATTGATCATCGTAATGAAAATTCAGCCGGGCATATTATTACCGTGGAAGACCCGGTGGAATATGTGCACAAGCATAAAAAGTCGATGATTACCCATCGTGAAGTCGGGGTCGACAGCCATTCCTGGCACAATGCGCTGAAAAATACCTTACGTCAGGCACCGGATGTGATTTTAATTGGCGAGATCCGCGACACCGAAACCATGGAACATGCGATTGCCTTTGCTGAAACCGGGCATTTATGTTTGGGCACCTTGCATGCCAATAACGCCAACCAGACGCTGGACCGGATTATCAACTTTTTCCCGGAAGAGCGCCGTAACCAGTTGCTGATGGATCTGTCGTCCAATATGAAGGCCATTATTTCCCAGCGTCTGGTGCGTACCGAAGATAGTAAAGGCCGCCGTGCGGCAGTCGAGATTATGCTGAATACGCCGCTGATTTCTGAACTGATTTTAAAAGGCCAGTTCCATGAGTTAAAGTCGATTATGGGCAAATCGCGTGAACTGGGCATGCAGACGTTTGATCAGGCTCTATTTGATTTGTATAACGAAGGTGCAATTTCCTATGAAGAAGCAATTCGTAATGCCGACTCGATGAATGAATTGCGCTTACAGATTAAATTGAAAAGTAACCGGCCAAGCGAAGCTTCGGCAGCTATGAGTTTTAGCATGCTGGAAGAGCCAAAACCGGAAGATGAAGATACGGAAGCTGCTCCTCAACAGAGTGCTTAAGCTGCAATTTATCTAGCATCACTTAAAAAATAAAACGCCCAAATCGGGCGTTTTTACATTTAGGCCGTGGCTGGGTGATTAACCACAAACTTATAAAAGACCAGACTCGACAACACCACTCCAGCACAGACCAGATAGGTGATGCTATAGCCTTGCCAGCTAATCAGTAAGCCGACCAGCAGCGAACCGAGGGCAATCCCAATATCGTAGCAGGTGAAGAAAGTTGAGGTGGCATGGCCAATCCGCGATTTAGGCGCGCGCTGAATCGCCAAGGTTTGTAAACATGGTTGCAAGGTGCCGAATCCCATCCCAATAAAGATCGCAGAGACCATAAAACTGACCACACCCTGCATCTGGCTGAGCAATGCCAGACCTGCGGCAAACATTAAGATTGAAGGATAAATCACATAGCGCGGACCATAACGGTCATAAATTTTCCCGGTAATCGGGCGCAGGCTCATCATGGAAATAGCAAACACAATAAAGAACATGCTGGCATAACTGAGCAGGTCTTTTTCTTCGGCATAGGTGGAAATAAAAGACATGATGCTGGCATAGGAAAAGGCCACCAGCATCGCCATCACTGAAACCGTTAAGGCTTTTTTTTCCATAAAGTCATGCAGCGACAGCTTACGGCGAACAGTTTCAGCAGTCGCATTTTTTTCTGGCTCACGTAGCGGAATTATAAAACAGAAGGCAAAGCCCAGGCTGATAATCACCGCCAGCACAGTCGCGATAATGCTATAGGACCAGGTCTGGATTAAGGAAATACCCAGCAAAGGTCCGAGGATAATCCCTAAATTCACCGACATGACAAAATAGCCCATGCCTTCGCCTTTACGTTGCTCCGGAATAAAGTCATTGGCAATTGGCACAGTAACGGTGGTTAAAATACTGAACCAGATACCATGAATAAAACGAATGATCAGCAGCAGGGTCAGGTTGTCAGCAAAAATATAGGCAAAAGACAGCAGGCAGAACATGCTTTCGGACAGGAACAAGGTCTTTTTACGGCCCAGCTTTTCAATAATCAACCCGCTAAATGGCCGCACCAGAATAGAGGACACCATAAACAGGGTCATGGCCAGACCGGCCTGTGCCAGTGAACCGTTCAGCTCATTCAGGATATAAATTGGCAAAATGGTGGTCTGGGCAAAATAGAAAATAAACAGAAACAGGTTATTGGAAAAACACAGAAGAAAAGGTTTGTTCCATAAAGGCTGTGACGCGGTGTTTGACATATTAAACCTTTGTGCTGGGATCAATAGGGCGTTTGTTGTTGTGCTGATCTGCCGCTATTGGTACATGGGAGAGACAAGGCCTATCTTAAATTACTTTATGGTAAAAATATAGTATTGCTATAATCTATGTTTATTTTAATGGTATTTATTAAATTTTATTAATTAAATTATCTCAATATGATATTTATTGCACTTAATTTGGCTTTTAGGCTAAAAAAATCAGCCCGTAGGCTGATCTTCTTGCAAGATTATTTTTTATAAGCCGGCTTCATATTCGCTGCTTGAAAGCAGTTTTTCGACATCGGCCAGGTTGTCTGGCTTGATTTTATAAATCCAGCCTTTGCCATACGGCTCATCATTCACAAAATCCGGGTCATCTTCCAGCGCAGGGTTAATTTCAACCACTGTGCCGGATACTGGTGCGTGAATGTCAGACGCAGTTTTCACAGATTCCACCACGCCGGCCTGTTCACCCGCGGTCACTTGCTGGCCCACTTCAGGTGCTTCGACATAGACCAGATCGCCCAGTGCATCTTGAGCATGATCAGAAATACCTGTAACAACAAGATCACCTTCAATGCGTACCCATTCGTGTGTACGTGCATATTTCAGTTCTGAAGGGTGATTCATGATGACTCCTTAACTATTTAAATCATTTTTGGCATGTTTATACATGCTTTTGCAGAAAAACAAAAGTTTTATAAATACGGATCTTTACGCCAGTTGCTTGGACTGCGGCCACTCCAGCGCTTAAAGGCGCGGCTAAAATTGGCGACATCGCTATAACCCAGTTCATCGGCAATCTGTTCCAGGGTGTAATCGGTACGTGACAGCAGCGAGGTGGCATGTCGGTAACGCACTTCATCGACCAGGGTAGAAAAAGAGGTACCTTCGGCGGCCAACTGGCGTTTCAGGGTACGATCTGACATATGCAGCTGGTCGGCGACATGCTCGATACTTAAATAATGCTGCTCGGAATTGGTCAGAATATCGCGTACGCGCATCGACAGGCGGCGCCGTTCGCCCAAGGCTGAAAGTTCGGCTTCACACTGGTTAATGGCAATCTGGCTGGCAATCGGATCGGCATGAATCATTTTCAGGCCCAAATACTGCTTGTCAAAACTTAAGATCAGATAGGGCTGGTCAAAGCGGAAACTGTGATTCGGGAATTTAGCCGCATATTTTTCAAAGCCCAGCGGTTCTGGAAAATCAAAATCGACTTCACCAGAAAGATGCTCCATGCCGGTAATGGCCTTGGCCATGGTGATCATGCCAATAATCAGTGCAATCGCAATTTCGGTTCTGAGCGGTTCCAGATCAATTTCACCTTGCAGTTGCAGGGTGGCTTTTTCACCAAAGGTAGAGAAAAACAGCTGTAAAAAGGGCATCCGCAGCTGGATAAAACGGTTGGCCAGCATTAAAGCATCACTAATATCATTGGCAGTCATAATCGCGTAGCCAATAAAACCATGAATCGAGATGCGCATTTGCGTGCCTAAATGATAGCCCAGCGTCGATTCACCGGTGAGATACAGCGCATGTTTGACCATGTCATTGGCCATGCTGGTCGGAATCCGAAAGTCAGGATCGGCCAGTTGTTCAGTGGTCAGATGGAAGGGAGCAAAAAAGGTTTCAGCGTTATATCCCCAACGGGAAACAACATCCAGAATAAGTAAGCCATAAACACCAGGAACACCCTGATCCTGACGCGGTAAAAGTGTTTTCATGCACGGTCCATTGCACTAATGAGTATTATTTTTTAAATTTGCTTGCCTATATTGGCATGAAAAAAACCGGAAAACTAGAAAATTTGTTTGACAAAATGACTGCTTAGGCCACCTGCGCATCCCGTCGGAACACCACAATTTTGGTGGTCGAAATCAGTAAAACTTCACCATGCTGGTTTAAGGCCTGCGTCACATAACTGACCAGACCACGGTCCAGCTTGGTTTTTGATGGACTGATGGTGGTAATTTCAACATCAACATGAATCAGGTCGCCCGGACGGGTTGGACGCGGCCAGCGCAGACTGGATTCTGAACCAATCAGGCCATGTGCCACCGGAAAACATTCGGTCCATAAACGCATGGTTACCGCGGCAGTATGCCAGCCACTGGCGGCAATGCCTTGAAATACCGGATGCTGCGCGGCTTGCTGCACATCGGTATGGAAAATTTGTGGGTCATACAGGTGGGCAAACTGCTGAATTTCTTCTAAAGTCATTTCGTAGTCACGACTAACAAAATGATCACCCACCTTCAAATCTTCCAGATACAACATATCAGGTTCCTTGTTTTTGCTTTAATTGTTGTTGCTCAATCAGAAAGCCACCAGTTTGGCGTTGCCACAGCTGAGCGTAAATTCCGTTCAGTGCCACCAGTTCATCATGCGTGCCTTGTTCGGCAATCTGACCCTGATCCAGCACAATCAGGCGATCCATCTGCGCAATGGTCGATAAACGGTGAGCAATCGCAATAACGGTTTTACCTTGCATCAGTTCATCCAGACTGGACTGAATTGCGGCTTCAACTTCAGAATCCAGCGCACTGGTGGCTTCATCCAGAATTAAAATGGGCGCATCTTTTAAGAATACCCGGGCAATCGCAATCCGCTGACGTTGTCCGCCCGACAGTTTCACGCCGCGTTCACCCACATAGGCTTCATAACCGCGTTTGCCACGTAAATCGGTCAGCTGCGGAATAAATTCTTCAGCCTTGGCTTTGGCCACTGCAGCATACATCTCTTCATCGCTGGCATCAGGGCGGCCATATTTAATATTTTCAGCCACGGTACGATGCAGCAGCGACGTGTCCTGTGTTACCAGCGCGATATTCTTACGCAGGCTGTCCTGGGTGACATCGACAATATCCTGACCATCAATCAGAATCCGGCCCTGATTAATCTGATAAAAATGCAGTAACAGCTGGATGAGGGTCGATTTCCCGGCACCGGAACGTCCGACAATCCCGATTTTTTCACCCGGACGGATGGTCAGGTTAAACTGCTCAATTACGTTTTTGTCATTATAGGCAAAGCTGACATTTTCAAATTTGATTTCACCTTGCGCGACATTCAAGGTTTTGGCATCCGGTTTATCTTCAATTGTGATCGGGCGGCCGAGGGTTTTCATCCCGTCTTGAATGGTACCGACATTTTCAAACAGCGCCGAGGTTTGCCACATCATAAATTCAGCAATGCTGTTCAGCTTGAGAATCATGGCGGTGGTGGCGGCAATAATGCCAAGTTCTGCCTGGCCATTCATCCATAACCACAGCGCCGTACCCAGCACACCGACATACAGCACAACCGTCAGCAGGTTAATGCTGATTTCATACTGTGCGCCCAAACGCATCTGCTTATAGACCGTGACCATAAATTCCTGCATGGATTCTTTGGCATACTGGCTTTCGCGGCCGGCATGGGCAAACAGTTTCACGGTCTGGATGTTGGTATAGGCATCGGTCACGCGGCCGGTCATGACGGCGCGGGCATCAGCCTGGCTATTGGAGATTCTGCTTAAACGTGGAATAAAATAACTGGCTGCGGCAATAAACAGGCCCAGCCATACCAGCAACGGGATAATCAGCATAGGTGAAATGGCGCCTAACACCACGCTGATGGTAATAAAGTAAATCACCACATAGGCCAGCATATCGCCCAGAATAATCCAGAATTCTCGTACCGCCAGCGCTGTTTGCATGACTTTGGCCGATAGCCGCCCGGCAAAATCATTATGGAAAAAATCCAGACTTTGACGCAGCAGTAAGTTGTGAAAACGCCAGCGCAGGCGCATCGGGAAATTACTATATAAAATCTGATGTTTGATAATGGATTGCAAACTAGCAAAGAAAATATTGGCCAGCAGGATAAAAGTCAGAATAGTCAGATTGGTTTGATGTTCGGCCAGAAAGGTATCTGGCTGACTTTGACTGAGCCAGTTCACCAGCTCGCCAATTTTGGCATAGAGCAGGGCTTCAAAACTTGCCGCACCTGCGGTACACAGCACCAATAGCAATAAGTACGGACGAACACCGCGCGCGGCCTGCCAGACAAAAGGAAAAAAACGGGTAGGTAGTGGTTTATTTAAACCTTTGGTGGGGTATGGATTAACCAGGCTCTCGAACCACTTAAACATACACAATGTCCTTTTGAGCAAGCAGATTGATGATCATCATTGGTATCGGCCATGCGGCTTGAACAGACAAAGAGCATGTTCTATTCAAAGCCGGTTCCAAGCACGATTGATCACGATTACCACTTGCGAGATAAACAACAGATATATTGCCAAGAATACCCAGTTTAAAAGAAAAGTAAAACTTTTCATGGTAGTGCTGCTTTAAAATCAGGCAGATAAATAAAGAAACCTCATATTTTTTTCAAGCTTCGATCAGAAAATATTGGCCTGAAACTTACAGAATTTCAATCTCGACCACATCAATATCGGTTGGTTTATAACGGTGTGTATCCACTTCACCGATCAACCGGACTTTTTTCCCGGGATTCAGAAATTGTGCCGGTATCGCCAGATCATGATCAATTTCGACATGGATAATGCCGGTCTGATCCTGAAGCTGGTACATATCGTCTTTAAGATGTTCATGAATGGTACCATACACTGTAACCGGTGTTTTATCCGCGGCTTTCAGTGCCTGCGCAGTAGTCATAATATTTTTTGCTGCTTGCGCAATAATTTTCTGGCCATCATCAGCAAAGGCAGGAGCTGAAAGTGCAAGCAGAACACTGGCCAAGATCAACTGCATTTTAATTTTCATGCAGGATGTACCTCTTTCTTTTATAAGCTTAATTTCAGTATACGTAAAAACAGCGTGCTGCAATGCTATGTCATTGTAAACATCAGCGGGCAGTGTTTAGGTAAGAAAGAACAGGGAAATGAGCCTGATACATTTGATAGGGAAGAGGAAAAAGAAAACCCACCAAGCGGTGG
Source organism: Acinetobacter sp. CIP 53.82 (assembly GCF_000369465.1). NCBI lineage: Bacteria > Pseudomonadati > Pseudomonadota > Gammaproteobacteria > Moraxellales > Moraxellaceae > Acinetobacter > Acinetobacter sp. CIP 53.82. The sequence goes on along the minus strand of NZ_KB850045.1, from coordinate 1,024,731 downwards.
GTTCTCATGTGTTTAGTTTCAGTCGAAAAACTTAAGATGCTTTAAACGAATCTTTAAAATCGGTTCCAGATGGCGCCTGATACACCTGTAAACCAAACTCCGGAATAATTGCCAGTAAATGATCCATAATATCTGACTGGATATTTTCATACTCTTTCCAGACCGTGGTGTTGGTAAAGGCATAAATCTCCAGTGGTAAACCTTCGCTGGTCGGTTGTAGCTGACGCACCATCAGGGACTGGTTTTTGCTAATCCCTGGATGCTGCTGAAGATAAAACTCAACATAGGCACGGAACGTCCCCAAGTTGGTCAGACGACGATGATTGTACTGGGCATGGTTGTTCAGTTGCTGGTTAAACTTTTCCAGTTCTTCTGCCTTGGTATTTAAATACTGATCCAGCAAAATAAATTCTTTCAGCTTGGCCTGTTCCTCAGCGCTCATGAAATGCACGCTGCTCTGATCAATATGAATCGAACGTTTAATCCGGCGCGCACCGGCTTCCTGCATACCGCGCCAGTTTTTAAAGGTGTCGGTAATTAATTTATTGGTCGGAATGGTGGTAATGGTCTTGTCAAAGTTCTGTACCGTGACGGTATGTAATGACATATCAATGACATCACCATCGGCATTTAAAGACGGCATTTCAATCCAGTCTCCTAAACGCACCATGTCATAAGAGGCAATCTGTACCGAAGCCACCAGCGATAAAATCGTATTCTGGAACACCAGCATCAGCACCGCAGCCATGGCACCAAAACCGGCCAGCAAGGTGAATACATCTTTTTTCAGGAAAGTGCCCAGAATCATCAGACCACAGACAATAAAGATAATCAGCTTGACCAGCTGCAAATAGCCCTTAATCGGTTTATTGCGTGACTTAGGATTACGCTGGTAAATCAGATTAAAGATATTCAGCAATTCGCCAATGGCTAGGGCAATGGTCAGGAAGATAAAGGCCTGCGCGCCCATCTGCACAAAGGTGATGGCTTTATCGGACAAATGCGGAACGGTGGTAATCCCGTTCATGATCACAATCGCCGGCACAATATTGGCAATACGGCGGATAACGCTGTGTTCGGCAATAATTTCGTTGTGGGCAAAAGGAAGTTTGGAAATAAGCTTGCGAATGCCGCGTACCACCACTTGCTTGGCAATAAAATTGGCAATAATCGCCAATAAAATCACAATACTGAGAGATGACAGCATTTCTAGCCATGGGTATTGATCTATCCAGTCTTGCAGATTCTGGATGACGTCAAACTGTTCCAAGTGATCCTCGCTTAATTCATTTTAAAAATGTGATAGAGTTTAAAGGTTTATATTTAAATTTATAACCTCTAATAAAATTTTTATACATATCCTGTGCATCCGCTTACGTTCAATCGTGTCTGAATCACATGAAACGGCCCATAAAAAACCGGCCTAAGCCGGTTTCCTTTGTAATGCTTACCACATCAGGTCATCTGGAATGACATAAGCTGCATACGGATCTTCTTCATCGGTGGTATCTGCGTTGCTTTGTGAATTATTCACCAGAATAAAGCCTTCCATTTTCTGGTTAATACGCTCTGCCAACGCTTTTGGCAAGAAGGCATAACCGTCATTTTCCTTGGCAATCACCAGACTTCCGGCCACCAGTGCATTATAAATCTGCTGGTTGATGTAGACTTTTTTAATGGTGCCATCAATAAACTGATACACGCTGTCGCCATCGGTGTCGCGGATTTTATGCTGGTTGATCATTTGCATGATGGCAGCTTTCAGCTCTTTTTCCTGCAAGGCGGCTTTTTTCTCTTGTTCCAGCGCCTGATCACGGGCCATTTTCTGCTGTTTGTCCTGCTCGATTTTGGCTTTTACTTCAGCATCTTTACTCACACCTGTGCGCTGCTCATGTACGGCCTGTTTAGACAGTTTTTTAGCCTTTTTATTATCGACTAAACCTGCTTTGAGTAACTGTGCCTGTAATGCATTTTTGACCATGAGAAAATGTCCGAACTATTTCTGAAAATGTCGATAACGAAAATAAATCACCCAGTACACCAGACTTAAGCTAAAGCTTAAAGCCACCGGCACCAGGAAAGAGTTTAATTGTAATAAAGGATAAACCGCTGTCGCAACCAGACCGCCAATAAAGAAGCCAATTAAAATCAGCAGGTGCAAAATCACCCGGCGTTTGCCAACATGCAGGCCACGCACGCGATAGCCCAAGGCCAGACCCAAATCGGTCAATACCCCGGATAAATGCGTGGTCCGGATGATGGTGCCTTTGTAATAGCTGATCATGGCGTTTTGAACGCCCATCGCTACACAGGCCCAGAGCAATGCATAACGCGGGAAATACGGCAGTAAAATCCAGCACAGCAGAATAAAAATAGCCACTAAACTCAGCGGCAGCCCATAACGGCGTCCGAGGAGAAAGTGGCTATTTCCCAAGATAAGTCCACTATAAAATGAACCAATCACATAACAGACAACGACCAGAAACAGATAAATTACCTGTGACCATTGCCAGTCCAAAAGTGCCATTGCCAGCATGCTGACATTACCGGTCATGTGGGAAACGGACTGGTGCAACACAGTCACCAGTCCTAGAACATTAATGATTCCTGCATTCACAGAAAGAAAAAATGCACCCAGCTGAACCCAGAGCGGTAATTTTTGAAATGGCATAATTCATTGATTAATCAACAGACGTAGTGCATATATTAACGCAAACTACGATCAACTGCGGCAGTAAATAATACATCGGTAGATGAGTTTAGTGCAGTTTCAGTTGAATCCTGCAACACGCTAATCACCATACCAATGGCCACCACTTGCATAGCGATGTCCGATGAAATTCCGAACAGGCCACATGCTACCGGAATCAGCAGCAATGAACCGCCGGCCACACCTGATGAACCACAAGCCGAAACTGTTGCGACCACGGATAAAATCAGCATGGTGCTAAAGTCAACCTGAATGCCTAAAGTATTTACCGCCGCCAGTGACAGCACAGTAATGGTTACAGAAGCACCAGCCATGTTAATCGCAGCACCCAATGGAATGGCGACACTGGCAGTTGATTCCTGTACCCCTAAACGCTTGGCCAAATCCAGGTTTACCGGAATGTTAGCGGCAGAGCTACGGGTAAAGAAGGCGGTAATGCCACTTTCACGTAAACATTTGAATACCAGTGGATACGGATTTGAACGGGTGACAAAGCCCACCATCATCGGGTTAATCACCAGCGCCACAAAAATCATGGTACCAATCAGCACAGTTAATAATTGTGCATAGCTAACCAGCGTACTCATACCCGATTCGGCAAAAGTCACCGCCACCAGACCGAAAATACCAAACGGCGCAAAGTTAATGACCAGACGGATCACTTTATTCACAGCATCTGCAGCATCGGTCAGGAAGGCTTTGGTATTGTCTGTTGCATGACGGAAGGCCACACCTAGAGCCACAGCCCAGGCCAGAATACCAATAAAGTTGGCTTCACTAATTGCTGTTACCGGGTTAGCCACAAAACTTAATAGCAGATTCTTTAAAATCTCAGCCAGACTGCCCGGTGGTTGCATGTCGGTATTGGCCGGAATATCCAGGAACAGCGTGCTTGGGAACAGGCTGCTGGCAATTACTGCAGCCAGGGCAGCCAAGAACATACCTGCGGTATACATCACCATAATCGGGCGGATATGCGCACTATGGCCAACCTTGAAATTGGCAATAGAGGATAACACCAGGACAAACACCAGAATCGGTGCCACGGATTTAAGCGCTTTAATGAACAAATCGCCGAGCAGGCTTAAGTAGGGCGCAAATTGTGGAAAAGCCACCGCAACTATCACGCCTAAAATGATAGCGATCAGAATTCGAGTGACTAAGCTCAAGCGCAGAAATGCTGAGAACATAGGAAGGCCTTGTCTGAATTACGGACAATATAGGGAAAAATTAGCGATGTATTTTATACCGAAAATTTAAATAGCTTACAAAAAAAAATCATATAAAAATCAAATGGCTGTTTTTAAATAGAATATTCGAAAAATTAAGCTGTTCAAAAGTCATGATTTTTTTATATTTTTATGCTTATGCCTGCTTTTTAGGGCGAATAATTGCCTGAAAAGCAGACAGGATCGACATTTTAGGTGATGTCCGGACTCAGCTCACGAATGGCCTGATAATGGGTCAGAAAAATTTTACCGCTTAAATGATTCAGTAATTTAGAGCGTTGCAGTTTGTCCATGACCGGGCCTTTGACCTCGGAAAAATGCAGCTGGATATTCAGTTTTCTCAGTTCATTGTCCAGATCTTCCAGCATTTCCAGCGCACTTAAATCAATGGCACTAATACTGGAGCCGTTAATTACCACATGCTCCAGTTCAGGTTTCTGGCTGACTGCATTAATCAGGAAACCTTTTAAGGTATTGGAATTTAAAAAGGTCAGGTTTTCATCAATCCGGATCGACAGCACTTTAGCTGAAGTAATGACCTGATGACGCTGGATATTACGGAAATGTTGGGTGCCTTCAACCAGTCCAATTTCGGCAATATGCGGCCGGCTAATACGCCACAGCAGCAGAATAAAGGTTGAAACAATCCCGATAATCAGCCCGGTAGAAATATCAATAAATAATACGCCGAAGAAGGTAATCCACATCGCCAGACCATCGGCCTTGGAATAACGCCAGGTGTCGATAAACGGTTTTAGTTCGACCAGTTTCCAGATTGACACAATAATGGTTGCCGCCAGTACAGTCAGCGGCAGATCACGGAAAAAGCCGGTGAAATACAGGCTGACCAGCACAATAAATAAAGATGACAACACGCCAGCCATGGAGGTTTTGGCACCGGCATCAGCATTGACCACGGTACGTGAGAGGCTGCCGGTCACCGGAAAGGCTGAACTGAGGCCGGCCCCAATATTGGCTGCACCCAGGGCAATGAGTTCCTGATTGCTATTCAACTGGCTCCGCTGTTGCAAGGCGGTGGCCTGGGCAATGGATAATGACTCCACAAAGCTGATCATGGCAATCATCGCGGCGCCGGGTAACAGTTGCAGTACCAGCTCCAGATTCCACAACGGCATCGACAGCGCCGGGAAACCGGAAGGAATTTCACCGACGGTTTTAATACCGACCTGTTGCAGATTGAAAGAATAGACCAGCGCAATGGAGACCACCACCAGCACCAGCGGTAAAGATTTAATGATAAATCCGCTGGCCCCGAGGCGCTGTTTGACTGCTTCCAGATTAAAAAACTTCGGCATGAAGACCAAAAACAGAATGGATGCGATACCAAAGATCAGGCTTTCCCAATGCATCAGGCCGATATATTCAAAGACACTCAGCACAAATTCCGGAATATTGTTGGCTTGTAGCGGCACATTAAACAGAAACTTTAACTGGCCCAGTGCAATCAGCAGCGCCGAAGCAATAATAAAGCTTTTAATAACTGGATGGCTGATCAGCTGGATCAGGAAGCCAAAGCGTAGCATACCGAGCAGAAGGGAAATGACTCCAACCATCAGCGCCAGCAGACAGGCGGCCTGAATATACACTGGCGAGCCGACTTCAAATAAGGGATTTAAAGTGGCAAAAGTCATCATGGAGATGATGGCCACCGGGCCAATCGAAAGCGTAGGACTGCTGCCGAAAAAGGCATAGATGATCATCGGCAGTACACTGGCATACAGTCCCATCACCGGTGGAAGACCAGCCAGCATGGCATAAGCCATACCTTGCGGCACCAGCATCGCAATGACAATTAGCGAGGCCAGCAGGTCAGATTTCAGGGTCACGGTATTATAATGTTTTAACCATTGCCAGGCGGGTAAACGATCGAGCAGGCGTGACTTAAAATCTAACATATAAAAATCTAAATCATAAATTTAGATATATTATGCATAAAAAATGCTAAGAAATCTGCCTATGCAAAATTTATTAAAGTGGGGTAGCCGGGCAATACAGTCGATAGAGCGTGCTGAGAACTTCAACCAGTTTCGGATCTTTAATGGTGTAATAAATCTGTTTACCGTCTCGGCGGGTGTTCACCACATCACTTTTACGCAACATCATCAGCTGTTGCGACAGGGTCGGCTGGCGAATTTGAGTAATTTCCTCAATTTGCGATACATTCAACTCTTGTTGGGAAAGATGGCAAAGAATCAATAGACGGTCGGTATTGGCAAGCGATTTTAAAATCGTTACGACAGTTTCAGCAGAATCACGCATTACGTCTATTTCAAGACCATCACTCATAGTTAATTTCTCTAAAACACGTTGCTGCTAGTATAGAGCGAGTCGGGGCAAAGCGCTGAATAAAAGCGCCAAAACCCCATTGTTTTTTGTGAATAAATATATCAAATTAACTGATAAGATCGTGTGATTAGTATCACAATAATATCTGAGAATCTGATACTTTATTTTTTACTATACTCTTTAAACTGTTTGATTTCTTTCTCAGAGAACAGCAGCTTATCTGCAATCTGCTGTTGCAGCTCAGGGGCATACCAGCCCAGATAATCTGATATTTCTGTATCAAATTGTGGTTTCAGTTGTAACTGCTGACCTTGCATCTCCAGCAGTCCAAGCTGTTGTAAACTGCCCATAAAGCTCTTTAACGTGGCACTGTCGAAGTAATAACCGCTGTTTAAATTGCCTGACTCTGCCAGCCGTTTAAATACGGTTTTGGCCATTTTTTCCAGCGCTTTTAAATCTAACTGATACGGCTCGGCATATTCCTGCAATAACTGGCTAATCAGCACAAAGTTGTTCAGGCTGCTGCGTGCCAGCGTTGCCAGACTGTGCATTGGATGTGTTGCTTGGAGTTCAAGCAGCTGAATGTTCTCCGACACCTCAATCCAGCCCAGTTGCTGCATGCTGCTGAGAATACGGTCAATCTGCGCAGGAAGTTCTGTGGCCGACCATTTTAAAAACAGCTCCGATTTCAGGAATGGATATAAGCGGCTGACGTGCTGCTTAAGCTGCGCTGTGGTGATCGCCGGCATATCCTGCACGAGCAGGGCAATCAGCGCCGGTAAGCTTAAGCAGTGCAGAATATTATTACTAAAGTAGCTGAGTAAAATACGCTGACTCTCGGCCACACGAATCCAGGTCTGGTTATCCTGCTGATAATGCTCGACCTGTTTCAATTTCAATGCATATTCAATAATTTCCGGTGCCGACAGCTGGGTGATAATCATCCGATCATCATAATGCGTCGCTTTAAGCAGCTCACGATATTGTTCAATTTGGCGCAGTAAATCATCCTGGCTTAAGGCATGTTGCGGTGCATTCAGCAAGATGGTGGAAATCAGCGAAATCGGGTTAATTACCACCGCTTTATTGATATTTTCCAGAATTTCCCGTGCTGCCTGATCAACCGTGTTGATGACTGGACGTGGCAATTCATCATGAATTGAAAGCTGAATCTGATCGGCCTGATTCTGTTGCAGAATATTGTCCAGGAACACCGGTTCGCCGAAGTTGACATAGACCTGGCCAAATACTTTTTCAATTTTCCGCGCCGAGTTCAAAATGCCCCATAACGATTCGGCTTCTTTGGGCTTGCCATTCAGCTCATTTAAATAAGAGGTGCCTTCCATCAGCTTTTCATAGCCGAAATAGGTTGGAATAAAGGCAATCGGTTTGGTGGCACCGCGTAAATGGCTTTGTACCGTCATCGACAGCATGCCTTTTTTCGGCGGCAGCAATAAGCCGGTACGGGAACGGCCGCCTTCAATAAAATATTCCAGCGGGGTATTGCGTGACAGCAGGCTGTGCAGATATTCCTTAAATACCGAGGTATACAGCGCATTACCGCTAAAGGTACGGCGAATAAAATAGGCACCGCCACCACGTAAAATTTGCCCGACCACCGGTAAATTCAGGTTAATGCCGGCTGCAATATGCGGCACCATCAGGCCACGGTTAAAAATTACATAGGACAGCAGCAGATAGTCAATATGACTGCGATGACACGGCGTATAGACAATTTCATAGTCTTTGGCCAGTTCACGCACGGTATCGAAATGATGCACTTCAATCCCGTCATAGAGCTGGGTCCAGAGTTTGGTCAGTGCCAGCTCGGCAAAACGTAAAGTCGAATAGGAAAAGTCCGATACAATTTCGGTCAGATAGCTTTTGGCACGGTTTTCTGCCTCAAACATGCTGACTTTTTTATCAATACTTTCTTTACGAATCGCCTGTTGCACCGCCTCGGTTTTCATTAGTTTATTGATCAGGTTGCGGCGGTCGGACAGGTCAGGGCCTAAAATGGCTTCTTTATATTGGTTAAAGTTCTGGTCCAGGGTTTGCACCACAAAATGCGCCGGAGAAAAGTTCGGGCGTTCGGTCTGCGCAGTTTCCAGCAAAGCTCTTAACGATACCGGCTTGTGAAACTCAATATAGTTTTCACGGCCATATAAGGAAATATTCAGGGTTTGTTTCAGCTTGTTCGGTTTGGCCCAGGCATCGGCAAACAGCGCTTTAAACCAGGAATCTTCATATTCCGGCGCACGCCCCCAGAGCACAGTTACCGGCACTAGCTGCACATCCTGATCCGGATGCTGCTGCAAGGCCTCAATTAGACGAATCAGTCGGGCTGAATAATGATAGCTGTCATGTGGCTGATCCTGCTCATTCAGTGCCAGCATCGAGTTATCTTCATTGTACTGGCCTAAAATCAGCGGTGAAAATACCGAAGGCAGACCACGTGCTTGCGCTTCTTTATCAATCAGTACGGTATTACTTAAAGAAGCGTCTTGCAGTACATAGCAGATACGGGTATGTAGCTGATTCTGCGCCAGATTCTGTTCCAGTTCGCTGGTGCTGCCCAGGACTTGCGGGGTCACAATCTTATCTAGAATTTTTTGCGTCAGGTTACGATAAAGTCGGCTGTAACTCTTGTTAGACATTGCATTCCCTAAATATTTTCATGGGCCGGATGGGCTGTTTTTACAGTAGAACCTGAGGCCGGTGGGCTGACACGGTTGTCAGTCAAGATCAAAATTGAACTAAGTTTACAGCGATTTATAGGCTGGACTGAATAGATTTCATGGAGTGATCACCTAATTTAACGAAAAACTGGCCGTATTTGTGTGAAACTTATTCAGTTTTTATTGTAACCAATCTTAGAGAAATCGAATTTTAAAATTTAAAGAAGCCTGTATGATAGAAGGCGAGGTAAATGAAAAAAGACTTAAGGAAAACATGATGACAACAGATGCAGCTTTTACCGCCCCTGACAATTTGGGGATTGCGGTTTATGCCAACAATGCCGAAGCCATTGGTAATACGCCATTGGTGCGCATTAATCGTGTCATTGGCGGGGGAGCCAATGTATTTGCCAAAGTGGAAAGCCGTAATCCGGCATTTTCCGTCAAGTGCCGGATTGGTGCGGCAATGGTGGCCGATGCAGAACAGCGTGGCGCGCTTAAAGCTGGCATGCATATTGTTGAGCCAACCAGCGGCAACACCGGTATTGCGCTGGCTTTTGTAGCAGCAGCCAAAGGTTATCCGATTACTTTAACCATGCCGGCCAGCATGAGTATTGAACGCCGTAAAGTATTAAAAGCGCTGGGCGCCAATCTGGTATTGACCGAACCAGCCAAAGGCATGAAAGGCGCGATTGAAGAAGCCGAGCGTTTGGTGGCGGAGCAACCGGATGTCTACTTCATGCCGCAGCAGTTTGAAAACCCGGCCAACCCGGACATCCATGAAAAAACCACCGGGGTAGAAATCTGGCAAGCCACAGGCGGTCAGGTCGATATTCTGGTTGCCGGCGTGGGCACGGGCGGTACGCTTACCGGTATTTCGCGTTATTTCGAAAAAGTGCAGAACCAGCCGTTGTATTCGGTGGCGGTTGAGCCGGCAGAATCGGCCATTATTGGTCAGGCCAAACGTGGTGAAGCGATTAGCCCGGCACCACACAAAATTCAGGGTATTGGCGCCAACTTTATTCCTAAAAACCTCGATTTAGACCTGGTTGATGAAGTCATTGCCATTCCAAGCCAGGAAGCAATTGATTTTGCGCGTAAGACAGCAACCCAGGAAGGCATTCTGGTTGGAATTTCCAGTGGTGCCGCAATGGCGGCTGCGGCACAGCTGGCTGCACGTCCGGAAAATGCCGGTAAAAATATTGTGGTGATTTTGCCAGATGGTGGCGAGCGCTATTTATCTTCAGTGCTGTTTGAAGATATTTCTGCCGACTAAGTCTGTCGACTGCAAAAATAGCCATAAAAAAGCTCGCCATCGTTGCGGGCTTTTTTATTCGGCGTGACCTGAGGGTAGCGGATAAATACAGCGTTGACTGACCGCAGAACTCTCCACCTCGGGCACATCCAGCGCATCCCATTTCAACATTTGTTCGGTGAGCCAGACAAAATCCTGCGCTTGCGGCTGGGCTGACGATTCATCCACCAAACTGCGAATAATATTCTGAATAAAATAATAGCGTTCGACATGGACCTGTGCGGAACAAGGAAACTGGATGATGCCGGCCTCATTTAGCATTTGCCAGACTGCTTGTACATCTTCCAGCTGGTGCAATTCGGCTTGCGCGCGCTGAATGGCAGAGGTCATGGCATTTAAGGTATTCGGATGCTGGGCGGCCCATTCTGCGGTTACCGCCAGCACTTTATCGGCCACTTGCGGAATAACCTGCTGACCCGAGAGCAATATTTTAGAATAGCCCTGTAATTCGGCCTGGGTATTCCAGGGTTCGCCAACACAAAAGCCATCAATCAGCTGCTGGGAAATCGCTTCGACCATATATGGCGGTGGCAGCGTACTGAGCTGAATATTTTTCGCCAGGATCGGGTCGGCCAAGGCCAGCCATTCTCTTAAACAGTAATGATGAATCGAGGTGTGAAACACATGCGCCAGTTGTATCGGGCGTTGCTGATGCGCGTTTATCAGTTTTGTGGCGATGTGTGCGGCATCATCTTCCGACTGGATGCCCAGTTCAAAACACAGCGATTGACTCAGGCTGATGTAAGCCTGATTGGTACTTAGCACCAGCGGCGTTTGCAGCGGAATCCCCAGTTGGTCGGTGCCGAGCGCCGCCGCCGGTAACATGGCCGACAGGCAATGCGCGGCATCCATAAAACCAAAGGCCAGCCGGTCTCTTAAACTGGCCCAGGACGGTTCTTTTAGCAGTTCGACATTGAGGCCGGCATCGGCAAAAAAGCCACGCTGTTTGGCCCATAAAATGGCGACGCAGTCGAGCAAAGGAATATAGCCAATCTGAAGTTCAGTTTTTTCTAAGTTATGCATGGCTAATCCTTAAATTGGTTTTGCAGGAGTTGCTGGGCATCGAGCAGGCGCCGTGCCATTTCACCAATGGTCATCCGGTGGCTCATGGCATTTTTGCGTAGCAGGCCAAAGGCATCTTCTTCGCTTAAGGCATGCATCTGCATCAGCAAGACCTTGGCTTTTTCGACATCTTTACGGTCGGCCAGTTTGCCTTTGGTTTCTTCCAGATCGTGCAGCAGCTTTTTGTGTTTTTTAAACTGCTCGATGGAAATTTCCAGAATGCTGTCCAGCTTGGCCGGATCAATCCCATCGACAATATAGGCAGTAACACCGGCATCAATGGCATTTTTGATGGTGTCTTTGTGGCTGTTTTTGGTGAACAGCACGGTCGGTAAATCAAACTGGCTGACGCAGCTTTCAATAATGTCCCGATGCGGATGGTCCATATCCAGCAGAATTACATCGGCATGCAATTGCTGTAAATGGAACATATTGGAATGATTGATAATTAAACAGGCAACCACCTCAAATTCATGCTGAATCAAGGAGGCTTTGATGAACTCTGCGCGCTCGAGATCATCATCAATTAACGCGATTTTCAGTTTTGGCATGCAACTCTCAATAGAGTCTGTACAACGAGTGCTTTTAATAATGCAAAGATGGTGCCAAACCCAAATTTATTGAAATAAAACCTTTAAAATCAAAAATTAAATCTGAACTTAACAGGAAGATGCACTTGCATGAAACAAAACGCACCAAGATAAGGCAGGGGACTTCAAAAAATAAAACAGGAGGCTGCCAGAACCGTAAAATTGGGATGCCACTCGCATCTGAATACCTTCACCCAGCATAGATAACCCTCAAAACCCAATAAAAAACAGCAAGCTAATGGGCTTTTCTAAAAAGTTGGCACACTATCTGCATTATTCCAGCTGAGTCAAAGAAGACTCCCAAAATTTGAAAGACGGCCAACGACGTCCGCTCTGTTCGAATCTGTTATGCAGCTATCCGTATAGCAGGTTAACCCACACGTTCAGTTCAGGTAGGAGATGGTTATGTCTTCAAATTTGCAAGCGAATAAAGCGACAAAAATAAGTCTATTTAACTTTAAAACTTCAGCGATGAGAGCCTTCCATATGAGTTGGCTCGCATTTTTTGTCTGTTTCTTTGCCTGGTTTGCCTGCGCACCGTTAATGCCAGTCATTGCCGGCGAGTTCAACCTAACCAAAGATCAGATTGCCAATATCAATATTGCTGCGGTGGCCATCACCATTCTGGTCCGTTTAATTGTCGGGCCGCTGTGTGATAAATACGGCCCGCGCAAAACCTATACTGCTTTGTTAATTATCGGCAGTATTCCGGTGTTTGGGGTGGCGGCTTCCAACAGTTATGAATCTTTCCTGTTTTTCCGTTTGCTGATTGGCGCCATTGGTGCCAGCTTCGTGATTACCCAATATCACACCAGCATCATGTTTGCACCGAATGTGGTGGGAACAGCCAATGCCACTACGGCAGGCTGGGGCAATGCCGGCGGCGGCGCGACCCAGGCACTGATGCCTTTGCTGTTATCTGCCTTGGTCATGTTTGGGGTCGAGCAGGCCATGGGCTGGCGTATTGCCTTGCTGGTACCGGGCATCATGATGATTATTGTCGGCATCCTGTACTGGAAACTGACTCAGGACTGTACCCAAGGCAACTTTAAAGAGTTACGCGAACAGGGCATTCAGGTCGGCAGCGACAAAAAAGGCGGTATGGCGATTCTGCTGCATGCTGCACGTAACTACCGCGTCTGGATTTTATTTGGTGCCTATGCTGCCTGTTTCGGGATTGAAATCTTTATTCACAACATTGTGGCGATGTATTACGTCGAACACTTTAGCTTTGGCCTGAAAGAAGCCGGTATGGCGGCGGGCATCTTCGGTTTGCTGGCCCTGTTTGCCCGTGCATTGGGCGGCATTGTCTCTGACAAGGTGGCACTAAAAAGCGGTCTGGATGGGCGTACCAAAGTGCTGTTTGCCATGATTTTAATGGAAGGTTTGTTCCTGATTCTGTTCTCGCAAATGAACAGCGCCATGCTGGCCATTTTAGTCATGACCATTTTTGCCCTGTTTACCCATATGGCCTGCGGCGCGACCTATGCACTGGTGCCATTTATTGACCGCGACGCACTGGGCGGCGTGGCCGGCATTATTGGGGCAGGTGGGAACGTCGGCGCAGTCGCCGCAGGCTTCCTGTTAAAAGGCGTACTGGATATTCAGACCTGCCTGATGGTTCTGGGCGGACTGGTGGTAATTGCCGCAAGTTTTGTCCTGATGATTCGCTTCTCGGTGGAGCATAAAGAAAAAGAACAACGCCTATTCGAACAGGCCATTGTTGAACGCAATAACGCAGCCTAAGCCAACACAGAATATTATTGAGGAGAACTGTATGAAACTTGTCATGATTGGCCACGGTATGGTCGGCCACAAATTTATCGAATCGGTTTTGGAAACTGCGGGCGATGAAGTTGAAATCACCATTTTGGCAGAAGAACCGCGTTTGGCTTATGATCGCGTACATTTAACTGAATACTTCACCGGCAAGTCTGCCAAAGACCTAAGTCTATGCCGCAGTGACTTCGCCGATGCCTATGGCATTGATCTGCGCCTCAATACCAAAGCCACGGATATTGACCCGGTACATAAACTGGTCACCACCAATCAGGGTGATGTGATTGCCTATGACAAACTGGTACTGGCGACGGGCTCTTATGCCTTTGTGCCACCTATTCCGGGCAATGACCGTGAAAACTGCTTTGTTTACCGCACCATTGAAGATCTGGATGCAATTAAAGCCGCTAGTCTGACTGCCAAATCCGGTGTCGTGATTGGCGGTGGGTTGTTAGGTCTGGAAGCAGCTAAAGCACTACGTGACTTGAATCTGGAAACACATGTAGTCGAGTTTGCGCCGCGTCTGATGGCGGTGCAGGTTGATGACCTGGGCGGTAAGGTGCTGCGCAGCAAAATTGAAGATCTGGGCGTGAAAGTCCATACCCAGAAAGCCACCTCCTCAATTGAAGATGGCGCGTCGGCCAAGCATGTGATGAAGTTTGGTGATGGCGCTGAACTGGAAACCGATATCATCCTGTTTTCTGCCGGGATTCGTCCACGTGATGAACTGGCGCGCCAAAGCGGACTCAGCATTGGCGAGCGCGGCGGGATTGTGATTAATGATTACTGTCAGACTTCCAATCCGGATATTTATGCGATTGGGGAATGTGCGCTGTGGCAAAACAAGATTTACGGTCTGGTCGCACCGGGCTATGACATGGCTCGAATTGCCGCCAAGCATGTGATGCAGCAAAACCCGAACTGCTTTGCTGGCGCCGACATGAGCACTAAATTAAAGCTGATGGGTGTGGATGTGGCATCTATTGGTGATGCACATGCCATGACTCCAAATTCACTCAGCTATTTTTATGCCGATGAAGATGCGCTGATCTACAAGAAAATTGTGGTTAATGCGGAAAAAAACCGATTGCTGGGTGCGGTGCTGGTTGGCTGTGCCAAAGAATATAACGATCTACTGCAAATGATGCTGAATGGTCTGGCAGTTCCAGAACAGCCAGAAAGCCTGATCATGCCGGGCTTTGCCGAGTCAGGTGCCAAAGCCGGTGGCAGCGGTGTCGATTTGCTGCCAGACAGCGCCACCATCTGTTCCTGTAATAACGTGTCTAAAGCCGATATCTGCCAGGCGATTGAAGCCGGTTCAACTTCACTCGGTGCACTGAAGAAATGTACCCAGGCCGCAACTGCTTGTGGGGGCTGTGCACCTTTAGTGACTCAGGTATTAAAAGCCGAATTGCAGCGTCAAGGGGTGACGGTCAATAACCATCTTTGTGAACACTTTGCCTATTCGCGTCAGGAACTGTATCACCTGGTGCGTGTGAACGAGATCAAGACTTTTGAAGATTTAATCCAGCAACATGGTCACGGTCTGGGCTGTGATATCTGTAAACCAACTGTGGCCAATATTCTGGCCTCCTGCTGGAATGACTTTGTGCTAAAACCAAGTCATGCCGGCCTGCAAGATAGCAATGACTACTATCTGGGCAATATCCAGAAAGATGGTTCTTATTCGGTGGTCCCACGAATGGCCGGTGGTGAAGTGACTCCAGATGGCCTGATTGCCATTGGCCAGATTGCCAAGGAATACGGCTTGTACACCAAACTGACCGGTGGTCAGCGCGTGGATATGTTTGGGGCGCAGGTACATCAGTTACCGGAAATCTGGCAAAAACTGATTGATGCCGGTTTTGAATCGGGTCATGCCTACGGCAAGTCACTGCGTACCGTGAAATCTTGCGTGGGTAGCACCTGGTGCCGTTATGGCGTGGATGATTCAGTTGGCTTGGCGATTTTCCTGGAAAACCGTTACAAAGGCCTGCGCTCTCCACACAAACTGAAAATGGCCGTATCGGGCTGTACCCGTGAATGTGCCGAAGCACAAAGTAAAGATGTGGGCGTGATTGCCACTGAAAAAGGCTGGAACCTGTATGTTTGCGGTAACGGTGGCATGAAACCGCGTCATGCCGAGCTGCTGGCTTCCGATCTGGATACCAGCACCTTAATCAAATACATCGACCGCTTCTTTATGTTCTACATTCAAACCGCAGACCGTTTACAGCGTACTTCGGTTTGGCGCGACAACCTGGAGGGCGGGCTGGATTATCTGAAAGACGTGATTGTGCACGATTCCTTAGGTCTGGCCGAAGAACTAGAACGCCGCATGCAGCATGTGGTGGGTACTTATCAGGATGAATGGCGCACCGCGATTGAAGATCCGGAAGTACGCAAACGCTTCAAGACCTTTATCAATGCCAAAGCTGAACAGCAGCACGATCCACACATCCAGTTTGCCACCGAGCGTGGGCAGATTCGCCCGAAAACGGCAGCCGAGCGTGATGAAAGCCGGATTCCGGTGATGCAGGCATAACCTTCAAGATCAAGACGCATCTTCTAAAGCAAATCCGCCAGAAAAACCAAATGGGATATGCAGCAGAAGATGCCAAAGCACAGGATAACGATGATGACAATTTTAAAAGATATGAATGAACTGGATTGGGTAGAGGTCTGTCATCTGGAGGAGATTACACCACATACCGGCGTGGCAGCCTTGGTGGAAGGCCAGCAGATTGCAATTTTCCGTGTGGGGCAGGAACAGCGTGTTTATGCCCTGAGTAATCAGGACCCGTTTAGCGGTGCCAATGTGATGTCGCGCGGTATTCTTGGCGATTTGCAAGGTGAGCGTGTGGTGGCATCACCAATCTATAAACAGCATTTCAGTCTGGCCACCGGCCGCTGTCTGGAAGATAAAGACCAGAAATTACTGGTGTTTCCAAGCAAAATTGAACAGGGCCGGGTTTTTGTCAGTCCGACCGCACAAAAAACCTATATCACCAATAATGGCGTGCAACAGGAAAAAATGAAGCTGGTGCTGGTGGGTAATGGTCTGGCGGGCATGCGCTGTCTGGAAGATTTGCTGGATATGGCACCTGATCGTTACGAGATTACCGTGATTGGCGAAGAACCGTGGGGCAACTACAACCGGATTATGCTGTCCCCGGTCTTGGCCGGTGATAAAACGGTGGACGATATCATGCTGCATCCGCATGCCTGGTATGCCGAAAAAGGTATTCAGCTGATTGCCGGTGATGCTGCGGTGAAAATTGATCGTCCACGCAAGCAAGTCTTCACCCAGTCGGGGCAGGTGGTGAATTATGACCGGCTGATTTTAGCCACTGGCTCGCAGCCCTTTATTCCACCAATTCCGGGCACAGAGCTGGACGGTGTGCTTAGCTTCCGCGATATCTATGATGTGAACCGGATGCTGGAATATTGCGAACAGAAACGAAATGCTGTGGTTATTGGTGGTGGTTTACTTGGACTTGAAGCGGCCTATGGTTTGAAACAGCGTGGCATGAACGTTACCGTACTGCATCTAATGGACCGTATTATGGATCGTCAGCTGGATAGCAAAGCCAGCTTAATGTTGAAAAACAGTATTGAAGAAAAAGGTATTCGTATCCTGACCGAAGCCAATACCGAAATGCTGCTTGGTGAAAATGGCCATGTCACACAAGTCCGGCTAAAAGATGGCACGCTGCTCGATGCCGATCTGGTGGTGTTTGCGGTGGGAATCCGTCCGAATATTGCCCTGGCGCAAAGTGCCGGCCTGCGCTGTCAGCGTGGGGTGCTGGTCAATGACACCATGCAAAGTTATGACCCGAGTATTTACGCAGTCGGTGAGTGTATCGAACACCGTGGCCAAACTTTTGGTCTGGTAGAGCCGCTGTGGGGACAGGCCTTCATCTGCGCCTCGCATTTGGCAGAACACGGCAGCCTGACTTTTAAAGCACCTACTATTCCGACCCAGCTCAAAGTCAGTGGTTGTGATGTGTTCTCGGCCGGTAATTTTGAACCGGAAGATGATTTTGAAGACATTGTCCTGAATGATGAAAAACGTCAGATTTATAAACGCATCATCATCCAGAAAGACAAAGTCATTGGTGCAGTACTGTTTGGCGATACCGAAGATGGTGCCTGGTATGCCGAGCTGATTGCAGATCAGACCCCGATTCATCAAATCCGCAACAAACTGCTGTTTGGTAAAGATTTTGCATTAAAGAAAGCGGGTTAAGAACAAACTATTCTGTCCTGTACTTAAGCGGATACACGGAAACGTCATCCGCAACTGTTTGAGCCAGGACAAAATATGAAAATGAATATTTCTGCAACCTTTTTGATAAATGCCCGATGAAGGCGAGTTTTGCGGTTCTTACGCCACAGTGTGGCTCAGGTTTTGCCTACTTTTCCCGAAAGAAAAGTAGGTCGAACCGAAGCTTAATCCAGATAAATGAGTTGCATTGAAAAGACAGCGTTGGAATGAATCTTTTTGAAAAGAATTAAATTGTGTTTCAGCACCTAAGGAGCATCCATGAACAGCATTCCCGTTGTGGAACTTGAAAGCTCCACAGAATTAAAAACGATGACTACGCAAACCACCTGTCCTTATTGTGGGGTTGGTTGTGGGGTGAGGGCTCATGTCAGCCATTCACCACAAGGCGTGCAGGTGAAAGTCGAAGGCGATGTGCAGCATCCAGCCAACTTTGGCAAGCTGTGTATTAAAGGTAGCAATCTGGCCGATACCTTGGGGCTAGAGACACGGGTATTAACCCCAATGCTGGGCCGTAAGGACAACCGTCAGCCAACAGACTGGCAGACTGCCACCACCGAAATTGCGCAAAAATTCCAGCATTGTATTGAGCAATATGGCCCGGAAAGTATTGCTTTTTATGTTTCGGGGCAATTGCTGACCGAAGACTATTATGTGGTCAATAAATTCGTCAAAGGTTATTTGGGCACGGCTAATATTGATACCAACTCGCGGCTGTGTATGTCCTCTGCGGTGGCGGCGCATAAACGGGCCTTTGGTGAAGATCTGGTGCCTGCCAGCTATGCAGATTTTGAACAGACCGAGATGGTGGTGCTGGTCGGTTCCAATACTGCCTGGTGCCATCCGGTTCTGTATCAGCGCATGATGCAGGCCAAAGAACAGCGCAATCTGTTTGTGGTGGTGGTCGACCCACGCTTTACCGCGACCTGTGAAGCGGCCGATTTACATTTGCCGATTATGCTCGGGCAAGATGTGGCGCTGTTTAACGGCTTGCTGCAGTACTTACAGCAAAACGGTCATCAGGACCACAATTTTACCGCTGCCTATACCGAAGGCTTGCAGCAGGCGTTAGAAGCCAGCGCCGCGGAGCAGCAGCTGGAAAATGTGGCAGCGCGTACCGGGATTTCTGCCGAGAAATTACAGCTGTTTTTTGAAAAGTTTGCCCAGACTGACAAAGTCATGACCTTGTTTTCGATGGGGGTCAATCAGTCTTCACAAGGGGTGAATAAAGCCAACAGTATTATCAATTGCCATCTGTTAACAGGCAAAATTGGCAAGCCGGGCGCAGCACCGTTTTCCATGACCGGACAACCGAATGCCATGGGTGGCCGTGAAGTGGGGGGACTGGCCAATATGCTGGCGGCACATCTGGATCTGGATCAGCCGGCCCATCAGCAGCTGGTACAGCAGTTCTGGGACAGCCCCAAAATTGCCTCTCAAGCCGGGTTAAAAGCGGTCGATCTGTTTGAAGCGGTAGAAGCCGGGAAAATCAAGGCACTGTGGATTATGGCCACCAATCCGGTGGTGAGTTTACCCAATGCCGATCAGGTCAAACGCGCCTTGGCGCAGTGTGATTTTGTGGTGGTGTCGGATATCTGTCAGGATACCGATAGCACCGCCTATGCCGATATTTTATTACCGGCTTTGGGTTGGGGCGAAAAAGAGGGCAGTGTTACCAATTCCGAACGGCGCATTTCCAGACAGCGTGCCTTTTTGCCCGCACCGGGCCAGGCCAGGGCCGACTGGTGGGCGATCAGTCAGGTGGCCAAGGCCATGGGCTTTCGCGGTTTCGATTATCAGCATGTGCATGAGATTTTTCTGGAACATGCGGCTTTATCGGCCTGTGAAAATGGTCCGGTGACACAGCGTCAGGACTATCCGCTATTTCGCTACTTTAATTTAAGCGGTCTGAGCCAGCTAAGCCTGCAACAGTATGAACAGCTGCAGCCGTTGCAATGGCCAGTATTAACGCCTCAGCAGAATCCACCGGTGGAACAGCTGTTTACCCAGGGACAGTTTAGCTTCCCCAATGGCAAAGCCCGTTTTATTGCCACTCAGGCCATCGACCCGGTACATGGCGCTTGTGAAGATTATCCTCTCATTCTGAATACTGGCCGGATTCGTGATCAGTGGCACACCATGAGCCGTACCGGTTTATCGGCCAATTTAAGCACTCACAAAGCCGAGCCCTATTGTGAAATTCACCCCAATGATGCACTGAAATATGGCCTGAAAGATGGGGAACTGGTGGAGCTGAAATCCCGCTGGGGCAGTTGTGTACTGCGGGTTGAAGTCTCGACTGGTATTCGCCGTGGCCAGCTGTTTGCACCCATTCACTGGAATGATCAGGTCGCTTCCGATGCGCGAATTGGAAAAGTGGTCAATCCGGTGGTGGATGCCATTTCCGGCGAACCCGAATTTAAACATACCCCGGTTAGCATCCAGCCATTTTATACCGACTGGCAGGGCGTGCTGTATATTCGCCACGGTCATGAAGCGGCAGTTCAGGCCACTTTGGCGCAGGTAGCGTGGTGGAGCAAGATTCAGACCGCCAAAGCGGTGCGTTATGAACTGGCCGACCGGAAAAAATTTAAACATACCGCCGCACAGATTAAACAGCTGCTGCAGCTGGAAGATAGCCGCTTTGAATGGCTGCAGCTGGAAGATCCATCGGCATTCATCAGCCATAGTGTGGTGTTACAGGACGGGATTTTAATTGCCAGCCTGTATATTGCGCCCAACGCTTTATTGCCCGATCGGGACTGGGTTGCCAGCCTGTTTAAACGTGAGCGTTTAAGTGCCACGCATCGCAAAGCCTTGCTGGCCGGACAGGCGATGTCGGTACAGAACAATGAAGGACCGCTGGTATGTAGCTGCTTTAAAGTTGGCAAAAACCGCATTATCCAGACCATTCGGGAGCAGCAGTTAAGCCATGAAAAACAGATCACGGCCTGTTTAAAAGCTGGCGGCAATTGTGGCTCATGTTTACCGGAAATCCGTGGGCTGATTAAAGCCTGTCAGATGGAGGAAATGCCATGAATCGCAACTATGCCACCATTCAGATGGATTATCCTGTGACCGATCTGGTCATTCTGGCGGGCGGACAAGCCCGCCGCATGAATGGCATGAACAAGCTGCTGCAAAAGTTTGATGATGACATCCAGCTGCTCAAAATCCAGCGGCGCTTTAAAACAGAAATTCAGCAATTGTGGATCAATAGCCATCGCGATCGTTCTATTTACGCCAGATTGCTGCCGCATCTGCAGTGTTATCATGATGATGAAGGCGGTTTTCTAGGCCCGTTGATGGGCATGAAAAGCGCCTGGGGCCATGTGCAGGCCGACTATGTGCTGTTTGTTCCCTGTGATGTGACCTATATTCCGCCCGATGTGCTGCCACGGTTGCATCAGCGTCTGGCCAGACAGCCGCAGGCCGACGTGGCCTATGTGATGATGAACGGACAGGCGCTGTATCCATTTTGTCTGATGAAACGCAGCAGTTTGCCCACACTTCGCGCGCATCTTGCACAACATCAGCGCAGTTTAAAGCACTGTTTCGCAGAAATGCATGCTCAGGTGGCAAAATTTAAAAATCGTGCGCTATTTTTTCACAGTATTAACTCGCTGGATGAACTGCAACAGTATCGTCAGCTGAAATTTCTTTAAAAATCATCTCATTTCTTCGCTACTAGCATGTGCTGGGCAGAATTTAAACACTCTCTTTATCAAAAGCCCAAAGTTGGAACATTAATTGCAAATTCAAGCCTAAAGCGCGGCATGTGATCCGTGCAAACCTATTGCCTATTGCACAGCCATGAAGCAATTGCCCAGAGGATAACAGGCGTGATCAATCCCCAGATTCCCGTGAGACCCGCATATTTTCAGGATCAGTTTGGCCGGAGCAAACGCAAACTGCGGATTTCTGTGACCGATCGCTGCAATTTTAAATGTGTCTACTGTATGCCTGAACATCCTGAATGGATGAAGAAACATCAGCTGCTGAGTTTTGAGGCCTTGCTGCAGTTTTGCCAGTTGATGGTTGAGCACGGGATTCAGCATATCCGCATTACCGGCGGCGAACCGCTGATGCGCCAGGGTGTGGTGCATTTTATCCGGGATTTACAGCCCTTACGCCAATTGGGGCTGGCGCGAATTTCCATGACCACAAATGGCCATTATTTAAGCCGCTATGCGCAGGAATTAAAACAGGCCGGTCTGGATGATTTAAATATCAGCCTGGACAGTTTAGATCCGCAGCAGTTTTTTACGCTAACCCAAAAACAGCTACAGCCGGTACTCGACGGGATTCAGGCCGCGCAGCAGGCGCATTTGCCCATCAAACTGAATAGCGTGCTAATCAAAGGGGTTAATGACGACCAGATGGTGCCGCTTTTGCAGTGGAGCAAAGCCGAGCAGATTCCACTGCGTTTTATTGAATTTATGCCGCTGGATGGTGATGGACGCTGGAGTGCCTCACATGTAGTGACCGAGCAGGAAATTTTGCAGCACTTAAGCCAGTATTTTCCGGTCGAAGTCATCCACAGCCAAGGCGCGAATCCGGCACGGGAATATCGGCTCGATGGCCATCTGGTGGGGATTATTTCCACCATCAGCCATGCCTTTTGCGGCCAGTGTGACCGGTTGCGTTTAAGTGCGCAGGGTGAACTGTATAACTGTCTGTTTGCCGAACAGCCTGTGCCCTTAAAAGCGCTGATTGAACAGCTGCAGACTCACACGGCGCCCGTGGCACGTGAGCAATTATTGCAGCAATTACAGGCTTATATCTGGCAGAAAAAAGCCGGCTTTCATGCCATTCATTCTCAAGCCACAACCACTGCCGGGAGCCCCCGGAAAATCAGCATGTATATGATTGGAGGTTAAGTATGCACGATATCCTGATTCAGATTGAAGCCTTTGGCGCTGTAAAACAGGCGCTGCCAGAAACCGTGCAGATGCAGTGCTTGCCCGGTACGGCCATTGCGGACTTGTTGCTGTAGTTAAACCACAGTTATCCAGCGGCGGCGGCTCTGGTCGAGCGGTGTGCCTGCGCGATTGGTGAAGATATTGTGCCACGCCAGCAGACTTTGCAGCACAGTACCACGCTGGTGTTGCTGTCACCGGTGGCAGGAGGTTAAACGATGCAACATCTAAAACAGTTTGCCCGGATTCAGGATATGCCACTCAGCCAGTCCAGCTTCGATGAGATTCAGCACTTTCCCGAATGTGGTGGCATTGGCATTTTTGTGGGCACAGTTCGCAACCATCATGAAGGTAAAGCGGTGCAGTCGCTGAAATATACCGCCTATGCACCGGTGGCAGAAAAAATGATCCGGCAGATTGAGCAGGAAATTCAGCAGCAATATGGCGTGTCGTATGTGCGGGTCATCCACCGGATTGGGGATTTAGCCATTGGTGAAACCGCAATTATTGCCATGGCGTATGCACCGCATCGCCGTGAAGCCTTTCAGGCCTGTGAGGTGGCGGTGGAGCGGGTCAAACATGAAGTCCCGGTCTGGAAAGAAGAATTTTATTGCGATGGCAGCAGCCAGTATGTCGAAGGCTGCTGTATTCGTAAAGATCATCCGCCAGTGGAAGCGAATACGCATACCGATTGCTGCAATCACCCCCATGCAGGCGAAAACGCCTATCAATGGCCGCTTTAAATTTGATGTTAAGCCTAATTTTTTAAATCAATAATTCCGGAATAAAGTCATGAAAAATGTAGGCATGAAAGCCGAAACCTATCGTACTGCGGTGGCCAGTGCCATTTTATATGCGCCGCCGCACTGTATCGAGCTGCTGCGTCAGGGCAATACCGAAAAAGGCGATGCGCTGAAAACTGCGCGTATTGCCGGTATTCTGGCAGCCAAACGTACCGATGAGCTGATTCCGCTGTGCCATCCTTTACCCATTTACCGGGCCGATGTGGATTATGAACTGCATGAACAGCATGTCGAGATTATTGCCACGGTAGAAACGATTGGTCCGACCGGTGTCGAGATGGAAGCCTTAACCGCAGCCAGTCTGGCCGGACTGACCTTATACGACATGCTGAAACCGCATTGTGAACCGGAAGATTTGTGTCTGGATCAATGCAAATTACAGCAGAAAAAAGGCGGTAAATCCCATTTTAGTCGGGTCTTGGCGCAGCCGATGCCAGCCTCGGTGATTGTGCTGTCCGATACCGTCGCCGCGGGTAAAAAACCGGATACCGCCGGCCAGAATATTCTGGAAATATTGGCAGAGGCCAATTTCCAGCAGGTTCAGTATCAGGTGATTCCGGATAGCCCGGAACAGCTGCTGGCTTTAATTGAACAGCAGAAAAATCAGTATCCGCTGATTTTAACCGTCGGCGGCACCGGTCTTGGCCCGAAAGATTTAACCGTAGAAACCCTGGCTCCGCTATTAGAACGGGAAATTCCGGGGCTGATGGAAGCCTCGCGCAGTTTTGGCCAGAAACGCACGCCGTATGCGGCTTTAAGCCGTGGAGTGGCTGGCTATATTGAAAATAGTCTGGTGATGACTTTACCGGGCAGCCGTCAAGGCGCGAAGGAATCCTTGCTGGCGGTATTACCGGCCTTGGTGCATGTCTTTGATGTGCAGAAAAATATTCCACATGCAGGAGGCTATCAATAATGTCAGGCTGTGGTGCAGAAAGCGGGCTGATCAGTCTGGATCAGGCGTTGGACAAGATAATTGCGGCAACGCCCTGTCTGGAGGTGGAAACCCTGCAGCTACAACAGGGCTTGCATCGCTATTTAGCTGAAGATATTTATGCGGGGATTGATCTGCCTTTATTTTCCCAAAGTGCAGTCGATGGTTATGCCCTGTGTAGCGATGGAGAGATAGCGCCAGGCGCGCAGTTCCAGCTGGTCGGTGAAATCCGGGCAGGTCAATCAGCCGATGTGACGCTGCAGCGTGGACAGGCGATGCGTATTTTTACCGGCGCGCCCATTCCTGCCGGTACCACCACGGTGGCACGTCAGGAAATTGTGCAGCGGATGTCGAGCCATCTGGTTCAGCTAGAGACTGCGCTCAAACTGCATGCCGATATCCGGGATGTGGGCGAAGAAATTACCCAAGGTCAGTTACTGGCATCAGCCGGACAATATTTAAATATCGGCGCAATTGCGGCTTTAAGCATGGCCGGTATTGATCAGGTACAGGTCTATCAGCAGCCTAAAGTTGCCGTGCTGATTACCGGCGATGAAGTCGCGCAGTCGGCTACAGATCTGCAAGCAGGAAAAATTTTTGATGCCAATGCGCCTTTAATTGCATCCTGGTGTCAGGCACGGCATCAACCTGTGCATATTGTGCATGTGGGAGATAATGAAATTGCCTTAATCCGATACTTTCAGCAACTTCAGGAGGAGTATGATGTCATCATCAGCACTGGCGGAATTTCGGTTGGTGATTATGATTTTATCCGTCCGGTGGCTTTAAATGTAGGCTTTGAGCAGGTGTTCTGGAAAGTGAAACAGAAGCCGGGGAAACCGGTTTTTTTCGCCAGATACCGAAAATCGGCTAACAAATTTTGTCACTTATTGGCATTGCCGGGCAATCCTGCGGCGGTATATGTTGGAATCTCGATCTATACGCAAACTTTATTAGAAGTATTACAAGGGCAAAGTCAGCCACCCGCGTGGTGGACAGGGCAAATACAACATGACTTAAAGCCCGATGCGAGAGAAAGGATTTTAAGAATGGCCGCCTGTTTTGAAGATGGGGTGTTGAAACTGCACAGTTTAGCCAAGCAGCAATCACATATGCTCAGTAATCTGATGTATGCCAACTGTCTGGTGCGTGTGCCGGCCCATCAGTCGATTCAAAAAGGCCAATGCTTAAAGGGAATATTCATACAGCATTGAGGGAGTGCGTTTTGAAGACTATCCAACTTGGTTTAATCTGTGTCGCCTTGTGCTTAAGCACATTCAGTCGAGCCAATTCCGTTCAGGTGTATGCAGCTGCAAGTCTGGGCCCGGCATTGACGGATGTGATTCGGCATTATCAGCTACAATATCCAGAAGCCAAGATTGTACCGGTTTTTGGCACTTCATCGACCCTGGCCAAACATATTGTCCGCGGTGCAAAAGTCGATCTTTATTTTCCGGCCGATCAGGACTGGATGACCTATCTGGTGAAACGCAACAAGGTCAAAGCCAGTCAGGTCAAACCAATTATTTATAACCAGCTGGTGGCAATTGCCCTGAAAGATGCGCGGATTCCGTTTCGGGCGCATCCTACCTTTAATTTTCCTCAGGCCTTTACAGGGCGGCTGTGTACCGGACAGGTCGATTCGGTGGCAGTTGGAAAATATGCCAAACACAGTCTAACCAAGCTGGGCTGGTATAAACAGCTGGAAAAACGCATTATTGGCGCGTCGGATGCCCGGGCTGCATTGGCCTTTGTCGAGCGCGGTGCCTGTCAGGTCGGCATTGTTTATCGCAGCGATGCGGTCAGTAGCGATAAAGTAAAAGTGCTGGGTACGTTTCCGGTGCAAACCCATCCGGACATTGTCTATACCGCAGCTTTAACCAAACAGGGCGAAAAGAATCGTCAGGCGATCAAGTTCGGGCGCTATTTGGGTAGCGCCGCGGCTCACAAGATTTTTGTTCAACATGGTTTTCGCCCCTAGGTTGCTGCTTTGATGCTGAGTCCCGAAGAACTAAGTGCCTTGTATCTGTCTGCCAAAGTGGCCAGTGTTGCGACCTTGTTTTGCCTGCCATTTGCAATTTGTCTGGGCTGGATGCTGGCACGCTATGAATTTCGCAGCAAGTTTTTGATCGAAGCCATGTTACAACTGCCGATGGTTTTGCCGCCGGTAGTGTTGGGCTATGCATTACTGGTGCTGTTTAGTCCGCAAGGTTGGATTGGGCAGGTTTTGGCCCACTGGGGTATTGAGCTGGCATTTAACTGGAAAGGTGCAGTAGTGGCCGCCATGCTGGTTGCATTTCCCTTGCTGGTTCAACCGATTCGTTTGTCTTTTCAAATGTTGAATCCACAACTGGAACAGGTGGCGGCCTCACTCGGGGCTGCGCCGCTGAAAGTCTTTTTCAGTATTAGCTTACCGCTGGTGCTGCCCGGGATTCTTATGGGCAGTATTCTGGGCTTTAGCCGCAGTCTGGGTGAATTTGGTGCCACCATTACCTTTGTTGGCAATATTCCGGATGAAACCCGCACCATTCCCATCGCTATTTATACGCTCATTCAACAGCCCGATGGTGAAGCCGCTGCCATGCGTCTGGTGCTGTTATCTACCGGCTTGGCTTTTGCCGCCTTACTGGCCAATTATTTTATTCTGCACAGATATCAACGTAAATTGGGGCAAAACTGATGCTGGATTGTCAGATTGATTATCAGAATGCGCAGTTCAAATTACAGCTGCAGCTGGCCTGTGCAGAGCAGATTGTTGGCATTCTGGGGCCCTCCGGTTCTGGTAAAACCAGCTTTTTGCATCTGCTGGCCGGACTGTTACGGCCGCAACAGGGCCGGATTGTGCTGAATCACCGTTTATTGCTCGATACCCAGCAGCAGGTATTTGTGCCTGTGCATCAACGTAAAATTGCCCTGATTTTTCAGAAAGCCCTGTTATTTCCGCATTTGAATGTTGAGCAGAATTTAAGATATGCAGAAGGTTTACAGCCGCTGGCACAGCGTAAATTTGAGTTTGAGCAGATTGTTGAGCTGTTAGAACTGTCCAGGCTGATTCGACGCAAAGCGCATCAATTATCCGGCGGGGAAGCACAGCGCGTTTCGATTGGCCGGGCTTTATTATCTGCACCGCAGTTATTGCTGCTGGATGAACCCTTAAGCGGACTGGATCAGCAGTTAAAACAGCAGATACTGCCATTTTTAAAACGCATTCAGCGCGAACTGCAGCTGGGCATGATCTATGTGACCCATCATCCGGAAGAATTGCTGGAACTTCAGGCCACGGTGTATCAAATGCAAAAAGTGCAGGGCATCAGCCGTTTGCAACGGGACAATGTAGTACCTTTGATTCAGCCGGTTTGTTAAAGCTCGGCAATTTGCTGTTGTAGCTGCTCCAGCTGCTCGGTTAACTGTTTCATCATGATTTGCGCAATCCGGGAAAGCTGTCGTTTCGGTGCCACACACAGGGCCAGCGTCAGTGGATATAAACCTTTGTCCTGAACCGGTTTAAAGATGGCTGTTTGATGTTCCAGGAGCGGCAGTGCATCTAAATAACTCATTAGCCCCAGCCCCAAATTCTGCTTTAACAATGACATTAACATGCGAATGTCATTACATTCGATGCGGCTACGCGGACTAAACTGATGGTGCTTATACAGCGCGCTGACATATTCATGAATAATCAGCGGTGGTGCTGGCATTAAATGGGCATAAGGCAAGGTATCGGAAAAATACAGCGGTGTTTGTTCTGCCAGAGGATGCTCAACTGGAATCACAAAACCCAGCGGAATTTCCACAAAAGCCACCACTTCTAAATGCGGATGCGCTTGCGGATTCAGCAGCAGACCAAAATCCAGCTCCGCGGCCTGAATCATCTGCGCGACTTTTTCACTGTCCAGCACATGCACGTGAAAATCAATCCAGGGATAATGCTGGCTCATGTGTTGCATGGAATGCAGCACAAAACTTTCGCTGAGCGCTGAAATTAAGCCAAATTCAATGCTGCCACGATGTAGGCCCTGAATTTCATCAAAACGGATGCGGGTCTGCTGAAATTCTTTGTGCCATTTTAATAGATCGGCATACAGCAACTCTCCGGCCAAAGTCAGCCGTAGCCCATGATTCAGACGTTCAAATAGTGCAATCCCAAGTTCCTGCTCGGCCAGTACAATTTGTCGATGCACGGCAGATACCGAAATAAACAGCTGTTCGGCTGCCTTACGCAAGCTGCCGGTTTGCGCCACCGCAATAAAATATTCTGAAAAACGCGAAAATGGGGTATTCACCATTTAAGACCTGGCCAGCGTGATATCGACAGGTTTTAAAAGAGCAAGATCTGCGCCAGTTCAGGTCAATTTTGACTAAAGTGTTCGAATATTTAGAACAGATCATCAAAAACATTCTAATAGACAGAAAAAGCAGAAGCTCTTAATTTAAAACAGGAAATTAACAATAAACGACATGAGAAAACCGGCTGATTTCCGTTTTTTTCTGTACCTGTATAGCTTAAAAGTGAGCCAGCCTATGAGTGCAATTCCTGTAATCAACCTGTTTGCCCAACCCCATGACAGCCGCTTTGATGCCAGTGACTGGCATATTCTGGCGCAGCATTGGTATCCGGTGGCACGAATTCAGGATGTCAGCAGCCAGCCGCAACAGGTGACTTTACTGAATGTGAAGATGGCACTGTACCGGACGGAAAGCGGTGATATTCAGCTGGTGCGGGATATTTGTCCGCATCGTGGTGTGCCCTTAAGCAAAGGCTGGGTAGAAGGCGATGAAATTGTCTGTCCTTACCATGGGTTGCACTATAACCGGGCCGGCAAATGCACCAAAATTCCGGCCCAGCCCGACCTGACCCAGATTTCGGAGCGTTTTAGCTTGACCACGTTTCCGGTAGTGCTGAAATATGGCCTGGTCTGGACCAGCCTGTTTGGGCGCGATGAACAGGCGGCTAATTTTCCGGTGTTGGATACCTGGGAAGATGTTGAGCATCAATCTATTTTACCGCCCAGTGTGGATATTGCCGGTTCTAGCGGCCGTCAGTTAGAAGGCTTTATTGATGTTGCACATTTTGCCTGGGTGCATCATCAGGCTTTTGCCGATCGGGACAATCCGGTGGTGCCGAAATATCATACTGAACGTACCGACTATGGCCTGAAAAGTATCTATATTTCCAATGTCAGTAATTATCCGCATGGTATGCAACATTTAGCACCCGAAGGCTTTTTATGGACGCGTGAATTTGATGTTTATCCACCCTTTGCAGCGACCTTGACCATTTATTTTCCGAATAATGGGATCTTGAAAATCTTAAATGCCTGCTGTCCGGTATCGGCCAATCAGACCCAGTTATTTGTGCCTTTAACCCGGAATTTTGATACCACCGGTGACCTGCAAGCGGTTTACGATTTTAATGCGCAGATTTTTGCCGAAGATCAGGATATGGTAGAAAGTCAGAAACCGGAAGAACTGCCGCTGGATTTAAGCATGGAAGCCCATTTTGAAGCAGATCGCGCATCGGCCTTATACCGCCGGATTCTGGCCGAATGGGGCCTAAGTAAACGCTATATCGTGTAGCAAATCTCATTGAATTGAAAGCGATCTTAAGCAGGATGACTGGCCTGACTGGATTTAAAGGCTTTATCCAGCACATGCCGGTGAATAAAACGCAGCTTGTCTTTTACCGGCTCGGTCAGTTTAAACGGATAGGCATCATCCAGCCCGATACTACGATTCAGCGCATTCAGATTAAAGGTCAGGGCAATCCAGTTTTCTAAAATGTGTTCAATATCCTTGCCGCCAATCGGGCATTCGGTAAAGTACAGATTGGACAGGGTACGGCCGTTACCTTGCACCCGGATTCCGGCAAAATAGGCGGTTTCCAAAGTATCCATCATGTGCAGATAATGCGCCCAGGTTTCAGCCCAGTCTTCCCAGGGATGGGTGGTGGCATAGGTGCTGATATAGCTGTCTTGCCAGTCGGAGGGCGGGCCTTGTTCATAATGGCGTTTGAGTGCCATGCCATAATCCTGACGTTCATCACCAAAATAGTAGCGGAATTCATCGACCAGTTCCGGATGGCGGTTTTGCATCACATCAAAATAATAATGGCCGCTTTCATGGCGAAAATGGCCGAGCAGGGTGCGGTAGTTTTCTCCCATGGTTACGCGCGTGGTTTCCCGATAGACCACATCGGCTTCAATGGCATTGAGGGTAATCAGACCATTGGCGTGGCCGGTCAGCACCGGTTGGCCTTCCATGGGCATTAGAAATTCATAGCGCAGGCCATAGCGGTCATCTTCAGAACGTTTTGGCCGCGGCATAATATTCATGCGCTGCGCCAGATATAAAAACCGCCGTTTAGCCTGTTCCAGATAACGCCAGTACTGGATATTTTCCGGTTCATCTAAATTGGGGATGGTGTGGGTAAGCTGGCAGGATTCGCAATAGATATTTTCATCATCGACGGGAATCATCCAGTTGCAGACCTGATAGTGACTATAATTAAAACAGGGCTTAAATTTCTGATTACGATAGCTTTCATTCAGGCTGACCCATTCATTTTCGCTATCCTTACGAAAGGTGCCCATATCTTTTTCGGAGGCGACAAAGCCAATGGGCGCCTTGCAATATTCACAAAATGAGGCACCAAAAAAAATCTGCTGATGGCATACCGCACATTCAAAATACTTCATTCTTGATCCTCAGCCTGCAGGATACATCCATTTATCTAAACATAGATTGAGTCAGGAGGGTATTTGAAACCCGCTATAAAATTGTAGCAAATTTACAAAGTTGCCTGATGCGATCAGTCGCTTAGCCTCATTTTGAGTCAAAAAACCATGTAGATGCAAACCACAAGCATGTGCCTTGCAGTCATCGCATTCCGGGTTAAAGGGAACATAAAAGCCGCAAATTGACAGAATTGAAGATTTATTCAGCAAAG
The DNA here is from genome assembly GCF_000369465.1 of Acinetobacter sp. CIP 53.82. Classification (NCBI taxonomy): domain Bacteria; kingdom Pseudomonadati; phylum Pseudomonadota; class Gammaproteobacteria; order Moraxellales; family Moraxellaceae; genus Acinetobacter; species Acinetobacter sp. CIP 53.82. The sequence continues at coordinate 993,177 of NZ_KB850045.1, read as the reverse complement.
CCACGGTAAATGGATGAAAAATGGTCGAATATATGCCATGAAAGGAGTAGATTAAACCTTATTCCCGATCATATTTTTCATACTCGCATGGCCAGTACCTGGATTCTTTTTACCCTGATGGCTGCATTTATGCAGGCCTGGCGCAATGCCTTTCAAAAACAGCTCAGCATGACGGTCGACGTTTATGGCGTCACGCTTGCACGCTTTATTTTTGCCTTGCCGTTTGCGGTCGGTTATTTGAGTTTTTTATATCTGCAGCAGCCTGCCGCAACGCCGGTTAGCTTTAGCGGGAAATTCTGGCTGTATATTGCTGTGGCGGCTTTTTGCCAGATTCTGGCCACCATTCTCATGGTGCAGCTGTTCAAGCAGAAAAACTATGCCATTGGGGTCGGACTGGCCAAAAGCGAGGCGATTCTGGCGGCTTTAATTGGCGTGGCACTACTGGGCGAATATTTAAGTCTGCTGGGCTGGGTTGGCGTCGTATTAGGCGGCGTGGCAGTCTTTTTACTCAGTAAAGGGCCGGCCAATACCAAGCTTTCTGTCAGCACGTTGGCGATTGGGGTGGGCAGTGGTCTCAGTTTTGCCATTACCTCACTGCTGGTGCGTGAAGCGAGTCTGGAACTGGAGAATTTACCCTTTTTACATCGTGCCGGCTGGGTATTATGTTTTGTGATCGGGCTGCAATGTATCAGCATGTTGTTGTATTTGGGGCTGTTTAGCCGGCATACCTTACAGGCCATGTGGCAGCGACTGGGACTGACCTTTAAGGTGAGTATTTGCAGTTTTCTGGCCTCCCTTGGCTGGTTTAGTGCCATGAGTATGCAGACTGTGGCCTTGGTCAAAACTTTGGGACAGATTGAAATTCTATTTAGCTTGCTGATTTCTGCCTTTTTCTTTAAGGAAAAACTGGCCCGAACCGATCATCTGGGCTTGGTACTGGTGGTGATTGCCGCGATGCTGGTGATCTGGGCTTAAAGTTGAAGTAGATGGGCAGGGCATCTCAGTAGAATCATCAATCTTTTTAAAAATTGCCTAAAAACAAAAAAAGATAATCCGGAGATTATCTTTTTTTAAATGCTTTCAACCGAGCTGGGTTTAGCGTTGAATAAACGCCTGCACCGCCTGATTAAAGGCTTCTGGCTGTTCAATATTGGAAATATGCGAAGCATTAATTTCAAACAGTTCAGCGTTGGCAATGCGTTGTTGCATAAATTCACCATCGGCTACAGTTGTTACCGGGTCTTGCTGACCAGCAACAATGAATACCGGTACCTGAATGTCTTTTAACTGTTCACGTACATCCGCTTTAGCCAAAGCTTCGCAGCAGCTTGCATAACCCTCAGGGCTGCCAGCTCCCAGGTCGTTTGAAAGAGTCGCTACAGTTGCTGCGTTACTTTGGATAAAGGGTTCGGTAAACCAACGACCGGCCGCCGTTGATGCAATAGGGGCCAAACCTTGTTCACGGACCAGTGCGGCACGCTCATTCCAAGCCTGTTCCTGACCAATTTTAGCGGCTGTATTACAGACCACAACATGGCTAAAACGTTCAGGCTTGTTAATTGCCAGCCACTGACCGGTCAAACCACCCATCGAAATCCCACAGAAGGCTGCTTTTTCAATATTTAAATGATCGAGCAGATTCACCACGTCTTGGCCGAGCTGGTCAAGCGTATATGGACCTTGTGGAGCAGAAGATGCGCCGTGACCACGGGTGTCATAGCAAATGACAAAAAAGTCCTGCTGGAAGTGGTCAATTTGCGGTTGCCACATTTTAAAGTTGGTACCTAGCGAGTTAGAAAATACCAGCGCAGGTTTTGTCGCATCACCAAAGGTTTGGTAATTAATTTCAGCATCTTGAGATGTAAATGTTGGCATTGAATCCCTCCCGACCTCCCTTTAAAAAAGGGAGGGGAAATTTAATTTGTTATCGTATCTTTAAACGCGTTCAATAATCAAAGCGATGCCTTGACCGACACCAATACACATTGAGCACAGGCCATATTTGCCGCCAGTGGCTTCCAGCTGGTTCAGGGCCGTGGTGACCAGACGCGCACCTGATGCACCGAGTGGATGACCCAGTGAAATGGAGCCACCATTCGGGTTCACTTTCGCGGCACCATCTTCCAGACCAAGGTCACGGGTACACGCCAGTGCTTGAGCAGCAAAAGCTTCGTTTAGCTCAATCACATCCATCTGCTCTAACGTCAGACCGGTTTGGGCCAACAGTTTTTTAATGGCTGGCGCTGGACCAAAGCCCATAATGCGTGGTTCTACACCGACTACTGTTGCACCAATAATTTTGGCACGTGGTTTTAAACCGTATTCCGCTACCGCTTCATCAGAGGCAATTAATAATGCTGCTGCACCATCGTTAATACCGGAGGCATTACCGGCAGTCACAGTACCATCGGCTTTGACCACAGGTTTTAGCTTGGCCAGACCTTCTAACGTGGTTGATGCACGTGGATGTTCATCGGTATCGATCACAACCGGTTCGCCTTTACGCTGTGGAATGACCACAGGTACGATTTCATTTTTAAAGAAACCTTTGGCTTGTGCAGCAGCAGTACGTTGCTGGCTTTCAAACGCAAACTTGTCCTGATCTTCACGGTTAATGTTGAACTGTTCTGCCACGTTTTCAGCAGTTTGAGGCATGGTTTCAACACCATACATTTCTTTCAGTTTCGGGTTAATGAAGCGCCAGCCCATGGTGGTGTCTTCAATTTTCTGGCTACGGCCATAGGCAGATTCAGATTTACCCATCACAAATGGCGCACGTGACATACTTTCTACGCCACCCGCCACAATCAGATGTGCTTCACCGGCTTTAATGGTACGCGCTGCCATGGCAACTGCATCCAGTGATGAACCGCATAAACGGTTTAAGGTTGTTGCAGGCACCTGATGCGGCACACCCGCCAATAGCGCAGACATACGGCCGACGTTACGGTTGTCTTCACCGGCCTGGTTGGCACAGCCGTAAATCACATCATCTACTTTTTCCCAGTTAACACTGGGGTTACGCTCCATCAGCGCCTGAATGGGAATGGCACCCAGGTCATCTGCACGTACAGGAGCAAGTCCACCTGCATAGCGACCGAATGGGGTACGAATAGCATCGATGATATATGCGTTTTTCATTTTTTCTATTTCCTAAATTCTTTTTAATCCCCCTAAATCCTCCTTTAGAAAAGGCGGACTTTTCCTCCCTTGCTTGCGCTGAGTTTTTAAAGCCGTGCTTTAAAAACTCGCTCAGGGAGGTTGGGAGGGATTACTTAACCCTGTGTCGCATCAATCAGCTTCGCACCGGTCAAGGATTGCAGCTCTTCAAATGACAGACCGTCAACTTTCTCAATCACTTTCATGCCTTCGGCAGTCACGTCAATCACGCACAGGTCGGTATAAATACGGTCTACACATTTCAGGCCAGTCGCCGGATAACTCAGCTCTGCTACAATTTTCGGCTCGCCTTTTTTGGTGACGTGATCGGTGGTGATAAAGACTTTTTTGGCACCGACTGCAAGGTCCATTGCTCCACCCACCGCAGGAATCGCATCTGGGGCACCGGTATGCCAGTTGGCCAAGTCACCATTTTCTGCAATCTGGAACGCGCCGAGTACAGCGATGTCCAAGTGACCGCCACGCATCATCGCGAAAGAATCCCCATGATGGAAGAAACAGCCGCCGATTAGCATGGTCACATATTCTTTACCGGCATTGATCAGTTCCGGATCTTCTTCACCTGGCGCAGGTTTTGGACCAAAGGCCAATAAACCGTTTTCAGAATGCAGGAATACATCTTTATCTGCAGGCAGGTAGTTTGAAATTTTGGTTGGCAGGCCAATCCCGAGGTTGACATAGGCACCATCTGGAATGTCTTGGGCAACGCGTTCAGCAATCTGGTCACGTGTTAATTTGGTATAGCTCATCGTGTTCTCCTTCACGTATTTATGCTGATTGTTCAGGCTGTTTGGCAGCAACTGACACCACATGCTGTACAAAAATACCCGGAGTGATGATGTGCTCAGGATCAAGCTCACCCAGTTCAACCACTTCAGCGACCTGTGCAATGGTAACATCTGCCGCCATGGCCATAATCGGGCCAAAGTTACGTGCCGATTTACGGTAAACGAGGTTGCCCCAACGGTCGCCTTTGTAGGCTTTAATTAAAGCGAAATCGGCTTTAATCGGGTTTTCCAGAACGAAGTCTTTGCCTTCGTAATTTAAGGTCGGTTTACCTTCAGCCAGTAAAGTACCAAAGCCAGTTGGGGTGTAGATTGGGCCTAAACCCATACCTGCAGCCTGAATACGGCAAGCCAGGTTACCTTGCGGCACCAGTTCCAGCTCGATTTTGCCAGCACGATACAGTTCATCAAAAATATAAGAGTCAGACTGACGAGGGAACGAGCAGATGATTTTACGTACAGCGCCTGCTTTGAGTAATTTGGCCAAACCGTAGTCGCCATTACCGGCATTGTTATTGACGATGACCAAATCCTTGATGCCCAGTTCAATCAGGCCATCAATCAGTTCAGCAGGCTGACCTGCTGTACCGAAACCACCAATCATGATGGTTGAACCATCTTTAATTTGAGAGAGCACATCTTTTAAAGATGCTGAGCTTTTATCAATCATAGTTGTTTCCTAGTCAAACAAACTTCATTGACCCGTGCTTTTGCTTGGGCTTGAAGGTGAGGTCAGTGCTGATAAACCGGTTCTGCTTAAAATGACATGAGCCAGAATACCCAGACAAATTCCCCAAAAAACTGAGCTGAGACCTAAAAACTGCATACCCGATGCAGTTGCCAGGAAGGTAATAAGTGCTGCGTCACGCTGGTTTTCCTGATGCATGGCGGCATTTAAATTGATGCCAATGGCTCCTAGAAGTGCCAGACCGGCCAATGCTGCCACCAATTCTTTCGGGAGCAGGCTAAACAGCATCACAATGCTGCCGGCAAATAAACCGCCTAAAATGTAGAACAGGCCGTTGGCAATCCCGGCGATATAGCGCTTTTCTTTCAGTTCATGCGCGTCTTTGCCCATGCACAGCGCGGCGGTAATTGAGGCCAGGACAATAGTGATCCCGCCAACACACGCCACCGCCAGCGAAGCGATACTGGTGGTGGTAATAATGGGTTTAGCCGGCGTGTCGTAGCCACTGAGCTTTAAAATGGCCATCCCCGGTAGAAACTGACCAGACAGGCTGACTAAAATCAGCGGTAAGGCCAGGTTAAGGGTCGAGTTCCAGGTCCATTCCGGCGCAATAAACTGCGGCACTGCCAGGCTAAAACTCATTTCGACCGGATTCATGGTGCCGAGCAACAGGCTCAGGCCAATTCCGGTCAATAGTACATACAGCATGGCATAGCGCGGACTAAAACGTTTGGCCAGTAAGAACACCAGCAACATGCCAAATACAATAAACGGCATGTTATTACTGGCAGTAAACAGGCCAAAGCCAAACTGGCACAAAATGCCGGCCATCATGCCCGCTGCAACCGCTTGCGGAATTAAGGCCAGCAATTTGTCGAAATAACCGGTAATCCCAATAATGAAAATCACCACGGCTGAGGTGATGTAGGCTGCAACGGCTTCGTTCAGGGAAATATCAGGAAAGAGGGTGACCAGCAAGGCCGTTCCGGGTGCCGACCAGGCGGTAACCACCGGAACTTTGAATTTAATTGAAAGGAAGATACCGGCAACGGCTGCGCCAATAGAAATGCCCCAAATCCATGAAATCATCATGGCATTGGACACTTGAGCCTGTTGGGCTGCCTGGAAGAAGATGATTAAAGGACCGGCATAGGAAATCAGTACAGCTAAAAATCCTGCAACTGTGGCTGATAGGGACCAGTCTTTTCTTAAGGTATCTAACAGGTGACTCATTGTTTGCCTCCGTGCAAGTCTGGCAATGATCCTGTACAAAAAAAGATGATCAGGTTAACCCTGATCACCACCGCCGACAGGAACAACTGTGCCTGTCACATATGACGCATCGTCAGATGCCAGGAATAAAATGGCATTGACTTGTTCTTGAATGGTGCCGTAACGGCCGAGGAAGGTGCGATCAATGGTCTGATCAACCACTTCCTGCATCCATGCCTGTTCTTGTTCAGACAATGGGGCAGTGTTACGTGGCACTTTACGTGGTGGCGCTTCAGTTCCACCGGTTGCCACGGCATTAACACGAATACCATCTTTCGCATGTGCAAAAGCCAGCGATTTGGTCAGGGCATTGACGCCGCCTTTAGAGGCAGAGTAAGGAATACGGTTAATACCACAGGTGGCAATAGATGAAACGTTTACAATGGTGCCTTTCTGGTTTTTCAGCATTTCCGGCAATACTGCGCGGCAGCACCACATGGTTGGGAACAGTGAACGGTTCACTTCCTTGATAATTTCTTCTTCAGAAAATTCCTGGAAAGGTTTCATCCAGATGGCACCGCCGACGTTGTTGATTAAGATATCAACGCGGCCGTAAGTGTCGATGGCTTTGGCAACCACTGACTGCGCGCCAGCATAGGTTTCCAGGTCAGCATTAATGGTGACCGCATCACCACCGGCGGCCTGAATCTCTGCCAGCACTTCTGCGACATATTCAGAACGGTCGGCCATGACCACTTGGGCGCCTTCGGCTGCCACTTGCAGGGCAACCCCGCGACCGATGCCTTGGGCAGCACCAGTCACAATCACCACTTTATTTAAAAATCTTTGACGATCAGACATTGCGGGATTACTCGATTTTAGTTAGCAGAGAATTTTTCGAACAGGAAGTTGGCCGGTTTTACACCTTCACCATCTAACCAGCCGCGTACCGCTTCAACCATTGGCACTGGACCACACAGGTACACATCAACATCGCCGCCATTGAGCCATTCGTTGTCAATATGACCAGTCACATAGCCTTTACGCTCATGTGCAGATTCCGGATTCGCTACAACAGTGCGGTATTCGAACCATGGGAATTTGGCTTGCAGTTCGTTCAGTTTTTCCAGCGCAACCAGGTCAAAGTCATTGGTTACACCAAATACCAGACGCACTGGCTGATCTGAACCTTTTTCTTCCAGTACTTGCAGCATTGACATGAACGGAGCAATACCTGTACCACCCGCAAGCATCAGTACCGGGCGCACCACGTTACGTAAGTAGAAGCTACCAAATGGACCGGTAAAGGTCATTTTGTCGCCAGCTTTGGCATTTTTGCTTAAGAATTCACTCATTTTGCCGTTTGGTACGTTACGTACTACGAAACCGGTTAAACGGTTGCCCGGTTTAGAACTGAATGAATAAGAACGGGTTTCAGCTGTTCCTGGAATACCGACATTGACATATTGACCGGCCAGGAAGTGGATATCAGGTTGACCTTCGTCAAGCTGGATATCAAAGGTAATGGTTGAGTCAGACAGGTTCTCAACGCGAGATAAAGTACCTTCGAACGCGTGAATTTCAGTTTTACATACATCTGAAGATGCCTGAATCTGGAACACCGCATCTGAAGTCGGGCGGCATTGGCAGGCAAGGATATAACCTTCTTCTGCTTCTTCAGGTGTTAATGCATCTTCAATATAGGTTTCTTCAGGCATGTCATACGTACCTGATTCACAAAACGCTCGACAGGTACCACATGCACCGTCACGGCAATCCAGAGGGATATTGATCTTTTGACGGTAAGCTGCATCGGATAGAGTTTCACCTTGTGCAACTGTAATGAAACGAGTAACACCGTCTTCAAATTGAAGTGCAACATTGTGGTTTGACATGGCTGGAATCCTATAAAAATCTTTGAAACATTTTCAACCTTCAGCCAAGTTTCCGTTTGGCTGAAGGCCACATCAGTAAGCTAAAACAGCAGGGCTTACAGATGGTAAATATCAATTACTTGGTTGATGTAGTCGTTCTTCAGAACCACATACTTGTTCACGATTTTTGGTTCTTCGCCAGAGAAATCGATCACATAACGTGACATGCCGAAGTAGCTGTAGTTGGTTTTGTAACGGAAACTTAAAGTGTTCCAGTTAAAACGCACTGTGACTAAATCACCGTTTTGCTCAACCACTTCAATATTGCTGATGTTGTGGCTGGTACGGGTATCCGGCATGGTGGCAGAAGAGCGTTCAGTTTTAATACGGAACACACGGTCTTCAAGGCCTTGACGGTCCGGGTAGTAGATCAGTGAAATTTCAGACTGTGGATCTTCAGTCAGTTTGTCATCGTCATCCCAGGCTGGCATCCAGAATTCTGCATTTGGCGCATAGCACTGTAACCAGTCGTCCCATTGCTCATCGTCTAAAAAACGTGCTTCACGGTAGAGGAATTGAGCAATATTTTCTAAAGTAATCGCGCTCATGCGTTTTCTCCTTCAGTTGCAGCAAGCTCTTTCTCGTCAGCAATCGCTTTTTTCATAAGTTTGAGCCAGAATTCGTGTTGAGCAAGGTATAAACCTTCATCTTCAGTTTTAATGCCTGAAAGTTTTGGTTTTAAACCAATTTCGTTAGCCGCATCATCCGGACCTTGGATCCAGTGTTTGGCACCACGACTCATGTCGTTCCATTCCAGGGCAATACCGGCATAACCCGCTTGACATGCACGGAACTCTTCCAAGTCATCTGGAGTTGCCATACCTGAAGCGTTGAAGAAGTCTTCATACTGACGGATACGACGTGCACGTGCATCAGCGTCTTCACCGACAGGAGCGATACAGTAAATGGTCACTTCAGTTTTGGTTGGAGACAATGGACGAAGTACACGAATCTGTGAACCGAACTGGTCCATGAAGTAGACGTTTGGATAGATACACAGGTTACGAGAACGCTCGATCATCCATTTCGCCATTGGCGCACCGAATTTCTCGGTATATTCATCTTTTTTGGCAAAGTTTGGACGGTCTTCCGGGTTGGCCCATTGTGTCCAAAGCAGCATGTGACCATTTTCGAATCCGTATGAACCGCCGCCTTGTTTACCCCAAGCACCCGCGCTCATGGCACGAATGTTGTCGCCACCTTGCTTTTCTTTACGTTGTTGAGTGGTTGCAGCATAGTTCCAGTGTACTGCAGACACGTGGTAACCATCGGCACCGTTTTCAGCAGTCAGCTTCCAGTTACCTTCATAGGTATAGGTTGATGAGCCGCGTAATACTTCCAGACCCTGGTCAGACTGACCCACGATCATGTCAATAATTTTGGTGGCTTCGCCAAGATATTCTTCTAGTGGTGGAACATCCGGGTTTAAGCTACCGAACAAGAAACCTTTGTAGTTTTCAAAACGGGCAACTTTTTTCAGGTCGTGTGAACCGTCTTGATTGAAGCAGTCTGAATAACCTGCATCTGCCGGATCTTTTACTTTTAAAAGTTTGCCTGAGTTGTTAAATGTCCAGCCGTGGAAAGGGCAGGTATAAGTCGCTTTGTTACCGCGTTTGTAACGGCAAAGCTGCGCACCACGGTGTGAACAGGCATTGATCATGGCATTCAGTTCACCGTTACGGTTACGTGCAATGATGATCGGCTGGCGGCCCATGTGAGTGGTGTAATAATCGTTGTTATTTGGAATTTGGCTTTCATGTGCCAAGTACACCCAGTTTCCCTCGAAAATATATTTCATTTCAAGGTCAAAAATGGCCTGGTCTGTAAATACTGAACGATGTAGCTTGAATTCACCTGTTTCATAGTTTTCAACAAGTAATTCGTCAATACGATCTAAATGGCTGGTGTTAATTACTGGAATACGAGGCATGTCCGTTCTCCGACTTTCCAAATTTGGGTAAGTCACCGAAATGTCTGGGAGTAGACATTTCGGTTCCCTGTATGATTAAGCGCTTGCGCGGCGGCGTTCAACTTCAGTAGAAGGAGCACCTTCTTTATCTTTCTGAAGAACTACATCAAAACGGATGTATTTGAACGGACCTTTCAAGCCACGACGCGCGATTTCAGCTTCATCAGTCACATCTTCAGCAACGGCTACCAGACCTTCACGTGTACCGAATGCGAAGTCATCCCATAAGTATTTGTCACCCTCAATGTTGAATTGAGTTGTCAATTTACGGTGACCCGGTGCAGAGATGAAGTAGTGCACGTGTGCAGGACGTTGACCGTGACGCGCGATCTGGTTCAATACGCCTTGTAAAGGACCTTCTGGGTTCAGGCCATAACCTACAGGCATGGTAGTTTGTGCAACGTAGTTACCTTGGTCGTCTGCTAAAATGCTGCGACGCAGGTTGAAGTGTGATTGCGACTTGTCAAAGAAAGAGTAGTTACCATGGCTATTGGCGTGCCACATTTCTACCTTCGCGCCTGGCAGGATGTTGCCATCAGTGTCAGTCACTTGACCTTCAATGATTAATGTTGCGATTTGACCTTCTTCAGAACCGTCGTCCATACGTGCAAAACCTACTGATTCAGGTGCGCCTGCAACATACAGCGGGCCTTCGATGGTACGTGGTGTACCGCCAGTCAGGCCTGCTTTGGCATCTGCTTCGTCAGCACGAAGATCAAGGAAGTGTTCCAGACCAACTGCAGAACCCATTAATGCAAATTCATCTGCTTTGGCGATGTCAATAATGGTTTCAATACCTTTCCATACTTCAGACTGGCTTAAATCCAGGTCTTCAATCGCTTGGAAAAGATCAGTTACAAGACGTACCACAACCTGTTGAACGCGTGGATTTACCGGACCCTCTGCAGTGTCGACGTTACAAGCCTTAACTACGTTTTCAATTGTTTGACGATCCATACAATTACTCCTTGAATGTATGTATATAGTTGTCGTGGCTGCCTGAATGCTTGTTTGGCTGGCTGATCTGGCTGGCCACAATCCTTGTTTATTTACCCTTTGGATTTCTAAAGTCGCTACCCCGATAGCGGCTTTAAATTCTTAAAATACCGATATGAACTGTGAATCAGGTGTCATCATCACGGACAGAAGATGGGTGTCGGTTAAGCGCCATCACTTCAATATTCATGTATGGATACAACGGCAGACCTTGCAGCAGGTTGTGCAGTTCTTCGTTGCTCTCAACATCAAAAATACTGATGTTTGAATACTGGCCTGTAATGCGCCAGATATGACGCCATTTACCTTGGCGCTGTAATTCCTGCGAATATGCCTTTTCAACGGCTTTAATTTCATTAGCGCGTTCAGCTGGCATATCGAGTGGAATATTGACATCCATGCGTACGTGGAAAAGCATGTCTAGCTCCTTTATTGACGACGTAAGCGGTCAAGCTTGTCTTCATCCAGTTCAATACCTAAACCGGCAGTGGTTGGTAACACCAATTCAAAGTTTTGATATTGCAATGGTGTTTTTAAAATTTCTTCCGTCAGTAGCAATGGACCAAACAGTTCGGTGCCGTAAGCCAGGCTTTCAAAAGTCGAGAACACATGCGCTGAAGCAATTGTTCCTACCGGGCCTTCCAGCATGGTGCCGCCGTATAGGTCGATATTGGCCAGCTTGGCAATTTTGCCAACCTCACATCCTTCAATCAGGCCGCCGGACTGCGCCACTTTAACTGCAAAAACTGATGCGCCATTGTTACGGGCAATCTGGTAAGCGCTGTTTGGACCCATTAACGATTCGTCTGCCATAATGGCAATATCGAAACGGCGGGTGAGGCGACGCATCGCATCGAGGTTTTCAATGCCGCATGGCTGTTCAATCAGGTCAACACCGCCATCTTGCAGCAGCTGAATACCTTTAATGGCTTCAAGCTCTGACCAGGCACGGTTGACGTCAACACGAATAGAAACGTCTTTGCCTAATGCTTTTTTGATTGCCAGCACGTGTTCAACATCTTCTTCAACCAGACGAGAACCGATTTTCAGCTTGAACACATTGTGACGTTTGATTTCAATCATCTTCTGCGCTTCAGCGATGTCTTTTTCAGTATTGCCTGAAGCCAATACCCAAAGCACAGGAACGCTGTCACGTAAACGGCCACCAAGAATTTCACTCAGTGGTAAACCGAGGCGCTGTGCCTGAATGTCCAGTAAAGCAGTCTGGATGGCACATTTGGCAAAACGGTTGCCGTTAATATTCTTTTTCAGGGCGCGCATGGTTTGTGCAAAGTTCAAACCAGCCAATGTTTTTAGTAAAGGTGCGAAGTAAGTATCAATATTGGTTTTTACGCTTTCTGGGCTTTCTTCACCGTAGCCTAATCCACCAATTGTGGTTGCTTCGCCCCAGCCCACAAAACCATCGTCTGTGGAGATCTTTACCAATACCAGGGTTTGCGTCTGCATTGTCGCCACCGCCATTTTGTGTGGACGAATGGTCGGAATCTCGACAAGCATGGTTTCAATGGATTTATACATCACTTTACTCTTCGCAATCTTGCGTTGTGTATCTGATGTGATATACCTTAAAAGAATAGAAACGCACTGTCGAAGATCATTTTGGCATTTTATTATATTCTAAAGGTATGGAAAGGGTATGGAACTTAGACATCTCAGATACTTTGTTGCTGTGGTAGAAGAACAGAGTTTTACCAAAGCAGCTGAAAAACTGTTTATTGCGCAACCACCTTTAAGCCGTCAGATCCAAAATCTGGAAAGTGAGCTTGGAATTCAGCTATTTGAGCGCGGTAGCCGCCCATTACAGACCACTCCGGCAGGCCAATTTTTCTATCAGCATGCCGTAAAACTTTTGTCTAATGCGGAAGAGATCAAAACCATGACCAAGCGGGTGGGAATGGTCGAGAAAACCGTGACCATTGGTTTTGTGGGCTCTTTACTTTATGGTTTACTCCCCAGAATAGTCTATTTATTCCGCCAACAACATCCTAATTTAAAGATAGAACTGGTTGAAATGACCACCACCAACCAGATTCAGGCCTTAAAGGAAGGTCGTATAGATGTCGGATTTGGCCGTTTACGCATTTCCGATCCGGCCATTCGACGTATTTTATTGCGTGAAGAACCGCTCATGGTGGCGGTGCATGACAGTCATCTATTTGCAACAAAGCGGCAGGGTATATACCTTTCAGATATTGTCGAAGAAAATATTTTTCTCTATCCAAACCATCCCAAACCGAATTTTTCGACCCAAGTGCGCGGCCTGTTTTCCGAATACAGTCTGGAGCCGCGCAGTTTAAAAGAAGTGCGTGAAATTCAGCTGGCTTTGGGGCTGGTAGCTGCCGGCGAAGGTATGTGTATAGTCCCGGAAAGCGCGCGTACCATACAGTTGCCGCATTTGAACTATATTCCTTTACTCGATGATGCTGCTAAAAGCCCGATTTTCCTGGCGATTCGCAGTATGGATGAAAGCGAAGATATCCGCTCGCTGTTTGACAGTATTTATCAGGTCTATGATCTGGAAGCGATTAAATATGATCGTACTGTAATTTAAGGGCGTTGAAGTTTAGCTCTTTCCATCCTTTATATAGATAAAGTTGCAACAGGTCTGAACGGCGCGCTTTTGTTCAGACCTTTTTTTATGTTTCACAGCTTAAAAATAAACTTTAATTTATATTTCTTACATAAAGATAGATTGTTTAAAACATAAACAATTGTTTATAAAACTAATTTTTTCGCCTAACTTTTTAGGTATGAATATATATGCAATCGGTTTTGGACAAAAATAACGCATTGGGTCATTGTTTACAAAAATTTGGACGGTTTCACAAGCAGGAGGCTTATCGTGAATACAACAGATTCAGTAAACATCAATACGGTGGTTGATAACGCGAAATTTACGCCATTTCACTGGGGCGTACTTTTATGGTGTTTATTAATTATTATCTTCGACGGCTATGACCTGGTTATTTACGGGGTGGCTTTACCACTATTGATGCAGGAATGGTCACTTGGTGCGGTAGAGGCAGGGCTATTGGCCAGTACTGCACTATTCGGGATGATGTTCGGTGCCATGAGTTTCGGAACGCTCTCCGATAAACTGGGCCGGAAAAAGACCATTATGATCTGTGTGGCCATTTTCAGTGGCTTTACCTTCCTCGGTGCTTTTGCCAGTAACCCGATTGAGTTTGGTATTTTACGTTTCCTTGCCGGTTTAGGCATTGGCGGTGTGATGCCAAACGTGGTGGCACTGATGACCGAATACGCACCAAAACGGATTCGGAGTACTCTGGTTGCCGTGATGTTCAGTGGCTATGCCATTGGCGGGATGACCTCTGCCTTGTTAGGTGCATGGCTGGTGGCAGATTATGGCTGGAAAATCATGTTCTACCTAGCCGGTACACCATTATTGCTGTTACCGCTGCTGTGGAAATTCTTGCCAGAATCCCTGATGTTCCTCACCAAAAAAGGTGAAACAGAACAGGTCCGCACCTTTGTACAGAAAATTGCTCCAGAACAGAATATTGCGCCAAATACCCAGTTTGTGCTGAATGAAGTGATGGCCGGTGATGAAGCCCCATTACGTGCACTGTTCCAGCAAGGTCGTACCTTCAGTACCTTAATGTTCTGGGTTGCGTTCTTCATGTGTCTGTTAATGGTCTATGCATTGGGCAGCTGGTTACCAAAACTGATGATTCAGGCCGGTTATTCACTCGGTGCAAGTATGCTGTTCCTGTTCGCGCTGAATATTGGCGGTATGGTCGGTGCAATTGGTGGCGGTGCCTTGTCAGATCGTTTCCATCTGAAACCGGTATTGACCATTATGTTCACCGTGGGGGCAATTGCGCTAATCCTGCTTGGCTTTAACAGTCCACAGCCAGTGCTGTATACCTTAATTGCCATTGCCGGTGCAGCCACCATTGGATCACAAATTTTACTATATACTTTCGTCGCACAGTTTTACCCGACTACAGTACGTTCAACCGGTATGGGTTGGGCCTCTGGAATTGGCCGGATCGGCGCGATTGTCGGGCCTGTGCTGACTGGTGCACTGCTGACTTTAAACCTGCCACACCAGATGAATTTCATGATGATTGCCATCCCTGGTCTAATTGCAGCCGTAGCGATCTTTATGGTAAATCTGAAAGTCTCGGTAGATGGTGCCAAAGCCAAGCAGGAAAGCTTCGCCAACAGCAATGTCAAAGCAGTCAAAAGCTCTGCACATTAATCTCTGAGCAAACCGCTAGCTTGAGTTCTTCAGGCTAGCCAAACTTTAAAACAATGAAACTTTGTCAGGAACGACAAAAACGGATAGTCACAGGATAAGTGTGCCCATGAAAACAATGATGATCAAACCTTTAGTAATTGCTGTCGGTTTAACAATGAGTGTAATGGCCAATGCGCAAAGCAGCCAGGAAGTTGAGCAGCTTCGTCAGGAAGTGCAACAACTGAAAGCACTTGTTCATCAATATGCTCAACAAAATCAAACGGTTCAAGCGAATTTAAACCAACTTGCCAATACTGCGGTACAACCACCTGTTGCACAAAAAGCCAGCACTGAAAAGCGCGGCTTGGGTATGACGCTGGGTAATGCTGAATTTAACCTGTATGGAAACGTCCGTATGGATGGTTCTTATCAGGTTGAGGGCAGTAGCCGAGATTTGCCATATAACCATATTAATGCCGTAGCGTTAGAAGGCAATAATGAAAGTAGTGATCGTTTAAGATCAACGCTTTCTGCTACACGTTTAGGTTTGGATTTCAAAAGCCCTGTGGGTGATCAAGACGTAAAAGGTAAAATTGAAGTCGACTTCTTGGGCGGTTCAAATTTTGATAACTTACGTATTCGTCATGCTTACTTAAATTATGCTGACTGGTTAATTGGTCAAACCTGGTCTAACTTTGCGGTACCGGATTATATGCCGGAAACAGTCGATGCTTTGGCCTATGCCGGTGGCGCAGTTAAACGTACCCCGCAAGTGCGTTATACCGCGAAATTCAGCCCGCAAACCAATCTGGTGGTGGCTGCTGAAGACCCAAAAGATAACAGCATCACCCAGCGTTTACCGGCTTTAACTGCGCGCTTAAATCATCAGTTCGCCGATAACATGAGCGTGAGCGCACGTGCCATGGGCCATGAAAAACGCATCAATTCTGATGAAGAAATGGCGTGGGGTGTGGGCTTGGGCGCTAAATATGATGTGACCCCAAGCACGACTTTAAAAGCAGACTACTACCATGTGAAGGGTGATAGCAGTTTTGTGTCTTTTGCCAATACCGGCACCATCCAGGGGGCGAATGGTCTGGAGCAAAGCGAGTTTGATTCGATTACTGTCGGTCTGACCCAGAAGTTTAATGAAAAACTGCGCGGCACAGTGGGTTATGGCTATATGAGCTTTGATCAGGATGCTGATTATCTGGCAGCGACTCCAGCAGATAAACGAACTGGCGTTAACAAAGACTTATGGCAGGCATGGGCCAATGTCTTCTATAGCCCGATCAAGCCGGTTAGCTTAGGTCTGGAATATGTCTATGGTGAGCGTGAAGCAGTAGTTCCTGCGGCCAATGGCAGCAAAACAGGTGAAGACAACCGTATTAATATGGTGGCCATCTATAACTTCTAATTACACGCTATAGATTAAAAAAGCCGGAAGGACACTTCTGGCTTTTTTGGTTTTAGACTTTTTTGGACTTAAGTCTAATGTGGGGGGGAAATTACAGCAAAAATATCAGGCATTTTCACCGAGTCTGACAAAAGCATACGACATTTTCATGAAAAATCCTGCGCCTGCACAAAAGCAAATCAGAACAATAAAACTTCTCCCATCGAAGTCGGGACCGAAAAAGTGCAGAATCTTGTCAGACAAAACCAGCTAAAACATAAGGAAAAGACAAGTTTTGTCCTGCATTCACATGGAATCGAGATTATGAATCTATATAGTGGGCATGAACATTAAAAAAAGAACATCCGTTCACTGAAAAAATCATGAGGCCGCTATGAGCACTTCTGTAGAGTATAAACCCGAGTGGATTCGAGAAGATTTTATTGATTTTATTGCAGAAAAAATAAATCCAGTCTGGGCATTGAAAAAAGTCAAAGCCTGCGTTGTTGAAATTCAGGCATTAAGTCCAGACTTTTATAAAATTCATTTACGTCCCAACCAGAATTTTCAGGCACAGCGTTTTCAGGCCGGACAAAGTATTCTGGTCACGCTGGCGATGAATGGGGTACGCCAGCAGCGCAGCTATTCTATTGTCACTTTGCTCGATAACGGCGATGTGATTCTGGCCATCAAACGACAAGGTAAAATGTCCAATGCCTTGACCCGGTTACCGGCAGGGGCTGTGGTGGAGCTGTCCCAGCCGCAGGGCAATTTTGTGCTGCCGGCACAAGTTCCATCTTTATGTTTTATTGCATCGGGCAGTGGGATTACCGCGATTTATTCCTTATTACAAAAAGCCGTGGTCAGCTCGACCCAGCCGATAGACCTGCTGTATTTCACCCGGGATGATGCCTTCCATGCCGAAATTAAAACCCTGGCGCTGATGTATCCACATTTTAAATATCATCATTTTAATACTGTAGAACAGCATCAGCATCTGTCTTTGAGCTTACTGCAAAACACGGTCGAGCAACTGGGTGAGCGACATATTTATGCTTGTGGTTCAGCCTCGATGATGCAGGCCGCCCAGCAGATTTGTCAGCAGCTGGATTTAAGCGAGCAGTTTCATTCCGAGTATTTTCAAATGACTGCAGATGCAACTCTGGAGGCGCAGCCGGTGCAATTCTTGCGCTCGCAGCAGGATTTTCAGGCCAACAGTAATTTGCTGGACAGTGCCGAAGCCGTCGGGCTAAGACCGGCCCATGGCTGTCGCATGGGTATTTGCAATACCTGTTCCTGTACCAAAGTCAGCGGCAGCGTGCGTAATCTGCTGACCGGTGAAATTGACCATAACCATAATACCCAAATCAAACTTTGTGTGACGCAGGCAATCAGTCCTGTCGTGATTAACTTATAATCTGGAGGGAACATCACATGAATATGCCTGCCGCGTTACATCCGAACAGCAAGTCAAAATATTTAACCGAGGCTCAGATTCAGGAATTTGGTGCCAAAGTGGAAGCCATCCGCCGTGAAGTCATGGACGATCTGGGGGAAAAAGATGCCCAGTATATTTATAAAATCCGTAATTTTGTCCGCTATAGTGAAATTGCCTCACGTGGGATGCTGATGTTTGGCGGCTGGATTCCGCCAGTATGGTTATTGGGGACTGGTTTACTAGGATTATCCAAAATTGTTGAAAATATGGAGCTGGGTCATAACGTCATGCATGGCCAGTTTGACTGGATGAATGATCCGACCCTGAACGGTGCCAGTTATGACTGGGACACCATTGCCACCGGAGACGACTGGAAATATACCCATAACTATATTCATCACACCTATACCAATATTGTCGACAAAGACCACGATGTTGGCTATGGCTTGCTGCGGGTTAGCGAAGCGCAAAAATGGGAACCGCGTTTTCTGATGAATATTCCGCTGGCTATTCAGCTGATGGTATTTTTTGAATGGTATGTGGGACTGCAACGTCTGCATTTAGAAGATGTACTGGTTTATAAAACCAAAACCTGGAAACAGGTCTGGGATGAAGCGGCCGGTTTAAGAAAGAAAATGCGCCGTCAGGTGGTCAAAGATTATGTCTTTTTCCCGCTGCTTGCCGGGCCAAATGCCATTCCGGTTTTTGCCGGCAATGCTGTCGCCAATGTGATTCGCAGCCTGTGGGCATCTGCAGTCATCTTCAATGGCCATTTCACTGAAGATGCAGAAAATTTTGAAGCCGACAACACCGAAAATGAAAGCCGGGCTGAATGGTATATCCGCCAGATTCGCGGTTCGAGTAATTTTAGTGGCACCCAGTGGCTGCATATTTTAAGTGGAAATTTAAGCCATCAGATTGAGCACCATTTATTTCCGGATATGCCGGCCAACCGTTATGCCGAAGTAGCGCCAAAAATTAAAGCGCTGTGTGCAGAATATGGTATTCATTATAATGAAGCCAATTTTATCCAGCAGTTTTCCAGTGTCTGGGTGCGTCTGGCCAAGTGTTCGGTGCCAAATCACTGGCAGGACAAAATCGGGCAGGGCGGTCACCTGATTCGTACCTGTCTGGCCCAGCTGAAAGCCAAATTCCAGTAACAGCAGATTTTAGCCAGCTTTTATAAGACCAGAAGATAAGATGTCTTTTGGTCTTTTTTATTTTGCATAACTGCTGCATTTTTTACTCAAGACTCAAACTTGAGTGCAACAGCGCTACAGGAGCATGAGCTATTTTTACAGAAAAAACGACCGGTCTTGCCGATTATGTAACTGAATTATATTTATAAGTTTCTGATATCTCTGCGCTTTATTTTTGAGCAGCTGGCAAGTTAACGTGGTTTAACAAAACTGAACTATGGTGATTTTGGCGAATCTCCTAAGCTGGTTTGAGTGAAAAATAATGGAAAATAACAAGATGTCAGTTGTCTCTCAGAACAGTTATCGCCCCTTAAAACTCGAACGACAAAAAAGCTATCGGGAGCTGTTTCATTTCTTTCTGGATGAAAGCACGCCAGCACCAGAAAAAGAAAAGCTTTCGGCCCAGCTTTTACAGCGCGAGCTTCACCAGATAGATCCCCCATCTATTCCTTTACCCGATGAGCCAGTCCAGATCAAAGACTGGCTTTTTCAGCAGAATATGCAGAATTGTGAACGCTATCAGCAGTATTTAAGCCGGCGTCAGGCTGGTGGTCAGCGTGAATACTTTCAGCATGTAGCAGCAGCCTATGATTTTCTGGTGAAAGTCGCGCCAGTAAAATATGTTGATGGTTCCTGGCTGTATAGCACCTTAAAACATTGGTCTGATCCGAATTTTCAGCATCTGATCATGATTTATCTGGAAGAGCTGGGCCTCGGTTCAGCCAAAGCCAATCACGTGTCGATGTATCAGCAATTGCTCAGCAGTCTGAATCTGCAAGATCTGGTCGAAGGACTGGAAGATGAATACTATTATCAGCCCGTGGTACAACTGGCGCTGGCCTATGCGCCGCAGCAATATCTGCCGGAAGTGATTGGTTTTAATTTAGGCTATGAACAGTTGCCGTTGCATTTGCTGATCAGTAATTATGAACTGGCTGAACTGGGGCTGGATCATCAGTATTTTAATGTGCACATTACCATTGATAACCTGGACAATGGTCACGCGCATCGTTCAGTCGCCGCACTGGAATATGGCTATAGTCAGGCCGCCAATAAAACAGAGTTTATTGACAAACTGAAACGCGGCTATGCTCTGAATGATGTTGGCCTAGGCTCGACTGAAATTATTAAAAACAATGATTTAACCCCGCTGATTGAAAAGATTTTCAAGAAAAAAGCTGTGGTCGGCAAGTTGATTCATAATAACCGCTGCCGCTTTGCTCAGGCATCGGTGAATGAATGGCTCAGCAATGACCAGAAAGTGGTTGAGTTCCTTCAGGTGTTACAGGATAAACAGTGGATTAAACGCGGCCAGCATCCGAGTGAAAGCCGCTTCTGGCAGCTGATTCACAATGAAGAAGGTAAAATGTTTGGGGTGTTTTCAGTCGCTGAACAGCAGATTATTTATGACTGGATTGCCCAAGCCTATACCGAACGCCGTGCGCCGTTTAAGGCAGTAACCCCGGTGCAGCAGGTCGATGATTATATTGTCGATTATTTCAATTCAAGCGAACAGCAGGCCTTGCAGCAGCAATTAAAACTGGCGCGTAACGCGGAAGAAAAAATCAATCTGCTATTGCCTTACTTGGCGCCGCATCAGCATCATAATCCCACTGGTTTATGGGCCACGCGTCAACTGACCCAGTTTTTATTCCCGCAAGCACTGCAGCAGATTCAATAAAATTTGATGACTACTTGTCATCACCTAACAAAATGCCAATCCTAAGGATTGGCATTTTTATAGAAGTTTAAAAGGGTTCCAGCAGAACAGAAGGGCATTTAGTGGGATTTCTTTTTACCGCTGCCATCCTGTTTATTGACGGTAGACCAGCCAATGCGTTCTGCTTCTTCTTCGGAATGGCCTCGCTCTTTTTCCGATTCAATAATATGGCGGGCCTGACGTTTCTGCTTGTCGGTATAGGCCGACTTATCACCTCTAGACATCAGTTTCACTCCTGTATAGATCTGCATGTTTCAATAAAACTCAAAATGTTATCTACATTGCTTGTGTGCCTTTAAATGCCGTTAACCATTGACAATAGTACCGCCATTAACATGAATCACCTGACCGGAAATATAGCTGGCTTCATCGGAGGCTAAAAACAGATAAGCCGGCGCAACTTCACTTGGCTGACCCATGCGGCCCATGGGGGTATCTTCACCAAAACCTTTTAGCTGTTCTTCATCAAAACTGCTTGGAATTAACGGCGTCCAGATTGGGCCGGGTGCGACACCATTCACCCGAATCCCGGTTTTATTTTTTAGCAGGTTGGTCGACAGGCTACGGGTAAAGGCAGTAATAGCCCCTTTGGTACTGGCATAATCAATCAGCTCATTATGGCCCTGATAGCTGGTGATACTGGTGGTATTGATAATACTGTCACCGGCCTGCATTTGAGGAATCAGCAGCTGGGTCACATAAAACAGCGGGTAGAGGTTGGTTTCAAAGGTTTTATGCAGCTGTTCGGGATTAATATCTTCAATGGTTTTTTGTGGATATTGCACAGCAGCATTATTGACCAGAATATTAATATGCGGAAACTGCTGCAAAGCCAGATCGACCATCTGCTGCACTGCCGCATGTTGGCGCAGGTCACACTGAATCAGCAGACATTGACGACCTTCCTGCTCAACCAGTCGCTTGGTGTCTTGCGCATCCTGATCTTCTTCTAAATAGGGAATAATAATATTGGCACCTTCGCGGGCAAACAGCACTGCCACGGAGCGGCCGATGCCGCTATCACCGCCGGTAATTAAGGCCACCTTGTCTTTGAGTTTTTGACTGCCCTGATAATTGCTTTTAATAATTTCAGGTTCGGGCGTCATTTTATATTGCACACCGGGCTGATGCTCCTGTTTCTCTTGCGGAGATGGGCTGTCAGGATAATGATTCATGGAGTTCTCCAAATTTTAGGGTCGATTTATTGTTTTGCTCAATCAGATGAAATCGTTAGCGATAAAAAAGCACGAGTCTGGGCAGATCGTGCTTTTTAGAAGTTATACCGCTTCCCACTGACGGGTGACTTCTTCAGAATTCTTGTTCAGGATAATCTGGTTGCCACGAATTTCTTCCACCCAAGAGATCAGAATGTAATGGTGCATCCCATCGCCAGAATCCTGCTTGGTCAGTTTGATTTTATCGCTGCCTTCCAGATGATCGACCGTACCCACATGGGTGCCGCAGGAGGCAATAACTTCGCTATGTTTCTGAATGTTATTTAAATTAATATCAGCCATTTTTATTACTCCAATTCAGATGAAATAAATATCTCTATTTAATTTAAACGCCTCAAAGAGATAAAAATAGCTTTATTTAAAATCGAAACAACTCCGCCATAGAGTATAACAATTCACTACATGCAGATATATATTAAACATTATGAAATATCTAAATGATTGAGGCTAAATTTAAATAATTAAAGCTATTGTTATATTGAAATAGATGAGTTGAGATAATCAAAAATCATATATTTATAAATCTCATTTTATTATTTTTAAATAAAAATTATAAACTACAGAAGATCTCTAGCTACTTATTGGTTTAAACGCTTAATCCTGCATCAGCTAGATGGTTGAGCGGTCGAAATAATCAAAACTGAAAGGGCAGGGCTGTGTATCTGTATGTAAGTCAATTTTCAGGCAATCACTAAAACTCATTAAACTGATTGAATAAAACAATCAACCTATTAAGCATTTGTTTTTAAATGATTATATAAAAATATTGCAGCTGGAATTTTTCAAAAAAACGAGAAAAATTAAGTACTTTTTGTCATTACAAAATTGTTTGTAAAATAGACAAAAAAGGGCTGTACAGTGCTGTGAATTGTGTATAATTCCGCCAACAAAAGCCCCTGCAAGTTTATAGATTTTCCTATAAGTGTGCAGGGGTTTTTCTATGGACAATTTTTTGGAATGGGATGCCCTGTTTTTAGAAGGTGGCACATACATGTTGTTTTCCAAAACCACAGTCGTCGATGCATCTGCCCAGCTCAATGCACAAGGTCTGGCAACCAAACTCAGCTTTTTTGGTCTGGGTTTAAGTACGGCATCTTGGGCACCGCTCATTCCATTTGCACAACAACGTCTTTCTTTAAACCATGCAGACTTTGGCCTGTTGCTACTCTGTATGGGGATTGGATCGATGCTGGCCATGCCTGCGGCCGGTCTGTTAATCCAGCGTATTGGCTGCCGTATTTTAATCGGGATTGCGCTGGTTGTAGCGATGATCATTTTGCCGTTACTGACGGTATTTGGTACTGCCTTAAGCATGGCAATTGTGCTGTTTATCTTTGGGACCGCGGTGGGTGCATTTGGGGTGGCCATTAATTTACAGGCGGTGATTGTTGAAAAGAACAGCCTGAAAAATATGATGTCCAGCTTCCATGGTATGTGCAGTCTGGGCGGTTTACTTGGTGTGCTGACTGTGACTGTGCTGCTGTCATTGGGTGTTTCACCGCTAATGAGCGCTTTAATCATGAGCGCGGTGCTGGCCTTTATTGCCATTCTGGCCGTTCCCAACAGCCTGTCTGAAATTGAGAAAAAATCAGACACAGCCCCAGAAGACACCGCACCATCAGCGAAGCAGAAATTTCGCCCAAGCCCGATGATTCTGTTAATTGGTTTGGTCTGTTTTATTGCCTTTTTATCAGAAGGCTCAGCAATGGACTGGAGCGGAATTTATCTGGTTAGCAACTTTGGGATGGACGCTTCTTTTGCCGGTCTGGCCTATACTTTCTTTGCCATTACCATGACCATCGGCCGTTTTTCTGGACGTCGCTTACTGAGAATGTGGGGCGAGAAAAACATCATCACCTATAGCGCGCTGTGTGCGGCCTTGGGTCTAGGCATTATTGTGATGGCGCCGCACTGGGCGGTGGTCCTGCTGGGTTATGCCTTACTCGGTTTTGGCTGTTCCAATATTGTGCCAGTGATGTTCTCCCGTGTCGGACGTCAGAATATTATGCCTAAAGCAGCTGCTTTATCGCTGGTATCGACCATTGCCTATAGCGGTTCATTAAGTGGCCCGGCGCTGGTCGGTTTCCTAAGTGAAGCCATTGGCCTGAGCACCGTCTTTGCGCTGGTGGCCTTATTGCTGCTGTCGATTGCTGTCTTAAACCGCTTTACCCAGGTCGACTAAATCGGACATTCAGCTACTTATCTGTGTCTTCCTTTTCGCCAGTCAGCGCTCACTGACTGGCTTTTTTTATATTTAAGCCGCAATTCATAAGACAATGAAAGTGAAATCAAGGGACTAAAGAATATATTTAAAAATTATGGACTCTATTTAAATATTTTTTATTATTAAGAAAATAAACCACTTCATCTTAACGCGTCTATTATTTCATTTTGTAAATAAAAACAGCTGAAATATAAAAATAGTAAAAAATTAAAAAAGATATTTAAAAGAATAAAATTTTACTATTTTAAATACAGCCTGTTAATTTTTTAAAATAAAAAAGACCTGCTACATTCCAATGATCTGAAACAAAGCGCGGCTGTTTATCTTAATTTTCACTCTTATCTGGCTTTGTTGCATAAATATGTAAGCATCTGATTTAAATAAATTTAATTTTGGATCAAAAAATAATCAAAACTTTTAAAATCATATAGTTATGAAATCTTTGTGCAACAAAGCCGCTCAACACAAACTCATCTTAATAGGATTTATAGGGCAAAAATTTCCCGGATAGCACCACATTTACCCGGTCGCCATTTTCATGGCTTTCCCGTTGAATATCCATACTAAAATCAATTGCGCTCATAATCCCGTCGCCAAATTCTTCATGAATCAGCTCTTTAATGGTAGAACCATAGACATTTACCACTTCATACCAGCGGTAAATTAAAGGATCGGTCGGAACGCTGGTCGGCAGGGAGCCTTTATACGGCACAATCTGTAGCCAGGCCACGGCTTCATCACTCAGGTTAAATATCTGACCAATTTTTTCGGCCTGTTCCTTATTCAAGGCCATTTGCCCCAAACAGGCTGCCGTCACCCATTCTTTGGATAAACCAATTTCCTGCGCCACACTGGACCACTGAATATTGTTCAGTACCTTGGCAGATAAAATCATGTCTGTCACTTGTTGGCGGTGGCTAATCATATCTATTTCCTCAACTGCTTATAGCTAAAACACTGAGAAGGGAAAAGCACAATGTATGCCAGCTTAAAATCAGCTCAGATATTGAATCTGACCATGGCGTAAATTTATCTTTCACACAAAGTTGGTACGTTCCTTGCTGTATCTCCACTGAACTGATGGCAACGACGCCATAAATTTTTAAAACATGCTGGATGATTCAGGCAATGGCGCCTAAGACGTGAAAGTCGTCTTAGGCGCTTTTTATTTGCAAATCATCCCACCGCTAAATTTCAATCGTTGAGGGGTACTCGCAATGGCTTATCTTGCACCTTCCGAATTTGCAACCAAAGTTGTGGATGCCGGTGAATCGAAACTACATATGGCAAACCGTGATGTGCTGATCCGCGCCACCATGGCCGGGGCTATTCTGGCGCTGGCAGCGGTTTTTGCAGTCACCATTGCAGTGCAAACCGGCGTGCCTTTAATTGGTGCATTATTATTCCCGGTGGGCTTTTGTATGCTGTATCTGCTGGGCTATGACCTGCTGACCGGGGTATTTGTCCTGACACCATTGGCCTGGCTGGATAAACGTCCGGGCGTGACTTGGGCCAGAATCCTGAAAAACTGGGGTGTGGTGTTTGTCGGCAACTTCACTGGTGCGCTGATTGTGGCAGTGATGATGGCAGCGGTCTATACCTACGGCTTTTCGACCGAACCAAACAAGGTCGGTCTGGCGATTGCACATATTGGTGAAGACCGGACGCTGGGCTACAAAGAATATGGCGTAGCTGGCTGGATCACAATTTTCATTCGCGGCATGCTCTGTAACTGGATGGTGTCGCTTGGCGTGATTGGCGCGATGATGTCGACCACCGTTAGTGGCAAGTTTATTGCGATGTGGATGCCGATCATGCTGTTCTTTGCCATGGGCTTTGAACATTCGGTGGTGAATATGTTCCTGTTCCCGTTCGCGATGATGATGGGCGGCGATTTCTCGGTGATGGACTACTTTATCTGGAATGAGTTACCGGTAGCGCTGGGGAACCTGGTAGGTGGTTTGGCTTTAACTGGTCTTGCGCTTTATACCACGCATGTCCGCACTGCACCAAAACGCGAGTTCTAAGTTTTAAGCACACAGGATGAATTCAGGAATCAGGGAAGATTCCAGCCAGTTGAGAACAGCGCATGTCCACTTTGCCATCTTCACACCAGACTTCACTTCAAATTCGGCTTGGGCAATATAGTGCTGCCGGCCGCAAAGAGAGCAATCAGGATTTTCACGGCGCGGCCGTTCCGGAGGGCTATCTGGCACAGCAAAAGGGCATTGCCTGCGCCATTGCCGATGGTATCAGCAGTAGCAATGTCAGTCATATCGCCAGTGAAACCGCAGTGTCCAGTTTTCTGGCCGATTACTTTTCGACGCCCGATTCCTGGAGTGTCAAAACTTCGGTCGACCGGGTGATTCGTGCCACCAATTCCTGGCTCTATGCCCAGACCCAGCAAAGTCAGGGCCGTGTCGATAAAGACCGCGGCTATGTCTGCACTTTTAGCGCGCTGGTATTCAAACATGAGACCGCACATCTGTTTCATATTGGTGATGCCCGTATTTACCGCTTGCGTGAGCAGCAGCTGGAACAGCTCAGTGTTGACCATCGGGTCTGGTTATCTTCCCGGGAAAGCTATTTAAGCCGGGCTTTGGGCGTGGCCCAGAAAGTAGAGATGGATTATTTAAGTCTGCCGTTGGCACAGGATGATATTTTCCTGTTGATGACCGATGGTGTATATGAATATCTGTCGGACAGCCAAATTATCGAGGCACTTCACAGTCCCGAAACTTTAGATCTTGACCAGGTAGCAGAAACGCTGGTCCATCTGGCTGATGCACAGGGCAGTCCTGATAATTTAACCCTGCAAATTGTGCAGGTACAGCAGCTGCCACAGCAGGCTCAGTCACCATTTCAGCCGAGTCGTAACCAGCTGAGTCTGGCCCCGGATTTAAGCATAGGTCAGCAGTTTGAAGGCTATCGGATTCAAAATGTGCTGCACCAGAACCATCGTAGCCGTTTATATCTGGCTTGGGATGAGACGCGGCAGCAGCAACTGGTCATTAAAATTCCAGCACTGGATTTAACCCAGGATGCGCAGGCACTGGAGCGTTTTTTGCTGGAAGAGTGGGTGGCGAAACGGATTCAGCATCCACAAGTTTTAGCGGCCTATCCGCATCAGCGCAGTAAATCTTATTATTTTCAAACCTATGAATATTTATCTGGCCAGACCTTAAATACATGGTTGCATCAGCAACGCCAGCCGATTGCGCTTGAAACCGCCATCCAGATTACGGAACAGATCATTAAAGGCTTGCAGGCTTTTCACCGGCTGGACATGCTGCATCAGGATATTCGCCCTGAAAATATCATGCTGAATGCACAGTTAGAGCTAAAACTGATTGATTTTGGTGCAACCCTGGTCAAGGGGATTTCCGAATCACAGCCGCAACATGCCGCGGCTTTGGGCACCTTGGCCTTTATGGCGCCGGAATATTTTTGCTCGCGGCCGGTTTCCACCCGTTCAGACCAGTTTTCACTGGCCGTGGTACTGTATTATGTACTTAGCAAACAGTTACCCTATGGCACCGAACTGGCGCGTTGTCAGACGCTTAAACAGCTAAAAACGGTGCGTTATCATTCAATTTTAGAATATCGGCCAGATATTCCGGTGTGGATTGATGGAGCCTTGCATAAGGCCTTGGCCCTGATGCCAAATGAACGCTATGAGGTATTGTCGGAATTTCTGTATGATCTTAAGCATCCTAACCGGTATTTTTTAAAGCCGGTTCAGTCTTCCTTGCTGGATAAAAATCCTGTTAGATTCTGGCAGGCGGTTTCAGCTATGTTATTTTTATGCTTGCTGTTGTCTTTGGCGTTGATGTTTAGTGTTTAAATTAAATCAGTGATTTTTAAATGCTGGACTGATTATAAAATCAGAGCCACTTGGCTCAGCGATTGTCGTTTCAATACAGCCCCATTTTGATGATGAAATCCGCGCTTAAAATGTATTAATCCCAGCTCCCGAAGGAACTGGGATTACCTACAAAATTAAAGTGAAGAGTTATTCATAACGTCTTCAGGATTGGGTAAGTGAGCCAGAAGCTTCGTTCTGACTCATCGGAATTACCTTACATATTCGGGTAATTCGGACCACCACCACCTTCCGGTGTTACCCAGGTGATGTTCTGTGATGGATCTTTAATGTCACAGGTCTTGCAGTGTACGCAGTTGGCTGCGTTAATCTGGAAGCGCTTGGAACCATCATCATTTTCCATAATTTCATACACACCCGCAGGGCAGTAACGCTGTGCCGGCTCATCCCATTTAGGCAAGTTCACATCGACCGGAATCGAGGCATTGGTTAGTTTCAGGTGCGCTGGCTGGTTTTCTTCATGTACGGTATTGGATACAAACACCGAAGACAAACGGTCAAAGGTCAGCTTGCCATCCGGTTTTGGATAGTTCGGCTTAAAGCTTACCGCATCTACGGTTTTCAGTGCGCTGAAGTCAGGCACTAAATCATGCAGGGTAAATGGCACTTTAAAGATGTTCTGGTCGATGAAGTTAAACGCACCACCAAACCATTGACCAAACTTGTGCATTGCCGGGCCAAAGTTACGCGCGTTGTAAAGCTCTTCTTTTAGCCAGCTGTTGTTGAACTTCTCGGTATAAGACGTTAATTCTTTTGTAAAGAAATCTTCACCCTCAGTCACGCGGGCAATCGCCAAGTCACCACCTTTTTCGACACCAGCAGCAATCGCTTCAAAGACTGCCTCACCACAAAGCATGCCGGATTTCATTGCGGTATGAGAGCCTTTGATTTTGGCAAAGTTCAGGAAGCCTGCATCATCACCAATTAAAGAACCACCCGGGAAAGTGAATTTCGGCAGCGAGTTAAAGCCACCTTTGGTCACGGCACGTGCGCCATAAGAAATACGCTTACCACCTTCCAGATACTGTTTAATCAGAGGATGAGTCTTCCAGCGCTGCATTTCCATAAATGGATACATGTGCGGGTTTTCGTAAGACAGATCGACGATCATCCCCAGCGTGACCTGGTTGTTTTCCGCGTGGTAGAGCCACCAGCCGCCGGAAGAACCGGTTTCAGACAATGGCCAGCCGGCACCGTGCATCACCAGACCTGGTTTATGTTTGGCCGGATCAATTTCCCACAGCTCTTTAATGCCGATACCGTAGTGTTGAGGGTCGGCATCTTTGTCCAGATTAAATTTTTGGATCAGGCGTTTGCCTAAGTGACCACGACAGCCTTCAGCAAACAGGGTGTATTTGGCATGCAGTTCATAACCTGGGGCAAAGTTGTGGGTCGGTTCACCATCTTTACCAATGCCCATATCACCAGTTTGAATGCCTTTTACTGTGCCATCTTCATGGTACAGAATTTCAGACGCCGCAAAGCCCGGGAAAATAGACACTTCCAGTTCTTCGGCTTTCTGGCCTAACCAGCGCACCACGTTGCCGAGTGAAATGACATAGTTGCCATTGTTGTGCATGGTTTTTGGCACCATCCAGTGTGGCGCTTCTTTCGATGTGGTTTCAGACAGCAGGAAGAAAGTTTTGTCTTCTGTCACCGGTACATTTAAAGGTGCACCTTCTTCTTTCCAGTTTGGGAACAGCTCATTGATGGCACGTGGTTCCAGCACCGCACCTGACAAGATGTGCGCACCGACTTCGGAGCCTTTTTCTACGACACAAACGGACAGATCATTCAGGTTATTTTCAATTGCAAGTTGACGGATTTTAATCGCCGCAGACAGACCCGCAGGGCCAGCACCTACGATAACGACATCAAACTCCATGGCTTCTCGGTTAATATCTTCCATAATAAGAAATCCTGTTTCGCTATACGATATTTATATCATTATATAAATCGGTTTTGAAGTTTATTTTTTAACTTTTTATTTGAAATAGGACTGTATTCAACGTTTAGATTTGTGAGCTTTGTTGCGCAGGAGAAAAGCTGCTTTGCATGGGAAGGGCGGTGTTGGAATTAGGTTATATCGAACGAAATAAAAAGAGCGACCTGTGTCGCCCTGATTATGATGTGCTTAGATATTATTGAGATTCATCGCAATATTGTTGACCATATGAATCAGACGCGGGCCAATCTCGTTTTCCAGTTTTTCCTGATTTAACAGATAACTAGGCGCGCCGCAGTTAAAGGTCAAAATACCATGTTTAGGATGAATCAATGGCACCGCCACAGAGTTGACATCTTTGGCCCAGTCACCTAAAGACAGACAGTAGCCATAATCCTGATAGTCGCGGATCGCACGTTCCAGATTACGTTTAATGGTCGTCCATTGCTCTTCGTGTCTTTTCTTGATCGCGTCAAACAGATATTCACGTTCTTTCACGTCCATAGCGGCTAGGCAGGCACGTCCCATGGCACTGGAATGAATCGGTAATGTTGAACCGACCGAACGGCGCATGGTCAGGGTCGTGTCAGTATGGACTACTTCCAGATAAATCATATTCAGACGGTCACGGGTGGCCATGGCGACCGGCGCCTGGGCATAGCGTGACATTTCTTCCATGAACGGATGAGCCTGCGTTCGCGCAGAAATATTGCTTAATGCCGAATAACCCAATGCCAGTACGCCTACATCAAGTAGATATTTGGTCGTATTTGGCAACTGTTTTAAATAGCCCAGAGAAACCAGGGTGCTGGTAATACGCGCCACGGTCGGTTTGGGCAAATTGGTCATTTGCGCAATTTCCTGATTACCTAACAACTGATTGGTCGCCGAGAAGCATCTTAAAATCTCAAGTCCACGTGCAATAGAGGCAATGAACTGCGGATTATTTTCGCGGTGAATATGCGAAATCGGATCCAAGCGAATTTCATCAAAGTTAGGGATTTCACCTGTTTTATTTTTTGTCATGTTCAGCATAAATAGAGTAAATTAATGAATATGATAGCAACTTAGTTTCACGATACAAAATAAAACACATAAATTATTGATAAATTGTACAAAAAATAAATGATTTTTATTCTGTATCGCGGCCAAACAGGTTGCGATAAGTTTTTATAATACGATAAAAGTAACGTTTGTACTTTTAGAGTAAAACCTCCAATAAAGCAATGAATTTTATTGTTTAGTGCCTAATTTTATGGTCCCTTAATCATTTCTGATTAATATTCATCCTTAAATTTAAATTTTTAAAGAAATAATTTCGTATTATGAAATTTTATTCTATATTAATTAAAACAGAAATTCAGTAAAAATTTGCTTATTTATAGAAAAAATAAATTTTTTCATAAAATTTCTTGCTGAAATCTTAATTTTGTGATTATTTATTTCGTATTGCGAAATGAAAATAAGGGTGAAGGAATTTACCCAAACCAGATAAAACGGAGATTCCTATGATTCGTGATCCAGAAATGCTTGATCAACTTCTATCAACGATTCGCGATTTTGTGAAAAACGAGCTCGTTCCACTCGAGCATGAAGTAGAAGAAAATAATGCCATTCCTGAACACATTGTTGATCAGATGAAAGAACTGGGGCTGTTCGGTCTGACCATTCCTGAAGAATATGGCGGTTTAGGCATCACCATGGAAGAAGAAATTCTGGTGGCGATGGAGCTGGGCCGGACTTCTGCTGCTTTCCGCTCTTTAATTGGTACCAACAATGGTATTGGTTCAAGCGGTATCGTAATTGATGGTACAGAAGAGCAAAAGCAAAAGTATTTACCACGTTATGCAACGGGTGAAATCATTGGCTCGTTCTGTTTGACTGAGCCAGATTCTGGTTCAGATGCAGCATCTTTAAAAACCAGTGCGGTAAAAGATGGTGATTACTACGTTTTAAATGGAACCAAACGTTTTATTACCAATGCACCACGTGCCACCACTTTCACGGTCATGGCGCGTACCAATCCGGAAATTAAAGGCGCCAGCGGTATTTCAGCTTTCTTGGTTGAAGCGGGTACGCCAGGTTTAAGTCTGGGCAAAATTGATAAAAAAATGGGTCAGCATGGTTCATATACCTGTGACGTAATTTTTGATAATTGCCGCGTTCATAAAGATCAGCTGATTGGTGGAGTTGAAGGCGTTGGCTTTAAGACAGCCATGCGTGTACTCGACAAAGGTCGTTTGCATATTGCCGGCTATAGCGTCGGTATGGCAGAACGTATGCTGGAAGATGCCTTAAATTATGCGGTGGAACGTAAACAGTTTGGTCAGCCAATTGCAAATTTCCAGCTGATTCAGGGTATGTTAGCCGACTCAAAAGCTGAAATTTATGCAGCCAAATGTATGGTGCTAGATGCAGCACGTAAGCGTGATGCCGGTCAGAATGTCACGGTTGAAGCCTCATGTGCCAAAATGTTTGCCACTGAAATGTGTGGCCGCGTTGCTGACCGCTGCTTGCAGATTCATGGTGGTGCCGGCTATATCAGCGAATATTCAATTGAACGTTTCTATCGTGATGTGCGTTTATTCCGTTTATATGAAGGAACGACCCAGATTCAGCAAATTATCATTGCACGTGAAATGATTAAACAAGCGACTGCTTAATCGAAATAAGAAGGGATGATAGACATGACAAAAATTAGATTTGACTGGCAAGACCCATTCCTGCTGGAGCAGCAGCTGACTGCAGAAGAACGCATGATCCGTGATACTGCTGCGGCCTATTGTCAGGACAAGCTGATGCCACGTGTACTGGAACAGTTTCGTCATGAAAAAACCGATCCGACCATTTTCCGTGAAATGGGCGAGCTAGGCTTACTAGGCCCAACCATTCCTGAACAGTACGGCGGTGCCGGTTTAAATTATGTCAGCTATGGTCTGATTGCCCGTGAAGTCGAACGCGTCGATTCAGGTTACCGCTCTATGGCCAGTGTACAAAGTTCGCTGGTGATGGTACCGATTAATGAATTTGGCTCGGAAGAACAAAAACAGAAGTATTTACCAAAATTAGCTACGGGTGAATATATTGGCTGCTTTGGTCTGACCGAACCGGATCATGGTTCTGACCCGGGCAGCATGATTACCCGTGCCAAAAAAGTCGATGGCGGTTATCGCTTAACGGGCGCAAAAATGTGGATTACCAACAGTCCAATTGCCGATGTATTTGTGGTTTGGGCCAAAGAGGTTTCACCTGAAGGCAATGTCGGTGACATTCGCGGCTTTATTCTGGAAAAAGGCTGGGAAGGGCTGTCTGCGCCTGCGATTCACGGCAAGGTCGGTTTACGTGCTTCCATCACCGGTGAAATTGTGATGGATAACGTATTTGTCCCAGAAGAAAATGCTTTCCCGGAAGTTCGTGGCTTAAAAGGTCCGTTTACCTGCCTGAACAGTGCCCGTTACGGCATTGCCTGGGGTGCGATGGGTGCGGCAGAGTTCTGCTGGCATACCGCACATCAGTACACCATGGACCGTAAACAGTTTGGTCGTCCTTTGGCTGCCAATCAGTTAATCCAGAAAAAACTGGCTGATATGCAAACTGAAATCGCTTTAGGTTTACAGGCCGCATTACGTTTTGGCCGCATGAAAGATGATGGTATTGCCTCGATTGAAGGTACATCTTTAATCAAGCGTAATAACTGTGGCAAGGCGCTGGATATTGCCCGTTTGGCCCGTGACATGATGGGTGGTAACGGCATTTCGGATGAGTTTGGTGTAGCGCGTCATCTGGTGAATCTGGAAGTGGTGAATACCTATGAAGGGACGCATGACGTACATGCCTTAATTCTGGGCCGTGCACAGACCGGAATTGCTGCGTTTGTTAACTAAAAAATTGATCCTCTCTAGCCGGCATTTGCTGGCTAGAACTCCTGCTGTTTTATGGACTTTGACCATGATTTAACTTCATCTGGCAAGAGTAAATACCAAAAAATGAAGTCGGAAAATGGAAATAAAAACTGGATGTTTTTAATTATTTTCCAAGCCAGAATCAGGGTTTGAATAACAGTCATCATCTCATCACAGGACGATAAGTTATCTCAAAAGTTCTGCAGGCACAGGAATGCTAAAGAAATATTAAGGACGCTATGAACACAATCAGTTCCCAACAACACCAGCTGGAAGGTGAAAACAGACCAAAGAAAAAAGTCTGGATTTTAGCCTTTATTTTCTCGTTTTTAGCATTATTGGTGGATGGGGCAGATATTGCCTTATTGGCCTATAGTCTGACCAGTCTTAAACAGGAATTCTCATTAACGAATATGCAGGCGGGTGCCTTAGGTAGCTGGACACTTGCTGGAATGGCCATTGGTGGCTTTTTTGGTGGTTGGGCTTGTGACCGCTTTGGGCGAGTTCGCGTGATTGTGATTGCTATTGCGCTCTTTTCAACCTTAACCTGCTGGTTAGGATTCGCAGAAAGCTATGATCAATTCAAGTGGTTACGTTTTATCTCTGCAATTGGCTTAGGGGCTTTATATATTGCCTGTAACACGCTCATGGCAGAATACGTGCCAACCAAGCATCGCTCGACGGTACTGGCGGCTTTAATGACCGGCTGGACCTTAGGTTCGGTGGTGGCCACGGCGCTAGCAGGCTGGTTATTGCCAGAATATGGCTGGCGTTATCTGTATTACATCGCCATTATTCCAATTGTACTGGCTGTAGTGATGCACTTTTTGGTGCCAGAACCACAGGCTTGGCTCGATGCGCGTAAAGCACGCCAAGAAGCAAAAGCCAGCGGTATTGTTCAGGAAAAACCAAAAAATACCTTCAAAATGGTGTTTGAAGATGCCTTAAGCCGTCGCATGTTCATTCTCTGGTCATTCAGTACCGCATTTTTACAGTTTGGTTATTACGGTGTAAGTAACTGGCTGCCGGCTTATTTAGAATCTGATCTGGGCATCAAGTTTAAAGAAATGACCATGTACATGATTGGTACGTTCCTGATCATGATGTGTACCAAAGTCATTGCCGGTTATATTGCTGACCGTATTGGCCGTCGTGCTGTATTTGCCTTCGGGACCATGGGCACCGCGATCTTTATTCCGGTTATTGTATTTGGCAATACCCCAGACAATATCCTTTGGTTGATGCTGTTCTTCGGTTTCCTGTATGGCATCCCATACGGTATTAACGCGACCTATATGACGGAAAGTTTCTCGACCAAAGTTCGTGGGACCGCGGTGGGTGGTGCCTACAACGTGGGCCGTTTAGGTGCAGTTTTCGCGCCATTAACCATTGGTTACTTTGCTCAAGGTGGATCAATTGGTACCGGTTTACTGATTATGGGCGTTGCCTATTTTCTTTGTGGTCTGATTCCCGCGCTCTTTATTAAAGATCGTTTATTTGACCCACAAAAAGCAGATTAATCTGTATATCGCAACATAGAAAAGATGCTAGGAAGCAAGATGATGAATAAAATCACACAGGATATCGAAGCAATACTGAAACAGATTCCTGATGGTGCGCACATTATGACCAGTGGTTTTGGTCTGGCAGGGCAACCGATTGAGCTGATTGAAGCATTAATTGATCTTGGTCCGAAAGAATTAACCATTATCAATAATAATGCAGCGTCTGGCGATCGTGGACTGACCAATTTGCTGTTGTCTGGACTGGTCAAGAAAATGATCTGTTCTTTCCCGCGCGCCAATAATTCCACTGTATTTGAAGATTTGTATAAAGCCGGAAAAGTTGAACTGGAACTGGTACCACAAGGAAATCTGGCTTGTCGTATTCAGGCCGCCGGTGCAGGACTAGGCGCCATTTTCACACCAACCGGCTTTGGGACCAAAATCGCAGAAGGCAAAGAAACCCGCCACATTAACGGTAAAGACTATGTCCTGGAATATCCGATTCATGCCGATTATGCCTTGATCTATGCCAATCAGGCTGATCGCTGGGGTAATTTAACCTACCGCAAGGCCGCACGTAACTTTGGTCCGATTATGGCCAAGGCGGCCAAAACGACCATTGCCCAGGTGCATGAAATTGTCGAGCTGGGTGAGCTGGACCCTGAAATTATTGTAACGCCGGGCATTTTTGTACAGCATGTGGTTCAGGTTGGAGATATTAAATAATGAATATTCAAAAACGTACACGTGAACAGATTGTACAACGCGTCGCACAAGACATTCCAACCGGCTCTTTTGTCAATTTAGGAATTGGTTTGCCAACACGCGTGGCAGGCTATTTAAAACCGGAGCAGGAAGTCATTTTACATTCTGAAAATGGTGTCTTGGGTTTTACCGCCTTGGGTGCAGATGAACAGCCAGACAATGACCTGATTAATGCAGGAAAAGAGCTGGTCAGTATGCTTGAAGGCGGCAGCTTTATGAATTCTGCTGATTCCTTCGATATTATGCGCGGCGGACATTTAGACATCTGTATTATGGGTGCATTTCAGGTGGCAATTAATGGAGATCTGGCCAACTGGCATACTGGTGCTTCCGATGCGGTGCCAGCCGTCGGCGGTGCCATGGATCTGGCGGTCGGTGCGCGCTGTGTCTATGTTTGTATGGAGCATGTCACCAAAAATGGCGAAGCTAAAATTGTGGATGAACTGACTTATCCAATTACCGGTAAACACTGTGTTAACCGTATTTATACCGATTTATGCGTAATTGAGCTGAAAGACAATCAGGCTTTCGTACTTGAAATGGTAGATGGGCTGAGCTTTGACGAACTGCAGCAGCAAACTGGTTGTAAACTGATTGATGCGCGTCAGGTGGCTTAAAATCATCTCATTTCTTCTTTAGGTAATTAAAAAATCGCAGCTTCGGCTGCGATTTTTTATATTGAAATTATTAAATCTCTTTGATCAATCACAAAATATTCGTTTTATTCATATTTAAAAGAAGATTAAAAACGCCATCTCTTGTATCAGATATGGCTCAGGATGAAGATGGATCACAACCTTTTTCTTAGGGGCGATGCAGGTGATTTCTTGGTAGAGGAAGGAGCTTTTCTTGCTTTATTCTGCACATTTCTCATTTTAGTATTGCGAGCAGAAAGCAAGGCTAAGACAAAAAGACTCTTACTGGGCTCCAGTTTTAAAAGATCAATAATAAAAACCCTAAAACCAGTGCCATGAGTTTTAAAACCTAAAGATATGATTCCAGATCATCTCGTTTCCGCGGGTGAAATGAGGCGGTGAAAGCGCTAAGAGGTGAAGCTTTTATTTAGGAATCGACTTTAAAGTAGTTCAGACTTCGGTCTTGCTAAGCGCAAAACAGCAGTCTGAAAAGATCAGTCCTAAAGCCGATGTATAAAGGACAGAATGACTAGGCGGTCTGGATTAGGGTTGTGGCTGAATATTAATTAAATTCTTTTCCCGGCTTAAATCATAGCGGTTTACCGCAAAAATCAGGAGGGCGAAGGCACATCCCAACAGCACACAAGCCGACCAGCCATACATCTTCCATAAATTTAAAGATAAAAATGCGCCCAGGCCAGCACCGGAAAAATAGCAGGTCATATAAATGGCATTAATACACGAACGCGCTTGAACTGAAAGGCGATACACCAGATTCTGGTTTAATACGTGTAAAGATGAAATACCAAAATAGGCAATAATCAAGCCTAAAATATACAGCTCTAAACGGTCTTGGGCAAAAAACAGGGGAATCCAGGCTAAAATTAGCCCGCTGGTTGCCAGCTGCGCCAGCCATTTTTCCCGGTGGCGGCCAATCATCTTCCCGGTCCATTGCGATGACCAGATTCCGACCACGCCCACAATCCCCATCAACCCAATCTCAAAATCATTAAAATGGTAGGGGGCTTCCGCCAGAATAAAGGTCATGGTGGTAAAAATAATACTGAGCATCCCAAAAGCCAAACCACCAATTAAGCTGCGGCGCATCAACATCGGTTCTGTTTTGGCGAAGGTAAATAAAGAGCGGTAAATCTGCAGAATACTCATTTTTAGCTGACTTCTGGCCGTGGGCAATTGATACCACATGGCAATGCTGAGCAGTAAAATTGAACAGCCACTGAACAGATACACCGCATGCCAGGACCATAAAGTTGAAATTAATCCAGCCACGGTACGTGCAAATAAAATACCGACTAGTACGCCACTCATTAGCAGGCCAACCACTTCGGCACTTTTTTCCCGTTGGCTCAGGTTTGCAGCAAAAGGAATCAGAATCTGGGTGGTAATGGAACAGAACGAGGCCAATAGGGTAAAGCCATACAGCATCTGGAGATTATCGCTGACAGACAGTCCAATCAGGGCCAGACCGGTACATAGCATCAGGCTACAGATATACAGACGCTTTTCAAATAAATCGCCCAACGGCACAAATAAAAACAGACCGGCTGCATAACCGATCTGTGTCAATACCACTGTCCAGCCCGATTGCTCTAGACTAATATTCAAGTCCTGGGCAATTGAATAAATTAAAGGCTGGTTAAAATAATTACAACCTGCGCAAAGTGCGCAGGTCATGGCCATCATAAACATAAAACGGCGCGAGGGTTGTTGCCCTTGAGCTGACATCCGTGTCTCCTCAAGTATTAGAAGCGATAGGTGGCAGATAAATTCACACGGGAAATATCGGCTTCTTGGCCATTAAATTTTTCCTGTTTACCATGATGGTATTCTGCACCTAAATTAATATGTGGTACTGGAGAATAAATCACATTGGCCACATAATCGGTTAAGCGCTTATTGGTGGTTGGGTTGGCTTTGGCATAGTCACTGGAGTCATCAAACTCGACCAGACTGGCAGCAATACTGCTGCGCCATTTTGGTGTGAACTTGTGGGTATAACCAATATTCAAGCTGTCGAAGGAGTTCAGCAATAATTCATCATTTTCCGTATCGACAGAATAGTCACCCCCCAAAGCAGCACCATCGACAGTCGAACCTTGAACTAAAAACGAAGCAATGCGCTGGTCACCGACCATATGAAAATAGTTGCCCTGAATCGAGTTTTTATCATCAAGATGATAGCGCCCGCCGACACCTACACCCCAACCGACTTTATTAATATCACCGGTTTCGGTCTGGGCTTGTTTTTCATTGACGAAGCCCTGTGCCAGCAGATGCAATGGTCCAGATTGATGCACATATTTGGTGGTAAGAGCTGGTAAAGCCGAAGAGCGATCTCCACTTGCCATATATTCCAGACCGATATTCCAGGTATTTTCCGGATCCAGTTTCCAGGCATAACTGATTTGTGGGGTACGCAAGACCGAACCACCCAGCAACAAGCTATAGTCGACTGCATCGGTGCTGATTTCAGGGGTAGACATTAATGACCATGCCTGACCAAAGGTCCAGTTATAGTATTTAAAATGTGCATGACGGATGCGGAAACCACCATCACCTTTACCCCCATTGGTCCAGAAATCGGCTTCTACACGTGCAGAAATATTCGGATTACCGCCAATATCTTTGGCTAGAAAACCGACCCGGCTAGCGGCCAGTGTAAAGGCTGAGCGTACTGAATCTGGCTCATGCAGTTCCTGATTAATCTGGTTAATGGTACGACCGCGTGATTTTGTGGTGCTTTCAAAATCAACTGCACCATCCAGGCGAATCAGGCCATAGACATCCACATTATCCAGCATCGCGCTGAGGGTTTTAGCATCCTTGGCTTTGGTTTCTTCCTGCTTGGCCTTTAAATCTAATTGAGTGGCTTTTTGCTGTTCCAGTTCGGCCTGAATCTGCTTTAACTGAGATTCTAAAAACTGGATACGATCTTCAGACACCTCTGCTGAAAACACCTGACCTGAAGCGATACCGCATAAAGTGGCTAAAACTAATTTTTTCATTTCTTAATCCCTAAAGAAATTTTTTCAAATAATGAAAGGTGATGTGCCTTTCGGTTGCAGCAATTTTTAAATCAAGATGATTGTTGAACGTGAAGATGGAATGGGGAGGGCGACCATAAATGCTCACCCTCCAGACCGGGACTTATTCTGCCTTTTGAGGATCGTATAAGCGGTCTTTAATAAACAGGGCAGGAATTAAACCGCACAGGAAGTACGCTGCACCCATAACCATCAGGCCGGTACCAATAGAACCATTCATGGCCAAATAACCGATGGTAATTGGAGCAAAGACAGCACCTACACGGCCAATGTTGAATGCACCACCAACCGCTGTACCACGCACCGTTGTTGGGAAACTCTCGGTCAGATAAGTTGCATTAATTGCGTATGGAATACCGTACAGGAAACCAAAGATCAGCATTAAAACACCGATATTTTCAGGGGTATGCATATACACCACCACTGGAATAAACAGCGCAGTTCCCATGGTGCCGAAAGCGAACACAATACGGCGACCAATTTTATCTGCCACATATCCGGCAATGACTTTGGCGAAAATCATGGTCAGGAAGGTACCAATCATGTACAGCGCCATTTCCTTGAATTTAATGCCTAATTCTGCTTCCAGGTAGGTTGGCAACCAGTTACTCACACCGAAGTAACCGAACAGCAGGAAACCAGAACTAAATGACCATAAGATAAACATCTTGCCGTGGGTCTTGTCTTTCAGAATGGTGATGTACGGATTACCTTTTTTCGCGGTAGTGTCCACAAGCTGGCCAGTACGTTTCATTTCACGCACGCGCTTCCAAGACTCAGGCTCAGGAACCAGGAAGTGCATTAGAATACCTAAAGCCAATGGCGCAATGGTGATCCAGTACAGCATACGCCAGCCGTATTCAGGAATAATCCAGCCAGACAGCATGGTGATAACCAGTGAACCCAGGGTAAAACCAGTCATCAGGGTAGCCAGTACCGTAGTACGATATTTGGTTGGGACATACTCTGACATCAAGGTATTACAGGCAATATATAAACAGCCCAAACCTAAACATGAGAGGGTACGTAAAATTGCAAATTCAGTATAAGACTGTGCAAAACCTGAATAAGCTGAAAGGATGGAGAAGGAAATTGTTGCCACAACAATTACCCGGACACGGCCAAAGCGGTCACAGGCCCAGCCGCCAATAAATCCGCCAATTCCCATACCAAATAACGACCAGCTCCCCAAAGCACCGGCCTGCATTGAGGTTAATCCCCATTCTGCTTTCAGACTGGTGAGACTGAAGGCCAAAATACCAATATCGGCACCGTCACAAAGCAAGATCAGGAACGCAAAGATAAAGGCAGTAACCCACAGACGTTTGGGTGCCTGCTTGATTGGTTCCTCAGCAGAGATGGGTTGCCTATTCTCTCTGGTTTCGATTGTTTCGGTTGTCATTGTTATATCCTCTACTTTATAAAGTAGCACTCCTGTGCTACCGCCTAACAAAGTCATGTATGCATGACTTCTGATTTATTCGGGCTTGAGAACACGCTCTTTTAACAGCACCGCTCAAACATCCTGGTTGAACCTGTTGTGTCTGCTATCGCGTCATTTAGATAACAACTATGTCATTTGTGATACATACTTATTATTCAAATGAACTAATATTTCGTTTATCAACACTTACTTCTACATGAATGGTTCAATTCACTTGTAAAACTCCATCCAGCTTATAACCTCAATGCTCTGTTTATCTTGATCTGGTTTCAGGATATAAAAACTAAATCAATATAAAACAATGTCTTATTTATAAATAAGCCAATTGAAAGCTAAGCCAGCTACAAGCTGAAATTTTCAAGAAAAATTAAATAATCTCGTGTAATTTCGTTATACGAAACCAATTAATCATAAAACACAGTTTATAACAAGATATTTTGTCTATTTTTTAATAAAAATATCTTTTTTACGCTTTATCCGCAAAAAAACTTGCATTCCGGGGGAATAAACCTTAATTTTTATACAAAATAAATTTTCGCTATACAAAATAAATGGAGATTTACATGGAACAGGTCGTTCAAGTAGAACAAATCAATGCTCATGTCGCACTGGTGAAAATCCATCGACCTGAAGCAAAAAACGCCTTAAATACTGAAGTACGCCAGAAACTGGCTGAAGCTTTTCGTCAACTGAATGATGATGCCAATATTCGCGCCATTGTACTGACCGGCGGAGAGCAGGATTTTGCTGCAGGTGCCGACCTGAAAGAGCTGGCCAATGCAGAAACCATTCAAATGATGCAGCGTCGTACTGAGCGTTACTGGCAGGCGATTGCACAATGCGCCAAACCGGTCATTGCCGCGGTTAATGGTTATGCCTTAGGTGGTGGCTGTGAACTGGCCATGCACGCCGATATTATTATTGCCGGCAAGAGCGCGACCTTTGGTCAGCCTGAAGTCAAAGTTGGGGTCATGCCAGGCGCCGGTGGTACACAGCGCCTGTTCCGTGCCGTGGGGAAATTCCATGCCATGCGCATCATCATGACCGGCTGTCTGGTGCCGGCACCAGAAGCCTATCAAATTGGTCTGGTCTCTCAAGTAACTGAAGACAGCGAAACCATTGCCACGGCCATCAAGATGGCTGAAGGTCTGGCAAAACTGCCACCAATTGCCCTGGAACAGATTAAAGAAGTGGCCTTACTGGCAGAAGATGTACCGTTGAATGCGGGGCTAAGCCTGGAACGTAAATCATTCCAGATGCTGTTTGCTTCTGAAGACCAGAAAGAAGGCATGCAGGCCTTTATTGAAAAACGTAAACCAAATTATCAGGGACGATAAGCATGACTGTACATATTCAGAAAATCGGGATTATTGGTGTCGGTACCATGGGTGCCGGAATTGCCCAAATTGCCATTCAGTCTGGCCATGATGTGGTCCTGTTTGATGCCAAAGCTGGCGCTGCAGAGCAGGCTCAGGAAAAACTGGCCAAAACCCTGAATACCCTGGCAGATAAAGGCAAATTCAGTCATGAAAAAGCCGCTGAAGATCTTGCCCGTCTTTCAATTGCCGAGCAACTGGAAGATTTAAAAGATTGTGATCTGGTGGTAGAGGCCATTATTGAAAATCTGGAAATCAAACAGAAGCTGATGCAACAACTGGAAGCGATTGTCAAACCGGAAGCAATTCTGGCGTCGAATACGTCTTCATTGTCGATCAGTGCCATTGCAGCCAACTGCAGTCAACCAGAACGTATTGCAGGCTATCATTTCTTTAATCCGGTACCGCTAATGAAAGTGGTGGAAGTGATTGAAGGCTTTAATACCCGTGCCGATATTCTGGATGCCTTGACTCAACTCTCGATCAAGATGGGCCATCGTCCAGTGAAAGCCAAAGATACTCCAGGATTTATTATTAACCATGCCGGCCGTGCCTTTGGCAGTGAAGCCTATGCCATCCTGAATGAAAATGTCACGCCATTTTATGACATTGACCGGATTTACCGTGATGGGATCGGTTTTAAGATGGGACCATTCGAGCTGGGCGATCTAACCGGCATGGATGTATCGCATCCGGTCAGTGAGTCGATTTATCATCAGTATTATGAAGAAGCACGTTACCGTCCAAGCGTAATTACCCGTCAGCGTTTTATTGCCAAGCAACTGGGCCGTAAAACCGGTAAAGGTTTTTATGACTACACTTCTGGCAGCAAACAGGGTGATGTTGCACCAGTACTGGCTGAAAAACTGGCGCAATATCCATCGGTCTGGTTAAGCACCGAATATAGCGACGACCGTCAGGCGCTGGAGCAATATCTGCAAC
Organism: Acinetobacter sp. CIP 53.82; assembly: GCF_000369465.1. Taxonomy (NCBI): domain Bacteria; kingdom Pseudomonadati; phylum Pseudomonadota; class Gammaproteobacteria; order Moraxellales; family Moraxellaceae; genus Acinetobacter; species Acinetobacter sp. CIP 53.82. The sequence goes on along the minus strand of NZ_KB850045.1, from coordinate 949,514 downwards.
AGTTCAATATTCTGGTGGAGCAGTCTGAACAGCCATCTCAAGATGCACTGGTGCTCATTGCCACCTATGGTGAAGATGCCACTTCGGCGGCTGTACGTTATGGCGTTGCCCCACAGCAGGTGGTGTGTATTGATCTGCTCTATGGCCTGAATAAACACCGCACTTTAATGCCGACTTTTGTGACCAAAGCTGAACTGACCCAGGCGGCGCAATCTATTTTTAATCTGGATGGTGTGACAGCCAGCGTTATTCAGGAAAGTGTCGGTTTTGTGGCGCAGCGTGCGTTGGCCATGATTGTAAACCTGGGCTGTGATATTGCCCAGCAAGGTGTTGCCACAGTTGAAGATATTAATATCGCCGTGAAACTGGGTCTGGGTTATCCGCATGGTCCAATTGAATGGGGCGATGTTTTAGGCGCGGAAAAAATTCTGAAAATTCTGGATCGCATGACCGATATTACCCGCGATCAGCGTTATCGTCCAAGCCCATGGTTACGCCGTCGCGTCCAGTTGGGTCTGCCACTTGTTCATAGTTCTAATTAATCTAAAGTTAAGGGAATAACACTCATGTTAAATGCATATATTTATGATGGTTTACGTTCACCAATCGGTCGTCATGCCGGCAGTTTGTCAAGTGTGCGTCCAGATGATCTGGCTGCAACCGTGATTAAAAACCTGCTGGAAAAAACCGGTATTCCAGCTGCCGATGTCGAAGATGTGATTTTCGGTAGCACCAACCAGGCCGGTGAAGACAGCCGTAACGTAGCACGTTTTGCCGCACTTTTAGCCGGTATGCCAGTGACTGTACCGGGCCAGACCGTAAACCGTTTATGTGCATCTGGTTTAGGTGCCGTGATTGATTCGGCACGTGCCATCACCGCAGGTGAAGGCGATGTCTATATTGCTGGTGGCGTAGAAAGCATGTCACGTGCACCTTTTGTATTGGCGAAAGCAGAAACAGCCTTTTCGCGTGATGCAAAAATGTATGACACCACCATCGGAACCCGTTTCCCGAACCGTAAATTTACCGCTCAATTTGGCGCACACAGCATGCCAGAAACCGGTGACAATGTAGCGGAAGAATTTGGCATTAGCCGTGAACAGGCCGATACCTTTGCCGCTGCATCACAGGCAAAATATCAGGCAGCCAAAGAAGCAGGATTCTTTGAAGGTGAAATTACTCCAATTGAAGTTTCACAAGGGCGTAAATTACCGCCTAAACAGGTGACTGAAGATGAACATCCGCGTGCATCTTCAACATTTGAAGCATTAACCAAGCTGAAACCCCTATTTGAAGGTGGTGTGGTCACAGCAGGGAATGCATCAGGTATCAATGACGGCGCTGCAGCACTGATTATCGGCAGTGAAAAAGTTCAGGAACAGTATGGGTTAAAACCTTTGGCGCGTATCCTGTCTTCTGCAGCAGCCGGCATTGAGCCACGCATCATGGGTGCGGGGCCAATTGAAGCGATCAAAAAAGCAGTACAACGCGCGGGTTTAACCCTAGATGATATGGATATTATCGAGATTAACGAAGCGTTTGCCAGCCAGGTATTGTCCTGCTTAAAAGGTCTGGATGTGGCCTTTGATGATCCGCGGGTCAATCCAAATGGTGGTGCGATTGCGATTGGCCATCCACTGGGTTGTTCTGGTGCACGTTTAGCCTTGACCGTTGCACGTCAATTACAGCGCACAGGTAAAAAATATGCCGTGATCAGCCTGTGTATTGGCTTGGGTCAAGGTCTTGCAATGGTCATTGAAAACCCTGAAGCAGCCTAAACTGGTTTAAGTCGAAATTAAATGCCATGCATATCTAATATGCATGGCATTTTTTTGTTAAATATTTAGCCATAAAAAATCCCCGCAGATGCAGGGATAGGCTAGTTCTGGTCGGAATCAAGCACGCTTGGTCACCAGTAAAGTGGCCGCACCAAAGGCATAGACTTTACCATCTTGATCGACAATACGACCTTCTGAAGTCAGTACGTTACGGCCGACGCGAATCACTTCACCAATGGCGGTATAGGTTTCGCCACTTTGCATGGCTTTGAGCATTTTTACGTTTAAATCAATCGTTGAAAAACTGACCCCGGCATCGACAGTGGTGTGTACAGCAGCACCCGTAGTACTGTCCAGCACGGTGGCACAAAAACCGCCATGAATACCGCCTTGTAAATTGAAATGGCGATGATCTGGTCGTACCTCATATTCCACATAATTTTCACGTACGACGGTCAGACGCATGGGAATAATTTCACTCATGGGTGAGCTGGCAATTTCACCATTCTTGATAGCGGTTAAATACGCGAGTCCATTCATTTGTGATGTCGACATACAGGCTCCTTCTTATTTATTATTTCGCTCTATGAAATAATATTCTGTTTTATTAAAAGTATGATATAACATGAAAGTGAACATAATGCTATATATTCCAGGATGGAACGATGACAATAAAAAACCTTGTCACAGCTGCCGAATGGCAAGCCCGATGTGAGCTGGCGGCACTGTATCGCATCATTGCGCATTACAAAATGACCGATTTAATTGACACCCATATCAGTTTACGGCTGCCCGATCAGCCCGACTGTTTTTTGATTAACCAGTATGGTGTGGCCTTTGAAAAAATGCAGGCCTCCACCCTGGTCAAGATTAATCATGCCGGAGCAGTGGTAGAAAGCTATGAACAGGAAAAACCGGTCAATATGGCGGGTTTTGTAATTCATTCTGCAATTCATGCAGCGCATCCGCATCTGAATTGTGTCATTCATACCCATACCGCAGATGGAATTGCCGTGTCAGCCCAGAAACACGGTTTATTGCCTATTTCGCAGCATGCCTTGAAGTTCTATCAGCATCTGGCTTATCACGAGTATGAGGGCGTGGCACTGTCTACCGATGAGCAGGAACGCTTGATTGCAGATTTGTCCGGTCATCGTGCCATGATTTTACGCAACCATGGTCTGCTGGTGGCTGGCGAATCGATTGCACGCGCTTTTCATGAAATTTATTTTCTGGAGCGGGCTTGTCAGGCGCAAATCAAGGCGCTGAGTGGCGGTGCAGAATTGCATTATCCAAGTGAAGAGGTTTGTGTTAAAACCGCCAAACAGTTTGCCAGTCCACTGGTTGAGCCGATTTTACAGCGCGCCTGGCTGGCGGCCTTGTCGCTGATTGAGCATCAACAGGCGGAGTACAGCGCATGATTGTCATTTCCAGTACGCTTCCCGATATCCAGAAGATTCTGGTTAAAGTATTTGAAAAATACGCTCCTCCAAACAGTTTTTGTGTTGCACAAAGTCCTGAAGCCAAAGAGGCCACCACAGCCGCATGCTGGTTTCCCGATATGCCATACTTGCAAACTCTGCCCAAATTGCAAGTGATTCATTCGATTGCGGCCGGGGTTGAACATCTGAACTTGAATGAAGTGAGTGCAGAGCAGTTTGTATGCCGGGTCTTAGATGAGCATCATCAAAAAGGTATGTTCGATTATTTGCTTTGGGGTGTGCTGTATTATCAGCGTTATTTCGACCGGATGTTGCAGCAGCAACAGCAGCAGATCTGGAAACAGCATCGTCAGAGTTATAGCCATCATATCCAGATTGGGATTATGGGGCTGGGACACATGGGCGGCTATGTGGCAGAGCGCTTTGCTGCCATGGGTTATCAGGTTTCTGGCTGGTCCAATTCGGTCAAAGATTTAGCCCAGGTAAAAAGCTATGTCGGGACCGAGCAACTGGCAGAGTTTTTAGCTCAGAGTCAGATTCTGATTAATTTAATGCCCTTAACCGCAGACAATACCGCTATTTTATCGGAAGCCTTGTTTCAGCAGTTACCAGAGCAGGCCGTCTTGATTCAGGTCGGCCGTGGTCAGCATCTGGTCGAGCAGGACCTGCTCAAAGCGCTGGATTCTGGGCATTTACGCGGTGCAATTGTCGATGTATTTGATGAAGAACCGTTGGCCGCAGATCATCCATTCTGGCAGCATGACAAGATTGTGGTCACACCACACATTGCCTCGCATGCTCCGATGTCGGTGGTAGTCGAGCAGATTCTGGAAAATGACCGCCGCATACAGGCCAATTTGCCGTTATGTAATCAGGTCGATCTGACCAAAGGTTATTAGGATAAAACCAGAAGAATAAAAAAGGATATTAAAGATGTTCACAATCATTCAAACCGAAGTGAGCCAGGGCGTGGCGATACTGAGGTTCAATCGTCCAGACTGTTTAAACAGTTTTAATGTGACAATGCATCAGGAAGTTCAACATGCGCTCAAAGACTGGAGCCAAGATGCAGCAGTCCGGGTCATTGTCATTCGTGGCAATGGCCGAGCCTTCTCTGCCGGGCAGGATTTAAAAGAACGCTCCGGACAACTGGCACACATTCCTTTACCCTCAGAAGGCTCACTGGCCAAATATTATAATCCTTTGGTTGAGCTGATCCGGCATAGTCCAAAACCGGTGATTGCAGCAGTGAATGGGGTGGCTGCTGGTGCAGGCGCTAATATCGCTTTGGCCTGTGATCTGGTGATTGCCAAAGAAAGTGCCCAATTTATTCAGGCTTTTTGCAAAATTGGCTTAATTCCAGATGCCGGTGGGACCTGGATGTTGCCACGCCTGATTGGTCATGCACGCGCGGCAGCATTAATGCTCTTGGGTGAGCCGGTATCTGCTGTTGAAGCGGCTACTATGGGCATGATCTGGAAAGCCGTACCCGATCAGGAGTTTGACGACTATATTGTTGAAGTCGCCCAGCAACTGGCCAAGCAGCCGACTTATGCACTGGCATTAATTAAACAGTCCTTGCAACGCAGTGCTGAGCATAGCCTGAGCCAGCAGCTGGAGCTGGAGCAAAACCTGCAATATCTGGCCTTAAACAGTCAGGACTATAAAGAAGGCGTACGGGCCTTTATGGAAAAACGCCCGGCACAATTTATTGGCCGCTAAGGAGAGTATTCATGAGCATTCAAACCCGTGTAACCCAGATGCTGGGCATCCGCCACCCGATTATTCAGGGCGGTATGATGTGGGTCGGTACCGCAGAAATGGCCAGTGCCGTTTCCAATGCCGGCGGATTGGGCACCCTGACTGCCTTGACCCAGCCAAGCCCTGAAGCATTGGCCCAAGAAATTGCCCGGTGTCGGGAAATGACCGATCAGCCTTTTGCCGTCAACCTAACCTTGCTGCCCGCAGTCAATCCGCCGCCGTATGCGGAATATCGGCAGGCAATTATTGACAGTGGTATCAAGATTGTTGAAACCGCAGGCAATAAGCCGCATGAGCATATTGAAGTGTTCAAGCAACACGGCATTACCGTCATTCATAAATGTACCTCGGTACGCCATGCCTTATCAGCACAGAAAATTGGTGCTGATATTATTTCCATTGATGGCTTTGAATGTGCCGGACATCCGGGTGAAGACGATATTCCAGGATTAATCCTGATTCCGGCCGCGGCTGATCAGCTCACAGTGCCGATTATTGCCAGTGGTGGCTTTGGCGATGGTCGAGGATTGGTAGCCGCACTGGCGCTTGGAGCAGAAGGCATTAATATGGGCACCCGTTTTTGTGCCACGCAGGAAGCGCCGATTCATGACAACATCAAACAGTTTTATTTAAACAATGATGAACGGGCAACGAATTTACTCTATCGGCAATTTAGAAATACCGCACGGGTCGCGAAAAACTCGGTTTCTGACCTGGTGGTACAGATGAGTCAGGACCCGAATCTGGAGTTTGAACACATCCGCCCTTATGTCAGTGGTTTAAAAGGCAAGCTGGCCTTGGAAACAGGTGATGTGGATGCCGGCCTGATTACCGCCGGGCAGGTTTTAGGACTGATTCATGATATTCCAAGTTGCGATGACTTGATTCAGCGGATGATTCAGGATGCTGAACAGATTATTCAGCAGCGTCTGGCAGGGCTGATTCAGGTTTAAATCTGCAATAGGGTACGCTAGAAATGAAGATGCCATTCAGCAGTGAATGGCATTTTTTTATGGGCAAAATTAAATTAAAAATCGAATTTTTGTGTCATGACTAGATTTTAGCTTTCAAATTATATTATAGTGGATTTAAAACATAGTTTCGTATTATGAAATATTAACTCATAAATACCGTAAACAGGACTCATACAAGGGAATTACGATGAGAAATTATATTGCACCATTAAAAGATATGAAGTTTGTGCTGAAAGATTTGCTGGATGTTGAACAAAAATATCAGGGGTATGCAAAATTTGAAGACAAAGTCTCTATGGACATTATGGAGCAATATTTAGAAGTTGCTGCTGATTTCTGCCAGAACGAGCTTTTACCTATTAATACCACAGGCGACCAGCAAGGCTGTCGTTTAGAAAATGGTGTCGTGACCACACCAGATGGCTTTAAAGAAGCCTATAATAAATATGTTGAACTGGGCTTTACCTCATTAACCGGTGATGAAAACTACGGTGGTCAAGGTTTCCCGACACTGTACCGGATTGCTATTTCTGAAATTATTACGGCCACCAACTGGTCATGGGGCATGTATCCGGGCCTGTCACATGGTGCAATGCGTACCTTGGAACATCATGGCAATGACGAACAAAAACAGAAATTCCTGGTGCCACTGATTGCAGGGCGCTGGACCGGTACCATGTGTCTGACCGAATCACATGCTGGTTCAGATTTGGGCCTGATTCGTACCAAAGCGGTTCCAAATGCCGATGGCAGCTATAGCATCAGTGGTGAAAAAATCTTTATTTCGGCAGGTGAACATGACCTGGCTGAAAATATTGTGCATATCGTTTTGGCACGCTTACCGGATGCACCGGCGGGCACCAAAGGCATTTCACTCTTTATCGTACCTAAATTTAATTTAGATGAAGACGGCAATGTCGCAGAACGTAATGGCGTAGTGTGTAGTTCTATCGAACATAAAATGGGTATTCATGGCAATGCCACCTGTGTCCTTAACTTTGAAAATGCCAAAGGTTTCCTGATTGGTCCTGAAAACCGTGGCCTAAACTGCATGTTCACCTTTATGAACTCTGCACGTATTGGTACCGCCATTCAAGGTCTGGCGGCAGCTGAATCTTCTTATCAGGGTGCCTTGGCCTATGCCAAAGACCGTCTGGCCATGCGTTCACTGGAAGGTGCAAAAGCGCCAAACCTGCCAGCAGATCCAATTATCGTGCATCCGGCAGTACGTAATATGCTGCTGACGCAGAAAGTCTTTGCTGAAGGTTCGCGTGCATTGGCTTACTACTTAGCCACTTATGCAGATATTGCTGAAGCGACTGAAGATGCAGCCGAGAAAAAAGCCGCAGATGACCGTCTGGCTTTATTAACTCCAATTGCCAAGGCTTTAATGACAGAAACCGGACTGGAAGCCGCCAAACATGGTATGCAGGTCTTTGGTGGTCATGGTTATATTGCCGAGCATGGCATGGAGCAAATTGCTCGTGATGCGCGTATTGCCTGTTTATATGAAGGCACCACGGAAATCCAGTCGATTGACCTGTTGGCGCGTAAGGTTCTAGGTTCAAAACTCAGCTTATTAACAGCATTAACTGATGAAATTCAGGCCTATATTAAAGAGCAACAGGCCCATCCTCAATTTGCAGGCTATGCACAGCAGGTAGGTGAGCTGACCCAGCAATGGCTGGAGCTGACTCAACTGATCCAGACGCAGGCACAACAATCTGCCAATGAAATTGGTGCAGCCTCTGTTGATTATTTATATTTCTCAGGCTATGTGGTGTTTGCGTATCTCTGGCTCAAGATGGCGGTTGTGGCACAACAACGCGTCGATGAAGGACAAAGCGATCCGTACTATGCAGCTAAAGTAAAAACGGCTCAATTCTACTTTGAACGTATTTTGCCAAGAACCTGTACGCATCGCGCCAATATTCAGGCCGGTGGAGCAAGCCTGTTCCTGCTGACGCCAGAAGAATTTAAATTTGATTAATCCGCTTTTGCACCCACAGAGAGAGCCTACTGTGGGTGTATTTTTTTAAGCCTGTTCTCTATAGCAAAAATAGTTCAGGTTTCATTGCTTGAAGAGCATCACAAGTAGAATTTTACCAGATCAATTGCAGATAAAATAACAAGATCAGGAGTCTATATGGAATTAGACGCACGTTCACAACAGTTTCCCTATGCGAGTACCCAGCTGACCTATCATGAAGTCGGCCAGTCCTCCGTACATCCAACCATCATTTTAATTCATGGTACGGGTGGTAATACCCAAAAACATTTTAATTATATTTTCCCGATGCTGGGCATTCATCAGCGCGTGCTCTCGATTGACCTTTATACACCAGAGAAAGCGGATTTAAAGCTGACAGATTTTAGCGAGCAGGTAGAAGCTTTAATTCAGCATGCAGTGGCGGAGAATGAACCGATTACCGTGGTCGGTTATTCTTTAGGTGCTGTGATTGCCGCCCAGGTCGCGGCCAAGTTACAACAACGAATTTCACAGTTGATTTTATTGGCAGGATGGGTCAAAACCAGTTCGGTGCAGCAACTGCGCAATACCATCTGGCAGCAGTTATTTAATGAACAATCCAAGGCATTGCCACATTTTGTAAATTACTGTTTATACAGTGATCACTACCTGTCTTTACGCACTGAACAGCAGGTTCTGGAGCTGGCACGCTTTGTTACGCCCTCTGCTGATGCAGCCAGACAGCGTGAAATGAACTATCACCTCGATATCAGCAATATTCTGGCTGATATTACCGCAGATACCTTAATTGTGGCCTGTCATGAAGACCGCATGATTCCTTTGGCTCAAGCCAAGTTACTGTTTGCCTCGATTGAACGCAGCCGTTATGTCGAAATTCATTCCGGACATGCCTTGCATATAGAAGCACCGGCGGAGATTGTGCAGCTGATTAACCAGTTTAATCAGCATCCCGAGCAATATCCGATTAACCAGAAAATCCAGCGATTTGCACCTTAAAGGAGAAGCAGCATGCAAGCTCATGTACAGCGTAGCAAAATTTTAATTGTCGGTAGCGGTTTTGGTGGCTTGGGCATGGCCATTCGGCTCAAACAACAGGGCATCGATGATTTTAAAATCATTGAACGGGCAACAGAAGTCGGTGGAACCTGGCGGGATAATACCTATCCGGGTGTGGCTTGTGATGTGCCGTCGCATCTGTATTCTTTTTCTTTTATTAAAAATCCGTACTGGTCGCGTATTTTTCCGCAAGGAGCAGAAATCCAGCGTTATCTGGTTCAATGTTGTGATCAGGAGCAAATCCGCCCGTATATTGATTTTAATACAGCACTGGAAAAAGCCCACTGGAATACAGCACAAAGAATCTGGGAAATTCAGACTTCACAAGGAGCGTATCAGGCCGAGTTTTTAATTACCGCCACAGGGCATCTGGCCGATGAGTATCTCCCGGATATTCCCGGTTTGGCTCAATTTCAGGGGCAGGTGATGCATTCTGCACGCTGGAATCATCAGGTTGATTTGGCTGATCAACACGTGGTGGTGGTCGGTTCCGGCGCATCAGCAATTCAGCTGGTGCCGGAAGTGGCGAAACTTGCCAAAAACCTAACCGTGTTGCAGCGCAGTGCACCCTATATTTTACCGCGACCGGACCGGCCTTATAGCGAAACGGAAAAACAGCTGTTTCGTAAAGATCCGGAAAGTATGGCGGCTTTACGCCATTCCTTGTTCTGGGATAATGAGTTTAATTTTGCCCAGCGCCGTAATTTAAAAAGTCATATTCAGCGGGTCAAAAAATCCTGCTTACAGTTTCTAAAACAGCAGATTGATGATGCTGAATTACAGCGTAAACTGACACCACATTATGAGCCGGGCTGTAAGCGGGTTTTATTATCAAATACCTATTATCCAACTTTTTTACAGCCGCATGTCACGCTGGAAGATTCCGCGCTGGCAGAAGTCACACCAGAAGGCGTGATCAGCCAGTCAGGACAATATTTCCCAGCCGATGTAATTATTTTCGCCACCGGTTTTGAAGCGGCACGGCCACCGTATGCAGCAAAAGTGCTGGGTAAACATGGCTTAAGTCTGGAACAGCAGTGGTCAAGTGGCATGCAGGGTTATCAGTCGACCACAGTACATAACTTCCCCAATCTGTTTATTTTAAATGGACCGAATACCGGCAGTGGGCATAATTCTGCCTTGTATTTTCTGGAAGTGCAGTTTGATCTGGTGCTGGATGCACTGCAATTTTTTGAACAGGAACAGATTCAGGTGTTTGAAGCAGATCAGGCCGCAGAAGATGCCTATATGGAGCAATTACAGCAGCTGTCTCAGGGCAGTGTCTGGCTGTCGGAAGGCTGTAAAAGCTGGTATCTTGATCCGGTCAGCCGCAAACTGACCTTAATCTGGCCAGACTTTGCTCATTCTTTTAGAGACAAGAACCGGCAGTTTATGCGCAGTGGCTATCACTTTCACTATATTGAGAATCCTCAGCAGAATGCTGTTTAAATGGCGTATGTGAGCTATAAAAAAACCAGTCATCAGACTGGTTTTTTAATATGTTTAATTGGCCTTTTGCGGATCGTATAAACGATCTTTAATAAATAGCGCAGGTATCAGACCGCAGATAAAATAGGCCGCAGCCATAATCAGTAAGCCCGTTCCAATAGAACCGCCTTGGGCAAAATAACCAATGGTTAAGGGCGCAAATACCGCACCAATTCGGCCAATATTAAATGCACCACCGACTGCCGTACCGCGAATGGAGGTCGGAAAACTTTCAGTCATATAGGTGGCATTAATGGCAAAAGGCATGCCATAGAGAAAGCCAAACATCAGCATCAAATATAAAATATTGGTGGGGGTATTAAAGTAGATAATGACCGGCAAAAATAATGCCGTTCCCATGGTGCCAAAGGCAAATAACGCACGGCGGCCAAAACGGTCTGCCAGAATGCCGGCCACCACTTTGGCAAAAATCATGATTAGAAATGTGCCGACCATATAACCGGTCATTTCTTTAAAACTGATGCCAAGTCAGACTCCAGATATGCAGGAAGCCAGTTACTTAAACCTGCGTAACCGAACTGAAGGGCACCGGCACTTAAAATCCACAGCATAAACATCCAGCGATGTTTTTTGTCTTTTAAGATGACCAGATAAGGATTCTATTTTTTGATTTTCACTTTGCTATGTAAAGCTTCCTGACGCTTGAGCTCACGAGAACGTAACCAGGATTCAGGCTCCGGCACCAGAAAGTACATTAAAAAGGCAAGAAAAATAGGGAAAATCGTAATCCAGTACAGCATACGCCAGCCATACTCAGGAATAATCCAGCCGGCCAGCAAAGTGGCACATAATGAACCCAGGGTAAAACCGGTCATTAAAGCCGCAAGTACCGTAGTTCGATATTTGGTCGGCACATACTCGGACATTAAAGTATTACAGGCAATATAAAGTGAGCCAAGGCCAATGGCTGCAATACTCCGCACAATCAGAAACTGATACTAGGAATCGACAAAACCCAAGGTACAGGACAAACTTGAGGCCAGAATCATATAAAATACAATAACTTTAACCCGGCCAAATCGGTCACAGGCTCATCCGCCAATCAGACCGCCAATTACACCACCCACCAGACTCCAGCTGCCCAGCGCACCGGCCTGAAGTAGTAAGGTTAAATTCTGCTTTAATACTGGTCAGGCTGTAGGCGAGAAAAGCCAGATCAATCCCGTCGGCAAGCAGAATAAAAAAACATAAAATAAAAGCGGTTTTCCATATTTTCTCTGGCTGAGCTTGTACCTGCTCAGCCACCATCACTGAAGCTTTTTGCGTCATCACTGATATCCTTTCATCATTCGTTCTTGTTTTATGAATAATTTTTCATGGTTATTACTCATTATTCATGAGTTTAGTTTTCAGCAAAAAACCTTATATTTCGTATAGAGAAATCTTGTTTTTCTTTATTTTTAGACCAAAGACTAAAATATCACCACTAATGATTGATTTTAATTTGTAAAAAATTGCTAAAAAGCCGATCAAGCATTGATCGAAGGTCGAATTTAAAGCTATTATCAAATAATACAAAATATAGTTTCACTATACAAAATAAAAGAACGAAAGCGATAGGAGAGAGCTTCAATGAGCACACAGCCATGGATTGCTGAATATCAAAAATGGAATGTAAATCCTGAATTTACTCAGCCAGATCCCACCCAGACCTTGAGTCAGACCATCGCTGAAAATCTAGAGAAATTTCAGGATAAAACAGCCTTTATCTATTTAGATAAAAAGTTCAGTTATCATGATATTGATGTGTATAGCCAGAAAATGGCGACCTTTTTACAGAATTTGGGGCTAGAGGCGGGTAGCCGTATTGCGGTGATGCTGCCAAATATTATTCAGTATCCAATTGCAACCTTTGCCATTATTCGTGCCGGTTATATTCTGGTGAATGTCAATCCGATGTATACCCAGCGCGAGCTGTATCATCAGTTGCAGGATTCTGGTGCAGAAGCTTTATTTATCCTGAATCAGACTTTAGATCAGCTCAAGGATCGGGATGAATGCCAGACGCTTAAATATGTGATTTCGACCCATCCACTGGATCTGGTGAAAGCGCAAGATACCGCAGTGCATCCACAGGCAGCGCAATATCCGGCCAAGACATTCTTTGATTTTAAGCAGGCACTTGATCAGGTCGACACGATTGATTTTAAAACACCACCCCAACAGCAAAATGACACAGTCATTCTGCAATATACCGGTGGCACAACGGGTTTATCTAAAGGCGCTGAACTGAGTCACCGCAATATTTTATTTAATATTGCCCAGAACAGTACCGTGTTTATTAGCCATTTTGGCGACCGGATGGCAGAAGAACATGAATATGTATTTTGTGCCTTGCCGCTCTACCATATTTATGGGTTTACCATCTGTCTGTTCAGTTATGGTCTGAGCCGTGGTTTTGCCAATGTGCTGATTCCGAATCCGAGAGATTTAGACGCTTTAATTGACCAGTATGCCAAGCATCCTCCGACAGTTTTTCCGGGGGTAAACACCATGTTTAATGCCTTGGCACATCATCCACGTTTTAGAAGTCTGGATCATCGTCAGCTGAAGACCACCACCGGTGGGGGTGCGCCGGTACTGAAAGCCACAGCTGACCTGTGGTATGAAGTCACAGGCCGTTATATTTATGAAGGCTATGGTTTATCCGAAACTTCACCGACTGCAACTTTTAACCCGCCTTTAAGCCAGCGTTTTAGTGGCACCATCGGTTTACCTTTGGCAGGTACCGATATTCTGATTCTGGATGATGCAGGCCAACCGGTAGCGATTAACCAAGCTGGAGAAATTGCCATTCGCGGTCCACAGGTGATGAAAGGCTATTGGCAGCAACCGGAAGCCACGGCGCAGGTATTTACCAAAGATGGCTTTTTCCTGACTGGCGATATTGGCTGTATGAATGAACAGGGCTATATCAGTATCCTTGACCGTAAAAAAGACATGATTCTGGTGTCTGGCTTTAATGTGTATCCGAATGAACTGGAATATGTGCTGTCTCAACATGTCAAAGTGTTAGAAAGTGCCGTGATTGGAATTGATGATGAAAAGTCTGGTCAGGTCCCGAAAGCATTTATTGTTAAACAGGATGCTAGCCTGAGCGAAGATGAAGTCATGGCTTATTTAAGACAGCATTTAACCAGTTATAAACTGCCTAAATATATTGAGTTTGTGGCGGAGCTGCCAAAATCTGCAGTCGGAAAAATCTTGCGTCGGGAATTGCCGAAAACCCATCAGGCGGATGCTACAGCCTGCTAGTTCAGATTTAAGAGAGACGTAGGAGAGGAAACTCTCCAATAAAAAAGGAATCTGAGGATCATTGCTGTCCCACAATTTTTCACAAGAGGAAGCTCATTTGAGCTTCCTCTTGTTTTATGGGTATTTTATCGGGTGAAAATAAAGCTTTTAAAGTTCTTCTTTCAAACAAATTCACTTGAATTATTCTGAGTAAACGTTGAACTGTCCAACCTGTTTTTCCTAAATGTCGAGCGAAACTCACCAATAAATAGGCGATCATCGCAATCCAGATTTGTGTCTGAATTGCGTTCCTGCTGCGGCCTAGAAACGCTTTTAATTTGAGATTCTGCTTAATCGCCTTAAAGAACAGCTCAACTTTCCAACGATCTTTATAAATCGCCGCAATGGTGGAGGCGGCTAAATGAAAGTTATTGCTGAGAAAGCTAAAGTGCTTGCCACTTTGCTGATCTCTATATTCAATTCTTCTTAACACTGGGGCTTTTCTTTTTAGGGCATGTGCGCTATTCAGCTGAATGGTTTCATCTTTTAGAATACCTTTGGATTCAAGCACTGGATGTTGCTGGATCACCTGATACACAGATTTAGGCCTAAAACGTGTGACAAATCCAATGTTTTGAGCAGTCAGATTTGCATACCATTGGTAATCGACATAGCCTTTATCAAAAACTACAATGCTGCCAGCAGGAAACTGGAATTTGCGGCCTTGTACCATGTCATTTTCTTTGCCATTTTCAACTGCAACAAACTCAGGAATATCATTGCTGTGATTCAATCCTATACTGAGTTTCATGCTGGCTTTTGAGTCGTGAACTTTGGCCCATTCACATAAGGAAAGCGACAGGTCAATATGACTGGCATCCAAGGAATACAAGGGATTCTTAAAGCGAAATTTATGAGCTACTTTTGAGTGTTCATAGTATTTAAGCAACTTGTAAAATAGCTGTTGATACAAGGCAGCAGGCTGCTGCTCATTGATTCGTGCCAGCGTGCTTCGGGGAATAGACTTTGCTCCGAGATGACTTAGCTTTTCCTGTTGGCACTCCAAATTGGATTGAATATCTCTCAGACTTTGCCTACAAGAGAATTGAGACATCAATATGGCAATAAACTGATCCCACCGGGAAGCCGCTCTAAATTTCTGTCCAACATGGTGTACTTTAGCAAGTTGTTCAAAATCCTGTCGCACAACAGGTTTAATTAGCTCATGAAATACGGTATTCTGATGTGACAAAACCTGAATCCTGGTCGTTAAAGTGTTTGTTTGCACTCATATTTTAACTGTTAGGACTCAGGTTTTTTTATTTAAAGCAAACTATGGGACAGCAGTGATCTGAGGATTCCTTTTTTATTGTCGGTGGGATGCCGCCTTAGCGCTGCTGGATAATCTTTTTGGCTTTATATGCCTGCATTTCTTCTGCGCTTAAAAACTGGCTTAAGATATTGTCGGTATCTTCACCTAAGCACGGTGGGGCTTTTTTATATTCAACCGGGGTTTTGGACAGTTTAATTGGCGAGCCAATTGAGGTGTAATCTTCGCGCAGGGTATGCGGCATCTGAATTACCATTTCACGTGCCAGCACCTGTTCTTCTTCCAGAGTCTGTTGCAGGTTATTGATCATGCCCACAGGGACCTTGACGGCGTGAATTAAATCGACCCAAGTTTTGGCCGGTTGGGTATAAAAATGTTGCTGTAAAATTTGGGTGACTTCTTCACGATGCATCACTCGGCCAGAGTTGCGACTAAAACGCGGATCTTTCGGTACTTCAGGTAGGCCTATGGCATCACACAGCGCCAAGAACTGCTGGTCATTGCCGCAGGCAATAATAAATTCGCCTTCCTGTGCCTTAAACACCTGATAAGGCACAATATTGGCATGTGCATTACCAAAACGGCCCGGCACTTTGCCTGAGGTCAAATAATTCATGGCCAGCACCGATAAAGAGGCCACCTGAGTATCTAACAGGGCCATATCAATATGTTGGCCTTCACCGGTTTTTTCACGCGACAGTAAGGCGGCCTGAATGGCAATTGCAGAATATAAACCGGTGGTCAGATCGGCAAAAGCCAATCCAGCTTTTTGCGGGCCGCCACCGGGTAAATCATCGCGTTCACCGGTAACGCTCATCATGCCGCCCATGCCTTGAATAATAAAGTCATAACCCGGTTCATGAGCACGTGGACCATGCTGGCCAAAACCGGTAATCGAACAATACACCAGACGCGGGTTTATATGGCTCAGGCTTTCATAGTCCAGACCATATTTTTTCAAAGAACCGGCTTTATAGTTTTCAATGACCACATCACTGGTTTCAGCAATTTTTTTAATAATCTGCTGGCCTTCCGGGGTTGATAGATCAACAGCTACGGAATGTTTGCCACGATTGGCCGAAAGATAATAGGCAGATTCATGGGTATCTTGTTGCTGGTTGTTTTTAAGCCAGGGCGGTCCCCAGATGCGCGTATCATCGCCATGATCAGGCTTTTCAATTTTAATTACTTCTGCACCCAGATCGGCCAGAATTTGACTACACCAAGGTCCAGCCAAAATACGGCTGAGATCCAATACCCGAAAGCCTGTTAAAGCACCCATCTATTCTCACACTCCTTGTTCCGTTTTTATTTCATGTCTACATATTTTAATAATCACAGTAAACCTATATTAAAACGATCCAAAACTCAACTATTCGACCGTTAATTTCGTATAACAAAATAATATATCAAAATTTGTTTAAAATTACTTTTATCTTGTCTACCCTGAGTGAGCTAAAAAGAACGACCAAAAAACAAACAGAGGCTGAGAAGTCTTCATGACAGCAACAAAAAGATCAGGAGCAGCACAGCTATGGATTGAAAAACGCAGCACAACAATAGGCTCACATCAGGAACTTCGTGAGCGATAAGCAACTGAAAAATAAACAAGGAATAGAAAGAACAAGGATATTTAATTCATGACGGATTTGGTAACTGAGCTAAAAAAGATTCAACCCACCACCAAAAGAACCCAGCAAATTACATTTGTATTTGCCTTTCTGGCGCTGCTGGTCGATGGGGCAGACATGCTCTTGCTCTCCTTTAGCTTAAACAGTCTGAAAGCAGAATTTGGCTTAAGCAATTTACAGGCTGGTGCCCTGGGAAGCGCGACGCTGGCCGGCATGGCCGTAGGTGGTTTTCTTGGTGGCTGGCCTGCGACCGGTTGGGTCGGGTTCGGACGGTAGTGATTTCAATCTTAATCTTTTCAATTTTAACAGCCGCACTGGGCTTTACCCAAAATTTTGAACAGTTCGCCATTCTGCGCTTTTTGTCTGCCTTTGGTATTGGTTCACTGTATATTGCAGCGAATACACTCATGGCAGAGTATGTACCGACCGAATATCGCACCACAGTATTGGGAACCCTGCAAGCCGGCTGGACAATGGGTTATATTGTGGCAACCGTACTGGCCGGCTGGATTATTCCGGAATATGGCTGGCGTATGCTGTTCTTTATTGCCATTATTCCATCGGTGCTGGCGATTTTTATTCAGAAACTGGTGCCAGAACCAGAATCTTGGCAACGTGCAAGATTACAGCGCTTGTATGGGCCTGCTGAAACTCAAGTCAAACAGCCTGAGAAAAAGAGTACAGTTAAAGAGATTTTTGCAGACCCGCGTAACCGTAGAATGTTTATTTTATGGATTCTCACTGCCGGCTTTTTACAGTTTGGCTATTACGGAGTAAACAACTGGATGCCAGCTTATTTAGAATCCGAGTTACATATGGATTTTAAATCAATGGCGGGCTATATGATTGGGACCTATGTCGCCATGATTTTCGGTAAAGTTCTGGCCGGTTTTGCTGCAGACCGTTTAGGCGGTCGTTTGGTATTTTCCTTTGGTGCAATTGGGACCGCGATCTTCCTGCCAGTGATTGTGCTGTTTAATAGCCCGGACAATATTGCCTATCTGCTCATTTTCTTTGGTTTCCTGTACGGTATTCCGTATGCCATTAATGCGACGTATATGACTGAAAGTTTTGCAACTTCCATTCGTGGTACCGCGGTTGGCGGTGCCTATAATGCCGGGCGTATTGGCGCCATGTTTGCACCTGCAATTATTGGTGCAGCGGCGAGCGGTGGATCAATTGGTTTAGGCTTCCTGATTATGGGCGGCGCCTATTTCTTATGTGGTGCAGTATCAGGAATCTTTATTAAAGATCGTCAATACGATCCGCAAAAGGCTTATAGTTGTAAATCAGCTGATCAAGTAATAAAAAATGAGCCTTGCAAGGCTCATTTTTTTTGATTCCAGAAGTCTTATCTTCAATGTTTAATCAAACGTCCGAAGCGGTATTCTTCTGGGCAATTTGAATGCTCTTTAGCCCATCATTCACTTTATTTAACAGGTGAATCAGAGTTACCACATCATCAAAGGCCAATGTGTTTAAGGCTTGGCCATAAAAATTAAAGAAGTCATCTTGCAGGCTGTCCCAGGTTTTAAGACCTGCATCGGTCAGCGCAACATTTTTTGCACGGCGGTCCTGCTCATTAATCACGCGCTGTACCAGACCTTCGCGTTCCAGCCGTTTTAATACGGCATCCAGGTTTTGACGGCTCACACCCAGATAGTCGGTTAAATCGGAAAATGACATTCCGGATAGAACCCGTGGGCGAGACAAAGCCCCTAAAACTGCCCAGTGCACCGGAGAAATCCCCAATTCGTTGGAGCATTTGCGGTCCAGTGTATTTCCCACCTGAAACAGTCTAAAAAAAAGTCTATTGTGGGCGGAATATAAGGATTGATCATATTTTTTTGTTAGAGCATCAGTCATTCTAAAAGACCACCCTGATCAAATTCATTCAATAAGCTGCATTATACCCAAAAGGTATCTTGTATAAATCAGACTCTGTTTTCTATCTGGCTGTAATTCAGAGGGGATCAGCAATTTTCCTTTGCTGGTCGTGCCCACATTTTTGCGCCTCCGTTCAGTACTGTATAGATGATCCTTCCTCTTTCTTGGTTCTGTCACATCTGCTTGCTTTACGCATAAAACTTAAGATTAAAGCCAATTTATGTCAATGTATTTATTTTTAATAAATCATAAATAATTGATATATTTAATTTAAATTAATTTTAAATTTTATTTTATGTAAATGTATTGACATAAAATTATTCTACTCCTATTGTAAAGAACATGGGTATTGAATAAAAAACGGCCAGGCAAATTGGCATAAGAACAGCGCAGGGAGACATAAATGAAAGGCTTAAAGGATAAAGTGGTTATTGTGACAGGCGGTGCAGGTGGAATTGGTTCAGCAACCTGTCGCCGGCTGGCAGAAGAGGGCGCTAAAGTCGCAATCTTTGATATGAATATGACCGCAGCAGAGCAGTTGGCGCAGGAGATTAACCAGCAGAACGGTCAGGCATTGGCAGTACAGTGTGATATTACCAATCACAATACAGTTGAGCAGGCTGTACAGCAGGTCGAAAGCCAGCTGGGGCCGGTAGATGGCCTAGTCAATAATGCCGGTTGGGATATTTTTAAGCCTTTTGTTAAAACCAATCCACAGGAATGGGACAAGCTGATCCAGATTAATCTGGTTGGTATGCTGAATATGCATTTTGCTGTCCTGAAGGGCATGGTTGAGCGTAATACGGGCAGTATCGTCAATATTGCATCAGATGCTGCGCGCGTCGGTTCTTCAGGTGAAGCGGTTTATGCGGCCTGTAAAGGTGGACTGCTGTCATTTTCGAAAACGCTGGCACGTGAGCATTCGCGTCATAACATCAAGATTAATGTGATTTGCCCGGGTCCAACCGATACAGCACTCTTGGCTGGCGTGACCGAAGGTGCATCGAATCCGGAAAAATTACGGGAAGCCTTTATCCGCTCAATTCCACTGGGCCGTTTGGGGCAACCTGAAGATTTGGCCTCTGCAATTGCCTTCTTTTTAAGTGAAGATGCCAGCTTTATTACCGGACAGGTGCTGAGTGTTTCAGGTGGTTTAACCATGAGTGGCTAAGTCGAAACCCGCATTAAAGGTCAAAAATAAAATCAGATGAGTACAGATAGGATTAATACAGGAAGTATAACCATGAATTTTGAAGATATTTTATATGAAGTGAAAAACGGCGTGGCCTGGATCACCATTAACCGCCCCGAAAAAATGAATGCCTTTCGCGGGACCACGTGTGATGAGCTAATCAAGGCTTTAAATAAGGCAGGCTATGACCGGGATGTGGGTGCCATTGTCCTGGCAGGAGCAGGTGAAAAAGCTTTCTGTACTGGCGGTGACCAGTCTGCACATGATGGTAATTATGATGGACGCGGCACCATTGGCCTACCGATGGAAGAATTACATACCGCCATCCGTGATGTGCCCAAACCGGTGATTGCCCGTGTACAAGGTTATGCAATTGGTGGCGGGAATGTGCTGGCGACCATTTGTGACCTGACCATCTGTTCTGAAAAAGCGATTTTTGGCCAGGTCGGTCCCAAAATGGGCTCTGTCGATCCGGGCTATGGCACAGCATATCTGGCGCGTGTCGTCGGCGAGAAAAAAGCCCGTGAAATCTGGTACTTGTGCCGCCGTTATAGCGGTCAGGAAGCGGTTGAAATCGGGCTGGCCAATAAGTGCGTACCGGCTGATCAGCTGGATGCCGAAGTACAGGCATGGGCAGAAGAAATCTGTCAGCGTAGTCCGACAGCAATTGCCATTGCCAAACGCAGTTTCAATATGGATACCGCACATCAGGCCGGAATTGCCGGGATGGGCATGTATGCCCTGAAACTGTATTACGACACAGAAGAATCGCGCGAAGGCGTTAATGCACTTAAAGAAAAACGCCAGCCTGAATTTCGTAAATTTTATAAATAATAAGGAAAATACGTATGACTCAAAATCCTTATATCACGGAAGAACTGGCATTTTTAGCAGAAACGGTTGAAAAATTTGCACAAAAATATATTGCACCCGGTTTTTTAGCGCGTGATCAAAGTCGTGTCTTTGATCGTGACCTGGTGAAAAAAATGGGCGAGATGGGTTTTATTGCACCAGAACTTCCAGAACAATACGGCGGCCAGGGCATGGGCCGGCTGGCTGCGGGTATTATTCATGAAGCGGTGGCCAAGGCCGATTTAAGTTTCTCCTATATTAACTTGCTGGCTTCCTTAAATGGACAGATTCTGGCGGAACATGGTCAACCTGAGGTGGTGGAACCGTGGCTGAGAAAGCTGACCGCAGGTGAAGCCATTTTCTCAATTGCACTCACCGAGCCACGTGGGGGTTCAGATGCCGCCAACTTGCGTTTAAAAATTGAACGTGAGGGAGATGAATATGTCATTAATGGTGAAAAAACCTCGATTTCTGCAGCTGATCAGGCTGATGCATCGGTGGTGTTTGGACGTACCGGTTCGGTTGAAGATGGTGCACATGGCGTAACGGCATTGCTGGTGCCGATGGACTTGCCGGGTATTAGCACCACACGTTTTGATTGTCATGGCCAGCGTGCCATTGGTCGCGGTTCCATTTTCTTTGATAACGTTCGGGTTCCGGTCAATCATCGCCTGGGAGATGAAAACAAAGGGTTTGTCCAGGTTATGCAAGGATTTGACTTTTCCCGTGCCTTAATTGGTTTACAGGTACTGGCTGTAGCACGGGTGAGCCTGGATGAAGCCTGGGAATATGCAGCGCAGCGCGAAGCTTTTGGCCAGCCACTCACGGCATTTCAAGGTATTTCGCATCCTCTGGCTGAATATGAAACCCAGGTCGAAGCTGCACGATTATTGTGTCTGCAAACGTTATGGCTAAAAGACAACCATTTACCGCATACCTCTGAAGCCGGGATGTGTAAATGGTGGGGACCGAAACTGGCCTATGATGTGATTCATCAATGCTTACTGACCTTTGGTCATGCAGGCTATGACCGCGGAGTGATGGAGCAGCGTATGCGCGATGTACTGGGCTTCCAGATAGGTGATGGCACTGCGCAAATTATGAAAACCATTATTGCGCGTAAAAAAGCCGGACGCAAAGCTGTTCCAGCTTGATGTAAACCGATGACGTGGATGCGTGATCAATCCTGCAGATGACACAAATAGAAGTTTGAGTCATCTGCATAGCAGAGTTTGTATCTGCAATTTTCGGGCTGACGACGATTGTGCGGTCTGACCAAGAGAACAGGTAGATAATTATAAAATTGGAGTTATAGAATGGATTTCGATGCGGTTCTTTTACCCCCACGCCGGGAAAAAATGTTGCAACAAGGTTATTGGTTAAATAAGACCATTCTTCAATCATTGAATGAAGCGGTACAGCAAGATCCAGATAAAATTGCCTTGGTCAGCTATAAAACTGAAAGTCAGTCAGAGCAAAGTTTTACTTACCGGGAAATGCTGGAGACAGCCAATAAAATTTCGTTGGGATTAAAACAGTTAGGTGTACAGAAACAGGATATTGTGTCTTGCCAACTCCCCAACTGGTGGGAGTTCACTTTATTGTATATTGCGTGTCGTCGGATTGGTGCCATCCTGAATCCGCTGATGCCGATTTTCCGAGAGCGTGAGCTTTCATTTATGCTGAAACATACGGAAAGTAAGGTCTTTATCGTACCGAAAGTGTTCCGTAAGTTTGACCATGAAAAACTGGCCGATCAATTACAGAAAAATATTGAGAGCCTGGAACAGATTATTGTCGTCGGTGGTGAAGGCGAGAACAGTTTTGAAAATTTATTGCTTAACCATGGACTGGATC
Source organism: Acinetobacter sp. CIP 53.82 (assembly GCF_000369465.1). NCBI lineage: Bacteria > Pseudomonadati > Pseudomonadota > Gammaproteobacteria > Moraxellales > Moraxellaceae > Acinetobacter > Acinetobacter sp. CIP 53.82. The sequence continues at coordinate 927,021 of NZ_KB850045.1, read as the reverse complement.
AAGATCCACAAATCCTGAATACCCTGAATGATGTCACCATCACAGCAGATGATATTGCACAACTGGTGTTTACCTCAGGTACCACAGGTGAACCCAAAGGTGTGATGCATACTGCGAACACTTTATTTTCCAATATCGTACCTTATGCCAAGCGTTTGCATTTAAACCAGAATGATGTGATTTTCATGGGATCACCGATGGCACATCAAACCGGTTTTATGTATGGGCTGATCATGCCGGTTTTATTAAAAGCCAAAGCCGTCTTGCAGGATGTCTGGGATGTCAATCTCGCCATTGAGCTGATGCATCAGCATCAGGTGACTTTTACCATGGCGTCGACCCCATTTTTAAATGATTTATCTGAAGCCGTCTTACACAACCATCAGACTTTAGACAGTTTAAAAATATTCCTGTGTGCGGGCGCACCGATTCCAAGCACCTTGGTACAAAAAGCACGTCAGAATATAGGCGTTAAAGTCATTTCAGCTTGGGGTATGACCGAATGCGGCGCAGTAACCACCACCCGCCCTGAAGATGAGGATGAGCGTTCCTTTAATACCGACGGCTTGCCACTTCCTGGCGTTGAAGTGAAAGTGGTTGGCGATGATGGTGAAGAATTAGCACCACATCAATCGGGCACCCTGATGATTCGCAGTTGTTCCAATTTTGGTGGCTATATGAAGCGCCCACATTTAAACGAAACCAGTGCAGATGACTGGTTCGATACTGGTGATATTGCCTATCTGGACGAGCAAGGTTATATCCGGATTGCTGGACGTAAAAAAGATGTGATTATTCGCGGTGGCGAAAATATTCCTGTGGCCGAAGTTGAATCTTTAATTTATTTACATCCAGATGTGGCAACGGTGGCGTTAATTCCGTATGCAGATGAGCGACTGGGCGAGAAAGCCTGCGCCATCGTGAAGCTCAAAGAAGGCACGCAAACCATGCAGTTAAAGGATTTGGTCGAGTTCCTGAAAGCACACAATCTGGCAATTCAGTATATTCCAGAGCGTTTAGAAATCTGGGATGAAATTCCAATGACCCCATCAGGGAAAATCCAGAAATTTAAACTTCGGGAAATGCTGGCCCAGCATATTGCATCTGCCAGTTAATTCCTTTCATTAAAAGCAAAACTCCTGAATAATCCATTCAGGAGTTTTCTATTAAGCACAAAAACGATGGCTATGCTTATTTCGAGAATTTCAATAACGCTTCTGCGGTCGCCTCTGAGGAGGCCGGATTCTGTCCGGTAATCAGCAAACCATCTTGCTGTACATGCACCTGCCAGTCCTCGGCTTTTGAATATTGCCCGCCGTGTTCTTTCAGCATATCTTCAACTAAAAAGGGCACAACATTGGTCAGCCCAACCGCATCTTCTTCTGTATTACTAAAACCGGTTACAGTCTTGCCTTTGACCAATGGTTGGCCATCCTGTGCTTTGACATGACGTAATACTCCAGGCGCATGACAGACCAACGCCACTGGCTTATTGGCTTGTAATGTTTGTTCAATTAAAGAGATAGAATCCGGGTCTTCGGCCAAATCCCATAAGGGTCCATGACCGCCCGGATAAAACACGGCATCAAAATCGGCAATCGACACCTCACTGAGTTTGCGTGTCTGCGCCAGATCTTGCATGGCGGCGGTATCTGCCTTAAAACGTTCAGTGGCTTTGGTCTGAGCATCGGGTTCATTACTTTTCGGATCAAGAGGCGGTTGACCACCTTTAGGAGAGGCCAAGGTCACCTCGGCGCCAGCATCAACAAAAGCATAATAAGGGGCGGCCAGTTCTTCCAGCCAGAAACCGGTCTGTTTGCCTGTATCACCCAGACGGTCATGAGAGGTCAGCACGATGAGAATCTTCATATCATTTTCCTGAATGGTTCATATTATTCGGTTCATCGGCTGTTAATTTAGCAAGCGTAATGGGCGCTAAGTGTTGTGATACGTTCAGTTGCTGTATCGGCATGTGTCAATCTCCAGATACTGCAAAGGATTTTAAGTACCCATTAACAGGGCCTGCTGCACATCGGCCTGTTTGCGCAGGAAATCCCAGACCAGTTTGATTTTCGGCTCATGCTGTAAATCAACTAGGGTCAACATCCAGAAGGTATGGGTAAAACTGACCTGATCGCCCAGAACTTCTTGCAGATCGGGTTTATCATGCACCAGAAATCGCGGCAAAATTGCCAGTCCGGCGCCGGTACTGACCGCAATCTGCTGGGCCAGAATACTGTTACTGCGAAAACAGCGCCGAGCTATACACCAGATCATCAATATAATCGACAAATCGGTGCTGTTTCAGATCTTCTAGCTGCCGAATTGGTGGATTTTGCTGTAAATAGCTTTGACTGCCGTACAGTTTTAGACAGTAATTTGAGAGGCGGGTAATGATGTAAGGCCCAGATTTAGGCCGGTCAATTGAAATGACAATATCGGCTTCACGATGTGAAAGTTTGATGGTTTTGGGCACCGGAATCAGGTCAATAGTCAGCGAGGGATAATGCTGTGAAAACTCCGCCAGCAGCCGGGCCAGAAACGCCGTCCCGAAACCTTCCGGCGCACCAATGCGTACCCGGCCCTGTAAAGGGTCATGGCGTTTATCAATCTGGATAAACGACTGTTCCATCTGTTCGACACGGGGCACCAGCGCCAGACCTTCCGCGGTCAGTTCATAGCCTTTGGCTTCACGTTTAAACAGCTGGGTACCCAAGGTATTTTCCAGCGCCTGAATGCGCCGTGCCACGGTGCTGTGTTCCACTTCCATCAGGCGCGCAGCATTGGTGAGGGTTTTGGCCCGCGCCAAGACCAGAAAAAAGCGTAAGTGATCCCAATCAACTTTCATTTTATGTTTAACATCCTGTTAAATCTCTGTGCAAATTTGCACAACCGTCGTGCGCCAATCTCTATTGGTGCCAAAAGTGTTCTTTGTTAGTCTGCTGAAACAGCGTAAAAAATAATACGTTAAAAACAGCCAGTAAAGGCAGATAAAACGACAATAACAAACCAGCACGGAGCGACCATGAACGCGATTCATCATCCCCATTCGAATACCGGCATCACCACGGCAAAACTGCTGATTAATGGTGAATTTATCGACTCCACCACCAGCCATTGGCAGGATATTGTCAATCCTGCCACTCAGGAAGTTCTGGGTCAGGTACCATTTGCCACTGCAGAAGAAGTCAATACCGCCATTGCCGCAGCCCAACAGGCTTTTGCCAGCTGGCGTGAAACACCTATTCAGGCCCGTATGCGGATTATGCTGAAACTGCAGGAGCTGATCCGTCAAAACTTAAAAAGTATTGCACAAGTCCTGACCGCTGAACAGGGCAAAACATTAGCAGATGCCGAAGGTGATATTCAGCGTGGCTTGGAAGTGGTAGAACATGCCTGCTCGGTCGGTTCGCTGCAAATGGGTGAATATATTGAAGGCGTGGCGCGCGGGGTCGATACCTATACCATGCAGCAACCCTTAGGTGTCTGTGCCGGAATTACTCCATTTAATTTCCCGGCGATGATTCCATTGTGGATGTTCCCAATGGTCATTGTCTGTGGCAATACTTTTGTTTTAAAGCCGTCGGAGCAGGATCCGCTATCGACCATGATGCTGGTCGAGCTGGCGATGCAGGCCGGTGTTCCTGCCGGGGTACTGAATGTGGTGCATGGCGGTAAAGAAGTGGTCGATCTGCTGTGTACGCATTCTGACATCAAGGCCATTTCCTTTGTCGGTTCAACCGCGGTCGGTACCCATGTCTATAACCTGGCAGGCCAGCATGGCAAACGGGTGCAGTCAATGATGGGCGCCAAAAACCATGTGGTGGTGATGCCGGATGCCAATAAGGAACAGACCTTAAATGCCTTGGTTGGTGCAGCCTTTGGCGCAGCTGGTCAGCGTTGTATGGCCCTGTCTTTGGCGTTGATGTTTAGTGTTTAAATTAAATCAGTGATTTTTAAACGCTGGACTGATTATAAAATCAGAGTCACTTGGCTCAGTGATCATTGTTTCAATACAGCCTCATTTTGATGATTAAGCTTTTGCTTTATATGTATTAATCCCAGCTCCCGAAGGAACTGGGATTACCTACAAAATTAAAGTGAAGAGTTATTCATAACGTCTTCAGGATTGGGTAAATGTGCCAGAAGCTTCGTTCTGATTCACCGGAATTACCTTACATATTTGGGTAATTCGTGTTAGCGGCAGTGTAAAACTGACCCCCTTGGTTAATATAGCGGTCATGGGGGAGATTAAGAACCACCACACCATGAGATCGTGACGGTACATTTGAGCCACATCTTACTAAAAAGAATCAGACCAGTATCACGCAAATAGATAGCCAGATTCTATTCCTATATTCGTGACTGGCGTTTAGCCATGAGCCGATTTATTATTGAATTCGGTGAGCAGTGAAGCAATCACCTTTAAATTTATCAAAAGCAATTACATAAAATTATTTACAGGTTCAATAATATACAAGCTAGAAAGTTCCACAGTTTGAAATTAAACGTCGATAAGCCAAAAAAAAGCACAAGCTACCGATCATTCCAAGATAGAGCAATTTAGGCAAGATCAGTGTTGTAGGCACACCCATTTGATTGAGTTGAATAAACATCTGCACAATTTGGGTGGAAGGCAGGATTTCGCCAACGACTTGCATCCAGAGAGGCATGGCAGCATGTGGCCAGGCCGCACCAGATAAAAAGAACAGTGGAATAGAAGTGAATACAATGACATGCCCCGCACGTTCCGGCAGATCTAGAAAACTGGCGAATAGGCAGGTCATGCCAATTATCGTGTAGATAAAAACCGGAACAGCCAGTAGCATCCCGAACAGGTTGCCACCACTTGGATAATCAAACAGCCAGAAGCTGAAACCGAATAAATAGAAACATCCCAGACAGCCAATAGTAAAGACCGCTAAACACATCCCAATCAATGCATTTGTGTTTAATTCTATTTTTCTTTCCCGATATACCAAAATCAGCATACTCAAACCCAGAAGAATAGTTTGGTGGATAATTAAAGGTGCAACCGCAGGAAAGACATAACTGCCATAGCCGGATAGCGGATTAAATAAAGGAATTTGATGCACAGAAAGGGCAGGTGAAAAGTCCGAGACCTCGCCAAAGCGTTCAGTATAGTCTGCCAAAGTTTGCTCAACCGATGTGGCTAAGCCCAGACCAATTTGTTTGGTCACTAAAAAGTTGGCTGTGCTTAAATACAGGCCAATGCCGCCTGTTTCACCATGCCTTAAGCTTTGCGATAAATTGTCCGGTAGCAGTAAAATGCCATCGGCTTTTTGAGATTCAACCCATTGTTTAGCTTCGGCAAAATTGCCGGTAATCGCCTCAATTTCCACATTGGGGCTTTGTGCCACCTGACCAATAATACGGGTGCTTAAGTTACTTTGTTCTTCATCGACAATAATAATCGGTAAGGCTTCAGCCTGCTGTGCCTGATAAGCGGTTGGATAAAAAAAGCTGTAAAATAAGACGGATAGAATCAGCGTGGTAAAGATCGCGCCGTGACTGACAATATCCTTGAAGCCTTGCAGATAGTAAAACCAGAGGGATTTCATTGGACTGCTCCTTTAGCTATTTTTTTAAGAAACAGATAAGCCAGCAGAGCGTAGACTAGGGCATAGATCAGCAGCATTAATCCAGCTTGCAGTGAAATATGCAATGGACTACCAATCACCCATTGTTCAGTTTGTAATTTGGCATAGGGCGTAAACGGAATAATATTGGACCAAAACTGGGTGAACAGGGGCGCATTATTTAAAGGGAGGGTCACACCTGCAAAACTCAAAGATGAACCACCATAGACCGCAATGATGCCAAAAGATTTACTTAAATCTTTGGTCGCCAGAACCACTGCACTGCTTAAAAATGCATAAGCGCTATATAGCAGAAATTGTGCCGATAGAATCAGAGCGAGCGAGCCAGCAACAAACCAGCCGCGAATTTCAATCAGCCAGAACATCCAGATCCAGGTCCATAGACTAAAAATAGCCACATAGACCAGGTTCTTAGACAGTAATGCCATCCAGATGGACGAGTTGCTAATCCAGCTTGTTAAGGTCTGTCGCTTCAGTTCCTGACCGACGGAAAATGCCACACAACAACACAGCAGTAAATGCAGAATTGCCGGAATGACATAGGGTTCCAGATAGAGTTCATAATTCAGTTGCGGATTATACAGCGGTGATATTTTGATATGCGGTGACGGTGCTTCGAGAGAGGGTAGTCGATTCCCCAGATATTGCTCTCCGCTAAATTCAGCGAGTGCTTGCAGGGTACTGACCAGCATGGCAGAGGAAATGGTATTTCCGATACTGAAATAACTCTGGTTAAAAGCAATACTGATGTCAGCATCCTGGGCACGAACCAGACGTTGCTCAGCACCGCTTGGAATATGGATATAACCCCAAATTTTATTTTGATTTAGCAGGCGCTCAATCTCAGCTGTTTGCTCCGACACTGTAGCAATTTTAAGAGTATGATTCAGGGCCACATGCTGATAAATGCTTTGACTCAGCGCACTCTGGTCTTGATCAATAATCGCAATCGGTAAATGATCCGGTTTCCCTTGAGCAAACATGCTGCTGAATAAAATAATCACCAGTGCAGGTGCCAGCGTGACCAGACACAGATCCCATTTTTCGCGGAGCAGATAGCGCAGTTCGCGCCATATACCCGTCCACATTATCGGGTCTCTTTCAGTTTAAATAACACGCTCATCCCAACTTTCAGTTCAGGAATCGCTGGTGTGGGCACAAGATGCAGCTTAAAACTTCGCACATCATAACCGCCGGTTTGGCGTGTGGTCTTAATGGTGGCAAATTCACCTTCAGCACTGATCTGCTTGATTTTAAAAGTGGCGGTTTTATCTAGGGCGGGAATATAACCTTCAATACTGCTCATTTTCTGAAACGGGGCATATTGGTCTTCACGAATATTCAGGCTCACCCACATTTGATCTTCAATCAGGCTGACCACAGGGACTGCGGTGGCTACCAGCTCCGAGACTTTGCCATAGGTTTTAGACACCGTTCCGTTAACAGGTGCTACTAATTGGGTTTCTGCCTCTAATGCATTGGCTTCATCCAGCGCAGCCTGGGCAATATCTACTTGTGCATCGGCAGAACTCTTTTGCTGCGAGGTGCTGCCACGTTTGGCACGTGCGTATTGCTGATACGCTGCTTCTGTCATTTGTGCCGCTGATTGACTGGCTGCATACAATTCATCACGGCGCTGGCGTGAAATCACACCTTCCTTAAATAAATTTGCACCACGCTCATAAGAAACTTTGGCTAAATTTTGCTGTGCTTTCAGCGATTGCCAGTTGGCATACAGGCTGGCGATATTTTCTTCTTGCGAGCCACGTTCAGCAGTCGATTGTAAGGCCAGCGCAGATTGTAAAGCCGCTGCGGCTTGCTGTTTTTTGGCCTGAATTTCCGGGCTGTTTAAGCGCACCAGCACATCGCCTTTTTTGACTCGCTGACCTTCTTCTACATAAATTTCTTCAATACGGCTTGGCACTTTGGTCGCCACCTGAACTGTTTCAGCTTCTACACGACCCTGCAATTCAAGCGGAGCCGGTTGGTAGCTTTTCCATAATCCAAATGCGATGACTGCCAGCAGAACTGGAATCAGGGCGAGCAATAAATATTTTTTCTTTTTAGCGATTTCAGGAGCTTGTTGTTGCTCGGTCGAAGTCGTCGCGTTGTTTTCTATTTCAGTTTTTGTTTCTACCTGTTGCGCAGGCGATTTTTCTGTATCGCTGGATGAAGCCGCTTCATTCACAGGATCATTGGGTTTTTGATCTTCGTTCATGTTCGGCTCCATTAGCGAATATAGTGAGTGTTGGTATGTTGGATGTAGTTCGGAAATTCTGCAATCGAACCATGGCTTTGTAATAGGGTGGCCAGTGACATCACATATTTGTAGGCATTCAAGGCAGTTTCAGCTCGTAGTCCGCTCAGCATGTTTTGTGCATCGATGACCTGTGTGGCGGTGCCCATATCTTCTTTAAAAGACAATTCTTGGATGCGTAAATTTTCCTGTGCGGCTTTCAAGTTTTGTGCCAGAAGCGCATCACTTTGCTGTGCACTGAGTGCTTCGCTATAAGATTTATAAATCAGATTTTCAATTTCCTGCTGGGTGCGTGCAGTGAGCAATTCTGTGGCAGAGCGTTTGAGTTCGGCAGCCTGAATATTTTTGTTTTTATCGATCCCGGAAAACAGGTTATAGCGTGCGGCAACTCCGACAATCCAGTTTTCATTTTGATCCAGACTATATTCGCCAAAAGCAAAAACATTCGGTTTTTTAGCTGCTTGCTGGGCTTTGACATTGGCTTGAGCTAATTGAGTATCCAGCTGCATTTTTTGAATCAGCGCAGAGTTCTGACTAAAGGTTTTCAGCAGATGATTTAAGGCCTGTGGCTCGGTTTTATTGACAAATAAAGGCGTCGAAAGTTCGGTGATGCTACTTTCCTGAAGCAGATTATTCAGCTGGAACAGGGCAGCATTCAAATTGGCCTGTGTATTTTGCTGGCTGCGCTCGGCATTATTGCGTGCCACTTCAAACTGCATGCGGTGCCCTTTACTGATAAAACCTTGCTGTTCCATCTTTAAGGCATTGCGATAATGCTGCTGCATGGCATTCAGATTAAACAGCGCAGCTGCATGCAGTTGCTTTTGGAGCTGTACATTAAAATAACTTTGAATCAGTTCAAAACGCTGCGTGTCTTGCTGCTGTTTGTTGCTGAGCTGACTACGACCGACCTGAATATTGGCGATTTCTTTAGCGCTGCTTGTCAGCCCACCGGTATAAAGCGGCATCATGACTGAAATCGTCGGGCGAATCACCTGATCATCCAGCACGACATGCGAACTATCAGGAATTAAGCCCACCCCATTTTGAATAGGTTGTCTTAGACTATTTTTTAGCGGGTCAGCCAGCCCCCCTAAGTTCAGTTCATCAATTCTATTATTTACACCATCCGTTAAGGATTGCTCTAAATTATTTTTTAATGCACCCAAAGGCAGATCGAGTTCATTATGAAAGGCATACGCACGAACATTCAGGTCGACTCGTGGCAGACCTATACCTTTCACTGCTTCAGCTTCAAGTTTTGAAGCCTGTTCCAGACTTTGATAGGCTTGGCTGCTATAAGAATTTTGCAACAACTGACGTTCAGCGTCCTGAAAGCTGATGCTCTGCGCATGAGCAAAGCTGCCATACATCATCGATGCAAGCAGATTTAAACCCCAGACAAGCTGTCTTTTATTTTTCTTTAAGTTCATAAAGTCGCTAAACTGATTTAAAGCCGGTGATGTTATCCGGCTAGTATAAATCAAAGGTTCGCAGATAGAACTAGTGTAAAGTTATAGTATTGTTTCTTTTACATCTGTATGGCTTTGTTGCACAAGCCTATCTGAACCGTACCGGGTTTGTCGGAGACTTTTTTATTTAAGTTAGGCCACCTGACCTAACGGGTTAATCTTATCATAGTACATTGCTTCAAACTCAAAAGGCGATACATAACCCAGTGCACTGTGTACACGCTTTTTATTGAACCAATCTACCCAGTTGAGTGTCGCAAGTTGTACATCTGCTAAACCTTGCCAATCTGCTTTTAAATATTCAATCACCTCTGTTTTGTATAAGCCATTCACCGTTTCAGCCAGAGCATTATCGTATGAATCACCAGTTGTACCGACTGATGCTCGTAAATTTGCAGCTTCTAAACGATTGGTATAGCGAATAGAAAGATATTGAACACCTCTATCGGAATGATGAATCACATTCTTTGGCATGCCTCGATCGTGCAATGCTTGCTCAAGTGCATCGAGTACCATATCTGTATTCATCCGTGTAGATACTTTCCATCCAACAATTGCTCGTGAGAACACATCAATAATAAAGGCGGTATAGACCCAGCCTGAATTTGTTTGAATATAGGGGTGAGTAGACCAAAGGAATCTCACCCTTATATCCGCACTTATGAAGGGTGGCTATATCTCGTAGTTGTGATTGACCTGTTTTCACGTCTTGTTGTTGGCTGGTCTATGAAATTCAGAATCACGGCAGATCTGGTTTTAGATGCGTTATTGATGGCTTTGTGGCGAAGAAACCCAAAGAACAAAGTCCTAATCCATTCTGACCAAGGCAGCCAATACACCAGTCATGAATGGCAGACATTTCTCAAGCATCATAATCTTGAAAGTAGTATGAGTCGTCGACTTGCGCAGTACACTGCTCATGCCATGACAATGCTGTTGCCGAGAGCTTTTTTCAACTGTTAAAACGAGAGAGGATCAAAAAGAAAATATATGCATCAAGAACTGAGGCTAGGTCTGATATCTTTGAATATATTGAGATGTTCTACAATACAAAACGCAGGCATGGTTCCAATGATCAGCGTTCTCCATTAGATTATGAAAAGGCCCATCAAAAGATGATTATGTGTGTCTAGAATTTTGGTGGCTATTCACATTGATAGTTTTGCTTGCCATATAGTTTGAGGCCATTTTTCTTTATACTGTCACTTAGACAGGTTGGACATTTGATTTTTAGTGTTATTTGCATCTCACTATCTTATCAAAAGCCAACCTGTTTTTTTCAGCATACTTTTTGAAACACCACCAAAAAACCAGGTTGAAAAAGTCAGCTTTAAGCTTGTCTGAAGAAATGACCATTGTCATTTTATTTCATCAATCCGGTTTTAGATTCTTCAAATATTTTTATTGCCAAATGATCGTTCCATTCTGGAAATCTGCTTTATTGTTTGAACCCCAATAAGCCAACTTTCCAAAATATGCTAAAAGGCTAAGTGGATTTCATCGAACTCAGGTTATTTTAGCTCTGCATAATTCCGCTGACACCGGTCACAATCATATCAATGGCAATGGTCCCAATCAGCAAGGCAGCCAGACGCCCGACAATATCGACATACAAATCAATATAATTGGAATGTTTATGCTGCAAATGATCATGCGCATATTTCATTAAAATAAGCAGGCTACAGGTCAGAAATAGCGTCACAAAAATCACCAGCACCAGTTGCCACAGGCTTAGCTGAATTCCGGTAATGACCGCGGCGCTGATGGTTCCCGGGCCAATCATAAACGGCATGGCAATGGTGCCGGCCAAATGATGTGGCGCACCGCGCATCACCCCAATGGTATCGGCGCCTTCAAACACATAGCGATAACCAATCACCAGAAAAATAATCCCGCCAAAAATCTGGAAAGATTCAAAACGGACATGCAGGACATCATGAAAAAAGGCTTCACCGGTTTTGGCGAAAATAATAAACACCACAAAGCTGATTAAACTGCCCTGAATCAGGGCGCGATTAAACACTCGGGCCTCGGAATTACGGATAATCCCGAGCATATAAATACTCATTAAAAACGGGTTTAATAATGAGAAAAACAGTGCAAAGGCGTGAAGCGACTCAGACATCCTACAGATTCCTTATTGATCCGGGTCTGGAAAGAGCGGGCGCTTGCCTGGACTAATCCGGTTGATGTGCAAGAACATCAAATGGCGCTCGTATTTATCCAGAATGTCGTTAATGACCTGTTCCTTGCTATAACCCACCAGATCATTGCCTTGCGAGCCTTCAAACAGATAGGTTTCCAGACGGTAATAGTATTTCTTGGTGCGTTTGCCGCGTGAACTGAAGTTGGGTGTGTCATAACGGATTGGCCAGATCTGGTAAACGAAGTTTTCTTCTTCATCCAGCTGAATGGTTAAATCCAGATGTGACAGTTCCGGTTCATCATCCAGGGCTTTTTCCGCCAGATCGACCTGAATGCCTTTGTTGATGAATTCTGTGGCCACCGCCTGCATTGCCGGTTTACAGACCTCTTCCAGCATTTGCTGGGTTTGCGATAAATTGGCATGCAGCATTACCCGGCTGAGGCGTTTTTTCCAGTTAAAGATGTCGACATTGCCGACCACGGGTGCCGCATTCATGCTGGTACTGGCCTGACGGAAATCTTCCAGTCTTAATGACTTGTACAGACCCGCCATCACAAAGAAAATCACAAAGCTAAAAGGCAGCCCCATAATAATGGTGGTGTTTTGCAGTGCAGTCACGCCATTGGCCATCAGCATGGCCAAAGTCAGTAAACCAATCGCCAGTGCCCAGAAGACACTTAACCAGCGCGGCGAATCATGTTCAATATTGCTAAATTTGGTGGTGAAATTCCCCAGTACCAGTGCGCCTGAATCGGCAGAAGTCACATAAAACAGCAAACCGGTAATGGTAGCGACGCCGGCCAGAAATGGGAACCACGGATATTGGGCAAGCAGGTCATAGAAACCATGTGCCGGATTGGCCAATACGGTGGTGGCCAGCTGGGTATTGCCATCAAAAATCACGCTGTGCAAGGCGCTATTTCCAAAAATCGACAGCCAGGTCAGGGTAAACAGCAGGGGAATAATTAAGGTACCGGCCACAAATTCGCGGATGGTCCGGCCACGGGAAATTCGCGCCAGAAACAGGCCGACAAATGGCGACCAGGCAATCCACCAGGCCCAGAAAAACAGGGTCCAGCTGTTCATCCATTCTTTCGGTTGCTGAAACGGAAAACTGGTTAAGGACAGTTGCGGGAACTGGCTAATATAGTCGCCAAAGTTCTGGATTAACGCTGCCAGTAAAAACTCGGTATTGCCCATCACCAGAATAAACAGCAACAGACCAATTGACACATAAATATTGACTTCAGACAGAATCCGGAGGCCTTTATTTACCCCAGAAGCCACTGAAATTGCAGTAATAATGACTGCAACGGCAATCAGCGCCGACTGGATCAGCAGGTTTTCTGGCACATCAAACAGTACATGCAGGCCGTAGTTGAGCTGAACCACACCAATCCCGCAGGTGGTGGCAATACCGAAAATAGTGCCCAAAACGGCCGCGGTATCAACACTATGTCCAATCCAGCCATTAACACGCTTGCCAAAAATCGGATAAAGCGCCGAGCGGATGGTTAGCGGCAGGTTATAACGATAACTAAAATAACCCAAAGCCACGCCAACCAAGGCATACATGCTCCAGCCAGTTAATCCATAGTGGAACAGGGTCCAGACCATTGACTGGCGCGCAGCCTCAAAAGTCTGGCCTTCGCCGACAGGCGGATTCATATAGTGAGACAGCGGTTCGGCCACCGAGAAGAACATCAGGTCAATCCCGATTCCGGCCGAGAACAGCATTGCCGACCAGCTCAGCAGGCTAAATTCCGGCTTGGAATGTTTGGGACCTAATTTGATATCGCCATAACGCGACAGGGCAATAAACAGTACAAAGACCAGATATAAGGTGGCCGCCAGCAGGTAATACCAGCTAAAGGTCCGGCTGACCCAGTTCAAGATTTGGGTAATGAGCTGATTCGCCTGGTCATTAAATAAAATCGTAACCAGCGAAAACAGCAGGATGAGTGTTGCCGAAAGAAAAAAGACAACTTTGTTCAGACTATCGGTCGTCTGTTCAGTTTTCTTTTGCATAAATCTGTGACCATATTTTTTTAATTCGGATCTACAGCGCAGTGTGTTTTGGCATAACCAGACTATAGGCATGGCTCTCATTACAAACATTTGCAAATGAAAAACAAACTGAGCTGTACATCAGGAAGCAGACGGGACTATAATTTATTTTAATTGAACGTTCAATTAAAATAACGTTTTTATATGTTACCTTGCCTTGTGCATGATTTTTATTAGTCAGGTCGATCTTATGCCTAAAGTTGGTATGCAACCGATTCGTCGTCAACAGCTAATTGATGCCACCTTATCTGCCATTAATGAACTGGGTTTTGCTGAAGCATCTATCAGCCAGATTGCCCAGCGGGCAGGTGTGTCTACAGGCATCATCAGTCATTATTTTCAGGGCAAGCATGGCCTGATTGAAGCGACCATGCGTTATTTGCTGCAACAGCTGGGCGATGCCATTTCTGCCAGTTTAAACGCCGCAGAAAACACCCCGGAGCAGCGCCTGATTGCGATTGTGCGTGCCAATTTCTCGGCCGAACAGACCGATAAAGCCGCCATGAAAACCTGGCTGGCATTCTGGGCCAACAGTATGCATCAACCTGACTTGCACCGTTTGCAGCAGGTCAACCATTATCGCCTGCATTCCAATATCAAGCATGAGTTTGCCAAACAGCTGGACCGCGAGCAGGCTGAACGCGCCGCGCAGGGTCTGGCCGCACTGATTGACGGTTTCTGGTTACGCGGTTCCTTAATGACCACTGAACTGGATGCCGATTTACCTATTCAGATTTGTGCCGACTATATCCGTCAGCAACTCAATATTCACTAAATTACGAGGAGAACCGATTGATGCAATTCAATACACAACGACCTTATATTCACGGTCAGTTTGTCGATGCTTCATCCTCTGAAACATTCCAAAGTATTAATCCGGCCAATGCTGAGGTGTTGGCCACCATTCAGGCATGTAACCAGGCCGATGTTGATCGGGCAGTACAGTCTGCCAAACAGGGACAAAAAGTCTGGGCAGCCATGACCACCATGCAGCGTTCACGCATTTTAAATCAGGCCGTAGCCATTTTACGGGCACGCAATGATGAGCTGGCAGAAATTGAAAGCCTGGACAGTGGCAAGCCTTTAAGTGAAACCCGGAGCGTCGATATTGTGACCGGGGCAGATGTGCTGGAATATTATGCCAGCATTTTACCAGCGCTCGAAGGCCAGCAAATTCCATTAAGAGAAAGTTCTTTTATTTATACCCGCCGTGAACCGCTGGGTGTGGTGGCCGGTATTGGCGCTTGGAATTATCCAATCCAGATTGCGTTATGGAAATCTGCACCGGCCTTGGCCGCAGGCAACGCCATGGTGTTTAAAGCCAGTGAAATTACCCCACTGACCGCGTTAAAACTGGCCGAAATTTATAGTGAAGCCGGAGTACCGGACGGCGTCTTTAATGTGGTGACCGGTGGTGGCGATGTGGGTAGCTACCTCACTGAGCATCCGGAGATTGCCAAAGTATCCTTTACCGGCGGTGTGAGTACCGGTAAAAAAGTAATGGCACAGGCGGCGGCGTCCAGCTTAAAAGAAGTCACCATGGAACTTGGTGGAAAATCACCGTTAATTATCTGTGAAGATGCCAATCTGGATCTGGCTGCCGATATCGCCATGATGGCCAATTTCTACAGCTCTGGACAGGTGTGTACCAATGGAACCCGGGTGTTTATTCCTGCTGCTTTAAAAACTGCTTTTGAAGAAAAGATTCTGCAGCGCATTCCTTATGTGCGGATGGGGCAGCCTTTAGACCCGAACACCAATTTCGGACCACTGTCCAGCTTTGCCCATATGGAAAAAGTATTGCATTACATTGAGCTGGGCAAGCAACAGGGCGCCCGTCTGTTAACAGGTGGACAGCGCGCAGCGGCAGCTGAATTTGCGCACGGGGCTTTTGTTGAACCCACGGTATTTACCGACTGTCATGATGAAATGCGCATTGTCCAGGAAGAAATTTTTGGCCCGGTTATGAGCATCTTAAGCTATGACAGTGAAGATGAAGTAATCCGCAGAGCCAATGCCACCACCTATGGTCTGGCTGCTGGTGTGGTCAGTCCGGATTTAAGCCGTGCCCATCGCATTATTCATCAGATTGAAGCTGGGATTTGCTGGCTGAATACCTGGGGTGAATCTCCAGCAGAAATGCCGGTTGGTGGCTATAAACAGTCAGGCGTTGGCCGTGAAAATGGTCTGGTGACCTTACAGCACTATACCCAGACCAAATCGGTTCAGGTGGAACTGAGTCCTTTCCAATCTGTATTTTCAGCTTAAGGGAGGATCATGCTGCATGAATTATGACTATATTATTATTGGCGCAGGTTCTGCCGGGAATGTGCTGGCGGCTCGATTAACCGAAGATCCAGAAACGACGGTGTTGCTCCTGGAAGCAGGTGGGCCGGACTACCGGCTGGATTTTCGTACCCAGATGCCTGCCGCGCTGGCTTATCCCTTACAGGGCCGGCGTTATAACTGGGCCTATCTGACCGATCCGGAACCGTATATGAATAATCGCCGCATGGAATGTGGTCGCGGTAAAGGCTTGGGCGGATCCTCCCTGATTAACGGCATGTGTTATATCCGCGGCAATGCGATGGATCTGGAACAATGGGCCAGTTTGAAAGGACTGGAACATTGGAGCTATGCCGACTGCCTGCCTTATTATAAAAAGGCCGAAACCCGTGATATTGGCGGCAATGACTATCATGGCGACAGTGGTCCGGTACAGGTCGCCACCCCGAAAGCCGGAAATAACGAGCTGTTTCATGCCATGGTCGATGCTGCGGTACAGGCTGGCTATCCACGTACCGATGATTTAAATGGCTATCAGCAGGAAGGATTTGGCCCGATGGACCGTACCGTAACCCCACAGGGACGCCGTTCCAGCACGGCGCGTGGTTATCTGGATATGGCCAGACAGCGCCCGAATTTAACCATTCGCACCCATGCCATGACCCATAAAATTCTATTTAATGGCAAGCAGGCTATAGGCGTCGAATATTTTCAGGGACAAAGTACCGCGCAGCCACTCCAAGTCTTTGCTGAAAAAGAAGTGTTGCTCTGTGGAGGTGCCATTGCTTCCCCGCAAATTCTGCAGCGTTCCGGTGTCGGTAATGCCCAGCATCTAAAAAGCCTGGAGATTCCGGTGGTTCATGATTTACCGGGCGTGGGCGAAAACCTGCAAGATCATCTGGAAATGTATTTACAGTATCAGTGCAAAAAACCGGTCAGCTTATATCCAGCCTTAAAATGGTATAACCAGCCAAAAATTGGCGCAGAATGGCTGTTTTTAGGTCAGGGTGTGGGTGCCAGTAACCAGTTTGAAGCCGGTGGCTTTATCCGCACTTCCGATGAGTTTGCCTGGCCGAATATCCAGTATCACTTTTTACCGGTCGCCATTAACTACAATGGCAGTAATGCCATTCAGCAGCATGGTTTTCAGGCGCATGTCGGTTCCATGCGCTCTCCATCCCGCGGTCGGGTCAAACTGCGCTCCAAAGATCCGTTTCAGCATCCAAGTATCCTGTTCAATTATATGAGTACCGAACAGGACTGGCGCGAGTTCCGTGATGCCATCCGCATTACCCGGGACATCATGCATCAACCGGCTTTAGATGCCTATCGCGGCGAAGAAATCAGCCCGGGCAAACAGGTACAAAGTGATGCCGAGCTGGACGAATTTATCCGTAACCACGCTGAAACTGCGTTCCATCCATCTTGCAGCTGCAAAATGGGTGAAGATGATATGGCCGTGGTCGATGGCTACGGGCGGGTACATGGGCTGCAAAACCTGCGAGTGATTGATGCTTCCATCATGCCGCTGATTATTACCGGCAACCTGAATGCCACCACCATTATGATGGCCGAAAAACTGGCCGATCATATTCGCGCCAAACCGGCGCTGGCCAAATCTACGGCGCCATTTTACCGGGCCAATACGCCAGTCCGGTCAATCTAGCCGCAACAGAACACTTTGATCTTGACATCGTTTTGATGTGCATTTTTATACACATCCTTTTTTCTTAGTTAAAACCACATACCCAACCATCCGCACAGCTCACGGTCGGATGGTTGGCTGGGATTTTTACATTCAATCAGGTTAAATTTTAAAACAATGATTCCATTTACAAGAACGGTGGTCGCCGCCGGGTGTCTGTCATGTATCAGCATGTCCAGCTGGGCCAATGATGCATCCTCTTCCTCTATTGATGTGTCTGGTCAGCTGACCGCAGTATCTAAATATGTGTCGCGCGGTCTGACCAATGCACCAGAAAATGAAGACTTGGCTTTGCAGGCCTCTTTAACCCTGGGTTACGGAAATTTTTATGCTGCTTATTGGGGCAGTACACTGGGTTATTCATACCGCGATTTACAACAAGGCCGGCAATACAGCACCGATAAAATGGAACATGATTTTATTGTCGGGCATGTGTCAGATTTTAAAGGCCTCACTTGGGATCTGTGGAATGCGACCTATTATTATCCGGGTGGGGACAGTACCACCTCCAATGAACTGGGCCTGCGTGTCAGCAAGAATGTGAATGATCAGGCTACACTAACCTTTGGTGTGTCGACCTATTTATATGATGTGGTGTATATGAATCAGGGGGATACCTATGTCAGCCTGAACTATGCCCATCAGCTCAGTGATAAATTAACTGGAAATCTAGCCGTTGCCGGTTCTTATTTTAATGACTCCGGCAAATATGAAGGTCAGGAATTTTTAGATACCCAGACCGATACTGCTTTTCGTTTTGCCTCGGTCGGGCTGGATTATGCAGTTGCGCCGAATGTGAATGTCTTTTCCGACTTCATTCTGGGTGGCTATGACCGCAGTAAAATCAAACAGAAAAATCAGGCGGTTTGGGGCTTAAGATATAGCTTCTAATCTTAGTCCCCAAGCATCAATCCTAACCCTTCAATTGGGCGTAGACGAGGGCTGCTCCGGCCGAATGCGAATGCTTAAACCCTGAGGCGGGTTCAGGCTTAAATCCATCTGGTAGTGATGATGTTGGAGCAGCGCTTTCACCAAAGCCAGCCCTAAACCATGACCCTGTTGCTGGGCAGATTTACGCCAGAAGCGCCGGGTCATCTGGGTCAGTTCAGCGGCAGTCAGCCCCTGACCATCATCTTGTACCAGCAGTTGCTGATCATGCATGGCAATTGCAATCCGGCTTAAGCCTTGGGCATGTAACAGGGCATTTTCCAGCAGATTTTTCAGGATGGTCTGCAAGCTCAGCGGTGGTAGTTGCAGGGTTTGCAGATTTTCCCAATCGACCTGCAAGATAGTGTTTAAATGTGGATAAACCGGACTTAATTCTTCCATCACTTGCCTCAAAACTGGTGCGACTTCGGTGGTTTCCGAATTTGGGGCGGCTTGCGCAGCGTCATGATCCGTCTGGCTGAGTAATAACAACTGTTCCAGCAACTGCTGATAGCGCCAGATGCTGTTTTCAGCCTGCTTCAGGTTTTCAATCAGCTTGCTGGCCTGCGCCGGATTCTGTTCAACCATCATCCGACTGAGTTGTACATGGGTTTTAATTGCAGTTAAAGGACTACGCAGTTCATGCGCGGCATAGGCGGTAAACAGTTTTTCATTTTCCAGGCTATGATGCAGATTCTGAATCAGCTGATTGGAATTATCGACAAAAGGCTGGACTTCTTTGGGAATTTTGCGCGCATCCAGATGTTGCAGATAATGCGCGGCATCTGACAGCGAATGCTGCTTATCTGCCAGTTGCTGGGCCATATCATCTAAAGGGCGGAATTCTTTACGCAGAATATGAATCACCAGCGCCATACAGATCAATAGCGATAACACCAGCGGAATCAGCACCGATTGCAGAATCTGTTGCAATAACGACGCTCTAAGCACCAGCCGTTCTGCGGCCACCACCTGAATATCGCCTTTACGCAGCACATAACTGCGCCATTCCACACCATTTTCCTGCCAGGTACTAAAGCCCGGTTGCTGTCCGGTCAGCTGCGCCGGCGCACCGCGGGTGCGAGCCACCACATACGGCCCCAAGGTAATATCCGAGCTAAACACCGACACCTCACAGGCAATCAGATTTTGCGCATGATACTGTTCGGCCACCTGTTTTAAGGAATCGGGATTAATTTCCTGTAGCGGCAAATGCTGAATCAGCCGCGCCACCATTTGTGCAGAGGCAAACAGGCGCTGATCCAGCGTATCTTGCAGCCGCTGCTGCAAATCATAATACAGCCAGCAAAACACCAGACTCCACAGGCTAAGAAACACCACCATAAACATGCTAACCAGCCGCCATTTTAAACTGTAGTTCTGCATATTCAGCTCTCGGTTTCCGACACTTTAAACATATAGCCCACGCCACGAATGGTCTGAATCAGCTGCGGCTCTAGTTTCTGGCGTAAATGATAAATATGCACATTCAGCGCGTTGCTCTCGATACTGTCCTGATAGCCATACAGTTTATCGAGCAGCTGTTCATTTTTTAAAATCTGGTTGGGATGGCTCATCAGGGTTTCCAGCAAGCTGTATTCACGCCGTGACAGAGTCACCGGCTGCTGCTGGAACGTGACTTCCTGGGTATCGCGGTTTAACAGCAAATCACCCAGTTGTAAAAGATTGGAAGAAAAGCCACGATTACGCCGTGCCAGCGCATGAATACGGGCAATCAGCTCATCCAGTTCAAAGGGTTTGGTCAGGTAGTCATCGGCCCCCAGATTTAAGGCTTCTACACATTGCCGGGTTTGGTGTCGGGCGGTTAAAACCAGTACCGGCAGATGAATTTCATCCTGGCGCCACTGCTGCAGCAGTTCCAGACCGTCCTGATCAGGCAGGCCCAAATCCAGCAGACACAGGTCGACCGCACTTTGCCGGATAAAATAATCGGCAGCGCGTGCAGTGGCCACATGCTCGACTGAAATATTTAAATAGTCCAGCGCTGAACAGATACTTTGGGCAATATAAGGATCATCTTCGACCAGAACCACAAACATAGTTACTCTCCACCTGAAATCCTATTTTATAAATAATGAGCTATGTTAATGTTCTCTTAATTTAATCTTTTTAATAATGAATCGGGTTTTCTACAGAAAAATGGACGTCATGATTACGCGTGTAAGTGCTTTGCTTGTGGTTCTTTGTGCATTCTGGCCAGTCTGGTCACAGGCGCAGGAGTTCTTGCCACCCGATCAGGCGTTTCAGTTTCAGGCGCGTTCTATTAGTGATGATCAGGCGGAACTGCGCTGGACCATCGCCGAGGATTATTATTTATATCATGATCAGCTGCAGGTGCGTAGCGATGCCGGTGCGCTAAAATTACAGCTGCCAGTCCCGGAAGATAAGAACGATCCGACCTTTGGCCAGACCAAGGTGCATTATCATCAGGTCAAGACTACAATTAAGGTCGCGCCAAACCAGCAATTTAAAATTCAGTGGCAGGGCTGTGCCGAAAGCGGTTTATGTTATCCGGTGCAACGCGCCACCATTCAGACCGATGCGCAAGGCTTGTTGCCCCAGTCAGATGCGCCTTCAAGCGAACGGCGTTTATTAAGTGCCGCCAAACCGGTCGCGCTGGATGCACCGGCTAAAATTGAAGCGGCACCCAGTAAGCCTGAAAAAACAGCGCTGATAACTGCACCAGCTGTAGTAGAAGCAAATGTAATTGAAGATGAAGCGATTGCCGCAGTAGAGAATACAGAGCTGACAAAAATCACTGATGCTGTCGCGGCTTCAGAAATTTCAGTCGTAGCGTCCAATCCGGTGCCGGCCAGTGAAATCGCAGGCGAAACACAAACGACAGCAGCCGCGTCATTACAATCTGAATGGAACAATGACCAGTATTTTTTCAATTTACTCTCGGAACATCATTTATTTTTTAATCTGCTGATTTTTTTAGGTTTTGGTATTTTACTGGCCTTTTTACCTTGTTCTTTGCCACTGATTCCAATTTTGTCTGGCATTCTGGTACAGCGTCATCGTGGTTATCGTGCTGCGTTGATTGCGCTGGCTTTCGTTCTGGGTATGGCCGCAGTGTATGCAGTGATGGGACTGGCGGTTGCGCAACTGGGCTATAGTTTCCAGCGTTGGTTCCAAAGCCCGATCTTTATTGGCATCTTTGCGGTGCTGTTTATCCTGTTTGCCTTGAACCTGTTTGGGGTGTATCAGCTGTCCTTACCGCAGGGTTTATTACAACGACTGGACCGATGGCAGCAAAAACAGCAGGGCGGTACGCTGGTCGGTGCTGCGTTAATGGGGATGATTTCCGCGCTGATTGTAGGCCCGTGTATGAGCGCGCCTTTAGCCGGTGCCTTGCTGTTTGTCTCACAGCTGGATCAGCCGGTACTTGGCGCGACCTATCTGTTTGTACTGGGTCTGGGCCTCGGGATTCCTTTATTTATTGCCGCCGTATTTGGTGCCAAATATTTACCCAAACCAGGCTTATGGATGGACCGGTTGAAATTCAGTTTCGGCTTTTTAATGCTGGCACTGGCGGTTTATTTCGCCCGTCCATTGCTGCCGACCGTGGCCTATTTCCTGTTGATGGGCATTATTTTCCTGGCACTGGCGATTTACTGCTTCGATTTAATCCGCAGACATCTGCAAGGGAAAATTTCGCGTGTTGGCGTTATTGTGCTGGCGCTGGCCATGACCGCTATTGGTATTTGGCATATTCAACATGGCCTTCAGCAGATGGGTGCGGTCCATGCCCAGCAAACACTCAGCTGGCAAAAGGTGCATACCCAGCAGGAACTGGCACAGCTGCTACAGCAAAACAGTGGACGCAGTATCGTGATTGATGTCTATGCCGACTGGTGTGTGGCCTGTCAACCGGTAGAAAATGAAGTCCTGCCACGTACCGATGTACAAGCAGCCTTGCAGGATGTGGTGCGGATTAAACTGGATTTAACCGAGTATCATCCATCTCAAGATGCATTACTGCGTGACTGGCAGATTCTTGGCCCACCGACCATGATTTTCCTGGACAGCCAGCAGCAGGAACAGCGTACTTTACGTTTAACCGGCACCTTTACCGCGACCCAACTTATTCAGCGCTTGCAGCAACTTCAGCAGGCGAACACGCCATGATGGTTTCTGCAACGGCGCTGCATATGGGCCCACTGATGTTGCCGTGGCAGATTGTGCTGCTGCTCACCGGATTAGTGCTGGTGTATGGGGCAGGGCGATATTTCAGACAGAAACAGCAATGGCCTGAACCTAGCTGGCGCATCTTTAGTGACAGCTTGTGGACGTCATTCTGGGTGGGATTAATTGCCGCACGACTGGTTTTTGTACTAATGCATGCCGATCTTTATCTGGCGACACCACTGGATATAATCAAAATTCAGGACAAAGGCTTTCATTTTTATGGCGGATTGATTGCCGGCATTGGGTGGTTTTTATGGAAAAACCGGTCATTGGCCAATCTGCCTAAAGCGATATTGATTACGCTATTTGTTGCGATCCAGCTTTGTCTGAATTGGGGTATTCAAACGGTTTTACCACAGCAGAATCAGTATCTTGACCTGCAATTTCAAAATTTACAGCAGCAACAGGTGCCACTACAGCACTGGGTCAGCAAACCGACCGTCATCAACCTGTGGGCCAGCTGGTGTCCGCCGTGTCACCGGGAAATGCCGGTTTTACATCAGGCCCAGCAGGATTATCCGGACATTCATTTTGTAATGCTGAATCAGGGCGAAACGACTGACACCGTACAGGATTATCTGCGTCAGCATGGTTTTAATTTCCAGCATGTCCTGTTTGATCCTCAAGGTGACATGGCCACCCAGATGAATATGTATGGCTTGCCAAGCACCTTGTTCTTTAATGCACAAGGACAGCTCGTGCATCGGCATATGGGAGAACTGACCCAGCCGATGCTGCGTCGCTATATCAATGATCTTTCTGCTCCATCTTCAAAATAACAGGAAATTCTCATGAAAATGATTTATCCCGCTGCGTTGTTCCTGCTGCTGTTAAATACGACAGCATTTGCCCAGACTGATCTGAAAAAACAGATTGAGCAGGAAGACTTTAAATTTATCAAACAGATTGAAGCGCCAGAAAAAATGACCGGATGGGCCGGGCATATGCAGCAAAGTCCGGCAACCGTGTTTATTTCCAATGACCAGAAATATTACATTATTGGCGATTTGCACAATGCCAAGGGTGAGAACCTGACCATCAAAGCGCTTGAAACCCATGTCAAAGACGCCGTGCTGGATGATGTCTGGAAAAGTCTGGAAAACTCCACCTGGATTCAGGACGGACAAAAAGATGCGCCGCGGATTGTATATGTATTTTCAGACCCGAATTGTCCGTATTGCCATACCTTCTGGCAAAAGGCACGTCCGTGGGTGAAGGCGGGGAAGGTACAGCTTAGACATATTCAGGTGGCAGTCATTCGTGATGAGAGCCGCGGGCAAGTGGCAACCATGCTGATGGCTAAAAATCCACAGCAGGTGTTTACCAGTTACAATGCCAACAAAGGGCAAAACAAGTTAAAAATTACCAAGAATATCCCTGCTGATATTGCTGCAAAAATAGATGCCAACCAGGAACTAATGGCTAAATATGGTTTCTTTGCCACGCCGTCAATGGTGTGGAAAAACCAGCAAGGCGAGTTTAAGTCAGCCCAAGGGATGACGGAGGATTTAAGAGAGATTTTTGAGAAATAAAAGGTTCATGAACAATGGCAGGTGTTGTTTACGTTATCACCTGTGGCTTAAAAATTCTCCCCTTGCGGAATGCTGTTCCTCACCTCTTTAATAAATAGGGGGTAGAGGAGATTAGATATAAAAAAGACCGTCGCTAAGGGCAGTTTTTGATCATAACTTGCTAATAATGACAATTGTCGCTATTATGTATTTAATACAGCCGCCACGCTTAGTTCTTCTTTTGAAGTCCGCGCAACCTTGGCGGTTTTTTATGCCTCGATTTTAGTGAATTATGTTAAAACCTTATAAATAAAAAGCCTTTATCATATGCTGAGCAAGTGCATCATCTACAGTCTAAAGGATTGAGTATTCATAATGTTGCTTGGGCTGAAGGAATATTGGCAAAATATGGTTATTATCGCTTAAGTGCATATTGGTATCCTTACCGAATAAGGTCAGGAAATAATGTCTTAGATCGATTCAAGCCGGGCACTTCGTGTGAAAAAATTGTGCAATTATATGAATTTGATACTGAATTACGATTACAAATATTCGGTGCTATCGAAATTATAGAAACGTTTTTACGAACGAAATTAACGTATTATCTCGGTCATCAATATGGTGCATTTGGTATCTGCAATGCACAAAATTTTTATCCCAAATTTAACCATAGAAAATTTTTAGAAACATGCAACAAAGAAGTTGGACGCTCTAAAGATACGTTCATCCAGCATTTTCAACAAAATTATGATGGTTTTCCTCAAATCCCAATTTGGATGCTGACAGAAGTTTTAAGTTTTGGTTCATTGTCATTTTTATATAGTGGTTTAATAAATAATAAGGCTAACAATAAAGAAGATAAGAAAGCAATCGCACAGCATTTTTCTTTGCATCATGAAAAATTAGCTGAATGGTTGCATATATTGACCTATGTGAGAAATATTTGTGCCCATCATGGACGGTTATGGAATAAAGAATTAGCTATTAAATCTAAAGCCGACAAAGATCCAAATTGGCAATCACCGATTACACCGACGAATAAACGTATCTTCTATGTACTCTTAATCTTAAAAACCTTGCTAAGACCGACAGGATTTGATTCAGAGTGGTGCAATCAATTGAATAAACTCTTAAAACCTATTGTGAAAGATGAAAATTGGCGTGTTGCAATGGGTTTTCCTGATAACTGGGAAAAACATCCTATTTGGAGCTTATGAATATGGTAAAAAAATTACCAGAACTTTTAGATGGTCGTAGCCCTGATCGTCAAAATCGCATTTTGGAAAATACAAAAATAATCTTAAAAGATTGTGTTATGGACGAGGTTTATTTGTTACAACTAGCAAAAAAGCAAAAAGTGAAGAAACTATCAGGATAACTTTAGATGACTTAAGAGCTCGAGTTCACAAAAACCGCGCTTAAGAAGTTTGATAAGCTTAATCCACGTATCACTTATTCTATCAAGTCATTGACGCCAAAATTGTGGTGCTTGTCTTAGACGTTGACCGCCGTGACACCATTTATAAAAAGATGTAAAAAGACCGCAATTGAGCGGTCTTTTTACACTTAGACTTTTATAATTTCACCAACTCCACTCGACGGTTTTTCGCCTTACCCTCATCACTGGTATTATCTGCAACAGGCTGAGCATCCCCAAAACCTTTGGCTGTTAGGCGATTTGAAGCGATACCTGCTTTGGTTAGGGCAGCAACTACAGCTTGCGCACGCTGTTCAGACAGTTTTAAATTATGCGCTGCATCGCCTGTATTGTCGGTGTGTCCATAAATGCCAAGCTTTAAATCAGCGTTATCTTTCAGTAAAGTAATAATCTGATCCATTTGTTCTTGTGAGTCTGGCAAAATCTTGGCTTGATCTGTGGCAAAGTTAATTTGCACACTCACTTTATTGTCCTGATCCAGACTTTGTTTCAGTGCACTCGATGTCAGTGCTTTGGCCGTGATATTTAAGGGCTGACTTTCCGCTACCATTAAACCCATATAGTTACCAGATTGCGCCAAATGGAACCAAATATTTTTATCCGCTTGTCGAATCACATACGTTTGCGCAGGGTAATTATAAATATCAGCCAAACCTGAACCATGTTGCACCCGAATGGCATCAGGCAGACTATTGGCAAGCTCTCTTGGAATTTGACTATTAGCAACTTCTACACCGCCAAGCTGCTGAATCACCGCATCAAGGTTACGCTGTATTTCTAAAAAACTGCCTTCTTTATAATCTGATTCAGCGCTAATACCCGAACTAAACAGTTTTCCTTCAACCCAGTGAAAGTCATGTCCTGTCCAAAAGGGTACACGTTCAAAATTTCGTTTTTCATCATTCTGATAGCGATAGCCCTCTGGTAATTCAATATAAGGCAACTCACCAGGCACTGCGCTCGAAATGGGTATGTTATTCAGATCAAAATCTGAGCTGGCTTTGGCAGTTTCATTTGAATCCGATGTGATTTCAGAAGTACTGACTTCAGTTTCAGACTGATCAGAAGTGGGTTTGGCACAGCCATACATAAGTGTCAGTACACAACCTAAACTTAGACCTAAGATTGTTTTTTGAAAAGTCATCGGATATTTCCTTATTTTACTGCTCTTAATATTCTGCTTGTATTTTAAGCAGTATAGCTGGGCCGGCTTAAATTTTCATTTCTTATAGAAGCTGAAAGTCGCAAAGTCGTTTCTCAAGGAAATTGGGCTACAGAAGAACACTGCATCTATTCGTTTAATAGGAAAGGTAAATCACTGATCATTTACAAGCTAAATCTCTTGATTTTTCCTCATCTTTAACTGAGCCAAATTCATGTTGATGCTTTTATAGACATTTTTATATAAGCGCCGTTTGACCTAAACAGACCAGATCCAAATATTTAGGCGAGCCAATTTTTTATTCCATCAAGAAACTCATTCTCTTCAACAAAATGTGAAGATACTTAGTTAAAATAAAAATTATAAATAATTGATTTTATTGGAATTTGAAAATTTATTTTGATTTTAAATCTAGCATTGTTTTGACCTTTTTTCTGCTAGAAAAATTGGACTAGATTGATCACTAATAAGGCAGTCTATTTTTCTGTTTTTCCCTCTTAAATAACTTTATTTAAAATTAAACATGAATTTTATTCATTATTAACTTAGATTAAATCATTTTTATTCATCTTAGGGTTCACGTATAACTAAAACCAGAAAGATATTCAGATTTTTATTTTTAGATATTTAAAGCGGTGGAACAGATGAGTCAACAGTTTGCATGTTCAATTCAACGTATTCGTTTTGATGAAAACTATCAACCAGCGGACAGTACCCGTTTAACAACCAACTTTGCCAATCTGGCGCGTGGCGAAAGCCGTGAACAGAACCTGCGTAATACGCTGCGCATGATCAATAACCGTTTTAATGCCTTGGCACATTGGGATAATCCGAAGGGTGACCGTTATTCACTGGAAATTGATATTGTATCTGCAGATCTTGATGTCGAAGGCAATGGTAACGCCTTTCCAGCCATTGAAATGCTGAAATCGACGATTGTTGATCATCGTACCAATCAGCGTATTGAAGGCATGATCGGAAACAGTTTTTCATCGTATGTACGTGATTATGATTTTAGCGTGCTTTTATTGTCCCAAGGCTATAAAGCAGGGGAAATACCAGACAACTTTGGTGATTTGCACGGCAAGCTGTATCAGTACGTGGTGAATTCCGAGGCGTTCCAGTCACAGTTTAATAAACAGCCGGTGATCTGCCTGAGCGTATCGACCACCAAAACCTATTATCGTACCGCCAATATTCATCCGGTGTTAGGGGTTGAATATCAGCAAAATGAATACTCAAGAACAGATCATTATTTCGCTAAAATGGGTTTAACCGTTCGCTATTTTAAACCAGAAAATAGTGCTGCACCTTTGGCATTCTATTTTAGCGGTGATTTATTGGCAGATTATACCGATCTTGAATTAATCAGCGCGATTAGCACCATGGAAAGCTTCCAGAAGATTTATCGTCCTGAAATTTATAATGCCAACTCGACTGCAGGTCAGGTCTATCAACCTAGTCTTGAGTACCCGGATTATTCCTTAACGCAAATTGTCTATGACCGTGTCGAGCGTAGCCAGCTGGCCGTAAAACAGGGCAAATGGACAGAAGAACACTTTATTAAACCGTATCAGCACATTCTGGAACAGTGGGCTGCCAGCTACGCCGTAGCAACCAACGCTGCTTAATTCAACGTATAGAGATAGAAGATTAAAGATGAGCATTTTACTCCCAACCTCAACCGCAGGCAGCTTACCGAAACCATCCTGGCTGGCAGAACCGGAAAAACTCTGGTCGCCATGGAAACTTGAAGGTGATGCACTGCGTGAAGCCAAACAGGATGCCTTGAGCCTGTCACTGCATGAACAGTTACTGGCCGGAATTGATATTGTAAGCGATGGTGAACAAACCCGTCAGCATTTTGTCACCACCTTTATTGAACATCTCGAAGGTGTGGATTTTGAAAAACGGGAAACGGTGCGTATCCGTAACCGTTATGATGCCAGCGTACCTTCGGTGATCGGTGAGGTGGCCCGGAAACAGCCGGTGTTTGTAGAAGATGCCAAGTTTTTACGCAGCCAGACCACTCAGCCAATTAAATGGGCTTTGCCGGGTCCAATGACCATGATTGATACCCTGTACGATGGTCATTACAAAAGCCGTGAAAAACTGGCTTGGGAATTTGCCAAAATCCTGAATCAGGAGGCAAGGGAACTCGAAGCTGCTGGGGTTGATATTATCCAGTTTGATGAACCTGCTTTTAACGTGTTCTTTGATGAGGTCAATGACTGGGGCGTGGCCACGCTGGAACGCGCACTGGAAGGTCTGAAATGCGAAACCGCCGTGCATATCTGTTATGGCTATGGCATTAAAGCCAATACCGACTGGAAAAAAACCTTAGGCTCCGAGTGGCGTCAATATGAAGCCGTGTTCCCGAAACTGCAACAATCCAAAATTGATATTGTATCGCTGGAATGCCAAAACTCGCGGGTACCGATGGACCTGATTGAGCTGATCCGCGGTAAAAAAGTCATGGTTGGCGCTATTGATGTGGCCACCAGCCAGATTGAAACCGCAGAAGAAGTAGCCAATACCCTGCGTAAAGCTTTGCAATTTGTTGATGCCGACAAGCTTTATCCATCGACCAACTGTGGTATGACACCGTTATCGCGTCAGGTGGCGCAAGGTAAACTTCGTGCTTTAAGCGCTGGCGCCGATATTGTGCGTCAAGAATTGAGTGCTTAACGCGCAGGCACATCATGTGGCAGAGCTGATGGGAATGGATGGAAAACATCTGGCCCATCCGCTTAACAACCATTTCAAGCATAACCCAAGAAAATGAAGGAATCTGGTGATGATTGAAGCAGCAGACTTTAGAAATGCCATGTCTTTGCTCAGCAGCGCGGTCAATGTGGTGACCACGGCAGGGGCGTCTGGTGTGCATGGATTTACCGCATCTGCCGTGTGTAGTGTAACCGATACACCACCGACCTTATTGGTTTGCATGAATCAGGCTTCACGCTCACACGCCCATTTTATTGAAAATAAAATCTTGAGCGTGAATGTGCTAGGCGCGCAGCATCAACAAATCTCCAATGTCTTTGCCTCCAAAATGAAGTCTGAAGAGCGCTTTCAATATGGAACCTGGACTGAGCTGGAAACCGGCGCGCCGGTGTTAACAGATGCCTTGACCAGCTTTGATTGCGAGATTGAGCAGATTCAGCAGGTGGGTACGCATAGCATTTTTATGTGCCGTGTGCTGGCCATTCAGCACAGTCAGCAAGAACATGGTCTGGTGTATTTTAATCGTGCCTATCATCAGGTTGGTGAGCTGGAACTTGCTTAAGGCGCCTTGTCTTTAATTTCAAATTATTCAGTCAGTATTTCGTGGAAATTATCATTTTTTTAATTATCGGGGCATGCGCAGGTTTTGCCGCTGGGCTGTTTGGGGTCGGTGGCGGAACAATCATTGTGCCACTGTTATATATCGTGTTTATGCAGATGGGTTATAGTCCGGATGTGATTATGCATTTGGCTTTAGGTACATCGCTAGCAACTATTGTGATCACCTCTATCAGTTCATTGATGGCGCACCATAAGAACGAGGCAGTGCTGTGGCCAGTCTTTAGACATCTAGCTCCGCCTATGGCCATTGGATGCTTTTTCGGTGCAGGGATTGCCGGTTTAATTTCGGGCTTACATTTGCAGATTGTGGTAGGAATCTTTCTGATCTGGGTGGCGTATACCATGTTTACAGGTAGCAAAAATCCGGCAGAGCAGGGGCGAACCTTGCCCTCAACCGGTCAACAAATCGCTGCAGGTTCGGGAATTGGTTTTGCTTCAGCCATCTTTGGGATTGGCGGTGGCAGCTTGACCGTACCGTATCTCAACCGTTATGGCGTGGTCATGCAACAGGCAGTAGGCACATCTGCAGCCTGTGGTTTCCCCATTGCAGTTGCCGGTGCTTTGGGATTTATGATTTTTGGGATGCAGGCGCAGGTGAATGTGCCCAATACTATTGGCTTTGTTCATATTTATGCTTTTCTTGGTATTAGCATTATGAGTTTCTTTACTGCCAAACTTGGGGCGAAAACAGCACATGCATTATCGCCACAAATCCTGAAAAAATGTTTCGCCGTGTTATTGGTGATTGTGGGCTGTTTCTTTCTGGTTAAGGGTTTGGGTTAAGCTGAAGGCAATTGGAAGATAACGAATACGCTCATAATGGTGGTTTGATTATAGAGCGTATGCTTCTTAGCAGATTCATGATCTAAATAATTATCTTTAGAAGGAGCTTCCTGTTCAATTTGGATTACTTGATTTACTTAGAAGAAGTCGGTTACCTCAATTAAAAATAGATCAATAAATATTAATTTTTTTCATTTCAAAGCAGTGTTCATTGTCTGTTTTATGAAATTTTTCCTGTGAAGTTTCAAGCCAGGAAAGTACTCAATAAAATTTTTAAATAATAATTTTACATCATTAATAATAATGATTATCATTTGCCACAAAATTAACAATTGCAATCTAGGGAATAAAAATGCGGCGATCTCAATTTAATCTTTGTCTTCTCACAATCGCTATTTCTATGCATCTTTATGCAAAAGAGAGTAGCCCAGCAGCTGCACCAGAAAAACCGGATATCACTCAACTTTCAACAATAGTGATGACCGCCACACGTACACCTAAAACAATCGCCGAGATCGCAGGGACAGTACAAACCATTCATGGCGAAGCAATTGTTCAACAAGCTGGCGCAGGTCGAAAAGTCGCGGATATTTTAGCGCAGCTTGTACCATCTTTAGCACCTAGTAGTGGAACTACAAGTAATTATGGTCAGACCATGCGTGGACGTAATGTACTGGTCATGATTGATGGAGTTTCACAGACAGGTTCACGGGATGTTGCTCGTCAACTGAATAGTATTAGTCCAAATATGATTGACCATATTGAGGTGGTTTCCGGCGCATCCAGTATTTATGGTTCAGGTGCTACGGGTGGCATTATTAATATTATTACCAAACGCGCAGATAAATCTGAACCCGTAAGTTTTCAAACCAAGCTGGGCATCACATCAGCCGATAATTTCCGCCGTGACGGTTTAACTTACCAAGTAGGTCAAACTGCCTCATTTAGTAATGATCAAGTGGATGGATTTTTAGGCCTAGATTATACCCGCCGAGGTTCTCAATTTGATGGTCGAGGAGAGCGTATTTCATTAAGTCCTTGGCAGGGTAGCACAATGGATACCGATACCCTTGACATCAATGGCCGTTTAAACTTTGACTTAACAGATACGCAAACTTTCAGTGTAGGGGCGCAATATTATAAAGATAAACAGGATACAGAATATGGACCAGACTATTCCTACTTACAAACTGGTACTGAGCCTTCCCATAAAGCAATAAAAGGATGGAGCCTCGATAATCAGCCCTTTACAGAGCGCTATGCCGTTAATACCCAATATCAAAATCAAGATGTCCTTGGACAGACTTTGAATGTGGAGGCATATTATCGTAATGAAAAAGTACGCTTTGTACCTTACGGCTATTCGAAAGATGGGAGTAAGGTAAAGCAAAGCCAATCCAATATTGACTATGCCGGTATTCGTTCTACCATTCAATCTAATATACAGGTCGCAGATCGAGATTTAAAACTGACTTATGGCCTCGACTATGACTGGGAAAAAGACCATCAATGGGCAGATTACTATACACCTAGTCATAATGGTCTGGTTTATACCGCTACAGGGGAAAAACAGGGTTCCGGTCCTGATACAGAAATTCAGAATATTGGCACATTTGTCCAAGGAGATTATGCCTTAACAGATCGTCTAAATATTCAGGCCGGTGTGCGTTATCAATATGTTCAGGCAGACACTGACAGTTATTTAACCGCACGTAAACCGATTACTTTAATGGCGGCTGACTCCACCCATTCGGACAAATTTCTATTCAATTTGGGTGCAGTCTATGAGTTAACAGACGCGCAGCAAGTTTATGCTAACTTCTCACAGGGTTATAGTTATCCAGATGTACAACGGGTGCTGCGTGATGTGGCTGCTTATACCTTAACGACTTCTGGTATTGCACCGATTACAGTAAACAGCTATGAATTAGGCTGGCGTTTAAATCAGGACACGGGCTTAAATCTTGGCTTAACCGGTTTTTATAATACCTCGGATCAGGTGGTACAGTTTAATGCTGACCGTTCTGTAAACGTAGTAGATGCTGATCAAAGAGTATATGGTGCAGAAGCGACTGTCAGCTATCCATTTATGCAAAACTATAAGGTCGGAGGTACTCTAGGTTATACACGTGGGCAGTATAAAGATGTTGCCGACAATTGGCATGAATTAAATGCTTTTGCCATTTCTCCAACCAAAGGAACTTTATTCGCTGAATGGAATAACGACGCTGGCTATGGTGTCCGTGCACAAATACAGGCCATTAAAGGTACCAATAAAGCCTATAAGGATGACCAGCAATTAAAGACAGCCGGTTTGACTGACAGCAATAGTGCTGCAGATATTAAAGGCTACAGTACTATGGATGTATTGGCCCATTTTCCAATGGCAAAAGGGCGCGTAGATTTTGGTATTTATAATCTTTGGGATAGCCAATACAAAACTGTATTTGCTCAACAGGCTGCGGTAACAAATGCCAATTCTTTATTAGCAATTCCTGCCGAAGGCCGAACTTTTGCCTTAAGTTATACTATCAACTATTAATTTTAATGATGGTAGTTCTTGAACAAGTACTTAAGAATCGGATTATGAGTTCGCAACTCTATATACCTTTAGCAAATATCTCCAGTGAAGTTGTGCCAGTATACAGTTTGTATAGGGCACAATCCCCGACATTCTATTTAACATAAAATGAAGTTATGCGACTTCAGAATGACTTAATACTTGAGAAAAAGATGACTGACAATCAAATAGATTATTCCACCTATGTACCTATTGGAGGAGATTTCTCTAATGTTTTTGATCATAATGATTATGGTGCAATGATTAATTCCCCAGATACTATGGGGGTTATTTTACGTGGGCATTTAATTCTAGAAGATTTTCTTAATATTTGGTGTGCCAAAATTACACATACAAATGATTTATTTTCAGGCCGAGGAAGTAATCCTTCATTTAAAGCTAAATTAAATATATCTAAGAATCTAGGTTTGAATGAAGATTTTTATGATGCTATTGACAAGTTTAATGACATAAGAAATAGCTATTCACATCGTCGACAATATTTACTTGAAGATAGCCGTTTAGATTCACTTAGATTGAAAGTTGATGCCTTACCTTCAGGTCGTAGTAGATTTCTGCCTTGTGATCAGCTATGTGTATATTTAGAAGGAACTAACATGGCGACTGGTGAGCGAGTAAAACAGGAATACCTTTATAAAGATGCTGATTTAAATAAGAAAATTATGATTGTATTTGTGACTTTAGTTATGAAGCTACTTATATGGATGCAAGAACAGTTTATTCAACGTAGAATTGATTATAAATTAATTTCAGATTTGCCTGTGCCTAAATAAATGGTTTGAGCTATTGTAAATATGAAATTTAAATGTTTTTTTAAAAAAGATGAACCAAAAGCTGAGTTACCAAAGGTTGATAGAGAGAAATATAAAGCTCTTTATGAATATCAAAAAGCTCAGCTTGAAGATGAAAAAAATAGATTTGGTAAATTAGAAGATAAAGCAGCTAAATATTTAACTGCTTTAACTGTAGCAATAACTGCGTATGTCCTAATAGTTAGATGGGTTTTTGAGTGGACTTCAAAGCCAGAGTATCTATATTTCCTATTAGTTAAGGCGGTTATTTCGATTACTTTTTTTCTTTTCTGTATTGCATGGGGCTTTATTCTCTCAAGCATAAAACTTCGTTCAGTTGCAAAGATGTCTTCAGATGAAAGTCTTATCAATTTTTTTAAAGAGAAAAAATTAGAATCTGTTTATTTAACATTAGCGAAAAATTATGCTCAAATTATATCTAAATATCGAATAGAAAATGAGAAAAAAACTGGATTAATGATTTGGGGATATAGGTTTACTATTGGTGCAGGTATCTTTTTTATGGTATCTATGATTCTTATTTTCTTTTATAAAATGGCTTAGCTATGAGTATAGATCCAAATATTTCGCAAAATGATTCTGAAGCAGTACCAGAAGAGTTTGATGTTCCTTTCGTTGTAGATATTCTTGAAAGTGATCAATCTGGTGGAAGCACAAGTGAATACTTCAGCGAAGATTGATTTTTTATGAACAAAAAAAGAGTCCACGTTATCTAATGGTGGACTCTAGTCTCAAATTTAAGACTTTTAATAAATATTTACAATTGAGTAATTTTTTAAAATTCAATAGAGTAGGTGGTACTTGTATAACCTAGGTTATAAACCATTGATAAATATATCTTTTAATAAAAATAAATATCAGTAATATCTTATAAAACGTTATAGATTTTACTAACTATGAAGCTCTTTAATCAATTTTATCTAGTACCTCTTCTCGATACTTCATAACTTCATCTGCCTTTAAATTCTTTAGATGATATTTAATCAGAGCATGAATTACATCTGATTCTTTCATTAAGACTTTTTTTTCAATAACGAACTTCATCAAAGATTCTTTGATGTTGTCGACTTCTTCATCTCGAATTTTATAAACCTTTGCCATAACTTTGAATCCATTTTTAAAAGTAACTTTGTTTTATTTTAAACTTAAATTTAAGTTGTAAAGTTACTTTTAAAATGATTTAATTTAAATACACATATTGGTAACTTTTAAACAAGGTAACTATGGCTGCTATATCGTTTCAAAATCATCTCGATTTCATTCAAGCTGCTTTTAACCAAGTTGCCAAGATTGTTGCCGAACACGGTAATCCATGCTTAGAAGTCTGCTGCCCAGCAGAATCTACAGAAAGATGCCTTGAGCATTTGGCAGTGGTCGCAAGTGATTGGTCGTATGACTATTCACTGATTGATGCCCACCTAGAAACTTATAAAAAAGCAAACGCTGAAATTCGTGAATATTTAGGAGAGTAGGGTGATGGACAAGGCATGGGAACTGATTAATAAAATCCAAGACTTCGATAGAAATATTCATCAACTTACAGAAGTCTATGAACAATCACAATCCATCATGGATGAAATTGTCTTAGCTGCGACTTACTCAGAAATTAATTTCGGTGTTTGCCAAAATCTAAAAGATTTCCTAAACGGTGTTGTTCAGAACAAATTGAACCATTGCCAGCAGCTCATCACTAAAAAACAGAAACAGCCACAGGACAATTCAGTCATTCAAACATTTGAACATAAAATAGCCAATGTACTAAAAAACACGGTACATCCAAATCAGCAAGGTTCTCAAACCCCAATTTATAATATGGGGTTACCGAATGAATCACTGCAATCTGAACAATGGGCCTTTCCAAGATATTTAGATAACCACAAAATTATTTCTACTGGAAAAGGCATTGTACCTATACCAATTGCTGCAAAAGTCGATAACGGTATAGCTGGCATAGATTGGGTCACTTTCAGTATCCCTTTATCTCATTTCCATGAAAAATATTTATCTCTTGACCCTTTAATTGAGGATGAGGCTCTAACTGAATTACTCGAATCTGTTATAGATCAAGAACTTTTTGAATTATTTGGATTTGGTCTAGGTCAAAAACGTGATAAAGGCATGCATCATAATCGATATGCTTATACCTTACAGGATGATCTAGGTATGGTTCTGTATGGAAATCAACAAAAATATATTTATATTCAAATCAATGGCTCAGGATGTGCGCTTGCTCGTAAAGGCTGGAATGAACAACTATATAAATATTTGAAGCAAATCAAAGGTTCAAAGCTTTCTCGTGTGGATATTTGCTTTGATGACTTAGAGGGTGAATACATCTCTCTAGACGAAGCCGATAAATGGGATACAGAAGAAATGTTTTGGGTTTCAGGTCGAGTTCCTGAGTCAAGACAGGCTGGTAATTGGAAACGTCCTAGTGGAAAAGGACGTACTTTATATATCGGTGTCCGTGAAAGTGGAAAATCTTGCCGAATTTATGAAAAAGGTAAAGAAAAGGGTGATCCCTTAAGCGAATGGGTTCGTATTGAAATCGAGTTTAAATCCAAAGATCGTTACCTAGAATTAGAAATGTTGCTTTCACCATCCCAGTATTTTGTCGGTGCTTATCCAGTATTTGAAAAGGTTTTATTGCCAAGACTAGGGCAATACATCATGCCCGAAAAGACTGAGATCATTAAAAAACAATCACAAATCGAATGGAAAAAAGCAATCGAAATTACCAAAACTCAGTTTGGTAAATACATTCGCCAATTCCGAAAAGTCTATGACGATTCTGAATTACTGACCATGCTTTCATCATCCAAAGATGAAGTCCCTAAACGTCTGAAATTCTCTGCAATTGCAGCAATGCAAGCCGTTCGTATCAATCAACCAATATATGAGGAATTAGCTCATGCAATTTAAAACAACGATTACCGTACTTGGAGCAAAGAGTTCAAAGGGTGAGTTCAACGGTAAACCTTATGACTCTACAACTATCTTTTTCCAAGCCGAATTACAAGATGGGGATAACTTTGTTGGTCAAGTGGGTGAACAAATCCGCTGGGGCACATCTGCCAATTTTGAGAAATTGAAAACTTTGAAATTTCCATTGAATGCTGAGGCAACAATGGAACAAGTGAGTAACGGTAAATCAATGGTCACGATCTTAAAAGACCTTGTGCCACAAGTTCAAAAATGAGTTGCTTAACATATTCATGTAAAAAATGTGGTGCTTATTTCTTTTATTTAGAGCCACTCAAAAATCATGAAAAACGATGTGATGGATGACCTTCATGACAGATTTAGAAAAATTACAATCTGATTTATCAGTAGTGCAATTTAAAGAAAAAGGAATTTAAAAAATGCACGTTTGCAAGACTTTATCACAACCAAATGAATCGGGTCTGCAAACATGCGTGGAATGGGCAACCTTTAATTACCTTGATCTTTTTCAATCGGTAGCGATTACAAAAAGTGAAATGATAATGATTGGTGGCTCATTAGTAGGTATAGCTGGTGTATTCATTGCCTATGCATTGTTTGCAAAAGCTGTAAATCAACTCTAACCAATGGGAATATTACCATGGAAAAACTAACAGTAATTGAAAAGCGTGGTGCTTTACAACTGGTACAACGTCCAACATTTGCTACACGCATCAAACAAGGGGCAATCATTGCAACAGGTACAGCCTTAGCAATTCATACCAATGCAGCAAGTTCTATTGATGCATCAGGCTTAACAAACGAAATTGAAGGTGGTAAAGAAATTATTACTGGTCTTTTCGCTGCTGGTCTTATTTTACTCGGTATCTTTGCTGGTTGGCGTTATATCAAACGTGGTGCTAACTCTGCTTAATTCAATTTCACTTAATACCGCAGCTTATAAAAAAGTTGCGGTACTAAAATAAAAAAAGGTGAAGTCATGGAAGAAGCAAGTGTGCTTAATTGGATACCCATTCTGATTATCTTAGCTGCATGTTGGCTCGTCATAAGAAGTATGTGAGCGTCTATGAAAAAATATTTATCACGCTTCTTAGCAATTTTTTTAGCGCAACTTATTCTATTGATGTCGTTATTTATGCCGTATCAAGCCTATGCAAATACATCAGCATCAGTGATTACATCCTCATATTTAGGTCGCTTACAGAATGGCTACTACAATTTTCAATTTAAATTATCAAATAGTGCTAGTGGCTTAAGCCGTGTAGTTACTAAGGCAGTTTCACCACAATCACTATCTAAGGTCTTACGTTATGTCGTTTCTAAACGCCTTGCTCCTTTTGCAGCTCTTGCCTCTATTGCTTCTACTACGGGTATCGAATACCAAGATTCAGAAACTATTTATACTCCAATCACTGGTTCTATCGCTGATCGCAATATTGGTATCGACACAAGGAATAGTGGTTTTATCCAAATCACTAATTTGAATCAAGCTTGTGCCGTGGCTTATCCAGAATTGGCTTGGCAATGGCCACAATTGAATCCTGTTGGCTATCAAAATTGCAGATGGAATGGTGCTTCATATGGCAGTGTCACGATGGACTTATGTAAAGATACTATTCCTAGTGGTTGTGGCTGGACAAGAGATTTAACACTTGTTTTAAATCCTACACAATCAAAGCCTAAAGCTATACCTGATAGCGTTGCTGTAGATTTAGTAATTCCCCAATTACCTCAAGAAGCACCAAAACTAGTTGATCCTACGCTTGTTCCAACCAATATTTTACCAACTGAAGTTACTGAAGCAATTAATGAACTAAATAATGGCTTGGTTGATGATCAGGTTTATGTACCACCCTATATAGCTCCAGCGCCTACAAGTGGAACGGCTACAGGGGGATATAGTGATGGTTCAATCAATTTAGACTTTCCTGTCTTCTGTACATGGGCAAGTACAGTCTGTGAATCAGTTGATTTCATCAAAGAGAAAGTAGGGGAGTTATCAGATTATTTGAAACCTGAACCACAACAAGATACTCACTTAGATTTTCCTACAGATACACCAGTCAATATTAATACGGATATTAAATTTAATGGTCAATGTCCGGCACCTATCACATATGATTTTAATTATGGTGGTGTTTCTCAATCCTTTGGTATCAAAGACTTCACTCCATTCTGTTCAATGCTAAATGACATATTCAAGCCGATTGTTATTGCTATCTCTTCGTTTGTTGCTGTGCTAATCATTGCAGGAGTTCGTACCAATGAGTAGTTTATCAACCTTATTTTCATCCTTACAAAAAGGGTTTCTTAAAAATGTTTTAACTGGTGCCGGTATTACTCTTGCAACCAGTGGCGCACTACTGATCGTGCTTAATCAAGCTGTTACTACATTTAGAAGCTCTCTTGGCTCTATTTCTGCAACTGTTTTAAATCTTGCTGGTTTAGCAGGCTTTGATTATGCCTTTTCAATAATCTTAGGGGCTATCGTCACCAAATACGTTCAAAATTCATCAAAACTAAGCCTTAGAAAAGTAGGTGCAGTATGAGGATGACGAGGAGCTACGACGAGAAGGACGATTACTGCACCAAAGGAATTAATCAATCATGCTAAACTTAGTAACAGGCGTTCCAGGTGCAAGTAAAACCGCTTATGTAGTGACTGAATTAGATAAAATCGAACGTCAAAATAAAATTAACTTAGAAAAGAACAAGTTAATTCATCAAAATAATCAACAGCTATTTACGAAATATAAAGATGACTTTGCTTACTATGAAATTGAGATAGGTTCAGGTCATGAGTTAAAAAATGAAATTGAGTTTTTACCTGATGATTATTTTAATTTCTTGAATCAAGACTTTGATGATTTAAGACCTGATTATTACTTTCTACGTTCAGTTAGATACAATGAAATTATAGAACGGATTGAAGATCGGGAAGGAGAGCAAGGCTTTAAACGCTTACAACCTGTTCGTACCATTTATAGTAATATTAAGGCCCTTAAAATTGATTATGTTAGAGCTAATATTCATGATTGGCGTGAATGTCCTGATGGTTCAATTATTACTATTGACGAGGTTCAGCTCGTTGACCCATACGCTCAAACTAAAGTAAAAGATGATATGGTTATGGAGCTAACGACCCATCGACATCGTGGTTTTGACTTTTACTTTATTACTCAAGCACCAAGCCTTTTACACCCAACCATAAAAGAATTAATCGGCTGCCATTACCATATTACACGTCCATATGGGCGTACACCCAAAATTTACCGTTTTGGTTCATGTCGTCAATACCCAAATACATTGGTAAATAAATTAAACTGTGAAGCCAAGTTTGATTTTAAACCGCAACAACGCATCTTTAAGCTGTATAAATCGACCACGATTGATACTCATAAACCAAGATACCCAAAAGGGTTGGTAGGTATAGGTTTATTTATTCTTGCTGCATTTTGTTTATTTCTATATTCATGTTCAGGGCCAAGTAAATCATCATTATCACCCTTTAAAAAAGATGAAATTAAAGACGAAAAACAAGTAATTAATCCCAGCTCTACACCATCAATTCAACAAGAAAAACAAGTCACACAAGCTAATCAGCCTATTGATTTACAAAAAGATGAATTAAAAAGAGTTGCTATGGTTATTGAGTCATCAAGTGATTGTTATGCTAAAAATTCTTACGGTGATATTGTTGAAATCACAGAGGAACAATGCCGATTATTGTCTCGAAAAAATACAAGAATTCCTTTGTCTAAACTAAAACGACAACAGGAAGTACAACCAGTCAATGGAAATCATACTGAACCTACCACACCCAATATTAATGAGAATGTTATTTATGGAACATGATTTATATACATTAGAGCAACTTAAGAAAATTTATAAATTGCATAAAGATCAATTTCAATTTCTTGCAGTTCCGACAAGACCTAAGAAATATGATAAATGGTGCATAGGATTTCATTGTCCAGTTGCATCAGGGAATTTAGTTAATTCACAAGATGAGCAAATAAAATTTAACTCATTAGATTTATTATTAAAATATCTTCATTTGAATTTCAAAGTTGCTATGTTTACTGTAGTTGTTGATGTTTAGGGCTGCTTAAACGTATGGAATTGTATAAAAATCAGCAATCTACGATTGCTTTATTTTTAACAATTACAGTGGCTTAAGGAGCAAGCAAGGACTGAATATATTGATTATTCAAAGAAAATAACAGACGCGCTAGGCTGAATATATATGCGATATAGACGTTCAATTGGAGTCATGCGCCAAGATGATTGGCAAGAACTTATTGAAATATTAAATGAATATCTTATTTATGTTCAGCATGATCAAGGTTCAACAAACGATAAAATTAACGAAGTTAAGTTACTAATCCATAAGTTAGAGCATCATATAGATAGACCAGCACAGCAAAGTTATAGCTTTAATCGCTGGTCATAATTTCAATTTCCCGCAACCTATAATATGCGGGAAACGATTGACCAAATCTGCATCATGTACCCAGACATAGAGGTCATAGCCACGCAGACTTGCGTAGGCTTGGACTAATACGCAAGTCGAGTAGCGGTCTGATTTCTGCATAACTTATATTATGTTCATTAGGATACTCAGTAACGTGATGTATAATCGTAGATCATCACGTTACTGAGCTGTGGCAACAAACAGGTTGTGTAGGCCACAGTCTTGAATATTCTATTTAACATAATATACATTATACGAAATCAAGTTTTATCCAAAAAATTATCAGTTCGCGCCCATTCGGGTCGCTCTGATCCTACCGATCTATGTCAAATGGGAGCCTGTAATCAGGGAAAGAAGGTTTTAAAATTTTAATTGCATCAGTTCGGGGCCACTCCGGCCCCTCTAAAATTGCATGAATTATCAAAGACTTTATTTAATGCGTGATTCCTTATATTTCTGAATAGCCTGCGAACGCAGAGCGTTACGTTTATCAAGCGGAACATACATATTTCTAAAGCGATATAAATAACCGTTTTCAGTTTTAATGCGAGATGGATATTTATAATGCAAGAAAATAGCGGTTCTAATAGCCTTAAAAAGTCCAGTACAAATTGAACCGGCTATTATTCCCATTACAAAAATAAAAGTAGACATGGATTGCAATGCAGAAATATCTTGAATAGTAATCATATTAAGCCCTGGATTTTTGCTTGCTGATATTTTGCTAAATCTTCACTGGTGAACTGTTGAGGGTGATTTTGCTGTTGGGGCACTTGCGCCTGCGCTTGAACTTGTTGTTCTTGTTTAAAATAATTGAAAGGTCTATCACCATCATCTATAACACGTTGACAGACTGACGGGTCTACATCAAGCCTAGTGCCTTGTTGCGTGTAAGCGTAGTACTTGCCATTAAATTTTGTACAACCTGAAAAAATAGGTTTTGCGGTTACCTCATAATGTACATTGATTGGTTTAAATGGATCGGCTGGTGAATAGTCAACAACAATATTATCCATGTGGTTTCTAGTTGTTTGTTCTAATTGATCGTGTCTTGCCTGCATAATTTGCGGGTCATACATTTCTTTGCATTGTTCTTCAGTTAGATTCAATTGATCAATACATTTTGAAATATTAACTAATAACTGATTTTCGGCTGAAAAATTGGGGTTAGGTGCATTAGGATTATCTGCAATTTGCTGTACAACCTCCTTATCTCCAGTAGGATTTATATATTTATTAAAAACAGGCGCACCAAGCCAAAAGACAAAAGCCAAAGCACCACCAACTAAACCTAAAGAAGTAATAAGTTTACGAGGAACTTTAAATTTATGGGTATCGACAACGGTTGACTCGTAATAGTCAAAAACTTTTTTGTTAGGTCTATAAATTGTAGTAGTACAACCTTTTTTGATCGTTGCATTGTCGATATTTTCAGGATCAGAACAAACTTGCTGCCATTCCCTTTTATTACTCCACGGCATACCCTGCACACGTTGCATGTGTATGTGTTTTTCTAAAAGCCGTCTAATATGAGTGTGAATAAACATAGGATGTTGAGTGACAACAAAAATGTCTATACCCCGATGGCGGTGTTTTTCAAGTAAGGTTAGCCAGTCTGGTAGCTCCTCTGTTTTTGCGTTTGTTGGTACATCACGTGTAAATTCTTGGACCTCATCAATAATTACTAAAGAACCATCAGGAACAGAAGCCCATTCATTGAAGTGATCCAATACATTTAATTGGTATTTTTCAGCTTGTAAGCCACGAAAATTGCAAAAGTAAACTAATCGCCCTTGTTTCATTTCCTCAAGAGCAACAGACATCAAATAAGCTGATTTATATGAGCCGGGTTTTCCGGTAATAAGTTGAATTGCCATTTTTTATGATCCTGTATTAATACCGAAAGCACGAACTGCAATAGACATAATTTTTATGCTGAAACATGCGGAAGAAGTTGCAAGCAAGATAGAAATAGCATGTGGGAAATCTAGATACTGAATAACCTGGAATGATGTGCCGCCAATAGAAGAAAATTCAGATACTTTATTGGTAATGTCAGAAGTTAAACGATCCAATAAAGGTTGGACTGTATTAATCAGAAAATAATAAACAAGCCCTGCCGTAGCTGCACCAGTAACCAGTTTTGCGACAACAGAAATAATCGAATAGGCAAGAACTAAAAGAGGGATTGGCATTTATATTGTTCTCACTGTAGCGTCAAGCATTCTTAAACAAGTAAGAAGC
This sequence comes from Acinetobacter sp. CIP 53.82, assembly GCF_000369465.1. NCBI lineage: Bacteria > Pseudomonadati > Pseudomonadota > Gammaproteobacteria > Moraxellales > Moraxellaceae > Acinetobacter > Acinetobacter sp. CIP 53.82. The sequence continues at coordinate 883,032 of NZ_KB850045.1, read as the reverse complement.
ACAACCAATTGAAAGAGAATTTTAATAAGCGCAAGTAAGCTACACCATTGGGATAATGCAATATTGATAGAGCCAAAAATTGGTAGTTGTATTTCAAAATCTGAAACACAAGCAGAAGAACCAAAAGTGAGCTTATTTGCTAAATTATTTAGTGAAGATTGGGCATTTGCTTCAGCACTGGTATAGCGTGAATCATTAGACGGTTGGCCAATCTGTTCTAATTCTGTTTTTCCTTCATCACTAAAGACATTTTTAATGTCATTAATACCATCACGGATTTCACCTAAAAGCCCATTTGTTTCTGTTAGATCAACACCCTCACCAGTTGATCCATCGTCTGAGCCATCGCCACCGTTACCAGTTTTGTCTAGTATTTGTTGAAGCAAGTTATTTGTTTGATCAGTATTATTTTTTGTGGCAAGCGTATTTGCTTCAATTTGATCTAAATGACCATTTGAAGTATCTATTTTACCTGTGATTTTTTTTGACATTGTATCTATAGATTCAATGGTTTCTTTTGAATAATGATCTATTTTAGAAGCGACATTTTTAATTGCATTGATAACGCCTGACAAATCAGGGCTTACTGGGAGTTCAGGAGAATCGCCACCATCTGATCCGCCATCTGATCCGCCACCGTCAGAACCACCACCATCTGATCCGCCATCTGATCCGCCACCGTCAGAACCACCACCAGAGCCGCCACCAGAGCCGCCACCAGAGCCGCCACCATCAGAGCCACCGTCAGATCCGCCACCGTCAGATCCGCCACCATCAGAGCCACCACCATCAGAGCCACCACCATCAGAGCCACCACCATCAGAGCCACCACCGTCAGATCCGCCATCTGATCCGCCACCATTACTAGGTTTTGTTTTTATACAGATTCGTTCACCGTTGAAAGTACCTGATACATAACCTTCACCGCAGCCCTGGGGAGGACGTTTGCAATAATCAGCACCATTACAGCCCTTTTCAATAGGCGGCTCTTTTTCTTCTGGGCAAACTATAGAACCGTCAAATTGTCGGGTACATTCTTGATTAGGAGGAGTATAACAACCGCCATACGGGTCTTTAGGATCACAAGGAGGATTTAATAATTCTTCTTGGCAATTAGGATCAGGCGTTTTTGAAACTGATTCAAAAATAGCTGTAATACTGCCATTAATGATAGGTTCATTATTTAAAGTTTTTCGATCGGCAACATATTTACACATGGAACCGTCAATAGTTAAACAAATAGAAGCTTTAATTTGACCAGTAACAGGTTGAGTTACAATTTTATAATCAGGATAATAACACTCTAAAACTTGAAAAGGCCTATATAAATCGGTCATGTAGGCGTATGTTTTCTGAGTATCTGTGGCAAAATATGTGTACTGACAAAAGCCATTTTCTTTAACTGTAGTACTTTTATGATTTTTGTTTTTTCCAACATAATTAATAATCTGTTCACAAACATTTTCAGCAGTTGGGCCAACAAAAACCTTAGAAGAATAATAGTTATATTTCCAATACGAAAAAGCAGAAGAAGAAAATAGAAAAAGAAAAGAAAAAATCAAATATTTAAAAAATCTCATAAAAAACCCCAATCCCTTAAATATTTAATTGAAAAAAAGGGCGAGCCGAAGCCCACCCGAAACACTTAACTGAAAAATGCAGCCTTAACCCATTTGAAAACAACAGCAATACCAGCAAGAGCAAGTAAAGCAGTACCAACAGCAGTAATAGCAGCCGTTCCATCAGAGGTTAGAGTTGCAACCGTGTCCGTAACATCAACAGCAGCGTTTACATTTGAAGCAGCCAAAGCACCGCCCAAAGTAGCGCCTAGACCATAAGTGCGAGCGTCTTTTAAGAATGCTTTAAAGCCATTCTTACCAGTGCCATATTTGTTTTTTAAACCTTGTTCAAGTTGTTTTTGATCCATGATAGACCCCTATTAATTAAACCCCATCAAACGGAGTATTATTTTAAAAATGCCATAAACACCCAAAAGAACAATAAACATGATCATAAGAGCGCCTACAGCTTCACTGGAGAGATAAGCAATACAACTTGTCTGATCTTCAGCGTAGAACATACAAATCATTTTGCTTTTCTCATTTTAAAAATGACTACAGGCGCTGCAATGTGGAGCAGTAAACCAACAATAAAGAAGTACCAAACGAGCATCTGTATCATTTATAAAATCCTTTAACCCTTACAAAGGGAAATATGTTTAAAAAGAGTGCCTTGATAAATAATCGTGTAGCAGATCGGGCACTCAACCAAATCAGATTGATGTAGCGTCAATATCGAAATTAAGCGCATGTAACACCGCCTTTGGCTGTTTGCCTGAAAAATCCCACTGGAAAAGCATTTCTGCTTTTGCTGGCAATTCCTGTTGCAGATAATCATTGAAGAATTGAGCGCCTTTAATTTTGTAATCGGTAGATTTCATACCGATAGCACCCTGCTCTTTTTCACGTTCTGAATATTCTTGTAATACTGTTACAACGGTATTAGAAAACTTAATTTCTTTACCTGACTCATCTTTGAAGTCTCCGGCAGATTTGCGGATACCAGTAACTGTCATAACTGGATGTTGGCCTGTCATGTTCTATGCTCCTAAGCTATTTTTAAGGTTTTGAATTGCGATACTGGCGGCTGATACCACTCAGGCAATTGCTGAGATAAGTCAATTTCTACGAGCTTGACAAAAGGGATAATGTTGTTAGCTTTTTCAGTGTGGAGATTCTGAAGATAAGCCTTTGAGAAACCACACAACATCAAATCAGATAAAAGACGGTGGAAAGATGCCTTTGAATAGTTTGCTTTGATTTCTTCGATACCTTTTTCACGTACTAGACAATACAAAGCGAAAAGATTACGTACTTTGACATGCGATGGCTTGCCATTAGCACGTTTTACAATTTCTGATTTTTCAATTGCTTCTAAAACAGTTTTATCGTCAGTAACTTTCATAGTTTGACCTCTTAATGCTTCAAATATCTTTGACGTGGCTTTGGTCCATAACTGCTGGAGAATCTCAGGGTTTTGCTTTTGGAATCTGATTAATTCAAATAAATTAGTAGGGATATTATTCCGCTCTAACCAACGTTTTTTTAATCTAGATTCAAACCGCAATAAACCAACAGTCCAGTTAATCAGCCTTTGATCTGACATAACATCTACAACACGTTGAGCAGCTTTATCATTTTTTAAAGCGAGCTGTTTTTGTTCTTCAAATTGCTTTAAAAATTCCTCATGTTTTAAATAACACTTGTGGTTTACAAGTCTGGAAGTTTGTCCGCCCCAGTAAACGGAAGTGTCAAATTTTTTCTTAGAAAGCCGAGTCTGGCCATTAGAAACATTGGATAAAAAATCCAAAACTTTATGAGCGGTGTTTTGATCTTTGACACGGGCAGAATATGTAACGTCAATATGTGAAACCCATGCTTGTGACCAATCAAGCATTCTAGAAAGAACTGGATAAGCTTCATACAAAAAGCCGATCATTTCTAAAGCACCCTGCTCTATATCATCAGTACCAAACACATTATGGCCCTGCAATAATTTCGCAGGCGAAGCCTTAATTTGGACGTAAGGCGCATATGAAGAATCAAAAAATACTTTCATAGCCATCCCCGTATAATGTGTTGGGACCGATTCAAACGGATGAAATAAAGCATTCGCTTTTATGTCACCATCTTCATCTTTATGTACTGAACGCGATGCAAGCGGAATCTCAATACTATGTAAATCAACATCAATAAAAAAATACTCACCAGCCTCATTCAATCCATAGAATGAGCTTTCAAACGGAGCATTGATGCAAAGATGATCTAACATAATACTTGTATACATGTTTCTTATTGATGCTGAAATTAACATATTTATATGTTTCTTGTAAAGCATGTATACATGTTTATATAAAATGTTGAAAATTGGCTCTCATTGAAAAGGAACAATCATGGCAGAGATGTTAAGGCTGAATGCTAAAGAGAAAGAGCTTTTGAGAAACAAAGCAGTTGAATTAAACAAAAAATTAATTGCTAAAAAATGTGAGCCAATAAAAGACACAGAATTAGCCCATATTGTGTTAGAACAAGCTATAGCATTAGCCGAAGTGTCAGAAAGCGGGAAAGTTATTATTCTTAAATAGTCTCAAATTTAAGACTAGAGTCCACCATTAGAAGACGTGGACTCCTTCAAGTAGTAGTCGCGGCGGAACAAGTTCCTGCCTGCGCCTACTACTACCTACTACTTACTGGGGACAAAAAATGGAAGAAGCAGCAATACAATTAAATAATATGAGTGCTGAAATAGAATCAATGATTTTTAGAATGATTTTAATGAAGGGAATTACAGCAATCATATTAATAACTGTAGTTGTATATGTAGTATACAAGCTAATTAAATACTATGAAAACAAAGACATAGAAGTTAAATTTAGTTATAAAGAGAAAAATAAAAACAATGAAAGAAAAGAACCAAAACTATAAAAAACGATTTCGTATAATGCAGATTGATGTTAAATGCCCTTCTATGCCCTCTGCGATCTTAGCAACATTGACAAATAAAAAGCCCACTGGAGAATTTACCAATGGGCTTTTTATTTGTAGCAATGTGAAGTGCAAATAACATAATCCTGCACACATTATACGAAATATAGCATATTAAATAAAAGCCATCCTGTAGATGGCTCTTATTCCTTTAATGACCACTTAAATCACTTCAAACTCAATACGACGGTTCTTTTTACGACCCTCAGCTGTTGAGTTGTCTGCCACAGGTTTGTTGGCGCCTAAACCTTCCACACTCAAACTATCTGCAGGAATATTTTTGCCAATCAAATAATCTTTTACCGCCTGTGCACGCTCTTTACTTAAGATCAGGTTTTTATTGGCATCACCAGAGCTATCAGTATGGCCAATAATTTTCACCTGCTTGCCACCAACCTTATTTAAGGCAATCGCCATCTCATCAAGAATTTTTGTCCCAGATGCGGCTAAAACCGCACTGCCAGATTCAAATTCAATAATCCGGTTTTTCAAGGCATCATCAATAATTTTCTGTTCGGCCTGATTTACAGATAACTGTGCATTAAAACGATATGGCGCCTGTACCAAGCCCTGAAAAGCATTTGTGGTTGGCTGGATATCATTTTGATTGGACATTTTTCCATTTAAATCAATTTGCGTACCGCGTACCGACAATTGACCCTGCTTCACTTTTTTTAGGTCTGGCGTGATCATTCGTGTGACCGATTCGCTCCAGCCATTTGGTGCAGCAACCGATTTAACCTGAATTTTATCAATGACTTGGTCCACACCATACACACTGTGCATTTTAGTCAGGATGGCCTGTTTGCTGGCTTCATTCGGGACCACGCCTTCAACTACAATCGGCTGTGCACATACCCAGCTACTAACACTGAACAAGAGTACAGACAGCCATTGATTTTTATATGTATTTAATTGATTTTTAATCATTTTATCCATCTATAAAAGTCTGTCTAAAGAGTTTGATTCCCTGGCTTAAGCTAAGCTGGCGTTCACATAAAGCCTGTTCCAACGCCGCCAAACCTGCATTTTGCTCCAGATACGGATCAATCCAGCTGGCATTGACCAACGATACCCAATGCGAACTGTCCAGGTTTTGGGTGAAAATTTCGCTTAAAGCCTGAATATCTGCGCCATGAAAGCCAAAAATCAGTAAGGGTTTATCATAATGCAGTAAACCGACCAGCAATTCTGTGTTCTGATTGGCGACAAAACGGCTAATCAGGCTGACCCAAAACGCTGCAATTTCATAGCAATAGGCATGATTATTAATCGGTAAAATCAGCACTTTATTTAATTTACTGGTGCCTTGATGGATCACCGGTTGCAGCAATAATCCCAGTCCAATCATGCTTTGTGCCAGCTCATAGGTGCTGATTTTCATCAACTGAGCAAAAGAATGCGTCGTATGATGTTCATAAAACGCCGCACTTTCATGCACATCAAATACCTGAATCTGGTTATTCAATTTGGCCAGCTTGTCCAGCAAAATCTCAGGATCACGAATCGACTTGAGTACCCGGTTTTTCTGAAACAGATCAATCAGGGTCTGTTTATAGCGATAAGGCGCATACAGCAAATGCTCCAGGGGGACATCTACATCTAGCAGATGGCTCAGCACCATCGGAAACTGTCGCCCCGAACTGTCTTCGCTGGCAATTAAGTTGGCCACCAGAAATTTATATTCCTGCGGATTGGCAATGAAAAAATCTAGCGATGGCAGCTGCGTATAGCGATTTTGAAACTCTGGAGACTGCATCGCTTTTTCCAGCGCCTCAGTAATCCACTGATCCAGCACCTGAATCAGTGAAGACTGACCTTTGGTTTTCAAAAAATCGCCTCGAGCCGGACATTTACCATAATAAAATGGCAGGGTTTTCAGCTCATTCATCCCTGCTCTCCCACTCGCCTGTTCTGGCTGATCATGGCTGTACTCCTTCAATTCCTTTTAAAGGCGATGTGCTATTGGTGCGTGCAGTGGCAGGTGTCGGTGCTGTTTGCGCAGCCACGACACGTACCGATTTATTGGTAACCACCTGATCAACCAGCTGTAAACCCGCATAGCCACGGCTTGAGCCAATATTACCCGAGTTGCCGCTAATCAGTCGGAAGTTCAGTTTCACCGCAATATTCGGGTCCTGCTTGCTTTTCCAGACCATTTCAAAGCTGCCGCCTTGCTGGGTACGCTGAGCCGTGTCAATCAGACGGTTAATGCCGTACTCACCCGGTTCATCAAAGACGGTATGGGTTTTACCTTCTAAATCCACCGCTGTAATACGCGCACCCGGAATCGCACCCGGATTTGGCCAGACGAAATTCACCCATTGCTGAATGCCATTTTCATAAACCATACGCTGCCCATCAATATCAATGGTATAGGCCAGTAATTGCGGATTCTGTAATGGATAGAACTGGAAGTTGGACTGATTCACCGGTGCTTGCGCCGCGGTTTGAGACAATTCACCTGTCGCCATGCCATTGCTAGGCGCGACATAGCTCTGGAAATTCATCACAAATTGCGGGTTCAGGCTGATACCTAAATCTTTCCAGGTTTTTGAGGTTAAGGTATAGCCACGACGGATCACCAGCGGATCTAAATGCTCTTTCACAAAACGGGCGATACTGCCATTTTCACCCAAAATCTGGCTAATTTCATTGCTGGTCGCTTGTAAGGTCGCAGAGGAATTAAATGGATATTTTTTGCTTAAATTGGCGCTAAATGGCTGATAAGCCTGCATGGTCCAGAGTTTATTGATCTCATCCTGCGCCGGAATTAACAGGCTTTCAAATGAATGCGTTAATGGACTGATCAACAGTTTTTGTAATAGCTGCTGGTCACGTTCATTTAAGCCCACCGTCATCTTCTCATCGACCAGTTTCTGGGTACTGTTAAACACCGAACTTTGATCATTGATGGTCTGTTTCACCAAGGTCATGGCCGATGGACCAATATCGCCCGCACTTTTCAGGTCATTGAACTTGCTGCGCACCTGAGCAATCGCTTGCATATACTCATCCAGTAAAGACTTGTTCTGCTGGTCATCACGCTTACGTACCAGCTGATAGAACATCTGGAATTCTTTGGAAATTGGTCCTTGTGCTCTGGCTACGGCCTGTTCCGCCATTTTCGCTTCATCGCGGTTCAACACTTTACGTTTAAACCAGGCAATAAAACCTTTTTGCGGTGCGGCTAGTTCTGCCTGAACCACCGGATTATCCCACAAGGTTTCCTGTGCAATCCGGGTAATCATCTGACGGATTGGTGAATTTTCCGGTTCACCCAGTTTTTCAATATTCTGCGCAGACTGTTTAAATTCCTTGCCTTTGGCATAGTGCACACCAGCCAGGAATTTACGCCATTCTGCAATATATTCCTGCTTGTACAGATCGGTCAGCTGTTTACGGATCTGATCGGGGCTGCCACTAAAGGTCAGGTCATCGGACTGGGTACTGTTTAACACCCAGTCTTTAGAATCTGTTGGCCGGTTGGAGACTTCATCAATGGCGGTTTCGACATATTCTGCCCAGGCTTTCTGGGTAAATACACCCGGTAAGGCATAACTGCCCAGCACCACCGCCTGATTATTCTCACCGACCATCTGTTTGACGGTTAAGGCCGGGAAACGTACCGCTGCACGCATTTTAATTTCGTTATAGACCCGATCACGTGCCGGCATACCACGCACCACAGACAATAACACCTGACGTGACTGATCAACCACCAAGGTATCCGCTTCCAGATTCGGGAATTTGGCATCATTGGCCAGGGTCATGGCATAAGATAAAATCTGCTCGGCATCTTTCAGCATTTGGCCGCGCGCCAAATTCCCCCGGTTGGCATCTAACCACGGACGCCAGAAACGCGTGACCTGATCACTTAAATGACCAGCTTCACGATATTCCGGATTGCTCATCATCAAGTAGGCTTTCAGTGCATTGTACGCATCTTGCGGATTACTGTCCGATGGCTCCAGATATTTCTGCTGATTGGCCACCTGCTTGATTTCCACATTGGCATGATTGGCCTTCAGGGTTTCTTCATTGGCTTTTACCCGTTGCAGATACTGTGCCATGTTTTGCTGTGCCGGCTGCAGCACAATCTGCTGCACGCCTTGCAAATATTCAGTCTTCAGCTTTTCACGCAGCTCATTGCCCTGGTATAAACCAAAGCCAAATTTTAATGGACGATCTTCAGCAAAACTGTCCAGCTGTGACATACGGTTTTGCAGAATCAGCAAGGCTTCAAGCTGTCCGGCCAGTTCGGTGCCAGAGCGCTGCTCAATCTGCACCACTTTATTCAGGTCTTGCTGCACTTCGGCAATTAACTGCTGGTTATTGCGATACGACCAGACCCACAGTCCCAGAATAATCGACACACCAAACAATGCGGCAATAAAGCCAACATAACGCTGGCGTTTACGCAGTGGATTAATATGCTGTTTGACCAGATTCTTGTCTTTCAGAATCACATCGGAAAACAGCCCTTTCAGGAAGTAACCATGGTTTTGTGAAACCGAACGGGTCGGCACACCATGTTCACTGTTGGGAATCTTGGTCAGTAAAAAGTCCTGTGCAATCTGCTCGGTCATCGGGCTTTCAATGGTGCCTTCCTGTAAGGCACTGGTGAAATAGAAGCCACGGAATACCGGTTTAAACTGGTACGGATTATCTTCAAACAAGGTACCAATAAAGGTTTTCAGCGCTGGCTTTAAGCTCTTGAACTCCAGCGGGAAAGTCATGACACTTGGAGAAATATTCTGTGAATGGCGGCGGCTTAAATGGGTAGTACTTACGCCTTTTAAACCGTCATATAAAATGCCGTAATGCTTTTCAAACAGCTCGACCGCATTTTGAGAAGATTCCGCATCATAGGGCAAGGTTGCACCCCAGACCTGATCAAACTCATTCACTTCATAACATTCAAAGAATTCGGTAAAGCCGGCAATCAGGTCCATTTTAGAAAACACCAGATACACCGGAGGATAAATTTCCAGACGCTCGGTTAAATCCTGAATCCGGGCACGTAAATTCTTGGCCAGTTTAATTGATTTTTCCGGACTCTGGCTGACCAGCTCGGCAATGCTGACAATTACAATCAGGCCATTAATTGGCGCTTGAGAACGGTTTTTCTTTAATAAACCTAAAAAACCGAGCCATTCAGAATGATCTTCGGAATAGACCGAATAACGCCCGGCTGTATCCAGCAATACCCCTTCGGTGGAAAAGAACCAGTCACAGTTACGGGTACCGCTTAAACCGGCAGACACCATTTTCTGATGACTTTCTTCAAAGGGAAATTTCAGACCGGAGTTATAAATCGCCGAACTTTTTCCGGCGGCCGGGTTACCAATCACCATATACCACGGCAATTCATATAAGGCCGCATTGCCCTTTTTATCACCCAGTTTAGACTTGCGGATCAGCTGAATCGATTCTTTCATTTGTTGTTGAATCAGCTGTAATTCTTCTTTATCTTTCTGCTTGCCGTATTCAGCTTCGGTGTCTTTACTGATGGCTTCGGCCAGCTCTTCGCCCTGCTTTTCATGACGATAACGCTGGATCAAGGCATAAATCCCGTATCCGACCACACCCAGAATATACACTGCCATCAGCGCCCAGAATAGATTGCGCGGAATGGTGTTATAAGATGCTATGAGTGCCACAAAAATAGACAGTGCAATAATCGCTTTCGGATTAGTCACATACTGCCAGACATAGCCTAAAATGGTATAAAACATACTGTTCTCGTTGTTCTAAAATTCGCGCGATACTGCAACATCAGCCCTGTGGGGTTTCATGGGAAACCGGCATAAAAAGTACGTGGGTGGCCGGATGTTCGGTACTGTAAATCATGGAAATAATTCCCTCTGGAAGATGCATGCCCAACATGAAAGAAAACACTTTCGATAAGTGTTGGGTATGACCAATACTTTGTTTTGTATATAAAAAATGATGAGTTTCGATTTGAGACTCAGCAAAACTCTGTTCAATCTGCTTCACGACTTTAATCTGGGTCGGATCATCCGGCATCAGCACAAAAGGCTGTTCCTGATCGAATTGCGCCAGTTCTGTCATCTGATGCTGCTGCAGGTAATGGGCAATATTTTTTTCATTCAACACCAGCTGCAGCATTTTGAATGGTTCTAACTGGTTAATCTGCACCGCGGTGGAGGCCACAATACAGCTAGAGACAAATTCAGCCGGTAAATAATGGTCGGTCAGCCAGGTTTTTTCATCAATCACGTCCTGATCAATTTCAGAATCGACCAGCACAATTAGTGATACGTCTTCGGTTTGTGCTGCGGTCTGTTCCAGCAATTCAAACCAGTCCTGATAGGCATTTTTACTGCCCCAGTAATGATGCTCGATATGAATCTGCTCCGGAATCACCTGAAAATCCTGGATAAACTCCATGATCATCTGCTGGCTGTCCATTTCATTCCACAAATGCAGCAAATCTTCTGCCAGCACCACATGAATATTGATCCGGTTTAAACGTGCAACGGGTTGTACCGGCTCAGGTTCAAGGCTTTCATCTTCCTGATGGTTGGGATCACTCCAGCCCGGATGCATACGGTACTGATAGGCCAGCTCGCTGTCATAAAACAGTGCCGACAGTTTTAAATGTTCGGCAATTTGCATCAGTACATCGCTGTGCTGAACCAGCTGCTGCTGCACCAACCGGCGCATGCGTAAACTGCGCTGGCTGTCGACGCTATATTCATCTGCATCATCATCCAGCTCAATTTCATCATCCAGGTCTTTAATGCGATAGGACAAAATTGGCAAGCCATAGGCATTTAACAGCTGATGATCCAGCTCCGGACTGGTGAAATTTTTTAATTCTTCGACAATCTGTTCATTTTCACCAAAAGCATGCTGGCTATAACCACTGTACAGGTTCAGCGCCACCGTTCTGACCGGCTCCGCTTTTTCTTCAGGAGTCTGTTGCTGGGCAAGTGCTGCCTGCTCCTGCTGCTTTTGTTCTTCCTGCCGTTTTTTATAACGCTGGACTGCGCTATAAATAATGAAAGGCGACGTCAGCAGCAGCGTAATCGCCAAAGGCAAAAACACAAAAAATGCCAGCATATCTGCCGTATCAGGATCATGCTGAATATCGCGCCAGTAAAAGATAATGGCGGTGCTGACCAGAATAAAAATACTGACAAAAGTGCCCATGACCCACTTGATCATCTTTGATCCCCCAACAGCGGATAACAGCTATCACGATTATCTGCCCATGCCTGCGGCATTAAAAAAGCCCCTTGCCCTAGCCCAGCGCGATGACAGGAGTTCAGACATAAAGGCTGGATATCTTCTTTGCTCAGCACCAAACGCAAGTCAACCATTAGGGTCGGACTGCACCAGGTCTGTAAGAGTTTTTTCAGTTTAATACTGGCTGGCTGTCCCGGTAAAAATTCCTGATATTGCTGCTGGTTTAAAGGCCCGACTTCAATTTCAATTTTGCCATCAATCTGGCGGATGGTTTCCCCACAAAAGGTATTTACTCCAAGCAAGGCCGGATTGCTGCCACCTAAACAGGTTTTATGCGCATCATCCAGTTTGAATTTTTCTTCAATAAATTCATGCACAGTAAAATCGGTTTTAAAAATACAGTTCAGCACGGTTTTTAAGGCATGTGCAGTATTGTTCTGACCCTGCATCAGGCCTGAAAATTCTGCAAAATAATGATCCACCTCATCCTGTTCATGTTGTGAACGGATGTAACCATTGAGCGCATGCAGAATATCCAGATAATGATTGTCGTGTTCGACCTCATAACGTACCGGCAAGTTATAAGCCAGGCTGGCTTCAATATATTGGCCGGTCAGTTTGTTATTAAACAAACTGAGGAACTGCACGGTTTCTTCACGCTGGATACGTGGACTCTGGCGGACGCGCTGGGTATAGGTATACGGTAAGGCCCCCTGAATGCCGGTGAGTCCCACCATTAAATTGGTCAGCTGAATCTGATCATCTTCAACCGCCAATGTTTCAATTTCTGCCGCCGGAAAATTCAGATTGAGCGAGGTCTGAAACTGAAAGCCCTTTTTCCAGTCGGCCTGTGCGGCCTGTTCAGGTGCATGACGCAGCAGCCGCGTGGCCTGAATAAACTCATATGCCGTCGGCTGTTCAACCAGATCTGCAATTACAGAAGTTTCTTGCCACCAACGTTCTGCACGCATTGGTATAACTCCTGTAAGCTGTTGGCATCGCGCACCACCACATCCACAAAGCTGTTCATCTGAACTTTTAAGTTAAAGATATGGCTGAGCAAGGTACTGAAAATATAAAGGCTATGGCCACGAAATACCTGTGGATCAATATCCAGATGCACTTTCAGACCACGCACAAATAAAGGAAAGGGTTTAGCTTCGACCATTTTCTGGGTTAACGAAAACTCGACCGCTTTAATTGAGTCAATAATTAAATGATTTTCTTTAGATTTTGGTAGGTTATAAAGTTCAAGCAGCTCTTTGATATGACTGATCGCATCGCCTTTCATCAAAGACAAGGTATTTAAGGATAAATGCGAGATCACCCGCCATTGTTCCATTTTATTCTGCTCAAAATAATACGGCTTATTCGGACGCTTCAGTACCAGAGCGCGCCGTGCCAGACTGCTGTCATTCAGATTTAAAATATTATTGGCTTGGCTTAAAGCCTCATGTGGCAAGTCACGGTTTGAGCAAAGCAGTTTGGCGCTGATAAAATCCGACTTGGTGTGCTGCGGTTGTAATTGCTTTGACAATACACTGTAGCCCGTTTCCACAAAACGGTTATGCAGCTGCTTGGCATTTAGGGCGTAATAAAACTGAATATCTTCATGCCGATAATGACTCATGGCAAAAAATGGATAAACCGGAAAAACTACCTGATCCTGATTGGTTTTTTCCCGGATCATGTTCATTTCCTGAATGCTGTACATCTGATAAAACTCAGGATGATGCGCATCGGTCACCAGTGGATATTCCAGCTGCTTGTGGTCAATTTTTTGCGGTTCGGCCTGCTTCTCAAACAGGTTCACCACCGGTGTGGCAAATAATTTAAAGTTGGCCACGTTCAGTTCGGAATAATTGCGAATCACCATCTGATCATTCAGGTTCAGTTTCAGATGAATCAGCAATTCAAACTGGCTCTGATCTTCAAGATAACACAGAAAATCCAGATTCAGACTCAGGAAATTAAACTTTTCCGGAAAGCAGAAATATTCCAGCAATAACCGGTAGGCATGATGGGTATGCTCATCTAGCGGCAGTACACTCTCCTGCTCATGCATGCCCATCAGCTGAAACGGATTAGCAATCTGAATTTGGCGCTGGCCAATTTTTAATGAAAATCCGGTACTGGGACTGAAAATACCATCGAGTACCTGAAGCGGAAAATTGGAAATTGCATCCAGATAAATTGGCAACTGCTGTTGTTGCAGCAATGCGTGTGCCTGATTAAAAATTTCAAAACCCAGACTTAAGGTTGCGTTCTGGTTCAAGTGCATATGCGCACTCGGATTGCTCTTGAATTCCAGCTTGTTGAGCTGAATTGGCAATAAATTCACGCTGTGTGTGCTGGAAAACTCACACTGCACACCTTTGAAACTTCTGGATTTTAACGCCGTGCCTTTGGGAATTGTATGTGCTTCGGTCAGCTGTTTAATTTTATTGAGATCTTCAAAGCTGACCACAGAACAGGCCGGAAATGGCTTTAAATACTGTGGAAACATGACCTCAAACAAGGCACGGGTAAAAATGTCGTAGCTGTCTGCCAGTTTTTTATCAATACGCGCGGCAATTAGCGAAAATGCCTGAATTAAACGCTCGATATGCGGGTCATCAATCTGTTCCTGATTTAAAGACAGACGCTGGGCGATTTTAGGATATTTTTGGGAAAATTCACGAGATTGCTGGCCGAATTCTTGCAGCTGTTTTTCGTAATAAGGTAACAAGTCTTCAATCACAGAAATCCCACTTATGCACGTGCCGAAATAACATATTGTTGTGTTGTTGGTTTTAATAAAGCATCAAAAATCACAGGTTCATATAAAGGATGAATATTGATATAGGCCTGAATACTCAAGCACAATGCCCCCATATCCTGTTCATCTAATAACATTTCAACTTTAATCTGTCTTAAACGCGGTTCATGTGCCGCGATGGATTGTGCAATAGACTGGCAGATTTTATCGCGGTCACTTGGATTAGCGGTCGATAAGCCGACAAAATCAATAATCCCGAACTGCATAATGGACTTTTTGACCAGTGGAAAATCATCAATCTGTTCATGCAAAGATGCCATGCGGCTATTGAGCAGGTCTTCCAGATCTGCAGCGACAGATTCGCGAAGTTCATGTAATGACAGCCCCTTTAAATGATAATCTTCTGTAGTTAAAAGCCGGTCAAATAATGTAGTTCTAAAACCGTACGGATAAAGCTGGTCTAAATTCATGTGTTACTAATTAAGCATAAAATCAGGTAGAGGCTGGCATAGTGCCAGCCTCCCGTGGTCATACAAATTAAGCAGCGTAAGATGCTGTGTTATTTGAAAGTGACCATTTTTTAGTAACAGCACCTTTTTGGGTACCGTTAATATCTTGCTGGTTATAAGTCCACTCGACTGCAGCATATTTCAAACCGAATGATTCAGTTGGAACACCTTCTTCATTTACGGTTGGCGTTACGCTTGAAACCAGTACATGTTTCAGTTTGATTTGCAGGTACTTGATACGCTTGTCACCGTTAGCACGATAGAAATCGATCTGTACTTCATCGAAGGTATAACCCGCAGAACATGCTTCCCAAAGTTTTGGACTGGTAGCATCCAAATCTTTAACAAAAACCATGTCGGAGTGTTCTACACGCTCAGCAGTATGACCACCTACACTTGAAGAAGTCGCTGATTTAGGCTGACGGATATTGTGCGCCCAAGAATTTACTTCTAGCCAATCTTTGTGCTCTGCGTCACGCGATTCGCCATCAACTTTATACTTCCCTCGAAACTGTACGTAGATATCTTTCATTTTATAAATTTTCCTGTTTTAGTTAAAAGTTATTATAAGTTGCCTCAATTTGAGGACTGAGGTAACTCAGTAACAAGTCGCAAAGAAACCGACAACTCATCCAACTGGAAATGCGGTCTTAAGAAAACCACAGACTTGTAGTGTCCCGGCTGAGCAGGATTTTCTACAACCTTTACCGATGCTTCACGAAGCGGATACTGTGCTTTCGCTTCCTGAGAGGCACCGTCGTCAAGCAAGACGTATTGCGATAACCAATCATTTAAAAAGGCTTCAACATTGCCAGCAGAGGCAAAGCTGCCGACCTTGTCGCGCATCATGGCTTTTAAATAATGGGCAATACGTGAAACCGCCATAATGTACTGAATCTGGCTAGATAAGGCCGAGTTGGCATTGGCGCTATCGCTGTCGTATTTCTTCGGTTTTTGTGCAGATTGCGCACCGAAGAACGCCGCATAGTCGGTATTTTTGCAATGCACCAGTGGAATGAAGCCTAAATCGCTTAATTCTTTTTCACGACGGTCAGTAATGGCAATTTCAGTTGGACACTTGAAGACCACTTCACCATCGCTGGTTTTAAAGGTATGAACCGGCAGGCCTTCGACCAGACCGCCACCCTCAACGCCACGAATTGCCGCACACCAGCCATGCATATCAAAGGCATTGGTTAAACGGGTACCAAAGGCATAAGCCGCGTTCATCCATAAGTATTCATCATGGTTTTGGCCAGACACTTCTTCAATAAAGTTAAAGCCTTCAGTGGCTGCACCATCTTTCGGATGGAATGGTAAACGGCCCAATACACGCGGCATGGTCAATGCGACATAACGTGAATCTTCGCTGTCACGGAATGAGCGCCACTGTACATATTCTGCAGTTTCGAAAATCTTGGATACATCACGCGGGCGGTCAATATCGGTAAACGACTCCAGCCCCAGAATGCTAGGACTTGCCGCAGAAATAAATGGTGCATGCGATGCCGCAGCCACGTGCGAAATCTGCTCCAGCAGATACATATCTGAAGGCGTACGGTCAAACTCGAAGTCACCAATTAAAGTCGCATAGGGTGCACCACCAAATGAACCATACTCTTCTTCATAGATTTTCTTGAACAAGGTACTCTGATCAAAATCAGTCGCGCCCTGGAAATCTTTGACCAGTTCTTTTTTGGTCGTATTCAGCATGCGGATTTTAATCAGCGGATTCGACGGTGTTTCCTGACAGAAATAATATAAACCGCGCCAGGTCGATTCAATTTTCTGGAACTGTTCATGATGCATGATTTTGCTGAGCTGGGCAGAAATGAGCGCATCAATTTCAGCAATACGCTTGTCAATTGACAAGGTCATGTTTTCAGAAACGGTAATTGTCCCGGCCATAACTTCTTTGGCCAGTTCACCAATCAGGCTTTTGGCACGGTCATGTTCTTCTTCATTGCGGGCAATCCGGCTTTGCTCGACAATGGAGTCCAGCAAAGTCAGTTCTTCTGCAGTCTGGGTTTGCGCCTGAACGGCCTGAGCATTAGTCATGATCTGCCTCCGCGCTTAATTTACGAATCTGGTCAGTATTTTTTAATACTTCATCCAGCAGATCTTCCAGACGTTCGCTATTGGAAATCTTATTACGCAAATCGGTTAAACGCTCACGTGCTTCGACCAGTTTACGCAGCGGATCAACCTGTTGTACCACACTTTCCGGACGGAAATCTTCCATGGAAGTGAAGGTCAGATCCACCGACATGCGACCGCCCTCTTCGGTTAAGGTGTTTTCCACATCAAATGCTGCGCGTGGCGCCAAAGATTCCATCACTTCATCAATGTTATCCAGGTCAACATTAATGAATTTTTTATCTTTTAATTTGGTCTTTTCCAGTTCAGAAGCAGCAGAGAAATCCCCCAATATCCCTACCACAAAAGGTAATTCTTTCACTTCTTTGCCATCACCCACTTCAACATCATAAGTCAGTTGAACACGTGGAGGACGAATGCGCTGAAGTTTCTTTTGTACACTTTCACGTTTAGCCATAATACAGTGATCCTGTTTTATTATTTTCGTAGCGATTCAAATGGATTATTTGAAGCCGCTGGTTTTGCTGCCGGAGCAGTTGTTCTTGTTGCAGTTGCTGCCTTGGTCGATGCGGTACGTGTAGTTTTGGCACGACTTGCATTACTGCTTGCTTTACGCGCTGCGGCCCGTTGGGCTGCAGCTTTTTTGGCAAGCGATGCATCGGTAATGGCCTTGGCAGAACTGGTATCCGGAGCAGGCACTGAAGCGCGGATAGTATCCGATAATTCCTTGGCCGCTGGATAGGTCACTTCGTCAGATAAAAAGCGCATTTGCTCGGTACGCATATAATTTAAGGCATTTTTGGCAATCGAAACGCCTGCTAAAAAGTGCGCATCGGTCAGGTCAGGATGGCGTACGCCCTGGTTTTCCAGCTGTTCTACCAGCTGCAGGGTCTTCATATTTTTACCAAGTTCCTGAAAACGCTTTGCGGCTTGAACTTGCAGTTCTTGTTTCACCTCTTGATTTTTTTTATTTTCTTTGGCACACACTTGCTGATAAATCCCCAACAATGCCTGATCAGTTTCTCCCTTAACCAGCGGATAATCCTTGATACAGCCTCGTTTTAGCTCAATCTGCTCATCTGCATAAGCAATTGGGGTGGCACAAAGTGTAGCCATTAGGGGAAAAAGAAGAATACTTTTTTTCAAAACGAGCCTCTAATTTCTAAATTCATTTATAGTGAATGGGTGTATTTGAAAACTGAACACGAACAATTTTTATCAAAAAAAAACATCGCGCAAATTTAACAAAAAATAAACTTCTGGCGTCAAGACAAATTCTGCCAACTATCGACAATAATTGTCATATTTTTGTTTCCAGTGAAATTATTTTTGTCTTATTTGTTTTCATTTTTGAAAAAATTTTAGGTAGAATACTACAACCCCAATATTTATATCAATACAAATTATTGATATGTAAGTAAAATTTATTTTATTTACTGAAAACGATGTTCAGCCCATGGTCGCTACTTTAATCCATTTGGACTGGAATTATAACTAGAGCGTGTTATGAATAATTTAAAAATTTTGATTAATAAACTATCAAGTCATGCCAGAACAGCCTTAGAAAAGTCTGCCAATGCCTGTATTAATCAGCAGAACTACGAAATTGAAATAGAACACTTTTTCCTAGAATTATTAACCCAAGACCATAAAAATGACCTGAGTCTCCTTCTCAATAAATATAAAATTTTAAAAGATGACCTGATTCATGATTTAAAAGAAAGTGTCAGTCACCTGCCAAAGGGTAATTATCGTACACCTATCTTTGCAAAATCTATCATTCGTCTGTTGGAGCAGGCCTGGTTATTGGCCTCGGCCGAGCAAAATCCGCAAATTCGCAGCGGTCATTTACTGGTCGCTTTGCTAACCGCACCTGATCTTTATCAGATTGCGGTGCGTGCTTCGAGCCTGTTTGACCTGTTCCCAATTGACACCATGAAGCACAAATTTTTAGATGTGTGTGTTAAAAGTGTCGAAAATGAAACCGCTCACGCTCCGGAAACGGCTGAAACTGAAAGCGTCACAGCTATCGAGCCTGCACCAAACAGCAAAAAAACGCCTGCGCTGGATCAATACACCATTAACCTGACCGAAAAAGCTAGAACAGGCGCGATTGATCCGGTGATTGGCCGTGAATTTGAAATTCGCCTGATGCTGGATATTTTAATGCGTCGCCGTCAGAACAACCCGATTTTAACGGGCGAACCAGGCGTCGGAAAAACTGCGGTGGTAGAAGGTTTGGCACTTAAGATTGCCAATAATCAGGTACCCGATGCGCTAAAAAACGTGCATCTGCATGTGCTGGATATGGGCCTGTTACAGGCTGGTGCCAGTGTTAAAGGTGAATTTGAAAACCGCTTAAAACAGGTGATTCAGGAAGTTCAGGCGTCAACCCATCCGATTATCCTGTTTATTGATGAAGCGCATACCTTAATTGGTGCTGGTGGTCAGGCCGGTCAAAATGATGCCGCTAACCTGCTGAAACCAGCACTGGCTCGTGGTGAGTTACGTACTATCGCGGCCACCACTTGGGCCGAATATAAACAGTATTTTGAAAAAGATGCCGCGCTCAGCCGCCGTTTCCAGGTGGTCAAAGTTGAAGAGCCAACTGAAGAAGTCGCAATTGATATGCTGCGCGCCATGATTCCGGTGATGGCCAATCACTTTAAGCTGAATATTGATGATGAAGCAATTGTCACGGCTGTGCATGCCTCACATCGTTATATCAGTGGTCGCCAGCTCCCGGATAAAGCGATTAGTGTATTAGATACCGCCGCTGCACGTGTGGCGCTGACTCAAAATGCCCAGCCGGTGAAACTCGATCAGTTACAGGCGCAGCTGCACAATTTAACACTTGAACGCGAAATTGTTGAAAAAGAACATGCACACTTCCCGATTCATCATGAACGTTTAGACGGTTTAAATCAGAAAATTACTGCTCTTGAGCAGGAAATTTCGGCCACCCAGCAGCAATGGCAACAAGAACTGGAACTGGTTCAACAGATTCAGATGCTAGAACAGCAGACCGAAGCCGATGAAAACAGCCAGACCCAGATGCAGCGGTTACGCAGCCAGTTGCAGCAACTGCAAGGTCAACATCCACTGGTATTTGAACGCGTCAATGCCCAGATTATTAATGAAATTATCTCGGACTGGACCGGTATTCCTGTCGGAAAAATGGTTAATGATGAAATCAAGCAGGTTCTGACCTTAGAAGATAAACTTTCTGAGCGTGTTATGGGGCAGGACTATGCCCTGCATCAGCTGGTGCAAGGCATTAAAACCTCTAAAGCCAAGCTGGAAGATCCAAACAAACCGCAAGGCGTATTCCTGCTGGTCGGCCCAAGTGGGGTTGGTAAAACTGAAACTGCCCTGGCCTTGGCCAATGAGTTATACGGTGGTGAATCGCATCTGATTACCATCAACATGTCGGAATATCAGGAAGCGCATACGGTTTCATCTTTAAAAGGTGCGCCGCCGGGTTATGTGGGTTATGGTCAAGGCGGTGTGCTGACGGAAGCCGTACGTCGTAATCCGTATAGCGTGGTCCTGCTCGATGAAATTGAAAAAGCGCATAGTGATGTGCAGGAACTGTTCTATCAGGTGTTTGATAAAGGCATGCTCGAAGATGGTGAAGGTCGCCTGATTGACTTTAAAAATACCACTATCCTGCTGACCTCTAACGCCGGTTCCGGCGCCATCATGCAAAGTTGCCTGCCGCTGCCGGTAGATGAATGGCCAAGCGCAGAACAGCTGATTGAAAAGCTGAAACCAAGTTTGTACAAGCAGTTCAAACCGGCCTTTTTAGGACGTATGCGGATTGTGCCGTATTACCCATTGCATGATGATTTACTGGTGCAAATTATCCAGCACAAACTCGGTAAAATTACCGCGCGTCTGGAACAGCAGTACCAGACCAAAGTCAGCTATTCCGACGATTTAATCGAATTACTGCTGAGTCGCTGTACCGAAGTCGATAGTGGTGCACGTAATGTCGACAATATTCTGAATTCTTCGGTGCTTCCGGCTTTGGCGACAGAAATCCTGATGGCACTGGCTGAGCAAAAAATTCCGCAACTGATTCATATTGATGTCAAAGACGATGAAATCATCTATCAGCTCGATCCGGAACAAAAAACGGCCAAAAAACGAAGCAGTAAAAAAGCAAAGATGACTGAAGCGTAATCAAGGATTCAGAACAGCAATGAACCTCAACCTCGATGTATTGTTACACCCCATTTCTGCCGAACAGCCTTGTGGAGAAGACTATTCTTTTTCCAATGAGTTTCATGCCATTAAAAAGGCTAAAACTCAGGATGATCCGCTTCTCGATCAGGGCGATTGGGTCTCCGAACCCAAACAGGCCGACTGGGGTTTTGTACATAGCAAATCGACTGAATTACTGGAAAGTAAAACCAAGGATATCCGTTTATATGGCTGGCTGCTGGAAGCATGGAGCAATTTGTATGGCTTTGAGGGCATTGCTCAGGCTATTCAACTCAGCCATCGAAGCTTGAATGAATACTGGTTGCAGCTGCATCCGGAAATTGAAGATGATGATCTGGATCAGCGTATTGGTTTATTGCAAGGTTTGATTAACCAGATTCCGGTGCTGATTAAAACCGTGCCGATTGTGACTGCACCTCACTTGAGCCTGCGTGATTATGACAATTTTCTGTATCAGGACAATTTGCGTCGCAAGCAAAGTGAAGATTCATCTGATCAAGCAGCCACGCCACAGCTGGAGCAGTTTGATCAGGCGCTGTTGAATACCTCGAAGTCGCTGCAATACCAGAATTACCAGCACTTTCTGGACATTTTGCAGCAGTGGTCAAGTTTAAAAGAAGTACTGGATCAATTGATGGGCCTGGATGCACCAAGTTTTGCCGCCATTGACTCACAGCTCGATTCGATTCATTCCACGCTTAAAAAATTATATAAAACAGATGCCTTTGCCGCGCAGACTCTGGTTGAAGCATCTGAACAGAATAACATTGTGACTGCTGATGCCATCAATGCTACAGCAGCCCCTGCCATAGCGATGCCCATCATGAATGCACCGACCGGTTTTCAACCGCAACCTCAAAACCATCTGGCCAACCGCGAACAGGCCATGCAGGTTTTACAGGAAATTGCCGATTACTTTCAGGCCAATGAACCCCATAGCCCGGTCAGCTACATGCTGCAAAAAACCATTAAATGGAGTCAGATGCCGCTGCATGAATGGCTGACTCAGGTAATTAAAAATGACAACCCGCTTGAAAATATTCAGGAATTACTGGGTGTGCAAAGCTCTAATGAAACAAATAGTGATTGGTAAGTGCCATGTTTAAAGCAGATAAAATTCTTTGGGGCGAAGGCTTATTTTTACGCCCGCAACATTTTCAGTTGCAAGACAGCTATCATGAACAGCGCCTGAACCATACTGTTCGTTCCACCATTCCATTTGCTTATGGTGTGCAATCTATAAAGTTTGATGAAGCTCAGCTAAATACCCATGTGCTGGCTTTAGAAAGTATTGAAATGCTGTGGCAAGATGGAGAAATCTATCAGGCGCCAGCACGTGATTTACTACCTGAACCGGTACAGCTGGATGACCTGAATCTGCGTGGTGAAATGCTGGTTTATCTAGCGCTACCGATTGTACAGCCAAATAAAAATAATGTGGTGTTTGAATCTGGCGCTCAACCGGGCCGTTACCATTCACATCTCACTCAAACCCATGATTTATTCACCGACGCTACCCCGGCAGATATTACCCTGCTGAAACGCCGTGCCGAATTTAAACTGCTGGATGCCCAGTTTGAACCAAATCATGAAATGGATGGCTTTATCTATTTGCCGGTGGCCAAAATCAAACGCCACAGTTCCGGCCATTTCGAGTTTGAGCGCAAATTTATTCCACCAATTTTACATATTGAATCGAGCGACAGCCTGCTGCAAGGCCTGCGCCGTACCTTGAATGTGATTAAAGCCAAAATCAAAACCATTCAAACCAATAACCGGGAAAATGAACAGAAACTGATTGAGTTCCGTTCTGGCGATATTGTTTCGTTCTGGCTGGTGAATGCCTTAAATACTGCACATGCGACTTTAAGTCATGTTCTGCAATATCCCCAGATTCATCCGGAACGTCTATTTTTTGAATTATTACGTTTAACCGGTTCTTTGCTGACCTTCTCGACGGCCTATGAAGTCGATCAGTTGCCGCGTTATAAGCATCATCAGCTACAGGACAGTTTTGAACAGCTGGATGTCATCCTCAGAGAATTGCTGGATACCATTATTTCCAGCCGTTATATCAGCATCGCCCTGAAAGAAATCCGTCCGTCTTATTGGGTCGGCAGTCTGGAATCCGACAAAATCACCCGCGATACCCGTCTGTATATTGCCGTGTCCAGCTCGATGATGCAGGCGCATGAACTGATCCAGATTGTGCCACTGCGTTTTAAAGTCGGTAATACGGTTGATGTTGAACAGCGCGTGATGGCTGCCTTACCGGCTATTCCAATTCATCACCTGATGCAGGTTCCGACCGCTATTCCGGTACGTTCCGGAGTGAGCTATTTTGAAATTGAGCCGAATAATGACCTGTATCAACGCATGCTCGACTCGGAATCGATCTGTATCTATGTGCCGGCCGGCTTCCAGGATCTTTCTATTGAACTTATTGCTGTCATGAACGGTTAAGGACATTTTTTCATGAATACTCCACATCATGCACCTTCCTTATTTGATGATGGTCAGATTGGTACTGGTCTGACCCCACCACAGGTCAACCCGAAAATTAGCAATAGTGCCAATCTGGTCGATTTACTTCATGACGGCTTCTATATTGTGTTCTTGATCAAGAACCAGTATGTGCCAGGCAATGTTGAAGCATTCCGTGAAAAAATCATGGATATGCTGAACCGCTTTGAAACCCAGGCAAAAAAACTGCAGTTTTCAGCCGATGATATTCACGATGCCAAATATGCGTATTGTGCCTTGCTGGATGAAACCATTGTGACCCAGCAGGACCCGCAATTTTTTGATTTGCAGAATCACTGGCTGATTAATCCCCTACAACTCAATCTGTTCGGTTCGCAGCTGGCCGGCTATCGCTTTTTTGAAATGCTGGAACAGCTCAGAAGTCGTGGCAAAGAACGTCTGGCGGCTTTAGAGGTTTATCATTACTGCATGCTGCTGGGCTTTCAGGGCAAATATCGTATTGAGTCGATGGAAGCGCTGAACCATATTGTGGCGCGTGTTGGCGATGAAATTGATTATCTGAAAGGCAAGAAAACCGCGTTTTCGCCTTTTGCCGCCTTACCGGATCAGATCAAACATATTATTCACCGTGAATTACCTTTTTTCTGGATTTTGCTGTTCTTAGCCCTTTTTGCCTTATTGTCCTTTGCCGGCCTGCGTTACATGCTGTCCAACCAGAATAATAGCGCAATGAGCCAATATCAAAACGTGATTACTGCACCAACGGAACAGGCGCATATCACCATTCATTTACCATAAAATTTAGATAAAACATGGCAAACGAAAAACAAACTTCATTACGGATTTTACAAAGTAACAAGCCAAAATCGCCGTCGCCACTTTTATATAGTCTGGGCGGTTTTGTGGCGGGGGTCGTGGTCACCGGTTTAGCCGGTTATGCCTATTTTTATGCAGGCCAGCCATCGACAACACTAGCAGAGTCCACTCAGGCAATGGCCGCGCCAGCGGCTACTCCATCGGAACTGCCGGCAGAACTGGAAGAATTAAAAAACCAGATGACCGATCACTCTGGCAGTTTTGACGAGTTCGAAGATGTGCAGGCTGAACATCCGGTTGAGTTTCAGCAACCCAATGATGGTGATTTAAGTAAAATCTTTGCCCATCAACCAGCAAAAGTTACTGCCCAGCCTGCGCCAAATCAAGCGCGTGTAGCTCCGAACTTTCCGCAAGACATGGCCAGTACTCCTGTGGCGACAGCAAAACAGCCATCTGTACAAAAACCAGCTCCAGCACCAGCCAAAGCTGGTCCTGCTAAACCGGCCGCACCGGTTGTGGTGCCAATGGCCGCCGTAGAACCAGAAGAAACACCACAGGCCAGTGTCCAAATTTCGGTCACCCGTAAACCGGTAGAAAAAGTTGAAACTGTAAGCGTACAGGACACTGCCGTTCATCCATGATTGCGGTTATTTTTATTGCCTTTGTGCTTGTTGCCTGCAGTTTGGCACTGCTATTGTCTTATGAACTGCGGGCCAAGGTATTATCCGGTTTTCAGGCACTTATTCCCAACAGCAAAAAACAGTTGAGCTCGGTGAAAAGTCTGGCTCAACAGTTTAATCATGCGGCTGCAGCAGAACAGACTCAAACCCATTGGCATATTCAGCAATGGTGGATTCTGATTGCCGGATTTTTTCTGTTTTCCAGCATCATCCTGTTTGCCTTTACCCGCCCGATTAGCGCCACCAAAATTGAAGCCGACTATTTAAGAGAAGTCGATCCTCAAGTTTATGCCCTGCTTGAAGGTGAAATGCTGTCGCCACCACCTGAAGTAGAAGAAGCACTGGTTGAAGCCGCCGTGGTTGAGGCCATGCAACTGGAAAATCAGTGGGCGTCTGTGCCGGCAGATCAGCATAGTTATGATCCAGCGGTGGAAGATCTACATGCTCATTCTCATGTCAATCCATCAATTGTGAGCGCTGACCGAAAGTGGCATAAGATGAATCCGCGTTATAAACAGCGCCTGCTGATGGTGTTTAAAATCATGAAAGAACGCCATGGCTATGAGCTGGTGCTATTGGAGGGGTATCGTAGTCCGGAGCGACAAAACTCGCTGTCCAAAAATAAAAACACCACCCGTGCCCGTGGTTATCAAAGCTATCATCAATTTGGTTTAGCCGCCGATGTGGCCTTTAAACGCAATGGCAAAGTGGTAATTTCCGAGCGTGACCCGTGGGCAATGCGCGGTTATGAACTGTATGGTGAGGTGGCGGAGTCGGTCGGCCTGACCTGGGGTGGCCGCTGGAAATCCATTAAAGATTATGGCCATACCGAATACCGGATGCCAGGCTTAAAGAAAACCCGGGAAATGGCAGAAAAGCTGACCTCGGAAGGTCAGTTGATGGCCAATGCACTTGATTAAAACAATACCGGGCTTATGCAGATAAAAACTGCTGGATTTTATCAACCACTTCAGCAGTTTTCTCTGCATGCAGCCAATGGCCCGCATTTTCAACAGTTTCAATGCTGGCCTGACTGAACTGCTGTTCAATGGCAGCATAGTGTTCCGGTTTAGATAAATATGGAGATGCACCGCCACGAATAAATAAACTTGGTGCATCCACCTGGACTGGCTGCCAAGATAAAATTTTCGGATAAGATGCATAAAGTGCATCGACATTAAATAACCACTGCCCTTTACTAAACGATTTCATCAAAAACTGAATCACCGCATCTTCACGCAAATGCTGCTGCATAATCTGGGTGGCATTCTGGCGTGATTCTACTTGTGCTTTTTTGACGGCAAATAGCGCATCAAACACCTGATCATGATGATTTTCCTGATAGGCAAATGGGGTCATGTCCAGCACTACCAGTTTTTCTACCCGCTCTGGTGCAAGGTCAGCCAGTTGCATGGCAATTTTTCCGCCCATGGAATGGCCAATCACGATAAATTTTTGTACCTGAATCGCATCCAGGGTTTCCAGTACATCTTGCGCCATCTCGGTATAGCTCATGCTCTGGCAATGTTCCGATTTTCCGTGGTTACGCACATCAATCTGAATGACCGGATAACGTTCCTGTAACGCACGTGCCAACATACCCAAATTACTCAGGCTGCCAAATAAACCATGAATAAGAACAACCGGAATGTCGGTGCTTGATAGATGTTGTTGTGAAGTCTGGAAATTGAGCAGCATTTTTGATTCCTTGTATGCATCGGTTTTGGCTTTCTCGATATTATAGGATAAGTGTTTTATTAAAATTGTATTTTTGCTTAGGCTATTTTGTATCAGGCCAAAAATATCGGCCAGTTGCACGAAAGCATTGGCCGATCCAGTTTATTTGTTGAAATAATTGAGTGGCAGTTTCAGATAGCGCGTGCCATTGGCTTCCGGTTCAGGGAAATGTCCGGCCACCATATTGATCTGAATGGCAGGCAGAATCAGTTTTGGCATCGATAAACCGGCATCACGGCGATTACGCATTTCTACAAACTCAGCTTTTTGCGTGCCATCGTGAATATGGATATTCTCGGCTTTTTGCTGCTGGATACTGGTTTCGTGTATAAAGACCTCACGCCCTTCAGGCAGATAGTCATGACATAAAAATACCCGTGTCTGTGCTGGCAACTTATACAGTTTTTGCACAGAATCAAACAGTTGCTCTGCACTACCCTTCGGGAAATCGCAGCGTGCAGTACCATAATCCGGCATAAACAAGGTATCGCCGACAAAGACTGCATCACCAATCACATAGCTTAAACAGGCCGGTGTATGCCCTGGTGTTGGAATATTGTAGGCCGTTAATTCACCAATACTGAATTGCTCATGATCATCAAACAGATAATCAAAGGCTTGATGCGCATTCAGATATTTCAAATCCAGATTATAAATACGGCCAAACGTATCCTGCACCACAATAATCTTGTTACTGATGGCAATTTTTCCACCGAGCTTTTCTTTTAAATACTGGGCTGCGGTCAGATGATCTGCATGCACATGGGTTTCTAAAATCCACTCAACGCTTAGGCTATTTTGCTGAATATAGCTAATGATTGCGTCTGCACCTTCAGTCGAGGTAGATGCTGAAGCCGCATCATAATTCAAGACGCTATCAATAATTGCACATTGCTGCGTGGCTGGATCGGTCACTACATAGCTGAATGTATTGGTCTCTTTGTCAAAAAAATGTTGTACAACTGGCGTAGCGGTCATGATTTTTTCCCTAAAAGTCGATGATGGAGATACATGCCATACATCATCGCAGCAATAAAGTACAGCGCCTGATAATAGCCCAAACCAATTAACGTAAAGCTAGGTGCAGGACAAATGCCGGCAATTCCCCAGCCAATCCCAAACAAAGCGCTGCCGATAATCAGTTTAGAATCTAGCTGATTTTGCCGCGGTAACTCAATGGCCTCATGATACACCGTCTTAGGTTCGGCCTGACGTACTGCCTTTTGAAACGGAATAAAAGCCACGGCGATGGCACCCATCATCACAAAAGCCAGACTGGCATCCCAATCCCCAAAAATATCCAGAAAACCTAGTACTTTTTCCGGATTGGACATACCCGAAATCATCAGGCCCAATGAAAATAATCCGCCAAATAGAAACGCCCAGATATTTTTCATTTTAGAATGCTCCTGTGATATGGCGGATGACATACACTGTCAATACGCCCGTCAGCATAAAGGTCAAGGTCGCTACCATCGAACGTTTGGATAAACGGCTGATTCCACAAATACCATGACCACTGGTACAACCCGAACCTAAACGGGTCCCAAAACCAACCAAAATACCGGCCACCACCATCATGAGTGGTCTGGCGTCAAGTTCAATCTGTGGCTGCTGCCAGATTCCATAAATAAACGGCGTAACAAACAGTCCCAATAAAAACCACAGCGCCGGTGTTTTAAAGATGGTGCTTGGCTGCATCACCTGAGCCAGCAAACCACTAATCCCTGCGATTCGTCCGTTCACATATAAATAGCCGACCACGGCGGCCCCTAATAAAAGACCACCTAAAAACGCAATCAGGAAATCATGCATCGCCATACACCCAAAACATTATATGTTTTTATAATATATAAAATATCAATAAATAGCTATCCTTTCTTACAAAGAGCTAACCATCCTCCCCCCTTCCTTTATTCTGGCTTTTGCGTTGTCATTTGCTGATTAAGGAGAGTATTGCTTAGGCTATTTTAGGGATAAAGGAATGAGAATGAAGCGTTTAAAAAATAAGGAAAATAAAAAAGCTTCCACTGACTAGAGGCTTAGCGCGGCCAGCACATCTCTAAAAATAGGACTTGGATAAAGACTATTTTAGTTTAATAAACCGCCTTACAGGTCGTAAATGGAAAACAGTTTGCTAGAAAAATCATGTGAATTAATTAGCTGATCTTGATAGTTGGGCAAATCCCCCGAATATATCCTCGGGGAATTTTGTACTTCGGCAGAATATTATGTAGTTTGGCTTTAATTTCTTGGCATTTTAAAGCTGCTGATCAGAAATAGAGATGAGTACCCATCCAAGTGAACTGACTTACTCAAAAGCATTTAAAACTTTCTCTACAAACCACTCTGGCAACACCTGCGCCTCGGGATTTATTTTTAACAGCTCGGCATTTTCAATCTCGGCCAGAAAAGATGCGGCTTGACCATCCGTCGAGTTATCAAAAAAGTAGGTTCGATCTGTGGCATCCACCGCCTGCATTAATAAATCCATACTGCGGTAGTAACGCTGTTTAATCTTCTGTTCAGGCACGCCATGCCCGCCCTTCTCTACGCGATACTGCACCCGTGCAATATTAATCAGCGGATCAACCGTGGAAACATAGTACAGATAGGTTTTAAATCCCTGACGTTTTGCCTCATGTAAAAATTCCACTTTGGAAATATGCGACATCACCGTCTCAAAGGTAAAACTCACCTTTAAACGTAAAAACTCCAGGCGAATATAATCAATAATACGCGCGCATAAATAGGAGTCGATTTCCGCAGGATCAAACTGTACGCAGCTTGCACTAATCAGTACCGGTGGCTGACGTAATAAAGGCACCCATGTATTTGCCTGCGGTCGTTGTTTTTGTTCTAGAAAGGAAATTAAAGCAGCTGCATTCAATGCCCGATGATAATGGTCCAAATGCAAAACTGCAGAGTGTTTAAGCTGATATTCGAGTTCATCTGCATTTAAATATGCCCCAATATGATGGGGCAACAAATATTCCTTAATGGTACTTTTTCCTGAACCATTCGGACCTGCAAACATTCTGATGCGGGGTTGTGGCATAAATTAGTGAACGGTCTGTAATTTCTTTTTGCGTGTCAAGGTTTTTGGAAGATGCTGCGCACTACGATAAGCCGCCGATACATCTTTCATTACGCTTTCCTGACCATTCGGCTGGCGCTGTACCAGTTGCTGATCTTTCACATACACCACAGTTGAAGACGCACATGCCTGCTTAAAGGCATCACGAAATGCGTGAATCGCCAGTTTTGGAATCATATCATCCTCCACCTTGCCTGCTTTCATAATCGTATAAGCTGTCATTGGACAACTCCTATTCACACTGTGTGTAATATGTCTTTATCTTAGCACATCAGGGCTATTTGTCTATTTATACAGCACTTCGCCGATACAGAGTTGTCACAGGCTGAATTAGATAGATCTGTCTTACTTAGGCTAAATTAAGATATTTGTCGCTTTTAAGAAGATTTCCCCTTAATTAAAGCAATACTGTTATTTTTTAATTCTAAAATCAAGGCCCTACTCGCCAAATCAGTTTAGGCAATACGTGAACTATCAAATTTTGCCAACCTTGCCTGAACGGCTTTCGTACAGAAAGACACGAAACTGTCTTTTTCAATGAAAGAATTGGTCAATGACTTCCTGAAAATAAATCTAACGCTTTTGACTTCAACCTGCTCTCGTGTTCGTCACAATGACTATCCATGATCAGGATTGCTCTTTTCCTATTGGTGCTTTAAATACTCGAATACACCCTCTATCTGAAAGATCAGCCCAACTATTAAGCACATGCTAAACTGATCTAAACAGCACGCTAATGACTGATCGAATTACTATATCCCAAGCACAGAATAAAGATAAATATTTGTAATTCAATAATAAATAAAGATAGCAACACGGTAGTTTAAAGCCAGATAAAACAGAATCTATAGCGGCAACCTCTCAGCAGATATATTGAATGGTATAAATTTTAAAACGCGGCCAATTCAATATAGAAATCAGGAGGAGGATAAAAACTCCCCAAATTCAGGGATAGCATTCCGGGGGAAATCCAGAGATAAAACCGGATGCACATGCAGGCCATCTACTTGGGCTTAAACTCATCAAACTATTTTGCGGCAAACCTGTGAATGGTTTTGGTCAATTCTCATTACAATGTAAAAAACCGTAATTTCGTGCAAATTTGGAATCTTTTAACATTGCGAATTGTATGCAAAGTTTGCATGATATAGCCATATTTTGCGACATGCTTTTCACGTAAATTTAAAGAAATTATAAAAAAAATGTGGAATTTCATGCCATAATAAGCAAACTTTGCAGACATCTTGCAAAGACTATTTGCAACTTATTAATTGGAGCAGGCTGGATGAGTTCAACCATTTTGGTTATTCATGGACCGAATTTAAATTTGCTAGGAAAGCGAGAACCTGAGGTTTATGGACACCTTACCCTTGAGGATATAAATCAGCAGCTCATGACACAAGCGCAAAATGCATCATTTTCGCTAGAAACTTTCCAGAGTAACTGGGAAGGTGCCATTGTCGACCGAATTCATCAGGCAGGTCAAGAAGGCGTTCAATTCATCATTATTAATCCTGCAGCCCTGACCCATACCTCAGTCGCAGTACGTGATGCACTTCTTGGCGTTGCCATCCCGTTTATTGAAGTCCATCTGTCTAACGTGCATGCACGTGAAGCATTTAGACATCATTCATATTTGTCCGATAAAGCTGTAGGCGTGATCTGCGGATTGGGTGCAAAAGGCTATGCTGCTGCACTTGACTACGTTATCGAAAAAATTCAACTCACTTCGCAATCTTAATTAGGAATACTGTCTCATGGATATCCGTAAAATCAAGAAACTCATCGACCTGATGATTGAATCTGACTTACAAGCGATTGAAGTTAAAGAAGGCGATCAGGCGATTGCGCTTACTCGTCGCAGTCCAGTAGTAGCGGCAGCAGTTCCGGCAATGCCTGCTCCAGCAGCAGATCTGCCATCAGCACCGAAATCTTCTCCACGTGGCGCAGTTGAAACTTCTCCAATGGTTGGCGTGTTCTATGCAGCACCAAGCCCAGGTGAAGCACCTTTTGTGAAAATCGGTCAAACCGTTTCTGCAGGTGAAACCTTAGGTATTATCGAAGCCATGAAAATCATGAACCCGATTGAAGCAACTCAAAGCGGCGTGATTGAAGAAATTCTAGTTAAAAATGGTGAAGTGATTCAGTTTGGTCAACCACTCTTCCGCTACCGCGCTTAAGACCACGGGGACTCACAATGTTGCAAAAAGTTTTAATTGCAAACCGTGGTGAGATTGCGCTTCGCATCACCCGGGCCTGCAAAACTTTAGGAATCAAAACTGTCGGTATCTATTCCGATGCCGATAAAGACCTGATGCATTTACGTTTCTGTGATGAAGCCGTGTGTATCGGTCCGGGCGCGAGCAGCGACAGTTATCTGAATATTCCTGCGATTATTACCGCAGCAGAAATTACCGGTGCTGATGCCATTCACCCGGGTTATGGTTTCCTGTCTGAAAATGCGGAATTTGCCGAAATTGTAGAAAGCTCAGGCTTTATCTTTATTGGTCCGCGTCCAGAACACATCCGCTTAATGGGGAACAAGGTTTCTGCCATTACCGCCATGCGTAAAGCCGGCGTACCGACGGTACCAGGTTCTGCCCATGCAGTAACACCACAAAATGCCCTGGCTGAAGCCAAAGAAATCGGCTTTCCACTGATTGTTAAAGCAGCTGCCGGTGGTGGTGGTCGTGGTATGCGTATTGTTGAACGTGTCGATACCCTGCTGGAATCGGTACAAGCGGCGCAGCGTGATGCGGAAATGTGGTTTGGTGATGATACGGTCTATATGGAACGTTTCCTGCAAAAGCCTCGTCACGTTGAAGTGCAAGTACTGGGCGATGGTAACGGCCATGCCATCCATCTGTATGACCGTGACTGCTCTTTACAGCGTCGCCATCAAAAAGTTCTGGAAGAAGCACCAGCACCAAACCTGCCAGAGCAAGCACGTGCAGATATTTTAGAAGCCTGTGTCAACGCCTGTAAGATGATGCAGTATCGCGGTGCCGGTACTTTCGAGTTCCTGTTTGAAGATGGCGAGTTCTTCTTTATCGAGATGAACACCCGTGTTCAGGTAGAACATCCGGTAACTGAAATGGTCACAGGTATTGATATTATTGAACAACAACTGCGCGTTGCCGGTGGTTTAGGCCTCGACATTCAGCAGGAAGATGTTCAGGTGAAAGGTCATGCCATTGAATGCCGTATCAATGCGGAAGATCCATCAACCTTCCTGCCATCACCAGGCAAGATTGAAAACTTCTACGCGTCTGGTGGTGCCGGTATCCGCTTAGATTCACATATCTATCCGGGCTATAGCATTCCGCCTTATTACGACTCGATGATCGCTAAACTGATTGCGCATGGTAAAGACCGTAGCACCAGTATTGCGCGCATGCGTCAGGCGCTGGATGAAATGATTTTGACCGGTGTGAAAACCAATATTCCATTACATAAAGATCTGATCTTGCAAGATGAAAACTTCTGCAAACAGGCAATGGATATTCACTACCTGGAAAAGCATTTGTTAAAGCAGCTTGAAGGTGCCAACAAGGAAGCCTAAGCGTTTCCTTGTGAAAATAAAAAAACCGCTGATTTCAGCGGTTTTTTTATGGCTGAATTTCAGCTTTAAGGCAAAACACGGCGCAAAGTGGCAAAGCACTGTTCGGCTTTTTCATTACTACAGAAATGAATAGTATGCGGGTTTTTCCATTGCACAAAATATTGTGAAATCTCCCCGGTCTGATCTTCCTGATAACCGGAACAATCGACCTCATTATTGTCATATTTAATTTGCATGATTAAGGCAGGTAAACTGCTGGCCGGATCTTCTGCCGGCTGATAGTCATAGATGCCAGACGACCATTCCTGACCGCTTTTGATAATGACATCGTTATCACCCCGAAAATTATAATATTCAATACATTTGCGGTTATTTGGAATTTCCATGCCCCACAATCCCACAATTTCAGGACGGGTAATGACACGAACGGTATTGGCATTGACAGGCGCTTTTGCAGCGGTTGCGGCAGCACTATTTGTTGTTGTCGTTTTTGTTTCATTGGCCATCACGGCAGTGCAACATACTAACATTAAACTGGTGAGATAAAGTTTTTTCATACATTGATTCAATGATATAAAGTACCCGCTAACGTTAGCATATTTTTTGCAATAAACTTAGTGCATAAACATAACTCAACAATTTTTTTAAGCCCCAAAATCGCTAATTTTTACTGTTTAAATTTTAATCTCGCCTTGCAACTTTGCGTAAAATCTCTTACAACAGTTTCTGACAATTTATATTTTCAGGATTGAAAATGAAGTTACAAGAATATTTAAAATATGATGGTCTGGGGCTGGCCGAATTAGTGGCAAAAAAAGAAATTCAGGCATCGGAACTGCTGGAACTGGCCGTACAACGCGCCGAACAAAGCAAAAGCCTGAATGCAATTATTATTCCGATGCATGAACATGCCCAGCAACGCGTACAAGGACCATTGTCTGGTCCATTTGCTGGGGTACCCTTTCTGGTCAAAGACCTGTTTCAGGAATATGCGGGCTACCCAACTTCTTATGGCTGTCAAGGCTTAAAAAGAATGGGCTATATTCCCGAAACAAACGCTGAAATTGTCAATCGTTGGGAACAGGCCGGAATTGTGACTTTTGGCCGTACCAACACTCCTGAATTCGGAATCAAAGGCATTACCGAACCGGATGCTTGGGGCAGCTGTAAAAACCCGTGGCATTTAAAACATAATAGTGGAGGCTCATCGGGTGGTTCTGCGGCTGCTGTGGCCGCCGGTATTGTGTCACTGGCCGGTGCCGGCGATGGCGGTGGCTCGATTCGTATTCCCGCCTCTTATTGCGGCTTGTTCGGTTTAAAACCGAGTCGTGGCCGCACACCATGGGGACCCTCAATGAGTGAGGCTATGCACGGCGCCGCCATTCAGCATGTGTTGACGCGCAGCGTCCGGGATAGCGCTGCCATGCTTGATGCAACCCACGGCGAAGAACACAGCTCTTTATTTAAGATTCAGCGCCCGGAAGGTCAATATCTGCAGCTGATGCAGCAAGCACCAAAAAAACTGAAAATTGCGTTTAGCACCCGCTCTCCAATTGGCACCGCTGTATCTAAAGATGCTATTCAGGCGATTGAGCACACTGTAAAACTCTTAACCAGCCTTGGGCATGAAGTAATTGAAGATCAGCCAGCTATTGATGGCATGCAACTAGCCAAAGATTTTATTACCACCTGGTTTAGCCAGTTCTCTTATATGCTCAGCCAGATTCGCGCGCAGTATCCTTCACGTGATGATGATTTTGAACTGGATTCACTGGCGCTGGCCGCATTTGGCGCCAAAACCTCTGCGCTGGATTATATTCACAACCTGAATAACTGGGGCGTTTATACCACGCAAATGAACCAGTTCTTTGACCGGTATGATTTATATCTGACCCCAGCCACAGCCTCGGTAGCTCCCCAGAATGGCGAAGTTAAAACCCCAGCCTGGCAAAAACCGGTGTTAAAAGCCTTGCTGAAAGTCGGTCAGGCACATCTGTTAACCCAAGGCAAACTGGTCGATCAGATTGTACGGGAAAACCTGAAATGGGTACCTTTTACCCAGCTGGCCAATATTACCGGCTTACCGGCGATGTCTGTGCCGCTGTACTGGAATAAACAGCGCTTGCCTTTAGGTTCTCAGTTTATTGCACCTTTTGCCCGTGAAGATGTATTACTACAACTGGCTGCACAACTGGAACAGGCTCAACCGTGGTTCCCGCAATATCAACACATCAAAATTTAAAGACTTGAATATCCTGATTCAACAGCCGGTCGATATGACCGGCTTTTTCTACGCCTGTTTTTGCAGCTGTTTCGGCAAACCAAAGACCAGTAACAAGCCCAGCAATGTAGATAAGCCAGCCCAGATAAAGACCGTTTGCCCTGAAAAAATATCCCAATAATAACCGGCCAGAATACTTCCCAACGCCACACCCATACCCCACATAGTGCTATAGATGGCTTGCCCTCGCCCTTGCTGCCCCAAGCTAAAATTCTGAAAAATCACCCGCATCGCAATCACATGGAATAAGCCAAAACTAAAGGCATGGATGGTCTGGGCAAAAAACTGGGCGATAAAACTGTCAGGTACCAAACCAACAACAATCCAGCGTAAACCGGTCAGCAGCAAACAGGCCATCACCAGCGTTCGCCATGACCAGCGCGACAGGAAAAAGGTTGCATAAGCAAACATGATAATTTCCGCAATCACGCCTACTGACCATAACAAACCAATTATTGAAGTACTAAAACCAGCCTGACTCAGATAATTGCTATAAAAACTGTAAAACGGCGCATGCGAAAATAGCAGAATAAACTCAATGAGGAAAAAACAGGCCACTACAGGCCGTTTTAACACTGGCCACAAAGGCTCCAGCTGTTTTTGGGAACTTGGTGCAGCGCTGGGTTCTTTAATACTAAAAGACCAGATAAATGCCAGAAACGCGATACATAGCAACAATACCGGCAGCATGGAGATTGGAATAATTTCCAGCAAGGCACCGATACCAAATACCGCAACAATAAAACCGACCGATCCCCATTTACGCACCTTGCCATACAGCTGTTCACGTTGATCGCCCAGCCAGAATAAAGTCACCCCTTCAAACTGGGCCAAAATGGCATTCTGGAAAAAGCTAAAAATTAGCATCAGCAACGCGACTGACTGAAAACTATTCGGAATGATAAACAGCATGAACCAGATACAGGCTTCCATCCAGGTGGCAATACGCACCAGCAACATGCGTTTACCGGATTTATCGGCAATCCATCCCCAAATAAAAGGGGCAAAAAAACGGGTGATAATTGCAATGGAAGACAGAATCCCGATTTCCTGATAATTGAAGCCCTGATCTTCCAGATACAGGCTCCAAAATGGCATAAATGTGCCAACAATGGCGTAATAGAAAAAGTAGAAACCACCGAGCCGTGTACTGATTGCAAGTGATCGCATTAGCCGCCCAATCCTTGCATGTTAAATCTGTGATGGAACTTTATGAGTGCATTGGGTTGCATGTATTTTCCTTTGCTTGCAGTTGAGGATACTGCTGAGAAACTCTGCCGAATTTCAGTATTTTAGCACTTGCTTTGTGACGCAACTCAACAGATTGAAAAAAGAAATCCTCAAGATGAGATCAGATGCAGATCATTTAATATGCAGCCAGAAGCCCCTTATCTTTCGTGATCACTGATCATCTGGGCGATTTAACTCAATAAATCGTCTAGTAGCGCAATCTATTACAAGCTTCTTATCGAAGCTCAGAATTGATCAATGAGCGCTCTTGCGATTGTTTATATAAGTCACAAATTTTTTCGTTTGTCATATCACCCGTCATCGAATGAATGTGTGATCCCCCCAAATCTGGAACGCTACGTTGGATTTGTCCGGTTTCCGAGCAAACAAGAACAGATTAGGATAAAACGGATCTTTTTATCCTCTTCTAGAATATGAATAACACATCACTCTACTACACCCGCACCGCCCAAGTCTTGCACTGGCTTATGGCAATTATTTTTATAGCGGCCTGGATTATTGGTTTTTATAGCGGTAACTTTTTGAGTTATGAAGCAGATGGCAGCTTTAAAGGCGATGTCATTAAATTGCATAAAAATATTGCCACCACGCTCATCTTCCTAATTGTCATCCGGATTTTCTGGCGCTATACCCATCCGGTGCCAAAACTCCCCGACACCATGTCACCACTTATGCAAAAACTGGCTCATCTGGGTCATTTAGCTCTGTACTTTATGCTACTGGCCTTGCCGATTACCGGCTGTTTATTTAGCTGGAGCGCCGGTCATCCGGCACCGGTACTTTATCTGTTTGAAATTCCACGAATGGTACAAGCCAATCCGGAGCTGTTAGCCATCGTTAAACCCTTACATATCTATTTATCCTGGGCAGCAGGCCTATTATTGATAGGTCATGTACTGGCGGCATTAAAACATCATTTTATTGACCGCGATCATGTTCTAAAAAGTATGATTTCGAGCGATAAATAAATATCGGTTTTAAATCAGAATAAATCAGGTAGTTTATCCACTTAAACTGTCTGATATAAATAGGACAAAACTGTCATAAATAAAATACCCTTGTATATAAATAAAACCCACACCTCTCTTTATTCTATTTAAAAGCATGTAACCGTTTAATACGACGTGAATATCTGCCGCTGATTTGTATCGCTTTTATTGCTTTTCATCTTTTGTGCGATAGCTTGCATTAGAGTGAAAAAATCCTGTTCTTGAGGCAGCAGTATGGCCAAGTTTCGTCATCATGAACTGCAACAACATGCGGAGGTCTTTACCGCTAACGGCGTTCATCTGGGCCAAATTGAACAGTTTCTGGATTTAGATCGAATCCAATTAAGTCAGGATGCCGAAGGCAAAGCACATCTGATCCCGCTATCCTGGGTGGGTGATATTTGTGAGCAGCGCATTATCCTGATTAAAAACCTGCAAGAAGTACAAGAAACCTGGATTGAAATACCGCAATAAATTTTGATATCAACCGGACTTTATTCGAGGATCTGCTTATGAATCAGCTGCCGCATCTTTCATCCGTTCAACAATCTTCGCTTTCAATACAGGCCTGTCTGGAATGCATTGTTGCTTGTCAACGCTGCGCAGATGCCTGTTTACACGAAGAACATGTGCAGATGATGCGAACCTGCATCCAGCGCTGTTTGGACTGTGTTGAAACCTGCAAACTCTGTGTTGCCTTTGAAATTCGCAACTCGGAGCTACATCATTTAGCCATGGACCTGTGTGCCAAAGCCTGTGAACTGTGTGCCGAAGAATGTGGCCAGCATGAAGATGAACATTGTCAAAACTGTGCCCGCGCCTGTCGTGCCTGCGCAGAAGCCTGTCAGATTGAAGGTTAATATGGTTTAACGAATCTCAACTGGAAAATAAAAACCACCCGAAGGTGGTTTTTATTTTTAAAAGAGCACGACTCTGTTTTGCCCTAATAAGTAAATCAGACAGGTGATAATACATGAAGCACTCACCAGAACCGTAATATCTAAAGACCGTCGTGTATTCACTTTCATATCCATACTCCTTTCTTATTATTGTTCTGTTCTTATACCAAGAAATAGTGATATGACCAATTGCATTATATTACAAAAGCTCACCTATTTATAATATACATCCCCTACATGTATATAAATCCAGAATACTTGGTAATTTATATTAAATTTCTATCACTAAAATTAGCAAAAAATAACATTTACTTTTTTATCTATTTAAAAATACGGATTATTCTTTTTCCACAAAACTTAATTCATACTCATCCTGGGTCACTTTTAGCTTGATTCCACGATAACGGCGCTTGTCCGGATCGAGTGCAGAATCTCGGACTTCCTTGGAAAAACGCATATCATGCATAAAATGCGCATACAATTTATAGCCCAAACGTAGTTTTTTCGGTTTCTTGCCTTCTTTTAGGCACTTATCAATGGCCTGATTTAAAAACTCCAAGCTGACATCGTTCATCTGCTTTAACCTCACTTTAACCTTTATTCATTAGTTTTAAATATAAGTAGCAAAAGTTTCATTTTTAAGAATATAGAAAAAATAATATATATATGTATAATATAAAAAATATCAGTTATTTAGCTTTGCTCGATTTTTACCATTGTTTAAAATATTTTAATAAATTACATTTCTATTAAAAACTGAACAAAAAAAAGAGTCCATACGAGGGATGTATGGACCCAAACTCATAAAGAGGAAAGTCAAGAGAAAATAAGAACTTACAGCGCATATTTCCTGATTAAAATTGTCCTATTTTCCTGGATTTCCAGCATTGGCAAAAGCTTCCATTTTTTTATTTTTTTTAAACAACAAGTCATATTTTTCAAAGTAATTTCAAAACGTTACTTGTCACATTTTCTTGACTAAGGTGCTGGCGTTAGCTGATAACCCAGGCCTTGCGCCGCACCCAGTTGTGTGGCCGAAATGGTAAAGATGGCAGTCTGGCCGGTACTGGCACCACACACGGTAATATGTACCAGACCATCATGCCCGAGTGCTTCATCATAAACTTCTATCCCGGCCTGCTGCAGTTGCTCTTTCAGCTGCTGTAAACGCACTTTGGGATCATCCCCCTCACACTGCTTTAAACCTAAGGACTTGGTCACATCTACCTGTTGTGCTGGTGTAGAAGGTACGCTTTGACATGCCATCAGCGTACAACTGGCAAACATGCCAAATAATAAACCGATCTTCATCTTGCATCTCCTTGATCAAACTGCTGCGAGCTCTGCGCTATACTGACGCTTCCTGTCCTGCAACACGTTTGATTTAACTAT
This sequence comes from Acinetobacter sp. CIP 53.82, assembly GCF_000369465.1. Taxonomy (NCBI): domain Bacteria; kingdom Pseudomonadati; phylum Pseudomonadota; class Gammaproteobacteria; order Moraxellales; family Moraxellaceae; genus Acinetobacter; species Acinetobacter sp. CIP 53.82. The sequence continues at coordinate 842,494 of NZ_KB850045.1, read as the reverse complement.
GAGAAATTAGGAGCTGATGGATAAGCATCCCCCAGACTTAGCGCTGCACGGCGGTATCCTGTTTATCTCTTGGATGTTGTGGATGCGGATTCTTTTTATTTGGAATCACTTGTGAATCGGTCTTGGGTTGAGGTTGCTGTTGCTGGGTCTTTTCATTCGAGGTTTTTTCTGGTTTAGCCATCATCGACTCCTGTCTTTATTGTTGTGTTGAACTGTTTTTATTGTTCATGATTTAAGACAGCCGCGCTGTATGGCTTTGGTCAATATTTCAGCTTTCTTGTTAATTCAGGCTTTGTTATTGCAACAGTTTTTAAAAACAAGGTAGATAAAAAAAGCCGCCCGCAGGCGACTTTCCGTGTTATGCCACAGTCACGACTTTGACAATAATACGTTGCAGGTTTTCTGGCTCTGCTGCGTTCTGGACGCGTTTCAGTTCTTTACTAATCACTTTAAACTGATGGTTCTGATAAGAAATTACTTCAGGAATCTGGTCAAAATATAAAGCATCGGCCTGTAATTCTTCCTGGAAAAGTAAGGTTCCTAACTGGTAGTCGAGGTCTTTTAAGACCATATATTTCACAATCGTTTTCATTGTATTAACCTACTTTCACTAAGCACTTTATTTTTAGTTTTACCATTCTTTTGCAACGGAATAAACCGATAATTTCGAGTTTCGCCTAACTGCTATACAATTGAAACTGGAACGCGCGATCTTTAGTGCTAAATGCCTGAATCCGCAACAAGATTGAGGCTGATCTCGCTTAAAATCGCTTGGAAAAGAAGAAGAAATGGAGATTCATCATGCTGAAACGCTGCTGTGATGCACTAGAACAACAGCAACTGACCATTGCTTTTATTGAAAGTGCCAGCTCAGGCTATTTATGCAGTCAGTTTTCAATTTATAAGAATAGCGGCGCAGATATTTTACTCGGGGCACTGGTCAGCTATGACCCGAGCATTAAAGCCAATCTGTTACAGATTGATCCGGCACTGATTGCGCATTACACGGCGGAGTCTGCAGAAATTACCGCGCAGATGGCCTTGCATGGCCAGGCTCTGTTTAAACAGGCCAATATTGTGGTGGCCTGTACCGGCTTGCTAAAACCCGGTGGCAGCGCCTCTGCAGAGAAACCCGAAGGCACTTTTTATATTGCCATTCACTATCAGCAGCAATTGCATAATTTTCATTATCTGCTGGATGGCAGCCCGATTGAACGGCTGGATCAGCTGACCCAATTGGTGGCACAGGAAGTATTGGCACTTATTCTATCTTCACCTGCTTAGATACACTGTTTCTCATCTTTTCTCCATGATTTTAGCTTAAAGTAAAACCATATCCTGCAATGTGGAGTCGAAGTATGAAACTGGTTCAACCATTCTTATTTTCTGCTTTGGCCTGTCTGCCCATCATCAGTTTTGCCACCGTCGGCGGCCAGCAACGAATTGAAGTGCTGGGCTATGATCAGAAAGATCAAAAAGTCTATTTGCTGCGCCATTATGAAGATGGCCGTGGCCGTTTGCCGCAGCTGTATTATTACAACTTTAAATCTAAACAGCCGAATCAGCTGGTTCAGGTCAACTCACTGTATATTAACCCCAAAACCAAAAAGATTGACTATGACCAGCAGCCTACCCGCTTTAATGCCGAGTTGGCCAAAATTAAAAACCGCCTAAAACCCTTAACCAAGGTCAGTACGCAACAGGCACAAATTAAGGTTCTGCACAGTAGCAAACGTAGTGCCGACTGGATTAATGGTACGGAACCGGTGCCACAGTGGCAGTATTGTTATCGTGTTGATGCAGGGAACTTCCGCAGTACCGTCCAGCAAGCCACCAGTTACAAGCAAGGCTTGAACATTCACCAGGCCTATAACATCCCGCAGCAGTCCAAAATGCTGGTGACTGTAAAATATTTAGGTATTCCGTTTGAAATGGGCTATCCAATTGAAGATCCGGTTCTGCTCAGCAACTCTCAATAACAGCAAAAATGGAGCGAAAAAATATAGCAGCAAAAAATAAAGCCTCAGATGAGGCTTTATTCAAGTACACGGCAGATTAAGCCGCCGAGGTACGCTCTGCAATTGGCACCACTTTGCGCAGTTCTGGACCGGTATAATCTGCACTTGGACGAATAATACGGTTATCCGCACGCTGTTCCATCACATGCGCCGCCCAACCGGTCACACGCGACATCACAAAGATTGGCGTGAACAGCTTGGTCGGAATACCCATAAAGTGATAAGCCGAAGCATGGAAGAAATCTGCGTTACAGAACAGTTTTTTCTCGCGCCACATCACTTCTTCACAGCGGACCGATACCGGATAAAGTACAGTATCACCCACATCTTTGGCCAGACGCTCTGACCAGACTTTAATAATGCCATTACGCGGGTCATTGTCCTTATAAATAGCATGACCAAAGCCCATGATTTTCTCTTTACGCTCCAGCATGCCCAGCATTTCACGCTCAGCTTCTTCTGGAGAGGTCCAGTTTTCAATCATTTCCATGGCCGCTTCATTGGCACCGCCATGCAGTGGACCACGCAGTGAACCAATCGCGCCGGTAATACATGAATGCATATCAGACAAGGTCGATGCACACACGCGTGCAGTAAAGGTGGACGCGTTAAACTCATGCTCTGCATACAGAATTAATGACACGTTCATCACCTGTTCATGCAGCTCATTTGGTTTTTCTCCACGTAACAGATGCAGGAATTGCGCGCCGATTGAATCATCATCGGTGTTTTCATCAACACGTACGCCGTCATGGCTAAAACGGTACCAGTAACAGATAATGCCCGGTAAAGCGGCCAGAATACGGTCGGCAACATCTTGCTGTACATCAAACGTCTGTTCGGTTTCCAGATTGCCAAGCATCGACACGCCAGTACGCATTACATCCATGGGATGTGAATCGGCCGGAATACGCTCCAGCACTTCTTTTAATGCATCCGGTAACTGACGTAAAGATTTCAGCTTGGCTTTATAGCTGGTTAGCTGTTCGGTGGTAGGTAATTCACCAAAAAAGATCAGATAAGCGACTTCTTCAAACTGGCAGTTTTCTGCCAGATCCTGCACGTCATAACCACGATAGGTCAGACCCGCACCGCTTTTTCCAACCGTCGATAATGCGGTTTTCCCTGCGACTTGTCCGCGCAATCCAGCGCCAGTCAGTACTTTTCCTTCAGCCATTGTTTTAATTCTCCTGCTTGAACAGTTTATCTAATGTGTTTTCAAAGGTGTGGTAATCTAAAAATTCATATAATTCTTTGCGTTGCTGCATTTTATCCAGCACATGGGTTTGTGTGCCATGCTCACGAATCGACTGCATCACTTCCAGCGCTGCTTTTTGCATTGCACGTGTTGCCGACAATGGATATAACACCATACGCACGCCCTGCTCAGCTAGTTCATCAGTGGTGTAATACGGCGTATCACCAAATTCGGTAATGTTGGCCAGTACCGGTACACCGACTGCATCACAAACAGTTTTGTACATGGTAATGTCGGTCATGGCTTCTGCAAAAATGGCATCTGCACCCGCCTCAACACAGGCACAGGCCCGGTCAATCACCGCCTGCAAACCTTCTTTTTGCAAGGCATCGGTACGCGCCATCACCACAAAGTTGGAATCAGTTTTGGCATCGACTGCCGCTTTAATACGATCCACCATTTCCTGCTGGGTCACAATTTCCTTGTTCGGGCGATGGCCACAGCGTTTTTGCGCCACCTGATCTTCAATATGCACCGCAGCAGCACCTGCTGCAATCATTTGCTTGATGGTACGGCCAATATTAAATGCACCGCCCCAGCCGGTATCAATATCCACCAGCACAGGTGTATCGACACGTTCTGTAATACGGCGTACATCTTCCAGGACATTATCGAGGCTGGTCATGCCCAAATCCGGCAAACCGTAGGAATAATTGGCGACACCTGCACCCGATACATAAATGGCTTTATAGCCGACCTGTTTTGCCATCATGGCTGCATAGGCATTGACTGTACCGATAATTTGTAAGGGCTTTTCCGTGTCCAGCGCCTGTCTGAATCTTAAGCCTGCAGATGTTTGTTCTGTCATCGTCCTTTCCACAGTAGTTTCTAATTATTGAGGCTTGAGTATACTCAGAATCTTTGCCTAAACCATGACCAATTAGAATAAAGTCCCTAAAACTTTAGTCAAATATTCAAGTAAATCTGTAAGAAAAAAGTCAATACATTTCCGTCTACGCTATTCCATGCCAAGCGGTCATATATTTGCTACAATTATATTTATTCCTTACCAATTGGCGGCCTGCTCCCTGATTATGCATGATTTGGCTCAGTTAGAACCCTTTAGCAAAGATGTCCCTCCGACCAAGCGTGGGCATGAACGCTGTCTGGCTTTATTATTGAGCGCCAATGACCTGTTTCTGGAACATGGCTACGATGCTGTCTCGCTGGATGATATCGTGCATCATGCCGGTGGTTCCAAGGCCTTTATCTATAAATATTTTGGCAATAAAGAAGGCCTGTTTACCGCCATTTGTGATTATCGTGCGGAAAAGTTCTTTAAAGACATTTGCTTACCCTTTGAATCTTTTGAGGGTGATTTACGGGCTTATTTAATTCATACACTAGATAATTTTAAAAGCCATTTAAGTGTGCCGGCCAATTCTGCCTTTTTAAGGTTAATTTTGGAGCGCACCCAGCACAATGTGGAACTGGCGCGTTATATCTATGAACAAGGCCCCAAGCATTTGCAAACTTCCATTGCACATGCGCTGGATCATGCCGCCGCCCAGGGTCTGATTCGCTGTGAGAATACACTTTATTCAGCGCAGCTGTTCTTTGGCATTCTGCGTAATCTGGAATGGCGGATTTTAATGGGCTTGCCTGTTCAGGATGACCCGCAAACCACAGATGACTATATTCATTACTGTGTCGATCACTTTCTGCAAGGTCACCAAATCGTCTAGTTTTTTGCAATTTCGATTCAATATAGTATATTAGCCGATTCCCTGTTTTATTTAACCAACCAACAACTAATTGTTGTTTTGATTTCAATTTCAGCAATTATTGTGGAGTAACGAATGGCTCTACGTCACTTTCTCACTTTACGCGACCTGTCGACTTTAGAACTTAACCAGATTTTGCAACGCGCAATTGAACTTAAACGCAAGCAGCATCAGCATGAAGTTTTCCAACCTTTTATTGGTAAAGTTTTGGGCATGATTTTTGAGAAGTCGAGTACCCGTACCCGTGTATCGTTTGAAGCTGGTATGAATCAGTTTGGTGGTAGCGCAATTTTCTTATCTCCACGCGACACCCAGTTAGGTCGTGGTGAGCCTATTGAAGATTCAGCACGCGTGATTTCAAGCATGCTGGATATTGTCATGATTCGCACCTTTGGACATGACATTGTGGAGCGTTTTGCTTCTTATTCCAAAGTGCCGGTGATTAATGCCTTAACTGACGATCATCATCCATGTCAATTACTGGCCGATATGCAAACCTTCCTTGAGCATCGCGGTCCAATCGAAGGCAAAACCGTGGCCTGGATTGGTGATGGCAACAACATGTGTAACTCGTATATTGAAGCGGCACACATGTGGGGCTTCAAGCTGAAAGTGGCCGCACCTAAAGGTTATGAGCCACAAGAAAAATTCCTGTCTGAATTTGCTCACTGTGTTGAACTGGTCGATTCTGCTGAAGATGCCGCAGTCAATGCCGATTTAATCGTGACCGACGTGTGGGCCAGCATGGGTCAAGAAGAAGAACAGAAAATCCGTGAACAGGCATTTGCCAACTATCAGGTTAATGAACGCCTCATGGATCTAGCGCATCCAGATTGTCTGTTCATGCACTGCCTGCCTGCACACCGCGGTGAAGAAATTTCAGAAAATATGCTGGATCATAAAAATTCTGTGGTTTGGGATGAAGCGGAAAACCGTCTACACGCACAAAAAGCCCTAATGGAATTCCTGATCAACGAGCATTTAAAATAATTGCTAACCGCATCAAGATAAAAAAGCACCGTTCATTCCCGGTGCTTTTTTCGTTTTGATCAAGTCATGAAATCCGGATTAATGATCATCTTTTAAATAGCGCGCTTCACGTGGAATTTGCAGACTATAGAAGAAACAGATCACCCGCATCACAATCACATAGATAAAGAAACTGTTTTCAATACCGGCTGATTTAAACTGTAAAGCCACTGAAGGGGCTGAGCCGCCAAATACTGCATTACCAACCGCATAAGAGAAACCAACACCGAGTGCACGCACATGCGGCGGGAACATTTCCGCTTTTACAATTCCACTGATCGAGGTATACAGACTTAACAGCATCATCAGAAAAATCAGCAGTAAGGCCACCATCATGGGTGAATCACTAAAGGCACGCATCCCGATTGCCATAACAGGATAAATGGCAATCGCCATCAGACCACTAAACAGCAGCATCGAATTTCTGCGACCAATCCTGTCTGATAAAATCCCGAAGAATGGCTGCGCCACCATCAGAATAAAAATACAGCCCGTCATGATTAGCCCGACCGTCTGCGAATCAATGCCGATATTGGTCAGATAGGTTTTGGAATAAACCGTAATCACATAGAAACTAAGTGAACCCGCCGAGGTATAGCCCACCACCAGCAAGAAAGTTTTCCAGTGATTTTTAAACAGCTCTTTTAAGCTGCCTGACTCTTCTTTATCGCTGTCTTCATGTGACAACGTTTCTTCCAGACGGCTTCGTGCCAGCAGTGAGGCAATGGCAGCCAGACCACCAATCACAAACGGAATACGCCAGCCGCCATCCTGTAACTACTGCTCGGTCATAAAACTCAGGAAAATTACACCCAGCAAGCTGGCCAGTAACTGTCCGCCGGTTAAAGTCACATATTAGAACGAGGCAAAAAAGCCGCGCTGACCTTTTAAACCCAGCTCACTCATATAGGTGGCAACCGCACCATATTCCCCGCCAACCGACAAGCCTTGTAACAAACGCACCAGCAACAGCAGGAACGGTGCCGCCATCCCGACTTGCTCATAAGTCGGCAATGCAGCAAACAGAAAGGAACTGAAGGCCATTAGGCAGATGGAAATCACCATGGACTTTTTACGGCCATGTTTATCGGCAATACGTCCAAACAGCCAGCTGCCAATCGGACGCATAAAGAAGCTTGCCGCAAATACCCCCCAGACATAAATGGCCTAGGTAGAACTATCCATGTTCGGTGCAGTCAGCGCTTGGGTAAAGTAAACCGCAAATACAGCATAGATATAGAAATCGAACCATTCGACGAGGTTGCCCGAGGCCGCCCCGATAATTCCCTTAATTCGACTGGCTTTTTGCTGTTTGGTATAAGCTTGGCTCAAGGTTTATCTTCCTCATTTTTAATTTATTGAAATTTCTCATATAGAGGCGATAAGCTCTTGCCACATAAGGAGATATTTTTGCTTAGATACAGCATAAGCGCGTTGCTAATATAACTTTTAGTGGCTTTGTTGCATAAAGATTTTAAAGATAGAGCTTTCCTAAGTTGTTTAAATTTAAGTGACAACTTGGGTATGAGCTCGGCCTAATTCCATAAATTTATTTAATACTGCCACACGTGCATGAATCTCATTCACCTGGCTTTGAAAACTCCGTGCACTGAGTTTATCTCCCAATAATTTGATGCAATGCATCTTGGTTTCTACCAAGCTTCGGCGATGATACCCAGACCACTTTTTCCAAATTGCTCTTCCTAGGCATTTAACCGTTTTCAACAATTCATTTCTTTCTAAAGATCTCAGCTTTTTGTCTTTCCAGGGCTTCGCATTTTTTCTTGGCGGAATCACCGCATGTGCCTGTCGATCTGAAATGACTTTTCTGCAGTGTTTCGTGTCATAAGCACCATCTGTATAGACAGAATCAATCTGCTCATCAAGTGGAATTTGATCAAGTAAATCTTCGAGTACTTGTGAATCACTGACATTGTTTGTCGTGAGCTGAACGGCCCGTATTTGCAGCGTTTCAGCATCTATACCAATGTGAAGTTTACGCCATTGGCGACGATATTCAGGCTGATGTTTCTTACGTTTCCATTCACCTTCACCTAAAAACTTCAAGCCAGTAGAGTCGACGAGTAGGTGGAGACCATCACGACTTTTCTGATAGCTTATCGCAATATCAATATGCTTTTGTCTTCTACAAATAGTCGAATAATCTGGTGCTGTCCAATCTAATCTACAAAGTTTAATGAGGCTCTGAACAAAGCCAGTGACCATGCGTAAAGTGAGTCTAAATAGAGATTTGATCATCAAACAGCATTGAATCGCTATGTCGGAGTAGGTTTGACTTCGACCTTGTTTGCCTTGAGGTTCTGCATACCATTGTGTTTTTGGATCGAACCAAATGGCAATATTCCCACGATTAATGAGAGCTCGGTTATATGCGGGCCAATTGGTTGTGCGGTAGATTTTGTGTGTAGGCTTCTTCATTTGGAAATTATATTGCCGAAGGAGTCCTTAAGAACAGCTTTGTGCAACAAAGCCACTTTTAGTGGAAACTTCACACAAAAACAAAATGTAATTTTTAATCAATTTTTTAGTTAAAAAGTCTTTAAAAACAATAATTTACAGATAAATAGATTATATATTTCTTATATTTATAAAGATGAAGCCAGATCGGGTGGTTGCTTATCCGCCCTATTCATGTTGATATAAATACCTAAAATACAGATCATAATGTGTGACTCGAATGAACAATAAAATCTATTTGTCGACAGTTTTAGCCCTCGGACTCAGTGTCTTTTCATTCACCAGCCATGCCAGTGAACTGGACCAGTATCTGCAACAAAAACAGATCATTGATGCCGAGTACAAAATCAAGAATACGACCGGACTTAATGAAATTCTGAATATTATTAGTGTGGAAGATTCACGCACCCTGCCGTATCAGGTCGATCAGAATACGATTATTGAACAGATGCAGCTATTTGCAGACCGAGTTGAAGTGAAAGGTTTGATTAGCAGCCCGGATTTCGAGCAGTTTGCTCAGGATGTTGGCCATAGCGAAGTGAAAAAAATCATGAAAAAGAATTTACTGCAGAATTGTGAGATGATTTTTGAGCATCAGTTCCAACGCGTCAATCCCTACCGGATTGAGCTGCAGTTAAGCTCGGCGCAGCAGCAGTATCAGTTACAGCTAAAAAATTCGGAATGTCAATTCTAAACCAACCCGATTAATCACTAACTGCGGTAGTAAATCCTGCCGCAGTAAATTCCCATTTTCAGCCCACAATGACAATAGAAAAATTAACGCACCAGTCCTTGTGGCTGCAAAATAATAATCAGCGCGCCGCACATCACCACCAGACCACCCAGCAGATCCCAACGACTTAAACTGACTTGATCAACAAATTTCAGCCACATTAAAGCAGTGAAAATATAAATCCCACCATAAGCGGCGTAAATTCGCCCTGATGCTGCCGGATGCAAGGTTAACAGCCAGACAAATACCGCTAGAGCCAATACCGTAGGCAACCAGAGCCAATGTGATTTCCCCTGATTCAAAATTAAATAAGGAAAGTAACAGCCCAAAATTTCCGCCACCGCCGTCACCAAGAACAGACAAACCGTGGTCAGAATTTTAGTGATAGAAAAATCCATAAAAACTCACAATACAAGTGACGCGCAGCTTTCCAATAGAAAGGTAAAAAGATAAACCTTAAACAAACAAAAGCCCGTGCATACACGGGCTTTCATATTCAAGTACAGGATTAAGCCGGTTCAGCGGTTTGATCTTCAAATACTTCAAGTTTCAAACCGGTGGCTTTACCGTTTTCTTTCTTGACAGATACGGCTACATTGCCGCCGTGTTCAGCCAGCTCACCAAATAGGATCATCTCTGCCAGTGGTTTCTTCAGGTGTTCCTGAATTAAACGCTGCATTGGGCGTGCACCCATTAAACGGTCATAGCCATGTTCAGCCATCCACTCACGTGCATCCTGATCTACTTCAAGAATGACTTTTTTCTCATCCAGCTGAGCTTGCAGTTCAGTCAGGAACTTGTCGACCACGCTTTCAATCACGCTGGTCGGCAAGGCTTTAAACTGAATCACGCTGTCCAGACGGTTACGGAATTCAGGCGAGAAGGCTTTTTTCATTGCTTCCTGGTTGTCATTGCTGTTGTCCTGTTCCATAAAGCCAATGCTGACACGAGAAATACTTTCTGCACCAATATTGGTGGTCAGTACCAGCACCACATTACGGAAGTCTGACTTACGCCCGTTATTATCGGTCAATGAGCCATGATCCATAATTTGCAGCAACAGGTTAAACACATCCGGATGGGCTTTTTCAATTTCATCGAGTAGCAGCACACAATGCGGATTTTTATGAATCGCATCGGTGAGCAAACCACCCTGATCAAAACCGACATAGCCCGGCGGCGCACCAATTAAACGGGACACCGCGTGGCGTTCCATGTACTCCGACATATCGAAGCGGACCAGCTCGACACCCAGCAATTTGGCCAGCTGCTTGGTGACTTCAGTTTTACCCACCCCGGTCGGGCCGGCAAATACAAAACTACCCACTGGTTTATCAGGCGATTTCAAACCGGCGCGTGACAGTTTGATGGCGGATGCTAACGCTTCAATCGCTTCATCCTGACCGAACACCACACGTTTCAAATCACGTTCCAGATGCTCAAGCACAGTCTTGTCATCTTTAGACACCGTTTTCGGTGGAATACGGGCAATTTTCGCCACAATATCTTCGATATTTTCCACGGTAATCAGACGATCTTCCTGCTCATCTTTCAGACGGCGCTGTGCACCGGCTTCATCAATCACGTCAATGGCCTTGTCTGGCAAGAAACGGTCATTAATGTATTTAGATGACAACTCAACCGCAGAAACCAGTGCTTTATCATCATATTGCACATGGTGGAAATCTTCAAATTTTGATTTCAGGCCACGTAAAATATCAATGGTTTCAGGAATTGATGGCTCATTGACATCAATTTTCTGGAAACGACGCGACAAGGCATGATCTTTCTCAAAGACCTGACGATATTCCTGGAACGTGGTCGAACCGATACAACGCAAAGTGCCATTGGCTAGCGCTGGTTTAATCAGGTTCGAGGCATCCATGGTGCTGCCCATGCTGGAACCGGCACCAATAATCATGTGGATTTCATCAATAAATAAAATTGCTTCCGGCTTTTTCTTTAACGCATTTAACAGCTGTTTCAGGCGTTTTTCAAAATCACCGCGGTATTTGGTTCCGGCCACCAAGGCACCAATATCCAGACTGTAAATTTCTGAATTGAGCAGTGGTTTTGGCGCTTTACCATTCACAATTAACCAGGCCAGACCTTCGGCAATTGAGGTTTTACCCACCCCCGGATCACCGACCAGCAGCGGGTTGTTTTTGCGACGGCGACATAAGATTTGCGCGGCGCGTTCAATTTCTTTTTCACGGCCAATCAGTGGGTCAGTTTTGCCCTTCACCGCTTCATTGTTGAGGTTGGTGGTATACAGCTCCAGCGGACCGCTATTGGCCGAAGTTGAGCTTTCCCCATCGAGTTCTTCAATTTCTTCTTCGGCTTGCGATTCTTCTTTACGCGTACCATGAGAAAGATACTGAGTTAAGGTTAAACGGTTAATTTGATGGCGTTTTAATAGATATACGGCAAAAGAATCCCGTTCCGAATACATCGCAACCAGAATATCTGCGCCTTCGACTGTGCGATCACCACCACTGGATTGCACATGGAAAATTGCTCGCTGCAAAATACGGTCAAAGCTTTCCGTTGGATGCGGTGCCTGATCGCTGTTTTCACCGAGTTTAGGGGTATGTTGTTCTACATATTCTTCAAGTTCTTTGCGCAGCACAATAATATCTGCCCCGCATGCTTTTAGCGCATTTACTGCAGAATCATTGTCGAGCAAAGCCAATAATAAATGTTCTACCGTCAGAAACTCATGTCTCTTTTGACGAGCCATGCTAACAGCCAAACGTAATGATACTTCTAATTGACGACTGAGCATGTAACCCCCTTAGTTTTTAGGCTCAATCTGACAAAGTAATGGATGACCTTGAGATCGAGCGTAATTATTGACTTGGTTTGCTTTGGTCTCTGCGATGTCTCGCGGATAAACCCCTGCAATACCTTTTCCTTCGTAATGTACAGTTAGCATTACTTGAGTCGCTTGGTCAAGATTCATTGCAAAGTATTGTTGTAAAATTTCAATTACAAAGTCCATTGGGGTGTAGTCATCGTTCAATAAAACGACAGCGTATAGTGGTGGACGCTTTAATTCAGGCGGCGCCGTTTGTACGGCAATGTCTCCGTCCTCATGCTCATTCGGCTCATCCGTACTTAAACGCGGATTAAAATGCCAGTCCACTATGCCGGACTGCTGAAAAGACTGTTTGATTTCGTTTAAACAAATTGGTCGTTTGTTACTTCGCATAAGAGATTTATTTCACAGTTATTGCGCAGTGGCTTCTGCTTGCGGTATTTCAGAGATAAAGGCAGAAGGCGCTTCCGTGGCTTTTCCACGTGCCCAGCTGAATCGTTTGGTCACAGGGGTACTACCAGTTAAACGCACTTCAATAAATTGCGGACTAAAGCCTTTTGGCATGGTCCAGCGGCCGGTCAGGCGCTCATAATTATCAAAATTGAAATTATTGTCTTCCATGGGCACCACCAGCACCTCGGTGCCCTGAATCAGACGCAGTTCAACATTGCCTGAAGCACGGCGCTTATTCGGGCTGATTTGCACCAGATCGAGCTGATATTCATAGGCATTATCGGGTAAAGGTTTAATCCCAATATTCTGGATGGTCAGACTTAAACCACCCCGATTACGCAGCACTTCACGGTATAAATTGCCCATGCCATCGGCCTGGATTTTATCATTACGTGCCTGATTCAGGGCCGCATACAGGTCATTGGCATTGCTGACCGCTACATCACGCTCCTGAACCGCTGCATTCAGGGTTTTATTCAGGCTTTCCAGACGAACTTTCTGTTCCTGTACGACTTCAACCAGCTGCTCTGCATCGGCATCATAACCGACCACAGTCAAACCCTGACGATGCCCCACCGAATAGCCCAAAAAGCCGCTGCCTAACATTAATACAGCTGCACCGAGTACGAGAGGTAAATTGCTTTGCATAAAAGGTTTTTTCGGTGGCGTCGGTTGTGACGTGGTATTGGTATCCGTATTCTGCATCGTCATCTCTTGTTTTGATTGCATTCAAACCACACATTTAAATCGAAATCTAAATGTGTGTGAAGTCGAAAAGCGTTTCTTATGGTAATAGACCAATCACCTCGAGGCCAGCCTGCTCTGTAAAGCCAAACATCAGGTTCATGTTTTGTACCGCCTGACCGGCTGCCCCTTTCACCAGATTGTCCTGTGCCACCAGCACCACCAGTTTCTTCGGTTGCGGCTTGTACAGCGCAATACGTAACTGGTTCGCGCCGCGTACTGAACGCGTTTCAGGTGAGCTGCCTGCTGGCATTACATCTACAAACTGCTCTTGCGCATAAAACTGTTCATATAGCGCCTGTACATCTGTCGCATCCCCTGCATCGGTCAGGTCAATATACATGGTGCTGAGCATGCCACGAATCATCGGCACTAAATGCGGTACAAACACAATGTGGTTAAACACATCTTTTTGACCAGAAATATTTTCCAATGCTTCCACAATTTCCGGATGATGACGGTGACCTGCCACCCCATAAGCCTTGAAGTTATCGGCATTTTCAGAGTAAATCATGCCCAGGCTGGCTTTACGGCCGGCACCAGATACGCCTGATTTGGCATCAATAATAATGCTTTTAGGTTTAATCAAGGTTTCAGCAGATTTTAATAATGGCGCCAAACCTAATTGCACGGTAGTTGGATAACAGCCCGGGTTGCCAATCACCTGTGCTGTTTTAATCTGCTCACGGTTCAGTTCAGATAAACCATAAACTGAATCTTTAAGAATGTCCGGACACGCATGTTCCATGCCGTACCATTTTTCGAATTGGGCCAAATCCTGTAAACGGAAATCTGCCGCCAGATCAATGACTTTGGTATTGGCCGCAACCAGATCGGCCGCGTGTTTCATGGCAACACCGTGCGGCGTAGCAAAGAACACCACATCACACTGTTTTAAATCTTCAATATTTAAATCTGAATAGCATAAATCGGTATGACCACGTAGACTTGGGAACATATCATCGACACGGCGACCAGCTTCAGTACGTGAGGTTAATACAGTGACCTGTACCTCTGGATGTCGTAGTAAAAGACGTAAAAGTTCAACGCCTGTATAACCTGTACCGCCGACAATACCTACTGAAATCACGTTCATACCTCAATCAAGTGTGCTATGTTCAATAAAGCAGTAGTATGACAGGAAGTTTGTGCTTTCTAAACCTTTTTACTCGGTATTGATGGTTTTTTGTCTTATGTATCTATTGGATCGATCAGAGTACTGATTTTTCAAGAAAATGAACGAGGAGTGGGTGAGTTCAACAAGGATGACCCGGCACCCTCACCCCAACCACCAATACGGCAACTGAAAGCGTTTTAAAAATTGTCGATGCTGCTGAAACTCAGGATCATGCCGCGCCACCTCTGCCCAAAAGCGCGGGCTATGATCAAAATGGCGGGTATGCGCCAACTCATGCACACAGACATAACGACAAATCGCTTCTGGCATTAATACCAGCGCACTATTCAGCATAATATCGTGGCGGGCCGAGCAACTGCCCCAACGGGTTTTCGGCTGGCGGATATTACAGCCGTTAAAGTTCAGTCTGGTATCCAGACTCAACTGTTTTAAATACAGCGGCAAATGCTGCTTGGCATAAGCAATCATAAAGGTTTTTAAATAAGCTTCAGGATGCCGATCACTAATCCACAACTGTAAAGCAGATTCATCCCAGATAAAATTCTGTTTCTGGCTCTGATAACCAATCTGAATGGGTGTATTGAGATTAAACAGTTGTAATTCAGCAGGCAGGCTCTGATCAATCTGCTGCAACTGGGCCTGCTGTGCTTGCCAGGTTTTTAACAGCCAGCCTTCGGCATCGGCAATAAATTTCTGGATTTGACGATTGCTACAAAAAACAGGCGCCGTGACTTTTATCTGCTGACCATCGACACGTAAACGCAGTCGCGTCGCACGAACATTACGGGTGATTTGAATTTCAGGAAGGTCGGATAATGTCATTATTGTTCTTTTTAGAGAGTCCTCCCCGACCCTCCTTTAATAAAGGAGGGAGAAAAGCCCCTCTTTTTTAAAGAGGGGTTTGGGGAGATTAACTCTTAAAGCTGTTAAGTTTAAATTGCAGTACGCTCTTCGATACCGTTATTGGTTGCAACAATAGCAATATCAGCTTTGTTTAAAGCAAAAATACCGTTACACACCACACCCGGAATGTCATTGATGGTTTTTTCCAGTTCCAGTGCGTTCAGGATGTTCAGGTTATAAACATCTAAAATCACATTGCCGTTATCGGTTACCACACCTTCACGGTACGCCGGATCACCCCCAAGTGCGACCAGCTTGCGTGCCACGGCAGAACGTGCCATTGGAATTACTTCAACCGGTAGCGGGAATTCACGGCCCAACTGTTCAACCCATTTTGAATCATCAACGATACAAACAAATTTTTTCGCAATCGACGCGACAATTTTTTCACGGGTTAACGCCGCACCGCCACCTTTAATCATGTGCATATGACGGTCAATTTCATCTGCACCATCGACATAGGCATCTAAACCGCCCACGCTGTTCATATCCACGACCTCAATGCCCAGCTTTTTCAGGCGCTCTGCCGTTGCTTCAGAACTGGCCACAGCCGCTTCCAGTTGCAATTCTGGCAATAAATCGATGAGGAAATTGACGGTACTGCCTGTGCCTACACCCAGAATCCCGCCTTTAGGCAAATGTTTTAAGGCTGCTTTTGCCGCAGCTTGTTTCTTCTCATCTTGGGTTGCATACAGACTCATGACTTCGCTCAACTATTTTTTGACATTTGATGCTGATTTTACAGCCCAAATGTACAGGGGTTTGTTACAATAAACCCCTATTTTAAACTGTTAGATGGAAGATTAACATGCTGTCTCGTTTGGTTCGACAAATTTTACAAGCAACAGTCTACGATGTTGCAATCGAAACCCCACTCGAAGCAGCGCCACGAATTAGTGAACGACTGAATAACAACATCCGCTTCAAGCGGGAAGATTTACAACCGGTCTTTTCTTTCAAACTACGCGGTGCCTATAACCGTATTAGCCAACTACCTAAAGCGCAGTTAGAACGTGGCGTGATCACAGCTTCAGCCGGCAACCATGCTCAAGGCGTGGCTCTTTCAGGAAAAAAACTGGGGATTCGTGCCATTATCGTGATGCCTAAAACCACGCCAGATATTAAAGTACAGGCGGTAAAACGTTTAGGTGGCGAAGTAGTACTACACGGCGATTCGTTTGATGTGGCCAACAAATATGCCATTCAGCGTGCCCAGGATGATGGCATGACCTTCATTCCACCTTATGATGATGAACTGGTCATGGCCGGCCAAGGCACCATCGCCAATGAAATTTTACGTCAATGGCGCGATGTCGATTATGTCTTTGTTGCCGTAGGTGGCGGTGGCCTGATTGCCGGTGTAGCAGCGTACTTGGGTGATGTCGCTCCGCATGTCAAAGTCATTCCAGTGGAATATGATGAATCAGCCTGTCTGAAAGCAGCCTTAGAAGCCGGTGAGCGTATTGTTCTGCCTTCGGTTGGTCTGTTTGCCGATGGAACTGCCGTGGCACAGATTGGTGAAAAACCATTTGATGTGATTCGCCTGCAAAAATCAGACAACTCTGGCCCGATTGTCGAACCGGATGTGGTGCTGGTGAATACCGATGAAATCTGCGCTGCAATTAAAGATACTTTTGATGAAAACCGCAGCATTGTGGAACCATCAGGTGCTATGGCCTTGGCCGGCATCAAAAAATATGTCGAGCAGCATGAGCTGATTGGTAAAAATATCGTGTCGATTGTTTGCGGCGCGAACATGAACTTTGACCGCCTACGTTATATCGCCGAGCGTACTGAACTGGGCGAACGCAAAGAAGCGATTTTTGCAGTCACCATTCCAGAGCAGAAAGGTTCCTTCCTGAACTTCTGCCGCGCCCTGCAAGGCCGTAATATTACCGAGTTTAACTATCGTGCCAGTGATGCATCGGCCGCACAGGTCTTTGTCGGCATTAGCTTAAAAGGCGGTGAAAAAGAACGTCATGACATCTTTGAGGCCTTGAAAGTGCAATATGATGTTGATGATCTGTCCGATGATGAAGTGGCCAAACTGCACATCCGCTATTTAATTGGCGGTCATGCCGATATTGAAAATGAACGTCTGTTCCGGGTGGAATTTCCGGAGCGTCCAGGCGCCCTGCTGACCTTCCTGGAGCGTTTAGGCCCGACCCATAACATCACCCTGTTCCATTACCGTAACCACGGCGCCGCCGAAGGCCGTGTGCTGGTGGGTCTGGAAGCCAGCGATGCCAAACAGAACCCGGACGGGCTGATTGAAACCCTGGAAAGCATTAGCTATCCATATGCGGAAATTAGCAATAACTTAGGTTATCAGCGCTTCCTGAAATAAAATCCAGTTTAAAAAACCGCCATTTGCTGGCGGTTTTTTATTGGTTTACACAAACACCCTAAGAAAAATGATGTAAATATCCACCTGATCTTTAAAATAAATTTATATTCACGCTAACCATAAAAATGTAATTAGGAACACACTATGGCGCAATTTGCAGTCATTGGCTTAGGCAGTTTTGGTGCCACCGTTGCCACGCAACTGGTCAGCCTGAAACATGATGTGATTGGCATCGATATTAATAAAAAGTATGTGGAAAATATTGCCGAGGAAATTACCCACGCCGTGATTGCCGATGCTACCGACGAACACGTGCTACAGGAGCTGAATATTCAGAACTGTGATGCGGTGGTGGTGGCCATTGGTGAAGATATTGAAGCCAGTATTTTATGTGTGCTGCATCTGAAAAATATGGGGCTGGAAAAAATTTATGTCAAAGCCAAGTCCAAAGCCCACCACATGATTCTGACCCATCTGCAGGTCAGCAAAATTATTCATCCGGAAGAAGATATGGGTGTCCGCATTGCCCAGTCACTGAGTTATCCGATGGTCAGCCGCTATATGGCGCTGGAAGATGACCACTTTATTGTCAAAGTGGAAGTCACTGAAGCCTTAAACGGTACGCGCTATCATGAGTTTATCGGTCATGCGCCAGAAGTGAAAACCCTGCTGCATAAACGCGGCAGCGAGATTCAGTTCAGCCTCGATCCGCAGTTAATTATGCAGCAAGGCGATATTCTGGTGCTTGAAGGCCAGGTTGAACAGCTGAAACGCTTATCCAAGCATTTTAAATAGCCATGAACCACATGACGAAGAATAAGACTGCCTATAAAAATACGGCGAAGCCCAGCACAGCAACCACGGTCAATTTAAGCCCGCCGAGTCTGCTCGCACTGGGATTTTTAAGCTTTATTGTGATTGGGACCTTGCTACTTAAACTGCCCTTTGCCCATGAGGGGGACCTGAGCTGGTTACAGGCTTTATTTACTGCCACCTCTGCGGTGACCATTACCGGCTTGTCGGTGGTCAATGTCGGCGAGGCCTATACCGTATTTGGCCAGATTGTGATTATGCTGTTGCTGCAATGTGGCGGGCTGGGCTTTATGACTTTCGCAATTCTGGCCGCCATGAGCCTGTCACCGAAAATTGGCTTAAAACAGCAGATGATGGCCCAGGAAACCATTGGTCAGACCAGTCTGGCGACGGTGGGCTTTACCATTAAAGGCGTATTACTCTATTCACTGTTTTTTGAAGGCATCGGCACCTTTATTCTGACCCTGGCCTGGCTGCAGGATTACGATTTTCTGGAAGCCTTTTTCTATGCCGCCTTTTATAGTGTTTCGGCTTTTAATAATGGCGGATTTTCATTATTTCCCAACAGTTTAATGAGCTTTGCCGATCAATATCTGATTACCTTTACCATCAGCATGCTTTACATTATTGGCGGTGTGGGCTTCGTGGTGCTAATGGACATTAAAAAAACCCGGCGCTGGCATAAACTCAGCGCCAACAGCAAACTGATTCTCTCCACCATTCTGGGTTTAAACCTGTTTGCCTTTATCACCATCTGGTTACTCGAAGCCAGCAATCCTGCGACGCTGGCCGCCATGAGCCTGACCGATCAGGCCTGGAATGCCTGGTTCCATGCCACCGTGCCCCGTTCTTCGGGCTTTAACAGTCTGGATATTGCCAGCATGAGTGATGCTTCCAATTTGCTGACCATGTTTCTGATGTTTATTGGCGGAGGCTCTTTAAGTACCGCCGGTGGCATTAAAGTCGGCACCTTTATTATTGTGGTATTAAGCGTGATCAGCTTTTTACGACGCGCCGATGAAGTGCGGGTGTTTAATTATTCGGTACCGGAAAAAACCACCTTTAAAGCCTTGGCTGTGGTGTCAATTACTGCATTTTTAGTCTTTGCCGGGATTTTCAGCCTGTTGCTGCTGGAACCTGAACATGAGTTTATGGACTTGCTGTTTGAAGCTGTTTCTGCGGCCTGTACCGTAGGTTTGTCTCGCGGGATTACCGGAGAATTACAACCCATAAGTCTGGTGGCCTTAATGCTGCTGATGTTTGCCGGCCGTTTAGGCCCACTGACCTTAGCCTATTTAATTGCCACGCCTAAACGCAGCCGTCTGCAACATCCCACCACCGATATTCAGATTGGTTGATGCGCGAGTTCCGTTATCAACTGAAATTAAAAAAGCCACTGTCTACAGTGGCTTTTTGCGGGTGCATGAATTTAGAACCAGTTCATTAACGATACACCTAGGCCGACATAGGTCGCGCGGTGGTTATAATCAATCAGGCTTTCTCCATAGCCATCAAACAGCTGGAAATGCCCTCTTAATTTGCCGCTAATCGGGAATACCCAGTCAAACTGGGCAGCGCCATGCGCATCATCTCCACCTTTTAGGCTATGCCGTAACATCAGCGAGAAATCATGATCTTTCCAGCGGTAGAATGCCAGCATATCGCCACGGCCAATATAGTTTTTAATATCCGGGTTGTTGTCATCACTGCGGTCTTCTTCAATGCGATACCACGGACGCAGCATCAGCGCAAAATTATTCTTTTCAAAGCCCAGATTCAAAATGACCCGGTTCCAGCTCCGTGACAGCGGATCGGAACGGCCATTGGACTGATGGTTCAAGGTCAGGCCTAACAAGCGCCCATTCAAGCCCAGAATCTCATAATTGGTTCTGAACATTAAACTGGCTTCAGGTTCATAATTGGTTTCACGAAATGGGCGTGATTCTTCACCATTATAAACCTGCCAGCGTGAGGACTGGGTATAGCCGAGCCAGAGATCGCCATTATCGCCCAGCAGGTTTTCAACCGCTTTGGTTTTTAGTGACAACTGGAATTTGGCTTCGGTTGATGTCAGGTTCTGCTGCTGCGCTTCAGTAACGGTATTGTTTTCATTCGGACTGGATGGACGTTCGTTTTTATCGGAGGTCCAGAAGCCCGGCATCAGATACACCGGTTGATAAGCCCGGATATTCCAGGTGCCCAGCTTGCTTTCGGGTGCCAGTTCCCAGCGTTTATCCAGTAACGACACATTCGGATCAATATGTGAGCCTTCCAGCGAAAACAGGTTGTTCACCCCGGCCACAATTTTTTCTTTAACGGTTTCTGGTGGAGGGGCCAATTGCTGCGCCGCCTGACGCTCGGAAACCAGATCGGCCTTTTCTGCTTCCGGCAACTTGAATAAAGCATCATAACAGGCTAAACGCTCGGCATTGGACTCCAGCGCCACACAGGCCTCCGGTGTCGGCGGAATGGTGACCACCGTTGCTTCCAGCGCCTGTACATGTGTCACAAACAAAGCGCTGAGTGCAGTAACACTCAGCGACCAGCTTGTGCGCTCAACAGGATTGAACGCCATAGAACTTCCTCTATTGTTTTTTTAATTGACTTGTTTGATCTGGAAACCCAGCTCCTGCAGCGCTTCACGTTTCGCCACCGGTGCCACCACCGATTTCACCGGGGTTTGCTGACGTAAATAAACGTCGGCCACACGTTTCAGATCATCTAAAGTAACCGCCAGTAAACGCTCACGCAGTTTGGTTCTAAAGGCCGGGGTGCGCGCATGCAATAAGGCATAACATGCGGTAATTGCTTCACCGGCTGGAGAGCCTGGTTTATCCATACTGGCAATCAGCCCCAAAATAGCTTCTTCCAGCTGATGCGGTAACTGCTCGGCATTCAGCAACCAGTCCACACTGGCCTCAAAATCCTTAAAGGTTTCAGCCAGACGCGGGTCACGGTAGCTATAGAAACGGAACGAGCAGGCATTGCCATCATAGCTGGCACCGCCACCATAGGCGCCGCCTTTTTCACGGATGGCACTGTGCAGGAAGCCATTGCGCAAATACGCCGCCAAAACCATCAATGGTGCTGCATCTGGATGCGATACTTCCACCGCAGGATACGCTGCCGCACAGAACTGTACATTGGCCTGAATCAGCCAGGCTTCATCTGCATTGTTATTTTCAACAGGCACTTGAGTTAAAGCTGCCTCGTGCGGTTCAATTGCCAGCTTGTCCCACACGGTCTGGATTTCTTCAATCAAACGGTCTGATTGTGGCTCTTCACAGACCAGCAGGAACTGTTTTGGCGCTTGCAGCAACATACTGTGAATCAGCTTAAGCTCATCCATCAGCGCATCAAAAGCAGCATCATCCTGTTCAATTTTGCTGACCAGCTCGCTTAACCAGTTCAATGCACCCAGACCAGTATTGTGATAGTCACGCAGCGCTAAAGCACTGTGGTTACGTGAAGCGGCCTGCATGGCATAGCTATGTCCTGCACCCGATACCCGGGACTGCCAGCGCGTTTTACGTTGCTGTAATAGCTCGATAATCCGGTCTTTTTCATCAAAACGCAGTTGCTCAAAGGCAATTTTTAGCAGGCGGATGGCATCAAAATTATTCACCAGTGATTTGGTGGTTAAGGTCAGCCAGGCACTAATCCGGTTTTTGTCATCGACCTTAGAGCGTAAGGATGCCCCCATACCCAGACCGCCACTCACTGCAGTTTGCAGCTGTTGCAGTTCCAGATAATCATATTCACCGGCACCGACTTCACCCATTAAAATCGACAGCAGATTAAAATAAGGCGATTTCACGATCTCATCGGGAATACGCACCAAGACCTGCTGGTAATAAATACCGTTGGTACCGGCATGATACAGGTTTAATGGTGTATCAATGCGGTTGCAGATAATCTCACGTAGCTGCCCCTGTACAATTTGCAATTCTGCCGGCACATCTTCGAGGCCGACTTTTGGCAGCAGGTTTAAATCATCCGGGGTATCCTGACGCACTTTTAGCGCTTCGGTCTGGGCGATAATTTCTGCTTTTTGTGCTTCGGTCAGCTGCGCACCAATTTCAGCCAGACGGGCTTTTTCAGCTTCGGCATCTTTGGCTGATTTGCTGGCATCTGGGACCAGGGTCATTTGGACGCGATGCGGATTATCAATCAAGTGCTGCTGAATCAACTGAGACAGCCACATTGGATCTTTCAGTTCTTCTTTAACCTGTTCAATGGCACTGTCAACATCCCAGACATGCACCGGATCACTATGGTGAATCGCGCTGCTCAAGCCGTTTAGAATCAGGCTTAAACCGTATGGCATACCATCGCCGTTAATTTCACGCTGATGCAGCTCGATCTGGTGTAAAATGGCATTGACGGTATCGCTGTCGACCGGTTTAGACGCCACTTCTTGCAGTACCTTGAAGACGCCCTCTTTAAAGGTTGCTGCATGCTCAGGATTAGAACCTTGAATGGCACAGAAGAAAGTCATTTCAAAGTTGGAATCATCCACGCCCATAAATGGCCCGGTTGATTGCGCATAACCACAGGTTTCTAAATAATGACGCAGTGGTGAAGCCGAGTTTTCCAGTAACACACCTTCGACCAGACGCATGCCCAAACGCAGTTTAATATCACTGGCTTCTGGCAATAACCAGCTTAGAACATGGTAAGTTTTGTCTTTTAAATCTTCAGCATCGACCGCATAGCTTTCAGTTACGGTCACTGGCGCAGCCAAACGGCGCTCAGGTTTTGAATACAGGGTTTCGCCCTGTTCAAACTTGGCTAAAGCCAAGCTCTGGAACTGTTCTTGCAAGTCATACGCTGACTGATTACCAAAAGTCATAAATACCGCATTACTTGGGTGATAATGGGATTTATAGAAATCCACTAACTCTTGGTAAGTTAAGTCCGGAATATCTTTAGGGTCACCACCGGAATTGTAATGGTAGGTGGTTTCCGGGAACAAATGATGCGCCAATTGGTGATACAACTGATCTGAAGGCGAACTCATCGCGCCTTTCATTTCATTAAAGACCACGCCTTTATATACAGGCTCACCATTTTCCAGCTCGATACGAATCCCTTCCTGGGCAAAATCCAGTGGATTCAGGTTGGCTGCAAAGGCTGCATCCAGATACACCTCCAGCAGGTTCTGGAAATCTTTCTGGTTTTGGGTGGCAAATGGATACGCTGTCCAGTCAGCTGCAGTAAAGGCATTCATAAAGGTGTTTAATGAACGGCGAATCATCAGGAAAAACGGGTCACGTACCGGGAATTTTTCAGAGCCACACAGTGCAGTATGTTCCAGAATATGCGCTTCGCCCTTGGAATCCATAGGCTGGGTACGAAATGCCACCAGAAATACATTTTCATCATGATTGGTGGCCAAATGATAATGCACCGCACCGGTAACCCGATGCTTATATTCAGACACTAAAATGTCTAAGGCTTCAACATGGTGTTGACGTACCAACTGAAACGCAGGATGAACGGTTTGAGAAATGGTTTCAGTGACATCTACAGTCATGCGATCTCCTAATCATCAAAATAAAAAAACTAAAGCCATTATAGCTTTAGTTCTTGATATAATTCACGCTTAAATCCCGACTAAAATTATAGAAATTTGCAACCCAGGCAATTTTCAAACCCCAGTCCGAAGCTCATGCTGCCGTTTAAACCAAATATTTAAAATAATTATAATTGGGATGGTTTTCGACATAGACATAATTCTGCTTCTGGTAAAAATGCGCCGCAGATTTGGTTTCGGTATCCAGACATAGGGCCGAAAAATGAGGACGTGCCTTTTTCTCTAAGTATTGCAATAACAGCTTGCCCACGCCATGTTTACGATATTCAGGCAATACATAGAAACGGCGCACCCGGCCAATTCCCTGTTCCACTTCCTGATCATTCCACTGCTGGTTCAGGCCGCCACAGGCAATCAGCTTGTCCTGATCATAAGCAAAAAGTAAAAACTCCCCAGGCTGATCGAAACGATTCTTGGCACTCTGATACTCATCAATTAAACGCTGTACAAAAGCAAAACCCTCTTTCGATGCCTGTTTTTCAAGCTCTACAATTTGCTCTGGTAATCCTTGCGCTTCTTTTATCTCGATATTCATTTCACTATCCTGATCTGCTTTACTAACTTTCCTCAATGAATAAAACCGTCTAAAAAATGAATTTTATTCACAAATCTACAGCAATCCTGAGCATTGGTGTAAACTTAGCATTTATTTTTTGATGTGATTGAACGACATGGCAACTGTTGACCTCTTTGCAATTGGTAATGCACTCATTGACCAGGAATTTCAAGTCTCTGATGACTTCCTTACTCAACAAAATTTGCAAAAAGGCACCATGCAGCTGACCGATGGCGAAACCCAAGCAAATTTATACAACAACTTACAGCAAACGCAAAGCTATAAAGGTCAAGCTTCAGGCGGTTCGGCTGCAAATACAACAGTTGCCTTTAGCGCATTGGGCGGTTCTGCCTTTTATGCCTGCCGCGTAGGTAATGATGACTTGGGTGAAATTTACCTGAATGGCCTGAATGATGCGGGCATTCGCACCACCGCAAAATCGGTCAGTGAAGGCGTAACCGGAACCTGTATGGTATTAGTCAGCCCGGATTCTGAGCGCACCATGCATACCTATTTGGGTATTACCGCAGAACTCACCGACGCGCAAATTGATTTTGAACCCTTAAAAACCGCGAAATGGCTGTATATCGAAGGTTATTTATCGACTTCGGACAGCGCCCGTCAGGCGGTAAAACAGGCACGTGAAATTGCCAAAGCTCACCAGACCCAAATTGCCTTAACCTTATCTGACCCGGCGATGGTGCAATATGCGCGTCAAGGTTTAGATGAGTTACTGGACGACGGCGTGGATCTGCTGTTCTGTAACCAACAGGAAGCCATGATGTATACCGGCACCGACACAGCTGAGGCCGCTTTGGAACAACTGAAGCAAAAAAGCAAATACGTTGTCATTACAATGAGTGCACAAGGCGCAATGATTTTTGATGGTCAACATACCTTTAGCGTTGCAGGCCGTCAGGTGCATGCCATTGATGCCAATGGTGCGGGTGATGCCTTTGCCGGTGCATTCCTGTATGCCTTGAATGCCAACCTTGGCTTTAAAGCCGCTGCCGAGCTGGCCATTTTAATTTCCAGTGAAGTGGTATCACAATTTGGCCCACGTCTAGAGGTTGAACAGTACGCAACCCTTCTTCAGAGCTATAGCAAGGAATGTGCCTAATGCATAAAATCTGCATGACCGAAGATATCCCTGAACGCGAAGCACGCTCGTTCGAGCTTCCAGATGGCGATACCATTTTTATTACCCAGCGCGATGGCATGTTCTATGCCTATCAGAACCTGTGCCCGCATTTGCAGGTTGAGCTTGAATTTCTGGAAAACCAGTTTTTAGACCGGGATCAGGAATTTATTGAATGTTCGACCCACGGTGCGCTGTTTGTGGTTGAAACCGGGGAATGTATTTCTGGCCCATGCCAAGGTCAAGCACTTGAAAAAGTAGAGATTACCGTGCATTCTGATGGCGGAATTTACTTAACAGAATAATTTTAAGCCCCATCTGCAGGTTACGCCATGCTTGAGTTTGTATTAGACATCGACTTAATTCCTTTTCATTTAAGTCTGATTGCACTTGTCTTGCTCAGCCTGGCGGAAATTGTGGGGCATTATTTTAATCTCAAGCCCAGCGCGATATTCAAGCAGCTGTTTCCGCAGCGGCTGCTAGACTCGCCCTTACTCAATGTTAAATTCTCCAAACTGCTAATTTTCGTGTTTCTGCTCCTGAATTTTAGTGTTGCAGGCTATTTCCTGCAGCTTGCGCTCTATTCACAGCAGCAAAGTTTTGTTCCATCGTATTATCTGATTTTACCAGCGCTTATCATTGCCCTGTTTTTTACCGTGTTTATGATTCACTGTCTGGATCAGGTGATTAAACCACAAAAAACCATTCAGCATGTCAATTTGCTGGGCCGACTGGCCACCATTTCCAGTGGCAATGCCCGTCCCGGTTTTTCGGCTCAGGCCCGGGTTCGTGATGAATACGGCCAGCTGCATTACGTGCAGGTCGAGCCGGAATTTGGTGAACTAGAATTTCAGGCGCAAGTGATTTTAATCCGGCAAAAAAAATCCTATTACATTGCCAAGAAAATTTCCGCCTCGAACAATCTGTTCTATGGCGAAAGTAGCAGCTGATTTAAGCTCGCTCCTCTTTCAGCAGCAATTCCATCCTTACTTTGTCCAAGATAAAGCTACAACGCCGTGTATCTCGCAGCTTTCCCTTCTTCCTTGCCGTGTACATTCGTTCTTTCCGTTTAAGCTGCTCGATTCACTTTCTCTTGGCCTCAAGATCAGCTGTTCTGTGCATTGTGACTATCTCTATGGTTGTTCGTTGTAGTTGTTCACTCTGCCCTCCACGTTGAAGACTAAAAAATTTTCCGTGTTGCTGCTTACTGCACTTTTATCGTACTTCATTGTGCATATTTGCTACAAATTGCTTCATTTTGGTGCTTGACTGTTTTCTGTGCAAATGCTTACACCTCAAGCCTTACAGCCATTTTTTAACACCCGATTATTGAATAAAAGCTAAAAATTAAAAGCTGGAATTTTTAATAAAATCGTCAAAATTTTTAAATATAACTATTTTAGTCAGAATTAAATTTTAATTCACACCATTTTAGTAAGAATAATCATTATTATAAATACAAGCGTTTTAGTCAGGTTTTTAACCGGAATATTTTTGATTAAAAATTAAAAAAACTTTTTATAAGCTACTGTATTTTAATACATAAACAATATATTTTTATTTTAACTGTGCAGACTATTTATTTTTTGTATTATTTTGTTTAATAATATAAGACACAGTTTAAAAAACAGGCTTGTTTCTATGAGCTTAGTCCCGAAAGATTTGAACCGTCGCGTAACCCGAGAAATAGCAGCCATTTTAATAATTAAGGTTGTTATTTTAATGGCGATTAAAAATATCTGGTTCGATGCCCCTACCATTCCTGAAAATTTTGACTCTCAAGTTGCTGAGCGTATTGCCAGCAATCCTTCCCAAATCAAGGAGACACGTTGATGATTTCTGAAAGCGTGGTCGATCTCTCGCGGTTCCAGTTCGCAATGACCGCGATGTATCATTTTATTTTTGTTCCACTGACACTTGGTCTTGCTTTTATTCTGGCCATTATGGAAACCACCTATGTGATTTCCGGCAAAGAAATTTATAAGGACATGACCAAATTCTGGGGAAAACTGTTCGGTATTAACTTTGCTTTAGGGGTAACTACCGGCCTGACCATGGAGTTCCAGTTCGGTACAAACTGGGCGTATTATTCGCACTACGTGGGTGATATTTTTGGTGCTCCGCTGGCCATTGAAGGCTTGATGGCTTTCTTCCTTGAATCGACCTTTATTGGTCTGTTCTTCTTCGGCTGGGATCGTCTGTCCAAGGTACAGCACTTGTGTGTAACCTGGCTAGTGGCCTTGGGCTCAAACATGTCGGCGCTGTGGATTCTGGTGGCTAACGGCTGGATGCAAAACCCGGTCGGTTCTGCGTTTAACTATGAAACCATGCGTATGGAAATGATTGATTTCGGTG
This sequence comes from Acinetobacter sp. CIP 53.82, assembly GCF_000369465.1. NCBI lineage: Bacteria > Pseudomonadati > Pseudomonadota > Gammaproteobacteria > Moraxellales > Moraxellaceae > Acinetobacter > Acinetobacter sp. CIP 53.82. Next base: position 814,393 of record NZ_KB850045.1, on the reverse strand, counting down.
CGCTAATTTTCAACCCGGTGGCACAGGTTAAATTCGTCCATACCGTTTCTGCCGGTTATGTTACAGGTGCGATTTTCGTTCTGGCGATTTCGAGCTACTACCTGCTGAAAAAACGTGACTTGCCATTTGCGCGTCGTTCTTTCGCGATTGCGGCTATCTTCGGTCTGGCATCTACCCTGTCTGTAATTTTACTGGGTGATGAATCTGGTTATGAACTGGGCGATGTCCAAAAAACCAAACTGGCTGCGATTGAAGCGGAATGGGAAACTCACCCGGCACCGGCTGCATTTACCCTGTTTGGTATTCCAAATCAGGAAACTCAGACTACCGATTACGCGATTAAAATTCCGTATGTGATGGGTCTGATTGCCACACGTTCAACCACTGAAGAAGTGACCGGGATCAAAGACCTGATTGCCCAGCATGAAGTACGTATCCGTAACGGTATGGTGGCTTATCAGCAACTTGAACAACTGCGTGCAGGTGACACCTCACCAGAACTCAAAGCGGCCTTTGATGAATCTCAAAAAGACCTGGGTTATGGCCTGTTACTGAAAAAATATACTCCAAACGTGGTAGATGCGACTGATGAGCAAATCAAACTTGCTGCAGCAGACACTATTCCGCACGTTCCAAGCTTGTTCTGGGCCTTCCGTGCCATGGTGGCTTCTGGCTTCTTAATGCTACTCCTGTTCGTTCTGGCAACACTGGCTGTAGCAAAACGTAATGCAGAAAACAAACCTTGGTTATTAAAATTCGCCCTGATTGCCCTACCACTACCATGGATTGCTGCGCAAACTGGCTGGTATGTGGCTGAAGTAGGTCGTCAACCTTGGACTATTGGTGAAGTTCTACCAACATATCTCTCTGCATCTAGCTTAAGTACTGGCGATGTATGGGGTTCAATCATTGCATTAGCATCTTTCTATACCGTACTGCTGATCATTGAAATGTACCTGATGATTAAATTCTCTCGTCTTGGTCCAAGCTCGTTACATACCGGCAAATACCATTTCGAAAAATTGGAAGCTGCCAAAAAAGCATCTGAGGAGACTCAAGCATGATCGAATATGAATTACTCAAAATCATCTGGTGGGTACTGGTGGGCGTACTGCTCATCGGTTTCGCCCTCACCGATGGTTTCGATATGGGCTCTATGGCGATCATGCCATTCGTTGGAAAAAATGATGAAGAACGTCGTGCGGCAATCAATACGATTGCCCCACACTGGGACGGTAACCAGGTCTGGTTCATTACTGCTGGTGGTGCACTATTTGCTGCATGGCCAATGGTGTATGCAACTGCCTTCTCGGGCATGTACTGGGCGCTGCTTTTAGTCCTGTTTGCGCTATTCCTGCGTCCGGTCGGCTTTGACTACCGCTCCAAGCTGGAAAACACTAAATGGCGTACTGCCTGGGACTGGGGTCTATGTATCGGTGGTGCAGTACCTGCGCTGGTATTTGGCGTAGCGTTCGGTAACATGTTCTTGGGTGTACCTTTTGAACTGGATGAGACTGTACGATCCAACTACACCGGCAGCTTCTTTGCCCTGCTTAACCCGTTTGCTTTGGTCTGCGGTATCGTGAGTCTGGCCATGCTATGTGCGCATGGTGGTGCATGGTTAATGTTACGTACCGATGGTGCTTTACGCGAGCGTTCTGCCAAAGCCACCAAAATCAGCGGTATCGTGTTCCTGGTCTGCTTCCTGCTGGCAGGTGCATGGTTATACTTCGGTGGCATCCAAGGTTATACCCTGGTTACACCATATGACACCGGTAGCGCTGCAAACCCGTTAGCCAAAGAAGTGATGACCAATGCCAACCCGGGCTGGATGAACAACTACTCGGCTTACCCGATCACCATGATTGCGCCAATTATGGGTATTCTAGGCGGTATCATTGTGATTCTGGCAGCCTCTAAAGGTAAAGCAGGTTTAAGCTTCACTGGTTCTGCACTGGCAGTAACAGGTGCGATTCTGACTGCAGGTTTTGCCCTGTTCCCATTCCTGATGCCATCGAGCATAGATCCTGTATCTAGCTTAACCATGTGGGATGCGGTATCTAGTCAAAATACCTTAACGGTAATGACCGTTGCAGCCTGTATCTTTGTGCCAATCATTTTGCTGTACACCACTTGGTGTTACTACAAGATGTGGGGCGTGATTACCAACAAACACATCAAAGAGAATTCGCATAGCCTGTACTAAGGCTATGCGCTAAAGGAGTAAAGATTATGTGGTATTTTGCTTGGATTCTCGGTATTTTGATGGCCTGTTTTGCAGGTGTACTGAGTGCGCTCTATATCGAGCATCATCAAGACCTGGATGAGGAATAAGTCATGACAGAGGTTGTAATGGAAACTCCAGTAATCGAAAAAAAACCGAATAAACTTGCGATGGTCATTTCTTGCTTATTGGCCTTTCCATTGGCAGCCGTGTTATTACTTCATCCAGCTGCCATGTTGGATGCCGATGGCAATTACAGCCACAGTGCCATGATGTATATAATGATTGGCATTTCCGGCGGATTTATCCATGGTGTTGGTTTTGTCCCACGTTTCTGGCTGTGGAAATGGCTGTTTAGTCCATTTGTGGCCTGGCCATTAATGATCTGGGGCTATTACACCTGGTTCTTTTCTTGATGAAACAAGCTCCCTTCGGGGAGCTTTTTAATTTCTGGGAGATCCATTCTGATACAAAATGGGATCAGCACAATTTCATCACAAGATGATTTCCCACATCCTTTAAAAAAGATCAGCCCGATCTCTTTTAAAAATTAAAATCTATTTTTATCCAACCCCGCTTTTTATTTATATCTGAATTGATGTCTATATGGATGCTTAATTTAAGGTGGTGATAAACCAACCAATATTTAGATTCAAGCTCAATCAACTTCTGTATTTATCTCATTGATCGTGGTATTTTCTTAGGAAATTTCAAACGGATACAACCTATCGCCATAAAAAAAGCCGGACATTCAGTCCGGCTTCTTTAATCTGGGATAATTAAAGCTCAATCGGTGCAAATGGCGCCACCACATCGGCATTTTGTGCACGGTGACGTAAGAAATGATCCATCAGCACAATCGCCAGCATCGCTTCCGCAATTGGTGCAGCACGCACACCCACACATGGATCGTGACGGCCTTTGGTCAGTACATCGGTATCTTCACGGTCAATGGTAATGGTTTTACCCGGTGTGGTAATAGACGCCGTTGGTTTAAGCGCAATCGCCACACGAATGGTTTGACCACTGGAAATACCACCCAAAATACCGCCAGCATGATTGGCCAGGAAGCCTTGTGTGGTCAGTTCATCACGGGTTTCATGACCGAACTGTTCCGCCACGGCAAAACCATCACCAATTTCTACGCCTTTAACCGCGTTAATCGACATCATGGCATGGGCAATATCGGCATCTAAACGGTCAAATACCGGCTCGCCCCAGCCCACAGGCACTTTTTCGGCCAGAATTTCCAGTTTGGCGCCACAGCTGGTGCCTTGTTCACGCAGTGAAGTGACCAGCGCTTCAAAACGTGGCACAGCATCGGCATCGCCACAGAAAAACGGGTTATTCGGCACTTCATTCCAGTCCAGCTTTTCCGCTTTTTCGGTGCCAATCTGGGTCACATGACCGCGAATCAGAATCCCGAATTTTTCTGCCAGATATTTTTTAGCAATCGCACCGGCAGCAACACGCATCGCGGTTTCACGGGCACTGGAACGACCACCACCACGATAATCACGGAAACCGTATTTTTGGGTATAGGTGTAGTCGGCATGACCCGGACGGAAAGTCTGGGCAATGTTGCCATAATCCTTGGATTTCTGGTCGGTATTGCGAATCAGCAAGCCAATTGGGGTACCTGTGGTTTTACCCTCAAATACCCCAGAAATAATTTCAACCTGATCCGGCTCTTTACGCTGGGTTGCAAATTTGGAAGTCCCCGGCTTACGGCGGTCCAAATCGTGCTGTAAATCGGCTTCAGTCAGTTCCAGGCCCGGCGGTACACCATCAACAATGGCCATCAGGCCTACACCATGCGATTCACCACAAGTCGTGACACGGAAGAGTTGTCCAATACTATTACCTGCCATGTGCAACGACTCCTTTATGAATTAACAGATTGAATGAATAAATCGCGGTATTGACGGCACTGTGCTGCGGTTAGGGCAAAAATGCCTGAACCACCTTTCTGGAATTGTAGCCAGTGGAAATCGACGGTATTAAAGTTCTGTTTCATGGCCCATTCAGAGTTACCGACTTCAATCACAATCAGACCATCTTCGGTTAAATAGTCTGCGGCTTGGGCCAGTATTTTACGCACCAAGTCCAGACCATCCTGACCGGCAGCCAACGCCAGCTCTGGCTCATGACGGAATTCATCTGGCAGGTCGGCCATGTCTTCGGCATCGACATATGGTGGATTCGATACAATCAGATCATACTGATTTTCTGCTGGAATTTTAGAGAACAAATCCGACTCAAGCAGCGCCACCTGATACTGCATGTTGTGATGTTCGGTGTTAATGGCCGCAACTTCTAAAGCATCTTTAGAAATATCGGTCGCATCCACTTCTGCATCCGGGAAAGCATAAGCCAATGCAATTGCGATACAGCCTGAACCGGTACACATATCCAGAATACGACGTGGCATTTGCGGATTTGGGTTGGCTGGCAAGTTATTATTGGCTTCACCCATCTGGCCATTTTCATCCAGACAATATGGCGCAAAACGGTTTTCGATAAGTTCAGCAATTGGCGAACGTGGAATCAGTACACGCTCATCGACATAAAACGGCTTGCCATAGAAATAGGCCAGATTGAGCAGATAAGAGGTTGGCGTGCGTTCATTAATACGACGCTCCAGCAGACTTAAAAATTCCTGCTTTTCGCTCGGCAGTAATTTGGCATCCAGAATTTCTGCATCGGCATTCCAGTCCAGCGACAGGGTTTGTAATACCAACGCGGAACTTTCAGCAAAATAATCTTCTGTACCTTGACCTAGATGTGCATCATATTGACGTAATGCTGTTACACCAAAACGGATAAAATCACGAATGGTGACTAATGTTTCAGCGGCTTCCTGCAAATGTTCAGGGCTAATAGTCGGTCGATCCACCTAAGGTCTCTCCAGAGTCAATTTTTTAAAACGCCTTATGATACCTTGTTTTGTGCGCTTTTATAATGTCTCTGTGCGTAAAAGCCGGATTTCAATCTGATAAATTGATCTCAACTTTCACGGCCTTAGCCAGATTTGGAATAAAGCCCTGAAATGGTAAGTACAGGATTAACGGGCAATAAATTTGCTCTGATAATAATTGGCCTGATCAATCACCTGTGCCAGCGTACAACGCGATTGCTGCAATTTGGCAACATCACCGTTCATGCCCCGATAGCATTGCTGCTTTAAACGCTGCTCCCACAGCGCATGTTGCTGGGCAATATTGGCCTGATGTGCCCCACTGGCCCGATAGTAAGACTTATAGCTTTTCTTTAAGCGTTTTTGCTGCTGTTTCAGTTCTTTATTGACACATTTTTGCAAGACCGATGTTTGCCCATAAGCATGATTGCTACATTGAATATACTGTTTTGAATAACTTTCCTGCGCATAGGCCGAACCCGCCAGCAGCGCCCAGGCCATTCCCCCGATGAATGCTAAACGCATCATATTCCCCTTGCTGCCAAACACAGCGATCATCTTTGTTTTAATTTATGTAAAGCATATTACTGAACTTCAAGCAAAAAACCTATAGCGATGAACAGGATAGAATTTCCAGATCTTCACAATTTCCTGCCATTTTGCGATTGAATCTGCAAAAATAGACCTTATATTGACTATGAGACTCCCGTGAACCTGTTGATATGAGTTACAAACACAATAACCTGCTGGCCATGCGTCAAAACTACTGGAATGACAACGATTCACCGCGTGTCTTGCAGGAAAAACAGTTTTTACAGCAGATGCTGGTGGAACGCGGCATTTTTCAGGATGCGACTTTGGATGATGCCAAATATCTGTTCTTTAACCTGCCCAGCATTATTATTGTCAAAGGCTATGCGCATGGTTTTCTGCATGAATCGGTACAAAGCCTGATTTTAAAATACATTGATGAAAACAAGCAGATGCTGCAACAAAAAAGTACCCTCAAGATTAAATTCCGGATGTGAGTGAGCGAAATTGCATCTTTATAGATTTTGCTTAGGCTATTTCATAGAGAATGCAAAACTTAACTCGACATTCAGCAACTTGAACTTTTTTAATACGTTAAGACCCGTTAATATTCGTTAAACTATGACCTTTCTGCGAATTGCTGATTGAAGGATTAAATTTACATGTCAGATCAGAACGATAAGCTTAAACAATTGAAAACTTCCTCTATGGATCGACGCTTATCGATCGCGAAGGCATCGTTGCTGGCCGGGACACGTTGGGCCGCCTCCAGCGCCGGTTCAATCTTTTCCAGTGAAGAAGAAAAAGAAAAGAAACGCAAAAAAGCCATGAAAGAACAGGCCGATTATCTGGTCGCAGAAATTGGCAAACTGAAAGGCTCTATCGTTAAAATTGGCCAGATGATGGCGCTTTACGGCGAACATTTCCTGCCTGAAGAAATCACCCAAGCCCTGAATACCCTGAATAACCAGACTGTTGCCCTGGCCTGGCCTGCGATTAAAACCCAGTTACAGGACCAGTTAGGTTCCAAACTTAATGATCTCACCATTGACCATGAGCCTTTAGGTACCGCCTCTTTGGCTCAGGTACACCGCGCCACCCGTAAATCTGATGGTATGGAACTGGTATTAAAAATCCAGTATCCGGGTGTGGCCGATGCCATTGATTCGGATATGAGTCTGTTTAAAAACATGCTGAAACTGACCCGCATGGTGCCGCAAACCCGCGAATTTGATCAGTGGTTTGATGAAGTCCGCGAAATGATGCACCGCGAGGTCAATTATCGGATTGAGGCAGCCACCACACGCCGTTTTGCCGAGCGTTTAAAGCAGGACCCGCGCTATATCGTTCCAACCATTATTGAAGATTACTGTACCGATCAGGTGCTGTGCATGACCTTTGAACGTGGCGTACCAATCAACAGTCCGGTGATGCTGTCTTTACCACAAGAACGTCGTAACCTGCTTGGTGAAGCCTCTTTAGAAGTGGCAGTGCGGGAAATTTTTGAATGGGGCGAAATGCAGACCGACCCAAACTTCGGTAACTATTTAGTACGTCTGGGCAATGGCGCAGATGTACAGGATAAAATTGTGCTGCTGGATTTCGGTGCCATTCGCCAGTTTGATGACAACCTGCTCTCGGTCGCACGTAACCTGATTCAGGCCGGCTATCAGCATGACGCGGAGATGATGGTGAAAGCCATGACCGGTTATGAGTTTTTTGACTCCATTCCGCAAAGCATTAAGCCGGATATGGCCAAAGTCTTTTTACTGGCCACCGAAGCCTTTAGCAGTCCTGAAAACAACCCGGATTTACCAGCCGGTGTGATGGATGATCAGCATCGTTATGACTGGAAAAAAAGCCAGCTGCATAGCCGGGTGATGCAACAGGCCTCTAAATCCATGGCTTCACGTTATTTCAGTGTTCCGCCGAAAGAGTTTATGTTTATTAGCCGTAAATTTATTGGGGCTTATACCTTTATGACCGTGATTGATGCCAAAACCAATGTGCGCGACATGATCAAAAAATTCCAGTAAAGCCACACCCGACCCGAATGCAGCTAATGTCATTCGGGTCAATCCTCTCCCTTCCCCGCTCTTTCCGAAAATTAAAAATATAAACAGAAGCAACTATTTAGATTCCTGTTTCATCTTGCAACAACCGTTTATCTTTGACAATTGAGTATGTCAGTTCTGACATGGTTTTTTAAACAGCCGCGTGTCAGCATAAAAATAATCACCCGCATGATGGAACAACAACAATGACCAATATGGTAAACAAGGCCCAAGGATTTGGACTGTCGCTGCTCACTCGGCTTGCCAGCAGCGAGGTTTTAGACCAGCTCAAACTGCGTAAATTTGTAGAAAAATCTTTATATCAGGGGGCCAAAGCCGGCTTTAAAACCTTAAGCGTGACCCAGAAAGCTTTTCAAAAGCACGATGATGTACCCAGACAGCGTTTACCCCATCAGCAAAAATCCCTGTTTGATTTAAGCCTGAGCGAAGAACAGCAAATGACGGTAGATACCATGCAGCAGTTTGCCACAGAGGTGCTTTATCCACTGGCGCATCAGGCGGATCATCTGGAACAGTTTCCCGAAGTGTTATGGCGACACAGTCAGGATTTGGGCCTGAATGATTATGCACTGCCGGAGGCTTTGGGTGGCGTGGCCAGCGAGCAGAATATTGTCACTAATATTCTGATGGCCGAGCATTTGGCCCGGGGTGATTTCAGCCTGACCGCAGGTTTATTGTCGACCTTTGGGGTAATCAATGCCCTGACCCGCTGGGGTTCTGAAAGCATCCAGTCACGTTATCTGACCAGTTTTGCAGAAGATTCGGAACTGCGCGCCAGCTTTGCCGTGCAGGAAGCTACACCGGCTTTTGATCCGCTGCGTTTAAATACACAAGCCACTTTTAGCCAGGGCCAGTACTGGATTCAGGGTGAAAAAACTCTGGTAATGCTGGGTGAAACGGCGGACTTGTATCTGGTAAGTGCTGAATTCAATGGCCAGCCAGAAGTATTTGTGGTGAAACGCGACAGCAGCATTCGTGCACAAAAAAGCCCGGCAATGGGGCTGAAGGCCACAGAAACAGTCACCCTCAGTTTTCAGCATACCCCAGCCGAACGTCTGGGCGATGATGATTTTGACTATAGTGCTTTTATTGATTTGGGTAATTTAGTCTGGTGTGCCATGGCGGTTGGGTGCTGCGAAGCCGTGAAAGCCTATTGTATTGACTATGCCAACCAGCGCACGGCCTTTGGCGAGCCCATCTCACATCGTCAAAGTGTGGCTTTTATGATTGCCGATATGGCGATTGAAATTGATGCGATGCGCATGCTAGTGCTGAATGCTGCCAGTCTGGCCGAAGCTGGACAGGACTTTCATCGGGAAGCCTATCTGGCACGCTTGTTATGTGCAGAAAAATCCATGCAAATTGGCACAAATGGCGTGCAGATTCTGGGCGGTCACGGCTTTACCAAAGAACATCCGGTCGAGCGCTGGTATCGTGATCTGCGCGCGACCGCGATTGTCCAGTCTGGCCTGCATGCCTAAATAACCATAAAAATAAGGAACAGCCCATGAATTTACAGAACCCGAAAAAATTTAAACTGCTGATTGATCAGGCACATGAGGTTGCCCTGAATGTCCTGCGTCCAATTTCACGTAAATATGATAAGGCGGAACATGCCTACCCGAAAGAACTGGATATGCTGGCCTCAGTGGTCGATGGCATGAATGCAGGTGGCGATGGCATGAACGCCGGCGCTGCGGTGAATAAACGTGGCGATACCGCCAGTGGCAATAAAAATGGCGTCAATATGTCCACCGCTTTAAGTATTGTCGAAATGTGTTATGGCGATACCGGCCTGCTGCTGAGTATGCCGCGTCAGGGTCTGGGGAACTCCGCCATTGCTGCGGTGGCCAATGACGAGCAGTTACAGCGTTTTCACGGCACCTGGGCCGCCATGGCCATTACCGAACCCGGCTGCGGCTCCGATTCAGCGGCAATTCGCACCACAGCGGTCGCAGATGGCGATGATTATATCCTGAATGGCGAGAAAATCTTTGTGACCTCGGGTGAACGCGCCGATGCCGTGGTGGTCTGGGCCACACTGGATAAAAAGCTCGGCCGTGCTGCCATCAAGTCTTTTGTGGTGCCGAAAGGCACGCCCGGCATGACCGTAGAGCGATTGGAGCATAAACTCGGGATTAAAGCCTCCGATACTGCAGCCATCAGCTTTGTCGATTGCCGGGTGCCAGCCAGCAACCTGCTTGGCAATGCCGAGATTGATGTCTCCAAAGGCTTTGCCGGGGTGATGGAAACCTTTGACAACACCCGTCCTTTGGTCGCGGCCATGGCCATTGGCTGTGCAAAAGCATCCCTGGAACGGATCAAGCAGATTTTTAAACACGAGCTGGATGAGCATTATCAGACCACCTATTTACACAGCTCCCAGATAGCCGCGCAGATTTATCGCATGGAAGCCGAATGGGAAGCAGCGCGTTTATTAATGCTTAAAGCTGCCTGGATGGCCGATAACAAGCAGCCTAATTCCAAAGAAGCCTCAATTGCCAAAGCCAAAGCTGGCCGTGTCGGGAATGAAATTACCCTGAAGTGTGTAGAACTGGCCGCCGCTGTGGGCTATAACGAAGATGAACTGCTGGAAAAATGGGCGCGCGATTCCAAAATCCTGGATATTTTTGAAGGCACCCAGCAAATTCAGCAACTGATTATTGCCCGACGTGAACTGGGCAAAAGTTCCAGTGAACTTAAATAAGATACCGAGTACAGCATCAAGCGACATTTAAAGTCCAATAGATGTGCCTCAAATCTGCTCAAGAGATGAATATTTAGTGATAAAATTCATCTCTTTATCTTTTAGCACTGCGCTTATGTATTTTTTACGCCCGATTCAAGCCCAAGATAATCCTGCACTGGCCCGTATTATTCGTGAGGTTTCCAAAGAATTTGGACTGGCGCCGGAATCCGGTTTTGCCGTGGCCGATGATGCGGTCGATGATTTATATGCGGTGTATTCACAGCCACACGCACAGTATTGGGTCGTTACCAATAATCAAGGCGACATTTTTGGTGGTGGCGGTGCTGCGCCTTTGCAGGGTGATCCAAGCCGCCTGGAAATCCAGAAAATGTATTTTCGGCCAGCAGTACGTGGCTACGGATTTGCCAAACAGATTCTGGAACACGCTTTTGACTTTGCCCAGCAGGCCGGTTTTCAGTCCTGCTATCTGGAAACCACAGCATCACTGTGGCAGGCAGTGAAACTCTATGAAAAGCTCGGTTTTGTACATTTGTCTGCCCCACAAGGCCAGACCGGTCATAGTCATGCCTGTGAAATCTGGATGGAAAAGAGCGTTAAATGAACATGAATCTGGGTAACATCAACCGCCTGCGTACAAAAAAGCCCTACTCACCATAGGGCTGACTAAAACAGTCGAATGGATTTTTATGCAATTAATCGGCTTTCAGGCCAAACTTTTTAAACAGGCTTAAACGGCGTTTCGGCTGGATATTGGCTTTGTTTAAATCACCTTTATAATGCTTGAACACGCGTTTATCCATCATTTTAAACCATAGCGGTGGAATCAGCGCCGGCAGCAACATACTGGCATAACCGTTTGGCAATTCAGGCGCTTCATCAAAATGTCGCAAGGCCTGAAATGGACGGGTCGGATAGGCATGATGATCAGAATGACGCTGTAACTGATATAAAAACAGATTGGTGACAATATTATTGTTGTTCCAGCTATGTTCCGGCTGGGTACGCTCATATTTGCCCTGCGCATCTTTTTGTCGAAGCAAGCCATAATGCTCAATATAATTGACCAGTTCAAACAGGCTGATGGCATAAAAGGCCTGCGTGCTTAAATACGGCACAATGCCTTTCCCAAAGCTGGCTAGCATTCCGGCATGAAACAGCGCACTCATGCCCCAACCTTGTAGCAATTCATTGTCTTTGGACCAGAAATTCTTGCCTTTGCGTTTTAAACGCTGGGTTTCAATTTCAATTGCCGATTTAAACGAGCCTTTCACCGTACGTGGCCAGAACTCATAAAAGGTTTCGCCCATACGGGAAGACGCCGGATCTTCTGGGGTTGCAGCGCGTTTATGATGCCCATACGGATGTTCAATCCGGAAATGGTTATAACCCGACGGCACCAGCGCCAGATGCGACAGATAATGCTCCAGTTTGGAGGATTTATGGCTCAGTTCATGTGCAGTATTAATCGCCACCCCATTAACCAGTCCCATCGACGCACCCAGAAAAATTTTATCCAGCAGCGAAGTCTCTTTACGTGAGACCAGATAGGCCGCATAAATATTGGCGATATACTGCAAAGGAATAAAACTTTTTACCAGACGGGAATAATACGGGTCCTGCTCCAAGAGCTTGACCTCTTCCGGGCTTGGATTGTGCTCATCTTTACCAACCAGAGTATCAATGCTGGGAATAATCACATGAATTAACAGTGGTCCACCTAGGGCAAATACAGTTTTAAATGGTTTCGGTGCAAACTGGTAACCGGCCAGAATCCCAATACCCAAAACCGGTAAAAATGGGCTAATCAGCCATAAATAACGTTTTTTATCTAAAGCCAGACCGGATTTTCCAAGTAAAAATTGCTGTTGTTGTTCTGTGAGCTGTAGCGGAGCATTCATTGCCTGCACTTCCATCCTGCTTAACTTATCTATATATTTCAGCAAACAAGCCACAGAGAACAGTTGCAAACGTCCAAAAAAGCTATGTAAACGTCTTTGGCCCACATTGCCTGAAATTGGCCTTTCATCACACGATAAATTCAGGCTTAATGACCAAATAGCTAAGCTCGAAATAAGAAGATATCAACCCGGTATGGATGCTTTAAGTAAAATTTTTGATGATATTCATCTCAACAAATCTGAATTTATCTATTTGAATCCACAGGGAAACTGGGCATTTCAATATCAGGATCACAGCGCCATTATTGCCTATGTGGTACTAAGTGGTGAATTACATCTGGAATTATCGACCCAGCGTCAGGTCTATGCGCAGGCCGGTGATATTGTGCTAATTCCTTCCGGCTCTAGTCATGTGGGTAAAAGCAGCGCACAACTGGACTGGCTAGATGCCCTGGATATTAGTGACCTGTTTCAGCAGAAACGCCAGCAGACCATCGAATTTGGTGAAGCATCCGGTGAAAAATCATTTATTTTAGCCATGCACGGCACAATGGACAGCATTATGGCCAAGCCGCTGTTAAATGCCTTGCCGGACTATATGCATATTCATCATATTATGAGCAGCACTGCGCCGGAATGGTTGCAAATTGGCTTACAGTTTCTGGCAGTAGAAAGCCATCAGATCCGGCCCGGCCGCGATAAAATTCTTGATCATCTGATCAGTATTTTATTTATTGAATGTGTGCGTGATTATATTGCCCAGCTGAATGATTCTAATAACTGGCTCAGTGCCCTGACCCATCCGGAACTGTCCAATGCTTTAACCGCCATTCATGGACAACCGGAAAAAAGCTGGACCGTCGAAACCCTGGCCGAACAATGCTGCATGTCGCGCTCAAAATTTGCCAATCTGTTTGCCCAGATTGTTGGTGAATCGCCACTGGCCTATTTACAGCAACATCGCTTAAGACTGGCGGCTCAATATTTACGTCATGGCCAGCTCTCAATCCAGCAAATTGCCTATAAAGTTGGCTATTCTTCTGAAACCGCCTTTAGCCAGACTTTTAAAAAACAGTTTGCCCTGACCCCAAGCCAGTACCGGCAGCAGTTTCAGCAGGCTCTTATAAAATAGCCAGAATCGCCTCTACCGGGTCTTCACAATTGCCGGATAGCAGCTGTTTATGCATGGTACGATGCTGCATCACCTGAATTTGTGCAGCTTCAATATGCATCAGCTTTTCAATTTCATGCGCCAGACGCTCTGGTGTAGCCTCTTCTTGAATCAGCTCTTCAATGACTTTTTTGCCGGCAATAATATTCGGTAGCGAGTAATACGGAATTTTAACCAGCAGTTTGGCAATCCAGTAGGTAATCCGGTTGAGCTTATAAAAAGTCACCATTGGACGATGCAATAACATCGCTTCCAACGTTGCAGTACCTGAAGCCAGCGCAACAATATCCGCTGCATTCATGACCTGACGGCCAATTTTTGATTCTGTATCGGTATTTTCCAGCAGACTAACCCGTGATCTCAGATCAGCAGCACAATGCTGTAATAAACTTTCAATCTGCTGTTTACGCGCATCGTTAATGGCGGGAATTAAGAAGTGATAGTTTTGATATTTGGCAGCCAGAATTTCAGCGGCTGCCAGAACCAATGGCCCTAAACGCTCAATTTCACCACGACGACTACCGGGCAATAAGGCAATATGCTTTTGCGAAGCTTCCAGCCCCAGTTCCAGTTTGGCATCGGCCAGATTATTATCGACAGGCAACTGACTCGCTAATGGATGCCCGACAAAGGCAGCCGGAACCTGCCATTTTTGATAAAAGGCTTTTTCAAATGGAAATAAACACAGCACCAGATCAATATTGGCTTTAATGCCGTGGACACGGCCCTGACGCCATGCCCAGACCGAAGGACTGACATACTGCACGGTTTTAATGCTTGGACTTTTCTGCTTCAGGCTTTTCGATAAACGCAGGTTAAAATCCGGCGCATCAATCCCAATAAAAACATCGACCGGCTCCTTGCTCCACTGTTCAACCAGTCCATCACGCACGGCAAACAGCTTTTTAATGTCTTTTAAGACTTCAACAATGCCCATGACCGACAAAATATCCATCGGATAATAGCTTTTAAAGCCTTCAGCAATCATTTGCGGGCCGCCAATACCTTCAAATTCAGCCTCAATGCCTTGCTCACGAAAACGGCGGATCAGTCTGGCACCCAAGGTATCCCCAGAAACTTCTCCCACCACAATGCCTATTTTCAGTTTTCGTTTTTGCAAGACCTTGCTCCTTCAATTGCTGCGTGGAATTTTAACATATTCTGCTTGAAGTGACTGTAACGACTGTTTGTCTTGAGCTGAGAAAAAATTCAGGTTTTTCTATATTTTAACTGCTTTTTTTTTATACAGCATGACTATCAGGTTTGATTGATGATGCTGTGCTGGGCCCATTCATTTATCACGCTTTCACCGCTTTATCTCACTCTATTCCACCTGACTTGCAGTTTCATGACCATTAACTGCTTTTTATCATGCTGAAAGATTGATCAAATAAAATCCAAAACCCCAACACATGTCATCCCTATGTAATGACACTGAATACACAAATAATAATTTTAAAGTGAAATTTCCTGCTATTTTTAATCTTTTTATCTTTCCATTTTGCTGCGCTATCATCACAAAATCCGTCTATTCGGCCCTGCACATCCTGATCTTTTTACTAAAAAATCCCCTTTTTTTCAGCTTTAAATCCAGCAGATTTCAGATAGATCTACTCCACGCTGTTTCACTATAAATGTTGATCTTTTTCTCATCTTTAGCATTTTTTAGAATAAGCAAATCATTAATCATGCCAACGACTTATATCCAAAAGTCATAAGATAAGCACGTTTTTTGATGTATGGCATATCCTCATGTTTGGTGCAGTTGAGTTTATTTTGGCAGGTGTTTTGGTTGGCTTCTGTGTAGGTGTGACCGGTGTAGGCGGTGGTTCGTTAATGACCCCGATTTTAATCAGCCTGTTTAAGATTGAACCGCACATTGCCATTGGTACCGATCTGCTCTATGCCGCAATTTCCAAATTCTGTGGTTCAGTGGTCCATGCCAAAAAAATGAATATCGTCTGGCCAATTGTGATCTGGCTGTCTGTCGGCAGTATCCCGGCGTCTTTTGCAACGCATTGGGTACTCGACAACTATTTAAGCCAGTCCACGCATTATAAAGCTGTGCTGACCATGGTCTTGGGCTTTATGCTGACCCTAACCGGCATATCTATTATTTTCCGCAGCCAGATTGAAAAATTTTTCAACAAATATCGCAAACATGAATTGCCAGATATGACTCAAGACCTGGAAAAGGTCGACCTGAAGGCCACCAACAAGCGCGCGATGATTGTGGTGATGGGAATTGTCCTGGGTGTGTTCGTCACCCTATCTTCGGTGGGTGCAGGTGCCTTCGGCATTATGGCGCTGGTGCTAATGTTCCCGAACTTGCCAATGATCCGCATTATCGGCTCCGATGTGGTCCACGCAGTCTTATTGACCTTTGTCGCCGGTATGGGTCACATGACCTCGGGCAATGTCGATTTTGAACTGCTGATGTGGTTACTGGTCGGTTCTATTCCGGCAATTGTGGTCGGTACTTTAGTCAGCTCACGCCTGCCTGAAAAAATTATCCGTAAAGTGCTGGGCATTACCCTGTTCGCGCTTGGGGTGAACTTTATGCTGAACCCGGTCAAATCCAAACCGGCACAACCAGTTGAAGCGGCGATGGTGGTGAGCGCTGAAAAAACATCGCCAGTTTAATTTATCTCTGCGATTCATCACTTTTTTTTCAGTAATCTATTGATCTTTTTTATAACAATAGGCTGCTATATTCGTGTTATATTCAGGCTATTAAACAATCTTGTATACGATTAAACCAGTGACGGCAATGAACACTTTACAGTCTAACCCTATTACACCTTCAGATATCGATGATGTGAATATTAAAAGCATCCAGCCACTTGTGACCCCTGCTGAACTCAAAGCAGAACTTCCACTGACTGACTCTGCTTATCACACCGTACTGAAAGGTCGTGAAACCATCCGCAATATTCTTGATGGTAAAGACAAACGTCTGTTTGTGGTCATTGGGCCTTGCTCGATTCATGATCCTGTGGCAGCACATGATTATGCAGACCGCCTGAAAGTGCTGAGCGAAAAAGTAAAAGATACCTTATACATCGTAATGCGGGTGTACTTTGAAAAACCGCGTACGACCGTGGGCTGGAAAGGTCTGATTAACGACCCGGACATGAATGACTCTTTCAATATTGAAAAAGGTCTGCGTATTGGCCGTAAACTGCTGCTGGAACTGAATGAAAAAGGTCTGCCTTGTGCCACTGAAGCACTGGACCCGAACTCTCCACAGTATTATCAGGATCTGATTTCCTGGTCAGCGATTGGTGCGCGTACCACAGAAAGTCAGACTCACCGTGAAATGTCTTCTGGCCTGTCTTCACCGGTTGGCTTTAAAAATGGTACCGATGGCGGCTTAACTGTTGCGACCAACGCAATGCAGTCTGTAAAACATGGTCACAGCTTCCTGGGGCTGAACGAACATGGTCAGGTGTCGGTAATTCGTACCAGCGGTAACAACTATGCGCACGTGGTATTGCGTGGTGGTAATGGCAAGCCAAACTATGATGCCGGTTCAGTCGCCGATGCAGAAGCAGCGCTAATTAAAGCCAAAGTCAGCACCAAAATCATGATTGACACCAGTCATGCCAACTCCAACAAAGACCCGTACCTGCAACCACTGGTCTTAAAAAACATCACCGAACAGATTTTAGATGGCAATAAATCAATTGTCGGGATTATGGTCGAAAGTCATTTGAAAGGCGGTCGTCAAGATATTCCTGCAAATCTTTGCGATTTGGAGTATGGTAAGTCTGTTACCGATGGATGCATCGACTGGGAAACCACTGAAAAATCCCTGCTTGAGATGCATGAAGCATTGAAAGAGGTTTTAGCCAGCCGCTAAAACTGACTCAAAAACGCCATCGTCAAGATGGCGTTTCCATTTCAGTTGCAGGAAATTTTATCTGATGAATGAAATTGAAACCGCTTTAAGCCAAATTGATCACTTTCAGTTTGTGCATGAACACCTGTACACATCCGGCCAGCCGAATGCGGAACAGTTACGTCAGATTAAAGAATATGGCATTACCACTGTGGTTAATGTCGCACTGAGTGATGCCGAGCAGCATCTAGCCAATGAAGATAAAATCTGTCTAGAACTGGGCCTGAACTATGTACAATTACCGATTTCTTGGGAAACTCCATCTGACGCCCAATGTCTGCTGGTTTTAGACCTGATTGATCATCTGGTGCAGGATCAGATGGTGTGGTTGCATTGCGGTACCAATCAGCATGTCAGCAGCCTGATGTATTTGTATCGTCAGTATTATATGAATATGGACATGCCTACCGCGCAGGAAATGTTGCACCTGATCTGGGAGCCGAATGAAACCTGGACCGGTCTGATTCACGCTGTTGCCTTACAACTTCAGGGCCGTAAAGCAACCCAGGAACTGCAAATTTCCTTAATGAAAACCGATCACTTTGCGTGACAAATTAACACCGTAGCTGTAGCCAGAATTCCTTCCTGACGGCCGGTAAAGCCTAATTTTTCCGTGGTGGTGGCTTTAATGCTGATTTGAGTCACATCCACATCCAGCACATCGGCTATGCTCTGGCGCATTTCCAGATTGTGCTTGGCCAGTTTCGGGCGTTCACAGGCCACGGTAATGTCGGCATTATTCAGCAGATAACCGCGATCTAAAATTAGCTGATAGACATGCTTCAGCAATACCCGACTGTCAGCGCCTTTAAATTCAGGATCGGTGTCGGGAAAATGCTGTCCAATATCGCCCAGCGCCAATGCACCCAATAAGGCATCGCATAGCGCATGCAAAATCACATCCCCATCTGAGTGGGCTTTCAGAGCATGGGTATGTGGAATTTTAACCCCGGCCAATGTCACAAAATCGCCTTCTTCAAAGGCATGTACGTCTATTCCCTGCCCAATTCGTATTTGTGCAACCATATTCAACTCCTTCAGAAATAAACGATTGAAATCTTGTATTCACAGTTTCTCTTTCGCTATAGTTAGCTTACGCAAGCTAATGAAAGTATAAGCGATCATGCTGTTGAAAACCGAGATGAATCTTATAAAAATCATTGGAACCCTGTTGTTTTTGGGCGCCGCGGGCACCCCGCTGTCGCATGCACAGAAAATCAATTGCGAGCAGGCCAATACGCCTGCTTTCAATAAAATCTGCCATGCTGATTTACAGGAGATTCGTGAGCAGCTCAATGATCAGTTTCTAACAGCTTTTCTGGTGACTGATGCACCGCTGCGTATTCTGCAAGATACCCATCAGCTCTGGTTTAAACGTGCGCAGCAGTGTAAAACGACCGAGTGTTTTAAACAGCAGTTTGAAGCGCGTCTGGATCAGTTAAATTTCTTTAGCTCGATGAACCAGAGCATGACCCAGCATTATCTGAAATTTGAACAGGGACAACTGGCCAAGCAGCCGGTACATTTGCAGATTCATCAACTGAATAAAGACAGTATTAAAATTGAAGGTGTGGCCTATCGCAGTCCAAACAACAAGCTAGACACCCAAACCATTTCCTTACTGGCTTATACCTCACCGCAGCAAAAGCAGCATATTATTGACAATGAACATGACTGCAATTACCAGCTCGACTTTCAGAAGGCTTATTTAGCGGTGCGTACTGAACAAAAAGGCTGCGAGCGTTTTAGCGGTATTTATCGTCTGTATGATTAAAACCTGACAGCGCTTTACATCACCCACCACAAAATCAACGGCAAACTAAATGCAGCACACACAGTCTGCAGACTAATCACGCTGGCCATCAGCTGGCTATCTCCACCTAAAACTTTGGTCAGAATATAGGCCGATGAGGCCGTCGGTAAGGCAAAAAACATCACCAGAATCTGGGTATGCAGTGCCGGCAGATTCAGTGCCAGACAGGTCGCCAACGCAATCATTGGCATCAACAACAGCCGTCCAAAAGTGTTTAATAACAAGGTCCGCAGATCTTTACGCAGCCCCTGAAACTGTAATGCTGCACCAATACACATCAAGCCCAATGGCAAACTGGAAATGGCAATCTGTTTTAAATAATTTTCAAAGCCAATCCATAAGCGTAAATTCAGCAGATTAAACACCCCGCCTGCAATACAGCCTAAAATCAAGGGATTTTTCAACAATGATAACAGGATGGATTGCAAGCGCATCCCTTCTGAATTGGTCAGAGCCAAAACCGAGAGAATATTGACCAGAGGAATGCAAAACACCAGCAGAATAGCAAACAGCGCCATACCTTGCTGATAAAACAAAGACGCCGACAGCGCCAGACCGATATAGGTATTAAAACGCACCATGCCCTGCATATACACGCCAAAACGTGCCGCTGCAGTGCCATACAGCGCCTTGAGGATATATAACAGACAAACCGCAATCAGCAGGGTCAGACCCGCTCCCAGCATCATGTGGCGAATTTCGCTGGCCTGAATTTCAGCATGCGCCAGGCCCAAAAACAGCATCACCGGGAACAGCAGATAGTAGTTGAGCTTTTCTGCACCGTGCCAGAATTTATCTTCTAAAAACCTAAAGCGCTTGAGTACATAGCCCAACGCAATCAGAAAGATTAAAGGAAATAGCGCAACCAGAATTATATTTGCCATCGTTTATCCATACATATCGCGGTCTGCCCAGGACGGCAGCATCTCAATCCATTTTTTTAATGGCAGTTCAAAATCTTAAAGCAAAAAGATATTTTATTTAAAGCCTGAGTATAAGCCAAATAGCCCGTTGAATTGACAGCGATTTGCGTTATTTTGATGGATTTATTTTGCCAGAACCCGGCAGATGATCAGCATCTCTCCTAAAGCCCTGTTACTTTAAAACAGAGCTTAACTGAATGTTCTCATTACCCGGTCACCGGATAATGCTGCGCAATTTCCTGACTAATCATCAATGCTGTCGCCGCAGATAAGGTCCAGCCCAGATGCCCATGGCCAGTATTATAAAATACCCGTGGATGCTGGCCCTGCCGAATCACCGGCATCATATTTGGCATCATCGGACGTAAACCTGCCCACGGCACCACGCTTTCGGTTGAAATATCAAAATTCCGCTGCACCCAGCGCACCAGTGGCTGAATCCGGTCATGGCGAATATCGCGATTATAACCATTAAATTCGGCCGTTCCGGCAATCCGCAGCCGATCTGTGCCTAAACGTGAGGTCACAATTTTGGCACTTTCATCTAGCAGACTGACCCAAGGTGCCTGCTTTTGGCTCTGTTCATCCTGTAAATTGACGGTAATGGAATAGCCTTTGACCGGATAAACATTGACCCGATCACCTACCTGTCGCGCCAATTGATAGCTCCCCACACCGCCGCAAATCAGCACGGCATCGGCATGTAAGGTTTCCACCATCGGCTGATCTGCCAGCGGATCTTCAATGGCTGGCCGATAACTCAGCTGTACCTGCTGGGCGTCTAGCTGAATATCCTGAACATCCCGGCCGAAAATATAACGTACACCCTGCTGCATGGTGACTTGAGCCAGCCCCACCGTGAATTTATGAATGTCGCCGGTGGCATCTCCCGGGCAGTAAAAACCTGCATAATATTGCCCAGTTAGACTTGGTTCAATCTGTCGGATTTCATCCAGACTGACCTGATAACGCTCCAGCCCGCCCTGACAGAGCAAATCATTGACCCGAATTGCAAAGTCAAAATCCGCTTTATTATGATAAAAATGCAAAATTCCACGTTTTTCCAAATTGAAATCAATCTGTTCCTGTTCTGCAATTTCAAATAAACGTTTGCGTGCCAGAAGTGCCAGGCGCACTGTTTCCTGGGTATTGTGTTCATAATGGCGAATATTGCTTAAGAACTCGATCAGCCAGCCATACTTATGCAGATCAAATGCAGGATTTAATAAGAGCGGCGCCGACTTTTGCGACATCCATTTTAGGCCTTTCAGTACAGTGGCTTTCTGATTCCAGACTTCTGCATTACTGG
This sequence comes from Acinetobacter sp. CIP 53.82, assembly GCF_000369465.1. Classification (NCBI taxonomy): domain Bacteria; kingdom Pseudomonadati; phylum Pseudomonadota; class Gammaproteobacteria; order Moraxellales; family Moraxellaceae; genus Acinetobacter; species Acinetobacter sp. CIP 53.82. Next base: position 792,921 of record NZ_KB850045.1, on the reverse strand, counting down.
CTGATAACTGGCCACCATTGGCATACGATGTTTCCATCGCCGGGTATAAATGCCGGTCAATCACCGTGACTTGATAGCCCAAACGCATCAGCTCATAGGCTGAAGTGACCCCGGTAATTCCTGCACCAATGACAACAACATGCGGCATAAAACGCTCCTTGGAACAGCTGTTCCAGACGTGATGCCCCATCTGTCAGGGTACCTGAGAGCTTCGATTGAACTGATGTTCAGCCCAACCATCCCCTTCGGTGAGCACTGCGCGTGCTTCTCTCCAGATTTTTGAATTATTACGGTCCTTTTGCCTGAGAGTTTCCGGGGTCGTTGCTCCTTCGGCGAGCACCAAGTGCCGCTCTCCCGCAATAATTTTTATTGTATAGCTTGAATATGAGCAAAATCCGGGCCAAGCACGAGTAGAAATTTGTATCTGATGTTCAAGAAACCTCAAAATCTGGATATAAAAAAACTGCCCCAATTGGAGCAGTTTTTTGAATCAGCTTCAAACAGCGTGTTAGCGTACAATCCCGCGTTTAGACTGTTCTAGTGAATCAATTAAACGCTGTGCTTCCGGCACTTCTGGCAGAATCTCTGCACGGATTTTCTGAATGGCTTCTTCAGTGGTTAATCCTGATTTGTAAATCAGTTTAAAGGCGTCCCGTAATCCTTGAATCACATTTTTCGACCAGCCTTTACGACGCATACCTTCAATATTCATAGCAAAAGCATGCGCAGGATTACCCGAAACCATTACATAGGCCGGAACATCTTTCAGAATTAAAGATGCGCCACCAATCATGCTGTAAGAGTCAATTTTACAGAATTGATGAATACCCGAGTTTCCACCCACCACCACATAATCACCGACATGCACGTGCCCTGCGACACCAACATTATTGGCAAAAATATTATGATCACCCACGATACAGTCGTGTGCAATATGTGTATTGACCATCAACAGGTTGTGGCTACCAATTTTGGTGATACCTTTGTCCTGAACCGTCCCGCGATGCAAGCTGGAATGTTCACGAATCAGGTTATAGTCACCAATTTCCAGCCAGGTTTCCTCACCTTGGTACTTCAGGTCCTGACAGACTTCGCCGATACTTGCGAACTGGAAAATCTCATTATGCTCACCAATACGGGTATAGCCACCCACCACCACGTGTGAATGCAGCTTTGTACCCGCACCAATGCTGACATTCGGACCAATAATACTATAAGGTCCAATTTGCACATCAGGCGCAATGACTGCAGATGAGTCAATTATAGCGGTGGGGTGAATGAGGGGGTTATTGCTCATGCTTGCTCTGTTTTCTGATGCGAAATCATAATTTCCGCGGTTGCTGCAACAATGCCATCGACCGTGGCGATACAATTATATTTGTAAATACCACGTTTCTGCATTACTAATTCAGATTTTAATACAAGTTGGTCGCCTGCAACCACTTGTTTTTTAAATCTAACTTTTTCGGCACCGGCAAATAGGAATAATGCACCCGCAGTCGGTTTCTGATTATTCATAATAAAGCCAAGCACGCCTGAAACCTGTGCCAGCGCTTCTACAATCAACACCCCTGGCATAATTGGATATTCAGGGAAATGTCCTTGTAAAAACTCTTCATTAATCGAAACGTTCTTATAACCCACAATCCCGTTGTCAGTTACATCAACGATTCGATCTACCAATAAGAATGGATAACGATGTGGCAAATATTCACGGATGGTTTGAATATGCATTGGCAATTCAGGTTTCGTAAATGTTGGGGTATTCGACTCAGTCATCATAATTATTTACGCAATTTTAAAGTTGATTCAAGGGACTCAATTTGAGTCTGCATATGATCGAGTCTTTTCTGCAATTGGGTCAATGGCACATCTGCTAATTGTCTGAAGCGAATCACCGCGCGTTTCCATTGCGCATTTGGTAATGCACCGGTGCCCGAAGAATAGGTTCCTGGTTCAGAAATACTCTTTGTGACCATTGACATTCCGGTTAAAGTCACATTGTCGGCAATAGAAAGATGACCAGAGACCCCACATGCGCCTGCCAGAATACAGTTTTTGCCAATGATGGTACTGCCGGCAATACCGCATTTTGCAGCGATAGCAGTATTGGCCCCTACTTTCACGTTATGGGCGATTTGCACAAGGTTATCAATTATGACACCATGTTCCAAAATTGTGTCATCCAGCGCACCGCGGTCAATACTACAATTCGAACCAATTCGTACATCATTACCAATCTGTACTGAACCTAACTGTGCAATACGGTGCCATTTGCCCTGATACGGAGCAAAACCAAAGCCTTCACTCCCAATCACGGTATTGGCATGAATGCGGACCCGATCAGCAATTTTGGCTTCGCCGGTAATGGTGACATGCGAATCAATAAAACATTCTTTACCAATTTCAACAAAATCATCAATTTTGCTGTGCGACTGGATAATGGTTTTATCACCCACCACACAATTCTCACCCACCACCACATAATGGCCAATATAAGCACTTTCAGAAATGATCGCTGAGGGATGAATTTGTGCGGTACTTTCAATACCCGTTTGGGTGTGCTTACGCTCAAAGACATGGGTTAAAATCGCAAACGCCAGATACGGATTTGCCACCACAATAAAGTTCTGATGCGTATCAAGCTGCTGCTGTAACTCGGGCGTGACAATTAAAGCACCCGCTTTAGACACTTTTGCCTGCTCCACATACTTGTCAGCATTGACAAAAGCAATGTGCTGCGGTTCAGCAAGCTCCAGGCTCGCTAAACCCTGGAAACCTAAATCGGCCTGACCGACCAGCTCGCCCTGGACCAGACGAGCAAGTTCTTCTAAGCGATAATGTTGATAACTCATTGATTACTTGATTGCATTAACCTTTTGAATCATTTTATCAGTTAAATCATACTTAGGGTCATAGGCAAGTGCTGAGTTTTTGTTCAAAACCACATCTAAATTATTTTCTTTACGCAATTGTTCTGCTGCCTGCTTGATGCGCTGCTCAAAATTGTCATTCATTTTTTGCAGATCAGCCTGCACTTTGGTCTGCAAACCTTGCTGTAAAGTATTAAATTCTTTTAACTTGGCCTGATACTGCACCGATAATTTTTGCTTATCGGCTTCAGATAAGTTCGCTGACTGCTGGGCACGTTGCTGCAAATTTTCCAGCTCTTTACCCAGCTGTTCAAGTTTAGTGGTTTGAGGTTTAAGCGATTGTTGCAATGCACTATTTTGCTGTTTTAAATAGCTGCTGCTTTCAACCACACGCTCTAAGCTGACCACACCATAACCTGCCGCCTGTGCCGCTGCGGCACAGGACAGTGTGAAACCTAAAACCGCCAGTTGTATCTTCTTCATCTTGATCTATCCCTATTTCAAGCATCCATGAACAGACCGTACTTAGAACGTACGACCAATTTCAAACTGGATATTCTTGGTTTCATCACCTGGTTTTTCATTCAGCGGATATGCATAACTTAAGGACAATGGGCCAATCATGGTAATCCAGGTAAAGCCGACACCGACGCTATAACGCATTTCACCGAAGTCAAAGCCGTAATTATCTTTACAGTATTGACGGCCTGCATCCGTGGCTTGAACATCACACTGAGTATCAAAGACTTGTGCACCTTCAGCAAAAATCACCGGACGAACCTGACGTGCCCAGTCCCCTTTAAATGGTACCGGCAAAGCCAGTTCAGTACCGAACTGTACTAAAGCATTACCACCCACTTCTTCTGGGGATGGATCTTTTTGTCCTCTATCGCTGAAATATACACCATCGTATTTTGGACCGAGTGTACTGTTATCATAACCACGTACCGAGCCATAACCACCGGCATAATAGTTTTTATAGAATGGTAAATCATTACCATAGCCCAATTTACCATAGCCGCGTAATACAAAATCTTTACCCAGCGGATAATAGGCCTGTGCATCATAAGTGACTTTTTGATATTCCACATCACTGCCCGGCAAGGCAATTTCTGCATTCACCCGATGCGACATCCCCGTTGTTGGGAAAATTGGACGGTTAAGGGTATTATATGACCAACCCAAACTTAAATTATAAGTTAAGAAATCTCCCTTAAATTCAGTCCCTTTAGGATCAGACCAATTTTGACACTCTTCTCCAACCTCAATATTAGCATCTAAGCAATATGGTTCACTTTGGGTTGTTCTTCCACCATTTGCAAGTAGATAATCACGAACATAAGTCGACACATAAGGACCGGTTGTCACTTCTGTCTGATCAATATTTAAGCCCGCACTAATACTCTGGTTTTCATCAATTGGATAACCAAAGTTAATTCCGCCACCAAAACTGTCGGTCACATAGTTGTTAACGTTATAGTCATCATCCAGTTTGGTTTTACGGTAGTACATATTATAACCGCGACGCACACCATCAATGGTAAAGTACGGATCGGTTACGCTTAGGTTATAGTAGTCCTGTGTTTCAGAACGCGACAAGTCAATCGACACGGCATTACCGGTACCCAGGAAGTTGGTCTGGCTTAAACCGGCCTGGAAAGTTACACCGCCACTTTGCGAGAAACCCACCGCCAAGGTACTGGTACCTGAATGCTGTTCTTCTACCGCAATGTTAAGGTCGACCTGATCCGGTACATTTGGAACACGTACCGGTTTAATATCCACAGTTTTAAAGAAGCCGGTACGCTCTAAACGGACTTTAGACAGATCAATTTTTTCGTTACTGGCCAATGCACCTTCCATCTGGCGCATTTCACGACGTAGCACTTCATCGGCAGTTTTGGTGTTACCACTGAAGTTAATCCGGCGTACGGTGACTTGCTGGCCCGGATTGATGTAATAGTTCAGATCAACCTGTTTGGTTTCTTCATTAATTTGCGGTACCACATTCACTTCTGCATAGTAATAACCGGCATTACCATACTTGCGAAGCAGCAGCTGTTTAACCGCATTAACCTTTTCTTGCGAATAGGTTTCACCATCTTTATAGATTTGCAGCGCTTTTAATTCTTCTGGTGCATATAAAGCATCACCCAGGAATTTGGTTTGACCAAATTTGAACTGCTCACCTTCATCAATCGACACTTCAATGAAGATGTGCTGCTTGTCTTCACTTAAGTTCAGGCTGGAGTTATTGATATTAAAGTTGATATAACCACGGTTTAAATACAGCGCACGTAAAGCTTCCAAGCTTGCTGCCATTTTCTCACGCGCATAACGGTCATTACGTGAAATCACAGACGCCCAGCCACTTTCTTTGACTGCAAAGGCCTGTTTAATTTCACTGTCTTTAAAGACAGTATTGCCAATGATATTAATATCAAAAACTTTGGCCGCTTTACCTTCAATAAACTCGATGGTCAGGTCGACACGGTTATTCGGACGTGCTGTGGTAATGACTTTGACATCGGCATCATAACGGCCTTGCTGCATGTATTGCTGTTCAAGTTCCGATTCTAGTGTTTGCAAAGCAGACTTTTTCAGCACTTCACCTTCAGCCACGCCCATTTTCTTTAAGCCTTCTTCAAGGGCTTCTTTTGGAATTAATTTATTGCCTTTAAATTCGACTTTCGAAATGATCGGACGTTCCACCACCTGAAACACCAAGGTATCACCTTGCTGGGCAGCTTTAATATCATCGAATAAACCTGTGGCATACAGGCTGCGAATTGCATTTGCAATGGTGGCATCGTTGACACGATCACCACTATTTACAGGAATCATTCCATAAACATTGGCTGGCGTTAAACGAACAAGTCCGTCAATTTGTATATCTCTTACGATAAATTCATCTGCTGCATATACTTGTTGTACTGCTGCCATAGCACTAACCAGTGCCAGAGGCATAAATAAATGTGTGTGCTGCATGCCAGTCTTTTCCAATGTTAAATTTATTGCCTATCCACGTTGTTATAAACGCATAAAATCATTAAATAATGCCAGAAGCATCATGCTACCGAGCAATACCATACCAATTTTAAAACCAACCAATTGTATTTGTTCAGAAACAGGTTTACCACGAATTAGTTCTATAAAATAATAAACCAAATGTCCACCATCCAGCATTGGAATTGGCAGTAAATTTAGAATACCCAAGCTTACACTCATTAGGGCCATAAACGAAATAAAAGTTTGCCAGCCCATTTCAGCGCTTTGTCCTGCCACCTTGGCAATAGTAATCGGGCCAGACAGATTATCTAAACCAATCAGACCACGCACCATTTTGACGATGGAGTTCAAAATCATCGAGGAGATTTGACCGGTTTTATCGACCGCCATCATTAAGGCTTCTGTAGGACTATATTGAATGGTTTGTTTATATTCTTCAGGAATTGTTATTTTTCCAGGGTCACTTTGTACACCTAACATACCGGTGGTGTTGCCCATATTGTCGCGTTTGGCCTGCGGCATAATTTCCAGCTGTATCCGCTGATCTTGACGCAATACGTCAATCTTTAACAGTTTCTCTGGCGATGCCTGTACCACTTGTACCACATCATACCAGTCTTTCATGACAACACCGTCAATCGCTAAAATCTGGTCACCTTCTTTCATCCCTTGACGAATGGCAGCGCCATCTTCACTCAGTTTGCTGACCACTGCTGGAATATTCGGACGATATGGCGTAAAGCCCAGCACCTCAAGTGGTGACTGAGATTGATCTTTCAAGAAATCTTGAATCGGTAATTGAAAGTTTTGTGGCTGACCATCGCGGTTGGCCTGAATATGAATGGTACCTGTTTCACCGGCACGATCCACCAGCGCAAAATTCAGTTTTTCCCAGGTGCTAACCTGGGTACCATCGACTGCGGTAATCCGGTCACCCGGCTGCATATTCACTTCAGCCGCAGGCGTTTGTGGCAAGACTTTCCCAACACGGGTATTCAGCTGTTCCTGAGACGGTAAAAACAGAATCCAGAACAGTACAATCGCAAAAACCAGATTAATTAAAGGACCTGCCGCGACAATCGCGATCCGTTTCCACGGATGCTGACGGTTAAAAGCAAAAGGCAGATCTTCTTCTGCCACATTGCCCTCACGTTCATCCAGCATTTTGACATAGCCGCCCAAAGGCAAAGCCGAGAGCTGATATTGAATACCGGATTTCTTCGAGGTCCATTTCAGCACTGTCGGGCCAAAACCAATAGAATAAACCAGGACTTTGACCCCCAGTTTGCGTGCAACAAAGTAGTGCCCAAATTCATGAATTGCAATTAACGGCCCCAACAAAAGAATGGCCGCAACAATAATAAATAAGGCACTCATGTCTTAGCTTCCTGTCTGAATCACACACTGCTGTGCAAAAGCACGGGCATTCTGGTCTGCCTGAAGAATGGTTTCAATTGAATCTGCGGCGCGATTGGCCAGATGATTCAGGGTCTGTTCAACAATTTCTGGAATCTGGGTAAACCCAAGCTGGTTTTGCAAGAAAGATGCCACTGCAATTTCATTGGCCGCATTTAGCAAGGTCGGTGCAATACCACCTGCCTGCATGGCTTGACGTGCCAGCTTTAAGGCCGGGAAACGCGTGGTGTCCGGTGCCTGAAAATTCAGCTGTGAATGGATAAATAAATCCAGCGGCGGAACATGCGTCTGCAGACGTTCCGGCCAAGCCAACGCATGCGCAATTGGCGTACACATATCCGGATTACCCATTTGCGCCAAAGTTGTTCCATCGACATATTGAACCATGGAGTGAATAATACTCTGTGGATGCACCACCACTGTAACAAATTGTTCTTTTACTGCGAACAAATGGCAGGCTTCAATCAGCTCCAGACCCTTGTTCATCAGGGTGGCGGAATCGACGGAAATTTTTTGACCCATAGACCAATTGGGATGTTTACAGGCTTGCGCCGGGGTCACACTGTGTAACTGTTCCAGACTATGATTTAAAAATGGCCCACCCGATGCGGTCAGCAGAATCTGCTGCACACCCAGTTTTGGTTGACCATTACGCTCGACCTCAAAATAGTTTTGCGGCAGGCACTGGAAAATTGCATTGTGTTCGGAATCGACCGGCAATAATAAAGCGCCATGATCACGCGCTGCCTGCATCATCAGGTCACCGGACATCACCAGAGCTTCTTTATTGGCCAGTAGCACGCGCTTACCGGCCTGCACTGCGGCCAACGTTGGCATTAAACCTGCGGCACCAACAATTGCCGCCATCACCACATCCACTTCAGGATGTGAAGCCACAGCTATTAAACCAGCTTCATCACAGAGGATTTCAATATCGGCAAGATTGGCCTGCTGTAACAGCTGTCTTAAGGAATCGACCTGTGCAGCAGGTACCACGGCCACTTTGGGATGAAACTGTTTGCATATTTCAACCAGCTCAGCAATACGACTGTGAGCCGTTACGGCATATACCGAATATTTTTCAGGATGTTGTTGCAGTATTTTTAAGGTGCTTTGACCAATTGAACCTGTAACACCCAATATACAAACAGCTTGTAACATCTATAAATCTACGCCAATAAGTTTCAGTACATACATGCTTGCAGCAAAGATTGGAGCCGCTGCGAGCAAGGAGTCAATGCGGTCCAGCACTCCACCATGTCCTGGCAGAATACGACCAGAGTCTTTAATTCCGGCACGGCGTTTGATCATGGATTCAAACAGATCGCCCAGTACCGAACTAAACACGGTTATCATGGACAGAATCAGGAATAAAATATGTTGGGTCAGGCTTAAGTCCAGATAGACAATTTCTACAAACAGCACAATCAGGATGGCGGTAAACACGCCACCATATAAACCTTCCACCGATTTGTTTGGACTGACATGTGGTGCCAGTTTCTTTTTACCAAACTTGCGTCCGACAAAATAAGCGCCAGAATCTGCACCCCAAACCAGCAGGAACAGATACATCAGCCACCACGGTGAATGGGTCCAGACCACATAAATGGCAGTCACGGCGGCAGAAATGAGCACAAAGCCAATAAAGTTCAGGCTTGGATTGTACCAGCCATCATATTCAGGATAGGATTTCACCCAATACAGGCTGAGCAGCCAGGTTAAAATCGAGGCTGACCACAGCAATAACGCAATATCACTAAAATATAAAGCAAGCGCGGAAAGAGCGGCGGTCACCAGACCATAACCCCAAGCCATGGGCTTGCTGACATATTTTGTTGTTCTTGGCATGAGTTTGAACCACTCATAGCCCGCAACCCCTGCTGCAAAAATCATCAGCACAAACATTGGATAATGGGACTGAGTTGCAAACATACAGCTCAGCACCACAGCGACCAATACCAATGCGGTAATTATCCGCTCTAACATGTATTAATTCTCAAGTTTCTCTTGTTGGATTTGCTCTGAAGTTTTTCCAAAGCGACGTTCGCGTCCTGCAAACACATGAAACGCATCATCCAGCTCTTCCACACTAAACTCTGGCCACAAGGTCGGAGTAAAGTACAGTTCGGCATACGCGGCCTGCCAAAGCAAGAAATTGGACAGCCGATAATCACCACCCGTACGAATCAACAGGTCCACAGGCGGTAAATCGCCCAGGCACACATATTGACCGAACAGCGTGCTATCAATCTGTTCCAGCGCGACTTTATTGGCCAGCACATCAGCCGCAATCTGTTTGGCTGCTTCTGCCATATCCCACATGCCACCATAACTGATGGCAATGGTTAAAGTCATGCTACTGAACTTAGCAGTCCTTTGTTCAGCATGCAACATCAAGTCACGTAGATGTGGGGATAAACGGCTGCGATCACCAATAAAACGCAAGGCAATCTGGTATTTTTCCATGCGCGGCATTTGCTCATGAATCGTGTCTTCCAGCAATTGCATGAGTAAATCAACTTCATATTGCGGACGATTCCAGTTTTCACTTGAAAATGCAAAAACGGTGAGTGCCTGAATGTGTTTGCTGCGACAATAGTCAACAATCGGATCTAGAATATTTTTACCTTCACGGTGACCGTCGCCTTTTTGCAATTGATTTTTCTTGGCAAAACGGTTGTTGCCATCCATGATGATGGCAACATGTTTTGGAAGCGTCTGACAGTCTTCAGATGTGGTCATCGACAATTAGACCTTCATCAACTCAGCTTCTTTAGCAGCCAAACGCTTGTCGACTTCAGCAACATATTTGTCGGTGATTTTCTGGATATCATCACCTGCACGACGTTCATCATCTTCAGAAATTTCTTTTTCTTTCAACAATGCTTTGATATCGCCCAAGACGTCACGACGGATGTTACGAATCGCCACTTTGGCATTTTCCGCTTCAGAACGCGCAACTTTCTGCATGTCTTTACGGGTTTCTTCGGTTAAAGCTGGTAGCGGCACACGAATCGAATCAGCGGTAATCGGGTTCAGACCGAGGTCAGACTCACGAATCGCCTTGTCAATTGCAGACACCATGGTACGTTCAAATGGCTGTACGATTAGAGTACGTGAATCTTCAACACCCACGTTCGCCACCTGGTTTAACGGCACATCTGAGCCATAGTAAGGAACCATCACACCGTTTAAGATTGATGGATGGGCACGGCCGGTACGAACTTTGGCAAAACCTTGCTCCAAAGACTCCAGAGTCTTTTGCATACGCTGTTCGCTGTCTTTTTTAAGATCGTTAATCATATGATCTTCCTTACTTAATTCTTAAAGATGTAATTACTAAAATAGCGTGTAGTATAAAGAGCTTTCAGGCCCACGTACATTAGTTCGTAACGTGAGTTCCTTCTTTTTCACCCATAACCACTGAAAGTAAAGCACCGGCTTTATTCATATCAAATACCTGTAACGGTACATTGTGGTCACGACATAAGCAGATTGCGGTTAAATCCATCACGCCGAGCTTTTCATCTAACACCTGATCGAACGTCAGGGTGTCATATTTCACCGCATCTTCGTATTTGCTTGGATCTTTGTTATAAACGCCATCTACCTTGGTGGCTTTCAGAATCAGATTGGCTTCAATTTCAATACCACGCAAGCAGGCTGCCGTATCTGTGGTAAAGAACGGGTTACCTGTACCGGCAACGAATACGCACACTTCACCTTGAGTTAGGTGGCGAATTGCATCACGGCTTGAATAAGATTCTACAACGGTACCAATTGGTAGTGCTGAAAGCAGACGTGTTTTAATGTTACGGCGTACTAAAGCATCACGCATGGCCAGACCGTTCATCACAGTCGCCAGCATACCCATCTGGTCACCAGTCACACGACCGACCAGACCGTCTTTTTGTAACTGGCTGCCACGGTACAGGTTACCGCCACCAACCACGATACCCACTTGCACACCCAGACCGACTAGGTGCGCAATTGCCAAAGACATCTGATCAAGGATTTGGGCATCAATCCCCATATCCTTATTACCCGCCAGTGCCTCGCCTGAAAGCTTCAGCAAAATACGTTCATAACGTGGCTTTTTAGAATCCAACATCATCAAACTCCAAAGTATTTTATTTAAATTTTTTCTGTATATCAGTACTTAAGCAGATTTGATCGCAATCAGCTTGGCAAATAAATCGTATTCATCTGCATCGGTAATTTCGACTTCAAGCAAATCGCCTGCTTTAATTTTTGACTTGTCGATATCTTCAACAAACACGTTACCATCAATTTCAGGTGCATCTGCATAAGAACGCGCAACGGCAACCGGGAATTCTTCTTCCAGATCATCCACCAGCACAGTCATGGTCTGACCAATGCGTTTTTGCAGTTTTGCAGCTGAAATTTCCTGCTGCACCTGCATGAAACGTTCATAACGTTCCTGCTTGATTTCTTCCGGCACATGATCTGGTAGATCATTCGCAGTTGCACCTTCTACTGGTGAATAGGTGAAGCAACCGACACGATCCAGCTGCGCTTCTTTCAACCAGTCCAGTAACATCTGGAAGTCTTCTTCGGTTTCACCCGGGAAGCCAACCACGAAGGTGGAACGAATCACCAGATCCGGACATTTTTCACGCCATACATTTAAGCGCTCTAGTGTATTTTCACTGTGCGCCGGACGTTTCATCAGTTTCAGGATTTTCGGACTGGCATGCTGGAATGGAATATCCAGATACGGCAAGATTTTACCTTGCGCCATCAGGTCAATCACAGCATCGACGTGCGGATAAGGATAGACATAATGCAAACGGACCCAGATACCCAACTGGCCCAGGGCTTCACACATGTCATAGAATTTGGTTTTAACCGGCTGGCCGTTCCAGAAATCCAGTTTGTATTTGGTATCCACACCATAAGCTGAGGTATCTTGAGAAATGACCAGGACTTCTTTTACACCAGCACGTTTCAGCGCTGCGGCTTCTTCCAGAACAGAACCGACCGGACGGGAGACCAAATCACCACGCATGCTCGGGATGATACAAAAAGTACAACGGTGGTTACAGCCTTCTGATATTTTCAGGTAAGCATAATGTTTCGGGGTTAAACGGATCCCCTGTTCTGGCACCAGATCAATAAACGGATTGTGCTTTGGTGGCTCCGGCACATACTGATGCACGGCATCCATAACTTCTTCATAGGCTGCTGCACCAGTCACTTTTAAGACATTCGGATGCATTTGACGAATCTTGTCTTCGTCTTTACCTAAACAGCCAGTCACAATGACGCGACCATTGGCATTCATGGCTTCGCCAATGGCGTCTAAAGACTCTTGTACTGCAGATTCAATAAAACCACAGGTGTTAACCACGACTAAATCAGCACCGTCATAATCCGATGCGACATCATAACCTTCAGTCTTTAACTGAGTTAAAATTCGTTCAGAATCTACCAATGCCTTAGGACAACCTAAAGAAACAAAACCGACTTTGGGGGACTTCATGAATCTGCGCTCCACTAGAATGCGCGTATTGTATGACTTTTCTGGCCATAAAAATAGAGAAATAGCCCACTCTTTGCATAATGCACCAAAATACAACCACTAAAGCGGGCTTATACACAATATTGCACCATTTTGATTCACTTTTGGTTTACAGCACTGGCGTTATCCGCTATACCTGAATCAACCCGTCCATTTCAGCGCATTTTTCTCATAAATTGGCTTGATTTACAGGAATTTGAACAAAGTTGGCGTGCATTTTGCTTAATTTGCATCATTAACGTTCTTAATTCAGAAACCTATTGCTTTATGAAGATGCCATTGCGCTATTTTAATACAGGATGCCACCGCTAATGGATCAAAGCCCGGCTATCGACTATCGCCTTTTAGTGGACAATTTGACCACTGCCATTTTACTGGTTGACAGCAACCTGAATATTTTTTACCTCAATTCCTCTTGTGAGGCGCTGTTTGATATCAGTTTATTACGTGCTGCCGGACAGCCGGTAATGAATTTACTGCATCTCCCGACCGATGAATTTAATACCTACGAAGCACTACAAAATACTTTAAGCACCGGACAGCCTTATACCCGCCGTGAAGCTACCATTAATGTCAACTTTAAAGACATTCATGTCGATTACACCGCTTCGCAGCTGAATGCGGGCAAAAGCTATCATCCTTTATTGCTGATTGAACTGAATCCGATTGACCGGATGCTGAAAATTTCCAAAGAAGAAAACCTGATTCAGCAGCATCAGGTGGCGCGGCAGCTGGTGCGCGGCGTGGCGCATGAAATTAAAAACCCGCTGGCCGGCATTCGCGGTGCAACCCAGCTACTGGCGCGCAGTCTGAATGACTCTCAATATGCAGAGTTTACCGACATTATTATTAATGAAGTCGATCGGCTCAGAAATCTGGCCGACACCATGCTCGGTTCACGTCAGTTACCGAGTTACGAACTGGTCAATATTCATGAACCATTGGAACGCGTGCGCTCGCTAATTGCCAACCAGACCAAGAAAAAAGTCAAAATCATCCGGGATTATGACCTGTCGTTACCGGAAGTGATGGCGGATCGTGACCAGCTGATTCAGGTCATGCTGAATATTAGCGTCAATGCGGTACAGGCCATGATGGAAAACAAGGAGTTCTTTGTAGAACATCAACCCGAACTGATTTTAAGAACCCGTATTCAGCGCCTGGTCACCATTAATGGCGTGATTCATCGCTCGGTGGTGCGGGTTGATATTGAAGACAACGGCCCCGGTGTGCCGGAAGAAATTATTGAATCGGTGTTCTATCCGCTGGTTACGGCGCGCGCCAAAGGCACCGGACTGGGCCTGAGCATCGCACAGAATATTATGCATCAACACAACGGAATGATTGAGTGCCAATCTGTTCCAGGAAAAACAATATTTAGCTTATATATACCTTGGGAGTCTAACCATGTCGCGAAATAAAATTTGGGTAATTGATGATGATCGTGCCATGCGCTGGGTACTGGAAAAAACCTTCAAGGAAGAAGGCTTTGACGTTACCAGTTTTGAAGAAGCCCAATCTGCCCTGGAGCAACTGGGTGTCGATGCACCGGATGTAATTCTGACCGATATCCGTATGCCGGGTATTGATGGCCTGACCTTCCTCGGTAAAGTCAAAGCCAGCTATCCAGATTTACCGGTGATTATCATGACTGCACATTCGGATCTGGAATCTGCAGTGTCGAGCTATCAAACTGGTGCCTTTGAATATTTGCCAAAACCGTTTGATATTGATGAAGCGCTGGCGCTGGTCAATCGTGCCATTTTGCATATCACCAAATTACAGCAACAGGAATCAGCCAAAACCGCACAGCCCATTCAGTCGACCGAAATTATTGGTGAATCACCGGCAATGCAGGAAGTATTCCGTGCCATTGGCCGTTTATCACAATCGCATATTACCGTACTGATTAATGGTGAATCGGGTACCGGTAAAGAACTGGTGGCACATGCCCTGCATCGCCATTCACCGCGTAGCAGCAAACCGTTTATTGCGCTCAACATGGCCGCCATTCCGAAAGACCTGATTGAAACCGAATTATTTGGTCATGAAAAAGGTGCCTTTACCGGCGCCAACACCCAGCGTCAGGGCCGTTTTGAACAGGCCAATGGCGGCACCTTGTTCCTGGATGAAATTGGTGATATGCCGTTTGAAACCCAGACCCGTTTATTACGTGTTTTAGCCGATGGTGAATTCTACCGTGTCGGTGGCCATATTCCGGTGAAGGTAGATGTGCGTATTGTTGCAGCAACGCACCAAGACCTGGAAAAGCTGGTACACGAAGGCCGTTTCCGTGAAGACTTGTATCACCGTCTGAACGTGATCCGGATTCATATTCCAAAACTGGCGCATCGCAGTGAAGATATTCCAATGCTGGCGCAGCACTTCCTGGCGCGTGCCGGTAAAGAGTTAGGCGTGAGTCCGAAAATCTTGCGTCCGGAAACCCAGGAATATATGCAGCAATTACCTTGGCAAGGGAACGTGCGTCAACTGGAAAACACCTGCCGCTGGTTAACCGTCATGATTACCGGCCGTGAAGTCTATCCGGAAGATTTACCTTCGGAACTGAAACAGATTCCAATTGAAAAATCAGGCGATGTACCGTCCAATCTGCATTTAGACCGCGTCTCGATCCATCACTGGGATGAGCTGCTGGGTCAATGGGCCGTACAGAAACTGAAAAACGGCGAAATGAAAATTCTGGACATCGCCACACCGATGTTTGAACGCACCCTGATTAATGCCGCGCTGCAACAGACCCGTGGCCGCAAACGCCATGCCGCTGAACTGCTGGGCTGGGGACGTAATACCCTGACCCGCAAGCTGAAAGAACTGGGCATGGACAGTGCTGATGATGATGTCGAGGAAGAAATTGAAGGCTAAACCAGCCTGATCTTTATGATAAAAATAAGCTCCTTATGGAGCTTATTTTTTTTAATTGGATTCTGGTACAGCAATGCCGATATAACGCGATAAATCCTGCACACCCAAATCAGTGCGAATGATCAGATAATGCGGAAAGCTGGCTGTGGTCAGTTCCTGAAACATATTGAGCTGATCATCATGTGCGTGAATTTCATCGACACTACGCGCCATGGTTGCTTCAAATACATCGGCAATATATTCAAAACCCAAATCCAGCGCCACAAACAGCGTATGCTCACAGGGCTGAATATACTGCTCTTGTGACCAGTCAATAATCGCCTGCTGGCAGCAAGGACAAATCACGTTGGCATCGGCATCGGGCTGTTGAATCAGTTGATAAGACATGTATTGATCATCTCATGGACTTTATCCTTAGTGTAAAGGATTTGTAGCCATAACTTAAGCTCGCCACACATCACAATGGCGAAAAGAGACGCTGCAAAAACCGCATAAATCAAATTGACAGCCCAGAACAATCATAATTTAATCTGCTTATCGTTGCATAAATGGAATAACTACACATGCTTTCGGACCTCGATGATTTTTACTGCTTTGCCCAGGTGGTTGAGCATGGCGGTTTTAGCGCCGCAGAACGTGCAACCGATATCCCCAAATCCAAACTGAGCCGCCGTGTGCACAATCTGGAAAAACGTTTGGGCGTGCGCCTGATTCAGCGCAATTCCCGCCATTTTGCCGTAACCGATATTGGCATGAACGTGTATCGACATGCACAGGTGATGGCCAATGCAGCACAGGCAGCGCATGATCTGGTTGATCATCTGAGTATTCAGCCGCGCGGCCTGATTAAAGTTAGCCTGCCGGTCTCCATTGCCCAGAATGAAATGTCCAGAATTCTGCCGGAATTTTTAAAGACCTATCCGGAAATTAAAGTCCAGCTTCTGGTCAGTAACCGCCGGGTCGATCTGATTAATGAAGGGATTGATCTGGCCTTGCGGGTGCGTAGCAATCTGGATGATGACCCGAATCTGGTGATTCGTACCTTTGAAACCATTGAACAGCATCTCTTTGCCAGTCAGGCCTATTTAAACCAGCACGGCGACCTGAAACAGCCGGAAGATCTGGTCAAGCATCATATTCTCAGTATGGCTGATGATCATGTCGATCAGCATATTGTGGTCTATGATGAACATCAGCGGCAGAAGAAAATTAAAGTCAACCCGACCGTAATGGGTTCGGATCTGATGCTACAGGCACAACTGGCCCGTCAGGACTGTGGGATTGCCCTGCTCCCGGACAATATTGTGGAACCCTATATTCAGTCAGGCGAACTGGTACGCGTGCTACCAAACTGGCGTGCGCCGCACGGGGTTTTTCATGCCGTGTATCCATCCCGTCGCGGCCTGTTACCGGCAGTACGGGTGTTTATTGATTTTCTGGTGGAAAAACTGTCACAGCGTTAAAGCCAACTCAAATTTCAGGCAAAAAAAAAAGCTTATCCAGGGATGGATAAGCTATAAAAACTAGAAACTACAGCAAGAATCTATAAATACATAATATGTACAAAAGACAGCATTAACAAATAGCTAATTTATATCACTTAATACTTTTAAAGTATAAATAAGCCGTTTTATAGCTAGATTTCCGGGTATTCTCCAGTACCTTCCGGCCACGGCGACAGCACTTCAAAGCCGGTTTCAGTCACGGCAATCATATGTTCCCACTGTGCAGAAAGTGATTTATCGGTGGTCACGACGGTCCAGCCATCATTGAGCTCTTTGACTCTGGAGCCGCCGGCATTAACCATCGGTTCAATCGTGAACACCATACCTGGCTTGAGTTGTAGCCCCTGACCCGGCTGGCCATAGTGCAGTACACTTGGCTGTTCATGATAAATTTTACCAATACCATGCCCGCAATATTCACGCACCACTTTATAGCCGGCCTGCTGCGCGACAGTTTGAATTGCATGACCAACATCGCCTAAAGTCGCACCCGGTTTCACCGCATGAATCCCTGCGACCATTGCCGCATAGGTGGTTTCGACCAGTCTTTTCGCTTCCGGCTTGATTGTCCCAACGTAATACATGCGGCTGGTATCGCCGTAGTAGCCGTCTTTAATCACCGCCACATCAATATTGATAATATCACCATCTTGAAGCACAACTGACGCAGATGGAATACCATGACAAACCACCTCATTCGGTGAAATACAGGTTGTTTTGGTATAGCCGCAATAGCTAACATTGGCCGGAATCACCTGCAAGGTATTGACAATATAGTCGTGACACAGGTCATCTAAATATTCAGTGGTCACGCCCGGCTTGATATGCTCCCCGATCATCGCCAAAACCTGAGCAGCCAAACGACCTGAAATACGCAGTTTTTCTAAATCCTGCTCGGTTTTAATCGATACGGCAGACGCTCTCATGCTTAAAATCCCCTATGAAACATTTGCTTAGTATAGTCCTTTTCAGTGACTTTTGTTTGATCACAAGCGGTTCCATCTGCCACAAACCCACTACTGCTTAAATATTCAACAATTAAAAACCTTTATATTTATTGACTGTTTTTTCAAATTTATCTTTTGATATTTAACAGTTTTCATCTTTTAAAAATTAAATCAACAATATAGTTTCACTAATTTTTGACAACCCGATCAATTTCCCAAGCCAAGATATAAAAATAATTCATAAGATTTATAAAATAAATTAGCCAAAGCAGTTGCCATGTTCTAGAATCGCTTTCTTTTGTTTAACCGATCTATCTCCCTTATGACGAGTTTACGTACACGGGATATTATTGCCTTAGGTTTAATGACCTTTGCACTATTTATCGGTGCCGGCAATATTATCTTTCCGCCTATTGTTGCACAGCAGGCAGGTGAACACGTTTGGTTAGCAGCTTTCGGCTTTTTATTTACAGCCGTGGGCTTGCCGGTGTTGACCATTATTGCCCTGTCTCGTGTAGAAGGTTCGATCCAGCTTTTAAGTTCGCCACTGGGCAAAGCAGCCAGCCTGATTTTGACCGTGGTGTGTTATTTAGCGGTAGGCCCTTTATTTGCCATTCCCCGTACCGCAACCGTTTCTTATGAAATTGGTTTCTCCTCTTATTTTGGTGCAGCCCCGAGCAGCTTGCTGATTTACAGTCTGATCTACTTTATTGTGGTGACCATTGTTGCGCTGTATCCCAACAAGATTCTGGATACGGTGGGTTATTTCCTGTCGCCCCTGAAAATTTTATCGTTAATTATTCTGGGTGTTGCAGCAACGTTCATTCCCGCGGGTCATATTCCGCCAGCCATTAATAACTATATCAACAGTCCAGTCTCGGAAGGTTTCGTCAATGGTTATTTAACCATGGATACCCTGGGTGCCTTGGTATTTGGTATTGTGATTATTAATGCCATGCGTTCGCGTGGGGTCAGCGATAAAAAGCTGATGACCAAATACGCCATGATTGCCGGACTGATCTCTGGTATCGGTTTAACCCTGGTGTATTTAAGCCTGTTCAAACTGGGCTTGGGCAGTCATGAAGTAGCACCGAATGCAGCCAATGGCGCAGTGATCCTGCATGCCTATGTGCAACATGCTTTTGGTGACTTAGGTTCCCTGTTCTTAAGTGCCATGATTTTCATTGCCTGTATGGTAACCGCGATTGGCCTGACCTGTGCCTGTGCAGAATACTTCTCGCAAATTACCCGCATTAGGTATCGTACTTGGGTATTTGTCTTAGTCGGTTTCTCACTGGTGATTTCCAACCTCGGTCTGACCAAACTGATTGCACTCTCAGTGCCGGTATTAAGTGCGATTTATCCGCCTGCGATTGTAGTGATCTTACTGGGCTTTTTCTGGAAAAACTTCCATTCTCCAGCGCGTGTAATTCGTCCGGTCACCGCAGTAGCCTTATTCTTTGGCGTAATTGATGGCTTAAAAGTGGCAGGGCTAGATGGCTTTTTACCAGAAGCTTTACTGAACTTACCGTTAAGCGCACAAAACCTGGCCTGGCTGATTCCCTCTGCTATTGTGCTGCTGATTTGTATTGTGATCGACAAGGTTAAACACTAAGCCTTAACCCGAGTCGTTAAAGTCCGGTTTTACCCAAACCCGATTTTAAATTGCTCAATAATGGTCAAGTTTTACCCAAACTGACTCTTATTGTGTCACTTTCTTTCAGTCCGGTTTAGCTCAATCTTGCTCAACTTCCAGGTCAATTGAAGTAAGCTCATCCACTTTCGCTTCTCCTCATCTTCTGAAACCCTTCAATTCAGCGCAATGCTGTCCTTTTCCCTCTGTTTGCATGACTTCTACCAAAGCCTAATAGCTGCCCTATTGTTAAGCTGGCATAAATAATGCTACATCTTTACTCACTTCTTTACAGTGATGCCCTAATATTCCGTAAATAAATGAACTGAATTCGAGCATTTATTTATACACACTATGTTCTTTCAAAATATTGCGATAGGCGCTTGAAATACACAGCAATTCGCAGTACAACTAAACAAACTAATCCGATCAAAATAGTCTGTTTTTGATCAAAATACAGGAGGGATGGAGATGTTATCATTACATTTCAATAAGCAAGTCTTCATTAACGCTCTGAAGGCAAATAACAATTTAGTGACTTTCCTCAGCACCACCTTTGCGCTGCTGCTGACGCTGGTCTTTCAAGGATTGATTCAGGGCAACCTGAAACCGGCATACTTTATGTACGCACTAATCGTCTGTATCGCCTTCTATATTTGGGCTGTGGTCGATGAAAAATATCGACAGCCGGCTCCCATCGATCAGCACAATTCATAATCTTTAACCCACCCAGATGGATGAGCATTCATCCATCTGCTCAGAATCAGAAAAATAGCCTTTTACACGTCTTGGCAACACTCACTTAAGCCCATAAATATAATCCCGCACCCACCACCAGTAGCAAGGTGGCCAGCACTTCACCCAACACCAGCAGCAACATCGCCAGACTCATTAAGCTTTTCGGCAGATGCCATTTGCCCAACTGATGCGGAGTTTTAAACTGATTGGTGGTGTCCTTTAAATAACCATGCAATGCATAGCTCAAAATCGAAAAAGCAAAGAAAAACAGGTTAATTGCCACCAGTAGCAAATTCAGTTCCGTGGACCACACCGAAAAATAAGCCATGGCTGCCAGAATCAGACTGGCTGGCGCATAGAGCAAACTGCTACGATGCGCAATATCGACATAATAATGAGCACGCGCCTGTGGTGAATGCCGAATCTGCCAGTATTTCCACACCCCGGTCAGCATCCCCACCCATAAAAATATACCGCTGGCCAGAATCGCCCCTTTCACCGCGACATCAAGATCCATTGCATTCATTTCGTTTTGTCCTTATTTGAATTGCCTGTCCGCATGACCCCGAAGTCAGAGATTGCAACTGCATTCACAGCAAACTCCTTTACATTAGAGTCATTCACTTTTTTTAATGTTCATCCTATGACTTCGTTTGACCCCGTCCATATTACCTGCGCAGATGGCTATCAGCTGAGTGGGCGCTTCTACACCCATCAGGCTGAAAAGCAGCCTTACCCTGTCCTAATTTGTCCCGCCACCGGTATTACTCAAGGGTTTTATCATCCTTTTGCCGAGTGGTTAAGCCAGCAAGGTTATGACGTGCTCAGCTTTGATTTTCGCGGTATTGGCGGCTCTTTACAAGGGAAATTAAAGCACTCGCAAGCCAGTATTGTCGATTGGGGTCAACTGGATATTGCAGCCGGTATCGAGCATGTATTGCAACTCAGCCAGGCCGAACAGGTGATTTTATTGGGACATAGTGCTGGCGGCCAGCTGCTGGGAATTTGTCCCAATCATGCCAAGGTGGCTAAAGTTGTGGCGGTATCGGGTTCGACTGGTCATGTCAAAGGTCTTAAGGGTCGCACCAAATTACTGGCGCCACTGATGTTTCAGGTCATTTTCCCGATCGCCCGCATTACCCATGGATATGGCCCAACCCAGGCCATTGGTATGGGCGAAAATTTACCGAAAAATGTGGCCCGGCAATGGGCAGAGTTTTGTGGCAAACCCGGTTATGTAATCAATGCCATTGGCAAAAGCGTATTTGAAGATTTTCATGCTGACATCCGCAGCCCGATGAGCGTGCTCTGGAGTTCCGATGATGAAATTGCCACCGAAGCCAACGTCAAAGATTTACTGCGCCTCTATCCTAATGCTGCTACCCGAATGATTGAGCTAAAACCGCAGCAGTATGGCCATAAAGCAATTGGTCATATGCTGATGTTTAAACGCTCTCACCAGAACCTGTGGCCGGTGATTGCAGCTGAACTGCGTATCTAAAACTGCAACTCTCTTGAAAAAAGATGAGCTTTAAATAAACACCAGAACAGAAAAAGCCCCACATCAGTGAGGCTTTTTTGATTTACCAACTTTTGGCAATTAAGCGTAGGTAATCATCACGGTTTTAATGCGGTTACCTTCCAGCTCGGTGACTTCAAAGTGTACGCCCTGATAGTCCAGATGCGTACCGACTTGTACATCGCCCTGGGTTTTATCCAAGATTAAGCCGGCAACACTAATATAGCCTGCATCTTCTTCCACCAGATCCAGCATACCCAGTTCCAGCTCAAGCTGATAAACGTCCAGCATACCGGTCGCTTTCCAGGTGGTCTCGTTAACACGGATTAAATCTGGCTGTTCATCGGCATCCGGGAACTCACCGGCAATCGCTTCAAACACATCCAGCGGCGAAATCAGACCTTGCACATTACCAAACTCGTCACTCACCAATACCAATGAACCTTTTGAAGTACGCAAAGTATTGATCGCATCAATGACTTTCATTTTTTCAAAAATGTAAATTGGACGGTGACGTTTCACCAGCGCCTTAAAGGCTTCTTCATCATCCAGCACATCCAGTAGCTCTTTGGCACGAACAATACTGATAACTTTGTCGAGGCTACCACGACACACCGGGAATAAACTGTGCGGTACCGACAATACCTGCTCACGAATCTGTTCTGGTGTATCTTCAATGTTCACCCAGGAAATCTGGTTACGCGGCGTCATAATCGACGCAACCGAACGTTCTGCCAGCGTTAATACGCCGCCAATCATATAACGCTCTTCATGCGCAAAGGTTTCTTGTGCTTCACTTGAATGCATGTCCGTAGTTTCAATACGACCGCCCATTAACTTCAGAATCGAATCTGCAGTACGGTGACGCAGTGGAATTTTCGCTTCATGTTTTGCCGCATTACGCTGACCAAACTGGTTAAAGGCTTCAATGGCAATGGCTACACCAATACCTGAATAGATATAACCTTTCGGAATGTGGAAACCAAAACCTTCTGCAATCAGACTGATACCAATCAACAGCAGGAAGCTTAAACACAGGATTACCACGGTTGGATGACGGTTAACAAAGGCTGTTAGCGGTTTAGACGCCAGTAACATGACCGCCATTGCTACAATCATGGCGGCCATCATCACATAGATGTTGTCGACCATACCAATTGCGGTAATAACAGAGTCTAAAGAGAATACGGCATCCAGGATTACGATCTGGGCAACCACTGCGGTGAAGCTGGCATAAACCACATTGGTGGTCACTTTAACTTCCGGCTTGCCTTCCATCTTCTCGTGCAATTCGGTCACGGCCTTATAGACCAAGAACAAACCACCGAACAGGAGAATCAAATCCCGCCCTGAGAATGTTAAATCAAATATCGAAATAAGCGGTTGAGTCAAGGTGACTAACCAAGAGATTGCGAATAATAACCCCAAACGCATGAGCAAAGCCAAAGACAAGCCAATCACACGGGCTTTATCACGCTGCTCAGGAGGTAATTTTTCTGCCAGAATGGCAATAAAGACTAGGTTATCAATACCTAGAACAATTTCTAAAATAATAAGTGTTATTAAACCAACCCAAATTCCCGGATCTAATAAAAACTCCATTAGTTCATCTCTCCGATAGGGTTAGCGTGTAATTCGAAATGTAGACCTGGGCCCGGCGACGGATCCATAAATTTAACCTTTTCAACTGTAGATAAAAATATTATGCATAATCTTCTATTTTTGTAATCATTTTTTCGGAATTTTTTTGGTAAATTCCTGTATTGGTTAAATTAAGCCAAGTTTTCTGCTTAAAAAAAGTACAAGTTTGTAATTAAATTTCAGGTTTTATTAAAACTTCCAAAGAGAGATAAATGACTGCAATCAGAGCAAAAATCGGGGCTAGATTTCACAACTTAAATATAAATATTTGATTTTTATTATTTTATTAAAAAATAAATTCCAAGATATTATTTTTCTATCTAAAAGACTCAAATTTCTAGTATTGAGATAAATGTAGCCCAGTTTTCAATTTGTTACTTTTACTTAAACGGTTTGAAAGTAAATCCTGAAGAAAGATATGCAAGTCCCTAACCTCAATGCTTCACTCTTAACATCATCATCATGATCATTTTCATGCAAAAAATAACGAATAAAAATATATGACAATACAACAAATATACGTTTATCAAAGTACTGCGCGAGAGAGGTGTCACGCTCTATCAGTTGCTATTTCAAGCAGAAAAAAACAGCCAATTAAGATCAAGTGAAATTGGTTGTTTTTTAGGAGACAAGACCTTGGGGTGTTTTGGGCAGAATGATTGCTGGATAAAACCTTCATCCTCATTACTCATCTAAACCACTTTAAAAATACGCATCTTTAAGATGAAATACTGAAGTTTACACAGAAGATTATGACCATTTATCAGGACTAAAATAGGGATGATCTCTCCCTAACTATCCCGGCCCAAGCCGACTGATCTCCTGATAAAAACGCTTTGCCTCAGCCTTTTATTGACGAATACGATTAAAACAACTTGCTAAGCATATGACATTTCAAATAAAATGTGATGGGATTTCACACAAATACAATTAAAAATGCAAGGAATAACTAAATGACCAAGAAATATTCCAAATTTCTGCCTTCTACTGAAGACTTCAATATTGAGCAGTTTCCTTATTACTGGGTAACCCAAGTCCATGCTCAATATGTGTTAAATGTCGATCATGCACTCAAGAAATATGGGCTGGATAACTCACGCCGCCGCATTCTGATTGCGCTAAAAGCCAAACCGAATGCCAGCGTTTCCGACCTGTCAGACATGGTGGTATCAAAGATGTCGACCACCACCAAAATTGTCTATCGCCTGAAAGAAGAAGGCCTGGTGGAGACCTACTCCTGTGAAGATGATGCGCGCATCACCCGGGTTATTCTGACCGATCAGGGCCATGCCATGACCGAAAAAATCAATGATCTGACCGGTGTAGTACTGGAACAGTCCTTTGAAGGTTTAACCCCGCTACAGATTGAAAAAATGATGGACAGTTTGCGTCATATTTTTAATAACTTATCGCGTTAATCATCCAGCATTCTACACACTGCTTATGACAAAGAATCGAAAAAGTTCAGTTGGGGACTAACTTTTTCGATTTTTATTTTTGGCACATGCGAGCATTCAAATTCTTCAACCGGAAAACCTTCGACAAAACGCTGAATATCCGGCTGAGTTTGACCAAGCCATTCCTGCAAACGTGCATGTGGAATCACAATCACCGAACGTTTTACATTGCCCGGTTCATGAAAGTCTTTCATCATTGGGTGGTCGATCGCGTCCATGGTAATCATGGTGCAGGAACGAATAATCTCATCCTGAATTTTGCAAATTTCATATAAAGCCGCAATATAAAACGCCTGCCCATCTTTACGGCGCACGCCCCAGCGCTGCGGTTTATTGTCAATATATTTGGATTCATAAAACTCCGTTACCGGAATGACCCCAAACTTGCGTTTCAGCACCGCTTCCTGAAAGCTGGGTTTCTGTAACAGGGTTTCATTACGGGCATTATAGGTTTTATGGGCAATACTCTTATCTTCCGCCCACTTCGGCACCAGACCAAACATCACCTTACGCCATTCCAGTCCCTGTTCAGATTTGAACAGTAAAGGCAAGTGATAACCCGGATAGACCTCATCTTCATATTCAAAAGGAATATCCGGGAGATTTAAATCCTGTCGCTGTTGTGGCGTAAGCGGTTTAAAGTTGGCACACATGGAAATATGGCTGCTCAGTTTAGACAGCTCTATTATACGCCTTCAGGCGGTTAAGTTGCGCCTACGCTTTAACTAGGTAGCGTTAACCAGTGGGTGCGACAAAACTCTTCTAAGACCCATTGACCATTAAAACGCCCCAGACCGGAATTTTTCTCGCCACCAAAAGGCGCATTCGGATAATCCGCCACGGTAATGGCATTGATATGCGTCATCCCAGCGTCAATTTTTAAGGCAAAGGCTTTGGCACGTTCAATATTGGCGCTACAGACTGCACTGGATAAGCCAAAACGTGTGGCATTGGCCAGCATCAGTGCTTCAGCTTCATTTTGCGCTTTAATCACCGGCAGTACCGGCCCAAAACTTTCTTCTTGCGCCAGACTCGACGCCGGGTCAACATCAATAAAAATATGCGGTGGAATCACATGACCGCGCGTGGCACCTTGCAGTACCAGCGTCGCGCCAGCCTCTTGTCCTTGCTGGATAATATGCTGAATCTTCTGCACCTGATCGCGGTTAATAATTGGGCCAATCACTGTAGTATCTTCATTTGGATCACCAAAAGGAATGCTTTTACTGCGTTCAACCAGTTTACCGACAAAACTGTCATGCACTTTTGCATCGACAATAATGCGATTGGTACTCATACAAATCTGACCCTGATGCAAAAAGCGCCCCATCACCGCCAGTTCTACCGCCAAGTCCAGATCGGCATCATCCAGCACCACCAAAGGTGCGTTTCCGCCCAGCTCCAGCGCCAGCCGTTTTAAATTCGGGCTACCCACTGCCAATTGCCCTACGCGCTTGCCCACTTCGGTAGAACCAGTAAAGGAAATCAGTTTCGGCACTTCATGTTCAACAAAATAATCACCAATTTCACTACCTGCACCCGCCAGCACACTGAGGCTGCCCACTGGTGCACCGCCTTCTTCAAACAGTTTCGCCAGTAGCAGGCCACCGGTAATTGGCGTATCACTGGCCGGTTTCAGTACCACAGTGTTGCCCAGCGCCAGTGCTGCAGCCACCGAACGCATACTTAAATGAAAAGGAAAATTCCATGGGCTAATTACCGCCACCACACCCAGCGGTTTACGTACCGCATAGCTTTGACGGGTCGGATCGGGAGATTGTAGTTCCTGAGTTAACATGCGCTCCGGGAAAGTCGAGCTTTCTTTTAAAATGCCTATTGCTGCATCGACTTCAATATTGGCTTTTAAACGGGTACTGCCCGATTCCTGAATCAGCCAGTCAATAATTTCCTCCCGACGCGCCTGAATAATCTCAATTACGCGCAGCAGCAGGTTTTTTCGTGCTTCGGCTGAACTGTCTGCCCACTTTGCGGCATACGCCAAAGCCGCCGCATAGGCACTGTCGACATCGACAATACTGGCACCTTGTAATTTCAAAATGCTTTCTTGGGTATAAGGATTCAGATTGTCCAGGATTCGGGTTGAAGTGCCCTTGATCCATTCACCGGCAATAAACTGTTGATCAAGAAATTGATACGCGCCCATAACATCTTCCAGATTTTAATGATTTCCTTCACTCTAAAAGGTCTGCACAGAAAGTTCTAGTGCTGTTCGGTGTGTAATTATTGCCATAAAAAAAGCCTTCCGAAGAAGGCTTTTTTAGATCAGGCAAATTCAGGATTAGTCACCTGTATAGCCTTTTAATTTTAAACGTGCTGCGTGCAATAGCGGCTCGGTATAACCTGCTGGCTGCTCGCCACCTTTGAAGATCAGGTCAGACGCTGCCTGGAATGCAACGTTGTTGGCAAAGTCTGCTGCCATTGGCGTGTACAGTGGATCGTTGGCATTTTGCTCATCCACAATTTTCGCCATACGTTGCATCACTTCTTCAACCTGTGCACGCGTGACGATACCGTGACGTAACCAGTTAGCAACGTGCTGAGAAGAAATACGTAAAGTTGCGCGGTCTTCCATAAGGCCAACATCGTTGATGTCTGGAACTTTCGAACAGCCCACACCCAGGTCAACCCAACGAACCACATAACCTAGGATACCCTGACAGTTATTTTCAAGCTCTTTCAGTTTCTCTTCGTCAGACCAGTTGGTGTCTGTTGCCAGTGGTGGCGTTAACAGGTCATCTAATGGCAGCGCTTCAGTCGCAAGCAGTTCTTGCTGACGGTTCGCGACATTAATTTGATGGTAGTGAATCGCGTGAACCACTGCACCTGTTGGTGATGGAACCCATGCACAGCTTGCGCCCGCTTCTGGATGTTCAGTCTTGGTTTTGTACATGTCTAGCAGCATGTCTGGTTTAGGCCACATGCCTTTACCAATCTGTGCTTTACCACGTAAACCGGTTTGCAGACCGACCATCACGTTACGGTTTTCGTACGCTGGGAACCATTTTTGGCCTTTGATTTCGCCTTTACGAACGAATGGACCCGCTTCCATGAAGGTATGGATTTCGTCACCAGTACGGTCCATGAAACCTGTGTTAATGAAGATGGTACGGTCTTTCGCCTGTGCAATACAGTTCTTCAGGTTCACAGAAGTACGACGTTCTTCATCCATGATACCAATTTTTAAAGTCTTCGCAGGTAAGCCCAGCGCCTGTTCAGCACGCTCGAATAGTTCAACTGCAAATGCCACTTCTTCTGGACCATGCATTTTTGGCTTCACGATGTACATTGAACCTTTACGCGAGTTCTTGATCGTGTTTTCACCACGGATGTCAGCCACAGTAAGCAGAGGTGTTACCAATGCATCCATGATGCCTTCATAAATTTCTTCGCCATCGACCAGAATCGCCGGGTTAGTCATCAAGTGACCTACGTTACGAAGTAGCATCAATGAACGGCCATGAACCTTGGTTTCACCGCCTTCAACATTTTTGAAGGTACGGTCAGCATTGAGTTTACGGGTAATGGTTTTACCATTTTTCTCAATCGACTCTTCCAGTGTACCTTTCATCAGGCCTAACCAGTTACGGTAGCCTTCTACTTTTTCTTCAGCATCAACCGCTGCAACAGAGTCTTCCAAGTCTTGGATTGTTGTTACTGCAGCTTCAAGAACTACGTCTTTAACACCAGCAGCATCAGTTTGGCCAATTGGGCTGTTGGCATCAATCTGGATGATGACATGCAGGCCGTTATTTTTCAGCACAACTTCAGTTGGTGCAGCCGCTTCGCCATTATAACCGACAAATTTAGCAGCATCTGCAACAGTCGTAGTTGAGCCATCTTTCAGGCTAACAACCAGTGCATTACCTTCAACCGCATATTTTGTTGCATCTGCGTGTGAACCTTGCGCCAACGGGAAAGTTTCATCCAGGAAGTTTTTCGCGAATGCGATAACTTTCTCACCACGTTTCGGGTTATAGCCTTTGCCTTTTTCTGCGCCATCTTCTTCAGAGATTACGTCAAAGCCGTATAGTGCGTCATATAGAGAACCCCAACGTGCATTGGCTGCGTTCAGGCAGTAACGCGCATTACGTACAGGGACAACTAACTGTGGGCCTGCCAGTAATGCAATTTCTTCATCTACATTTTCAGTCGTAATTTGAAAATCTTCTACTTCTGGTAATAAGTAGCCAATTTCAGACAAGAAGGCTTTGTAAGCTTCTAGTTCAAATGTGTTATTGCGATGCCATTCGTCAATCTTCGCTTGCAGATCATCACGTTTGGCAAGCAATGCCTTGTTCTTAGGCGTAAGGTCGACAACGACTTGCTCAAAGTTTTTCCAGTAGGTGTCACTGTCTAAACCAGAACCTGGTAATGCTTCATTTTCGATGAAATCGTAAAGTTCTTTAGCAATCGCTAACTTGCCTTTTTGAATACGTGCAGTCATTGTCTTTCCTGATATTGCTACTTTTTATACAAGAGATTCTAGTATACCGATTTATATTTGGCTGAATAGTATTATCACATTGCTAAATAGTGATCATTTTTTATTAAATAAATGTTGCTATTTAAAAATAAAATAATCTTAGGATGTGACATTATCATTAAGCGAAATATATAACCTACAGTGTATAAAGTTTTTGAAATGTCGGAATTAGACTTAAGTTCAGAATTGTAAAGAAAATTCGGCACTTCAGCCCTTCCGGGTTTTATTATTAGCCAAGATTAAGCCATGAATTGAACAAAATGTCGATAAAAGCAGCAAAGATTTTTTGCTACAAAAAAAGCGCCCGGTTGGACGCTTTTTAAATATGTCGAATTCAGTATTAAGATGCTTCAGTCGATGCACCCGCAGCTGAAATCTGACGATGCGCTGCATGTAAATAATCATCTGACTGCATTTCCAGCAAACGTGAACGCGTCCGTTCAATTTCAAAGGCCAGTTTTTCACCTTGATACAGTTCAATAATCGAATCTTCAGAGGTTAATAGCAGTTTTACACCACGATCATAAAACTCATCGACCAGATAAATAAAACGGCGTGTACCATCGGCCAGATAATCGGTTAAATGCGGCACATTGCTGACCAGCACGGTATTGTACAGGTTAGCAATTTCAATATAGTCAGCCGGGCTACGCGGTTTCAGGCACATTTCCGAGAATTCACACCACAGCACATCTTCAGTATGCGCCACCGTTTCAATTAAACGGTTGTTGATGGTAATGGGCTCATCCGAATGGGTTTGGGTATGAGTCAGTGCATCAAAACGTTGCGCCATCCAGACATTATGATCATGTGTCAATGGGGATTTAAACAGTTGTGCCTGCTTTAACACGCGTAAACGGTAATCTACTCCGGCATCAACATTTAAAATGGCACAGTTCTTTTTCACCATTTCAATGGTGGGAATAAAGCGGTCACGGTGAATACCGTTTTTATACAGGCCATCTGGCGCGATGTTTGAGGTGGCCACTAAAGTAATACCGCGATTAAACAGCTTCTGGAACAGGTCGCTGAGAATCATGGCATCAGTCACGTTAGATACAAAGAATTCATCAAAACAGATGATCACCGCATCTTTATAAATCTGGTCAGCCACTGTATCGAGCGGATTACGCTGCCCTGACAGTTTGTTCAGTTCACGATGCACATGCTGCATAAAGTGATGGAAGTGCATACGGATTTTGCGGCGAAACGGAATTGATTCATAGAACTGGTCCATCAGCCAGGTTTTACCGCGTCCAACCCCGCCCCACATATACACACCGCGCGGAGATGTCTGACGACGAAAACGGCGAAAGGCCTTTTTCGAGGCTTTATAACGCTGAATTAACTCTTGCCACACCCGATCCAGCTCGTGTACCGCTTCGGCCTGTGCTTCATCTGGCATGAACTGCCCCGACGCCAACGCCTGTGCATAGCGTTCTGCCGGAGACAATGGAGTATATGCTGTGTTGTGGGATGAGTTGAAGTCAGACATATTATTCAGTACTTTTGGGGTTAATAAATGATAACGAAGATAACCGCCGCACAATATACCACTTTGGGTTTAAAATGCTTAGGCTATTTCCCATACTGGCGCGGACTTTGTCCAAACCAGCGTTTAAAGGCATGATTAAAAGCGGCAGGTTCTGAATAACCCAGTAACTCTGCAATCATTTCAATTGAATAAGCTTGATATTCAATTAATCTCAATGCCTTGTCTTTGATTAAATCTTCACGAATCTGTTTATAACTGGTGTTCAGCTGCTGCAACTGATGACGCAAGGTACGCTCTGGAATCTGTAAGGCCTGCGCGGTTTCTGCCATGGTCGGCATCACGCCCTGCTGCAATTCCAGATAATCTTTGACTCGCTGCACCAAGGTCGGTGCCTGATCTTCCAGTTTTAAGCGCCGCAGCTCTTCAATACACTTTTCTTCAAAGGTCTTAAAGGTAATTGAATCGGCGGATGGAATTTTCACTTCCAGCACCGACTGCTCGAACCAGAACGCTGCATGGTCATGACCAAAACACAAGTCATGACCATAATAGCCATGATAAGCCGCCAGGGCCTGCGCCTGATCTGGCCGTGCAAACGGCAGTTCAATACGGATTTGCGGCACATTCAGGCTCATCATCTTGTAAAGATCCTGAATAAACTTGAAAGTTCCGGAAATTTCACATTGTGCCCGCAGCATGCCCAAATCACTATCCAGATCATTCGGCAGATATTGCAGCGCCACCCGATCTGCCTCATGTTTCAGCTTTAGCTGCCCAGTCAGATGAGTCAACCCCTGATACTGAATGCCTTTTTCAATCGCGGTTGCAATGGTGTCAGAAGTCACCAGTAACATCAGCAAGGGACCATAACCGGCCAGTGCATAATGCTGACCAATAAAAATACCCTGCTCAGGTCGCACCCCGGCGCCAATAATCTTCAGAATATCCAGTTCCAGTCGCGGATGAATCACCGAACTGGCATCCAGTGCATCTGCATGCAGCCCGATACTTTGCAAACGCTCGTCCACATCAATTCCGGCATTTCGCATACCTTGAATTAAGTACATGAGACCGAGAATGGATCGTTTCATAGGGGCGCTTGAGTCACGTCTGTGTATCTGTTTTACTATATCATTCACTATTTTTAAATTGCCGAAAATATCAATTTTTTTGTCAGTGCTATCATGGCATCTGCACTGACCCGCTTATATGCTAATCATAGAAATAAAAAGAAAAGGATATACAACTATGCATGATGCATTGTCAAATCATGATTTTTCTACAAATCATGCCGTTCAAAAAACTAAAATTGCCATTATTGGTGCCGGTTTTGGTGGCTTGGCGATGGCCATTCGCCTGCTGCAGCAACAGATGACCGATTTTATTATTCTGGAAAAAGCCAATGAGGTTGGTGGTACCTGGCGGGAAAACCAGTATCCGGGTGCGGCCTGTGATGTGCAATCGCATATGTATTCCCTGTCATTTGCGCCCAAAACCGACTGGTCAAAACGCTATGCCGAAGCGCCAGAGATTTTTGCCTATATTCAGGGCCTGACCGATCAGTTCCAGCTCAGAGATTATTGCCAGTTTCAGACTGAAGTCCTGTCTGCGCATTATCAGGAACAGGACTGCGAATGGCATTTAGAGCTCAATCAGCAGCGCAAGCTAATTGCCCAATACGTGGTATTTGCCTCCGGACCCTTGCATGTGCCGCAAATTCCACATATTCCAGGGATCGAAAAATTTAAAGGCAAGGTCTTTCATTCATCGCAGTGGGATCATCAATACGACTTAAACGGTAAAAATGTCGCCTCAATTGGTACCGGCGGCAGTGCCATTCAATATATTCCGGAAATTGCCCCGCAAACCAGACAGCTGTATGTGTTTCAGCGTACCGCCGCCTGGGTGATTCCACGCGATGAACGACTCTATAGCCAGCTTGAAAAAAAGCTGTTTAAAAAGTTTGACTGGTTTAGAAAACTGCACCGCGCCCGCCTGTACTGGTCCAATGAATCCCGCGTGGTGCCGATTGTAAAACCAGGGGTAATGAAATATACCCAGAAACTGGCCGAAGCCTTTTTAAAATATCAGGTCAAGGACAAACGCATCGCCGCCAAGCTGATTCCTGACTATATTATGGGTTGTAAACGTATTCTGGTCTCCAATAAATATTATCCGACCTTTAATCGCACCAATGTCGAACTGGTGACTGATGCCATTCAGGAGCTGACTGAACACAGCATCATCACCAAAGATGGCAAAGAACGCCCAATTGATTGTCTGATTTATGGCACCGGTTTTATTACCGATCCGCGCATTTATCTGAAATCGTTTGATTGTGTCGGTGAACATGGCGTGGAGCTGAAACAGGCCTGGAAAGATGGCGCCGAAAGTTATTATGGCATTTGCACCAAAGGCTTTCCCAACCTGTTCCAGCTGCTAGGTCCCAATACCGTACTGGCACATAATTCAGTGGTGTTTATGATTGAGGCACAGGTTGACTATATTTTGCAGATGATCAAGCTGGTCGAACGTACCCAGACCGATGCCATAGTCATTAAAGATCAGGTTCATGATGACTATAACCGTTATGTTCAGGAGATGCTGGCCGGGACCATCTGGCAATCCGGTTGTGTCAGCTGGTATCAGCAAGATGGCGGTAAAAACTTTGCCCTCTGGCCGACCTATACCTGGAAATACTGGTTAAAAACCCAGAAAGTGAATCCGGCTGATTATCGCTTACTGAATAAACGTGCAAAACAACAGCTGGCCAGCTAATTCAGGCATAATAAGCAGGAATTGATTTTAGGCGAGTATAGATGCAATCCTTTTGGCTTATTTTCCAGCTACTATTTTGTCTCTATCTCGGCTATGCCTTTGCAGCCCGGTTTCCCCGCTGGCTGCAACAGCTTATGCTGAAACTGTTACCTTATTTCAGCTATATTCTACTGATCGCCATTTCACTTGAATTTGCCCAGACTTTAAACCAAATCCCTCAACCGGAACGTATTTTAACCAGCGCAATGCTGATTTCATTTAGCACCAGTCTCGGCGCTTTCGCCTGCTGTTATGGCCTGTTTAAATGGGCCGGTTTTCAGCCCAGCCAAGGACGCGTATCCTTCAGTCTGGTACTACAATCCTTACTCAATATCAGTTATGCCTTCATTGCTTTAGCCGCTGGTTATCTGCTTTATCTGGGCAGTGAATATTGGCAGCTCAATTTACATATTAGTACCTGGCATTTATTACTGGTCTTTATGCTAATGATTGGTTTTGATCTCGCACGTACGCCACTTGACCACTCCTGGTTAAACTGGAACATCCTGCTGGTGCCAGTGGGCTGTATTGTTGGCTCGATTTTAGGGGCGCTGTTCTGCTTATTCTGGCTATCACACATTTCCCTAAAAGATCTGATCATGCTGTCGCAAGGCTATGGCTTTTATTCCATGAGCGGGATTGTAATTAGTGAACTGCGTACAGCTGAACTGGGCAGTATTGCCCTGATGAATGATTTATTCCGCGAAATCTTTGCGATTGTGCTGATGTATCTGATTGGTTGGCGTTATCCGCGTGCGGCCATTTCTTCTGCCGGCGCTACAGCGATGGATGTGACCTTACCAATGGTGAAACAGGCCTGTGGCAATGACTTTATTCCTCATGCCATGGTCAGTGGTTTTGTGTTGTCAGTATTGGCACCTATCGTGGTCAGTATTCTGGCAGTGATTTAGATTTAACCTCTTCCAACCTCCCTTTACAAAGGGAGGAGTCCCCCTTTGGAAAAGGGGGGGTTAGGGAGATTACAACGTCGCTAGAATATCTTTAAGCATTTGACGAGGATGTTCCGCCTTGGTAATTGGGCGACCAATCACCAGATGTGTTGAACCATCCATCATCGCCTGTTTAGGCGTGACGATACGCTTCTGGTCATCTGCAGCTGAACCTTCAGGGCGAATCCCCGGCGTTACCAGAGCAAATTCTTGACCCAAGCTTTCACGTAGCATCTTGGCTTCTTGCGCTGAACAAACTACGCCATCTAAACCGCTGTCTTTGGTTAAGGCGGCTAAACGCTTCACCTGTTCAAATGGCTCAATATCTAAACCGATATCACGTAAATCTTCACGACCCATTGAGGTCAGAACAGTCACCGCAATAAGCTGGGTGTTGTAATTCCCTGCTTTTAAGCGCTCTACACAGGTTTCCATCATTTTTCGGCCGCCAGAGGCATGCACATTCACCATCCACACCCCTAAGTCTGCTGCCGCACATACAGCCTGAGCCGTGGTATTAGGAATATCGTGGAATTTCAAATCCAGAAAAACTTCAAAGCCTTTATCTTGCAGTGCTTTGACCACTGCTGGCCCTTCATGGGTAAACAGCTCTTTACCGACCTTGACCCGACATAAGGCTGGGTCTAGCTGCTCGGCAATTGTCATTGCGTCGTAATGACTTTTTGCATCTAAAGCAACGATAATACTCATGAGAAGACCCTTAAAACTGACAAAATTAAAGCATTATACGAATTTCAAATCTGGCAACCAAGTGAATTTTATTGAATATAAGCAAAGCAGTTAAATTAAGCTGCTTATTTATAAAACCTTATAGATCAAACTAAGCATTTCAAAACATGGCTGTATAAAAAAACGCTTAAGAGATCAGCTCTTAAGCGTTAAATATTTCAAGTTGCAGACCCTGAATAAAGCCATTCAACTTTATTCAAGCGCCCGCTATAAAGGTGTAGATGAACGATCATTCGGATGAATATCTACCACTGTTTTTTCATGGCGTGTATTTGCAGCCGCCTCAGCCGCTGCCAACTGTGCCGTATGAATTTGCTCTTTGCGCAGATGGTCAATATCTTTACGCAGTCGCTTGATTTCCCAGCTGGTCTGGAATACGCGGAAAATCTGCACACCCAGTAAAAGTCCAACAACAACACCCAGTGCCAGGGTCAGTAATAACAATAACCCCAAACGCATGGCTGGAACTTGAGTGAACAAAAGGTCAACCGACAGCTCGGTCCCATTTTGTAAAACCAGAGCCAATGAATAGCCAAACAGTACAATCAATAATGCGACTAAGACGTAACGCATAAACACACCTCAGGATATAAATTAATTATTTCTCTGCAGATGCGTTCACTGCATCGCGCAATGCTTTACCTGGTTTGAAATGAGGTACCGCTTTTGCCGCCACTTTAACTGACTTGCCCGTTTTCGGGTTACGACCTACACGTGGCTCACGATGATGTAATGCAAAGCTACCAAATCCACGAATTTCAATTCGGTTATCTGCAGACAGTGATTCAATCATTTGATCAATCATAATCTTAACAGCTTCTTCAACTAAAGGTTCCGCTAAATGTGGATTTTTTAGGGAAATTCGCTCTATTAAGTCAGACTTATTAAGTGCTTCAGTAGTCATCTGCGACCTCTTTAATTATCAAGCTACTTTAACTTAAAACCGATAATAACCTGTTTAAATACAAAACGGTAGCGCAATAAGTTAATACTACGCTACCGTTTACAGTATTTGTGTAAAAAGTAAGAGTTAAATTACATTAATCATACTTTTCCACGGCTACTTAGTGGTTCATCTGAGCTTTGATCAGATCACCAATAGTCTTAGGACCATTGTCTTGAGAAGCTGTTGCTTGACGTAAGTTAGCTACTGCTTCTTTCTCTTCAGCTTCGTCTTTCGCTTTGATAGACAAGTTGATAGAGCGAGACTTACGGTCAACGTTGATGATTTTCGCTTCAACTTCTTGACCAACTTCTAAGAACTTAGTTGCATCTTCAACGCGGTCGCGGTTGATTTCAGATGCTTTCAGAGTTGCTTCAACTTCGTCAGCCAACTTAACAGTCGCGCCTTTCGCGTCAACAGCAGTTACAGTACCTTTAACCAGCGCACCGCGTTCGTTAGCAGCTAAGAAATCGTTGAATGGATCGCTGTTCAATTGCTTGATACCAAGGCTGATACGGTTGCCTTCAGCATCTACAGACAGGATAACCGCTTCAACAGTGTCACCTTTCTTGTAACGACGAATCGCTTCTTCGCCTTGTTCGTTCCAAGAGATGTCAGACAAGTGAACTAGACCATCGATACCGCCTGGTAAACCAATGAAGATACCGAAGTCAGTGATTGACTTGATTGTACCTGAAACTTTTTCACCTTTGTCGTGGTTCTTAGCAAACTCTTCCCATGGGTTAGCACGAGTTTGTTTGATACCAAGAGAAATACGACGACGCTCTTCATCAACTTCAAGAACCATAACGTCAACTTCGTCACCGATCTGAACAACTTTAGATGGGTGGATGTTTTTGTTGGTGTGGTCCATTTCTGAAACGTGTACTAAGCCTTCAACGCCTTCAGCGATTTCAGCGAAGCAACCGTAGTCAGTTAAGTTAGTTACGCGAGCTTTAACGATAGAACCTTTAGGATAACGGCTCATGATCGCTAACCATGGATCTTCGCCTAATTGTTTCAGGCCTAAAGATACGCGGTTACGTTCTTTGTCAAACTTAAGTACTTTAACAGTAACTTCTTGACCAACTTCAACAACTTCTGATGGGTGCTTGATACGTTTCCAAGCCATGTCAGTGATGTGAAGAAGACCATCGATACCGCCAAGGTCAACGAACGCGCCGTAATCAGTAAGGTTCTTGATCGTACCTGTAACTGTTTGACCTTCTTCAAGCTGAGCAAGAAGCGCTTCACGGTCAGCTGAAGATTCAGCTTCCATAACAGCACGACGAGAAACAACAACGTTGTTACGTTTAGCGTCAAGCTTGATAACTTTGAATTCTAACTCTTTACCTTCAAGGTGAGTTGTGTCACGGATAGGACGAGTGTCTACCAAAGAACCTGGTAAGAACGCACGAACTGGACCGATGTCAACAGTGAAACCGCCTTTAACTTTACCAGAGATAACACCAGTAACGATTTCGCCGTCTTCAAAGATTTTTTCAAGTTTAGTCCAAGTTTCAGCACGTTTCGCTTTTTCACGTGATAAAACTGTTTGACCCATACCGTTGTCGAGAGCTTCAACAACAACATCAACAGTATCACCAACTTGAACTTCAAGTTCACGTTGTTCATTTAAGAATTCAGCACGGTCAACAATACCTTCAGATTTAAGGCCAGTGTCAACTGTTACCCAATCAGAGTCGATGCTTACTACAACGCCTTGGATGACAGCACCCTTTTCAACGTTGAGGTTTAATTCGCTTTCTTCAAAGAGGGCTGCAAAAGATTCGGTCATGATATTTCCGATAAAGTCAGCGGTCTTGGATCAGACAAGGCCGGTTTAGTTAAGCGTTTACATAGTCCGTATAAAACTGATCAAGCTATGCATTCGCTGAATAAATTTAGTTTGCTAATTGCTGGTCGACATAACGTGTCATCAGTTGAAAGACTTCATCGATGTTCAAATCTGAACTGTCAATGATGTAAGCATCAACCGCTGGCTTGAGTGGAGCAACTTCGCGCTCCATATCTCGTTTGTCGCGAGCTTCGATATTAGCTAAAATGTCGTTTATTTTAGCATCCAGCCCCATACCCTGCAACTGTTTTACACGTCTTTGCGCGCGCGACTCTGCCGATGCAGTCAGATAAATTTTGGCTTGTGCTTCAGGAAAAATGGAGGTGGCCATGTCACGACCATCGGCTACCAGCCCCGGCACCTGGGCAAAAGCACGCTGACGGGCCAACAATGCCGTTCTAAGTTCCGGAATTGCTGCGACTTTTGAAGCATATTCTCCGACACGTTCGGTACGAATGGTCTGACTGACATCTTCACCATCCAGCATAACCTGAGTGCCGGTTGCCGTGCTCTGAAATTTGATGTCTA
The DNA here is from genome assembly GCF_000369465.1 of Acinetobacter sp. CIP 53.82. Classification (NCBI taxonomy): domain Bacteria; kingdom Pseudomonadati; phylum Pseudomonadota; class Gammaproteobacteria; order Moraxellales; family Moraxellaceae; genus Acinetobacter; species Acinetobacter sp. CIP 53.82. Next base: position 753,913 of record NZ_KB850045.1, on the reverse strand, counting down.
AATTTGTTGCAATTTCGATGCATTTGCTCAGTTCGCTACTCAGACTTTCCAGCAAATCTGCCTTATGCAATGACAGCCCAAGCAGACGATACAACGCGCCTGAGTCCAGCAAGTGAAATTGATAATGTGCAGCCAGTTTGGCGGCAAGCGTACCTTTACCTGAGCCACTTGGCCCATCAATGGTAATAATTTGAACTGTCATTGCGTTTCCAGACATATTTACAGATTTTTATACAGATTTCGCCAGTTTACTTAAACCGATTTTAATTGCAGTTTTCAACTGGGCAAGAATGAGTTTACTAACAAAAGGCGCGCGTGCCTGTAGCTCAATCCGGTAGGTCACCAGGGTTTTATCTTCCGCCACAGGCTCAAATTCAATCATGCCCAAATGATGTTTCACCAACGGATTTTTAATAATTTTATATTCAATCCTTTGATTTGGCTCGAGCACCGTAATCTGCTCCTGCAAAGGCTTAACCGGGCCAAAACCCATCCGGCGCACTGAACCCACACCATCCGGGCGTTCAGGATCAGCGGAATCCTTGACACGCTTAACCTGTAAAGGTGCAAAAGCGGTGTTATAGGTGGCATGTTTCGACATTAATTCAAATACCTGTGCTACAGGCGCATTAAATTCTTTTTTAATTTGAATAGCGTTCATTTTATTGTTCCTAAAGGGATTCAATCACATACACGGCTTAGTGTAGAGGAAAATGCTTTAAAGATTCTGATCATTTAAGGACTTTTGTTGTAATTTTTGCTGTCTTTTCTGCTCACGACGCAGCTTGAAAAAATCACTCAGCTGGGCTGCACATTGGGCTTGTAAACAACCCGCTTCAAACTCAAACAGATGATTATAATAGCCACTGTCCAGCAATTGGCGTGCACTGACCAGAGAACCGGCTTTCGGCTCGGTGGTGCCAAAGACTACCCGTTTTACTCGGGCATGAATCAGCGCACCCACACACATAGTACACGGCTCAAGCGTAACATAAAGCGTGGTATCTTCCGGCAAGCGATAATTTTCAATGTGAATACAGGCTTGACGAATGGCCAGAATTTCAGCATGCGCGGTAGGATCATTCAGGGAAATGGGCGCATTATAGCCCGACCCAATAATCTGGTTCTGACTGACTAAAATTGCCCCGACAGGAATTTCTCCCTGCGAGGCCGCTAATGCAGCCTGCTCAAAAGCATGCTGCATCCAGTATTCATCAGAATAAACTTCTACATCAGACATAAATCAGCTGATAACACCATGACGTTTCAGGAGGTCATTCCAGCTTTGAATTGAAGTCACCGGTGGATCATCGGCCAGAATACCTTTCAGGCTGCGATCAGCGCCCTGCTTCCACTCTGGAGATAAATCCTTATCGACCAGACGGGCACGCACACCCTCAACAAAGTCAGGGTGATTGATTTTCCAGGCCGAAATCTGGGTTTCCAGTTCAAACACTTCATTCCATGAATGCACCTGTTTGCCCCATTGCCATAATAACCAGCTTAGGGCTGCAGTTGTCAGTGAACCTTTTTGCAGGTTTTCACTGGCCTGACGCAGCCAGTCGCTACGCGCATCACTTAAACCGACAATTGCTTCATAGTCATGTTCAAAGTTGACACCACGACACACGCTATGAATTACATCCAATGAATTCTGTAATGGTCCTGGTCCAACCGGACGATGCATACTGTTCAAAGTGTCATCAATAGCACGGAAATCACCGGCCGGATAATGATCCCAGTCAATATTAATCATCCGGTCCAACACCACATCACGTGCGACATCGCAGATATGTGTGGCCCAGCCAATTCCGTAAGCGCCGGCGGCAGTCATAATCGAACCGGTTAAACCAGTGAACAGACCAATAGCACCCCGATCTGCCAGAAAGCGCGATGCACCTACATCCGGATAAAGACCAATATTAATTTCCGGCATTGCCAGACGTGAATGTGGGGTTACCAGACGGAATGGTGCTGCCATAAACAGACCAAGACCACCACCCATCACATAACCTTCACCCCAGACCAGCACCGGCTTGGCATAGTTATGCAGCAACAAATCCAGCGCATATTCCTGTTCAAAGAATTTATTGGCGGCCTCAACTTCGTCATTAATCACCAGTTGACGCAGTTTGCGCACATCTCCGCCGGCACAGAAGGCTTTTGGTGTAGTAGAGTCAAGCCAAATGGCTTTCACCTGCTCATCCGTATGAAAGTCCTGAAAGACTTCCAGTAAAGCAGTCACGATAGATTCATCCAGTGCATGTAATGACTTTGGGCGGTTCAAACGAACAATACGCCAGCCATTTTGTGCTTCTTCAACAATTAAATCGGGATGATACTGTTTCAATACGGGAGTTTGTGTCATGCGTCCAGCTGCCAGTCTATAGGCTCAATGCCATGTTGTTTCAGGTAATTATTTGTTTTTGAAAACACTTTACATCCAAAAAAACCACCACGGTTTGCCGCCAGCGGCGACGGATGTGCGGCTTTCAAGATTAAGTGTTTATTCGGATCAATGCGTTGTCCCTTACGCTGTGCATAGGCACCCCATAAAATGAACACAATATGCTCACGCTGTTCATTTAAGACATCAATCACATGATCTGTAAATTCTTCCCAGCCCCGCTTCTGATGCGATGTTGGCTGTGCAGCCTCAACAGTCAGGACACTGTTTAACAGCAGCACACCCTGTTCCGCCCAACGGGTTAAATCGCCATGCTTGGGAATATCTAGCCCCAAGTCGGTATGTAACTCATGGAAAATATTACGTAAAGATGGCGGTAATGCAACCCCTCTCTGCACAGAAAAGCTCAGGCCATGTGCCTGATTCGGACCATGATAAGGATCTTGGCCCAGAATAACGACTTTGACCTGCTCTAGCGGCGTGGTATTTAGTGCATTAAAAATTAAGCCACTTGGTGGATAAATCACTTTATTGGCTTGTTTTTCTTCGAGTAGGAATGCTTTTAAGGCATCCATTTTCTCACCCAGCAAAAAATCGCTCAGGGCATATTTCCAGCTCGCATCTAACTGAACCTTCTCCAGTTTCGCGTGTTGCTGTTCAGTTAAAGACATACCTGTATTAAATCCTTTATATCCATGTCAGGATGTGTGTATTAGAGTTTAACCTGTAAATCTACGCTTGGGTTTTGGAATTTAATACCCTGTTTCAATTTTTCATACATCTCGGGATCTGACCATTCCGCGCGCACCTGCGCTGAAAACTCGATCTGATCCAGGGCAAGCCGTCCCATTTGTTCGTTTTCAATATCTTCTAAAAAGCTTTGCGCATAACCGGTATCGGTTTCATGCACAATTACCGAATAGACTTCAACATCACCTTCACCATTCTGGGTGATGGTTGAGGCCAGCACCTGCTGCGCCAGAAAGAAGAAAATACGGGAAAACTGCTCGGCAGATGGCGATACTGGTAAAGAGACCCAGCGTGCACTGAAGTTTTGGCAGGCCTGAATATAATCCGGATTGTCCTGTTGCCAGAAACAGATCGCATGATCGAAAGAATCAAAAATTTCTTTAATCACACCTTTTAGCAAGCCAAAATCATAGACCATTTGACCATGATCTAATTTCGTTGCCTTAAGTAACAGCTCAACTTTATAGCTATGGCCGTGTATTGAACGTTTACAGCGGTCTGAAGTGCAGTTACGCACAATATGAGCATTTTCAAACTTAAATAACTTACGAATTAACATGTGTCCCGATCAGGCCAGATTATTTGTGAATCGACTATTAATTATAAAGCAAAATTAAAGGAATAAGCATTAAATTTGCTGTTTAACTTGATAGCTAAAACCTATCTCGCTTTATGCACAGTGAAAATTGCGCTGAAAGGCTGTGTTTTAAAATGGTGCCATGCTGCGATAGGCCACATAAACCGTTTTTTTATCGCGCACCAGATCACTGCTAAACTGGCGTTTGCGTTCACTCAGCATCACTTCAATTTTTGCCTTAAAGTAATTGGACTGTACCCCCAGTAAAGCACCGACCTGAGCTTTCAGGGCGGCATCCACCTGTTTAAAGGCATCCAGCTCCCACAGTTCCTGCGTATTGGCAAAATGCTCCAGATTGGCCTGGCGCTGTTCCAGCACCTGCTGAATCTGGTTCACATCCAGCTTGTCATCAATACTGGCCAGCACCAAAGCCGGTGCCGTATTGATGTTGATACTGGTACTGCGGTTCGGCAAAGCACTGACATAAGGCAGTAACAGCTGATATTGACCTTCTTCAAAGCCGCGTACCTGTTTCAGTTCTTCGACACTATAAAACAGGGAATTTGAAGGTAAATAACCATTAGGTAGGCCCTGATAATAGCTACTCTCGGCACCCATCGGCCCGATGGGTAAATCATCGGCATCTTGCCAGTCAATTACCGCTTCACTGATTTGGGCAGGCAAGCCAACACGCACCAGCAGCCGTTCAAAATACAGTTTGGCATTTTCATTGACACCACCATTGTCATTCAGCAAGGCATTTAAATTGAATTTCCCCGATTCATCACTCAACACACCCGACACAAAACCATCTTCGACAGGAAAAGCTGGCATTGGCTGGGCCCAGTTTTCTTGCAAATGATCGACCTCGGCAGCATTTTCAGCATCATCTTTGAGTAATTCGGCAAAGAAGGCTTCGGCACTTTTGGCATAGAGCAAGGACTGGTTCTGCCGCATTAAATAAGCGGTACTTTCTGCGGTATAGGCCTGACGTTTGGCAATGGTCGCCGCCAAAATGGTAGCCAATGCCACCATCATTAAAATGGTGATTAGCGCAATACCCTGTTGCTGCTTCATGTTCTGTCCCATTGCCCCATTCACTGCCTGTCTTATGATGTGGTTTTATTGTCTGATTTCAGGAAGTCGGTATTTAACAGGCTAAAAATCCATTCATATTGTACATCTTGTACGGTTAAATTTATTTTAATGCCTTTTGGCAGTTTACGTTTTTGTTGATCATCATTTAAGTCAATACTGCTGTCTGGCCAGTTACTCAGTTCCTGCGGATTCAGCACACTGACCTGAAATTGGCTAACATCGCCCAATAACACGCTGGAAACCGGCTGATCCTGCCCGGACTGATGCAAATTGGCATATTTCAGACGATACAGTTTTTGTTCGTCGGCCCGGTACTGATATTCAATCCGTTCAGTGGGCGCAATGCCCTGCTGCAAAGGATCGGTCACACCGGTCTTGCTAAAATTAAAACGGCCGTTTTGTAATACCAAAGCTGGCTGAATATCATTATTGATGTTGGCGGTCAGCGGCACAATCTGAATGCTGTCACGTAAAATTTGATGATAGGCACCCTGCAATCCTTCTAACTGCTGTTCATGCCACTGGTTACGGTCTTTGACCTTGACCAGATAATCAAATACTTTCCAACCCAAGGCAGACAGCACCGCAAAGATGGCAATGGCCACCAGCAGTTCGACCAGGGTAAATCCGCGTTTAGCCTTAATCATTGCGCCACCCCATGATTAAAAAACACCAAATGGGTGATGCCAGCTTCCGCCTGGCCGGTATCGGGGTTAAATAAGCTGACCTGCACTTCTACCCGCTGCACATTCGGGCTAATGGTGGGCTGTGCACTTTTATCAATTTGCCAGTTTTCACCTTGCTGGGTGACCTGTTTTGATTGCGTACCCGTCAGCCAGTCCTGCTGGATTTCCATTAGAGCCTGTTCGTTTAAGGCCACAAACTGCGCTTTGGTTCTTAAAATGGCATGAGAGGTTGACTGGGTATATTGCATGGCCACTTGGGTCAGTGCCATGGCAGCTGTAGCGAAAATCGCCAGTGCCACCATCACTTCTAATAAGGTAAAACCGGCAATACGTTTGAATCGGGTCTGATGCGGATGTGCTCGTAATCGGTACGCGGATGTTGAACAGCTGGAAAGCCGGTCTAGTTTTTGCAGATCAGGCGAGAACGCTGAAAATAATTTATTCTTCATTCACGATCTTACCCAGATGATCAATTTCTATTTCAGCCCCAACCGGACGCTGCTCGAAATAAAACTGAATTCGAACCGGCTTGACTTCACCATTACCCAGCCAGATCAGTTTCGGGGCATCGCCTTGCAGCAAGGCGGCATTCTGCGCATTCTCAAATCCGTGTTGTAAAGGCTGAATCTGAAAGCTCACCCCATCGGGCAAACTTTGCATCTCAAATTCGGCATATTTTTGCCAGCGGGTCGCGGTTTGACTGAGCATGACACTTGAACTGTCGGTAGCGGTGGTTGCTGGCAAATATTCCAGAACTTCATAACGAAATGGTGACACATCGCTGGCATTTTGCACATTTAGGGCCAGCACACGCGACTGATCATCTGCTTCGCGTTGCAGCTTTTTCACATCCATTAAAAACATTTCACGTGCCTGCATAGCACTGCGCTGATCCACCCCGCCGATATTCATCAGCACCAGTGAGGCAGCAATGGCCATGATCACAATCACCACCATCAATTCAATGAGTGTAAAACCACGAACAGATGAGAAATGATGCGATCTAGTCATGAGGTTTAGGTGATCTGTTCGAGATGTTGAACTTGTTTCGGCAAGGCCAGCGCTTGATCAATATAGGCCACGCGTAAGGTATCGCGTGAACCCAGGTAACGCTGGTAGAAACTGGAGTTTAAAATTGCCGCCGCACCGTGCGTCAAGGACCAGATAGAAGCCAGATAATCACGCACCGACATTTTGCTCTGAATTGATTCCAAATAATGCTCGGTCATGCGAATAATCAGACGCAGGCGCTGTTTACGCACCTGATACAGCTCGTTAAACAGATGGTTGATGCCCATACCTGTAGTCGACAGGCGCTCTTCAATTTGATGGAACAGTACCGTACGCTCCGGATGATGCAGGTGATGCAGCATAAAGAAGGCCAAATGTTCAGGAAACTTTTTCTCAGCATCCTTGATCATTTCAAGCAGCATGTTCTCATTACGAATAATCAGCAACATGTACAGCTCGTCTTTACTCTGGAAATGTTTATAAAGCGTACCTTTGGCCAGATCCAATTCTGCGGCCAAGGCATCAAGCGTCATCCCTGCTTCACCATTTTCTAATAGCAATTGCTCTGCCACTTGAAAAATTAAGGTTTCTCTTGCTCGAAATTGAGCCTGACGATCCATCTTCACCCTATGAACTCTCTCTTATGCACTTATCGGTCAGTTTTAAAAATCCTAGATTTTTACTTTTGGTTCAAGAGGTTTTCAAAATTCTGCATGGTTATGAAAGCCATCTCTTCCAGTGATTTATCATATACATCACTCAGGGCTTTGGCTACATATGGGACATATTTTGGTTCATTTGATTTACCACGATATGGCATTGGTGCCAGATACGGTGAATCGGTTTCAATCAGGACACGATCTAGTGGCACCTGCTTGGCCACATCCCGTAAATCCTGGGCATTTTTAAAAGACACAATACCCGAGAAAGAGACATAGTAACCGCAGTCCAGTACCGCTTTGGCGGTTTCCCAATCTTCAGTAAAACAGTGCAAAATCCCATGGGTTGATTTTTCCGCGCGGATAATATCAACCGTATCATGCTTGGCTGAACGGGTATGTACCACCACCGGTTTTTTTACGATTTGCGAGGCATGAATATGGCGGGCAAAACAGTCTTTCTGCTCGGCAATAAAATCGGTACTGTGATAATAATCCAGCCCGGTTTCCCCCAGCGCCCAGACTTTTTCCGGTTGTGCCAGCTCGACCAGATAGTCAGTGGTGGCACGCGCCATAGTGGCCGCATCTTCACAAGGATGCACACCCACGGTATAACCGACATCTGCATGGCGTGCGGCAATTTTTGCCAGTTCGATATGGTCGTCCAGATCGACCGAAATACTCATAAATTTAGATACGCCGGCTTCTCGCGCCTGCGCCAATGCCAGATCCAGATTTCCATCATACGGAGTTAAATCGAGCATGGTTAAATGACAATGCGTATCTACAAACACAGGCGTTTCCTACAACAGCTTAGAATAGACTACATAGTGTAACTGTTTCGATTTGAAGACTTAAGTCCTGCCAGTAGTCTTTCTGCTTCTGCTTTGTAATACAGACCCTTTTCACCACTAAGCTGAATACCAAAGCCCTGTAATTTCACCCCATTCTGTTTTTGTGAAATCCAGATTACTTTACCGGTCAGTGGAATTTTTTGTGATTGTTCCGGCAAAGTGGCCAGTACAAAGATTTCTTCGCCCATCTGCACCGGTTGCTTGGAAGGAATAAACAGTCCCCCATCGACTACATAGGGCATATAACTTAAATAAAGCGTTTCTAGATCTGGAATATTGGCCTGGATAATTCCGCCCATACGTGGCTGCATACTGTTTCCCCTTAAAGATTCATCAATTTTATACACAGCTGATCAAGAATCAGATTGCTTTGAACATTCTGCTCTGTCATCTGTTTTGATTGTTGTATATCACTATAAATATCGAATAATGCTTCCAGCGAATACTGCTCGGCCAGCGCACTCAGTGTCAGGTCGATGTTTTTCACTGGTTGATTTAGCTTGACACAAATCAAATCTGACAACAAGTATTCAAACATCTGACCAAATTCACTAAAACTCAGCTCTTTATTCCACTTGGTCGCAATTGCCATCGGCATATTTTTCTGACTGACCAATTTTTGCCAGTCCTGCACAAAGTCAGCGCGCTTAAAGAACCAGTCCTGTTCAGCCACCTGAATAGCTTGCAGTGGCATCTGATTGGACAGGTTCATCAGCAGCTGTTTTTGCTGCTCGCTGCTTTCGGGCAAGTGTTGGCTTAAAAAATCATGGGCCAGTTCCGGAGCAATCCGGTCGAGGGCAAAATGCTGTAAACGGCTGCGAATGGTTGCAGGCAACTTCAAATAATGATCAGCCAGCAGGATAATCACCACCCGCTCGCCCGGTTCTTCCAGTGTTTTTAGCAAGGCATTGGCAGAAGCAATATTCAAGGCTTCTGCCGGCTCAATCACAATGACCCGCCAGCCATCTACGGTTTGTTGCACAAATGGTAATAAATCACGGATCTTCTCGATCTTAATTTTCGCGTTTTGTTTTTTATTCTCTTCATCGATCGTGACATAAACATAATTCGGATGCGTATCTGATTTTAACCATTGACAACTGCCGCACTCACCACACGGCAGATTGCGCTCATGACGATGCTGGCACAAAATCCAGGCCAGAAACTGCTGCGCAAAAGCTTCTTTGCCACAGCCTTTTTTGCCATAGAACAGCAGTCCATGGCCCAACTGGGGAAATCTGCCTGTTAATGTATCCCAAACCGTTTGCTGCCAGGGATAAATCTGCGCAGTCACTTCATTCTGCATGGCCAGCTCTACGATTCAAAATATGCAAGATCAAGCGCATTCAGGCGATCCAGATCTTCTTGGGTATCGACACCCGGTGGTAAATTGGCTTCAGCCACGGCAATCGCAATCCGATGATCATTTTCCAGCACCCGCAGCTGCTCCAGACTTTCCAGACGCTCCAGCAGACCCATCTCCCAGGTCACATATTCCTGTAGCAGTTTTACCCGGTAGGCATACAGGCCCAAATGACGATAAGCCTGATCATGCAATTGCGGCACGGCATCTTTCGCCCCGTCACGATCATAAGGAATGGTCGCACGGCTAAAATACAAAGCCTGATTGTGCTTGGACATCACCACTTTGACAATGCTGTCACGCTGGAACTCGTCCAGTGCATGAATTGGTTCGCACAGTGTCGACATCGAACAGCCTGGCTGATCAACCAAGAGCTGCGCCACCTGTTTCACCAGCTGCGCAGGCAACAAAGGTTCATCGCCTTGTACATTAACAATAATGTCATCACTGGCCCAGCCTTTAATCCGCGTTACTTCACTTAAACGGTCAGTCCCGGAAGGATGATCTGCTGAAGTCAAGACCACATCCACCCCTTCAATGCGGCAGACATCGGCAATACGCACATCATCTGTCGCCACACATAAGTCATCAAAACCTTCAACTTTTTTGGCCTGATCCACCACCCGTAAAATCATGGGACGGCCATGAATTTCAAGTAAGGGCTTACCCGGTAAGCGTGAACTGGCAAAACGTGCAGGAATAACGATGTGTTTCATAACTGTCCTTCATTCAGGGTCAAACCCAGCTGCGCTAACTGTTGATGCAAAACCTGATAACAAGCAGGTGACAATACCGCTTCAACCGGCACCACCCAGATTTCCCGGTTAAAATCAGGATACTGTTTCAGCAAGGGCAAAATTTTCACCGCATCTTTTTCGGTGGTAATAATCGGTTGATGATCTTCAAACTGCAAGTCATCAATTTCATAATCATGATGATCTGGAAATTCGTGGCACTGGAATTGCTGGATGCCCATCGACTCTAAAGTGCGGTAAAAGCGCTGCGGGAAACCAATCCCGACCACAGCATAAAAAGCCTCTTGCGGATTAAACACCTTGCTCTCTATGGCATTAAGTAAATAAGGCTCAGCCACTTCCAGATGCATATTCAGCGCTGAACTTGGCTGTGCCGCATGTTCAATCACGGTTGCCGTATTCAGGCGGCTTTTCGGCTCTCGCAAATAACCTTCAGGCAGAATTTTTTCATTGCCCAGACCGCGGTTATTGTCCAGCACAATCCATTCCAATTGGCGATTGAGCGCCAGATGTTGCAAACCATCATCACTGATAATCAGGTCCAGTTCATGTCTGGACAGCAGTAATTCAATACTCTGCTGACGATTGGCACCGACCGCCATTGGCGCACCGGTAGATTGTACAATCAGACAGGGTTCATCGCCGACCATATCTGGCGTCGATTCAAAATCAACATAGGCCGGGAATGGCCCTTTGCCGCCATAACCACGGCTAATTACCCCAACACGCACATTCAGGCTATGCAGATAATTGACCAGATGAATCAGCAGCGGTGTTTTACCGCTACCGCCTACGGTAATGTTGCCAATCACCATCACCGGCACTGGTGCGGTATAGGCTGCTTTCATCCCCGAAGCATACAGCTTCTGATTCAGCACACTGCCACCACGATATAATAGCGCCAATGGCCGTAGCACAACCAACCATTTGGCTTGCTTATTCCAAGCGTCCTGAATGAATTGTGCAAATGACATGGCTGATTATTCCTCGAAATTGCGCTGATGCAATTGATAATAAGCACCCTGCTTGTTTAACAATTCCTGATGGGTACCCTGCTCAATAATACGCCCCTGATCCATCACCACAATACGGTCGGCATTTTCAATTGTAGATAAACGGTGTGCAATGACAATGGTGGTACGATTCTGCATCGCTGCATCAAAAGCACGTTGAATAAAGTATTCAGATTCATTGTCTAATGCACTGGTCGCCTCATCCAAAATCAGGATCGGCGCATTTTTCAAAATGGCACGGGCAATCGCGATACGCTGACGCTGACCACCGGACAGGTTTAAACCCTGCGCACCGAGTGGTGTGTCATAACCTTGTGGTAAGGCCATAATAAAATCATGCGCATACGCCGCTTTGGCCGCCGCGATGATCTCTTCATCCGACGCACCTTCCAGCTGACCATACGCAATATTTTCACGCACGGTACGGTTAAACAGCACCACCTGCTGATTGACCATGGCAATTTGGGTACGCAGGCTATTCAGTTCAATCTGATGAATATCCAGCCCATCCAGCTTGATCTGGCCTGAAGATAATTCCTGAAAACGCACCAGCAAATTAACCAGTGAGCTTTTGCCCGCCCCTGAACGTCCGACCAGTGCCACGGTTTCACCGGCTTTAACATTCAGGCTAAAGTCATGAATGGCATGATGGCCATCGGCATAGACCAGATTGGCCTGATCAAATTCAATATTGCCTTTTAAGGCTGGAGTTAAGGTACCAGTATTTTTTTCTTCCGGCATATCCAGCAGTTCAAATACTGAATGCGCCGCCGCCATACCGCGTTGCAGTTTTTCGTTGATATCGGTTAGCGCTTTAATTGGCTTGCTCAGCATACCAGCGGCAGTAATATAGGCCACAAATTCACCAGCTGAGGTGTCACGTAAAATTTCCGGGCGCAGCGCAATCCAGATCACGATGGAGAGTGCAATCGACATGATCAACTGTACCACCGGGCTGTTTAGCTGCTGCACAGCTACCATTTTCAGGCCACGGCGCAAGTTTTCCAGTGAGTTCTGTTTAAAGCGTTCCTGCTCGTATTGATGACCGGCAAAACCTTTCACCACCAGATTGCCGTTTACAGTTTCCTGCACCACGTGGTTCACATCACCCATGGTATCCTGCACCTGAATTGACAGCTTACGCATACGCTTGGCGGCTTTCCGGATTAACAGGCCAATCAGCGGGGCAAAAATCAGGATACAGATGGTCAAACGCCAGTTGCTATAAAACAGGTAACCAAGCAAGGCGATGGTAATTAAACCCTGTTGCAGCAAGGTACGCAAAGATTCGGTGGAAGCCGCTGTCAGCTGCTCCACGTTATACATGATTTTGGCAGTAATGTGGCCACTGGTATTGTCCAGATAATACTGCGACGGTAAGCGCAGCAATTTGGCAAATACTTCCTGGCGCACATTAAACACCAGATTACGTGAAATGACCGCGGTATAGTAGCCGCCCAGAAACAGGCCGACACCACGGAAAAACATCAGCAACACCACCAGAAAAGGAAACAGGTGGGTGAAGGTGTAGTCTTTTTCCTGAATTGCCGTAATAATTTTTTCCAGCAACTTGGCCACTGATACCTCAGTCGCCGCATTGATGGCAAAACCCACCACAACCAGAATCGCGATTCCCCAGAAAGGTTTTAAATAACCGAGTAGACGCAGGTAGACTTTATAATCCGGATTCACTAATAGCCTCGAGTTGGTACTTTCGTACTGATGTTAATGTTGACGAAACCCAGTTGTCCCGCAACATCCATGACACGAATCACATCCTGATGAGAAGCTTTCGCGTCTGCCGCAATGATAAACATTAAATCACGTCGATCATTGGAAATTTGTTTAATTGCTGTATTTAAATCAGCAACTTCCTTGCTGGAAAGCGCCTGCCCGTTGACCGAATAATGCCCGGAAGCATCGACCACCACCTCGACTTTCTGGTCATAGGCTTTCGGTGGCACCCCTTGCGCTTCCGGCAAGGTCAGGTTCATCCGGCTAAACTGGTTAAAACTGGTGGACAGTAACAGGAACACCAGAATAAACAGCAAACAGTCAATCATTGGTGTCAGGTTAATATGAATATCTTCCACTTGCGAGCGTTTGAATTTCATAAGTCACCTTAGCCTGCTTTTTTAATGTCTTCATCAACAATCTGGGTTTGATGAAACAGCGCAGCATGAAACAATGTCGCCTGCTGTTCCAGCTCGGCCACATATTCCTGTACCAGACGCTGGAAATAACGGTAAGCAAATAAAGCCGGCACTGCAATCAGCATACCCGCTGCGGTGGTAATCAGTGCTTTGGAAATCCCCGGAATCATTAAAGTCGGATTGCTTGAACTGATATCAATCATCAGGAAAGATTCAATAATCCCCAGAACGGTCCCCAATAAGCCCAGCAACGGCGCCACAGCACTTAAAGTCCCGAGGAAATTAATATTTTTTTCCAGATAGCCAATTTCCTGAGAGGCTGTCGCTTCCATCTGCGCACGCGCAAACTGTTCAGACTGGTGTTTATTTTGCGCACCAGCCATAAAGATTCGGCCCAAAGTACTGTGCTGTAAATTTTCCGATTGCTGCAACTGCTGTAACACGCCTTGCACCGGCTGTCCGGTTTGTAATTGCAAGGCTTTCGGCACCACACCGGCACGCTTAAGACGTAAAAAACGCTCAATACTGATGGCCAGCGTAAACACAGAGCACAGCAGTAACGGCAGCATCAGCCAGCCGCCTGCTTTTACCAATTCCCACATTCGATTTTCCCCAATAAATCTACAATAAAAATTAATCAGCCAAGCAGATATTTAAAATACCATCTAGTTCTTCTAAGGAGTGATAGCTGATCACCAGCTTCCCCTTACCCTGCTTGTTATGATCAATTTTGACATTAGCACTGAAACGCTCTGACAGACGTTGTGTCAGTTGCTGAATATCCGGTGCCGGTTCTGCTTTTGGTTTTTCTGTTTTTGGTGCGCTCCAGTCACGCACCAGCTGTTCGGTCTGACGGACCGACAAACTCTTTTCAATCACCAGTTCAGCCACTTTCAGCTGATCTTTAGCTTTTAAGGTCAAAATGGCGCGCGCATGGCCCATATCCAGCAGCCCTTGCTGCATCAGGTCTTTAACTTCTTCAGTTAAAGTCAACAAACGCAACAGGTTACTGACCGTAGTTCGTGCCTTACCGACGGTGTCGGCAATTTCCTGATGGCTCAGACCAAACTCGTCATGGAAGCGCTGCAAGGCCATGGCCTGATCAATCGGATTCAGATCCTGACGCTGAATATTTTCAATTAAAGCCAGTGCAATCGCCACCTGATCGGTCAGGTCACGGACAATTGCCGGAACTTCGGTGAGTCCCGCCAGCTGTGCGGCACGCCAGCGACGTTCACCAGCAATAATTTCATACGGATGCTGTTCGTCATCAATCGGACGAATCACAATCGGTTGCATGACCCCGTGTTTTTCAATCGAGGCGGCAAGTTCCTGTAAGTCCTGTTCATGGATAAAACGGCGTGGCTGATATTCACCCCGTTTTAATAAATGCACATCAATCTGTTTTAGCTGACCATGATCCAAAGACTGGGCTTCAAGTTGTAATTTTTCTTTCTGGATCGACCCAAGTAAGGCATCCAAACCACGACCTTTGGCGAGTCCGCGTTTTTTTATGGTCATGCTTTACTTCCTTTTTTCACTTTGCTTTTCTTTAACATTTCAGCTGCCAGATTCAGGTAAGCAACTGCACCCTTTGAACTTTTCTCAAAATAAATTACAGGCAAACCATGCGCCGGTGCTTCGGCCAGACGCACATTACGTGGAATCACGGTGTCATACAGTTTTTTGCCAAAATACTGCTGCAGCTCTTCAGACACATCACGGGTTAATGCATTACGCGCATCGTACATGGTTCGCAGCACGCCAATAATTTCCAGCTCTGGGTTTAAGGCCTGCTGAATCCGGTCGATGGTCTGGGTTAAATCGGCCAGACCTTCCAGCGCATAGTATTCACATTGCATTGGAATCATCACGCCCTGTACCGCAGCCAGCGCATTCACGGTAATTAAGCTTAAGCTTGGCGCACAATCGACAATAATGTAGTCAAAACTTTTTTCAATTTCGCCCAGTGCATCACGCAGAATAAACTCGCGCCCTTCCTGCTCGGCAATAGCCAGTTCCACACCAGACAAATCACGGTTTGCACCTAAAACCTTATAACCCACTTCCGATTTGGTAATAGCCGTTTCAATTGGCACTTCGCCCAGCAACACATCGGTAATAGAATATAAAAGGTCATTTTTTTGGATACCAGAACCCATCGTGGCATTTCCCTGTGAATCCATGTCCACAAGTAAAACGCGCTTTTTCAAAACAGCTAACGATGCTGCCAAATTTACTGCGGTTGTAGTTTTACCGACACCACCTTTCTGGTTCGCAATCGCAATAATTTGTGCCATGGTAACCCCAATCCTTAGAATGAATTAAATATGTTTTAATAAAAGTAGATGACGCTGTTCGTCCAGACGTGGAACTTTTAGCTCGATAATTTCACAGCTGAACTCATCTTTCAATGCTTCAACTTCAGCGGCCGGAATCAGACCTTTCATGGAAGCAATAATACTCTGTCCATGCATAAACGGTTTCGATGCCGCCACAAAATCGGTCAGTGAAGCAAAGGCACGACTGGTGATGACATCAAACTGGCCTAATTCGCGGATACTGTCTTCATTTTCGACCCGGGTTTGGACCGCCACCACGTTTTGCAGTTTCAGATCGGCAATAAACTGCTTCAAGAAACGGATTTTTTTGCCATTCGAGTCCAGCAACACGCACTGACGTTCCGGCTGACATAAGGCAATGATCATGCCCGGCATACCGCCACCGGTACCAATGTCCAGCAAACGGCCGGCAGGTAAATCGTTGAGAATACTCAGGCTGTCGAGCAAATGCTTGACCAGCATTTCTTTCGGATCACGAATTGCGGTCAAGTTATACGCTTTGTTCCATAGCACCAAAGCATCTTGATATTGGAGTAATAAATTTAAAGTCTCATCGCTGAGCTCTAAACCCAAGGCCTGACTACCCTGCTTGAGTTCCTGAAAAAACGTATGCATAAACAATGAACGTCTCGAAAAAGTTAGCTGAAAGTATACCGATTTATCTGCCAAGTCACAGCAGCGAGTGCTTAGTGAATATGCACTTAAGCGTACACACCTTGCTGAATTTGTTGATCCAGTGCATTTAATCGCTCAGGAGTGCCAACATCTACCCAGACACCCTGCAATTTGCTGGCGGCAATTTTTTCATCCTGCATGGCCTGTTTCAATAACGGTGCCAGTGGACGCTTGCCACCTTCCAGGCCCTGGAACATCTGCGGATCAATCACGGCAATACCGCTATAGGTCAGATTTTCACCGGATTTTTCCTGATCAAAGGTATAGGCTTTTTGTTCCGATAAGGTGAAATCGCCTTGCGGATGCTGTGCCGGATTCTCTACCAGCACCAGATGCGCCAGCTGATTCTCTAGCTGTACCGACAATAATGGCGCAAAATCCATGGTGGTCCAGACATCGCCATTGACCAGAATAAAGGGCTCATTACCGAGTAGCGGCAGCGCGTTAATAATCCCGCCTGCGGTTTCCAGACCTTCGCCTTCATGTGACCAGAGAATATTGACACCAAACTGGCTACCATCGCCCAAAGCCTGGGCCAGTTTTTCACCCAGCCAGGCGGTATTGATCACAATTTCGGTTACGCCAATACGCTGCAGTTTTTCGATATGCCAAACAATCAGCGGCTTACCGCCCACTTCCAGCAAGGGTTTAGGCGTATGCAAGGTTAAAGGACGCATCCGGTTACCTAAACCGGCAGCAAGAATCATGGCTTTCATCAGGCAGCTACCTCATAACGACCATATTTGGCTTCAAATGCCGGCATAACTTTTTCACGAATAAACTGCATAAAAGGCTGCAATTCGGCATAAGGCTGCGATTCTTCCAGTAGATACCACATCACGCGCGGCAAATCTTTTAAGTAACCCGATTTGCCATCACGCTCGAACAGGCGCACAAAAATACCCAGAATCTTGATATGACGCTGAATCGCCATCAGGTCGGCGTCTTTCTTGAACTGCTCAAAATCACGCTCCTGCTTGGCGCTTTCCGGCAGCAAATCATAAAAGGTTTTAAACCAGCGATAGACACGATCTGCATTCCACTGCACGTAGGCATCACGGGTAATTGAAATCAGATCATAGGTATCGGCGCCAATTACCGCATCCTGAAAATCAATCACCCCAAGTTCGGTTTCACCTGCAATTTTCATCAGGTTCCGGCTGTGAAAATCACGATGTACAATCACTTGTGGCTGGGCCAAAGCCGCATTGGCCAGAATAGCAAAGGTACGCTTGATTAACGCGCTCTCTTCTGCGGTTGGCTGAATCTGTAATGAGGGCAACATCCAGTCGGTGAGCAGCTCCATTTCACTGATCAGTTTTTCATAGGAATAGTCCGGGAAATGGCCTTCGCCAGCAATGGACTGCAATTGGATCAGCTGCTTAAAGCTTTGTGCATAGTAGTCATCGACAGTCTGTTCATTTAACAGGGTCGAGAGCAATACATCACCAAAATCTTCCAGTAGCAAAAAGCCCTGCTGCAGATCTTTGGCGATGATATGCGGCACGCGTACACCATGCGCATCAAAAAATTCATCAATCGTCACAAAAGGACCACAATCTTCTTTTTCTGGTGGTGCATCCATCAGCATAAATGTTTTATTATTCAATTTGATTCGTGCATAACGACGGAAGCTTGCATCGCCTGCTAAAAAATGAGTTTCAAATTGATCTGAACCGAGTACAGATGTAATCCATGTTTGTATCAATTGTTCACGTTGTGTATTCATTTGCAATAAATTCTAATACAGGCTGAGTTTTTAAAGTGCTAAGTGTAGCTACTTCTGCGCTTTTTCTCTATGATGCGACAATAATTAATTGCGATTAAGCACTCTTGGTTAATGAGACAAATGAAGCATCAGTTTAAATTTAATCCTTTAGCGACTGCGATCTTGACCCTGTTATGTGGACACGCGATGAGCAGTCATGCAGAGACCACAGAGCCCGCTTCATCCATCACCAATCAACAACTCAAACAGAGCATTCAGGATGCTTATCCGGGCCAGTCGTTTTTTGAACAGTATTATGTCGATAAAACCGCGCCGGAAGCCCAGCAGCGTTTTGGCCAAGAGCTGAGTTCAGCCTATTGTCAAGGCGCCTGGGTTACGCCAATTAGCCCGGACACCGTGGCCGTTGCTGCGGAAGAAGCCACCTCGACCGTTACCGCTGATTATGGTCACTATAATCCTAATGGGGATTCGGTCTTAGAAGGCAATGTGGTAATTGACCAGCAAGGCCGCCAGATTCGCGCCGATAAAATTACCATTGACCAGACCCAGACCTATGCCAGTGCCGAAGGCCGGGTACAAATGGCGCAAGCCGGTTTACTGACGCAAAGCGACCAGATCAATTACAACCTGAAAACCCAGCAAGGCGATTTACACAACAGCTTCTATATTGCAGAAGAACAGCACGCA
This sequence comes from Acinetobacter sp. CIP 53.82, assembly GCF_000369465.1. Lineage (NCBI taxonomy): Bacteria > Pseudomonadati > Pseudomonadota > Gammaproteobacteria > Moraxellales > Moraxellaceae > Acinetobacter > Acinetobacter sp. CIP 53.82. The sequence continues at coordinate 735,154 of NZ_KB850045.1, read as the reverse complement.
CATGGCATGGCGGAAAAGATTGCCCGCACTTCAACCAATACCTTGGTATTGAATAATGCCACCTATAGCACCTGCCCGCCTGAACAGGCACCGACCTGGAAAATTCAGGCCGATGAAATCAAGCTAAATCAGGAAACCGGTCGCGGTGAAACCCGTGGCACCAAGCTGTATGTAAAAGATGTACCGGTGCTGGCGGTGCCATATTTTAACTTTCCGATTGATGACCGTCGTACTACCGGTATTTTGACCCCAAGCTTTGGCTTTACCAATGATGGTGGGGTTGAACTGGCGGTACCGGTCTACCTGAACCTGGCTCCAAACTATGATGCCACCGTGACACCACGCTATATTGGTGACCGCGGCCCGATGTTAGAAGGTGAATTTCGCTATCTGACCGAGAATTTTGGTCAGGGTCAGATCTGGGGCGGCTACCTGGCCTCTGACAATAAATACAATGATGAAGACCGTAAGGACTTTCACTTCCTGCATAAGTGGCAGATTAACGAGCAGTTCAATACCAATCTGGAATATAATTACGCTTCAGATAAAGACTATTTTGCCGACTTAAACAACAACCCGAACTCCAGAACCGACCTGAACTTACGCCGCGCTTGGGAACTGAATTATCGCAATGGTATTCCGGGTTTAAGAACGCAGCTAAAAGTTGAAGATTTCCACACGCTGGACCCGACTATTCCAGATGAAGACCGTCCGTATGCGCGTTTACCTCAGTTCTTATTAAATTATAAAACTGGTAATCCACAAGGCTTCCAGCTTGAATTCAATCACGATACTGCTTATTTCAAAAAAGATATCAACCATCTTGAAGGTCATACCAATGATCTAAATACGTATGAGCCAAGCGGTACCCGTATCTATAACGATTTTAAAATACGTTATAATTACCGCAACCCGTGGTCTTTTGTAATTCCAGAAGTGTCACTTCGCAACGTCAATACTTTCTTTGATAAAGACACCATCGCGTTTTATGACAATAACAGCGGTACTCTGACCAATAGCTCAAGTGAAAATAAATCGGTAACAGTACCGCAGTTTACCCTGGACGCCGGCCTGACCTTTGAAAAAGAAGGCCGCTTCCTGCAAACCATTACCCCGCGTGCCTTCTATGCCTACGCGCCGTATCAGAAGCAGGATGGCCATCCAAATTTTGATTCAGCCACTGCTTCCATTAATTATGACCAGCTGTTTAGCCCATACCGTTTCTACGGCCATGACCGCCTGGAAGACAACAACTTCCTGTCGCTTGGTTTAAGCTACAGCCTGTTTGATGAAGTAGGCCTGGAACGGATTCGTGCCAGCCTGGGTCAAAGCTTCTTCTTTGAAGATCGCCGTGTGACCCTGGAAAATACTGCAGACAGCTTTGATACCGAAAGCCGCACCGGCCCGGTAGTGAGTCTGGCCAGCCAGTTAACCGAAAACCTGAATATTGGTGCCAATGCCGCCTGGATGTCAAACGGTGACAATGCCCAGCGCGATCTGCACCTGTTCTATACCGGTGAACAAGGCAATTTATACAATGTCGGCTATATTAACCGTCGTCATATTCCAAACCGTCAGGATCATTATGATCAGGTGGTGGCCTCGTTCATTCAACCGGTCTACAACAACTGGCGTATTCTGGGTCATGCCCAATACGATTTGGACAATAGCGTCGCCCGTGAATATTTACTCGGTGTGAACTATGAATCCTGCTGCTGGGGCATCTCGGTCTACGGCCGCTCTTATTATAATGATCTGGATGATGTCTCCGATCACAACGTCAAGCCGAAACGCGCCATCATGGCCGAATTAAACCTGAAAGGCCTCGGCAGTTTCAACAATAAACTTGCATCTTTACTTGAAAACCGTATTTTAGGGTTTAATAGAACTAATCAAACTTGGACACAACGTTAATGAAGACACCACAGTTAAAACAATTTTTTAAAGCCACTGCCTTAGCTTTATGTATTTCTTCAGCTGCACCTGCTTTTGCACAAACTGTAGATCAGGTCGTGGCCGTGGTGGATAACAGTGTCATCCTACAAAGTGATTTAGCGCAAACCGCTGCTGAAATGCAGCAACAATTACAGGCACAGAACAAAACCGTGCCACCGGCTCAATATCTACAACAACAAGCCTTAGAACAACTGATCGTGCGTCAGGCACAGCTGGAACAGGTCAAACGCTATAACATCAAGCCTGATGAAAAAGCCTTAAATGAAGCGGTGATGCGTGTGGCCCAACAAAATGGCAGCAAAAGTCTGGAAGATTTCCAGCAGAAAGTCGACCGTATTGCACCGGGGACCTATGCCTCTTTACGCAACCGTATTGCTGAAGATTTGGCAATTAACCGTCTGCGTCAGCAAGTCGTGATGTCGCGAATTAAAATTAGCGACCAGGATGTCGATAACTTCCTGAAAACCCCGCAAGGTCAGGCCGCTTTAGGCAGTCAGGCGCATGTGTTGCATGTGCGCGTATCCGGTGAAAATGCACAGGCCACCGCGGAACAGGTTAAAACTGCACTGAATAACAGCAATGACCTCAATGCCATTAACAAGCAGTTCAGCACAGCTGCCACCAAAGTTGAATCGGCTGATATGGGTTTCCGCAGCCTTTCTGAAATTCCGGCTGAACTGGCTGCACGTGTAAGTGCACTTGACGTCGGTCAGACCACTGAGCTGATTGCAGTCAATGATGGTATTCATGTGCTGAAACTGGTCGATCGTAAAGCCGGTGAACAGCGCGCGCTGGTCCCACAATATCAAACCCGTCATATTCTGATTCAGCCAACAGAAGTGGTGAGCCCAGAAAATGCCAAGCACATGATTGACAGTTTGTATAACCGCCTCAAAGCCGGTGAAGATTTTGCAGTGTTGGCCGGTACTTTCTCAACCGATACCGGTTCTGCCCGTGATGGCGGTAGCCTGGGCTGGGTTAGCCCTGGAGTGATGGTGCCTGAATTTGAACAGCAAATGAAAAGCACCCCGGTAGGTGAAATCAGCCAGCCATTTCAAACCCAGTTTGGCTGGCATATTCTACAGGTGACAGATACCCGCCAGCAGGACATGACCCGCGAATTCCAGGAACGTATGGCACGCCAGATTCTAGGTGAACGTCAGTTTGATACCGAACTGGACAGCTGGTTACGTGAAATTCGCAGCAATGCCTTTGTCGATATTAAAGATCCAAACCTGGACCGTAAAAATAACTAGGTCTTAAAAAATGAAAAACCAGTGCCTGCACTGGTTTTTTAATTCTGGCTTTTCACCTCGCCATCAATAGCAATAAAAAAACCGCTGAATTCAGCGGTTTTTTTATAAGAGGACTTAAGCCATTAATATTGATTAACGGTTGTTGTCATCTTCTTGAGAATCTTCAAATTTAGAGTCGTTGTCAAAACCAGAAGCTTGACCACCGAAGCCAGCGCCTTGACCACCGAAGCCACCTTGACCGCCGAAGCCGCCGCCTTGACCACCGAAGCCGCCTTGACCACCGAAGCCGCCTTGACCACCGAAGCCACCTTGACCACCGAAGCCGCCGCCTTGACCACCGAAGCCGCCTTGACCACCAAAGCCACCACCTTGTCCGCCGCCGAAGCCACCACCTTGACCACCGAAGCCACCAGCACCTTGAGCACCAGCAGGTGCACCAGCAGGACGTGGATTACGTGCAGGTACAACTGTAGAAATCGCGTGTTTGTAAACCATTTGGCTTACTGTATTTTTTAATAGCACCACATACTGGTCAAAAGATTCGATATGACCCTGTAATTTAATACCGTTTACAAGGAAAATAGAAACTGGAATACGTTCTTTACGGAGAGAATTCAAGAACGGATCTTGTAAAGTTTGACCTTTAGACATGTTATAACTCCAAAAATAATTAAAAATCAGCGCAAAAACTATCTTTATTTTTCAATTAAAATTTATAAAAAAGACAGTTCATAAATTTTGCTTTATCCGTAACAGTTTCGCAAGTCTTCTTGAGCCTGCTTTATCGTAAAATATGTTTGAATTTTATGCGATTCCTGCAACGATCTGAGCCAAGTATATTGACGTTTTGCAAGTTGTCGTGTTGCAAATAGGGCCTTATCCTCCATTTCCTGCTTTTTATTGAGACTTTTATCACTTTTCTTTAGAAACTCTAAAGCTTGTCGATATCCAACAGAGCGCATAGAGGGTAAATTCTCATCTAAATCGTATTTTTCAATAAGCCTTTCTACTTCATTCAAAAAACCCATTGACCACATTATTTCTAATCGTTTTTCTATACGTTGATGTAATTCTACCCGATCTGGCAGCAAGGCGTGATTATGAAAAGTGTAACGATATGGTACATTTTTGGGCTGTTCTGCTTGTAGTTTGGTAATAGGTTGACCGGTTAACTTGAACACTTCCAAGGCCCGGATAATCCGTTGCTTATCGCTGACTTTAAATTTCTGTCCGGCTAAAGCATCTACCGTGCACAATTCGGCATACACCGCTTCCCAGCCTTCACGTGCAGCCTTATCTTCAATTTCAGCGCGCACCGCATAATCTGCACTTGGCAAATTACTGGACAACCCTTCCAGCAAGGCCTTGAAATACAGCATAGTTCCGCCCACCAGAATCGGGGTTTTGCCACGCGCATGCATATCATCAATTAAAGCACAGGCATCTTCTACAAACTGCGCAGCAGAATACACCTCTAAAGGGGTAATAATATCAATCAGATGATGCGGATAACGCGCCTGCTCGGCTTTGCTTGGTTTGGCGGTGCCAATGTCCATATCCTGATACACCAAAGCGGAATCGACTGAAATCAGCTCAAAATGCCCCAGTTCATAGAGTTCACACGCCAAAGCAGTTTTACCGCTTGCAGTAGGTCCCATTAAATTGATGACCGGCAATTGATTTGACATGTACCACTACTCTCCTCGAGCAAAAAGTTTATCTAATTGAGCCAATGGAAAGGCACGCCAGGTCGGGCGGCCATGATTACATTGGCTGGCAAATTCGGTTTGTTCCATCTGGCGCAGCAAGGCGTTCATTTCAGACAGGCTCAGCATACGATGCGCACGCACGGCACCATGACAGGCCATGCCGGCCAGAATCTGGTCACGTTTTTGTAGCAGTGCTTGCGCTTCATCAGCCGGGTCCAGATCATTCAGTAGTTCAGGAATCAGGGCGTCAAAATTGGCCTTATGTAAAATCGCCGGCACCCCACGCACAATCACCTGTTCATCACCATATTGATCCAGATCCAGTCCTAAACGCGCCAGCTGCGGTTTCAGCTCTTCAATCCGCATCGCCTGCATCCGGCTAATGCTAATCACTTTAGGAATTAGCAGCTGCTGCGAGGTCCAGAATTCCGGCTTATCCCAGGCCGATTTCATTTGCTGTAATAAAATCCGCTCATGCGCCGCGTGCATATCGACAATAATCAAGCCTTCGGTATTTTGCGCCAGAATATAAATTCCGTGTAACTGGGCAATGGCAATCCCGAGTGGATGTTCATCTACCGGAGCTGGCTGCGTATCACCTGCGGCCGACTGTGGGCTGGATAATGCAGATTCATCCAGCTCACGTAACGGTGCCAGATAGCTTTTCAGCGCATTGTTCAGCTGCTGTGAACCGGTATAGGCATTGCTATAACCGGTATTCTGGCCACTGGCCATTTTCTGGCCTTGTGGTAGTGCATAATCCACACTTTGCGGGCGGGCATCGCTAAAATCTGTCAGTAATTCTGGTGCCGCCTGATTAGATCCTGGCACGATGGCTTCGGCTGCTTTATGCAGCTGGAACTGTTCCTGATAACGTGGCTGCACCGCAAACACCGGCTCCGGGGTTTCAGTTTTCATGGCCGTGGCCAAGTCGGCACTGGCGGTTTGGAACTGTGCCAGGGTTTCTTTGCCATAATGACGCACAAACTCATGCACTTCACGCTGGTTTAAAAAGCGGATTTCATGCTTGGTTGGATGCACATTGACATCAATATTTTCAGGTTCAACTTCCAGAAACAGCAAATACGCCGCATGCTGATGACCATGCAAAATACCATCATAGGCCATGCGCAGCGCATGCGAGATGGTCTTGTCTTTGACAATCCGGCCATTTACATAGACATATTGTAAATCGGCCTGTGCCCGCGCGTCGGAAGGATGGCCCAACCAGCCCGACAGACGCATGCTGATACTATCGGCATCAATCCAGTAAGCATTTTCGGTAAACTGTCGTCCCAGCAATTGCTGTACACGCTGAAAACGCAGCTCGCCGCTGTCAGCAACCGGCAGGTTCAGCTTGATGCTGTTATTATGTTCCAGCACAAAACGGATATCAAAATGCGTCAGTGCCAGACGGCGCACAATTTCTTCAATATGGCCAAATTCGGTACCCGGCTTTTTTAAAAATTTACGGCGTGCCGGCACATTAAAAAACAGATCCTGCACCCGAATATGGGTTCCTTTCGACGCAGCCACCGGCACAATCTCCTGATGATCAAAAGCCGTGCCATTCACTTCAACCTGATAGCCCACCCCTTCATCTGTCTGGCTGCTGATCAGGCTTAAACGCGATACTGCGGCAATGGACGCCAGCGCTTCACCGCGAAAACCGAGGCTGACAATGGCATGCAAGTCATCGGCAGTTTGAATTTTACTGGTGGCATGACGCATGACTGCCAAGGGTAGATCTTCAGGGTGAATGCCGCGCCCATTGTCAATAATTTCAATCAGGGTACTGCCGCCCTGTTCCACCCGGATAATCAGTTCGGTCGCACCGGCGTCAATCGCATTTTCTAATAATTCTTTGACCACAGAAGCCGGACGCTCAATAACTTCACCGGCGGCAATCTGGTTGGCCAGTGCCGGATCAAGCGCGCGGATACGACGTGTACTTAAATCAGCCGACATGGGTAAAATTCTGCTCCAGAGCGTGTTGTAAAGCGGCAGAAGACGAGCTGAGGGTTGCGGTGCGGCTCAATTCATCTTCAGACTTTAGAATATTAATAATCAGGTCCGGTGCTGGAATTTCATCCCCACCTTTTGATGGCCATTCAAATAAAAATAAGGCGTTTGCTGTATCCAGATAATCACGGATGCCCATCAGTTCCAGTTCATACGGGTCATTCAGACGATACAGGTCGAAGTGGAAAATATCCTGACCATTGACCTGATACGGCTCCACCAGGGTATAGGTGGGACTTTTTACCGATCCCTGATGACCTAAGCTTTGTAACAGATAACGGGTCAGCGTGGTTTTCCCTGCGCCCAAATCCCCAATCAGATAAATCACCCCGCGCGGGAAATGCGCCGCCAAAACCTGAGCCAGATTTTGGGTCTCTTGTTCATTGTTCAGGTTCAGACAAAATGAATACTGCATAATACTCGCGACATGATTCAAAACAGCAATTATGATAGCATCGCAGCCGTTTAAAAGCCTATTCGACTGCGTCAGAATCTGTATTTTTTCACAGCATTTGTTACCTAATTTGAGATGTGCACCCGTTCATGAGCTCCACTGCCGATTTTATTCCCCCGATGATTAATGGCGTTAGCGCCAGCAAAGTTTATTTGCAGCTATCATCGGCACGTACAGTGTATGCCTACCTGTGCCAGCAGTTTCCGCATATTTCCGCTGCTGAATGGCAGTCGCGCTTTCAGGATGGGCTGGTCTATGATGCGCACGGTCAGCGTCTACACATCGACAGTCCTTTTCAGGCGCATACGCACTGTTTTTACTATCGTTTTTTGGCCCATGAAGTAACGGTGCCGTTTCAGCATCAGATTTTATTTGAAAATGAAGATTTGCTGGTGGTAGATAAACCGCATTTTCTGACCATGAGCCCAACCGGACAATATGTGCAGCAAACCTTACTGGTGCGTTTGAAACAGCAAACTGGCAATGAACAGCTGACCCCGATTCACCGTTTAGACCGGGAAACTGCCGGCGTGGTGCTATTTTCCAAACAGCCGGCCAGTCGTGGTCTTTATCAGCAAATGTTTGCCGAACGTCAGGTCCGCAAGACCTATCATGCGATTGCACCTTTTCGTGCCGATTTAAGTTTTCCTTGCACCACCCGTTACCGCATGGAAAAAGGTCAACCGTTTTATACCATGCAGGTGGTGGAAGGAATACCCAACAGCGAAACCGATATTGAGCTGTTAGCGCATAACGGTCATTTGGCAAAGTATTTGCTTAAACCTGTCACCGGTAAGCAGCATCAATTGCGGGTGCATTTAAACCAGCTTGGAATTGCTATTTTAAATGATCCGTTTTATCCGCAGGTGCAGCATAAAGCGGAAGATGATTTTTCTGCGCCTTTACAGCTTTTGGCCAAAGACATTTGCTTTCAGGACCCGATCAGCAAAGCAGCACTGGCGTTTAGCTCGCAATTTGACCTGACACTGTAATCTAATTGTCATTACATTTATTTCAATTTTTCCTGTGTATGAATATTGAAATTACAAATGGTTAGATTAAAATGTGTCTACACAGTTAAGTGCACTTAAATTAATTAAAATCATGAGAAAAACTGAAGTTTATCAAATTCGCCTGGATTCTCAGGAAAAGAAACAGGCTTTTGCCGTGTTTAAACAGTTGGGGATTACACCGGCACAAGCGGTTCGTCTGTTCTTTAAACAGGTCGTTCTGACCAAATCTATTCCTTTTTCTATCGAAAACCAGAACATTAATCTGGAGCAACTGATCAAGTTAAGAAAGCTCAAGCAGGAACAGCAAAATACTCAGGCCACACCAACACCTGCACCCGTCAGCACCGACACCTCCCCGCTGGACGATGAAGATCTGGACCTGTTTGCCGAATTAAATGCCCTGCTGGGTGAAACTGACAAAAGTTAACAGTGTTGTATTTATAAACAATATTTTAATTTAATCTGCTAAAAACTTGGTTATGCTGCATAGACAACAATAAGATATGCAGGGAGTCATGGATGATTGTCAGACGCGCAACCGTAGCAGATCTCGAGCAGCTGGCCGTATTATTTGATGAATATCGTCAATTTTATGGTGCATCTTCTAACCTGAAGCTTTCACACCAGTTTTTACAACAGCGTTTTGAAAATCATGAAAGCGTGATTTTTATTCATGTGAAAGATGAGGTGATTACCGGTTTTATCCTGCTGTATTTAGGCTTTTCTTCGGTGGCCTGTACCACCTATTATATTCTGGATGATGTCTATGTGACGCCGGTCTATCGTCGTCAAGGCTCGGCCAAACAGCTGATTGATACCGCGATTCATTTTGCCCGTCATAACAATGCACTACGGATTAGTCTGCAAACCCAGAACAACAACTATCAATCGCATCAACTGTATGAACAGATGGGCTTTATTAAAGACAATGAGTTTCAGACCTACCACTGTTTCTTAAAATAGCCCAATCTATTAAAAGCCGGTTTAATCCTGCATCCGGGTACGCGCCTGCTGTACCTGGGCGTCATCTAAATAGATCCACTGCCCCAACTCGAGTTCTGGCAGGTTTAAAGCGCCAATTTGCTGACGATGCAGCTTTTCCACCTTATTGCCAACTGCTGCCAGCATCCGCTTTACCTGATGATAGACACCCTGATGAATGGTCATTTCCAGCTCGTGCTCGGCCAGACGGCAAATATCGGTGGCAGCAAAAATGCCGCTTTCATTGCGCAGTTCGACTCCATCTGCCAGTTGCTGGATTTGCGCATCTGTGACCGGATCTGCGGTGTACATGCGATAGACTTTGGCCACATGCTTTTTCGGATGGGTCAGCGCCTGTAAAAACTGGCCATCATCAGTTAGCAATAACAAACCGGTGGTGTCCTGATCTAAACGTCCCACACATTGCAGGCCACGATTCAGCAAAATATCGTCAAACAGATCAAACACACTAAAATGATGGGTGGCCTGATGTGAACACTCATAACCTTGCGGTTTGTTTAACGCGATATAGACCTTCTCCCGATAGGTATAGTCCTGCCCATAGACCGAAAATTTTAAACCCTGCAACTGCAGTTTCTGTTTGGGTTGGGTGATGACTTCACCCTCAATGGCAATCGCACCATTTTGAATCAGCTGCTGGCAGTGTTTGCGTGAACCAAAGCCTTGCGATTGCAACATTTTTTCTAAAGTCATCGAATTACCTGTGGAGTGAAAGCTGTATCAATATGGAAGATGGCGTATTTTATACTGAAACCGCGCTGGAGTTGGAATCTATCAGCAGGCCCCGCTGAAAAAGGCTACAATAATGGCCTCTTTTTCTCCCATGCCACCGTGTTCAGCCTGTATGTCACACCTCGATTTAAACCTGATTGTTCTGCTTATTTTATTGGCCTGCGGTATTTTTAGTCACAATACTGCCGTCACCATTGCCGCCGCGGTGTTAATCGTGTTTCGCATCACACCACTGGAAGTATATTTTCCGCTCTTGCAACAGCATGGTTTAAATATTGGCATTATCATTTTGACCATTGGCGTACTAACGCCCATTGCCAGCGGTAAAATCCCCGGTGATGAAATCCTGAAATCATTTATGCACTGGAAATCCATACTCGCGATTGGCATAGGCCTGTTTGTGGCCTGGCTCGGTGCACGTGGGGTACAGCTGATGAGCCATCAACCGAATATTGTCGCTGGCCTGCTGATTGGTACGGTTGCCGGTGTGGCCTTGCTGCGCGGTGTGCCGGTCGGACCATTAATTGCCGCCGGCATTTTATCGTTATTGATTGGTTCTAAATAGCCGCTTCATACAGACACGGCTTTAAAGAGATACGGATACACGATTAGGCACGTACATCGGCCTGAAACAGCTTTTGGCATAATAGCCAGCCCATTGCCGAGAACGCAGCCATCACAATACCGACCCAGAACCAGTCTCCGGTGGCAGAAACAATCGCAGCAATTGCTGGTGGCAACAGAAACTGCGATGTCGCTGAGCACTGTAAAATCATGCCAATGGTCGCACTAATGGCCACCGGACTGGGCGCAAAACGCAAGGCTTGAGCAAAGACCACCGCGGCGACCAGACCACCAAATAACGAAAAGCTAAACACGCAGGCAAACTGCAGTAAAAATGGTAACTGGGCCTGAAAGATATAGAAACTTAAGGCACACAGCATCAAGATGATAAAACCCGTTTGGACTAAAGTTTTAGGCAACAAACCGCGCTGCAACATGATGCCGCAGGCAAAGGTCCCGACTGCATTGGCAATCGCCACCGACGCAGTTAATGCACCTGCCAGCGTCAAGGAAATCTCGTTTTGCTGATAGATGGTTGGCAAGAAACCCACCAGACTAAACCATTGTCCGGCATAGGTGCCGAACATCAATGCCAGCATCCACGCTGGTGGATGTTTGAGCGTGGTTTTGATCAGCTGAAACACTTCAATTTTCTGGGTTGATTGTTGCGGTTTCGGCACTCGGGTGGCGACCAGCGCAAACAGGCTTAAGGTCAGTAGTGTTAGCGTCAGCCATACCCCTTGCCAGCCCATCATGGTGATTAGCCACGGCGTCAGTAATAAGGAAATCCCCATGCCGCCGCCCATATAGGCACTCCACAAGCCCATTTTGGCGGAAATTTCTTCTGCCGGCACCAGCTGGCGAATATAGGCCGGACCACTTAAGGTCACCAGTAAAAAGCCAAATCCTTCCACTACCCGCAGCAGCAGCAAACTGCTGACGCTTTGGCTAAACCCACCGACCAAACTAGCTGCGCTTAGTAAGCCCAGTCCAAGCAAGACACAGCGTTTCAGTCCAATTTTTTCGACATAACTGCCCAAGGTCAGTGCAAACAGCATACCAGCCCCTTGCACCAGCGACAGCAACAAACCAGCTTGTACCAGCCCGATCCCCAGTTCCTGCTGTAATACCGGCACCGCTGGCGGTAATTTACCGACATGCATCGCCGCGACAAAACCTGCACAAATAATCCAAATATCCCTGCTGAACCATTGTACTTTGGACATACCCTTACTCACTTCAATCTTGTGACTTGAGCTTATCAAGTTCAGTAACTGCCATTTATTAAAAAAACATCTCAGCTTATGTTTTTCCTGAATAAATGGCGTAGCTGGCAGATGATTCAACGACCTGAATCCTCATCATTATTTACTCAAAAATTACACTATTTGTGCAGATGTTATTGTGCATAGTAATGACTGCGCTTTTGCGAAAATTTTTCCAGCTGTTTCAGGAAGCCTTCAAAATAGCTTTTTTCTTTTTCTTCACTGCGATAACCGGCATACAGCGTACGGCGTAGCCCTTCTGCCGAAACACAATGCAGACGGCGTGAAGTGACCCAGCCTTTTTGTTCATATTCATTTACCACCCAATCCGGTAAGGCCGCCACACCCCGACCGCTGGCCACCAGCTGGATTAACATCTGGGTTAAATCTGTGGTGCGTATCGCTTTCGGATAAATATTGGCCGGAATAAACAGCTTGGCCATAATATCCAGGCGGTGTTTATCCACCGGATAGGTAATTAAAGTTTCTTCGGCCAGGTCCTGCACCGAAATGTCCGCAGCACGTACCAATGGATGGGTATTGGACAGCACCAGACGCGACTCATATTCAAAAATCGGGAAATACTCGATGCCTTTTAAGGCAATCGGGTCGGCGGTAATCAGCAAATCAAATTCGGCATGTTGTAATAATTCATGCGGATTGGCTTCAAAGCCAGAAGCAAAATCCAAATCAACATCGGGATATTGCTGGCGGTACTGATTTAACAGCGGCATCAGCCAGTCAAAACAGCTATGACATTCCGAAGAAAAAATAATCCGGCCGGTTTGCCCATGCACAATCCGGGTAATATCGGTTTGGGCAATCTGGATCTGCGGCAAAATATCATCTGCCAGTTTCAGCAAACGCTGCCCCACATTGGAAAACGTCACCGGACGCGAGCGACGATTGACCACTTCCACCCCATACCAGTGATCCAGCTCTTTCAACTGATGGGAAATGGCAGATGGGGTCAGGCATAAATCATTGGCCGCGGCCACCAGTGAACCATGTTCGCGTAAGGCCAATAAGGTTTTTAAATGACGAATTTCAAGCATGGGAAATGAAGTATCTCAAAATCAGGAGATGCACTGCGCTGAATGCAATGTCGCCCTAAAAATAAAAATATGAATTAAATTCATCTTAGCATAAATTCCATGAGTTGGTTTCATTATTCTAAATAAGGCAGCTTTTAAGAGATGGCGCTGTTTTTAAGCAAGATGAAGTTGAATTTGAAATACGCCTAAATACCGAATAAGCATAAAAAAGAGCATCTTTAAGATGCTCTTTGATGATGGGAGGATGCAAAGTTTATTCTACATATAACAAGGCCAGACGCACCTGATCATAGCCCATCCGCGGGCTGGTCAGCTCGACAATCGGACGCAGCTTGATCGTGCCATCATCATTAAAATGATCACTTTGCTGACGTTTTTGCAGGCGTTTATAAATTTTGCGGATTTGCTCCACCACTTCCTCACCCGGATGCGCCACCGAAATATCTAGTCCCTGTTCCTTATGCAAACGCGCCAGATGGTTAATAATCGTCGCTGGAGTCAGGCCGCGTTCATGGGCAATATCTTCAATCTCATAACCTTCCTCAAACAAGGCCCGGGTTTCATCCAGCGTTGCCGAGGCATAATTCTGCTTGCCGCCACTGCGTGCGATTTTCCGTTCATTGCGTTCAATTTCAACTTCATTCAAGGTACCGCCACAATGCCGAATAAAGGCTTTATGCTGTGCGGTCAGGTCAATCTCGGCGAAATTCTGTTCTGCTTCATCTGACAGTTCCTGAAAACGGCGATCGGCTTTAATTGCCAGACTGTCCAGCTCCAGTGCCTGCTCGTTAAAACCCAATAAACGCAGGCCATCTAGAGTTTTTAAACGTGACAGTGCCACATAGCCCTGACCTTTTTCAAAGGTATGGCTCAGGTTAATTTCTGCCGCTTCTAAAGTCATGCCTTGTGATTTATGAATGGTAATTGCCCAGGCCAGACGCAACGGAATTTGCTGGAAACTGGCAATGGTTTTTCCGGCTTCATTGTCAATCGACCAGGTTTCCGGTTCGACCAGCAGCACCGTGCCATCGGTTAATTTGACTTTCGGCAGGCAGCCATATTCATCATCTTCTTCAAAGCCAATCACCTCGCCCAGACTGCCGTTGATATAACCCATATCAAAGTTGTTTTTAACAAACATCACTTTGGCATGTTTTTTCAGGGTCAAGGTTTCAGGCGCACGTACCGAAGATTTTAAGGTTTCTATCAGTTTGTCATTCCCATCACAGCTGGCATCGAACTGGCGACTTTCAGCATCAATTTCATTTAAATGCTTAAAGTTAATGGTATCGACATCCATATTGTGGGTATACAAACGGGTAAAGGTGTCGCCAATATCCTGCTGGCGGGTATTTTGCAGCGCCTGCAGATGCTGCGGGCCAATATTCTGACGACGAATCGCATTGAGAATATCATTTAAAAAGTCATTGCCCTGACGATGCTGTTCGGTCAAATAGCAGACCCGGAATTTGGCCTCGACCCAGGCCTCCGACATAAAGCAGAATTTATCGCGATTACGTTCATCATTTCTGCCCACTGGCGGCAACTGGAAGAAATCACCAGCGACAATCACCTGAATACCACCAAAGGCTTCATCGCTTTCCTTAAAATATTTCAGCACCTGATTGACCAGATTCAACTGCTTGGCATGCAGCATCGAAATTTCGTCAATAATCAAGACCTGCGCATTTTCCAGATGTTCTTTCAGGTATTTGCGCTCTTTCATATTTTTCAGGTCGGCATCAGACAAGACATCTTTAATACCAATGCCGGCCCAGGTGTGAATGGTCATACCATTCATATGTGTGGCGGCAATTCCAGTCGAGGCCGTAATCGCCACCGGCACTTTACGTGCTTTTAAATAGTTGATGTACTGATTGAGCGTATAGGTTTTCCCTGCACCGGCCGAGCCTGTTAAAAATACATTTTCGCCCGCTTTTAAGAGTTTGAGTGCAGTTTCCTGTTTCATAAGACCTATACCGTAGATGAACGGCTATAGCCTACCCATTTTTCAGCAAAAAGTTAAGGCAAAAACCACATCTGGCGACATCACTTGTCATAAAGTTCCGGCAGATGGGTCCTGTTTTAAGCGGCTGTTCAGCCATTGAATAAACTGTTCCGCAATATTGACCAGCAACTGTTCGGCTTTATGATTGTTCGGATATTCCAGCTGATCAAAGCGCAGCTGTCCATCGAGCAGATGACAACCCAGCGTTAAGGACTGGCGATAACACGGCGATGACATATGAAAAGCCACATATTCGCCTTCAATAATTTTCTGGCTATAACTCACCGCCAGACAATGATGAAAACTGCGCGACTCCTGAATAATCCGGTCCAGACTGTTCAGTTCCTCAAAGCACCAGCCCAGATACTGGGTTCTGCCTTGTAGCGATACGGGCGGCCAGTGGCTGACGTTTAACTGTTTTTTCAGCTTAGCCAGAATTTCGGCTTTATGTACTTCATGATGCCAGCGCACCGCACGCTGAAAAATACTGCTCCAGCTGACATTTTTCGGGGTGTAATTTTTTTCATTAAAATAATCGACCAGATAATCGCGCACATAAGCATCAAACACCGATTCACGCACCGGCCCGGCCTTTAAATAAAACAGCTGCCGGAATTGCTCCAGCGTCAACTGATGACGGCGTAAACAGTGCATAAAGTCACGCGATTGCTGACTCTCCGGATGAATAAACTGCATTAATTCAGCCGGCAGTTCTGCCGTGACCTTATGCAGATGCAGCATATAGGCCTGCATCACCCGGCTTAAACGTGCATAAACCTGTTTCACCTGCAGTTCATCCTGTGCCGCAACAATCGCCAGCAAATTCATCCATTCATCTAAATACAAAATAGACGGGCTGATGCTAATGCGCGGGTCTTCCAGCGACTGGCGCTGACCTTTTTGCACTACCCGGGAATTATGCTGATGCTCAAACCACTGATGTTGCAGCGCAAAATGATCACAGCTTTGAATAAACATACGCGCGGCTGAGTATTGAAAATATTGCAAAGTTGCCAGAATAATGCGTGGATGAATCTGGCTGCAATCGACAAAACTTAGCGCCACCACCGCCACGCGGACACTGGAATGATGAATATTGTCACTGAGCCAGTCCAGCACCAGTTTCGATTGCCGAAACAGCCAGTTGACTGCACGTGGATAATCAAACAGTGGCAAGCGCGCAACTTTGGTCTGCCAGATGCGGGTATTTTTTTCCAGAAAATGCCGTTTGGCCAGAATATTATCTTCGGCCCAGACCGCGCGGTTCATAATCCGGACAAAGCCTAATAAATGACTCTGCTCTACCGCGTGTCGATACAACAGCCGAATATCGTCCTGATGATCGATTAAATCCTGTAAATTAAATCGCTCTGGAAATGAGATACTTAAAATACGATACATGGCTTTAGGCAGAAATTCTGCTGCACTAAAACAAAAATCATCATAACTTAGCATCAGTGCTTGCACTGGCAAAAAGGTTTCACCCTCTACAAATTCCAAAGCGCATAGTGTCGATAAAGCAGTTAAAACATCTTCAGGAATCGGCTGCCCTTGCTGCACAAATTTGGTCAATACTGGTTGATACTGATCGTCTACCTGCATTAATGCCTGATCTAAAATTTGTGCCTGCATAGCATCTAAATGCAACAACAATTGCTTAACCCGTGCTGCACCATCTACCCAAAGATAAACTTGCTGCAGAATCAATTGCCGCAATTGCTGCGCCTGCTTACGCAAAAATAAGGAATGCTGCGGTTTTAAATCCCCTGTCAAAAAATGCAGATCATGTAAGAAAAAATCTTCAAACGCTTCTTGCTGTTGCCCCGCAAATTCAAAGTGGGTTTCTATTAAATTTGTATGCGATTTTGGCGAATAAAATTCAAGGCTAAACAGACCATTCAACAATTCGACCCGATGCTGCAAAGGATCAATTCGAAACATATTTTGTGCTGTAAAATGCCCAACCAGATCCATTTGATCTTGATAGATTTCTGCGGCCACACTGGAAATACGAACCAATTGCTGTGCAACGGCATGCAACTGGCTATGCTGGCGACTTGGCTGCATATACGCTCCTCATGCTTAAGTGCGGTCTATCTAAGTGTCATCTTATTTTTATTTGATTACACCGAATAGACCCATCACGTGATACATCCCTATTTTTTGTTTTTTATTTCCCATCCGCAAAAAGTGGACAATTCTTCAATCTAGCTTAAACCACTTATTAATTGAATTACACTTTAAATATGTGTGTGCTGTATTCACACCTTAAAATTAGAGATACAAAAAATACTATAAACAAGATTTGTGCTCTTGCCTATAGACTGCGCACTACTTCAGATAATAAAACAAATTAAAAATCCATAATTTTCAAGTGATTATTTTACACTCTTTGATCAGCAACTAGGGTTGGTATTTGGTAGGTAGGATTTCACAACAAAGCAATGGATACTCAAATTACGGTTCAACACCGCGATAACAACACATTATTCCAATATCCAATGCAAGAAGGAATCTGAGCATGGCTTTTAAAAATATTGCAGATCAAACCAACGGTTTTTATATTCCTTGTGTGTCACTCTTCGGCCCTGGTTGTGCCAAAGAAATTGGCGTAAGAGCACAAAATTTAGGCGCCAAAAAAGCCCTAATTGTGACTGATGAAGGACTGTTTAAATTTGGCGTTGCCGATACCATTGCAGGCTACCTCACCGAAGCAGGCGTTGCCAGCCATATCTTTGCTGGTGCAGAGCCAAATCCGACCGATATTAACGTGCATAACGGTGTTGATGCCTACAATGCCAATCACTGCGACTTCATTGTGTCCTTAGGTGGTGGTTCTTCCCACGACTGTGCCAAAGGCATTGGCTTAGTGACCGCAGGTGGTGGGCATATTCGTGATTATGAAGGCATTGATAAAAGTACTGTGCCAATGACCCCACTGATTGCCATTAACACCACTGCAGGTACAGCTTCGGAAATGACCCGTTTCTGTATTATTACCAATACAGACACGCACGTTAAAATGGCAATTGTCGATTGGCGCTGTACACCACTCATCGCCATTGATGATCCAAAACTCATGATTGCCAAACCTGCAGGTTTAACCGCAGCAACGGGCATGGATGCCTTAACCCATGCTGTAGAAGCCTACGTTTCAACTGCAGCCAATCCTATTACCGATGCCTGTGCAGAAAAAGCCATTCGTATGATTAGCCAGTGGCTTAGCCCTGCTGTGGCAAATGGTGAAAATATTGAAGCACGTGATGCCATGAGCTATGCGCAATATTTGGCAGGTATGGCATTCAACAATGCCTCTCTAGGCTATGTGCATGCCATGGCGCATCAACTTGGCGGTTTCTACAACTTGCCGCACGGCGTTTGTAATGCAATTTTATTGCCGCATGTTTGCGAGTTTAACCTGATTGCCTGCCCTGAGCGTTATGCCGATATTGCAGAATTGATGGGAGTCAATACTGATGGATTAACCATCACAGAAGCTGCCTATGCCGCAATTGATGCAATTCGTGAACTATCTAGCTCGATTGGTATTCCAACAGGTTTAGCTGAGTTAGGCGTTAAAGAAGATGACTTGGCGATTATGGCTGAAAATGCACAAAAAGATGCCTGCATGCTCACCAACCCACGTAAAGCCAATCATGCACAAGTGGTCGAAATTTTTAAAGCCGCGATGTAATTTGAATCTCCTGCTGAGTGAATCACGATTTGCTCAGCATCTCCCATCGTTTTTCTCAAATTTCCTCTGTTGCTGTTTTATTTTTATCCTTCCCTTTGGCAGAACCACCTCAGATGCGTTCTGCTTTTTTTTGCTGTTCAGAACAAAATGATCTCGCTGCATAAAACTAAAGCGATGTAGATGCAGAGAGTCTGCATAATTCAATTTGACAAATGCGCACCACTCATCAAGGATATAGTCAAAATAAAATGGATGACGAACACCTTATGCTGTTAGGTAAAAAACAAAAAACAACACCAAGCTATCAACCCGATATTTTGAGTGCCGATTACCAACAAATGACGCTGGATTTTCCTTCGGATTATGAAGGCAAAGTGATTGCTACCTTGGTACGCAAAAAAGCCGAACAGAAAACCCGTAAAGCCGTACTTTATATTCATGGTTTTATTGACTATTTTTTTCAAACAGAAATGGCAGACCAGTTTAATCAGCGCGGTTATGACTTTTATGCGTTGGATTTGCGTAAATACGGGCGTTCGCATTTGTCACATCAACATTGGTACAATGTGCGCAGCTTGTCTGAATATGATGCAGAAATTTCCGCTGCACTTGAGCAAATTGCCACAGAAGAACATGACTCGGTGATTTTGGCGGGACATTCAACAGGTGGATTAATCACCACGTTATATGTAGCACATCATCCCAATCATCCACTGATTCGTGGTTTATGGTGTAACAGCCCTTTTTATGATTTCAATATGAGCGAAATTGAGAAAAAAGTCGGCATTCCTCGTTTAAGCCAATTAGGCAAATTACTGCCAGAAATGAAATTTCCAAGCCGCCTTAATCCATTTTATGTACCAAGTCTACACAAGCAATATCATGGTGAATGGTTATTTAATTTGGAATGGAAAAAACCGCGCTATCCTAAAGTGCGATTAAGTTTTGTACGTGCAATTCATGAAGCACAAAAGGAAATTCATGCCAGCGTACATTTGGGTGTACCAACCTTAATTATGCATTCGAGTCAAAGTAGTTATCCACGCCAATGGAATGAGATTGCGCAACGCACTGACGTAATTTTAAATGTTGCAGATATGCAAAAATATGGGCATCACATGCATGGTGATATTGTGCTTTGCCAAATTGAAAATGGCGTGCATGATTTGGTACTTTCTGCGCCCGAAGTCCGTGCGGAAGTGTATCAGTCCTTGTTTGACTGGTTAAACCGCAAGGGGCTATAAAACTAAAAACTTGAACTAAAGGAAGTGAATTAACGGCTAAATGACTTGATGCATCCCTTAAGCTGTGTATTTTAATAAAATTTGATGTGCAGGATGCCCCTTGGGCATCAATTCAATTAAACGCTCCACTGCGTCAATCGCTTCAGGGCTGCGTGCCAAATGTTTTAGCAATACATCGGTATCTTGTGCATTAAAAATGGCATCACTCAGGCGAGATTCTAAGCAATCTCGCCATGCACATAAAAATGGACTTTCAGTTTTCGCCAAAAATACTCCTGCACACGTTTGTAAGGCAGACTGCACATAACCAGCATCTAAAGCCTGCTCAGCTTGTAAAAAATCGGCTTCTATATGCGCCAAAATTCGGTAAGGACGCGAACCAAGCATCCCGCCTAGAATATCACGTAATTGAGACATCTCAGCTTTAAGCGTGCCCATACTGACTTTACGCTCACCATATAGAGCTTGGTGTAAAGTATCTAAACTCATGCCTTGTGGACAAAGTGCTAAAATCACCAATATTTCAATTTGACGCGGTGTCATCACCACCACTTTGCCATTAAATAACACCTGTGGCACGCGAAACGCGCGAATATAAAGCTGCTGTTTTTGCTGATCAAGCAGTGCATTTTGAATCAAAGAAGCACAGCGTTCTGCTGCCAACATCCCCAAACTGTTATGGTTTTTCCAAGTAGTCGATAAATCAATTACACCCAATACTTGTTTGGAATAAGGGTCTAAAATAGGCGCTGCATAACAAACCCAGTCATGTAATGATGACATAAAGTGTTCACTGGAAAACACACAACTTGCTTGCTGAGTTTTAAGTGACAAAGCCAAAGCATTGGTACCCACCAACTCTTCACGCCACTGCCCGCCTTCTACAAAATGCACCTGTTCCGCCACATTACGCATTTGCGCGCTCGCTGCCGTCCAAATAATTGTACTGCCCACATCGCCCACGGCTGCCACCATGTCGGACTGCTGTGCGATATGTCTTAAATCTTCTGCACAGTTTTGCACAGCACGTTGTAAGGCCGAACCACCATGTGTATGCGTTAGACTATAATTTAACGGGGCTGCCAACCGATCAACAGGAATTTCAGCAATTTGAGAGCGTTGCCAAGATTTTAAAATACTCTGCTGAATTTGCTGCGCATGCAGCGGCGATAAACTGCTACTTTGTCTAAACTGTTCAATATGCACCCTTTTTTCCAATAGGTCTTGTTTTTTCATCATTATTGACTCTCACAATCCTGTGGGCATTACATCCATTGTACTGCTTACTTTTGTAAGGATTTGTTCGCTGCTTGTAAACCTGCAACTTTCCAACCTTTTTCCAACCTTATATTGGTATGCTAAACAAATAACGTACTAAAGTACCTTATACCTTAGCCGTAAATTTAACCTGATTTAAACACAGGATTATTGTAAACGGTAAATAGACCGCAGATTATAAAAACCATCAAAGGAAGAGAATTATGCGTTATGTAGATCCCAATCAACCCGGTTCAAAAGTTCAATTTAAAGCACAATACGAAAACTTTATTGGTGGCGAGTGGGTCGCCCCTGTAAAAGGCGAATACTTTGAAAATATATCTCCTGTGGACGGCAAAGTATTTACCAAAGTCCCACGCTCATCGGCAGAAGACATTGAACTGGCTTTAGATGCAGCCCATAAAGCCAAAGCACAATGGAACAGTTCATCTCCAACGACACGTTCTAATATTTTGTTAAAAATTGCAGATCGTTTAGAACAAAATCTAGAATTATTGGCAGTGGCAGAAACATGGGATAATGGTAAACCTGTACGTGAAACATTAGCAGCCGATATTCCCTTAGCGATTGACCATTTCCGCTACTTTGCAGGCTGTATCCGTGCGCAGGAAGGTGGAATTTCTGAAATTGATGAAGATACCATTGCCTACCACTTCCACGAGCCATTGGGTGTGGTTGGACAAATTATTCCATGGAACTTCCCTATTTTAATGGCGACATGGAAACTTGCACCTGCATTGGCTGCGGGTAACTGTATTGTGCTTAAACCTGCAGAACAAACGCCTGCCAGTATTTTAGTTTTGGTTGAACTCATTCAAGATTTATTGCCTGCAGGCGTATTAAACGTAGTCAATGGTTATGGTGTAGAAGTTGGACGTCCATTGGCGACAAATCCACGTATTGCCAAAATTGCATTCACAGGTTCAACGCAAGTTGGTCAGTTGATCATGCAATATGCCACTGAAAATATTATTCCAGTGACCTTGGAACTTGGTGGTAAATCTCCAAATATTTTCTTTGAAGATATTATGGCGCAAGATGATGACTACTTAGATAAAGCTCTTGAAGGTTTTGCTATGTTTGCGCTAAATCAGGGTGAAATCTGTACCTGTCCATCACGTGCGCTAGTACAGGAAAGTATTGCTGACCGTTTCTTGGAAAAAGCCATTGAACGTGTTAAGCGCATTAAAACAGGTCACCCATTAGACACTGAAACCATGATTGGTGCGCAGGCTTCACAAGAACAACAAGATAAAATCTTGGGTTGTATCGCAACAGGCCGTGCCGAAGGTGCACAAGTTTTGACAGGTGGTGGTGAACGTCAGGAAGTGGGTAGCGGTTTCTATATTGAACCGACCATTTTCAAAGGCACCAATGATATGAAAATTTTCCAAGAAGAAATTTTCGGCCCTGTGCTTTCAGTCACTACATTTAAAGACTTCGATGAAGCCATTAAAATCGCTAACGATACCATTTACGGTTTAGGTGCTGGGGTTTGGTCACGTTCTGCGCATACCTCTTACCGTGCAGGCCGTGCAATTCAGGCAGGTCGTGTCTGGACCAACTGTTATCACATTTATCCTGCACACGCTGCCTTCGGTGGTTATAAAAAGTCAGGTATTGGCCGTGAAAACCACAAGATGATGTTAGAACATTATCAACAAACCAAAAACTTGTTGGTGAGCTATTCAACTAAACCTGCGGGCTTCTTCTAAAGACTCGTCTTTAGAATTCCAACAGCGTTGAAGTTACCGTTTCAACCTGCGCCCGATGTATTTGCATCGGGCGTTTTTATTGCGACATAAAATGCTATGACTTTCGCAGCACGCTCTTTCAGCGTGTTATAAACCGGAAGATCAAGTTAAAAGTCTATCCTTTATTAAAGTATTACACTTTAGTTCAGGATTATTTCACGTTACATTAAATCTCCCTTTCAGCCTGAAGTATCTGCCATGTTCGATTTACCCGACACTGTCTATGCCATTCAACATCTTGCATTTGAAGACCTCGGCGCGTGGGAAGATGTCCTGTATGAACAAGGTTTACGGGTACGGTATTTTGAAGCTGGTGTGGAAAATCTAGAAAAGGCGTTTGCACATGAAGGATTAGTGATTATTTTGGGTGGCCCAATTGGCGTTTATGAAATCACAGACTATCCTTTCTTACAACAAGAAATAGACTTACTAAAAGTACGTTTAGAAAAGAATTTACCAACTATTGGTATTTGTTTGGGTGCACAGCTCATTGCTTATGCCTTGGGTGCCAAAGTCTATGCCGGCCATACCAAAGAAATTGGCTGGAGTACGCTCAGTCTGGCAGATGCCGTCCATCATCCACTGGCAGCATTAGCCGATACACCGGTCTTGCATTGGCACGGCGATACTTTTGATTTACCAGCACAGGCTGAATTACTGGCCAGCTCCGACCTGTATCCGAATCAGGCATTCCGGGTCGGACCACATATTCTGGCACTACAGTTTCATGCTGAAGTTGCAGCAGACAGTTTAGAAAAATGGCTGATTGGCCATACCTGTGAATTACGTCAGGCCCAGATTGATATTCCCACCTTACGCGCCGCTCATCAGCAATACGCGCCGCAACTGCAACAGGTTAGCGCGACGGTTCTTGGTCAGTTTCTAGCCGGCTTAAAATCTCAAAGCTGACCGGAAAGCTTTAAATTGTCCTTACATTTATCATCGTCATAAAAAAAGCACCCTGAAGCGGGTGCTTTTTGTGCTGTTCTTGCGATTATTTTTTCGCAGCAACAGAAGCTTCAGTGGTGATGTTTACAGTAATTTTATCACCTACATTTGGTACAAAACCGGCGATACCAAATGCTGAACGGTCAAATGACGTGGTGGCATTAAAACCAACAGTTGCCGCTTTGGTCATTGGATGTGGACCTTGTTTGTTCAGTACCGCATCCAGAACTACAGGTTTCGTTACACCTTTCACAGTTAAATCACCTGTGATTTTAAAGTTCTTTTTGTCCTGAGTTTCAACTTTGGTACTTTTGAAAGTAATAGTTGGATATTTTGCTGCATCAAACCAGTCTGCTGCCATTAAGTGCTCATCCAGCGCTTTGACGTTGGTGTTCAGGCTGTTTAATGGAATAGTCACGTTGACAGATGATTTTTCTGGCTGTTTCTCATCAACATTAATGGTACCTTGAATGTTAGAGAAGTTACCTGATGGCGTAGAGAAACCGAAGTGATCCCAGCTAAATACAGTTGCCGTATGGGTCGGGTCAATTTGATACGCCACTGGTTTTGCCAACGCAGCTGTTGCTACTGAAGTGACCGCCAAACCAAGTACAAGTGCTTTAAAGTTCATGCTTTTATCTCGCTTTTTGAATGCTTATTAGTGTATAGATTTCTTGTTAGAGTTCATTGCTACAGATAAAACGTTCTGTTGCAGCAATGAAACGATTAACGCATGGATGCCGTTACAGACTTTGTTTATATTGAATAAATCCGGTCTTGTGTGCCACTTTATCATACAATATTTGTGCAGTTTGATTGGCTTCTTGTGTCAGCCAGTAAACCCGGTCGCACTGGCGTTTTTTGGCTTCCATATAGACCTGTTCAATCAGTAATCTGGCCACACCCTGCCCGCGATAATCGGGGTGGGTAAATAAATCCTGCAAATAGGCATAAGGCTTGAATGTCCAGCAGCTGTCATGTTCAATCACATGTACAAAGCCGACCATCTGCTGTTCAAGCAGGGCTGCAAAACCATACATATGCGCAGACTCGGCTGATGTCAGACGCTGCCAGGTATGGGCACTCAGTTCATCTGATAACTTGGTTTGATAAAAGGCCTGATAACCGACCCAAAGTGCTTGCCATTGCGGCTGACTGGTCTGTGCCAAAGGCACAATACTGATTGCTGTCATGTGGGTCTTCTTTTATATCATTCAGCCTTTTAAACTAGCATAAAAAAACGCCCCATTCGGAGCGTCTTTTTTGAAATTTCTGAGCGATTAAGCCGTCAGTTCTTTCACCGCAGCAACTACTGCTTCCGTGGTAATACCAAAGTGCTGGAACAAATCTTTGGCTGGTGCAGATTCGCCGTAAGTGGTCATACCAATCACGCGGCCGTCCAGACCCACAAATTTCCACCAGTAATCGACATGCGCTGCTTCAACTGCAACACGGGCACGGATATTCGATGGCAGAACCGCTTCACGATACGCCGCATCTTGCTGCATGAATTCTTCAGCACATGGCATAGATACTACACGTACACCTTCAAGCTGTGCATGTGCTTCCATC
The DNA here is from genome assembly GCF_000369465.1 of Acinetobacter sp. CIP 53.82. Classification (NCBI taxonomy): domain Bacteria; kingdom Pseudomonadati; phylum Pseudomonadota; class Gammaproteobacteria; order Moraxellales; family Moraxellaceae; genus Acinetobacter; species Acinetobacter sp. CIP 53.82. The sequence continues at coordinate 709,628 of NZ_KB850045.1, read as the reverse complement.
GCCAAGGCCACTTCAGAACCAGTCGCAATGATGATTGCTTTCAATTCCCCTTTTTCTTCAGCCAGCACATAACCACCTTTGGCCGCGTTTTCAATTTGCGCTTGAGTACGCGCCTGGAATGGCAGGTTTTGACGAGAGAAGATTAACGCAGATGGACCTTCCGCACGGCTTAAAGCAGATTTCCAGGAAATCGCAGCTTCAACCGTGTCACATGGACGCCATGTGTTCAGGTTTGGCGTACCACGTAACGATGCAATCTGCTCAATTGGCTGGTGCGTAGGACCATCTTCACCCAGACCGATCGAATCATGGGTATAAACATGAATTACGCGTTGCTTCATTAACGCCGACATACGCACGGCATTACGCGCATATTCCATGAACATTAAGAATGTTGCTACATAAGGAATGAAACCGCCGTGCAGCGCCACACCGTTGGCAATCGCGGTCATACCAAATTCACGTACGCCGTAGTGTACATAGTTACCTGCGGCATTGTCTTGTACGCCCTGGCAACCTTTCCAAAGCGTCAGGTTTGAACCAGCCAGGTCCGCAGAACCACCCAATAATTCAGGTAATAATGGACCAAAAGCCTGTAGCGTATTCTGGCTGGCTTTACGGGTCGCAATGGTTTCTGCTTTCGCGTTCACTTCAGCAATATAGGCATCGGCCTGTGCCAGGAATTCTGCTGGTAATTCACCGCTTAAACGGCGTTTTAATTCAGCCGCTTCTGCAGGATATTTTGCTGCATAGGCAGCAAAAGTAGCATTCCAGGCAGCTTCAGTTTCAGCACCTTTGGTTTTCGCATCCCAAGCAGCATACACATCTTCAGGAATTACAAACGCTTCATCGGTCCAGCCCAGCGCTTCGCGGGTTAACACGATTTCATCATTACCCAGCGGTGCACCGTGGCAATCTTCTTTACCCTGTTTGTTTGGTGAACCTAAACCGATAATGGTTTTACAGATAATAATGGTTGGTTTAGCGGTTTCAGCTTTGGCAGCCACAGTTGCTTCACGAATAGCATCTGCATCATGACCATCAACTTTCAGTACTTGCCAGCCATAAGACAGGAAGCGCTGTTCAGTGTCATCAGAGAACCAGCCTTCAACTTCACCATCAATTGAAATACCGTTGTCATCATAGTAAACCACCAGTTTACCCAGACCTAAAGTACCGGCCAGTGAACATACTTCGTGAGAAATACCTTCCATCAGGCAGCCATCACCCAGGAAACAGTAGGTGTAATGGTCAACCACTTGCATATCATCTTTATTGAACTGCGCTGCCAGTGTCTTTTCAGCCAGAGCAAAACCAACCGCATTGGCAATACCCTGACCAAGTGGACCAGTGGTGGTTTCAACCCCTGGTGCATAGCCGTATTCCGGGTGACCTGGTGTTTTAGAGTGTAGTTGACGGAATGCTTTTAAATCTTCAATTGAAAGATCATAACCGGTTAAATGTAACAGCGCATAATGCAGCATAGAACCATGACCATTGGATAAAACAAAACGGTCGCGGTTAGCCCATTGCGGGTTTGTCGGGTTATGATTTAAAAATTCACGCCACACCACGTCAGCGATGTCTGCCATCCCCATCGGCGCACCTGGATGTCCGGAATTTGCTTTTTGCACGGCATCCATAGCCAATACACGAATTGCGTTTGCAATACGACGTTCATTAAGCGGGGTCGTCATAGGTCAGAGTCCAAATAAATCGTTTAATAAAGGAAGATGAATAGGAATTCAAAACACTTCTATTGTCTTAAAAAAAGCGTATGGGGTAAAGCCTCAGCGGTAATTTTTCGGTATTTATTCGTTTGCCTGCGCATTTTCGTACAATTCCTGGCTAGAGGCATGAGAAAATTGAAGTTCTGGCGAATAACCGGGTAGCTCATCCGGATTTCCCCGTTACATAACTGACCTTTTTGGATGGTTTTTTATACAAAAAAGCGCTCATTGTGAAATTCATTCAATTTAATTCAAAACTGCACAATCCTGCTCAACAGTAACAGACTTCATTTTAGAGCATGATGACGACCAAAAGATGACAGACAGCATTTCCCCAAAACTCTAAAAACAAGATAATTGGTTGATTCCTAATATAAATTATAAGAATACAGCCGCTTTTAAAATAGTGATTTATTGAATTAAAACTCAAGTTTATCCGGATGATGAATCTATACCGTTTTGGATTTTATATCAGTTTTTTAAATGCCTATATCAGATAAAAAGTCATTGAATTGAAATAAATTCAGCCAATTTGGTCGTATTGAGCTAGTCCTAAAGTCTAACTCGATGTAACATATTGCGTCTTTTGAAATAACTGTGATAGGACTTATGCGCGAGTACGCTGTATTTACCTCGGAATCTGTAAGCGAAGGCCATCCAGATAAAATGGCTGACCAAATCAGTGATGCCATTTTGGATGCAATCTTAAAAGAAGACCCATATGCGCGGGTTGCTTGTGAAACGCTTGTAAAAACCGGTGCGGTCGTACTTGCGGGTGAAATCACAACCACAGCCAATGTGGACTTTGAAGCGATTGTACGTCAAACCGTAAATGGTATTGGCTATCATCATTCTGACCTCGGCTTCGATGGTTCAACCTGTGCCGTGATTAACATGATTGGTAAACAGTCACCAGAAATTGCTCAAGGTGTAGACCGTCAAAAACCTGAAGATCAGGGTGCTGGCGACCAGGGCTTGATGTTTGGTTATGCCAGCCGTGAAACGGATGTGCTGATGCCTGCGCCAATTTCTTATGCGCATCGCTTAATGGAAAAACAGGCTGAACTGCGTCGTAGCGGTGCCCTGCCTTGGTTACGTCCAGATGCGAAAAGCCAGGTGACTTTTGCCTATGAAAATGGCAAACCGGTACGTTTAGATGCGGTGGTACTGTCAACCCAGCATGATCCTGAAATCAGTCAAGCACAGCTGAAAGAAGCCGTGATTGAAGAAATCGTGAAAAAGATCATCCCAGCTGACATGTTCCATGCTGACACCAAATTCCACATCAACCCGACCGGGATGTTTGTGATTGGTGGCCCAGTGGGTGACTGTGGTCTGACTGGCCGTAAAATTATTGTAGATACCTACGGTGGTATGGCGCGTCATGGTGGTGGTGCCTTCTCTGGTAAAGACCCATCGAAAGTAGACCGCTCTGCTGCTTATGCCGGTCGTTATGTGGCGAAAAATATTGTCGCTGCTGGCCTGGCAGACAAATGTGAAATTCAGGTGTCTTATGCAATTGGTGTGGCGGAGCCAACTTCAATTTCAATTAACACCTTTAACACCGGTAAAGTGGCTGATGAACTGATTGTTCAGCTAGTTCGTGAACACTTTGACCTGCGTCCATACGGCATTACCCGTATGCTGGACCTGTTACAACCAATGTACAAGCAGACTGCTGCCTACGGTCACTTTGGCCGCGAAGGTTCAGACACTGCCTTTACCTGGGAAAAAACCGACAAAGTCGATATCTTAAAAGCCGCTGCTGGCCTTTAAGCTCTGAAGATATTAAAAGACCCATCCACGTGATGGGTCTTTTATTGTCTGCTTTATCGCAATTCTGGGCAGAAATATCATTTTATAAAAACATAAACTGTTTACAATAAGATGGAACATTTAAAACAGGATGAACATGATGGCAGTAATTCTTCAGGTTGATTTCCCTTCAAATGGCCCTTTTGGCGCAGAAATGGCCACGGCCTATCGCGAGCTGGCAGCCAGTATTAACCAGGAACCAGGTCTCATCTGGAAAATCTGGACCGAAAATAGTGACACCCAGCAGGCTGGCGGGATTTACCTGTTTGATACAAAGCATCATGCAGAACAATATTTACAGATGCACACGGCGCGTCTGCAAAGTTTTGGCATCGACAAGATTCACGGGAAAATTTTTGACATTAATACTGAACTGTCGGTGCTGAATCAGGCCGCTTTTCTGGCGCATCCCGCTAAACGAAAGTTGAGTTAAGCTCATCAGATTCAAGGAATCCAGTTAGCTGGATTCCTGTTTTAAGACTTCCAATAAAGTCGGCTGTGTCGGGGTTTCCTGATGGTCCTGCAAATAGACATGCACGACTTTAAAAATAACCGCAAAGGCCAGACAACTTAAAATACAGAACATCCAGAAACCATAAGGACTACGAATATTGTGTGAACCGCAATTTGGACATTCTTTTTCTGTTGACGCCACCACTTGATTGCAACATGAGCAATGGTATTGATGGTACAGCATAGGCAGTTCTCCTAATTTACTGTAATTCTTGTTTTTATTTTTACATCATGCGAAAAACGCTTTTTGTAATATTGTTTTATCTTATGTGAGCCTGTGTAGCATAGCAAGCTCTATTACTGGTGAGTCTATGTAAGCTTAAGTAAACCCTGCCTGCTTTTGTTGACTTTATTTATCTTTTTATGCACGCTTTCAGACACTTAAGCTGCTGCTTTAACACCGTATTCTCTGCCAATAATTTTATCGGACTACTCTTAAGTCAGATGCATCCGGCTGCTCTTTTGTTTAAACTAGCGGACTGAAATACAGGAGGATGAAGATGGTACAATTGATCAAAAAAGGCGGATTACGCGAACGCGCCAACCGCAGCCGCCGTTTTCATGGCTCTGAAAATACCGAAACCACTCTGGCACCAAACCGTTATTCATCTGCCCATAAAAAAGCAGAAACGGCTGTTTCTGCTTTGGTTAGTGAACAGGATCAACCAGATTCTGAATCAGAACATACCGATGGCGTCATAGCCCAGCCACAGGGCAAAAATCAGGAATAAGGCGCCCGATAAAATATCAATATAACTGCCTGAACGCTGGTACACTGCCTTAATTTTCGGCTGTGACAATAACAGCATCAGCAACACAAAGGTCAGGAAGGTTTGCAGCGGAATAATCACTGCCAGCTGTGCTTTTAAATAATCACTGGCCGATGAACTGAGCGCCAATGAAAATACACTGCTAAAATAAATCAGGGTTTTAGGATTAGATAAATTGGTGAACAGGCCCAGTAAAAAATAGTTTTTCTGTGCAGAGCTCTGTGCCTGCACATCCTCCAGTGCACTAGACTGTTTTAAACTGCGTAGTCCGCCACTGAGCATGGCCCAGCCCATTTTCGCCAGAAACAAACCGCCTATCAGCATCAATACCTGCTGAATCCATGGAAACTGCTCGACCAGAACGGTAAAGCCCAGCAGGGTTAAAACCACCCACAGCACAATGCCCAATGAAATTCCGGCAATAATATGAATGGTATTGCGACGTGTGGTCGATGCCGAGCTTTTGGCAATCAGAATAATATCGGGGCCGGGACTAAGCTGTGCCACAAAATGTAAGGCACAAATGGTCAACAGTAAGGACATAACACAGGGAGAAGCTTAAAAAGTCATTTATTATATCGCCCGTTCAAAAATATACGAGCACTGCAAGCATAAAAAAACCGAATCCTTGCAGATCCGGTTTTTCAAATAAAGATGGCTTAGTGTTTATTCACATCTTTCATTTCAATTTTTTTGCTTCTGGCGTCACTTCGCGCGCTTCACCATCAATAATAGTCGAGTCGCGGCCCGCCTGCTGGTTTTGCATGTCCTGCATCTGACGCATCAGATCGGCGAACGGATTCTGGCCTTGTGCACCACCACCCATGCCATTCATATCGCCCATCATGCCACCCATCATCTGGTTCATCATGGCTTGCTGACGTTTCATCATCGCTTTCATCATGGCCGCTTTAAAGGCATTTTGTACGCCCGGAATCATAATCAGCACAGCCAGCACATCGGTGATCAGACCTGGAATCAACAGCAGGAAACCTGCAAAGATTTTAGGCAAGTTATTGCTTAATGCCGGATCTGCACTCATTTGTCCCATCTGCATCTGCTGCATTTGTGGCATGATGCCCGCAGAATACTTACGGATCAGATTCATACCAATAAAGAAGGCGGCAATAAACCAGAAGAACACGTACCACATGCTACCGACCAGGTCACCCACGCCGATCCAGACGAATACTTCCAGAATTAAACCAGCCAGAATAATAAGAAATAATTTCATGAAAATTAATCTAATCTCAACAAAATAAATAGAGTGCAGGCATCAACTGCTTAATCAGCATCAAGCTTTTTTTGACACGCTTATGTAACAATATGGGCATTATTCTATTTTTAAAGTGCAGGCCTGTCATTAATATTTTCAATGACAGACCTGAGCTTTATGCTGTAGCACGATAAAAATAAACATAAGCCGCATACACGAGCAGCAGCCACAGCCCGATAAACACTGCCGCGGCCACTGTACTGCACGGCTTTTGACTGTAGATGTACAGTATAAACCCCGAAACTTAAGCCAAAATGAAGATGCAGCCTTTTTTACCAAGATAACCTATATATTGTCCCTGCTATTTTTAATAGCAGCTCCAGCGAGTTTGAAGCATTGTTGATAGTCTTGAGTATCCGCACCGGTTGCTGCAAATTCCCTCACACAATACCGCTGTAAAATCATATAATTCATTTTGATGTAATTTTTTAAGGCTTGGCATGTCACTGATTATTGGTATCGATCCCGGTTCCCGGCTTACCGGTTACGGCATTATTGAGCGTGATGGCTCAAAATTGCGTTTTGTAGATGCCGGCACCATTCGGACCGAAACCACGGAAATGCCTGAACGCCTGAAACGTATTTTTGGTGGTATTGACCGGATTGTAAAATTTCATGGCCCGACTGAGGCCGCAGTTGAACAGGTTTTTATGGCGCAAAACCCGGACTCGGCACTGAAACTGGGGCAAGCGCGTGGTGCTGCCATTGCCGCACTGACCAATCTGGATTTACAGGTGGCGGAATATACCGCCCGCCAAATCAAGCAGTCTGTGGTCGGCTATGGGGCAGCCGATAAAGAACAGGTGCAGATGATGGTGATGAAGCTGTTAAATTTAAGCATTAAACCGCAAGCTGATGCAGCTGATGCGCTGGCCGCTGCCATCTGCCATGCCCACGCCTCCGGCAGTATGAGCAAAATGGCGCTACTGAATGCCCTGGGTGGTATGGCGCGCGGCCGTAGCCGTTCTAGCAGCAGACGGCGCTAACTGGAAGCCATCTTGATCCCGGTGAGGGGATGTCCAAATCGGGAGTTTCTACTTAACGGATCATCTGGAAATGGGTGTATTCACGTTCTGCCGGATCAAACGGGATGCGCTCAATTTTAGTGACCTGTGCCCGCAATGGTCCAACCAGACTGCGTTTCAGAATTTCCTGAATCTGCATTTCCTCGCCAATAATTTCTGCTTCGACATCACCATTGTCCAGATTTTTGACATAGCCGGTTAGCTGCAGTTCTTGCGCCTGCTGTTCAAACCAGCGGCGATACCCCACGCCCTGCACATTTCCCTGAATAATAATTTTAAGTGCTTGCATCTCTCACCTGTTCACGACCTGATAAATGGCCTGATTCATCTGCTGTGCCTGAAGTCCGCGCATACCGGATTCCGCCAGTACATCTCCAGCTTGCGCATGTAAAGTGACAATCTCATGTAAACTGAGTTCAGTATGATATTGCGCTTTTAAACTGGCGATCATGCCGGACAGGACATCGCCCATGCCACCTGTGCCCATTCCGGCATTGCCGGCAGTACATAGCCAGAGCTGATCTTCCAGAATCAGGCTGCCCGCGCCTTTAAGCACCCACTGGCCGCCATAACGAGCCTGTAATTCCTGAATAGCCTGTAAGCGGTTCTGCTCAACTTCCATTGTCGTTAGGCCTAAAAGTTTCGCTGCCTCACCCGGATGTGGCGTTAAATAACTACCTTCAGGTAACTGCTGCGGATGTGCGGCCAGAAACCATAAGGCATCGGCATCGAGTACCCGTTCCAGTTCAGCCTGTAACAGTTTCGGCAACCACATCGCATATTGACAAGCCGCCCAGTCATCACGTCCAAGTCCCATACCAAAACAGATGGCATCGACCTGCTGTAGCAGCTGTTCAATGGCATCATCCTGCAAGCTGTTAATATCACGCAGCATGATATTCGGAGCGCGACTTAAAATGGCGGTATGATGTTTGGCATCACAGACCACGGTTACTTTGCCACAGCCAGCCGCAAACGCCGCTTCCGCCGCCATTATTACCGCGCCGCCCATATCGGCATGACCGCCGACCACCAGCACATGCCCATAACTGCCTTTATGACCAAAAGCCTGACGTGGCGGCAACTGAATCTGGGTGGGTGCCAGCTGGGCGATGGCGTGTAATTCGGCATCGGGAGGAATGGCGGCAATCAGCTCCACCTGTCCAGCGTAGGCTTTGCCCTTACCGGTAAAGAGTCCGGCTTTTAAACCCAATACGCTATAGGTCAAATCGGCCTGAATTGCGCAAGGTAAAGGCTGACCACAATTGGCATCCAGGCCACTTGGAATATCAATTGCGACTTTCAAGCCGCGCTGCTGATTCATCTGATGAATAATCTGTTGCCACTCAACGCTCAGTTCACGATTCAGGCCAATCCCAAACAGCGCATCAACATAGACCTCATAAGCCTGTTGAAACCGAAAACCGGATTGAATATCTAGGCCAGCCGCTTGGGCCTCGCGTTCAGCCTGCTGCAAATCAGGCGAGGGTCCGAGTTCAGCCGCATAAATATGCACCTGAAAACCGGCCTGCTGTAAATATTTGGCCAGTAGATAGCCATCCCCGGCATTATTGCCCTGCCCGCAGCAAACGGCGACAGATTGATAGTCGTGCTGCTGTAAAACGGGAACGACGCGCTGGGCAATCGACCAGGCCACCTGCTGCATCAGGCCATAAGACGAGTTTTGCCGAGCAAACCAGCGCTGCTCCCATGCTTGAATATCACGGCTATGATAAACTTGTGGATGCATTGTTTTTCCCTTGTTTTGTCATTATGAACTCATCACCTGCCATGCAAAATATTCCGGTCAATCAACTCGATCCCGTCCAGTTAAAAGCATGGATTAAAGCGCAGGCTTTAGCACTGGGCTTTGCTGATTGTGTCATTGCCCGGCCCGATGCTCAAGCAGAATTACCCCGTTTGGAAGCCTATTTAGCGCAAGGTTATCAGGCAGATATGCATTTTCTGGGCGAAAATCTGGAGAAACGTGCCAACCCGGCTTTACTGGTGCCGGGCACCAAAAGCATTATTTGTGTGCGCATGAATTATCTGGTCGATCGGCCTGCGCCAAGACAAGTCCCAGATGCACCCAATAGCGCCATTATTGCGCGTTATGCCCGCGGCCGTGATTATCATAAAGTCATGCGTGGTCGTCTTAAAACTCTGGCCAGCCGAATTCGGGACAAAATCGGTGATTTTGAATCGCGCCCTTTTGCCGATTCAGCCCCGATCTTTGAAAAATCGCTGGCCGAAAGTGCCGGCATGGGTTGGACCGGTAAACACACCCTGCTGATTCATAAAAAATCCGGTTCGTTCTTTGTATTAGGTGAGCTGTTTAGCTCGCTTGAGTTGCCGTTTGATGAACCGGCCACGGCGCACTGCGGTTCCTGTAGTGCCTGTATCGACATCTGCCCGACCAAAGCCATTGTGGAACCCTATGTGCTGGATGCGGGCAAATGTATTGCCTATTTAACCATTGAATATAAAGGCATTATTCCAGAAGATTTGCGCCGACCGATTGGCAACCGGGTTTTTGGCTGTGATGACTGCCAGTTAATTTGCCCCTGGAACAGTTTTGCCCAGCTGACTCCGCTGGATGATTTTGCCCCGCGTCATGGGCTAGACCGGATGAGCCTGCTGGAACTCTGGCAATGGGATGAAGCCACCTTCCTGGCCTGCACCGAAGGCAGTCCACTCAGACGGACCGGTTATCAGAGTTTTAAACGCAATATTGCGATTGGTCTGGGCAATGCGCCTTATTCCGCAGATATTATTGCCCAGCTACAACAGGCCAAAACGCCGCATGATGAGGTGGTGAATGTGCATATTGACTGGGCCATTCAGGAGCAGTTGACCAAATCTGCATAATTTTTCATTTCTTTACCTGAGCTCACAGATCCCCACACAAGCCCTACAGCGCGTGGTACTGAATTGTGGCTCAATAGAGGAATCCAACAGAAAAGATGTTGTCATCAGGAGGAATTTATTATGCAAACGCATCATAAAAACCAACAGCAGCAGAAACAACAGCAAAAGCAGGAACTTGAACAGCAGACTGAACATTTAAAACAGCAACAGCAGCAACCCCAAGGGCCTATTGATAGCCCTAAAAACAACCAGCATGAACAGGATGACCGGATGCTGAATAAACAGCACCGTGCCGATCTGCAAAACCAGAACATGCACGGCAACCATCGTGAATAATGCTGAAGTTCATGTTCCCTCACTCAACAAAGTCCACTTCAGGTGGACTTTGTTTTTGGATTACGTCATATTTTGCTAATGAAGCGCCTGCTGCTTTTGCTTAATATGCAGTATGCAAAATATGGATAATTAGGGACAGACTTATGAACAGTATGCGTCCGGTACGTAATGATTGGTCTCGTGAAGAAATTGAGGCACTTTATCAGCAACCGTTTTTAGATTTGGTTTTTGAGGCGCAGCGTGTACATCGTGAGCATTTTGCTGCCAATACCATTCAGGTGAGTACCTTACTCTCGATTAAAACCGGTAAATGCCCGGAAGACTGCAAATACTGCTCTCAATCGGCTCATTATGATTCACAGCTGGAAGCTGAAAAACGTATTGCCGTTGAAAAAGTGATTCAGGAAGCCAAGGAAGCGCTGGAATCAGGTTCTTCACGTTTTTGTATGGGCGCAGCGTGGCGCAATCCGCATGAACGCGATATGCCTTATGTGCTGGAAATGGTGCGTGAAGTAAAAGCGCTGGGTCTGGAAACCTGTATGACGCTGGGTATGCTGAACCAGTCTCAGGCAGAACGCCTGAAAGATGCCGGCCTGGATTATTACAACCATAACCTCGATACTTCGCGCGAATACTATGCCAATATTATTAGTACCCGCAGCTTCGATGACCGTTTAAATACCCTAGAGCATGTGCGTAATGCCGGCATGAAAGTCTGTAGCGGCGGTATTGTCGGTTTAGGTGAAGATACTCAGGACCGGATTGGCCTGTTACATGAACTGGCCACCTTGCCGATTCATCCGGAATCTGTACCGATTAACATGCTGGTGCCAATTGAAGGTACACCACTGGCCGATGTAGAAAAACTCGATGTCACCGAATGGATTCGTACCATTGCCGTGGCGCGCATTATCATGCCAACCAGTTATATCCGCCTGTCTGCCGGTCGTGAATCTTTATCCGATTCAGATCAGGCCCTGGCTTTTATGGCCGGTGCCAACTCGCTGTTCTCGGGTGAAAAACTGCTAACCACCCCAAATGCCGGTGAAGGTAAAGACCGTCAACTGTTCCAGAAACTGGGACTGGTGGCGGAAAAAGCCAAACCGACCGTTCAGGAACTGTCGGTAGATGCGATGGCTGTTTAATCCGCATCACACGAAAAAGCCCATCTTCTGGATGGGCTTTTTTTTATGAGGTAATTAACAGGCCATAATTGGCATTCAGATACATACCCGGTTTAATCAGATCGGCACCATTGGCATGATAAACCGTGAGTTCCTGCTGGATGACATCAAAATGGAAGGCATCAAAACAGTCCTGATGCTGACACAACCAGGCCAAGGTATCGCTGAGCTGATCATCTACAATATAGGTCGGGGCATTAAAATCTTTGGCCATGTGCACATTCAGTTATAGAGAGATGACAGGATTTTAGCCTGAAACGGCAGTAAATAAAGCAGCTTGGAATGAGATTTAAATATTTAAAGGCGGAGATGAGCCTGCGCAAATGTTGATGCAGTGTATAAACAAAAAAGAAGTGGGTCTAGCCCACTTCTTTGTTGAATCTGGTTTGATCCCCTCTATGATTTATTGGCCCCACACTTACGACACTCAATATGCGCACCAATTTCCTCCATTTGCTCATATTCATAAATATGTAAGCAGAAAAAGTTTTTTAATAATTGAAGCATCCTAACACTCCTATTTTTGATTATTTTTTCATTCAGCTTCTTGCCGCTTATTTCATCCTGAAACAAGCATAACCAAAATTGGTTATACTCATTTTTTAACACATTTTTTAAAAAGATCAAGTGTTATTTCAAGGACTTCTTTTGAACGTCATTCATCATAATTATTGAATCTTTTACTCTATATTCAAATAGCTAGCGCATTTTTGGGTTTAAAACTGGTGCAAAACAGATTTTTTGTAATCCCCTCTTGATTTCATCACGCAAGTGTTTAGGATGAAAAAACAGCCTTTTTCGGCAATGATGCCTCGGAAAAGTAATCAAGAAACAAGACATTATTTAAACAACAAAAAATGGAATAAGGATATCAACATGCTTGGACGTATGATGTATCAACCGTTATTGATTAGCTCGCTGATTGAACATGCAGCACGCTATCATGGCGATACACCCATCATTTCAAAAAATACCGATGGCAGTATGAGCAGCACCGACTGGGCCGCTGTGGCAGAGAATGCCAAACGCTTTGCCAATGCACTGCAGGCCTTGGGCCTAGAGCAGAGTGACCGTGTGGCGACCATTGCCTGGAACAATCATCGTCACCTGGAAAGCTGGTATGCAATTTCCGGGAGTGGTCTGGTCTGCCATACCATTAACCCGCGTCTGTTTCCTGAACAGCTGATTTTTATTATTAATGATGCCCAGGACCGGGTGGTAATTTTTGATAAAACCTTCCTGCCGCTAATTGTCGGGGTCAAACAGCATTTGCCGCAGGTGGAGCATTTTATCTGTCTGGATGCACCGGATGATGCGGTCCGGGAAAAATTGCCTGAAGTTCAGTTTTATGATGATTTGATTGCCGCCCAGTCCAAGACATTTGACTGGCCAGAACTGGATGAGAATATGGCCAGTTCCCTGTGCTACACCTCAGGCACCACTGGTAATCCAAAAGGCGTGCTCTACAGCCACCGTTCGACCTTATTGCACAGTTATGGCATCAGCCTGCCCGACTCCCTGAATTTATCGGCCAAAGATGTAATGCTGCCCGTGGTTCCAATGTTCCATGTCAATGCCTGGGGCACGCCTTATGCTGCGGCGATGGTTGGCTCAACCCTGGTGTTGCCGGGACCAGGGCTGGACGGTGCCAGTCTGGTACAGCTAATTGATAATTATAAAGTCACCGTGGCCTTGGGGGTACCAACCATCTGGCAAGGTTTACTGGCCGCAGCCAAACAGTCTGGCAGCACACTGGAAAGCATGAACCGCAATGTGGTTGGTGGTTCAGCCTGCCCGCCAGCGATGCTGAAAACCTTTAAAGAGCAGTATAACTGCGACACCATTCATGCCTGGGGCATGACTGAAACCAGTCCGCTGGGTTCTGCCAACCAGCTCAAAGCCAAGCATGAACTGCTCAGTCCGGAGGAGAAAACCCAGCTACGCCTGTCTCAAGGTCGTCCGCCATTTGGGGTGGATTTACGTCTGGCTTCGGCAGAAAAAGGCACCGACTTGCTACCACGTGATGGCCAGACCACTGGCAATTTACAGATTAAAGGCCACTGGATTATCGAGCGTTACTTTGGCAAAGAGGAATCTGCCCTGACCAGTGATGGCTGGTTCGATACCGGTGATATTGCCAGCTTGAACAGTGATGGTTTCCTGCACATTAGTGACCGTTCTAAAGACCTGATTAAATCGGGTGGTGAATGGATTTCATCGGTAGAACTGGAAAATCTGGCCATGTGCCATCCGGAAATTGCCATGGCCGCAGTGATTGCCGCCAGCCATCCAAAATGGGATGAACGTCCGGTAGTGATTGCCATGAAAGTGCCGGACAGCCAGATTACCGAAAGCGAACTACTGGATTATTATGCCGATAAGGTGGCCAAATGGCAGATTCCCGATAAAGTTATTTTTGTTGACAGTATTCCGCTCAGCGGGACCGGCAAAATGCTGAAAAAAGATTTACGCGAACAATATGGTCAGGTGTTGATGGAAGCGCCCGTGTAAATATTGGTCTATGTAGAGATAAGATAGAAAAAGCGCTGATAGATTCAGCGCTTTTTTATGGGATCAACAATGCGATATACCTAAAGATCACAGGTTTTTATATTCACTTAAGCCTGTTTTTTAATCACATGCTCGGCGGAAAAATCGCGATAGGTACGGCGTGAGGCAGTTTGTTCAGGCAATGGCTCAACCTCGTGCATGCTCTGCAGACAGCGTGCAGTCAGTTCAATATATTGCTGGGTGCCATGACGTTTCCAGGCAATTTCCTTGTCTTCCAGTGGCCGCACCACCTTAGCCGGACTGCCAAGTGCCAGGACATTGGCCGGAATCTGGGCTTTGGCTTTCACGGTACTGTTGGCGCCAATAATGGTATTTTCACCAATTTCCGCTTCATCCAAAATCACGCTATTCATGCCAACCAGTACGTTTTTACGAATGATGCAGCCATGCAAAATTGCCCCATGTCCGATATGGCCATATTCTTCTACCAGCGTCACGCTGTCTGGAAAACCATGCACGGTACAGGAATCCTGCACATTGGCATTCTGCTGAATATGGATTCGGCCAAAGTCGGCACGTAAGGCAGCAAATGGGCCAATATAAGCCCCGGCTTCAATAATCACATCACCAATAAGTACAGCAGTTGGATGCACATAAGCCTGCGGATGCACCACAGGAATCACACCATCAATGGAGTAACACGGCATATTTTATTCCTTTAAAATAAGCGGAGTAGATGCTTCCCCACCACGAGGCAAGGAAGCTCTATGAATAAGCTCAAGCCAATGAGCTGGGTTCTTCTATTTTAATACCGCCAAAACGCTTGAAGAATTGCGGATGCGCCGGTGGCATTGAACCTTCCGACGTGCGCGCCAGTTCCATAAAGAATTCTTCTCCGGCACTGACCACACGCTGATACAGGTTGCTACTTAAGTTGCGTGCATTCAGCGATAACCAGTCCGATGGCAGCAGCTCAAACGGCAGGTTCGGATCTTTCAGCAAAATCCGGCGATACTGATGAATCAGCAAAATCCGGATCTGGAAGGCCTGTACCGGGTCCAGTTCATCTTCGGCATCAACCAGATTCAGAAATTCACGGAAATCACCCATGAATTTTTCATAACGCTGATGCAGTTCAGGCACCGGCCAGTTGGTTGCCACCATGCGTTTAATGGTTGGATACGACTCCTGCCATAACTGCAAGGTTTCAGCTTTAAAGATCACCACCTGATCGGTCATTTGCAGATTCAGTAGCAGATTTTGCAGTTTCAGATGATCACAACCCGGATAAGCCATCACGTTGGTGGCAATATTGGCAAAACCGAGCCATTCCAGTTCTTTCTTTAAAATGGCTTTATTTTCCAGCTCGACCGAACTGAGCAGTACCAGATCCCATTTCTGATCCCATTCCTTGTGCTGGAAGCTGTAAATTTTCTGGTCCGCCATAATAAAACGCTGACGGCTGTTTTCGGTAATACGGTAATAACTGGTGCGGCCAATTTTTTCCGATACCAACCAGCCGTTTTGTACCAGACGAAATACGGCGGTACGTACCGAACGTTCATTCAGGCCAAACACATCCATCAGCTGGATCAGGCTGGCCAGACTGATAATCCCACCGCGATGAAAAATACAGTCACCAAATACGGTCATAATCAGCGATGTGCCACTTAAGGCTTCATGCTGAATAAAATCATCAATACTTTGTTTTAGTTTTGGATTCATTGCGATGTATTCACACCCTGTTTGTGAGGGCAATTGACCGCAGTCAATCGCCCACTGAACCTATGCAGACTTTCGGATATCAAATACCCGCTGCGCCTTACCTTCTGAGCGTGGCAGACTACCTTCCGGCAACACATCCACCGTCACGCTAATGCCCACCATGGTTTTAATCTGGGCTTTTAACTGCCCGGCCAACTGGTGCGCCATAACATCATTGGTATCTTTACGCATTTCTGCCTGAATATGCAATGTGTCGAGGTGCCCCTGTTTACAAATATGAATCTGATAATTCGGAATCAGCTGCGGAATATGTAAAATCTGCTCTTCAATTTGTGACGGGAACACGTTCACACCGCGGATAATCATCATATCATCGCTGCGTCCAACGATTTTGTCCATACGACGCATGGTGCGTGCCGTGCCAGGTAACAGACGGGTCAGGTCACGGGTACGGTAACGGATCACCGGCATGCCTTCTTTGGTGATGGTGGTAAAGACCAGCTCGCCCAGCTCACCATCTGGCAGGACTTCACCGGTTTCCGGATTGATAATTTCTGGATAGAAATGATCTTCCCAGATGGTTGGGCCGTCTTTGCTTTCCAGACATTCCATTGCCACACCTGGTCCCATTACTTCGGACAGGCCATAAATATCCAGTGCATCAATGCCCAAGCGCTCTTCAATTTCCTTGCGCATTTCATTGGTCCACGGCTCGGCACCAAAAATACCGGTACGGATAGAACAGTCTTTGGCTGTGCCAAATTTCTTTTCCAGCGCTTCAATAATATTCAGGCAGTAAGATGGCGTAACCATTAAAGCGGTGGGCTTAAAGTCATGAATCAGCTGCGCCTGACGCTCGGTTTGGCCACCCGACATTGGAATAACCGTGGCACCCAAACGCTCTACGCCATAATGCGCACCCAAACCGCCGGTAAACAGACCATAACCATAGGACACCTGAATGGTATCTTTGGCACTTAAACCGGCTGCACGTAAGGAACGTGCTACCACATCTGACCAGGTCTGAATATCCTGCTGGGTATACCCAACCACGGTCGGCTGGCCGGTGGTGCCTGATGAGGCATGCACACGCACAATCTGTTCCTGTGGCACGGCAAACATGCCAAACGGATAGTTGTCACGTAAATCTTGTTTGGTGGTAAACGGGAATTTGGCCAGATCTTCCAAAGTGTTGAAATCATCAGGATGGACCCCTGCTTCATCAAACTTCTTTTGATACACCGGGCTGTTCTGGTAGGCATGCTGCAGCGTTTTTTTCATGCGTTGCAGCTGGATGCTACGTAACTCATCGATTGAAACAGTTTCGATTTTTTCCATTGCATTGTTATTCATCTTATTACTCCTTTTCAATCATCCTGATTGAGTGCTGTATTTTTTACTTGGATGTGTCCTCATCCACATTTTCGATAATCATGGCCACGCCCTGGCCCACACCGACACACATGGTGCACAGTGCATATTTCCCTTGACGACGTTTTAATTCTTTCATGGCGGTAATCACCAGACGCGTTCCACTCATCCCGAGTGGATGTCCCAAGGCAATCGCGCCGCCATTTGGATTGACCCGGGCATCATCATCCTGCAAGCCCAGTTCACGGGTCACCGCCAGTGCCTGTGCGGCGAAGGCCTCGTTCAACTCAATGATATCCATCTGGTCCAGGGTTAGCCCGGTCAGCGCCAGTACTTTACGTACCGCCGGCACCGGCCCAATGCCCATATATTTAGCTTCAACACCGGCACTGGCCGAAGCCACCACTTTTGCCAAAGGCTTGAGCTGATGCTGATCGACAAAAGCCTGATTGGCCAGCATGACACAGGCAGCGCCATCATTTATCCCGGAAGCATTACCAGCAGTGACTGAACCACCTTCTTTACGAAACGGGGTTTTCAGGCTGCCTAAAGCCTCCAGCGTGGTGTCAGCACGTGGATGCTCATCGGTCTGGAAGATGATGCTGTTTTTCTTACGGTCTTTAATTTCAACCGGCATAATTTCTTCGGCCAGAATTCCGTTTTGCTGGGCCACTGCAGTTTTCTGCTGGCTACGATAGGCAAACAGATCCTGATCGGCACGATGAATCTGGTATTTTTCTGCAACGTTCTCGGCGGTTTCCGGCATGCTGTCAACACCAAACTGCGCTTTAAATTTCGGGTTAATAAAGCGCCAGCCGATGGTGGTATCAAAAATTTCCGGGGTGCGGCTAAAAGCGGTTTCCGGTTTGGACTGGACAAAAGGTGCACGGCTCATGGACTCAACCCCACCGGCCAGTACAAACCGCGCTTCACCGGCCTTGATCATACGCGCGCCTGTGGCAACCGCATCTAAACCTGAAGCACAAAGACGGTTTAGGGTAATGCCCGCGACATTGTCCGGCATGCCGGCCAGCAAGGCAGCCATACGCGCCACATTACGGTTATCTTCACCAGCCTGATTGGCACAGCCTAAAATCACCTCATCCAGTTCCTGCCAAGGCAGTTCAGGATGCTGGGCTTTTAAATACTGTATTGGCAAGGCAGCCAGGTCATCTGCACGGATGCTGCTGAGTGCACCGGCATAACGGCCAATTGGGGTGCGAATTCCATCGCAAATAAATACCTGTTCCATGTCCTGTGGTTTCCTTAGCCTGCTTGGCGAAATTCTAATTCTTGCTCTGACTGCGTACGTTCCTGTGCAGCCTTCTTGCTTAAATATATACTACAACGGTAGCGTTCTTCAGCATAAATACGATACATATTTTTCAAAATTTGTAAAATAGTGTTATATCCAATTTTTTCTGCCCACTGGAATGGACCTTGCGGATAATTCACACCATATTTCATTGCTGAATCAATATCTTGTTCGGTTGCTATAGCATGCAGCACTGCTTCACTGGCTTCATTCACCAGCATGGAAATGGTACGCAGCACATACAGACCTGCATGATCTTTAGTCCAGATTGGTATCAGATCAATCGCGGCAAAAAACTGCTCGACTTTGGCGATATCGGCTGCGTTACAGGCCGGTGATGCCACGATTGGTAGTGCCTGTGCTGCATTCCAGTCAGCATGCCAGTCCATCAGCACCACTTTGTCCTTGCTATAGTCCAGCTCGACCGATTCACCGCGGCTTAAACGCAGGCGTACATCACCTAGTACAATCTCTTCATCTGCCTGTGGCTGACACTGTACTTTCAGCTGTGAGGCAGCCTGAATCCGCGAGATCAAGCCGCTAGAATGTGACCAGCTCCCATTGACCTCAATCTCAAGTTCACCCGGTGCAACGCTCGGCATGGCCGGCAAACGATAGGCCGGTGAACGTTCAGCCTGACGATAATCA
Source organism: Acinetobacter sp. CIP 53.82 (assembly GCF_000369465.1). Classification (NCBI taxonomy): domain Bacteria; kingdom Pseudomonadati; phylum Pseudomonadota; class Gammaproteobacteria; order Moraxellales; family Moraxellaceae; genus Acinetobacter; species Acinetobacter sp. CIP 53.82. The sequence goes on along the minus strand of NZ_KB850045.1, from coordinate 690,541 downwards.
TAAAAACCCTGCCCGCTTTTACGGCCGAAACAGCCGGCATCCACCAGTTCTTTCTGGATTAAAGACGGACGATAGCGCGGCTCATAAAAGAATTCCTGATACACGCTTTGGGTCACGGAAAAATTGACATCCTGCCCGATTAAGTCGGTCAGTTCACATGGCCCCATGGCAAAGCGGCCACATTCACGCATGATAAAATCCAATTGTTCAGGCGTGGTGACATTTTCCTGTAAGGCACGAAAAGCTTCTGCATAATAAGGACGCGCTACCCGGTTGACAATGAAACCCGGAGTTGATTTGGCCGTCACTGGCACTTTGTTCCAACTTTGCATCAGGCTGAACAATGCCTGTGCAATCTGGGCTGAGGTTTTCAGACCACGAATAATTTCTACCAGTTTCATTACCGGTGCCGGATTAAAAAAGTGCAGTCCGACCACACGCTCAGGCTGTGGAATTGTCGCGGCAATGGCAGTAATAGAAATGGATGAGGTGTTGGAGGCAAAAATAGTTTCCGCTGGACACAGTGCCGCCAGTTGCTGAAACAGCGCTTGTTTGACCTCTTTCTTTTCCACAATGGCTTCGACCACCAGTTGTGCATTCGCCAGTGCCTGAAGATCACTAGCAATCGTTAAATTGGCCAGCGTTTGCTGTAACAGCTGCGCTGTCATTTTCCCGGCCGCGACACGTTTTTCCAGCTGGTTTTTTAATTGTGCCAAAGCAGCCTCAGATTTTTGCACATCCACATCAAACAGCTGGGTTGGATGGCCATGCATCGCCGCCAATTGTGCAATACCAATGCCCATGGTGCCGGCACCAATCACCGCGACACGGGCCTGCTGTAAACAAAGTTGTTCCATGATTAGCATCCTGTATATTGCGGTGTGCGTTTTTGCATAAAGGCTTGGACGCCTTCTTTATAATCACTTGAACGGCCGGCCAGACGCTGCAGGTCACGTTCCAGAATGAGCTGTTCATCCAGATTATTGTCGGCTGCAGCATGAATGGCTTTTTTAATTAAGGACAGGCCATAGGTCGGCTGTTTGGCTAAATGCTCGGCCATTTTCCCGGCTTCGGCTTTCAGCTGATCATCTTCTACCACCTGCCAGATCATGCCCAGTTGCAGCGCCTGTTCTGCGCTGACTTTATCACCCAGCATGGCCAGCCCCATGGCTTGGGCACGGCCAACCAGACGCGGCAGGAACCAGGTGCCGCCAGAATCCGGAACCAGACCTAAACGGCAGAAAGCCTGAATAAAAGACGCCGATTTTGCCGCCAGTACAATGTCACAGGCCAAAGCAATATTGGCACCAGCACCGGCCGCAACCCCATTGACTGCGCACAGCACCGGTTTGGGCATATCGGTAATCAGCTTGATTAAAGGGTTGTAATATTTTTCAATTGACAGGCCTAAATCTGGTGCATCGGCATTCGGATCGACCACGCGGTCATTCAAATCCTGTCCGGCACAGAAACCACGACCTTCGGCAGAAATGACCACCGCGCGAATCTTGCTGTCTTTGGCCCAGGCCTTCATAACCTTGGACACTTCCTGATGCATGGTTTCATTAAAACTGTTGAGCTGCTTCGGACGGTTAAAGGTCAAATAGCCCACTGCATTTTTTTCTTCGACAATAATTGTTTGGTAATCCATTACACACCTCTAAATTCCGGTTTTCTTTTTTCTAAAAATGCCTGAATGCCTTCCTGACGGTCTTGGGTCGCGGCCAGCCAGACAAAATGTTGACGTTCTAATTTGAGGCCCTGGCTCAAGGTCACTTCATGAATCGACTTTAAGGACTGTTTGATGGCACGGATAGCCAGTGGTGCCTGCGCTGCAATTTTTGTTGCCAGTTCCAGTGCATATTGCACCGTAAGGCCGCTTGGACAGACCTGACTGCTAATGCCGTGTTGCAAGGCGGTCGTGGCGGAGACCATCTCTCCGGTCATGGCCCAGCGCATCACCAGTTGCTGTCCGACCAGACGCGCCAAACGCTGGGTCCCACCGGCGCCTGGTAACATGCCCAAACCAATTTCAGGGAGTGCAAACTGGGCATTTTCACCGGTGATGATCATGTCGCCATGCAGGGCCAGTTCAAAACCTGCCCCCAGTGCATAACCATTGACCGCCATAATCAGTGGCTTGGAAAACTCATCAATGCCTTTCCACAGCAATGGACGCTGATCCTGCTGGATGCTCACCACATCCAGTTGCGCCAGTTCATTTAAATCTGCGCCGGCAGCAAAACATTGCGGATTGCCGGTAATCACCACGGCTTTTACACTGGAATCTGCATCCAGCTGCTGCAGATGATCAGCCAGTTCTTTTAAGGTGGCATTGTTCAAGGCATTACGCTTTTCCGGGCGGTTCAGTTCAATTAACACCACACCCGGCGCAGCCAGACTGCTTTTTAAATAATCCATGGCTTGTGACTCCCTGTCCGCTGCTTATTCGTCAAAACTCAAGCGCACATTGGCACTGGTCGGACGTGCCTGACAGCTCAGCACATAGCCTTTGGCCACTTCATCTTCTTCCAGGCTGTAGTTGATGGCCATTTCGACCTCACCTTCCAGCACCTTGCATTTACAGGTCGCACAGACCCCACCTTTACAGGCATAAGGCAAGTCAGCACCGGCACGTAAGGCGGCATCGAGAATGCTGTCATCCTGTTTGGAAACGTCGACAATCAGCTCACGGCCATCGAGAATAATATTAACCTTCTCTTCGCTACGGCTTTCAATTTGTGCCGCGCTGGCTTTCGGTGCAGTGCCGGTATTAAAACGCTCGGTGTGAATTTTGCTGCGCTCGATGCCCAGTTCTGGTAACACTGTTTCCACTGCATTCATCATCTCTTCCGGGCCACAGGCAAAGCAGTGATCGAACTGGGAATGAATTAAACCGGCCTGAAACAGCTGTTGCAGTTTTTCCGCATCAATCCGGCCATTGAGTAACTGGCTGTCATTCAGTTCACGCGAGAAAACATTGACCAGTTGTAGACGCTCTTTATAACGGTCTTTTAAATCCATGATCTGTTCCGAGAACATGGTCTGTTTCCAGGAACGGTTACCATAAACCAAGGTAAAATGCGCACCCGGCTGATGGTTCAGCACCGATTTCACAATCGACAAAATTGGGGTAATGCCGCTACCAGCAGCAAAGCCAAGATAATTCTGGCCGCCAGTTTTGGCTGCTTTTTGAAAAAATACGCCTTGTGGTGGCATCACTTCCAGTACATCACCGGCTTTAAGATGTTCATTAGCCCAGGTCGAAAACTGGCCCTGATCAATTTTCTTGATGGCAATGCTCATGTCTTCAGCACGATCACTGCAAATTGAATAACAACGACGGATTTCACCCTGCTCGGTCAAATGACGTATGGTAAGATGCTGCCCCGGCTGATACTGGAATAAATCGGCCTGTTCAGGTGCCAGATCAAAGGCAATACAGATGGCCTGTTCGGTTTGTGGCTGAATTGATTTAATGGTTAAAGGTATAAATTGGCTCATGTGAAAATCCCTCTTGCATGCCGACGATGCTTGTCATGCTTATATACATTTGAAATAGTCAAACGGTTCAAGACAGTCCTGACACTTGTATAAGGCTTTGCAGGCTGTGGAACTGAATTCGCTTAATAATTTGGTCTGCTGGCTATGACAGTGTGGACAGCGAATGCCATCACTGAGCGCCACATGCGTACCACATTGATGTGACTGGCCTTGTGGCGGTGCAATGCCGTACTGCTGCAGCTTCTGCTTGCCGGTTTCGCTCATCCAGTCGGTGGTCCAGGCTTCCGATAAATCCACCACCACCTGAACCGGGGTTAGACCTTTACTTTGAAACGCCGCGGTAATTTCATCTTTAAGCAGATCGGTGGCCGGACAGCCGCTATAGGTCGGGGTCAGTCGCACCACAATTTCATCTTGCGCGTTGAGTTCAACGCCGCGAATCATGCCCAGATCCAGCACCGACAGCACTGGAATTTCCGGATCAGACACCTGCGCCAGCGCATCCCAGCATTCATCTAGACAATGTCGAATTAAATTCATGCGACTCACTCCCTGTGATCAAGCTGAATTACCAGGCCATATTTGGATAGGAACGCTGCATATATTGCAGTTCGGCCAGAATAAAGCCCAGGTGTTCGGTATGCAGGCCCTGTTTGGCACCGCTACGATACGCACCCGTGTCTGGCAGGCTCAGGCCAAAACGTTGCAGTTCGGTCTGTACCTGTGCCGTCCAGGCGGCTTTTAAAGGTGCAAAGTCTGGTAAAATGCCCTGTGCGACCAGCTGCTGCTCATCTGCGGTCTGTTCAAACAGCTCTGCAGTAAAACGCCATAACTGGTTCAAACCCTGCTGGGTTTTCTCATGCGCTTCGGCAGTGCCCAGACTTAAGCGCTCCATCCAGGTGGTAGAAAAACGCAAATGATATTTGACTTCTTTTAAAGATTTCACCGCAAAAGCAGCGACATCGGCCTGCTGGCTCTGGCTTAAAGCTGTAAACAGTTCTAGGTGATACAGATCCATTAACCATTGGCGTACCATGGTCTGGGCAAAGTCACCATTCGGCTGTTCACATAACAACAGGTTGCGGTATTCACGTTCGGTGCGGAAATAAGCCAGTTTGTCTTCATCACGGCCCAAACCTTCAATCTCACCAGCCAGACTTAAAGCGGTACGTGCCTGACCGAGCAGGTCCAGACCGATATTGGCCAGTGCAATGTCCAGCTCCAGTTCCGGCGCATGGCCACACCACTCGGCCAGACGGTGCGATAAAATCAGCTGGCTATCGCCCACATGCAGGAGAAATTGTGCTAATACAGTTTGATTCATTGTACTGCTCCTTACATGTGCTCAATGCCATCTGGAATATTGTAAAACGTCGGGTGACGATAGACTTTGTCCAGTGAAGGATCAAAAAATTCCGGTTTTTCATCTGGTTGAGATGAGGTAATCAGTTCCGATTTCACCACCCAGATGCTCACCCCTTCATTGCGGCGGGTATAAACGTCACGTGCATTTTGCAGTGCCACTTCATCATCAGATGCACGCAGGCTGCCAACATGACGATGGCTTAAACCCTGTTTGCTGCGTACAAACACTTCATATAAAGACCAGTGATTTTTATTGTCCATGAGCGTATTCCTTCTTCATTTCCGTATGTGAGCTGCTTAAGCAACTTTCTGTTGTTGTTGCTGGGTCTGTTGTTTCTGTGCATAAACGGCTGCGGTCTCACGCACCCATTTGCCGCCTTCCCAGGCTTTACGACGTGCTTCAATACGTTCGTGATTACATGGGCCTTTGCCGGCAATCACATCAAAGAATTCGGTCCAGTTAATTTCACCAAACTCGTAATGGCCAGTGTCTTGATTAAAACGTAAATCTGGATCTGGCACGCTCAGGCCAAGCTGCAACACTTGTGGTACGGTGTTATCGACAAACTTCTGACGCAGTTCATCATTACTGAAACGTTTGATTTTCCAGGCCATGCTTTGCGCGCTGTTCGGCGAGTTGTCATCGCTTGGACCAAACATCATCAGCGCCGGCCACCAGAAACGGTTAACCGCATCTTGCGCCATCTGTTTTTGTTCTGACGTACCGTTGGCCAGTTGCATCATGGCTTCAAAGCCCTGACGCTGATGGAAACTTTCTTCTTTACAGATGCGCACCATGGCACGGGCATACGGACCATAAGAGGTACGGCAAAGCGCGACCTGATTCACAATCGCTGCGCCATCGACCAGCCAGCCAATCGCGGCTACATCGGCCCAGCTCAGGGTTGGATAGTTAAAGATGGATGAATATTTCATGCGACCGGCAATCAGCTTGTCCATCATGTCGTCACGATCGGCGCCCAGAGTTTCTGCCGCGCTGTACAGATACAGCGCATGACCGGCTTCATCCTGCACTTTGGCCAGCAATACGGCCTTACGTTTTAAGCTAGGTGCACGGGTAATCCAGTTGCCTTCTGGCAACATGCCGACCACTTCAGAGTGCGCATGCTGACCAATCTGGCGAATCAGGGTTTTACGGTAAGCCTCTGGCATCCAGTTTTTAGGTTCAATTGAAATGTCCTTTTCAATTGCCTGCTCAAAGCTGTGAAGTTGATTTGTCATTTTATCCTCACTTATCCCAAGTGTTCTGGTATTAAAATTAAAACGATACATTTTAAAAATCAATATTAATTTTTAAGTATCAAATAAAATAATTCACAAAATTAACTCAATTTATTGTTTTTTAATATTTTTATTTTTTAAAAAATTTTTTATTGCAAAATTTGAGCAGAAATATGATTGACAAAAGCGCGTTAAAGTCAGAAATTATGAAACATCAAAACTAAAATATTACTCAAAACGTATCATAAAAGGAGTTATATCATGCTTGAGTTAGACACCCAGACAGCGCAGACGGAATCACAAGCGACTGATTATTCAAGCGTTCGCCCGGCACTGAAGACCTTAAGCTCACTGGTATGCGGTCAGGAATTTGTCGCCAGTCAGGATTTCCGTCCGGTACAGCATGCCATTACCGGTGAAACCATTTATCAGGTCAGCAGCTTTGGCCTCGATACCCGTGCGGTGGTCGACTATGCCAAACAGCATGGCGCGGCGATTGCTTCCTGGACTTTTCATCAACGTGCCAATGCGCTAAAACAGGTGGCGCAATATCTGCTGGAACGTAAAGAAGACTTTTATGAACTGGCCAAAGCCACCGGCTGTACCCGTAAAGATGCCTGGATTGATGTCGAAGGCGGTATTGGCACCCTGTTTGCCTACTCCAGTCTGGTGCGCCGCGAACTGAGCGATGAAACCGCCTGGGTGGAAGACAACTGGATTCCGCTGTCCAAGCATGGCTCTTTTGGTGCCAAACACGTCTTAAGCCCGAAAGCAGGCGTGGCGGTGCATATTAATGCCTTTAACTTCCCGATCTGGGGCATGCTGGAAAAAATCGCGCCAACCTTATTGGCCGGTGTACCGTGTATTGTTAAACCGGCGACCGAAGGTGCCGAGCTGACCCATGCCGTAGTTAAAGCTATTCATGCCAGCGGGTATTTACCAGAAGGTGCATTGCAGCTGATTTGCGGCCAGACTTATGACCTGTTTGAGCAGCTGACTCCACAAGATACCGTGACTTTCACCGGTTCTGCTGCAACCGGCCAGAAATTACGTGCGCATCCACACCTGAATCAGTACTCGATTCCATTTAGCATGGAAGCCGATTCTGTCAACAGCGCCATTCTGACGGAACAGGCCAGCGATACGGCGATTGACCTGTTTGTGCGTGAAGTCTTCCGTGAAATGACCAGCAAAGCCGGACAGAAATGTACTGCAATTCGTCGCGCTTTTGTGCCACGTGAACTTTTAGCGACCGTGCAGGAACGTTTGATTGCCAAGCTGCAAAAAGTGGTAGTCGGTAATCCGGAGCTGGATCAGGTCACCATGGGTGCACTGGCCAGCCTCAAACAGAAACAGGACGTGGCGGCCAAGGTGGAACAGTTAAGCCAGGAAGCCCAAATTGTCTTTGGTAGCCATTTACGTCAGGACTTTAGTATTCAGGCCGATCAACCCGAACTCGGCGCATTCTATCCGCCAACTGTACTGGTCTGTGAACAGCCTGAACAGGCCAGCAGCCTGCATCAGATTGAAGCCTTTGGTCCGGTGGTAACGCTGATGGCCTATGATAATCTGGCACAACTGGCCGGTCTGGTGGCACGCGGTGAAGGTAGTCTGGTGGCCTCGGTGGTACGTGATTGCGAGCAGAATATTGAACAGCTGATTGCCAAGATTGCCCCGTGGCATGGCCGTGTGCATGTGCTGGATGAGGAAAGCGCCAAAGAAAGTACCGGTCATGGTTCGCCATTGCCGCATCTGGTGCATGGTGGTCCGGGTCGTGCTGGTGGAGGTGAAGAACTGGGCGGCTTGCGCGCGGTAAAACATTATATGCAACGCACCGCAATTCAAGGTTCACCGAATGCCATGACCCAGATTGGGCATAGCTGGACCGCCGGTGCTCAGGTGTTTGAAGATCGGGTTCATCCATTTAAAAAATCGTTTGATGAATTACGTGTTGGTGAACGTCTGCTCACCGCACGCCGTACCGTGACCGAGGCCGATCTGGTGAACTTCGCCTGCTTAAGCGGTGATTATTTCTATGCACATATGGACAAAATTGCCGCGGCAGAATCGCTGTTTGAAGAGCGTGTCGCACACGGCTACTTTGTGGTGTCGGCCGCAGCCGGTCTGTTTGTTGATGCTGCGCCTGGCCCGGTGATTGCCAACTACGGCATGGACAACCTGCGCTTTGTCGAGCCGGTGAAAATTGGTGATACCATTCAGGTCGAGCTGACCTGCAAGCAGAAAACCCCGAAACAGCAACGCGACCCAAGCCAGAAGCCACACGGCGTGGTGGTGTGGGATATTAAAGTCAAAAACCAGCGTAATGAACTGGTCGCCACCTACGATATTCTGACACTGGTAGAACGTGGCGAAGCTTAAGCCGAACTATATTGAACCAAGAAAAGGAATCTTTATGATTCCTTTTTTTATTTATACTTAAAAATATGTATCTTTTTATTCAGAACAGATTGACCCGCTGTGCAGAAAGGAATAAATTGAAGATAGACGATACAAAACAAAAATAACAAGGTTTAAAACGTATCATATTATCTTATACGTTCAGCACAGGAAGTTGCACAATGAATGATAAAACTCTAGAGATAGATGCGGTTGAAAGGAATATTCAACCCGAAAGCAAACAGTTTGAAGCGGCTCATCCCATTGACCTGCCGGCCACGCCTAGTTCGCAGGACAGCAGCAGTACCTATCAGTGGTATGTGGTGATTATCTGTATGGTGGCCTATATCCTGTCTTTTGTAGACCGCCAGATTCTGTCCTTAATGATTGAGCCAATTAAGGCCGATTTAATGCTCAGTGATACCCAGTTCAGCTTATTGCAAGGCCTGGCCTTCTCGCTGTTCTATGCCTTTATGGGTGTGCCCATTGCCGCACTGGCCGATAAAAAATCACGGATTAAAATTATTTCTATCGGCATTGCCTTCTGGAGTCTGGCCACAGCGGCTTGTGGTTTAAGTAAAAACTTCATCCAGATGTTTTTAGCACGTTTAAGTGTCGGCGCCGGTGAAGCGGCCCTGTCACCTGCCTTCTACTCGATTGTGGCTGACCTGTTCCCGAAAGAAAAACTTGGCCGTGCTTTAGGTGTTTATGCGATTGGTGCCTTTATTGGTTCTGGTCTGGCCTTCCTGATTGGCGGCTACGTGATTGGCTTATTAAAAGAAGTCGATTTTGTGGTATTGCCAATAATTGGTGAATTAAAAACCTGGCAACTGACTTTCTTTATTGTCGGTTTACCGGGTGTATTATTGGCCCTGGTGATGATTCTGACCGTACGTGAACCCAGCCGTAAAGGTGTGAAAGTCGGTCAGGATGGTGAAGTCGTTAAAGCCTCATTTAAAAACTCGGTGGCTTTTATTAAATTGCACAAGAAAGCTTTCTTCTGTCATTTTATTGGCTTCTCTTTCTACACCATGATGCTGTATTCGTTATTAGGCTGGGCACCGGCCTATTACATGCGTCATTTTGGTCTCGATGCCAGTCAGACCGGTTATGTCTTGGGCTGTATTATTCTGGTGGCGAATACGGCGGGTGCGCTGTTCTGCGGCTGGCTCATCGACTTTTTCTCCAAACGTGGCTATAGCGATGCGGCTATTCGTGCCGGTGCTTTGGGCTGTGCAGCGCTGATTATTCCAAGTGTGCTGTTTACCCAGGTAGATAATCTGTACTTATCGTTTGCGCTGATTTTTGTGGCCATGTTCTTCTCGACCTTCCCGATTCCAGCCTCGGCTGCCGCGACACAAATGCTGACCCCCAACCAACTCCGCGCTCAGGTTTCTGCCAAATTCCTGCTAATCTCCAACCTGATTGCCCTGGGTGTGGGTACTACGGCTGTGGCTTTAATTACCGATAACTATTTTGAAAACACGCTGATGGTCGGCCACTCGATTTCTATTGTCAATGCAGTAGCCGGTGTGATTGGCGTATTCCTGCTATATAAAGGTTGTCGCTATTATCGTGACAGTATCCAGCATGAAAAATTGAACTAAGTGCTCCATCCCTGATGAAGAATGAGCCGGCCTCATTCTTCATTTATTTCTGGCAGATCATCCATCCTATCTCATCTTCCCTGTTCAAATTGACTTTTCTATCTCCTAATCTGCGCGTTCTCAGCATCTTCAAAATTCCTCTGATTTCTGGTGATGATGCTTATACAGTATTACTACCATCTGCAATCTTTTTGCAGCAGCAACTGTGCTACATTCATGTATGTTGATCATCTGATTCCTTATAACGACAAGCTTTGGGAGCGACTCATGGCGAAAATGAAAAAAGCATCGATGCATATTGATATTGGTATTTCTGAAGATAACCGGGCCAAAATTGTCGAAGGGCTTTCCCGACTTCTGGCCGACAGTTATACCCTATATTTAATGACCCATAATTTCCACTGGAACGTGACCGGGCCACAGTTTAACAGCCTGCACACCATGTTTATGACGCAATATACCGAACAATGGAATGCACTGGATGTTATTGCCGAGCGGATTCGTGCGCTGGGTTTTCCGGCGCCGGGAACCTATAAAGAATTTGTAAAACTGGCGTCGATTGAAGAAGTCGAAGGTGTACCAAAAGCCAATGAAATGGTGGAGTTATTGGTTCGTGCCCATGAAACAGTTGCCCGTACCGCACGCAGTATTTTTGATGTGGTGGAAGAAGCCAATGACCAGCCAACTGCGGATGTACTGACCCAACGACTGGAAGTACATGAAAAAACGGCCTGGATGTTAAGAAGTCTGTTAGAAGAATAAATAGATGAAGAATAAAACTGGGGCAATGCTCCGGTTTTATTTTGGGTGTTTTTAAGCTGCCTACATGGCAGTGAACCCCCTCTTGATCTGGCAATAAAAAAGCACCCATTTCTAAGCAGCCTACATGGCAGTGAACCTGGTCCTGTCATACTGAAAATTCTGGTGAATTTTCTAAGCTGCCTACATGGCAGTGAACGTGGTGGAGAGGCGCTGATTGCTTTGGCTAATTTTCTAAGCTGCCTATATGGCAGTGAACTAGACAGGTATTTCCAGCCAGCAGAGCGGAATTTTCTAAGCTGCCTGTATGGGGTCGTATCCATACCCGCACGCATGTCCATGGGCTGGGTAGACAACCAGATTTCATCGATACGGATCATTTGATCAAGCCCTGAAGTAAAAGCAGTAATTCAGTTGCAGACTCCACCGGTCATTCGATTTCGATCATCTGATCCCTTACGGAACATTGTTCATCATGTAATGGAATCCTGATATGAGCGGTAGCTTTCCTCTCTGGCACAGGTGGCGGAGGTGCTTCTTGTTTGACTGGCGTCGGGTGAAGAATGACGGGAAGGAAGTCGGTCTGTGGACAAGATGGGGTTGTTAATGATGGAACCATTGATCTGGACTGACGAATCCATTTATGCAACAGATTGGCATTGATCTGATGTTGCATTGCGACCTTAGCCACCGATGTATCTGGCTGCTGGCATTGCTGAATAAGTTGATGTTTAAATTCAGCAGTGAAGGTTCGACGGGGCTTTTTTAGCGTTGGTGTGCTGTCTATAACTATCTTGAAATCCATAAATAGGTGTCCACTTAAAATTTAGTGGACACTATCGCGGTATTAATGAGTTAGAAAAAGTGGGGCTCAGCGGACGCTTACAAATAACGGAAATTAAATTGCAACTCACTTGGAAATCCGAGACATCAATCAAGGCCTCAACTCAAAGCCGAAACCTGTCCCAGCTCTCTATAAAATCCTCTAAATCAGGATACAACCACATTACTCCAGCGCTTAAATGCCCTTCTAAAATTATGAATATCATTAATATTTAAATAGTCGGCGACCAGCTCATCGTTATAGGCAAATAAGGTCTTTAATTGTATAGACGTAAACAAACGGGCCTGATCCAGCATTTGCTGATAACTGGTATTATGTTTATTCAATCTTCGCTTAAAACTCGCAATACTGATTTGAAAATATTCTGCACATTCTTCCAGATTCGGTGCCTGATGAATGTTACGAATCAAAAAATGATGTACCTCTTGCAGAAAGCTCTGCTCCAGACCGGACTGTTGTTGCAGCACTTTCGCCTGATGATAGTAGGCTTGGCGCATCGCACTGGTTTGATAATTCTGTTTTTGTGTGCACTCCTGAATATCAATCTGTATGGCATTCACCAGACTATTAAATTGAATATTCTCTCCCAGATGTTCCCAGAACTGCTCAATAAATTCCGGCTCTGCACCGACAAAGTGATAGTTCATCTTCAGCTCTTCTTGGGTACTATTGAGCAAAATTGTCCGGACAGCCGTCATGGCACTAATAACCAGAGAGGTGGCATGACGCTCCTGGCTATTTAGCCAGAACAGAATAATTTTATGATCAGAATAGTAAGCCACCGGCGTCAGCCAAGGGCTTAAATATATATGAAACTCGACATAGCGCTGTATCGCTTCTTTAATATTCTGGCTATACGCAATGGCATTTAAGGCCGGATGCGTTAAAGTTTCAATATAACGCTGACCAAATAAAAATTGCACTTCAGGATGCACAATACTCTCATGCAAATTCCTGATCATGTGTATCAGCTGTTCGACACTAACACACTGATTCACCGAGATCAGCCCCTCAATAAACACCGGTGTTCCTTTTAAAATACGGTTAGGATTTACACCGTACATCTCAGCTAAATCAATCAATAATGCAGGTGCCAGATAAGTCGGCAGAATCAACTGATCATTCTGATAGCTCATACCGACATCCTTGTTCTTAACTTGATAATCTGCTGATGTTTCATCTGTTTATATAATTTCTGGATTTCCGTAGCTGGGCTGTCTTGTTGAACTTCACTGATGGTATAGCGGCAGTCGATGTTAAATTTCTGAAAATCCTGATGTGTATAAAAAATTTGTGACTGAATACATTTCTGCAGTTCTCTGGCCATGATCTCAACCTGTGCATCAGCCAGATCCAGCAGCATCAAAATAAATTTGTCACCGGCCAAACGGCAGACCAGATCACACGGTCGGATATTCAGACTGATGGTTTGTGCAATGACCGACAAGACCTGATTGCCCGTATCAAAACCAAACTCTCTATTGATGGCGCTTAAATCTTTAATATTGATCATCATCAGATGGATATTTTTTGCCGAATGATGGCGCTGGTTAATTTCATGCTGTAATTGCTGTTTAAAGTATTGGGCATCTGCCAGCGGTGTAATCGCATCAAATAAACGGTGATCCCGAAATACATGCTCTTTGGTTTGCAATTTTCTGGACAAGACCAGCTGCTCTTTATGCCAGTTCACCATAGCAATGGTCAGCACAATAAAACCGATAGGGGGAGTAAAGGATTCCAGTAAATCATCCCAAACCAATGTTTTGGGGATGGCAATAAATTCATCCAGCACATCCATCCATAAAGCCAGAAAGACAAAGGTCAGTCCCCAATAAAAATATCGGGTCACATAGCCTCTTGGACGGCTTTTCAGAATGAGATAAATCCATAATAAAGTCAGTAAACAGGCCAGCCCCTCCCCAATCACATCAATCACCTGAATTTCACTGTGTGCTTTAAAATTTCCGGACAGCATAAAAAAAGCCAGACAGGCGATGGCCATGATCATCACCAGTAAAAAGTGCCGTGGATAGTAGAAGAATGGTTTTAGCATAGCCCGAACATAATTATTGTTTTCATAAGCTAATCAGTATTTTATGACAATTTAATTACAAGCCGCTTTTGCCCGATTTTCAAATCAGCTCAGGATAAATTTTAAAAAGTCTGTCGCTTCGCTTTTAATGCCACTGCTAACAGGTGCTTATACGCGTTTCTGCTCTTCATGAGCCTCAATATTTCCATCAAATCAGCTCAAACCGGACTGAAACATCGGTGGATATCATTTCAGCTTTTATTATTGTCATCATTTAGTCATTGACCAAATTTAAGGTGCTCAACAAACAGCCATTGCGCTCTTTGGGGATAATATAAATGAGCACTCATTGCAGTAATAAAACAGCAGCATTTACCTTTAAGGTCAGCACTTTAGTGTTATGTATGTTGGCCACTGGCCATAGTCTGGCAGCCGAAACCGCAACCGAATACGTCCGTGTAATTGGACAGGCCGCAAGTATCAATGAAGCATTAAAAGAACAGCGCAAATCCGATTCGATTTCCAGCGTGGTGCATGCCGATGCCATTGCAAAACTACCTGATGATAACGCAGCGGAAGCCTTACAACGGATTCCTGGAGTGTCAACTGAACGTGACCAGGGTGAAGGCCGTTTTGTTACAGTGCGAGGTTTGGGCACCGATCTGAATGCGGTTACGATTAATGGCACGCTGGTTCCTGCACCAGAAGCATCGCGCCGTGGTGTAGCGCTGGATGTCTTACCTGCAGAACTAGTGCAGTCTTTAACCGTGGTTAAAACCTTAACTCCAGATATGGATGCAAACTCACTGGGCGGGACCATTCAGGTTGAAAGTCTGTCGGCGTTTGATCATGACGGCCTGTTTTATACGGCTGCAGTTGAAGGCGGTTATGATGAAAAACGTGAAGAATATAGCCCGAAAGTATCAGGTGCGGTGAGCCAGAAATTCAGTCTCGGTTCCGGCACCGATAATTTTGGTGTCGCTGCAGCCCTGAGCTGGCAAGAGCGTACCTTTGGTTCAGATAACGTTGAAACCGGAGGGAAATGGGAGGATGGCCTGCTCGAAGAAACAGAAATGCGTCAATATGATATTGAACGTGAACGTCTGGGCGCGGGCCTGAATTTCGATTTTCGACCAAATAAGAACAGTGAATACTATTTACGTACCTTATATAGCCGCTTCCAGGACAATGAAACCCGTCAGGCTGCAGGTGTTGAATTTTCCGATCCGCTCGCCATAAATACACCAGGCAGTGCAGAAGTAGTTCGTGAACTGAAAGAACGTGAAGAAACCCAGGAAATTAAATCCTTTGTGCTAGGCGGTAAAAACCGTTTTGATCAGTGGACGCTGGAAGCTCAGCTCGGCTATAGCGAAGCCTCGGAAAAGAATCCGGGCGGTATTGCCGGTGCCGGATTTGTCGGTGAATTTGATGATCTGCAATATTCAAGCACGCGTATTCCTGTCGTGAAAGGCGCGGCCAGCTTCTATGACCCAAGCCAATATGAACTCGATGAAGTAGAATGGGAAAAAAGCACAGCCAAAGATAAAGAGAAAAATGCCAAATTCGATCTGAGCCGCGATTATCTGCTCAACGATTATGCATCTATCTTCAAATTTGGGGCAAAAGTCAGCCAGCGCACCAAAACCAATGATACTGAAATCTGGAAAGTTGAAGATTTAGACACATCCCCTGCCCATTTTGGTTCAAACGGTCATTATGAACTGGCACAGTTCGGCCCGACCTTGTCTAGTGGCCCGATCCATAACCAACTGGCCCAGCTCAACCTGAATGACTGGCGAGATGCTGAAGAATCGGTCATCAACGATTATAAAACTTCGGAAGATATTCATGCCGCTTACGTCATGAATACCATTGATTTTGATCGGTTACGGGTGATTGCGGGTTTACGCTATGAAGATACCGATTTTGAAACACAAGGCTATCGGATTCTGGACGGTGAAAGCACGGCTGTTTCGACCCAAAATGATTATGATCACTGGTTACCGAGCCTGCATCTTAAATATCAATTAAGTAGTGATGCTATTTTAAGAGCCGCATGGACCAATACTGTGGTACGTCCAAACTTTGAACAATCCCGACCGGGAATTTATATTGATGGTGATGAAGCCGAGTTTGGTAATCCAAATCTTAAAGCGCTGGAAGCCTCCAACTTTGATTTAGGCGTAGAGAAATACTTTGGTGATGCCAGCGTAATTTCCATGAATGCGTTCTATAAAGATATTGATCACTTTATTTATAACGCTAACGTTGCAGGCACTGGTGACTGGATCGATTTTGATGAAGCCATGACTTTCAAAAACGGTTCATCCGCCAAAATTTACGGTGTAGAACTCGGCTATAGCCAAAAATGGCATAACTTCATCTTTGGTCTCAACAGCACCTTCAGTCGTGCCAAAGCCGATATTGATGGTATGGTCGATGGTGAATTGATGACCCGAACCATTAATTTCCCAAGCCAATCTAAAGTGGTCGGTAATGCCATGATCGGCTGGGAAAACGACCGTGTGGGTCTGCGTCTTGCCGCCAACTATAAATCCCGTTATCTGAATGAAATTTCTGGCATTGATGAGCCAGAAAAAGATTTATATACCGATGATCAGGTGTTTGTTGATTTGAGCGGTCATGTGAATTTTAACAAAAATATCCAGCTGTTCTTTAATGCACAAAACCTGACCGATGAAGTGTATTACAACTATAACGGCAATCGTCATTATAACGCGCAATACGAAGAATACGGCCCGAGCTATAAAGTTGGTCTGAAATTCACACATTTCTAAGCCTTTAGCTCACCCAAAGCCACTTTGGCTTTGGGTACTTTTTATTTAGAGAAAAATCATGACAATGCTTTTTAAATTAAGCACCTTCTGTGCAGCGCTTGTGGCTTTATCTGGCTGCACCTCCTCTGCTCATACCCAAAAGAATACCATCAGCAGCCCGCTTCATCTGGAACAGACTCTTTCAGCATTGGATCAGCCTGCGCTGCCGGTGGAGCAAATTTTCAAGTTACCCATCACCGTCGAAGATGCACATTGGATTGAGATTGATGGTTTAAATGCTCAAGTGCTCACCAGCAGCAAAACCCAAGGCCTAAGCCTGTGGAATTCAAATGCCCAACGTGTACAGCATATTCCCGGCTCGTTCAGTAAAATTGACTATCGCAGCATTGGCCAACAGCTGATTATCCAGACCACTGATTTACTTCAGCAGCGACCGGTCATTTTCCGTTTTGATTTAAACACCGGAACCTGGGCAAAGCCTGTCTATCTGGCGGCCCGTAGCTTTAAAACCGAAGATAACTGCCTGTATCTCACGCCTGATCAATCTTTATATAGCTTTCTGGTGGGAGAAGAAGGTATCGGGGAGCAATGGATGATTCAGTCTGGAGGCTCAAACCAGATTAGCCCTCGTTTTATTCGTAACATGAGCCTGCCACCCAACAGTGGTTTTTGTGTGGTAGATGACCATCATGACAAATTGTATATCAATGAAGAAGATGTGGGCATTTGGGCCTATGAGGCAGATCCTGAAGCAGATCTGATCCGCTATCCAGTAGATTTGAATCATCCGTATGGATCAATTCTAGGCAATGTTAGCGGACTAAGCTTGATCGACAATGCACTGGCAGCAATGGATGAATCCAAAGCTGTGCTGTACCGCTATCGCATTGAGGGTACTTCATGGCACAAATTACCTCCACTCTCTCTACAGAATGTAGATGAGCCTGAACGTATCAGCCTGAAAGGTACCCAAGACCAGAAACAGCTGTTACTGGTTGATGATCAGATCAAGCTATTGAACATTAACTGGACCACGCAAGCCCTGCCTCCTAAAAAAGCAGGCTTAGCCATCCCGGCAGATGTCGAAACCGATTTGGTTCCAAGCCGTGGTGATGCGGCTGATGATCCCGCAATCTGGGTCAATCAGGCTAACCCACGTCTGTCACGTGTACTGGGTACAGATAAACAAGGTGGCCTTGCGGTCTACGACCTGAACGGGAAACAGCTGCAATACTTAAAAGTCGGCCGTCTGAATAATGTTGATATTCGACCGAATTTCAAACTGGGGCAACAGACAGTCGATTTAGCCATCGCCACCAACCGCGATCAGAACAGCCTTCACCTGTTCAGCATCCATCAAAAAACTGGACAGGTCAAAGATTTAGGAGAACTGCCAACAGATCTCAATAACATCTATGGATTCTGTATGTACCAGAACCGGCAAGGTGAAACCTTTGCCATTCCAAACGATAAAAATGGCACTTTTGTGCAATATAAGATTCAAAGCAAGGCAAGCGGCCTGAGCGCAGAGGAAGTCCTTAGGTTTAAAGTATCTAGCCAGCCTGAAGGCTGTGTGGTGGATGATGAACATGACCGGATCTATATCGGTGAAGAAGCAAAAGCAGTGTGGACCACCAGGCTGGATGACCCTAAGCAGATTCAGCTACAACCGGTGATTACTGTTGGGGAACAGGTCAAGGCGGACATTGAAGGACTGGCCATTTATAAAGGTCAAGTACGTGATTATCTGGTCATTTCCAGCCAGGGAGATGACAGTTATGTTGTGGTCGATGCTGCCGCCCCTTATCAGCTGCGCGGGAAATTTAAAATCTCAGCCAATCTGAATCACGAGATTGATGCGGTCTCTGAAACGGACGGGCTTGAGGTGACCTCAGCCAATCTGGGAGGCATCTGGAAAAAAGGTATGCTGGTGGTTCAGGACGGACGTAAGCGTATGCCAGAAGGCAATCAGAACTACAAATATGTGGCCTGGGAAAAAATTGCACAAGCCTTGGGTCTGGAATAAACCCTTGTCTCAGGTACAGCCTACGGCGCTGTACCTGTGTTTCATCTAAGAATAATTTTATTGAGGTTTTTATGTCGAATCCATCTGCAGCACAGCTTTCAGTATGGGAATTGATTAGCCATGCCAGTCTGCTGGTTCAAGCAGTAATGCTGATTTTATTACTGGCATCCATTATTAGCTGGTATGTCATTATCAAACAGAGTATTCGTCTGCGTCAGGAAACAGCTGCGAATAAAGTCTTTTTAAGCCAGTTCCGCCAACAGCCTTTTCCACTTGCCACAACCGAACCATCCGAGCCGAAATCAGGGGGGCTTGGGCAGATCTATCAGGCCGGCCTGGATGAATTTCATACACTTCAACATACCAGCACTCGCCTCTCCTCGGCAGCGGTAACCGATCAAGTTGAACGACGTTTGCTCACCAGTGTCAGTGAACAGGAAGAAAAGCTGGAAAAGCACCTGAGTTTTCTGGCAACTGTGGGTTCAGTCAGCCCCTATATCGGTTTGTTTGGCACCGTCTGGGGCATCATGAATTCTTTTATTGGCCTGTCTCAGCTTGAACAAGCCACCCTTTCCGCTGTCGCACCGGGTATTGCGGAAGCATTAATTGCCACCGCCATTGGTTTATTTGCAGCCATTCCTGCGGTGGTTGCCTATAACCGCCTGAGCGCCCGTGCAGAAAAAATTTCTAATAGTTATTACAGTTTCGGCAATGAATTACAAACCCGAATGCTGCGTTTTTTACAGGCAGGAAATTAATACCACATGCAGAAACGTCAGAAAAAGCACGCACTCAACGCAGAAATGAACGTTGTTCCCTATATCGACGTGATGCTCGTGCTGCTGGTGATTTTTATGGTCACTGCTCCCATGCTCACCCAAGGCATAAAAGTGAACTTGCCGAATCTGGAGGCTGAAACTCTGGTCACCCCCAAGGAACAAAAAGTCATTACTATTTCGATTCAAGAAGATGGCCGCTATTACTGGAATGTGGGAGAAAGTGTCGATACTACACAAGTCACCGATCGGGCAACGAGTCTGACAGAAATGAAAGAAAAATTATCTCCACTGCTACAAATCCATCAGGATATTCAGGTGTTTATTCGTGCGGATCGTAGCGCCAATTATGAGCTTGTTGCACAAACCATTGGATTGCTACAACAAAGTGGCGTTGAGCAATTGGGCCTAGTCACCGAGGAGCAGGATCAGTGAAAAGCATATCACGGATTAATCCAGCAACTGCTGTCGCTTTCTCTGTGACGGCTGTATTGCATGCCACCCTGGTCTACAGCGTGTTAAACCAGAATTTTGACAGTCCCATCCAAGAAGTCACACCCAAGTCGGTACAGGTTAAATTTATACAGCTTCCAAAAGCTGACATATCACCTCAGCTCCAACCTGAACATGCGCCAACTCAAGAACCAGCTCAACCTCAAGTAATGCCCCCAGTCGCTGCACCAGTCCAGTCCGCGCCAACTCAACCCGTTCAGCCGGTTAAAGCGAAGCCAGTTTCAAACCAATCTGCCAAAGCAAGACCAGAGCCAAATCCTCAACCCAAAATCACCAGCTCACAAGCAATGACAGATCATACATCCACCACCATGCAAACTACTGCAGTAGTGACGCATGAGGCTCCTCCTGCACCGGCCCAGCCTGCTGCGACCACACAGCCGGCGCCATCTGTCAGCAAACCGATAGTGGCGGAAAATACACAACCTCCGCCTGTATTTGATGAAAAAAACTATAAACCGATTTCAAAAGTGAAACCGGATTACCCAATGCGAGCTCTGGAGAATGAATTGGAAGGCAACTGCACGGTCGAATATAGCGTGAATACTCAAGGCCAAGTGGTAAATCCTAAAGCATTAACAGACTGTGATCCGATATTTGTGCGTCCTTCACTCAATGCAGCCCGGCAGTTCAAATACCAGCCACGGATCGTCAATGGTCAGGCTGTTGAAGTTGCTAAAATTAAAAATACCTTTGAATACCGGATTGAATAAAGATGCTTAAATAGGCTCAGTTCTTTGTATAGTCTATCTTTATGAAAACATCTAGGTCACTGGATTATCTGTCATTCATAGGGGCTGATATGAGTAGCTCAAAAATGAAGTCATCTCGATGCGAACAGGAACTCAGGTGGTTGAACTGAAAAATGGCTGACAGCAATATGACACCAATCCTGTTCACCAGAGCAAAACTTTGATAAAGAAGCTTTGCATTATCCCGATCATTGAATTGATGTCATCTCTTATAGACTAAGATGCAAAATACCTCCTCTATCCCCCAATTCTTATTCAAAAGCCAATCACTTAACACCAAAACATCCAACCAGAATATTTAAAAGAATATATAACAATATATACAGGAGGAACTGGCCAGAAATAGCTAATACAGTAACCCCTTATTTTTCCTAAAAATAGCTACCTTCTATCTCACACTTAAGCGCACGACCTCCTAATTTCTCCATGATTTATTCATCTTTCATTCATATTTCCTATGGAATCAGGATTGCTTTGCAATAAATTAACAAATAAAATTTATGATAATTATTATCATTTTCATTAACAAAAATGTCCTACATCGTGCACCCATCCTTCAAGCTATCTTTGCTAAGTCTTGCAATTTTAGTGTGTCAACAAGGCTTTGCAGAAGATACGCAGCAGCTCGCCACTATTACCATGACCGCTGAACCCGCTAAGGCAGATCAAAGTTCTGAACATACTCAACGTTATATTATTCAAAACTCTGCAACAGCCTCCAAGCTCGATATTCCACTCAAAGAAACGCCGCAAACGGTCAATGTGGTCACGCGCCAGCAACTGGATGACTTTAGCCTGAACAATACCCGCGATGTCCTGCGCAACTCCCCCGGTATTATGGTGAGCAATCAGGAAACGGAACGAAGCTCTTACCTCTCACGCGGCTTTGAAATTTCCAATGTGCTGGTCGACGGCGTTGGGCTGCCGCTTGAAGGCTATAATTATAATAATGACAATCCGGACAGTTTTTTATTTGACCGGATTGAAGTCGTTAAAGGTGCCAATGCCTTGAATAATGGGATTGGCGATCCGGGCGCAACCATTAACTTGATTCGAAAACGCCCGACTCAGGACTTTCAGGCAGCACTCAATGCCAGTTACGGTTCATGGAATACCCAGCGCTATGAAGCCGATGTATCCTCCGCCCTGACGGAAGATGGCAGAATCCGAGGGCGACTGTTTGGTTATCAGCAGACGGGTGACAGTTATCTGGAGCGTTATAGCCTGGAGAAAAACGGTGTCGGGGCTGTGCTAGAAGCAGATCTGACCGATACCACCCTGTTGACCGCCGGGTATAGCGAAACCCAGCATCAACCGAATAGCGTGAACTGGGGTTCCAATCCGCTCATCAACACCGAAGGCGAACAGCTTCATTATCCACAAAACTATAATTACAGTCCGGACTGGGCCTATTGGGATAGCAATATTAAAAACTATTTTGCCGAGATTGAAAAAAAACTCGGGGGTGACTGGACGGCCAAACTCAGCTATGACAAAAAGCGGACAAAACGGGATGCAAAACTTTTATATCTGTCCGGCCGGCCAGGGGCTGATGGCACATCAGGCGTGTTTCTCTATCCGGGCATGTATCTGGATGACAATAAACAGCAGCAAGCCAGTCTGAGTTTCAGTGGTACTTATCCACTCTGGGGACAACGTCATGAAGCATCTGTCGGGTATATCTGGGCAGAAAACCAGCTGGATGAACTGGGTTACGGAGGTCGTTTTGCCCAGCCTCTCACCACAGATTTAGCCAGTTTTACCCCGGAAGAACCGAGCTGGGATCTATCGAAAACCAGTGGGGAAATGCATATCCGGCAGAAAAATCAGAGCCTGTATGCCGCCACCCGTCTGCATCTGAATGATGATCTCAAAGTACTGCTTGGTGCCAATTATGTACAAGCCAAAAGTACAGGCAGCAGTTATGGTACCGACACCATTTATGATGAAGATAAAGTCCTCCCCTATGCCGGCCTAACGTATAACTTCAGTCCTGAATATACCGGCTATTTAAGCTATACCTCCATTTTCCGTCCGCAAACCAGCAAAGCGGCAGATGGCAATCTCAATAAACCGATTGAAGGTGAAAGTTACGAAGCCGGCATTAAAAGTTCCTGGTTAGATGACAGACTGACTGCCACCATGGCCATCTTCAGGACAGAACAAAGTAATTATCCGCTACGCGACTCTGATGGCATTCCGACGTTACGCAAAACCCAAGTCAGCGATTTACGTTCTCAAGGGTATGAATTCAGCCTTGCCGGGCAGTTAAGCGATCATCTCAATCTCAGTTTTGGTTATACCCAGTTTAGCCTCAAAGATCTGATCAACGGCGGCGATGCCCGTACCTTTAATCCGAGCCAGTCTTTTAATCTGTTAACGACCTACCAGGTACCACAAATTCCAAAACTCAAACTGGGGCTTGGGCTGCAATGGCAGGATAAAACCTATCTGGAAGTACCTGAAACGACCACAAATGGCGTGACCCAGCAAGCGGGTGTGCTTGAACAGGATGCGTATGCACTGGTCAACCTGATGACCAGTTATGAGCTGAATGAGCATATCACCCTGCAGGCCAATGGAAATAATCTGACCAATGAAAAATACCTGTTCAATTTCCCGAACCAGCAAGGCTTCTATGGTGCGCCGGCAAATTATAGCGTTGCGGTGAAATTCAAATATTGATTACTCCCTTGGCCTTGAAGATTTTTCAGGGCCAATCCTTTTATTTAAAAAACAGGTAAAAACACATGAAAAAAATGATAGCGTTGACAATGGGCTTGTCGATGAGCTTGTCTGCCCAAGCGCATATGCTGTGGCTGGAACGTGGCCCAAATGCTCAAACCTATGCCTTCTTTGGTGAATACAGTGAACAGCTGAAAGAAACTCAGGAAGGTGCCTTAAAGTCATTCAATCAAGCTAAAGTGGTTCAGGCCAAAAAAATCTTCAGTCCTCAGCTTCAGCAGAATCATCTGGTCTATGCCACGCAAGATCAGGCTGATGTAAAACTCAGCCATGAACTGATCTATGGTGAATCTTTACTGAGCTACCATGCCAAAGCCGGCCGACAGCATCTGAAAGCCGAATCCGAGCTGGATATTATCCCCGCCCAGCGCAACAGCAATACCTTTACCGTGCTGTATCAAGGCAAGCCCGCGGCTGATCTGGAGGTTACCGTCTTTTCTCCACAGTACTGGCTGAAAAAATACACCACCAATAGCCAGGGACAAATTACGATTGCTACGCCATGGAAAGGTCAGTACGTGCTTGAAGTGGCAAAAGAATTAGATCAAGCAGGCACCTTTAATCAGCAAGCCTATAAAAAACAATATTTTGTCACCACGCTCAGCTTTGTGCATTAAGCCACTCATTTTTCTTGTCGAGATGCAACTAAAGGTCCTCTATGATTTCGATTTCTGTGATTCAGCCCCTCGCTATCCTGTACCGCCTGGGGATATGCTTTGGGCTGGGCTATCTAGGCAGTTACCTGATAGCACGCGATCTGGCTTATTTTTTACAAGCCTATCTTCCCAAAGCCGAATCGGTCTATCTGGCGGCCTTTACTGCACTGATTTTTTATATCTGCTTCGTGATTGGAATCTTCTGTATTCAAAGTTTAAAAAAGCTTTCTGTATATGGCTTAGTGCCCATCACCCTCTTGTTTATTCTCTCGCACTTCACAGGTTAAACCATGCATAAATCTGTCCGTCAATCTATGGCATGGCTGCATTCATGGCTGGGTTTAAGCTTTGGCTGGCTGCTTTTCGCGATCTTTTTAACCGGTGCAGTGACCTATTATCGTCATGAAATTACCATGTGGATGCAGCCACAATTTGCCTCAATGCAGGTAAATCAGGACACCGCGGTCAAAAAGGCCTATCAATATTTACAGCAACATGCAGCAGATGCGCAGCACTGGTACATTGGCGTCGCTCATCCCGCCGCGCCGGTCAATAAAATCTATTGGCAAACACCCGATGGCCACTATGAAATGAAAACTCTAGATGCCTCGACGGGCCGTGAATTAACCCTTTCAGCGACACAAGGCGGAGATTTTTTCTATAATTTTCATTTTCAACTGTATGGTATGCCCTACACCATCGGGCGTCTGATGGTGACCATTGCAGCATTTATCATGCTGATCACCCTGATTTCAGGAATTATTACCCACAAAAAAATCCTGACCGACTTTTTTACCTTAAGGGCCTTTAAAGGACAACGATCCTATCTGGATTTTCATAATGTCAGTTCGGTAATTGCACTTCCCTTTTTCCTGACTATTACCTTTACCGGATTGGCGATTTTCTTTTATATTATCCTGCCGTCTGGTATGAAAAAGTTATATCCGGAACATCCTTTTCAATATTTTGAAGATATCCAGACTGTAAATGGATCAGCTATTTCTACTGCGCCTGTCAAAAGCAACATGCTTCCTGTTCAGCATTTTACTACAACGGTACAGCAGCATTGGGGACAGACTGAATTTGAGAGCATTACCGTTAAACAGCCCAATACCCAACTGGCTCAAATCACCTTCACGGAACTGAAAGATCATTCTATTACCCGAAATCAGGCTCAACTCACATTCAATGCCGCCACAGGTAAACTGCTAAAAAACACACGTAATGACAGTGCAATTGCCACTTTAAATGCCGGCGTGTATGGCTTGCATATGGCACGTTTTGCTGACCCGGTGTTACGGTTGGCTCTGTTTTTTTCCGGCCTCTTAGGTTGCGCCATGATTGCCTCGGGTTTATTGCTCTGGAGCCTGAAACGTCAGATGCAGAAAAAGTCGGTACGTTTTCATCTCGGATACTATCTAGTTAACCGTTTAAATATCAGCATGATCCTTGGCCTTCCGCTGGCCATGCTCGGCTATCTGTATGCCAATCGTTTTGTCAGCATCCCTGCAGGTGCACCGAATTATGAAATTTATAGTTTTTTCATTATCTGGATTGGCAGTTTCATGCTGGCCTGTTTAACGCCACAGCAGTATTTATGGAAAACCCAACTCAAAATCCTGATGGGTGCGGCGTTCATGCTTCCGCTGATTGATATGTATTATCTGGCTTCGCAACACGATATTGATTCGTTTAAAAGCTACTGGTTGTTTTTACGTATTGATTTGATGCTCTGGCTATTGGCACTGCTTGCTTGCTTTTTACACCAGAATATTCACCCTATTCAGCAAAAGGCGGTCCGTAAAATCCAGACCAAACTCAAAACTGTGCAGCAAGGATCTTCATCATGATATGGATTGCAGTGCTTGGACTTCTCTGGCTGGCCTGTTTTGGTTTTTATACCGTCAGTGAAAAACAGATCATCAAAACCAGAACCTCCAGATATGCCCTACTCGCGACATTTCCAGTCTTGGTTCAAATCACGTCAGGCACTATTTTATGTATGGTGATGTGGCTCTTAAGTGCACAGTTTAGCAAGAGTATTAGCTTCGTTGCGCTCTGGGTGCTGCTAAGTCCGGTACTTTTAGTCTTTATTTTGAAAATGAATCATTTAGGGAAAAAGTTATAATTTTGGGTTTTCATTATAAATGGCTTGGTTACGTAAAGATTTTAAAATTAAAGTTCCCTAATTAATAAGCTTGAAGTGTTTATATATTTATTACTCTTTTTTGCTTTTATACATAAGATCTCTTTCATAAATCAAAAAATGATCTTACTCTTTGACGGATATTTGCTTTCTCAATTTTTGAGAAGTACGGCATAATCTACGGATGAAATACATCGATTCAAAGAACCTTTCTGAAACACAGTTTAAGCGATATACAGGCATTTCATGGTCAACCTTTGATTTAATGGTTGAACAACTAAAAATGCATATCCCTGTAAAAGGTAGACCATCTAAATTAAGTGTAGAAGATCAGGTTTTACTTTGTCTGAGCTATTGGCGTGAATACCGAACTTTATTCCATGTCGCAACAAGTTATGGCGTGTCAGAGCCTACTGCTTCAAGAATCGTTCGCCATGTAGAGGATTTCCTAATCAAGTCTAATCTATTTAATTTACCGAAGAATTTGCCTGAAGGCGAAGGTATTGACTGGAATGTGGTGATCGTAGATGCCACAGAAATTCCAATACAAAGACCTAAAAAAATAGAAGAAGAGCTATAGTGGTAAAAAGAAGGCACATACTTTTAAAGTTCAAGCCATCATTCATTATAGAACTCAGAAAATTCTGAGTTTATGTACAAGTCATGGTGCTGTACATGATTTCGAACTCTTCAAACGTAACTTGAATCAGATTCCTGTAGGCTCCTTTATTCTTGCAGATAAAGGCTATCAAGGGATTTACGCAGTGTATCCAAATAGTCTATTGCCATTAAAAGCAAAAAAATGTTGCAAACTGACTCCTGAGCTAAAGCTTTACAATCAAGAAATTAATAAAAGAAGAATTGGCATTGAGCATGTATTTGGTAGTTTAAAAACCTTCAAAATCCTTGCCGAGCGATATCGCAACCGAGGTAAAAGACTTGGTTTGAGATTCAATTTAATTGCGGGAATCTATAATTTAGAGCTGAGTAAAAAATGACTTATGAAAGAACTCTATAGACTATTTAATATCTGAAGTTTTTCAGATGATTTATCTTAAAGATAACAAAATTAAAAAAAATATTGTTCATAAGAAAAAATAATACCCCGAAGGAGAGCCAGATTTACGGGCATTTTTTTCATGTCCGAGATGTTCGGTAAGTTCGGCATTAAGAGCCGTTTCAACAGTGAGTTTGGTCAACAATCGGGTGAATTGGTTGAGATCGTCTTCTGTTTTGATTCCTTTAGCAAATTCAGGCAATTACACAATTTAATTTACAGGCTCGAGTGAGGGGGAGGCTTTTTGGAGAGTGCAATCTAAATTTTCAGATAAAGTCATAAAAAATGAGCGTATTGGCATACACTCATTTTTACTACATTTTGCTAATGTTTGCTTAACTGACTGACATTATCGACACGGACACATTATATCCTTCATATAATTAGACTCAGATTTGTTCTGCGCCGAGTGTAGTTGTATTGACCCAACCTAGAATTTTCGCCTGATCGTCCGAGGTTAATGTATTGCACCGACTTAAGCGATGCCCATCTTAGATCGATTCAAATTCATATAGCTCCCAACGTCGACGTAGTAGCCTTATCTTTTATCAAATACATTCTTGTAAAACAGCAACTTCTACAACACTTTTACTTTCAGAAAGCAAAAGAATCATTTAGGTACGTTGCCTTTCACGCGAATGTTTTGCATGCTTAGTCAAAAAAATGAGTTGTTCTTGCTGTTCTAGGCTGAGTAGGATAGAAACAATGCGAGGCATGTGTGAACATTGGCTAACTAAAAAACTTTTCCACCTGGTTAGTTGTTTTTGTCAACTTAACATTTCACAAAAAATTCACTATTAAATACATACTCTTTAATCAGAAGTAAAACGCTGAAATTTATAATTGTAAAAAATTTAGCCGATGCTTTTAAGATAGATTAAGTAAATCGTATCAAATATAAATTTATATAGGTGTATTCTTCAATGGCTATAGAATTTGTTTCAAAATCAAAACTACCTACTGCATTTGGTGATTTTGAAATTATAGCATTTCAAGACCAAAGTACTGGTGAAGAACATATCGCTCTTGCCAAAGGCATGGGTACTATTTCTAATCAACCTGTACTCGTTAGAATTCATTCAGAGTGCTTGACAGGTGACGCTTTTGGATCACTCAAATGTGATTGTGGCCCCCAATTACATTCAACCATGAAAATGATTAATGATGCAGGTCAAGGTGTGATCTTATACTTACGCCAAGAAGGTCGCGGCATAGGACTAACCAATAAAATTCGAGCTTACGCCCTTCAAGATCAAGGACATGATACTCTTGACGCCAATTTATTATTAAATTTACCAGCAGATGCTCGTAAATATGATATGTGTACCATTATGTTAGATTATTTAAAAATAAAGAATGTAAAACTCATTACAAATAACCCCCTTAAAATTAAATCTTTAACTGATTTAGGAATTAATGTTGTTGAACGTATTCCTTTAAAAGTTGGTTTAAATATCTTTAACAAAGCTTATCTTGAAACAAAGCAAAAACGCATGTCACATCTATATGATAATAGTGATTTTTAAAAAGCGATCACTTTTAGAAAAAAATCCACGTATAAAGTTCCATCTCCCTCACGGGAGAAGTCTAATATAAAATATTGTTTTATATTCAATTATGGTTTTAAAGAAGATTTATGAAAGGTGCCTGACTATTCTTTATTTTGTCTCAGTATCTGTGCAAAAACCGTCACTTTTTCTAAAGTCGCATTCATTCCCTTATTAAAAAAAGTATCGACAAGCGCTGAGCCAATGATAATAAGATCTACTTTATTGGCTAGTGCTTTAACATGGCTTTCATTTTTGATCCCAAAACCAATTGCAACAGGAATATTAAAAATCGGCTTAATTTCAGTCATCTTTTTCTCAAGATTAGATAAATTGAAGTCTCCTCCTGTTAATCCATTTTCTGCAACATGATATAAAAACCCTGTCGCGCGCGCTGAAATTTGCTCTAACCTTTCAATTGGGGTCGTCGGCGCGGTCATTGCAATTAAATGCATATTTTTTTCATTTAATTGCACCTCAAATTTTTCTCGATATCCATATGGAGCATCTAAAATCAATATTCCATCTATAAGATTTTCTGTTTCGGCGATAAGTGTCTCAAAAGCATATTGCATAATCGGATTTAAATAAGTCATGAAAATTATTGGTGTCTGGTCATCATGCAGCCTGATTACTTTTACCAACTCAATGGTCTGTTTTACCGTTTGACCTGCATCTAAAGCCCGAAGATGCGCTGCCTGAATGATCTCTCCATCTGCTACTGGATCAGAAAATGGAATACCCACTTCAATAATGTCAGCCCCTGCTTGACCCAATTGGCTTAACAAACGACAACTTTCTGCGAAATTAGGATCTCCAGCAGTAAAATAACAGACCAGACCGCTTCGATTTTCCAGTTTCAATTGCTCTAATTTTTGATCTAGACGGTTCATGCTGTAGCTCCTGCAAGATATTTTTTGACCGTGTTTAAGTCTTTGTCACCTCTGCCACTTAAATTGACAATAATGATCTGTTCTGGCTGCATTTCTTGAGCAAGTTGAATCGCATACGCAATTGCATGAGAACTCTCAAGCGCAGGAATAATGCCCTCCTGTTGGCTTAAAAGCTGAAATGCATTTACCGCTTCTTGATCGGTGATCGCCGTATATGTCACACGTCCTGTTTCAAACAGAAGACCATGCTCAGGACCAACACCAGGATAATCCAAGCCGGCCGATATAGAGTGTCCTTCTAAAATCTGCCCATCTGAATCTTGTAATAAATAGGTTAAATTGCCATGCAGCACACCAACTTGACCTTTGCAAATAGAGGCGGCATGTTCACCACTATTTGTTCCTTTTCCACCTGCCTCAACGCCAAACATTTTGACATTCAGGTCTTCTAGAAAAGGATGCATCAACCCTAATGCATTTGATCCCCCACCAACGCAAGCAACTAGAGCATCAGGCAGTTTATTTTCTTTCAGGAGTATTTGATTTTTGGCTTCTAAACCAATAATTTTCTGAAATTCTCTCACCATGGTGGGATATGGGTGAGGGCCTGCACCCGTACCCAATAGGTAATAGGTTGTATCCACATGACGAATCCAGTCACGTAATGCTTCGTTCATGGCATCTTTTAAAGTCCCACGACCTTTTTGAACACTTCTGACTTCAGCACCGAGTAATTTCATACGTTCAACATTCATTTGTTGGCGCTGAATATCTGTTTCTCCCATAAAAATAGTACATTTCATCTTAAACAGCGCGCAAACCGTTGCTGTTGCAACACCATGTTGTCCAGCACCCGTTTCTGCAATGATTCTGGTTTTCCCCATAAATTTGGCTAATAAGATTTGCCCTACACAATTATTGATCTTATGCGCACCCGTATGGTTCAAATCTTCTCGCTTGAGATATATTCGAGCGCCGCCTGCATAAGCTGTTAGGTTTTTTGCATAAAAAAGAGGACTAGGACGACCAACAAAGTCCGTTAAAATCTGCTGATATTCAGCCCAAAATTCAGGTTTGTGCCGAACAGTATTAAAGGCTTGCTCTAATTCTTGAAGTGCTGGCATTAAGCTCTCTGGCATGTAACATCCGCCAAATTTACCAAAAAATCCCAAATCATCAGGACCATTACCTGTATAAGGGGTTGTCATCTCATATCTCTTTTACTATCAAAACTTGTTTGATCTTAAAATATTTTCATTTTTATGATAATTGATATATTTTGAACTTATGATGTTAGAAAATTTTACAACATGAAACGCAGAACATTACCTCCTCTTAATGCTTTAAAAGCTTTCGAAGCTGTCGCCAGAAATAAAAGTTTCAGCTTAGCTGCCGAAGAATTATGTGTAACCCATAGCGCGATTAGCCATCAAATAAAGCAGTTAGAAGAATGGTTGGATAAAAAATTGTTTATACGACATTCCTCGACCATCTCTCTGACGGCGGATGCCGAAGAATTATCGCTCGTTTGTATGGAGCTTTTTAATCGTTTAGAACAATGCATCTTTGAGTTAACAAATAAAACTTCAGAAGTAGAAGTTGTCATAGGCGCTTCTCATAGTTTTATGGCAAATTGGCTGATTCCTCGATTAGAAAAGCTCGAAGTCATTTATCCCAATATCCATATCAAATTAATGACATGTAATGACTTAAAATTGTTAGAAAAAGAAAAAGTTGACATATTTATCAATAGCGTCAGTGAGCATCATCTACTTCCCAACTTTTTGAATAAATATCTGTTATTTCCCGATAACATGGGTCCTATTCGTAATCGTGAAATAAATCTTCTTCATTCCGTAAATGATCTTTTAAACTATCCATTACTTCATACCCACTCAAATAAAAGTGCATGGCATACATGGTTTGATCAGTTTCAAATAAGCTTTTCACCAAAATCCAATGACCGTTATTTTGATAGTCTGAATTTAATGATAGAAGCTGCCGTGTCTGGGTTAGGAATTGCCATAGCACCTCAAATTCTAGTAGAAAAAGAAATGTTAAATGGAAAGATCATTGCCCCTTTTGGTTTTATCTATTGTGACTATAATTTTTATGCAATGGTCAGAAAAAATAACGAAAATCGCGATGTTATGAATATCATTGATTGGTTAATGGCCGAAGAAAAAAGTTAAACATTTAATCTTTGATTTGAAAAATTCTATTCAATTGCTCATCTATAACGTCTATTTCACATTCTGTTCACGCTGTGCTGCCTAAGGTATAAACATACACTTCATACGGACACTGATGATGAGACTTGTAAAAACACTAATTGCTACAGCCTTATCCTTGCCGCTTCTGTTGTTAGCCGGATGTAAAAGTATTCCCAGTTATTCAGCCGATTACGCCCAATCCAGAAATGGTATTCAGGGGATAGCGCTGGATCAGGCTAAAGCTCAGGATATCGGCCTCCGCTTTACCTCAGCCTTTAATACCTTGGGCACACCTGAATTCGTTGAAAATGCTGGAGCACTGTATGCCGACCAGCTGTTTATTAACGATACGCTATCGCAATTTTCATCCCGTCAAAATCTACTCGAGCACTTTCAAGGCATGAACAAACGGGTCAGCAAGGTCAGCGTCAAGCTGTTAAACGCTTCTTATCATCAGGACTCTGCCTATGTGCACTGGCATATGGCCTATGATTTTAAATTGTTCGGCACGACCCGCAGTATGGACTCTTACGGTATCAGTGAAATCAAGATCAACGAAAACAACAAGATTATTTTCCAGCAGGATTTCTGGGACCCTGCGAATGGCCTGTACCGTTCCCTGCCTTATGTTGGAGGGGTCTACTCATGGCTACTGCCTTTCAAAAAATAGCGATTAGTACAGCGTTAGTGATGGGATGTAGCTTCTGTCCATGGGCACAGGCACAAAGCCTGAATCAATGCGGCAATGGTCCGCTGATGGTGGGTCAAAAACAGGTCGGTATGGCCAGTTATTTTGCCCAAAACTGTAGCCAGTCCTGGGAAAAACAAAATATACAGATGGACTTTTCCTATACACAGAATATTCCGGAATGGGCATTTAAGCGTGCGGCCACACATTTACTGAAACGTAATGTTAAAGACGCAAAAATACATGCTCTATTCAACCCAATCACCGATTTGTATCGTCCGGTCAGATCAGGCGACCTCTACCGTTTAAAATACAACCATGCTACACAGACCCTGAGCTTATCTTTGAACCAGCAAAGTTTAGGGCAGCTTAAACATCCTCTGGCACAACAATATTTTAATATATGGCTGGGTCCCCAGCCATTTAGTGCTAAATTAAAACAGCAATTATTAAATTAGTATCTGCCGCTATGTCGAAACATTTTATCCTGATGGTTGAAGACCATTATGAACTGGCCTCTACCCTATGCGAGTTTCTGGAAGAACATGGCTTTGTGGTCGATCATGCCCGCAATCTGAGTGCTGCTAGACAATTACTGAAACAGCAACGCTACCATATCTTACTACTAGACATTAATTTGCCTGATGGTTCTGGTTATGAATTGTGCGAGTGGTTACGCAATGAAGAAGGGTTGGACTTACCTGTCTTGATGCTTACCGCTCGGGATACCTTGGATGATAAACTCAAAGGCTTCAATTCCGGCACGGATGATTATCTGGTCAAGCCCTTTGACTTTAACGAGCTGGTGGTTCGGGTCAAGGCCCTGATCAAACGTTCTCTGGGTGAAGTATCTAGCAGTCGTCTGCAAATTCATGACCTAATTTTGGACCCAGCAACACAACAGCTAACTCGAGCTGGGCAGAACATTGAATTGCCTCCGATTCAGTTTAAACTTTTGAAGCTATTGATGCGTCATTCTCCTAAAGTACTGACCAAACAGGAAATTATGATGCAGCTTTGGGGTGACGAAGAGCCAGAAAGTGATGCTCTGCGCAGTCATATCTATAATTTACGCAAAATGGTCGATAAACCCTTTGAACAAAAGCTGATTCACACCATATCTGGGATTGGTTTAAAGATTGCTTTCGAAGATGAAGCCTAATTTAGGTACACAACAACAATCAGTCCAGTGGTCATTGCTAGATCAACATTCTGATGAGTGTCAAGATAATATTGCCTGTCAAACAGCTCCACACGCCAACCTAGCTGTTTGCATAGCTTTTGCACCAATTGCAATCCAATACCATGCCCTTTGATTTCCAGTTGTAGCTGCTGACCAGACAGTTCCTGAACTTTAGAATTGTTAGGTAAAGGCATGCCGACCCCATTGTCAGCAATCAGCACTTTATTTTTTTCCAGAATCACATCAATTTCTGTGCCCTGTGAATAGTTCAGCGCATTGCGCAGAATATTGCCAAACACCATTTTGGTCATGGATGGATAAAGTTTACGCGGCTGTTCATCGAGGTCTTTTTGCAGGTCTATCTGCATGCCTTTGTTATGACTGACACTTTCCAGATCCTGCACCAGATTGTCCAGACATTCTGAAAGCATGGTCGGTTCAGCAGTTAAAGTGTTGGTGGTATTGCGGGCAATGGCCAGCAAGGTATCGACCAGCAGCTGCATGTCTTCAATGGTGTTATGCAGGCGGGTAAAGGACTTGTTGTCGCCATAGCGTGCCTGACACAGCTGCACATTCCCTTTTAAAATGGTCAGTGGCGTGCGTAGCTCATGGCTGACATCTCCGGTAAATTCACGCTCACGCTGAATAAATTCGCTTAATACCTGATGATATTTTTCCAGCGCCTGCTTGAGGTATTCAGCTTCCAGATTAGAGTCGGTGCGGATGTCCTGAAAAGGCGAAGCCTGATTTTTCTGATGTTCCCAGTCGATATGTTCCAGCGCATTGGCCAACCGGGTAATCGGGGAAAAATAACGTCGGGCCCGACGGTTCCACCACCACAATACGCTATATAGCACAAACAGGCTGACCATCAGCGGTGCCAGACCAAACAGCCAGACCAGCTTGTTGACGTTGCTTTCGCCAAACACCAGCAGCACATGCTGTCCGTCTTTTTCACCATACACGGTCATGCGCTCCTTGCCATCGACAAAATGCCGGTTCACCCCTTGCTCAAGCTGCATGTGGCGAAATTGGACTGGCGGCACATCGCTCCAGCGGTAACCATACAGGTTTTTGGTGTCGGGCAGTTCAGCAGCCGGATTACGTTCCAGCCGCTGCCAGTAGTGTGACATTTCCTGTTCTAGCGCAGTTCTGAGCAGGGAACCCTTGATTACCCAAGCACTACAGCCAATCCCGATCACCACAGACAGGGCAATGAATCCGATTTGCAGCCAGTAATAGCGGTTAAACACCTCACCCAGAGGATGATCGTGTTTGTCCCTGAACAGCTTTAACATTGGTGCATTCCCCGCTGGCCCATCCGATTCGCAATTCAATTATACGGTTTTCTTTTTAAACAGAAAGTGACCGATCACCCACTCGCGTCCATGCTCATAACCGAACAGCTCGGCACAGGCCATAAAGAAAATCCGCCAGCGTTGCCACCAGATGGCGGCATCTGCACCATAGGTCTGTTCAAACAGGGGCTGCAGCTCGACCTGTTTCCGGTCCATGTTCTCCAGCCAGGCATTTGCGGTGCGTTCATACTGCGTGCCGGCCCATTGCCAGTGCTGCTCTAATTGCAAATGCTGCTGGAAATGCAGAAAGGTCGAAGCTGCCGGCATCAGTCCGCCACTAAAGAAATATCTCGACATCCAGTCGAATTCATTTTTCACTTCAAACGGATAATGCAGGAAACGGTGACAGAAAATATGGCACCAGAGCAGACCATCCGCTTTCAGCCAGCTGCTGATATTTTCAAACAGTTTCTGGTAATTACGTACGTGTTCAAACATTTCCACCGAAACCACGCGGTCAAAGGACGCGGGTTCCAGTTGCAGCACATTGACGTCGCAGGTGATCACCGTCAGGTTCTGCAGTTTTTTCAGACGCGCCTGTTCCTGAATATACTGGCGCTGGGTCGAGGAATTCGACACCACCGTGATACGGGCCTTGGGATAATGCTCGGCCATATACAGACTCAAAGATCCCCAGCCACAGCCAATTTCCAGAATATCCTGTCCATCTTTTAACTGTGCACGCTGGCAATAGCTGGCAAGTGCCGCTTCTTCCGCCTGATCCAGCGTGGTATGAGTGTGTTCAAACAGGCTAGCGCTGTATTTCAGACGCTTGCCAAGCACCGCCTGGAAAAATGCGGTCGGCAGTTCATAATGCTGCTCATTGGCTTTGTCTGTCTCAATGGCAATCTCGCTATTTTTCAGCATATGCAGCACATCCATATAGCGCCGAGCTGCCAGTGCCGGGTCAAAGCGTCCTTCTTGTGCCAGACGTTTTTTGCTTAGGCTGCGAATGCCCGCGCGAATCACCGAATCGGGCAGCTTGCCGCTTTCGACCAGTTTTAAAGATTGTTGAATCATAAAGTCCATGTATTTACCTACTGTTTGGGTGGCCACGGAATAAACATTGAAGTTCGTCGTTGATAGTCTTTATAGTTGTCGCCGCGATGTGCCAGCGCCTGTTGTTCACTAAAGGGAATCCCGGTGATGTAGTACAGAAACAGCCACATCAGCAGTGGATAAATCCATAATTCATAGCATCCTGCTGCCAGACCGAGCACTGGATAAGCAAACCAATGCAGCCATTCAAAAAAATAATTCGGATGGCGCGAATATTTCCACAAACCCTGATCCATGGTTTTACCTTGATTCTGTGGATCTAGCTTAAAACGGTAAAGTTGCTGATCGGCAGTGCTTTCGCCTATCAAAGCGGATAGCATGATCGTGCCCGCCACAATCACAGTGACCAAAGTCCAGTCATTCCATTGCTCGGTCGAGATACTTAACAGCTTCAGCATTGGGTAAGAAAACAGTAGAGCCAATCCTGCCTGAAATATAAAAAACACCAGAAAACCAAGATGCTGATACTCCCCCATCGCTCGGCGCATGTTGGCATAACGCGTGTCTTCTTGGGTTTCACTGGCATAGCGCCGTAACAGATGCCAAGTCAGCCGTGAAAACCAGATCCCACTCGCCAGTCCCAGAAATAAGCGAACCAACATCGGTGCACTGTCAATCGCCCAAGCGGCAATAATCACATTGAGGGCAATACTGAAACTCCAAGCGACATCGACCAACCCTGCTCTGCGGTTATAGGTCACCAACACCCAGCTACAGAGCATGATAAAGACATTAAGCATCAGTAAATTCAGCAGCATTTCGGCCCTCCTGTTTTATCTTGGCTTAGTAGGCACTGGCTTCGAACAGCAGATGTACATCACTGATCACGCCTTCCCTAAAACCACCTTCGCAATAACACAGATAAAAATCCCACATGCGGATAAAACGCTCATCAAAACCAAGCCCAAGTACCTGATCATGCTGCTGCAAGAAACGCTGACGCCAGCAGTGCAAGGTCTGGGCATAGCTCTGGCCGATATCTTCCAGATGTTTGAGTCGCAGTTTTTGTTCGGAAGCGGTCTGGGTCATGACACTGATACAGGGAATAAAACTGCCCGGGAAAATATAGCGCTTGATATAGTCCACGGTATTCAGGGCTTTGGCATAGCGTGCATCTTCAATGGTGATGGCCTGAATCAGGGCCAGACCATTCGGTTTCAGCAGCTCGCGGCATTTTCGGAAATAAGTTGATAAATATTGCTCACCAACTGCTTCAATCATTTCAATGGACACCAATTTGTCGTATTTACCCTCGAGTAAACGGTAGTCCTGAAGCTGTACAGACACCCGATGAGACAGCCCTGCTTCAGCAACTCGGGCGAGTGCTTCATCGTACTGAGCTTTGGAAATGGTAATGGTAGTCACCCTACAGCCATAATGCTGAGCCGCATAAATGGCAAAACCGCCCCAGCCGCTGCCAATTTCAACCAAATGATCCATCGGTTTGAGTTGCAGTTTCTGGCAGATCAGCTCTTTTTTATAATCCGAAGCCTGTTCCAGGGTCATGCCCGGCTCTTTAAACACCGCACTGGAATACATCATGCTGGAATCTAGGAACAGCTTGAAAAAGTCATTGCTCAGGTCATAATGCTCGGCAATATTTTTGCGGCTGCCATCAATCGAATTCTTGCGCGATTTATACCAGACCTTTAACAGTAACTGGCTGGCTTTGGCCACTGCATTCTGATTCATCTGGTCCAGCACATCGCGGTTACGTGCCAAAATGCGGATCACATCGACCAGATCTTCACTGCTCCAGTAGCCACGGATAAAACCTTCGGCAGCACCCAGTACACCATTACGGAACAGCAGATCCATCAGACGGACATCATGCACCTGTATCACCGCCTGTAAATCGCTATTTTCCCCGACAGCCCCGTTCCAGACGCCTTTAAAAATCAGCTGACCATGACGTAATTTCAGCAGATGGCGCAGTACCACCGGCATTGTGCTTTCTTCTCCCATAAACAGTGTTTTCATAACAAAGTGTTTCCTTTTTCTTTTTTAGGATGTCGGTAAAATGGAATTTTCTTCTTCCATAAGCGAAAGGCATGCAGATAAATTCCACCGACCATCCTGAAGGGCTCAAGAACTTTCAGCACAGCATAGCGATGCTGTTGTGAAGGAACTGTGATGGCTTGCAACGAAAATTGCATGGTGGCATCAAATTGCAAGATTCCTTGCTGAAACAGCTGCATATGGATTACATTATTTTGATCGGAGAAGCTGAAGCGCCAGCGGTAATCGAGTGCCATCGGCATGAATGGCGACACATGAAAGGCCTTCTTGAAGTCAAACTGGTGACTCTGGTACGGCGTATATTCAGTTGCATTGTACCGGCAGTCGTGAATGTAGACCTGTCGTTCATTCCACGGTGTGTTGGTGATTTCACTCAGCACAAAGAGCAACTGGTCGGTGGCACCAAAGACCAGATAAAACACTACGGAATTGAAACGGAAACCCAGTGTGCGCGGCAAGGCCAGCACCCGGATGGAAGCGGCATGCGGTAACAGATAGTTTTCCCGCTTGATTAGCAGGCGTGCAACTTTCTGCCGGATTGAACCACATTCCATGCTCAGAAAATCGCGCTCATCCAGGGTCAGTAAATTCCAGCGGCTAGAGGACCATAGCCAAGATTTTCGGGTAAAGGTCGCAAGCTGATCCGGATCAAACCATAGATAGGTCAGCTGAGTTTCAAAAGCATGGGCTTTGGGCAAATAACGGCGGTGTCTAATTTCGGCAGCGGCGATTGCCAATGGATACATCTGCATCATGTGCTCCTAGGCTACCTGCTCGGTCTGCTGCAATAGCTGATCAACCACCCATGATGCACTACGCGCCCCATCTTCGTGAAAGCCCCAGCCCCAGTAGGCGCCACAGTATGAGGTCCGGTTTTGTCCATTGACCTCAGCCCAGCGTTGTTGGGCTTCAATTGCGGGGGCATCAAATACAGGATGGCGGTAATGCCGCTCTACCCAGACTTTTTTTGGATCCAAGGCAAAATTAGGATTCAGGGTGGCAAAGACCTGGGTTTTGCATTTCAGGTTCTGCAGCTGGTTCATCCAGTAGCTGAAACCATAGTGCATACCACTGTGCTGGAATGGCGTCTGTTCAGTTGCCTGACTCTGGGTCACATGCACATGCCAACTGGCCCATTGGCGACGAGATTTGGGCATGATGCGGGTATCAGAATGCACCACCATGCGGTTATCCTGATAGCGGAACTTGCCCAGCACGTCCAGCTCCTGCGCTGTCGGATCTTTAAGTAGTTTCAGGCTGTCGTCAGCATGACTGGCAAAGATTACCCAGTCAAAACGCTCACTGCCCTGTGCTGTTTCAACCAGTACATCATTGAAACTACGGGATACATGAAGCACAGCAGTTTTACGGAACGTGATATTGCACTGGGCTTGAATGGCGCGAACGTAGCGAGCTGATCCCCCCTTGACCGTGAGCCATAATGGCCGGTCTTTCAGCTGCAACATGCGATGGTGCTGGAAAAAGCTCACCACAAACTTATACGGAATCTGTCCAGCTTGCTCGACCGGGCAGGACCATAGCGCCCCACACATCGGATAGAGATGTTCCTGACGAAAGGCATCGCTATAACCATGTTGATTTAAATAATCATCAATACTGAGCTGTGCATCGACCTGTTCCACATCCAGATCTTTATTCGCCGCATAGAAACGGAACAGATCCGACAACATCGCGCGAAAATCAGTATTAAGAAAGTTTTGAGGTCGGAACAACAGCGAGAATTTTTTTGAAGGATTGTACTGTAAGCCACTGACCTGATTATTCACCGAAAAGCCCATGTCACTGCTTTGCGATTGAATCCCTAGTTCTTTTAGCATCGAGCAAAACAGCGGATAGTTATGCTCATTAAACACAATAAAGCCACTATCCACCGCAACCTGTTCACCCTCGATATTCAGCTGATGGGTATCGGTATGACCACCAAAGTAGTTATTCTTTTCAAAGACTGTGACTTCATGCACTTTGCTGAGTTTCCAGGCAGCGTACAGACCGGAAATACCTGAACCAATAATTGCAATTTTCATGGTGATTCCTTCGATTGAATCGTGTGAGTGTCGGCAGTAGCAGCTTTTTTATGTTTTCGAGCCTGAGCGATTTTACTGGCTTCATAAATCCGTGCCGGAATGGGCTTGAGGCCCCAGACCAGTCCCAGCCAGGACATGAGTTTCAGCAAGTAATAGGTCACATCAATCTGCCACCAGTAAAAACCCTGCCGGGTACTACCAGCATAGTAATGATGATTGTTATGCCAGCCTTCGCCTAAGGTGATGAGTGACAAGAATAAGTTGTTGCGGCTGTGATCTTCAGTGTCAAAATCCCGGCTGCCATAATGATGCGCCAATGAGTTAATACACAAAGTGGCATGGAGCAGCAACACAGTGGAGACCACAAACCCCCAGACCAGCAATTGCAGGCCGGAGGTACCGAGTTGCGGCCAGGTCATAGCCAGCCACTCCCCTAGCGCATAAATACCGCCCGCGGTCAGCAGCACCACAATTAAACTGAAACGGTCCAGCCAGATCAGTTCCGGATATTTCAGCCAATCTCTAATGACTTCTTTACGCGTGGCAAAGTTATATTCGTTTAAAAACCAGCCAACGTGGCTGTACCAAAAACCATGCGTGGAGGAATGCGGGTCTTGCAAGGTATCGGTATAGCGATGGTGATAACGGTGATGCGCCGCCCACCAGAGCGGGCCACGCTGCGCACTCATGGTACCCATCAACACAAACAGGAACTGTACCGGACGCGAAGTCTGAAAAGTTTTATGTGACAGATAGCGATGAAAAAAGGCCGTAATGGAAAACATGCGGATTAGGTAGAATGCGAGCATGAAACCCAGTGCAAACCACGATACCCCCACCCAGAATACTGCCAGACAGGCCAGATGCAGTAGAATAAAGGGTAAAATTCTGAACCACTGAATTTTACTATTTTCAGCAGTCAGGGTTTTGGGCGCTGTGGGTGTAGACCAGCTGTCTATCCATCGCATCAGACTTTTCAACATGGACTCATCCTATTTCAAGCGACTGTCTTTATTCTATTTGATGAGTCTAATCAGTCAGATATGAATTTTATGTGAAGTGAAATAAAAAAAAGCCGAACTGTAGAGAGACTAATGAGTTCGGCAAAAGGGTAACAGATTAATGCGGCAATTTGATCAGTTTTGTGATGTCATAACCATAATATTTTGCTGTATCCAGATAGGACTGATAGGTGGCTTCATCCAGTTGCGGTTCGCGCGATAAAATCCACAGGTATTTGGTACTCGGTCCACCGACCAGCGCCACTTTATATTCCGGATCCACGCGTAATACCCAGTAATGCCCTTTGGTAAACGGAATCCATCTTAAACCTGGCGGCAAAAAGCTGACCTTGAGTTTACTGTTGCCCTGATTTTGCGGATAGGCCACCCCTTCAGAGCTGATCATTTCACCATTTTCAATCCGGCAGCTATTTAATACGCCCATAGTCTGATCGGCATTGACAGTGTATTGTGCCGAGATATTCGATACGCATTTACGCTGAAAATACATCGGTAGATGCGCAATTTCATACCACTTGCCCGCATACCGTTGGATATCTACCTGATCGACTGCCTGAGGTGGAACCGTTTCAGCTTGCGTAGTAAAGCTTAAGCTGATTATCGCCAGCGTTGTCGCTGCCAAAACAGACTTGAATAGCATCTTCATTTTTTAGCCTTGTTTGATTTTAGGCTTAAGATAACTCAACAGCATGTGAACAAAGCGTGAAGACGAAATGATGTGATTCAGGAGGCGTGCTGCTAAAAAAGTCCTAGACTGGTTTCCGGGTTAAAGCCATTCTTTGCTGTCATCTGCCACAGGGGTACCATGCATCACATGCTGAATCATGGCATAGGCAATACTGCCCTTGAAGGGAATCTCAGGTAACTGATCAAACTTGAAAAACTGCGCATCGCTCAGTTCATCTTCCTGAATCTGAATCTCACCCGAGTGATACTCTGCCCTGAAGGCCATCATCAGGTTGCTGGGAAACGGCCACGGTTGGCTGGCCAGATATTGAATATTCTTGATCTGTAGCCCGACTTCTTCCAGCGTTTCACGGCGTACTGCCTCCTCCAAGGTTTCGCCGACTTCAACAAATCCTGCAATCAGGCTGTACATCTGAGTTTTATTGCGGGCATTTTTTGCCAGCAGAATTTCATCTGTACCCCGGGTAATGATGGTAATCACACAGGGATTCACCCGGGGATACTGGTTATAGCCACAGGATGGACAGACCATGGCATAATGGCTGGCGTGCTGCTGGGTGGCATGGCCACATTTGCTGCAAAAGCAATGATTACGGCGCCACTCCAGTAACTGTACGGCACGGCTGGCCTGTTCAAACTGCGGCCTGCTCCAGACCTGTACCAGTTGCCGGATCGGGACCAGTTGATAACCTTCGGGCACTATTTCATCTTCTTTTAGATCGCGTGCAATGACCTGGCCATTTTCCGACAGGTTCAGGTCGTGCTGCAGTCTTTCCACTTGCGGCAACTGGAAATGATCATCTACCAGCAATTGCTGCTGTCTAAAAATATACGCTTTTGAATGCATGCTCATGACAATTCCCTGATTAAAAAAAATCCCATACAGAGGGGTGTATGGGACAAAACTAAGGAAGCTTACATGGAGTAACTTCACGGAAGATACTAGGCGCACGTTGCCTGAATTACAACCATAATAATTTGTATCTTTTTGATTAAAATCACATAATTTTCACAACAATTATGTCTTCAGGAATAATGCGAAGCGAATTTCATCAACTGGATGTAGCATTATAGAGATGAACACTCTGTTATTGTAGCAATCATGATTCATGTGCAATGTCAGCAGATCATCTGGTCGGGTTGAATTTACTGAACATGCGGACTGATCTGTGTTTTCACAAAAAATTGAACTGTCTGGCTTTACACTAGACTATCTTTGATCGGGTCTGGAAGGGCTATGCGTTTCGGTTTAATTTTAGGTGACCAGCTTCATCATCAGCTCGCTACGCTTAAAGCGCTGGACCGTACCCGGGATGTGATCCTGATGGCCGAAGTGGTTGAGGAAGCGACTTATGTCGCCCATCATCCGCAGAAAATTGCCCTGATTTTTAGCGCAATGCGGCATTTTGCCAAAGAGCTCAAAGCGGAAGGCTGGCGTGTACGTTACCATGCTTTTCAGTACGGCAGTCCGATTCGTAGCCTGCTGGATTTCGTACAGGCACAGCAACTGCTGTTCCCCGTCACAGAATTGGTAATGACCCGATGCGGGGAATACCGCCTGCAGCAGCAGATTGAAAAGCACTGGAGCCAGCAGCTGCAACTGCCAGTACACTGTCTGGATGACGATCGTTTTTTCTGTAGCCCGGAGCAGTTCCGGCACTGGGCCAGCCGCTACCAGACGTTGCGCATGGAATATTTTTACCGAGAAATGCGTAAACAGACCGGTTATTTGATGCAGGGACAGCAGCCACTTGGACAACAGTGGAACTATGACGGCGCCAATCGCAAGGCATGGTCAGGCACTCCACCATTGCCTCCAACACTTAATTTTGAACGCGATCAGATTGATCTGGATGTACTGGAACTGGTTGAGCGCGAGTTTCCGCTTCACTCTGGCAGCCTTGACAACTTCCGCTGGGCCACCACACGGAGCAATGCTCTGCTTGCACTGGAGCATTTCATTACCCACAGTTTGCCGCATTTTGGAGATTATCAGGATGCCATGGTTCAGGGTGCAGACATGCTGTTTCACAGCCTGCTCTCGCCTTATCTGAACTGTGGCTTGCTGCTGCCGCGAGAAGTCTGTGATGCCGCAGAAACGGCCTACTATGCCGGTCATGCACCACTGAATGCGGTGGAGGGTTTTATCCGGCAGATCCTTGGCTGGCGCGAATATGTGCGTGGAATTTACTGGCTGTACATGCCGGAGTATGCCAGCCGCAATGCGCTGCAGTACTCAACCCCGTTGCCACAATTTTACTGGACTGGCCGCACTCAGATGAACTGCATGGCTGAGTGTTTCCGTAATACTTTTCAGCATGCGTATGCACATCATATTCAGCGTTTGATGGTGACTGGAAATTTTGCCTTATTGACTGGTATAGACCCGAAGCAGATCAGTGAGTGGTATCTGGCAGTATATGCCGATGCATATGCATGGGTAGAACTACCGAACACACTGGGCATGGTAATGCATGCCGATGGGGGCTTGATGGCCAGCAAACCCTATGCGGCCTCGGGCAATTACATCCATAAGATGTCGGATTACTGCAAGCACTGTAGCTACAATGTCAAAACCCGTACCGAACCGGACAGCTGTCCTTTCAACAGCCTGTACTGGTATTTCATGATCCGGCATGAAGCGACATTCCGTACTAATCCACGTATGTACATGATCTATCGACAGCTGGACAAGCTTAAAGATCGGCCGCAGATCATCAGCCATGCCCAGCAGCTTCTTAGCAGGATTGATGAGTTATAAACCATGAAAAAACAGCATCTCCCTGAAAAAATCTGTATGCACTGTTTGCGTCCTTTTACTTGGCGCAAAAAATGGCA
Organism: Acinetobacter sp. CIP 53.82; assembly: GCF_000369465.1. Taxonomy (NCBI): domain Bacteria; kingdom Pseudomonadati; phylum Pseudomonadota; class Gammaproteobacteria; order Moraxellales; family Moraxellaceae; genus Acinetobacter; species Acinetobacter sp. CIP 53.82. The sequence continues at coordinate 645,767 of NZ_KB850045.1, read as the reverse complement.
ACGCTGCTGGGACGAAGTCAGATACTGTTCTGAACGATGTAAACGTAAGTCCAGACAGCGTTCAAAATCAAACGCTTAAAAACGCTTGTATTGTCGTGAACAATAGGCCCGTATCACGTCGGGTGAACGCAGTTGCAGATGTTTAGTTTTTCGGCCGGTGACGCGTTCACGCCACATTTTAAAACTCGATGCTTTCATATTTTGCCGCATCAAGCGGATCACCGCCGCTTCATTTAAACCATACTCACATAAAATAGCTTCAAAAGGAGTTCGATCTTCCCAAGCCATTTCTATAATTCTGGATAAGTCCTCTTCAGAAAATTGATTCATACTATTCTCATTTTTAATCATCATGAAGCGTCAATAAGCTTTATCGACTTTAATATGACTAAAACAATAACAGTACAATCATGAATTTTTTGTGATTTTTCTCTAGTTTACGGACTCAGCACGAATAAAAGGGCTAGTTAAACTAGCCCTGTTAAGTCTTAGTTACCTCTATAAGTCGAATATCCATAAGGACTTAAAAGTAGAGGAATATGATAATGGCTGACACTTCCATCTACCTTAAAAATTACAGGAACTTCAGGAAAGAAAGTATCTTGCTTATTTTTTTTAAACCAGTCCTCAGTTTTAAAAGTAACTTTATAAATACCGGCTTCAAGCTTCTGATTTTCAGGAAACAATCCAGTAATACGGCCATTAGGACCAGTATGTTGCTGATTTAACTTCACCCATTTATTCCCAGTACTTTTTTCGAGTACCACTTCGACTTGAGCTGAGGGTAGACCATTTTCTAGATTCAACACATGCACACTTAAAGGGTTAGTTTGTGCGAAAGTCATTGAGGTCAACAATAGTGTTGAAAGTGGCAATAATTTTTTAAACATGATGAATTCCTTAAGGATTGAAAATAGACTTAACAGCTGTTTCAGCGCAGTAATGGTCATTTTTTGCACCCCCTGCTCCGGCAACGCCAATGGCACCGATCACCTGATTTTCATAACGCACAGGTAGGCCGCCACCCAACAGCAGTAGATTAGATAAGGTGGTTAAATTTTTTGCATCCTTGTTTTCATTGGCATTTTGACTTAACAACATAGTCGCCGTTTTGGTCGATAAGGCGGTATAGGCTTTCTTTTCAGCTGCGCCCAAATTATGCGGTCCGACAGTTTCATGCCTGTTTGCCATTAACGTATTTCCGCCCCGATCCACCACCACCACAGCGATATTGTGCTGTATTTTTTGACACGCAGTCACCGCAGCATCCGTAAGAGTTCGTGCTGACTGAGAATCAAGTGAATAAACTTGATTGAATTGAACGGATTGTGCAAAAGTACTGCTACTCATCAGCATTACTGTTGCAATAAGCCCTTTGAGTTTGTTCATCATGATTGCCCTGAATTAAGTTTTAAAAATCTTATACAACCTGAATGATTTGAAGGATGACAATCACATTACAAAGTTGTCATCTTTAAAATGAGTCTGAACAAAATGTGTATTCTAATTATCGAAGATGAAGCGAAGATCGCCTCATATCTGGTTAAAGGGTTAAATGAATCTGGCTATGAGGCGCAATGCGTCCATTCAGGACTAGAAGGTTTGGAAAAGTTAAAGATGCATGCATATAGCCTAGTCATATTAGATGTAATGTTGCCCGATATTGATGGCTGGGCAGTCCTGAAAGTCTTGCGACAATTTTCCCAAATTCCGGTCATTTTTCTTACAGCAAAAGATCAGGTGATTGATCGGGTCAAAGGTTTGGAACTGGGCGCCGATGATTATCTGGCCAAGCCTTTTTCTTATATTGAATTACTGGCCCGAATTAAAAGTCTACTTAGGCGCCAGCAGTATGCACAGGAAAACCAATTAGAAATTGCCAATCTGAAATTGGATTTGATCCATCATAAAGTCTGGCGTAACGAGCAGTCGATAGAACTCAGTAGAAAAGAATTCAACCTTTTGCGCTTTCTGCTGCGCCATCCGAATGAAATTATTACGCGCAGGCAAATAGCTTCTGAAGTCTGGCAGATCAATTTTGATACCGATACCAATTTTATTGATGTAGCGGTAAGGCGTTTACGTAGTAAAATTGATGAGGGACATGATATAAAGTTAATTCATACTGTTCGCGGTTTGGGCTATAAAATTTCGGCAGAGAAATAATGTTGAAACCGATTCGTTCGCTAGAACTCCGATTAACACTCTTGGTTACAGGGTGTGCTGCAATGGTCTTGTGCGGTGTAGCATTTATGACCTATCTGGGTATCAACCAGATTTTAATTGCTCAGCAAGATAGGGCTTTGATTGAGCGAATTGAGCGACTGGAAATATTACTACAAGACAGTAGCAATATTGAACAGATTATCGCTCGCCCGAAGCTGTATCAAAACATGTTGGGAAATCAGGATAATTTGTTTTTATTGATTCAGGGTGATCAGGCGCTGATCAGCATTAATCCTCTTGGCATTCCTCTACCTGAATTTACCCATCAGCCCCAAATTCAATTCCAAGATTTATCGGCGCATGCTTATCCCACCCGCATTGCCTGGAAAACTATTCAAATTAATCGCCAGCCGTATCTGTTAATTGCAGGCAAACAGTGGTCTGAACGTTTAGGCATCATTGCACCTTTTCAAAAGAGCCTTGTCATTTATGTTTTCACAGGTATCTTGGCGATTTTCATCCTTTGTGCTATTGCTAGCCATCTGGGATTAAAAGTATTAAGAACCCTGCGAGAACAAACCCATGCGATAAATATTCAGCAACTTGAACAGCGACTCAATCTGCCCTATCCCCCTCAAGAGATTGCACAACTAGCCTCCGATATCAATGCCATGCTCGACCGTATTGAGCTGGGATATAGCCAGCTGAATCGTTTTTCAGAAGACATTGCGCATGAATTTAGAACACCATTGAATAATTTAATAGGACAAACCGAAATTTTACTCATGAGTGAACGCAGTCCCGTACAATATCAGGAAGTACTGATTTCCAACCTAGAGGACTATCAACGCTTAAAAAGAATGATTGACAGCATGTTATTTCTGGCACGTGCAGATGCGCAGAAGGTTTGCTTAAACAGACAAAAAATCCAACTTCAATCCTTTATAGAAAATATCTTCAGCATTTTTGAGTATCAAGCCGAAGAACAACACTGCAATTTTGTTTTAAAGCTTGAGGCAACTGAGCTATTGGCAGATCCAGAACAGTTACAACAAGCTCTGTATAATCTGCTCTCCAATGCCCTGATTCATGGCGGCAAGCACCGGACTATTTATGTGCATAGCTATCGAAAGATCATCAACAAACTGCCTATGATTGCGCTATCGGTCGTGACCAGTGGTTTAGAAATTGCCCCGGAACATTTGCCGCATATCTTTGAGCGATTTTATCAATGCAGTTCCAGTAGACAAAGTTATCATCAAACAGGTGGTTTGGGACTATCCATTGTGGCATCTATTATGACGCTTCATCAAGGGATGTATCAGGCGATTAATAGCGCAGAAGGTATATGCTTTGAACTGCTTTTCCCAGATACGTGATTCACATTCACACTGAGCTTATATCATTTTTTGGAATCACTCTGAATTCTCCCAGGCTTTGTTGCACAAAGATTTCATAACTATATGATTTTAAAAGTTTTGATTATTTTTTGATCCAAAATTAAATTTATTTAAATCAGATGCTTACATATTTATGCAACAAAGCCCCTTTTTGTCCTACTGGGTGTTCCGTGACAAAGTGCGTATTGGTGATGAAGGCTATCATTAAGCAAGGTGACCCTGATGAAAAAAATGCAAAATCGTTTGAATCCTACAGTCTGGTTCATATTATTATGGTGTTTTGGTTTCCTGTCCCTAGGCTTAATTGCAGGAATTTTTAGACTGCTACTCAGCTTGGCCTATTAAAAGCATATTTGATAAAACCTCGGATAGCCATGTCATCACGGCTATCCCTTTCTCATATGAGCATGACACTTTATGTATAAATCAGAACAACTCGCCGTAAGCCTAAAACATCTAATTGAAACAGGGGCTTGGAAAGCACATGAGAAACTTCCCTCTTTAAGACAACAAGTCGAAATTTCAGGGTTTAGCTTAATTACAGTCATGAATGCCTATCAAGAACTGGAAGCTCAAGGACTGATCTATTCAAAAGAAAAATTAGGTTACTTTGTTGCAGAGAATCCCTTACAAGCTGCGCTCGCAAAAAAAGTCATTGTGAATGAAAAAATTGAGATTAACTCACTGGTATTCCGTTATTTAAAATCCATTCAATCTGAAAAAATTATTCCCTTGGGAAGCGCTTTTCCCGATAGCCAACTGCTTTATTCTCCGAAGCTGATGCAAACCTTGGCGCAACAGGCAAAATTCCGAGTCGGCTATGAGCAAATGCCGAGCTTACCGCCGGGAAACTACGAACTCAGAAAACTGATCGCTCAACGCTATTGCATGCAAGGCATTCCCACCGATCCCTCTGACATCGTGATTACCTCTGGTGGACTGGATGCTTTAAATCTGTCTTTAAGAGCCATGACCCAGGCAGGTGATTATATTCTGCTGCAGGAAACGATTTTCTATGGAGCTTGGCAAGCAGCTGAAAATCTGGGCTTAAAGGTCATTACCATTCCAGAACACCCAGAACATGGGCTGGATATAGAGGCCTTTAAAAAAGCCATTACAAGCTATCCAATTAAAGTCTGTTTAATGATGCTGAACAGCCATAATCCGATTGGATTTACAGTCAATGACGAGATTAAATTTGAATTGGCTAAATTGCTGCATCAGCATGAAATTTATTTGATTGAAGATGATGTCTATGAAGAGCTCTATTATGATCAAAAAAGGCCTCTATCCATGAAGTATTATGATCAAAAAAACTTGGTCTTGCACTGCTCTTCTTTTTCCAAAACTTTGGGGGCTGGTTTCCGCGTTGGCTGGGTTTATGCGGGAAAATTTTCGGAACATATACAGCATCTGCAATTGATGAGCACTATCTCTGTTAACTCATTTATTCAAAATGCGCTGGTAGACTATCTTTCACATCGTCATTATGAAAAACATTTAAAAGGTCTTCGTACAACCTTAAAACGGCTTAAAAATCAATATTATCAATATCTCAGCAAGCACCTACCTGAAAATTGCACCGTGCATTATTATCCATCAGGCTATTTTCTGTGGGTGACACTGCCTGAACAAGCAGACAGCAGCCGAATTTACGAAAACATAATCCAAAACAATATTGGCATCGCGCCAAGTATTCTCTTTTATCGTGAAAATAAAAAACAGAACCACATCCGTATTAATTGTTCATTTGAAATGAATGAACAGAATACAAAGGCACTCGATCTCTTGATTGAACAGATTTCAGAAATTCAGTCCTGAACTGCATCCTTGAATCAAGTGCAATTTAGGGAATCGCTAAATTAAAACGAGGCGGACTCTCTTTAGGTAAAGCAACTTCCAATTAAAACGGACTTTATTTGGCTGCATCCTATGGATTCTTAAACCTTGTGGTTTACTGTAAAACGTATTCCCAAATTACAAAGCCAATAAAAAAACCCAGAAATGAATATATGGTGATGATAAAAAATACAAACCATGCCTTATTTTTTTTAAATAAAAAATCCATCGATGCTTGCTCATAACTCATATTTATCATTATTTTACGCATCAGATTAAGGAAGTGTAGGTACAGTTTCGGAAGAAAAAATATAACAGAATGCCCCTTAAAATGGAGTATTTTGACTTTCGTCCATTAGCCGAATTAAATAAAATCTGTGAATACACAATAAAAAAGCCCGACATCCTGTCGGGCTTTTTCGTATCGGTGGTTTAGGTATAACTCCTGTCGTACCTCACGTCCTGGTGTTGCACTTATCATTATTGTTTTATGTGGCGGATTCAAGCAGCAAGTGCAACAGTATAAAATCCAGCCATAACTTCACTCGGTGTATACCAACCTAGTGTTTTTCTAGGACGATGGTTGAGTGCAAATTCTATCTGCTCTATTTGTTCGTTTGACACGTCATCAAACGATGATGATTTTGGCAGATATTGACGGATTAAACCATTCGTATTTTCATTTCTAGCTCGCTGAATAGACTTGTAAGGATCAGCAAAATACGTCTCCATCCCAGCATCAGTAATTCTTTTGTGTTCGGACAATTCCTTTCCATTATCAAATGTCACACTATAAGCATGGCTCATTTGTAAACGATCTAATGCACAAGTAATCGTTTGAGAGGATGCTCTCGTTGACCCTAAATGAACAATATGTACATACAGGCTCTTTCGATCAACGAGAGTCAATAAAGCACCTTTATGATGTTTACCAATCACCGTGTCACCTTCGAAATCTCCTAAACGTTGTCGTTGATCAATGACCTGGTCTCTGCAGTGAATACTTGTTTTATCAATGATTTGCCCCCTGCGATCCGTGTTTTTGTAACCGCGTTTTCGATATTTCTTCTGATGCCTTAAGTGTAGATGAAGTTTACCGCCTTTTGATTTATCTTGATAAATGTACTGGTAAATCCACTCATGTGAAGGTACATCCAGCCAACCACGTTGTGTTAAAGCACGTTAAATTTGCTCTGGTGACCAGTCCAAGCCAATCAGATAATCAATATAGGCGAAGGCAAACGCTGTCATGGGTGATGAAGGAAGGTAGCGTCTTTTTTGACTTACAAATTTCGCTGCCTGTTGTGCTCTACATCCACGTTACCCAGTATTTCTTTTTAATTCACTATAGAGGGTTGATCGTGAGTGCCCTAACTCCCGAGCAAGCGTAGCGATTGAACTTTTACTTTTCAAAGTAGTATAAATTTCGTATCTTTTATCTTGAGAAAGTTTAGTGTATTTCTTCATTGTGTGCCTTCTAATTGCGAGTTGAAAAAGTCTAATGATTCTACGCATACACCTAACTTTTTCAATTAACTACAAATGTGTCGCACTTATGATTTGAGTTTGCGTTTATTGAATGGTGTGTAATGTCTAGAGAATCTAATAATCCTGATACTTTATTTATTCTTGATTTTTTAGGTAAGCAAACTGATTTAAAAGTTGTTTTGGATACAGTTTCAAAGTGGTTGGAAGGTTTAATTCCTGGATCAATGGTAACTATTATGTTTTTCTCAGAGAATGAAAAACATTTAAATTTAATCAGTGGAGGACAATATTTTACTTCAGCATATCGTAATGCATTAACAAATTTAAAGATTGGGCCATATGTTGGTGCATGTGGAGCAGCAGCTTATTATCGTAATATCGTTATTTGTGAAGATATTTTTATTCATCCTAACTGGAAAAGATATCAAAAATTTCTTATTGAAGAAAATATTTCTGCTTGTTGGTCGGTTCCTATAATTAGTTCTGAAGGTAATTTATATGGAACTTTTGCAACTTATTATCGAAAACCGAAGAGCCCAACAGATGATGAGATTAAAAAGCTTAATCATGCGGCATACCTGACTGCTTTAGGGATCGATCTATATTATGAGCGTCAGCATAAAAATGCTATGAATGATAAATATCATTCTTTTTTTGATCATCATCCTGATACGGTATATGAATTGGATTTACATGGAAATATTACTCAATTAAATATAACATCAAAAAAGATTAATGGATTTGAGCTAGAGCAGATTGTAGGACTACACTATTTAAATTTTATTCATTTTCAATATCAAAAAATAACAGAAGAAGCTTTTAAAAAAGCTACAGAAGGTCATATTCAACGTCTAGAAATACAGATTTATGACGTTAGAGAGGAAAAATATTGGGCAGATCTCACCTTTTTACCATTATTTCAAAATAAAAAAATTGTAGGTGTATTTGCAATTGTAAAAAATATTACAGACCGATATAAAACAGAAGAGCATTTACAATTATTAAAAAGGGGATTAGATGCAAGTCCTAATGGTATTGTAATTACTGATGCTACTTCAAATCATGAAATTGTATACATTAATCCTGCTTTTCTAAAATTAACCGGATATTCCGAAAAAGAAATTTCAGGTCGTAATTGTCGCTTTCTACAAGGAGAAGATACAGATATTAATGCAGTTCAGGAAATTCACCAAGCACTTAAAGATAAGCGAGAAATTCAAACTATCTTAAAAAACTATAGGAAAGATGGCACCTGGTTCTGGAATCAACTTACTCTTAGCCCTGTATGGAATCAAAATAATGAATGTACTCATTTTATTGGAACCCAGCAAGATGTGACTCAGAAACTTATAGATGAAGAATATATAAATTATCAGCGTACTCATGACAGCCTTACTGAATTAGTTAACCGTCAGGTTTTTGAAGAGTTATTGGACCTTGCCTTTTACAAAAAGGGTGGAATGAACAATACATTAGCGGTTTTATATATTGATTTGGATGACTTCCGTAATATAAATAAAGATCTCGGATATGCTGAAGGGGATCAATTAATTAAGCTGGTCAGTCAGCGTCTACGGACTATTTTACAAGAAGATGATGTTTTATCACGTTTTGCCGCTGATGGCTTTGCTCTATTATTAAACAAAGAATATACTCAGGAAAAAGTAACCCAAACAGTAGAAGGCGTCTTAAAAATTTTAGCTTTACCTTTTAATATAAAAGGGCATCATATTCGTCTGAGCGCAAGTATTGGTATTGCGACTGATACAGAGGAAGTCGAAAATTTTAGAGAGTTATTGCATCATGCAATTCATGCAATGCATGAAGCCAAAAATGAAGGACGTAACATTTGGCACTGGTATACAAGTGGCAGAAATACGGTTCACAAAGTGAATGACATCCAGTTACGCCATGAACTCATTATGGCCTTGGAAGATGAGCAATTTAAATTATTTTATCAACCTATCGTTGATAGTTTAACTAATAAAATTGTAGGCGTTGAAGCACTTATTCGATGGTTCCATCCTGAGCGTGGTTTAATTTCTCCATTGTCTTTCATACCTTTAGCCGAACGTACTGGACAAATTTCAGCGATAGGAAATTGGGTATTAAATCAGGCATGCAAAGATATTACTGAGATTAATAAGAATAGACCAGATCAACTTAGCGTGTCTGTAAATATATCTCCTATACAATTTAAACGTACTAATTTTTTGGCTGAGTTAAGAAATACCCTACTAACAAATAACTTTGATGCTAAGTTATTGAAGATAGAAGTAACAGAAGGGATGTTACTGATGGGTATTGAAAGATCGGTTGAAATTTTAAAAGCTATACGAGCACTTGGAATCAAAGTAGCAATCGATGATTTTGGTACGGGCTATTCCAGCCTGAGTTACCTCCGTCAACTGCCTATTGATCAAATTAAGTTAGATCGTAGTTTTATTCAGCATTTGCCAGAACATAAAAGTGATGCGGCAATTGTTATAGCAATTACTCAAATGGCAAAAACATTAAACTTAGAAGTCGTGGCTGAAGGTGTAGAAACAGAAGAACAAGCTAAGTTTTTAACAGAGAGCAAATGTAATTACTTGCAAGGCTATTATTTTGCTAAGCCCGTTTCTATAGAAGATTTAAAAGTTATTTTAGACAGGCTTTATTTCATAAATACCTGAAAGGATGAGTTCCCCTCTAAATGGCCTACCTTAAATAAAAACGTCTCTGACAAACCCGGTATGGTTCACACGATGAGAATTAAAGTTTCTATCGGTCCTATTTAATGGCATTTTGCCACTTTTTAGGTTTAATCCTAATCAAAATAGTGAGTAATTATGATCCCTTCTTATGAAAACTTTAAAGATTTTAAAGATGCTGGTGAAAAAATTTTAGAGTATTTACATAATCACTTAGGCTTTACTTTATGGATGATTACTCGTACTGAAAGTAATGATTGGATAGTTTTGCAAGCTAAAGATCATGGATATGGAGTACAGGCAGGACAGGTCTTCAATTGGGCTGACTCATACTGCTCTAAGATGGTACTAGATAAAGGGCCACGCATAGCACCTGATTCGAAAAAGATTCCACTGTATGTAGAAGCAGGCATCAACAAAATGGTCGATATAAACGCCTATATTGGGCAACCTTTATTCAATGAAGATGGTTCTATTTTCGGCACATTATGTGCTATTGATCCATCAGTACAGCCTCAAAGTATAGAACAATATAGTGATCTATTAGAGCTATTCAGCTTATTACTTAGTCGAATTTTACAAAATGAACTTAAAATTAATGAACAAAAAAGAGTTAGTGAAAAGCTTGAAATGGATTCATTAACCGATCATTTAACGGGTGTTTTTAATCGTCGTGCTTGGGATACGTTTTTGGATTTAGAGGAAGATCGATGTAAAACGTACGGACATCCAACCACAGTGATTATTATAGATTTAAATAACTTAAAAGCTATAAACGATAAATTTGGTCATTCGGCTGGAGACCAAATGATTCAAAAAACGGCCGAAATCTTAAAGAAAAATGTACGCTCCAATGATTTAGTCGCGCGTTTAGGAGGAGATGAGTTTGGCATTCTAAATATTGAAACGACTTTAGAAAATACTCAGAAATTGGTGAATCGGCTTTTAAAGTCCTTACAAAATGCTGGAATTAATGCTGCTGTTGGTGTTGCGGCACGTGAACCAAGTAAAAATTTACGAATGGCAGTCATTGAAGCAGATGAAAAAATGTATCAGCATAAACGTCAAATTAAAGTCATCATTTGATTGATCCAAATATGAAGGTGTAAATAATTCTGTGTAAATACAGTTTTAAAAATACTTGGTTACACGCTGAGCCTGTAAATAATTTTGTGTAATTGCTTTTCATAAATTTAAAGGTGATTGCTTAAGCGGTCACCGAATTCAATAATAAAGCGGCTCATGGCTAAACACCAGTCGCGAATATGCATATTCCACTTTTTAGACGCTGCATCAATTGCCAGGTAAATCACTTTACGTACAGAATCATCCGTTGGAAAGACTTTACGTTTTTTGATCGCTTGGCGTATTCACTGTTTAATGACTCGATTGCGTTGGTAGTGAGAGTGAGAGGTGGTCCCACTTGTTTGAACAACTAAAAGCTTATTTATAAGTGATATTCCGCTCTAGTTAAGCCATTTTGTTTTGTTGTGGTAGCTGGTCATAGTAAAACTCATTTAGCCTTGCGAAGCAGTGCTGCTTTGTATCTTGATTGATATAGTGATTAGCTACCACTATACGCAAATTGTAGAGTTTGGAGTGCTGCTAAAATCTTAAATTTGAACCTGAGATAAAACCTACAATTTGCCCTTATCCCTCATACAACTCTGAACGGTAACTAAGCACTTTGATGCTGTATTCACAAGGTAAGATGATGGTTAATGGGATAAAAATCATAGCTTAAACTCAAGGAATATCACCATGATTATGCTAGGTATTGATGTCAGTAAAACCAAAATAGATTGTTGCATTTTCCCTCAAGGTTTGACTGGAAAAAGAAAAAATAAAATATTTACTAATACAGAAAGTGGCTTTGGCAGTCTGTTCAAATGGCTCATCACTCTTAAAATTGAACCTGATCAAGTGACAGCAATCATGGAAGCGACTTCGGTTTATCATGAGAATTTGGGATATTATCTATATGATGCAGGTGTAAAGGTTTGTGTGGCTAATCCTTCACGAGTAAGAGCCTTTGCCAAAGGCATGTCCATGCTAAATAAAACGGATAAAGCTGATAGTGAAGCTCTTTCACGTTATGGTTACACCGCAAAGTTAATCATATGGCAGCCTGAACCTGAAAATGTCAGATTATTAAAAGCTTTACTAGGCAGACGAGATGTCTATCTAGGTAGTCTATTGCAGGAAAAGAATCGACTTGAAAAGGCGCAGTCCACTCATACCTCCGTTGTTGTGATTAAATTACTTGAAGAGAATATTGAGTATTTAAATCAGCAACTTGAACATATTGATAAGTTAATAAATAATCACATAGATCAAGATCCAACATTGAAACAGGATTTGAAATTACTGCAAACTATTCCTTCAATCGGTGAACGATCAGGCTTATTACTGTTGGGGTTATTTCATTCGCACAAGTTTGAAAAAGCAAGTCAAGCTGCTGCATATGTAGGTTTGGTTCCAGTACATCAGTTGTCTGGCAGTTCAGTCAACAAGCAAAGTCACTTATCAAAAGCAGGTGACAGTAAAATACGCTCAGTATTGTAAACGAACAAATAGAGCAGATAGAATTTGCACTCAACCGTCGTCCTAGAAAAACACTAGGTTGGTATACGCCTAGTGAAGTTATGGCTGGTTTTTATACTGTTGCACTTGCCGCTTGAATCCGCCAATATTAATGGAATGACTTTAAATTCACTTTTATAACTAAGCAAAACCACAATTAATCAGAAATTATGATAAGATCAGCTTTCTTAAAAAATGTGTTTTTTATAAAGATGAATTGCTTAGGTAATTTTTACTGTCTTTAGCACATTTTATTATTTTTTCTTATTTTTTAATTCACATCCTATTTTGAACAGATTTTTAATCGCTCAATTTAGGATTGTATTTGCTTATCTTTATAATGCTTATATTTCAAATCCTAAATTGTGACACTCAAAATTGGAGAGGTAATTAAGAACTCAAAACTAATGGAGATAGCAATGGATCGAATTGCAATTATTGGTGCTGGCCCAAGTGGCATGGCCCAATTAAGAGCGTTTCAGTCAGCAAAGGCCAAAGGTCTACAAGTTCCTGAAATTGTATGTTTCGAAAAACAAAATGATTGGGGCGGGCTATGGAACTATACTTGGCGCACTGGTATAGATGAACATGGGGAACCTGTCCACGGCAGTATGTACCGCTATTTATGGTCAAATGGCCCCAAAGAAGCGCTAGAATTTGCCGATTATACTTTTGATGAACATTTCAAAAAACCAATCGCTTCATATCCGCCACGTGCAGTACTGTGGGATTACATCAAAGGCCGTGCAGAAAAAGCACAGGTCAAAGATTTAGTCCGTTTCAATAGTGCCGTTCAGCATATTGCCTATGATGAAACAACGCAAAAATTCACGGTAGATGTCGAAGATTATGCACAACAACAGCACTATTCAGAACAATTTGATTATGTTGTCGTTGCATCTGGACACTTCTCTACCCCACGTGTTCCTGTTTATGAAGGCTTTGATCAATTCCATGGTCGCATTTTGCACGCACACGACTTCCGTGATGCGCTGGAATTTAAAGGTAAGTCTGTGTTATTGGTTGGCAGCAGCTACTCTGCCGAAGACATTGGTTCACAATGTTATAAATACGGTGCTAAGCAAATTTACAGTTGCTATCGCAGTAAAGCCATGGGTTTTAAATGGCCTAAAAACTGGTCTGAAAAGCCACAATTACTGCGTGTAGATGAAAATACTGCTTATTTTGGTGATGGAACATCTGCCAAAATTGATGCCATTATTTTATGCACAGGCTATTTGCACCACTTCCCATTTATTGAAGATAACCTACGCCTCAGAACACATAACTGCCTTTATCCGCAGGGTTTATATCAGGGTGTGGTGTGGGAAAAGAATCCTCGCTTGTTCTACTTGGGCATGCAAGATCAATGGTACACCTTCAATATGTTCGATGCGCAAGCATGGTTTGTCCGTGATGTGATTTTGGGCAAAATTACTTTACCAAGCACGGCAGAAATGCAGAGCCATACGCAGACCTTACATGAAAAAGAGCAGCGCCTATTGAACGATGAACAATCTGCCCGCTTCCAAGGCGATTACATCAAACGCCTGATTGCGCAGACGGACTATCCATCATTCAATATTGATGCAGTGCATGATATTTTCATGCAATGGAAAAAGCATAAAAAAGAAAACATTATGGGCTTTAGAGATAAAGTCTATCGCTCAGTAATGACTGGAAAAATGGCTAAGCCACATCACACGCCATGGTTATATGCGCTAGATGATTCTTTAGAAAGCTATTTGGAAGATGAAGCGCAGCGTGAAGCGATGTAAGGCTTAATCACAAAAAGCCACACAATACGCAGCAAAATAGCCAACAAGCCCCATAAGTTATGGTCATGGGGTTTGTTGTTTGGACTGCCACCACTCTCCGAGACAAATAAGGCCGTACAGCCTTTACGACGTAACAACCCTGATGAACATGAACCTCTCGAAGCAAAGAAAGAAATCCTTTGCCTTAAAGCACCGAACGTTTCAATTGCTTCGGTCGCTTTGCAACATGGATTGAATACAAATCTTGTATCCAAATGGATTCGCTTAATTGATGGTAAGCCAGGGAATGATCGCTCACCACTACCGAATAAACCTGCATTTATTGCCTTATCTTGCTCTGCACCATTAGATCCTACTCCTACTGACATGTTAACGGTTCAAATGGCTTTGTTGCATAAATATGTAAGCATCTGATTTAAATAAATTTAATTTTGGATCAAAAAATAATCAAAACTTTTAAAATCATATAGTTATGAAATCTTTGTGCAACAAAGCCTTTACAAAGTATAAATGTGGATTATCCACACCACAAAAATACCAGATAAATAATGTTGAATCTAAATGTATTGGTTCATCTCAAATTATCAACCATCCCCTGTGGAAAATTTTGAAATATCAAATATTTGATGAAGATCTTATATTATTAGAATTAACTACTCTACCTCACTATATCGTAGAGTTCATTTCATCCAATCGACGTATTAAAGATTTTGATAAGAGTTGCTTAGAACATATAGCAAGCTATGGCTCACTCGACAGCCTATGTACATTGTATTTATTGCATCACTGGGGAGTAACAATTAATAGTACTGCTCTTTCTAATGATTGCTGTTCACTTCTCATAAATTCATTAGAGTTATTACTAAAAAGAAATCCTCACTTCCATCGTTCACATGTCTTTTTATTTGATGAATTATGTGATCAGATCTTCCTTATGGAATTAAAAGGATATAGTCGTCCACTCAAAATTAAATTAAATTGGCGAGAATACAGAAAGGAAAACTGGTCTAGTGAAGTTAAAGAGATATCTACAAAAGCTGAAGCAGATTTCCGTGTTCACCCCAAACTTCAAGACTTCATTCCAAGCACAGATCAAAACCTAGTAGAACTATAGAAAGAAACTGTTTAAGTTGATTTTATCTGCTTACCATTTGCTTACCAGAATCTAAAAACAAAAAAACCACTTACGATTTGTACACGTAAGTGGTTGTTTTATATGGTGGGCCCAGACAGACTTGAACTGTCGACCAACGGATTATGAGTCCGCTGCTCTAACCAACTGAGCTATAGGCCCTTTTCACTGAAATTGTTATATATCAACAAGTTCAGGCGCCATGAATACTATCGAAGATTTTTTTAAAATACAAGCCCTTTCAAAATCGCTTGTACAGTAAGACAACAGTTAACCAGAAGCTCAAAAATTAGCAGGAAATTGCACAACATCATCTCCTCAAGCATTGCACTGAAACTGCGCTCATATCATGAGAGGTAAATTCGAAATTTATTTTTTTTAAGATAAAAAAGCAATAAATCAATAAAAAATTTATACTTTTTTGAAATAACTTTATATCGTGAGTACAAAAACTTATAAAGTATTCGTATTGCTGAAATTTTAAACTCTTTTTGAGTTCAGTGACTTTTCTTTGCGCGATTCGAACACAAGTTCAGCAATAGACCAAAGCACAATCACCATTAAAATGAGCGAAGCAACAATTAGTGCGGTCAAATATGTCATTTTGCTATTCCTGTTGAGGTTAAGCCTAAAGTTGGACATTGGCCTGAACTACGACCCATCTACGACAAAAGTCTAATGCTTAAATTATCTGCTGAATAGCTTTTTTTTCACTTTTTTTAATAGTAATTTTCTATATACTCATTTATTTTAAGTCTTAATAACTTTTAATTTATATCTAAAAACAATAAGTTGTTAGATTATATTCTGCGGCTAAACAGGTCTTTATTTTTTCTGCACAGTTGCACAAATTAACCCTTGACTCTAAAGCCGAACAAGCACAAATTATGCGCTTTCGTTTGTTTTACTCTGTACCCATGTTAAAAAAATTTATTGGCGAAGCTGCATTTAAAGTTGCCGGATGGAGCTATAACGTCGAACCTGATATTCTGGAAGATAAACAGGTCATTATTGGTTTTGAGCATACCTCGATGCTCGATGCAGTGCTATCACTGGCCATCTTCCAAATTTTCGACATGAAAATTCATACCTTAATCAAGAAAGAATTATTCAAAGGTCCACTTAAACCGGTACTTGAAGCCGTGGGCGGTATTGCGGTTGATCGTAAAGCCAATCAGGACATCGTGGGACAAATGGTGGAGCTGTTCCAGCGCAATGAAAAATTCAATCTGGTGATTGCTCCTGAAGCGACCCGTGCCAAAAATGGTGAAGCACGTAAGCCAATTCGTACCGGTTTCTGGCATATTGCCAAAGCCGCCAATGTGCCGATTGTGCTGATGTATGCCAACTCTAAAACCAAGCAAGGCGGGATTTTTGGTAAAATTTATCCAACCGACCTGGCGCATGATCTCGCGCTGATCAAACAGCTCTATAAAGAAAACACCGGATTGGATATTATTATTCCAGACGTGAAAACAGCGTAAATTTTTCAGTTAAAACTTAAAACCCTGCCCTTTTTTCAGAAAAAGGGCTTATGGTAGAATCTGTGCAATTCGATCGGCATACAGCCAATCTACAAGGAGCATATTTCGCATGGCGGGTCATTCCAAGTGGGCCAATATCAAGCATCGTAAAGCCAAACAAGATGCTAGTCGTGGTAAGTTGTTTACCAAATACATTCGTGAACTGACAACTGCTGCTAAACTCGGCGGTCCGGATGCAGGGAGCAACCCTCGCTTACGTGCTGTAGTCGAAAAAGCATTATCGGTCAACATGACACGTGATGTGATTAACCGTGCGATTCAACGTGGTGCTGGCGGTGAAGATAACGATGACTTAAAAGAAGTCACCTATGAAGGTTATGGTGTCGGCGGTGTGGCCGTGATTGTTGAAACCATGACTGACAACTTAAACCGTACCGTACCAGACGTTCGTCACTGCTTCTCTAAAACCGATGGTAACTTAGGCACCAACGGTTCAGTGGCCTTCTTATTCACCAAACGTGGTGAAATTACGTTTGAAGATGTGTCTTTAGAAGATCAGATCATGGACGTGGCATTAGAAGCCGGTGCAGAAGATATTGAAGTCTCTGAAGATGAAATTCTGGTGATTACCACTCCAGAAACGTTTGGTACCGTTCAGGATGCTTTAGCAGCAGCAGGTTTAAAATCTGACAATGCTGAAGTGGTGATGAGCCCATCAACCAAAGCTGAAATCACCGACATCGATCAGGCTAAGAAAATCATGAAGATGATTGATATGCTTGAAGATCTGGATGATGTTCAGAACGTTTATACCAACGTTGAATTCTCTGATGACGTTTTAGCAGCCTTAGATGCTTAAAACTTACAGATAAAAAACGCGCTCATCTGGCGCGTTTTTTATTTCTTAGAAATTAAACTTTATTGAGCAAATTCGAGCAGTTTAAAACATTATATTCTTTAATGACGAAGCTCGAATGCAGCGCCACCACATGGTCAATTTTACCAATGCGTTTGAGTAAAATTTCACTGTAGTTTTCCATATCCCGCGCAATCACTTCTACAATAAAGTCAGCGGTTTGCCCGGTCACCAAAAAGGCATTAATCACTTCGGGAATATTTTCCAGTTCTTCCAGAAACTTGGCAAAGGTATCGGTATCATGTTTACTCAGCGACACCTGCAACAGGACATGCAGACTAAAGCCGAGTTTCTGGTAATTAAT
Source organism: Acinetobacter sp. CIP 53.82 (assembly GCF_000369465.1). NCBI lineage: Bacteria > Pseudomonadati > Pseudomonadota > Gammaproteobacteria > Moraxellales > Moraxellaceae > Acinetobacter > Acinetobacter sp. CIP 53.82. Next base: position 627,984 of record NZ_KB850045.1, on the reverse strand, counting down.
TTCCCGCTTTAAACCTGAAATAATATTATGATCAATCAGGCTTTTAATCCGGCGATGTACCGAACTCACCGACAAATTCACCCGCTCCGACAGTTCATTTAAATTGACATCTTCATGACTTAAAATTTCAAGAATATGCTTATCAAAGCGATCCAGTTCCATTTTTATACTCTTTTTAACAGGCAATGACACTTTATAATTTTAGCCGAATCAGTACCACAACAATATTTATTTCTCATTATTTTTTCATCTATTGAAATTTTTTTTCAAGATATGATGTGCAGACACAACTGTAGCCTAACGGATCAGACCTCTGCCATTTATCTTGATCTTTTAAAAACAGATAAACGGTTAGCTTCAATAAACCGCTGTTTTCTCAAAAATTTCCTTCTCTCTACTGCGTTTAAATTGCCTTCTCTGCCCAAATACAGCTAATTCCAGAACGTTCATCTTTTACAAGTGTATACAAATAGATTAAAAAAAGATGCGTTTCAACACCAGCAAAACAAAAACATAAGAACACAAGGAATCGTCTTCATGGCTTTTAAATCTTTCAGTTTGCTGAAAAGCAAGCTCAGCCCGGTTTTAACTGTCGAAACCCAAACCAGCAGCTTTTTCAGTGGCATCAGCTCGACCTTGTCGAACTGGTTTGGACAACTCACCAGCCCCTCTACCCCAACCCTCGACAGCTTATTGCAAAGTCTGTTGTCTGGAAACAGCCTGGACAGTAGCAGTCTTAGCAATTTAATCAGCCAGTTTACAGGAAGTAATAGCGGCAGTTTGGATATTTCTAGCCTGATTAATCAACTGACCCAAGCCAATGGGGGCAGTTTTGATCTGGGCTCAATTAGCAATTTAATCGGTGGTCTGATTGGCGATGATACTGCTGATCTGGATTTTGAAGCCATCAGCCAGCTGATTGGTGGCTTGATTGGCGGTGGTTCTGACGATCTCGATATTGCAGCCATTGCTGAATTGGTTGGTGGTCTCATTGGCGGCGGTGCTGGTGACTTTGATATCGGCGCAATCGTAGAACTGGTGAGCGGCCTGATGGGTGGTAGTTCGGGCGATCTCGATATTGCAGCCATTGCTGATCTGGTCGGTGGTCTCATCGGCGGCGGTGCTGGCGACTTTGATATCGGTGCAATTGCCGGATTAGTCGGCGGATTAATCGGTGGTGGTTCGGATGATCTCGACATCGCAGCGATTACTGAATTGGTTGGTGGGTTGATTGGCGGCGGTGCTGGCGATATTGATATTGGCGCGATTGCCGGATTAGTCAGTGGATTAATCGGTGGTGGTTCAGGCGATATCAACATTGCAGCGATTGCTGAATTGGTTGGCGGTTTAATTGGTGGTGGCGCTGGCGATATTGATATTGGCGCGATTGCCGGATTAGTCAGCGGTCTGATTGGCGGTGGTTCAGGTGATATCGACATCGCAGCGATTGCTGAATTGGTTGGTGGGTTGATTGGCGGCGGTGCTGGTGATATTGATATCGGTGCAATTGCCGGATTAGTCAGCGGATTAATCGGTGGTAATACGGGTGAAATTAACCTTGAAACGATTTCTGAACTGTTTGAAGGACTCATCGGCAATAACACCGGTGATCTGAACCTTGAAACACTGACCCAGTTATTTGAAGGCTTAACAGGTAGCAGCAGTGAGTTTGACTTAAGTGCCTTACTTGGCGGTCTCCCAGACATCGGCAGTGGTTTTGATTTAGGTGGCTTACTGGAAGGTCTGACTGACGGTGGCACAGACTTTGACCTAGGCAATCTTACTGACAGCTTGGGCGATGCATTTGGTTCAACTGACTTTAATCTGGAAGATCTGTTACAAGGCGCCAGTACAGGAGCAGACAGCAGTCTGAGTCTGGACAACCTGTTACCTGAACTTCAAGAAGCTCTGCAATCGACCAGTACAGAAAGCAGTAGCAGCAACTTTGACCTGCTCAGCCTTGCGCCGCAACTGCCTGCAATTGATCTGGATTCATCTACCCCATTCATTTAATGGATTTGATAAAGTCATAAAAATACGCGCTACAGGCGCGTATTTTTTATGGTTGCCGTTTAGATACCGCGCCAGTCCACACGGGCATGACGCTCGGTCTGATAAATTCTCAGTACATATTGCCCTAAAGGTAAATCACTGAGTTCCTGTTTAAATTGCAGGAATTGTTCGGACAAGGTTTCGCCCTGCTCTTTTTCCCACGGTGTATCCTGAATTTCCAGAATCGGAGCCAGCATGGAACAGACCGCAATATCCGCCAGGCCTAAACGCTCACCGACAAAATATGCGCCGCCATTGGCTATCAGACGCTGGTTTAATTCGGCTATTAAACGGCGCATTTCCCGTTCCGATTCATCAACCTTGTCCTGATCCAGCTGATAGCCTTTGGAAATCAGCATCTTCATAATCGGTTTGGAGTATTTTTCAAATTGACGTAAATAACCTTTTTCACCAATCAGCAAATCTAAAGGCTGCTCACTTTCAGATAAAGTATGTGCCAAGCCCCAGCGACGAACGTGATAGCCCAGAGTCGAGGCCAACTGGTCAATCTCCAGTGCTTCATTGCGCTGTGTCGGGTCTGGGCGTAATAAGGTATGCTCCGGATACACCTCATCTAAATACAGGGCAATTTGGGTACTGTCCGCAATCCATTGATCCTGATCGCGTAAAATCGGCAGCTTGTTTTGTCCGGTTTTTAGCTTGGCAAAAGCACGATGCACACCCGGAATTAAGTTCTGCGCGTTATAATCCAGTTCCTTATGATCCAGCAACCAGCGTGCTTTTTCACAAAAATGAGATAAAGGAAACTGGTACAAAATACGCATATCTTCTCCGTCAATTTTTATTTTTTGTTCAATAATTTGAACAGCCAACATCCATTGGCTACTTTAGTCATACTGCTGCCGAAAAACAATGCGCTTTTTATTCAAAAATCGCCGGTATTCGGCCAAACGCTTCATCAAGCGTATCTAGGTCAGGCTATCCTGTTTAAAAATCAACACAGATACGGCACGCATTACTCCACCATCCGCAGCACATATTTCATAAATATGCTTTTTCAACAAACATCCCCGCCATGACCTGACTTTATGCTGGCTTTCATGTAAAATCAGCGACAATTTTTGAATAACACTTTGTGAGTCATTTCATGGGTTTTAATTGTGGTATTGTAGGTCTGCCTAACGTTGGTAAATCGACTCTTTTCAACGCCTTAACCAAAGCTGCAATTGCTGCTGAAAACTTCCCGTTCTGTACCATTGAGCCAAACACCGGTATTGTGCCGGTGCCGGATGCGCGTTTAGACAAACTGGCGGCCATTGTAAACCCACAACGTGTCCTGCCGACCACCATGGAATTTGTGGATATCGCCGGTCTGGTTGCAGGTGCTTCAAAAGGTGAAGGTCTGGGTAACCAGTTCCTGGCCAACATCCGTGAAACTGACGCGATTGCTCACGTGGTGCGTTGTTTTGAAGATGAAAACGTCATTCACGTCAATGGTAAAATTGACCCGCTGGACGATATTGCCACCATCAACACTGAACTTGCGCTGGCCGACTTAGAAACGGTATCGAAAGCCGTGACCCGTTTAACCAAAACAGCCAAAGGCGGTGACAAAGAAGCGGTTGCGACCAAAGCCGTTTTAGAAAAAATCCTGCCATTACTGGATGAAGGCAAACCGGCACGTGCAGCCAATCTGGACGATGACGAACGTAAACTGATTCGTGGTTTTGGTTTATTAACCTTAAAACCAACCATGTATATTGCCAACGTGGCGGAAGATGGCTTTGAAAACAACCCGCACTTAGATGCAGTACGTGAACTGGCAGCAGCTGAAAATGCGATTGTAGTACCACTCTGCAACCAGATTGAAGCCGAAATTTCATTATTAGAAGATGATGAACGTGCTGAATTCTTAGAAGCGATGGGTATGGAAGAACCTGGCCTGAACGTGGTCATCCGTGCAGGTTATGGCTTACTCGGCCTACAAACTTACTTCACTGCCGGTGTGCAGGAAGTACGTGCCTGGACGGTGAAAGTCGGTGCAACCGCTCCACAAGCGGCAGGTGTCATTCATACCGACTTCGAAAAAGGCTTTATCCGTGCTGAATGTGTGGCCTATGATGATTTCGTACAATACAACGGCGAAGCCGGTGCCAAAGAAGCAGGTAAATGGCGTTTAGAGGGTAAAACTTACATCGTACAAGATGGTGATGTTTTACACTTCCGTTTTAACGTGTAATCGCCTGATATCAATGAAAAACCCTCAAATATTTGAGGGTTTTTTTATACTCTTTTTTTGAAGAGCAATCTTTGGCTCACCACAATTTAAGCAAGAAAATTAATCAATTCAGCGAACCGATCTTGATATCTTCTTTGATTTACTGAGATGTTATTGAATTCCCTACGCTTTCCAGTTCTCGAAAGCGCTTGATTTCAGTGCACTCAAGCGCACCATAACCGTTCAGCACCGTGAAAGATGCGCCAATATCTTGCAGACTAATTGTGTAATGTAATCGCTATTCTGATTGCAAAGATCAATTTAATACGGCGGCGCCATTAAAAAAGCGGAGCCAGAACTCCGCTTATTGATGCTTCAGGATGCTGTCGCAATCGCATTGCCTTTTTGTTTGGGATCGGTATTGCCCAGTTCCGGATGGGCAATCGCATCGGCACATTGCTGTTTATCGCGTTCATAATCGGCCTGTTTCTGGCTTACCGTTGCGCTACTTTCCAAAGTGGCACGCGCCCAGATTTCCAGACTGGTGAGTGCTTTACGGCATAAGGCATATTTTCCTTCGGTGACTGAATCGGTCATTTTGACGTTAATGCGCCATTCGGTGCTTAACTGGCGCGCCGGTTTGCGTACATTATCTTCAATTAAATTGCGCTGTTTGCGATAAACATAAGGTTCCACCTCATTCATCAGCTTCCAGGCCGCTTCTGCATACGCCGTTGCATCATTGGTCAGTTTCGGTGCAGGTTTAATTTCCGGCTTTTCACCGGACTGATCGCCCCCACAGGCCTGTAATAACAGGCTACTGCCCAGTACAGTTGCAACCACAAATTGACGTGTTTTGAACATCCACATATCTGGCTCGCTTCAACAAACATTTCGGCACTATGCTAGTGAATTCGGGTACAATACACAATCATCATTTGACTCCTTGTTCAACTCTCCTTCAGGTGTGTCGTGTCTGAACACAAAACGCTTTCCACACAGCCAGCCGGTTTTTGGCAAGGCGCTAAAGATAGCCAAGCCATTATTTTTACTTATCTCCCCGTTTCTTTTGCATTTGGCGTTTCGGCGACCCAATTCGGTTTTAGCGCCTGGGAAGCCCTGTTTTTATCCTGCACCATGTATGCCGGTGCCAGCCAGTTTCTGGTGGTGGCCCTGTTAGGCAGCGGCACCTCCATCTGGATGACCGCCCTGACTGTCATTGCACTGGATATTCGCCATCTGCTCTATGGCCCGGCCTTAACCAACCTGATTCAGGACCGGCTCAATTTAAAGAAAACCGCGATCTGGGCCTGGGGCCTGACCGATGAAGTCTTTGCTTCTGGCATGATCAAGCTGTCGCAGCGCCGGCAACAATGGTCGGAATCCTGGATGCTGGGTTTAAGTCTGTTTAGCTGGATGTCATGGGCGCTCGGTTCTTTACTGGGCGGTCTGTTTGCCGATCAGGTCAGTAAGCTGCCGCAGTTTTTACAAGCCGCACTGGATTTCCTATTACCGGCCCTGTTCCTGAGTTTCCTGCTGGCCGCCTTTGAGAAAAAACATACCTTTGTGGTCAGTGTGACTTTGGTGGTATCAGCTATCGCCTGCTATTTCATTGACCTGTCCGCTGCCATCTTTATTGGTATTTTATCGGGCATTTTTGCAGGTCTGTTCAAACACTATGTCTTAAAACAACTGGATGATGCATACGCAGGAGGCTCACATGAATCTTGAAATTATTCTGGTCGGGATTGTGGTCGGCATCGCCAATTTTGCTTCACGCTTCGGGCCGTTTTTTGTGATTCAGAAGTTTCAGCAGGACTCACAAAAACGGGGTGCTCTCTGGCTAAAGATTGCCCTGGGTTCAATTGGTATTGCCGCAATCAGTTCAATGCTGGTGGTCGCGACCTTGCCACCGTTACTGGAAACGCCCAATAAAAGTTTTGCCATGCTGGTCGGATTTATAGTGCTGACCGGGCTGTATTTTAAATACAAGAAAATTGTACCGGCTACGCTGACAGCGGCCGTGACCTATGGCCTGATTTATACCTATATTCCATTTTCCTTCTAGGTTTTGACTTTAAAACCAGATACATTGACGCAGTGCAGCAGTTGTGCTGCGTTTTCAACACTGTATTTCCTCTTGCTTACTGCGTCTAAAAATTGTTGGACAAAATCACGATTTTCTCCAAATCGGCACTAACATCGCGGTGCAGTTCTGCTATGCTAAAAGCCCATAAAATCAAGCATGGATGAATTACATGAGCGTGACGATTGGTACTCCTCTTCAAGCTTCGGCATTTAAAGTATTGCTATTGGGTTCAGGAGAATTGGGGAAAGAGGTGGTGATTTCTTTACAACGTTTAGGTGTAGAAGTGCATGCCGCCGACCGATATGATCATGCCCCTGCCATGCAAGTAGCGCATCATGCCCACACGATTAATATGGCCGATTCTAACGCACTGAAACAGCTGATTGCTCAGGTGCAACCGCATCTGATTGTGCCGGAAATTGAAGCCATTGCCACAGAAGTACTGCTGGATATTGAAGCGCAAAACGTTGCTACCGTGATTCCATCAGCCAAGGCAGTCAATCTGACCATGAACCGCGAAGGCATCCGCCGTCTAGCTGCAGAAGAACTGGGACTGCCAACCTCTGCCTACCGTTTTGCCGACTCGCTGGAAAGCTTCCGTGCAGCCTGTGATGATATTGGCTATCCAAACTTTGTGAAGCCGGTGATGTCCTCCTCAGGCAAAGGCCAATCCCGGGTAAAAAGCTTTGATGAAGTCGATGCCGCCTGGGACTATGCGCAAACCGGTGGCCGTGTGAATCAGGGCACCGTGATTGTTGAATCGCAGATTGATTTTGATTTTGAAATTACCCTACTCACGGTACGCTCTAAACATCCAGAAACTGGTGAAATTGAAACCTCATTCTGCGACCCGATTGGCCATCGTCAGGATGCCGGTGATTATGTGGAAAGCTGGCAGCCACAACCAATGAGCAGCCAGGCCTTAGCAGAAGCCAAACGTATTGCCCACAAGGTTACCAGCGCACTTGGCGGCTGCGGTATTTTTGGGGTAGAACTGTTTGTCAAAGGCGATCAAGTGTGGTTTAGTGAAGTGTCACCTCGTCCACACGATACCGGTTTAGTCACGTTGGCCTCACAATACCAGAGTGAATTCGAATTACATGCCCGTGCTATTCTCGGCTTGCCAGTGAACACGGCGCGTCATAGTGTGGCTGCCAGTGCAGTGATTTATGCCGGTGTGGATGACCAGAACCTGTCATTTTCTGGCTTGAATCTTGCTTTAGCTCACCCGGATACTGATTTACGTCTGTTTGGCAAACCGGAAGGCTTCAAGCGTCGCCGCATGGGTGTGGCCACCGCCCGCGCAGAAACCACTGAGCAGGCACGTGAGCTGGCTTACGCTACTGCACAAAACGTCAGTGTCAATCAAAACTAGTCGCACAACACGGAACGCTGTTCATGATCAACACCTTACCCTTGCTGAATTACGTAAAAAGTAACCATGACATTCAGGCCATTAATCAGTGGCGAAGTGATGTTGAACATCAGCTGGGGGAATGTTTTGAAAATGGACATTCGATCCGTGACATTATTCTGGCGCGCTCCAATTTTATTGATGAGGCGCTAAAATTCCTGTGGCAACATGCCGGACTGGACCAGACCGATTTAGGCCTGTTTGCGGTGGGCGGTTATGGCCGCCGCGAAATGTTGCCCTATTCCGATGTCGACATCATGATCCTGTCAGAAGATGAAATCTCACCGGAACAGGAAAAACTGATTTCAACCTTTATTTCATCGCTGTGGGATGTCGGTAATTTCAAACCCGGCATTAGTGTGCGTACCATTCAGGATTGCGTGATTCAGGCCACCAATGACCTGACGGTAGCGACCGCTTTAATTGAAGCACGACTGATTATTGGCAATGAACATCTGGCCAAATGGCCACGCCGGATTGTGTCGCAAACCTGGACCGATAAAACCTTTTTTGATGCCAAGATGGAAGAGCAAGCCAAACGCTATGCTCAGCACAACCATACCGAAAGCAATTTAGAGCCGGATATTAAAACCGCGCCGGGTGGCATCCGCGATATTAACCAGATTGGCTGGATTGCCAAACGGCATTTCCGTGTCAACCGTATTTATGATCTGGTGCATCTGGGTTTTATTTCCGAGTTTGAGCTGGGCGTACTGGAAGAAGCCGAAAGTTTCCTCTGGGAAATTCGCCATTATTTGCACCTGCTGACCAAACGCGATGAAAACCGCCTGCTGTTTGATTATCAGCGTGATATTGCAGCCAAGTTCGGCTATGTCCGTGAAGAAGGCAAATCACCCAATTATCCGATTGAACAGTTCATGAAGCGTTATTACCGCACCGCGCAGCAGGTGTCGACGCTAAATGAAATGTTACTGGCCTATTTTAATGAATCGGTGATTACCCCGCGCCTGCCGCAATATGAACGCCAGATTGAAGAAATTAATGAAAACTTCAAACTGGTCGATGGCAAACTGGCGGTGCAGCATCACAAGATTTTTTCTGAAAAGCCCAGTGCGATTCTGGAAATTTTCTATCTGCTGGCCAATCGTCCTGAAATTACCGGGATTCGTGCCCGCACCTTACGCCTGCTGACCCTGGCTGCCAAACGGATTGACCGCGATTTTCGTGATAATCCAGTCCATCAGGCGCTGTTTATGGCGATTTTACGCTCGCCGTACCGTTTATATGACACCATGGTGGCAATGAAACGCTATGGTGTATTGGGCAACTATATTCCGGCTTTCGGGCAAATTACCGGCCTGATGCAATATGACCTGTTCCATATTTATACCGTCGATGCGCACACCCTGCTGCTGATTCGCAACCTGAACCGCTTTAAAGAACCGGAATTTGCCAAAGATTTTCCGGTGGTCAGCTCGGTGTTCCAGCGTCTGGCGCGTCGTGACATTGTCTATCTGGCCGCAATTTTCCATGACATTGCCAAAGGTCGTGGTGGCGATCATAGTGAACTTGGCGCCGCCGATGCGATTGCCTTCTGCCGCACGCATGGCTTTACCGAACGTGAATGCAATCTGGTGGCCTGGCTGGTGCAAAACCACCTGCTGATGTCGGTCACTGCACAGAAAAAAGATATTTCCGATCCGGATGTGGTCAAAGCTTTCGCCGAACTGATGGGCGATATGGAACATCTGGATTATCTGTATACCCTAACTGTGGCCGATATTAACGCCACCAATCCAACCTTATGGAACACCTGGCGCGCCTCGCTGATGCGCCAGCTATACACCCATGCCCGTGATGTGATCCGTTCCGGCCTGGGTCGTCCGGTGGATTATCAGATGCTGATTGAAGACACCAAATTTGCGGCCAGCGAATTACTGGTCGAGGATTTCTCGCTGGAAGAAGTGGAAAAAGTCTGGCAGGAACTGGGCGATGAATACTTCCTGAAAGAAACCGCCGATGAAATTGCCTGGCATACCCGTGCCATCTTGCAGCACAGTGATAATCCGGCACCGTTGGTACTGATGCGCGCGCATCGTAAATATGCGCAAGATGCGGTGCAAATCTTTATTTACACCCAAGATCAGCCGAACCTGTTTGCCACCACGGTGGCGATTTTAGACCGCATGAATCTGGATGTGCAGGACGCGCGGATTATTACCGCCACCAAAGCCTTTAGTTTAGATACTTATGTGGTGCTGGACCGTTTTGGCACCCTGTTAACCGATGCCGAGCGTCAGGACACCGTGATTCAATCACTGGTCACCGCATTAAGCCAGTCGGATAAATATCCGGGACTGATGCAGCGCCTGATTCCGCGCCAGCTGCGCCATTTTGATATTGAAAATACTGTAGACATTAGCCTGAATGCCGCACTCAACCAGAACATGGTGGAAATTGCGACACTTGACCAGCCGGGCTTACTTGCCAAAGTCGGCGGCTTGTTTATGATGCAGGGGCTGGATATTCATTCTGCTAAAATTGCCACCCTAGGCGAACGTGCCGAAGATATTTTCTTTGTCACCAAAAAAGATGGCGCGCCCATGAATGCAGAAGAAGCCAAAAGCTTTGCGGCCAAATTAAAGGCAGCACTTGATGAAGCCTCAAATCAGGTGTGCCAACATTAACATCAACCTATCGGTAACGATTACATGAACTCAAGTTTGTCTTTATTGCACCCTTATCCATTTGAAAAGTTAAACCGACTTTTTCAGGATATACAACCGGCCGATTTACCGCTGATTCCCCTCTCAATTGGAGAACCGAAGCACCCGGCACCGGAATTTGTAAAACAGGCCATTATTGACAACTTCCAGCATTTATCGACTTACCCGAACAGCAAGGGTCTGCCTGAATTACGCCACAGCATTGCCCAGTGGCTAAGTCGCCGTTTCAAGCTGAACAGCATCAGTGCAGATCACCATGTTTTACCGGTTTCAGGTACCCGTGAAGCGATCTTCTCTTTTGTACAGGCACTGGTGAAACGTGAAGATGCACCGTATGTGGTGATGCCAAACCCGTTTTACCAGATTTATGAAGGCGCAACCTTACTGGCCGGGGCCAAGCCGTATTTCATTAACTGTACCGAAGACAACCAGTATTTAGGTGACTTTGATGCCGTACCAGCCGAAGTCTGGGAAAAAACCGCGTTGCTATTTGTCTGTACGCCGGGCAACCCGACCGGTGCGGTACTGTCCAAAGACCAGTTTAAAAAGCTGATTGCACTGTCTGATCAATACGGTTTTGTGATTGCCTCAGATGAATGCTATTCAGAGCTGTGGTTTGATGAAGCCCCGACCGGTCTGCTCGAAGTCTGTGCCGAAATGGGCCGCGACGACTATAAAAACTGCGTGGTTTTCCATTCGCTGTCCAAGCGTTCCAATCTGCCGGGGATGCGTTCAGGCTTTGTTGCCGGCGATGCCGATTTACTGAAACCGTATTTGCAATACCGTACCTATCACGGTGCAGCCATGCCGGTACAGCATCAACTGGCCTCTATTGCGGCTTGGGATGATGAGCAGCACGTTGAAGACAACCGCGTGCAATACCGCGCCAAATTTGACTTGTTCCAAAGCGAGCTGGGGCAACTACTCCCTTTACAAAAACCGGATGCCGGTTTCTATTACTGGCTCAAAGTTGATAATGATGAAGCCTTTGCCAAAATGCTGATGGAAAAAGCGCATATTAAAGTGTTGCCGGGCCGGTATTTATCGCGTGAAACCGAGCAAGGTAATCCGGGTGAAAATCATGTCCGTTTAGCCTTGGTGGCCGATATCGCCCAGTGCGAACAGGTGATTCAACGCCTCAAAGCGATTTTGTAGGTGCTGATATTAAAAAATCCACTCTATTGAGTGGATTTTTCATTTTAGGCAGGACTAAACACTGTTTGCATGGATGAGGATCATCCCCAAAATTAAAGCTGATGCTGAAGTCGCTTGTCCTGTATTAACCTTGTAAAGCCTGTTCAATATCCTGTTCCAATGCATCCGGCTTGGTGGTTGGTGCATAGCGATTCAGCACTTTGCCATCTTTACCAATTAAAAACTTGGTAAAGTTCCACTTGATGCCGTTGCCCAAAATGCCTTTGCTGTTATTGGTTAAATAACGGAAAATTGCGTGTGCTTCCGGGCCTTTGACATCGACCTTGGCAAACATGGGAAAGCTGACCCCATAATTTTTCTGGCAAAAGGCCCCGATCTGCTCATTGGAACCGGGGTCTTGGCCACCAAACTGGTTACAGGGAAAGCCGAGCACCTCAAAGCCTTGGGTCTTGTATTTTTCATACAGCTTTTCCAGTCCGGCAAACTGCGGGGTAAAACCGCATTTGCTGGCGGTATTCACCACCAATAAAACCTTGCCTTCATAATCGGCAAATGATTTATTTTTCCCATCTAACAACTCAGCCTCAAACTGATAAATGTTGGTCATGGATAGGTTTCCTCATCACTTTTTTCTTGTGTTTTTAGTTCTAATGACGCCGAGTTGACGCAATAGCGCAAGCCGGTCGGTTGCGGTCCATCATCAAAAACATGGCCCAAATGTGCATCACAATGATGACAGACAATTTCAGTACGCACCATGCCATGCGACTGATCGTTATGTTCTTCCACAACCCCCGGGGCAATTGGACGGTAGAAACTTGGCCAGCCACTGCCGCTGTCGTATTTGGTGTCGGAAGAAAATAAGGCTTCTCCACAGCAACGGCACACATACACCCCATCCTGTTTGCTGTTCCAGTATTTCCCTGTAAAGGCCGGTTCGGTTCCTTTTTGTCGTGTAATCCGAAACTCTTCTGGTGATAACTCTCTTTGCCATTCTCGGTCTGTTTTATTGAGTTTTCCCATCACTAACTCCTTTAAATCTTTGACATTCAATGTCATGCTTCAGTACTTCCATATTTACGCTAGAGCTTGCAAAATATCTAGCTAAATTTCAGTATAGATTGTGATAATTGCGTAATCTATTTTTTGCTAACAGAAACATATAATTGGATGGAATTATGTCCACAGGTAACACGACTCCTCGCGAAATTAAAAAATCCTCAAAACTCGAGCATGTATGCTACGACATTCGCGGACCTGTGTTACGAGCGGCCAATGAAATGGAAGAGGCCGGCCATAAAATTATTAAACTGAATATTGGTAACCCCGCCCCCTTCGGCTTTGAAGCCCCACAGGAAATTATTAACGATGTGGCGCTGAACCTGCCGAATGCAGTCGGTTATACCGACTCCAAAGGGATTTTCCCGGCACGTAAGGCTATTTGCCAGTATTATCAGCAAAAAGGCATTTTTGACCTGCACGTTAATGATGTCTATATCGGCAATGGTGTGTCTGAGCTAATCGTAATGGCCATGCAAGGCCTGCTGGATGATGGCGATGAAATGCTGATTCCAATGCCGGACTATCCACTATGGACGGCGGCGGTCAATCTATCGGGTGGTACGGCCATTCACTATAAATGTGATGAAGAAAATCACTGGTATCCAGATCTGGCCGATATGGAAAGCAAAATCACACCCAATACCCGCGGTATTGTGATTATTAACCCAAACAACCCGACCGGTGCGGTTTATCCACGTCATGTGCTGGAACAGATTGTCGCGCTGGCAAAAAAATATGATCTGATTTTATTTGCCGACGAAATTTACGACAAAATCGTGTATGACGGCATTGAGCATGTGTCGGTTGCAGCCCTTGCCGGTGATCAGCTGTGTATTTCATTCAACGGTTTATCTAAAGCCTACCGTATTGCCGGCTACCGTTCTGGCTGGATGGCCATTACTGGCGACCGTTCACGCGCAGCCGACTATATTGAAGGTCTGGACATGCTGGCCTCTATGCGTCTGTGTGCCAACCATCAGGCGCAATATGCGATTCAGACCGCGCTTGGTGGCTATCAGTCAATTAATGACCTGATCCGTCCGGGTGGCCGTCTGTATGAACAGCGCAATATTGCCTGGGAAATGCTGAACGAAATTCCGGGTGTGTCTTGCGTCAAGCCAGAAGGTGCGATGTACTGCTTCCCGAAACTGGACCCAAATGTCTACGCCATTGAAGATGATGAAAAACTGATGTTGGATTTCCTGAAAGCCGAAAAAGTGCTGCTGGTTCAAGGCACCGGCTTTAACTGGCCAACCCCAGATCATTTCCGAGTGGTGTTCCTGCCGGCTGAAAATGAATTGCGTGAAGCGCTTAGCCGTTTGGGCCGTTTCCTGGCAAAAATCCGCTAAGCTGAAATACAATAAAAAAGCCGTGATCAATTCACGGCTTTTTTGTGCAAACGGGAAAAATTAAAGTGATTTCAGCGGATTGCCGTATTGCTGTAAATAAGCCTGCCCCAGCGCTTCCGAACCTTTAAAACTGAGATGATCATCATCCTGATTTCGATACAGCGGCGTCCCCTCGACACTTAAATCACATTGCTTCGCATCACACAGCACCTTGGTCGGCTCCACTACAATCAGTTGTGGATACTGCTGCTGCAATTCATTCATCCACTGATAAATTGGTGCATTGCTCTGCTGGAATTCATCTGCCGACACCGCGCATTCACGCTCAATCCCCAGCCATTCACGGCGTAATGAACAATTGGCCTGATCCGGATCAATCACCGGAACATCCATCAGCATCACTACATACTCGCTGCTGGCCAGTGCACTATCCACCGCAGCCTGTAAACCGGCAAAATAACTGTCTAAATGATTCGCGGCCTGACTGCCCTCTTCTGCGCTCGGATGCAGATCATGCCCGGCATCCAGATACTGGCTAAAGGCGGCTGACATCACCACAAATTGATAATGATGCTGTTTTAAATGCGCCTCAATTGCATCATTGCGGGCTTGAAAGGCAGTCACTTCATGCTCACCACGGCCACGCTGGACACCGGGTAAATAAATAGTGGTGTCCTGAGTGCTGTCATAACCGCGCAGTCCGGCATCTTTGGCCCAGACATCCAGCAGTCCGGTATAACTGTTGGCATGTGAGTCACCAATCAGCATAAAATCAATCTGCGGTTTTTCCACACCCAGCACACAGTCTTGCGGATTGGCCAGCGTTCCAGGATTGGGAAAGCTGTGACATTTCTGCCGGATGCCATGCGCAAACGAATTTAAGGCTGCCATCTGGTTTTGCACTTGCGGACTTAGCCGCTCCGGAAAACCCTGATGCTGACTGACCAGCTGCGCCACGCCAATAAAACAGAGCGCCGGCGCCACAAAACCGCTCAGAATGACCTTGTAATTGGCAGCCATCACAAAACCTTTGCTCGGCTGTTCAATATAACGATAAGTCAGATAGGCCAGCGCGATACTGAGCAGCACCATGGCCAGCTGATAACCGGCATTAACCGGCAGCATATAGATACTGAACAGCACGATCACCGGCCAGTGCCATAAATATAAAGGATAGGAAATTTTGCCCATCCAGAGGCTAAAACGGTTGGTCAGTACCACATTCTGCGACTGCACGCTCTGGCCGATATAAATAATCAAGGCCGTTGCCAGACATGGAATCAGCGCCATTGCGCCCGGAAAGGGTGTGGCATGATCCAACCACATTGCCGTGCCTAACAACAGCGCCAGACAACTCCAGACCAGCGTTTGCGCCAGCCATTTTGACCATTTTATTTGTGGCAAAAAGCAGATCAGTGCACCCAAGAGCAGTTCAAAGGCGCGGACCGGCATACTGTAATAGGCTTTCTCGGCATTCACGCTCAACTGCTGCTGCGCATACAGCAACGACATGAGAATAAAAGATCCGACCATCAGCAGACCCCATTGCCGGTTACTTCTTTTCATAAAGCACAGCAGAATCAGCGGCCAGAAAATATAGAACTGCTCTTCAACGCCCAACGACCATAAATGCAGCAGCGGCACTTCATTGACACTCTGACTGAAGTAATCACCGACTTCACGCTGCATATAAATATTGGCCATCAGAAACGTGGCATAAAAGACACTGTCGAAATAACGACTCAGCTCATCGGGCAGCATCACCTGCCAGGCCACCAGACTCACCACACTGAGTACAGTAAAATAGGCCGGTGCCAAACGCACCACCCGCTTTTTATAAAAGCGACCAATTGAGAAAGTTTGGTTCTGGATTTCTTTGCTTAAAATCAAGGTAATTAAATAGCCCGAAATCACAAAGAAAATATCGACGCCAATATAACCACCGGGGAAAATAGACAGGCCAATATGATTAAAAATCACCAACAGGACGGCAATCGCTCTTAAACCGTCAATATCGGCGCGATAGGCAAAACTCATGAACGTGCAGGGGAAAATTGAAACGTGGCTTATTGTAGACCTTTTCAGTCAAAGATCAATTTTGGATACACAGCGACGACAACATCGCTTTCAGGCTATACTGGGCATTATATTATGTGGGGGTAAGGGATGAGCAACTATAAAGTGCATCTGCTGGATATTCAGAACCAGTTACAGAATTATATTTGGCTGCTGGAACATACTACATCCAGAGATGTGATTGTGGTCGACCCCACCGAAGCCGAACCGGTGGAACAGTATTGCCGTGAGCATGGTTTAAATTTAAGCCAGATCTGGCTGACCCACTGGCATAAAGACCATATTGGGGGTGTGCCGGAGCTGCTGCAATCCCGCAATATTCCAGTGTATGGACCACGCGAAGAGCTGAGTAAAATTCCGTTTATCACCCACCCTTTGCAGCATGAAGCCCATTTTAAATTTCATGATCTGCAGGTGGATGTACTGGCGGTTCCCGGCCATACCCTGGGGCATATTGTGTATTTTATGGATGCCATCGATACCCTGTTTTGCGGTGATACCCTGTTTGCGATGGGCTGCGGCCGGGTTTTTGAAGGCACCTTTGAGCAGATGTATCACTCTTTAAACCGTCTGGCGGCATTACCAGCGCGCACCCAAGTGTACTGCACCCACGAATATACCCTGTCCAATGCCAAATTTGCCCTGCATGTTGAACCGGATAATCTGGCGCTACAACAGCGTTATCAGCAGGTGGAAGATTTACGCCTGCTAAATCAGCCGACCTTGCCAAGTACCATTGAACTGGAACTGCAGACCAATCCTTTTTTACGGGTGGACAGCGTCGAAGAATTCCAAAAATTACGTGAAATGAAAGATAATTTTTAAAGCGGTTTAACCGGTTTATAACAGCTGGTGACTGGCCGCATACGCATCCAGCTCGGTCTGTGTCACCACACGTACCGCATTCATTTCATCAATGCGTACCAGCAGTAAGCCGCCCAACGCTGGTTGATAACGACGCGCACTGCCAAATGGAGTGTAGGCCACCTGCGATTGTTCGGTAAAGACCAGCCAGTCTTCATGGCCTAGCATTACCGCCACCGGGGTTTGGCCCTGTTGCTGCATCTGTTGAATGGTCTGCTGTACGTCAGCTTCAATGGTATTTGGCGTCATCTTACTCACTCCTGTGGCTGTACTTTATGATACCCGATCTCCAGGCCCGCTATGGCTTAAAATAAAGCCATCAATCACTCAGCGTATGCAAATTATAGCCGGCAGATCGCTACAACTTTTTATCTCGCGCCAGGCCGAGGTTGTAAGAAATACTTAAAGATGTGTTGTCATCAATATTTAACAAATTATTTCAAGCCGGCTTAAATAGCCCATAGATAATGTTGAAAATTTAGAATAAAAATACATCAAATATATCAATCAATTAATTTAAAATTTGCTTAAAATTCTGCTGATTTATTCATCAATACACGTTTTTTAGGCGCTCAAATTCTGGATTTTTTGCTGCAAAAATCATCAATCTCAATATTTTTTGACACATTCTTGAATTTTGCCCTTTAAAAAATCTTGATATAACCATATCTATACTTTATTGAAGATAAGGGAGTACGCTCGTGAAAAAAGTGGTAAAAGCTAAAAATTTAATTGCCTTTCGTATTTGGTTAGAAAAACTGGGATATTCAGTCAAAAATTTAGCCGATGGCCGTGGTTTTACCTTTAGTTTTAAAAAAGAATATGGTCTGGTCACGGGTGAACTGGCCGGCAATGCACTGGCGGTACAACTCGGTGAAGAATTTGAGGACCACTTAAAAGCCTGAATTCGTTTACGCACTCTTTGATCGAGAAAAATAAAGTGTTCTCATAACTTGAGCCCGTTGAACCGTCTGTTCTGCGGGCTTTTCTTTGGGCGAGATAAAGGCCTGACAAAATAACAGGCAATAAAAAAGCAGGACATCTGCCCTGCTTTTTCAGAATTTGGTGGGGATGAAGAGACTCGAACTCTTACACCTTGCGGCGCTGCGACCTGAACACAGTGCGTCTACCAATTCCGCCACATCCCCATATAAAGATGCCAATTTTTTTAAGAAATACTCAAGCTGGCCGGTTCAACAAAAAAGCGAGGATTTTGACCTTGCTAATTTTAAGTGGTGGGGGCGGAGAGACTCGAACTCTCACGCCTCGCAGCGCTGGAACCTAAATCCAGTGCGTCTACCAATTTCGCCACGCCCCCATACCGGGTACCAACTTAATGCTGGATTTCTCAAAATTCTGGCAGAGGATCAAGGATTCGAACCTTGACGAACGGTTTTGGAGACCGTCATGCTACCATTACACCAATCCTCTGTTACCTAAAATCAAGCTCACTTGATATTTAAGTGGTGGGGGCGGAGAGACTCGAACTCTCACGCCTCGCAGCGCTGGAACCTAAATCCAGTGCGTCTACCAATTTCGCCACGCCCCCGATGGCTGTGTATATTATAGAGATCACTTCCCAATGACAAGCCCTTTTTATGAAAAAGCCACTTGTTTGTTTAAATAAAAAACAAAAGCCTCTATTTTGGTTTTTTCTTAAGCATTTTCAGTGCTTAACAGCGTTTTTAAGGCAAAAAAACTGACTTCTCTCTGGCTTTTTTGTTTGTTGAGCATCACCTCAAGCAAGTCTTGAAAGCCCAAATACGCTGCGGGTAACTCAATTTTAAGCTGCTGACAATGCAAATAGGCCCAATCCTGATAGCTTTTGGCCTGTAAACGGCGCTGAGTCAGCCATTCATAGATAATAATCCCCAATGCATAGAGATCACTGGCCAGCGTTTTGGCTTCACCATGAAATAATTCAGGTGCCATATAGCGTGGTGTGGCGGTCATATTGGACATTAGCGGATCATCTATGGCCTGCAACTGTTCAAAATCAATCAGTTTGACCTGCCCTGTCCATTCGCGCCAATGTTCGACTTTTAAATCTGCATGTAGATAGCCCAACCGTGTTAGCTGTTCCAGACTATCCAGTACCTGTAGCAAGCGTGTTTGAATCTGGCTTTGGCTAAATTGTGAGGGGGCTAAAGCAAAAAACGCCGGCGCATTCGGCACAATCAGATAATCCTGAAAGCTCTCCTGCTGGATGCGTAGGATTTCGGTATTTTGCGCACAATAGAAAGGTAGCAGAAAATCCGGTGCATCTGCCTGCTGAAACTGGCGATAGAAATCCAGCTCTCGGCAAAAACCTGCGCTCAGTTGCGGATGCGCATCCCTCTGCTGGGCTTTCAACCAGTATACAGATTGCCCTTGTTGAAACTGAAACAGACGCCGCCCCATCTTGAAGCTTTGCGGCTTGGTTTTTAACTCAAAACAATAGTGTTCAAGTTCAGCCGGACTAAACGGCAATAAATTCGGATTTGGCGTGTTCAACGGGGTTCTGCTGATATTCTAAAAGTTCCAGACAATGCTGAATGGTTTTACCCACGCGGGCATGGGTTTCAATCATGGAGATTTTTGGCCAGGTGGCGCGTTCACCTTCGCGTTGTAACAATCGGAACAGGTGTGGACGCGGGTTTTGTAACATATAGCTATAATGACGCCAGCCATATTTGCCAACAATATTCACATCACCATAATAACGCTGATCGACAATGCCATGGCCATGATCGAGCAGACGACGCACCGCCGGCACACCACCGACACGTTCACGGGTAAAGTCCATAATCCCCTTACTAATCACTTTGCCCTGGCGGCGCACAATGCGCTCCGGCCAGCTCAGCATATCTTTACGGAAACGCTCGGCATCGGTTTGCATAAACGGCACCACATGCGGATTGACCTGACTGGCAATGGTGTAATTCACATTATACAAACGCGCCATTTTTTCCTGCGGGAAATCACTACGCACACTGCCATCTACCCAGCGGGTTCTGCCCATATAGGGCGTATGTTCCCCATCCTGCCGTTTACTGGTCAAACGCACCGGCGGAAACAGCACCGGTACCGCACAGGAAGCCAAAGCCGCACTCCAGACCAGCAAATCTGGCGAGGTATAACTGTTCATGATGCGTGCTTCCTGTGATGCATCATAAGGCGCAACTGCAATATTGATATGCAGCCCGGACACCTTAAAGGCTTCTTCAAAGGTGACATCACCGAGGTTGGTGAGCAGGAATTTTTTTAGATAGCGCACATCGGCAATACCGCCATTGCCCTTTAAAATGTCTTCCCAGCGGCGAAAATGAAAAGCTTCGGTAAAGAACGATTCGCCATTTAAAATGTGCATCATCTCCGATGGTTTAGAAATGCCAAGCATGGCGGTCATAATCGCCCCGGCACTGGAGCCAGATAGCACTTGCGGCATCAGGTCACGCTCGAGCAGCGCCTTGCACACACCGGTGTGGAACAGGCCCAAGGTTGCCCCGCCTGAAAACATAATCGCCGGCTGGCCATAAGCCACCTGACAGTTTTTAAAAAATTCTATTTTTTCCTGGGTACTGAGCAAATGGCATTCTTTGGATGCAATAAAGGCCAGACTGTTGCTGACTTCTTCAATATAATCTTCAATAATTTTTTTGGTGCCGACATAGGTCGCGGTAAACAGCATCGGATGGGCAATATTGGCCACATCATAGGTCAGGCCTTCACGCAGAATATACATCAGATCGCTGGTTCGCTCTGCCAGGCGGTAACGGCGTAATAAATTCAGACGATGGGCAATAATTTCAGCATCAAAATACGGCGAGGTGTTGTCATACTTCCATTCCTGCGCCCCCGATTCTTCATCTATTTTTAGTGCCAGATTTTTCCATTCTTCGTAACTCTCGGCATGTTCTATTTTTCGTTTTAATTTTTTGATCCGATAGGCCTGATGAGGATTAATGTCCTGGCTAAACTCTTTAAACAACATAGCTTCCCTCTGCGCTTCGCTGAATAGGCGCTGATCTGTCGATGTCTCCTAACTATGCAGAAATTTCAGACATTCTTCAATTGCATAATTCATGTTTTCATTGCTAAATCATTTCGCCTTGGTATACAGTCGTTTGTGCACCCGATAATCTTTTGACCTAGACCGAAAAGCTGAATAATCATGGCGCATATTGATTTACCCGATAATATTCTCACCTCGCTTGCAACCATTTTACAGCAGCTCCAGCAACATTTGCCTGAACTCAAGCAAGCCACCGATTTTTCTGCATCGGCCTTTAAATGGCAGGATCAACAGTTAAAAGCCATTTACCAGCCACGAAAAATCTATCTGGAAGATTTAAAAGGCATTGAAAAACAAAAAGAAAAAGTAATTCAAAATACCTTGCAGTTTTTAAAAGGCTTACCGGCCAATGATGTACTGCTTACCGGTTCACGTGGTACCGGAAAATCTTCCATTGTGCGTGCCCTGCTAACCGAGTATGAAGCACAAGGGTTACGGTTAATTGAAATTGAACGTGATGATTTATCGGATTTGCCTGAAATTCAGAAGCTGATTGCAGATCGGCCGGAAAAATTTATTGTCTATTGTGATGATCTGGCCTTTAACGCCGAAGATGAAAATTATCGTTCTTTAAAAAGCGTGCTAGATGGTTCATTACAGTCCGGTTCAAGTAATTTTGTGATTTATGCCACCAGTAACCGCCGGCATTTATTACCTGAGTTTATGCATGAAAATACACCGGTAACACGGGTAGATGTGCCGCAATATACCGAGCTGCATCCACAGGAAGCGATTGAGGAAAAAATTTCGCTGTCCGATCGTTTCGGGATGTGGCTGTCGTTTTATCCAATGGATCAGAATCTGTATTTAGAAATTGTCGAGCATTATCTGCAAAAGGCGGAGATGGAGCTCACCGCTGAAGCGCGTGCCGAAGCTTTACGCTGGTGTCAGGCACGTGGGCAGCGTTCTGGTCGTGCCGCTTATCAGTTCTCGAAGCACTGGATTGGGTCTGCGCAGTTAAAGCAACTTTAAGTTGCCTATATTGCTCTGCCAGACAGAAATAGCGATTATGGATTGAAAATCCTCATCTACAATCTGTTCGCTCATGTTGAAAAGCCCAACCTTGTGAGATTGGGCTTTCTATCTTAAGGATTAATCGCTTTTTCTTTTTTAAATTGTGAAATGATCGTATTCATTTCAGGTTCAAATAATTCAATATACCGATCAGATAACCCGCGGCTTGAAGATGGATGTGGTAAACCTATAATTTGACAGTTTTCAAACTCACAAAAATATATTTTAAATTTTCTTCCTGAAAACTCTTTCTTTTGCTTCACTACAAAACTATCTGGAATTTCTGTACCCACAATTTCTTCAAAACGGGCTTTAACTATAGGATTTCTTAAAAGATGTATCAGCTGACTTCCCATAAACAGGATAATCTTAGGTTTTAAGGTACTGATATGATTTATAAAATTATTGACCTGTTCTTCGCCCAACAGATGCGAGTAATTCGCTAATTGATGATTGCAGGTATTGGCCCAATTGGTCTGTATAATGGACTTATCAAAATCCTGACCATATTCATTACTATCTAGCGGATGCCCCCATAAAGCAAACCACCGTTTAATTCTATTATCATAGGGCCATGATAAAGCACCCTGCCCATATCTCGGAACTTTGTTACTAAAGGTACAAGCGATATTAAAATCAACTGGCTTTGCGTCCTGTGACTGCTCCTGATCTTTCTTAGAGTTACCCCATTCATAACCGCATATCATCTAACCCTGCTGATCATTCCAACCTTCAAATATCCCATTACCCAAATTTAAATCTTTATATCTGACTGATTTCATTTTAACTCAATAAAAAATTATTAAATTCATTGCATTATAAGCATTAAAAAAGAGGCTTTCGCCACTGCTGTCCCATAGTTTGCTTTAAATAAAAAAACCTGAGTCCTAACAGTTAAAATATGAGTGCAAACAAACACTTTAACGACCAGGATTCAGGTTTTGTCACATCAGAATACCGTATTTCATGAGCTAATTAAACCTGTTGTGCGACAGGATTTTGAACAACTTGCTAAAGTACACCATGTTGGACAGAAATTTAGAGCGGCTTCCCGGTGGGATCAGTTTATTGCCATATTGATGTCTCAATTCTCTTGTAGGCAAAGTCTGAGAGATATTCAATCCAATTTGGAGTGCCAACAGGAAAAGCTGAGTCATCTCGGAGCAAAGTCTATTCCCCGAAGCACGCTGGCACGAATCAATGAGCAGCAGCCTGCTGCCTTGTATCAACAGCTAATTTACAAGTTGCTTAAATACTATGAACACTCAAAAGTAGCTCATAAATTTCGCTTTAAGAATCCCTTGTATTCCTTGGATGCCAGTCATATTGACCTGTCGCTTTCCTTATGTGAATGGGCCAAAGTTCACGACTCAAAAGCCAGCATGAAACTCAGTATAGGATTGAATCACAGCAATGATATTCCTGAGTTTGTTGCAGTTGAAAATGGCAAAGAAAATGACATGGTACAAGGCCGCAAATTCCAGTTTCCTGCTGGCAGCATTGTAGTTTTTGATAAAGGCTATGTCGATTACCAATGGTATGCAAATCTGACTGCTCAAAACATTGGATTTGTCACACGTTTTAGGCCTAAATCTGTGTATCAGGTGATCCAGCAACATCCAGTGCTTGAATCCAAAGGTATTCTAAAAGATGAAACCATTCAGCTGAATAGCGCACATGCCCTAAAAAGAAAAGCCCCAGTGTTAAGAAGAATTGAATATAGAGATCAGCAAAGTGGCAAGCACTTTAGCTTTCTCAGCAATAACTTTCATTTAGCCGCCTCCACCATTGCGGCGATTTATAAAGATCGTTGGAAAGTTGAGCTGTTCTTTAAGGCGATTAAGCAGAATCTCAAATTAAAAGCGTTTCTAGGCCGCAGCAGGAACGCAATTCAGACACAAATCTGGATTGCGATGATCGCCTATTTATTGGTGAGTTTCGCTCGACATTTAGGAAAAACAGGTTGGACAGTTCAACGTTTACTCAGAATAATTCAAGTGAATTTGTTTGAAAGAAGAACTTTAAAAGCTTTATTTTCACCCGATAAAATACCTATAAAACAAGAGGAAGCTCAAATGAGCTTCCTCTTGTGAAAAATTGTGGGACAGCAATGAGGCTTTCGCCTCTTTTACATGCTCTTTTATACTTGCTCTGGATTGGTCAATTCCGTCATCGGCCAGCGCGGAGTCGTGGTCACAGACAAACCATCCTGCTGCCCTGCTTTTAAACGCTGATAACCGGCAAAGGCAATCATGGCGCCGTTATCGGTACACAGTGCAGGCTCTGCATAATAAACAGTAGCCTTAATCTTGGCTAAATCAGCTTCCAGACGTTCACGCAAGCGCTTGTTAGCACTCACGCCACCAGCAATCACCAGACGTTTTAAACCGGTCTGTTTTAATGCTTTCACCGATTTTTTTACCAAAGTATCTACAATCGCTTCCTGGAAACTGGCGGCAATATCGGCATCACGGTTTTCATCACCGAGTTTCTTCATCTGCACCGAAACGGCAGTTTTTAAACCACTAAAGGAAAAGGTTAAATCCTGATGCAGCATCGGACGCGGGAAAGCAAAAGCATTCGGATCACCCTGCTCGGCCAGTTTGGCAATATTCGGCCCACCCGGATACGGCAAGCCCATCATCTTGGCCACTTTATCAAAAGCTTCACCGGCCGCATCG
This sequence comes from Acinetobacter sp. CIP 53.82, assembly GCF_000369465.1. Classification (NCBI taxonomy): domain Bacteria; kingdom Pseudomonadati; phylum Pseudomonadota; class Gammaproteobacteria; order Moraxellales; family Moraxellaceae; genus Acinetobacter; species Acinetobacter sp. CIP 53.82. Next base: position 603,308 of record NZ_KB850045.1, on the reverse strand, counting down.
TCAATTGACTCACCCAGCAGTTCATACTGACCAATGCCATACGCGGCCATCAGCTGTGAATGCCCCCCTGAAACCAGAAGTGCAACAAATGGAAATTCAGGCGGCGTTGCAGACAATAACGGTGCCAGCATATGCCCTTCCATATGATGCACGCCAATCGCAGGTTTATTTAAGGCAAATGCCAAGGTACGGCCAAATAGAGCCCCGGTCATCAAGGCGCCCATCAGGCCCGGACCGCGGGTATAGGCCACGGCATCAATATCCGATTTTTTCACACCGCTTTGCTCAAGCAGTTCGTTCATTAATGGAATCAGTTTACGCACATGGTCCCGTGAGGCCAGTTCTGGCACCACGCCGCCATATTCGGCATGCAGTTTGATCTGGCTATACAGCACCTGTCCGCGTAAACCCAACTCACTGTCGTACAGCGCGAGTCCTGTTTCATCACACGATGTTTCTAAGCCTAAAACGATCATTAAACTGCCTATAACCTGTATCAAATTTATTGCGGGAACTATTATAGACTTGTGATATGAGATGTAAATGAGTAAAATACTGACCTTCACTTGTGATCGAGGGCAATTCGGCCCCAGATCTTATCCATAACTTAATGAGGATTCTTCATGCCACAAGTTAAATTGAAAGAAGGCGAACCAGTAGACGTAGCTATCCGTCGTTTCAAACGTTCTTGCGAAAAAGCAGGTGTTTTAGCTGACGTACGTAAGCGTGAATTCTACGAAAAACCAACTCAAGAACGTAAGCGCAAAAAAGCTGCTGCTGTTAAACGCTACCAAAAGAAATTGGCGCGTGAATCAGTACGTACTACTCGCCTTTACTAAGATTAATTTGTGATTGACTGCCTGGATTAAAACATGACTACTTTAAAAAGCCAGATTACTGACGTTTTGAAAGCGACAATGCGCGCTAAAGAAATGGACAAGTTAACGGTCATTCGTAGTCTACAGGCGGCAATTAAGCAAATCGAAGTCGATGAGCGCAAAGAGCTTGACGATGCTCAGGTTCTTGCGGTCATTGAAAAGCAAATTAAACAACGTAAAGAATCGGTTAAAGCCTTTGAAGGTGCTGGCCGAGAAGATTTAGCTAGTAAGGAACAAGCCGAAATTGAGGTGTTATCTCAGTTTCTACCAGAAGCTATGACTGAGGAAGAACTTGATTCCATCATTGCGCAAACGATTGCAGCGCAAGAAGCTACTAGCATGAAAGATATGGGTAAGGTGATGAATTCTCTGCGTCCGCTCATAGCCGGGCGCGCCGATCCTGCACAAGTATCTGCCAAAATTAAAGCCAAATTAAGCTAATTCAAGTCAGGCATACGCCTCACTTCCTCCCCGAACAGCATCAACAGCTGTATCAGTTTATTTTCCCGAAAATAAAAAAACTGCCTAAAGTTTTAAGCAGTTCTTGAGTCACTTCTATCAGTGTGCACAATTGACCTGATATTTTTTCAGCATCTGCATTTCTTTAGATGAATACACCTGCTGGGCCACATCCTGCTTGGTCATGTGGCGATATTGCGGATCCAGATAGGCACGGTTTTCATCTGCAGCGCTATACAGCTGATCAATATAATTCTGCACAATGCCACAAAACTGCTGTTGCTGCGCCGGACTAAAACCCGATTGCTGCGGATTCAAGCCCTTTAAAAACTGCCGGGTCTGCTGCTTATAACTCTGGTTAATCTGCTCAACCGCCAGTACATACTGCTCCACACTCGCTGCCTGGACCACAGACAGACTCCCCCAGAGCAATATGCCCATCCATAATTTTTTCATCGCGTTATTTAAAATCATTATTTAGCCAAGAGCCAGAATTCTAGCATTTTAAACCCCATGCCTTACAGAGGTTTCCAGCAGACTGACTTGCAAAAACTGCGGTTTTCGATGCGCAAAAGCCTGTTCGGTCGGCGCCGGCACATAGCCTTCAGTCACCGTTCCCAAACGCAAACGCAGAATCCCTGGTAAATCTAAACGATAAGAATAAATCGGGCTACCACATTCCTGACAAAACACCCGCGCCTTATTCGGACTGTGAAAATATTCTTTTAAATATTGCTGTCCGCGTACAATTTGAAATTTGGATTGATCAATCGGGCTATTCCAGCCCAGCATGGCCCCCTGCGCACGCTGGCAATGCTGGCAAAAACATAAAATGGTCTTTTCCAGCTCGGCCTGATAATGGTAATACACCAGCCCGCATAAACATTGTCCCTGTAACATCATTGTTCTCCTTATTGTTATTATGATTTTTCATGCTGTTAAATTTTGAGCTGTCGTTCCCGCTGCATTTCTGTGGTACGTGTTTTCAGTTTGGCAGTCATGGCCTGATTGTCTTTGGCCAGACGCTGGGCATGCAGCAAGGATTTAATTGCCTCTTCCTCCCATCCGGACCAGTATTGCAGTTCTGCACGATAACGCAATACATTCACCGTGCGTAATGGCGAACTACGATCAATATTGGCGGCCTGCTGCATCAAACGCCAGGCACTTAAATCACGCTCGTTCCTGTTCAGGAACTTTTGCACCAGTGCCTGTGCTTCAGCCGGCTGATTCTGCCGGATCAGCACTTCAGCCAGCTTGTAATTCAAGGCCCGGTTCTCCGGCATAATCCGCGCAGGCGAACTGATGACTTTATAAGCCTCACTCAGCTTATTCTGCCCTAAATAGATGTCAGTTTGAATTAAGCTAATAAGATGATGTAAACGGCGATGATTTTTGGCCTGGTCCAGCGTTTGCTGTGCCAAGGCATAATCTCCCTGCCGGGTATAAAAGGCCGCTAAAGCCAGTTGTGCAGCAAAGTTATTGCGGCTGGCCAGCACCTGCAATTGCTGCTCTGTCGCCTGATTGGATACCACCAAGGTGTACTGTTTTAAAATATCAAATTCTTCATCACGTAATGATGATTTCACCCGTGGCAACTGGTTGGCACGTAAACGCGCTTCACTCATCCGTTCTGTGGTTAGTGGATGGGTAAACCAGAAATCTGGCAGGAAACTGACCCGGCTGGTGGCACGGTGCATTACCTCAAAAAAATCAGCCATGCTTTGCGGGTTATAACCGGCGGTATACATATATTGCATGCCAATCCGGTCGGCTTCACGTTCCTGATTACGGCTATAGGTCAGCTGCTTATCCATTAATGCAGCCTGTGAACCCATCATTACGGCAGCACCGGCATCACCATCGGCCTGGGATGCCACCAATGCACCCACCAGCACACCTGCTAGTGCCAGCAGACCCTGTCCCTTAAAAGCTTCCTGTGAACGGCTATAATGACGCTGGGTCACGTGGGCAATTTCATGCGCCATCACCCCTGCCACTTCATCCATATTACGCGCAGAAGTCACCAGACCGGTATTTAAGGCAAATAGACCGCCTGGCACGGCAAAGGCATTAATTTGCGGATCATTAATAATGAGCAGACCAATGGGCTGGCCCATTTGGGTCTGGCTGAGCAGATGCGAGAAGACCGAGAACAGCTGGTCTTCCAGCCACGGATTTTGCGCCACCGGCATTTGACGCTGCACTTCACGATAGACTTTTTCACCAATCATGCGTTCTTTTTGCTGATCGATCAGCCCCACCCCTGCGCCAATTTCTGGCACATTAAATTGTGGTGAAGTGGTGAAGTTTGCCCCATGTGTCGAAGTGAATGCTGTAAGCAGGCCTAAACTACCTGCTAAAAACAACCGTTTCAAATTGCCGTTCTCAAATTATCTGCTCGTGTCTTGAATATAGCATTCAATATCGAAGAAATATGCAACGAAGTGTTAGGAAGTTTTACGCAAATCCGCCATTCACCGCGTAGCCCGGCTGCCGGCCTTCCAGCACATCCACCAGATTTTTATAGGCCAGCCAGGCCATTTTTTTACGGGTTTCTGCCGTCGCCGAACCAATATGCGGCAAGGTCACCACATTGTCCAGATTAAAGAGCTCCGAACTTTGCAGCGGTTCTTTTTCATAGACATCCAGACCGGCCGCAAAAATTTTCTGCTGTTTCAGCGCTTCAATTAAGGCCTGTTCATTGACCACGGAACCACGGGCAATATTCACAAATACCGCATGCTTTTGCATCAGCTCAAATTCACGCGCACCAATTAAAGCGGTCGAGTCGGCGTTTAAATCCACCGCGACCACTACATAGTCCGACTGTTGTAGCAGCTCATCCAGACTGCGATATTGCGCATTTAAGGGTTGTGCCTGCGCCAGATTTTCGCGGCGGTTATGGTACAGAATATTCATGTGAAAGCCATAGCGCCCACGACGGGCAATGGCCGCACCAATATTCCCCAGACCAATAATCCCTAAAGTTTTACCATGAATATCCTGACCGAACTGGGCCGGGCCAACGGTACGTTTCCATTCGCCCTGTTTGGTCCAGCGATCCAGATAGGCCAGCTGACGCGCGGCTCCCATTAACAGACTAAAAGCTAAATCAGCAGTGGTTTCGGTTAACACATGCGGTGTATGGCACAGATAAATCTTTTGCTCCGTCAGATAGTCCACATCATAATTGTCATAACCGACACTGATACTGGAAACCACTTTAAGACGGCGCGCACCCGTCAGGTTAGAGGCATTGAGCAAACGCCCCGCACCAATCATGCCATCAGCATCTTGGACATGAGTACGAATCTGCTCATTAACATCACCCAGTTTCGGGCTAATTTCTACCACGTCATACTGCTGTTTCAGCTGGCTTAAAACGTCCTGATCAACCTGACTAAATGCGATAACTTTTTGTTTCATTCCTGATCCGTCATGTGTTTTTTATCTTGCATAGCCTGCCATAGCTGTTTTTTCAATAGGGGCTGTTCTAGCATCTCGGCCAAAGCGGGCAACGCTGTAGCTTGCGTTAACTGTAAATGAGGCAATTGCCCCAGCACAATGATCTTTTTCTCCAGTGCAATCGCATCTAGAAAACCTTGCACATACACCGAGACCGCCCGGCCATCTTGCAGCTCAGGCAAAGCAAAGGGCCAATTCAGCTCAAAAAATTCTGCCTGTGCCGCACGCTGGATATTACGCCATAACTGTTGCTGCGACTCATTGATGTGGGTGGCATCCAGCACAATCGTATATTGTTTTGTAGCAATGGCTTGTAAATGGAATGCATCAATCTGTAAGGCAGGCTGCACTTCAACCAGAGCCGCAGGCGTGACAGGTTCTGCCGGGCTTTCGACTGGATTCTCTTGCGGAGAGACTTGTGGTTCCGCAACAGGCTGTCTGAATTGTAAGGCAATATCTTGAGGTACTGTCGCCGCGACAGCTGCCGGCATGACAATTTCAGTCAGCAGTTCTGCCGGGGCCTGATCTCGCCATAAGGAAGATGTGGGCAAATTTTGAGATGCAGCGTCCCGGGGAATCCATATATCAATTCCCAAACTTGCCAAAATCTCACGTTGATGCCCAATCATCTGCTATCGTCACTTATGTCCATAGGGCTATTCTAGCCGGATTAGTCCGGTTTTGCTGTGCTTTCTGCATCCAGTCATATTAAAGCTGCTCAATGAGGATGACTCGATCCGCCTACCGCACTCAGAAATAGAGTGCTTAGATAATCATTAAACTGTTTTTCTTCTGCATACGCTCGACCATTTCTTCGGTGGCAAAGCCTAAACGCCAGTACAGCAGCTCCAGTACATCCAGCTCATCCTGAGTGATAATCCGGTCATTCCACAAACAGGCTTCAGCAATACCCAGAATACTTAAACGGTCACGCAACAACAGCCCGGCCATATCATTCAGAATTTCTGCCAGATCAATTGGCTCATCAGAAATTTCTTCATACAGCGACATCTCATACGGTGTCAGCACGCGCTGTAAAATTTTTTCCCGTACTTCCAGCTGGTTGCCGCTATTGATCTGCTGGACATGCAATAAGGCATCAATTAAACGCACAATTTGCGGTTTAACTTCATCCAACGCCGTCGGGGTATGCAGCGGCAGCAGGTTCAACTCAGATTTGACCCGCTCCAGCAGCAAGGCATCTAACAGGCCAATTTCCCCATCTTCCTGAATAATTTTGGCCAGCTTGGTCAAGAACTGCCGCCCGATACTGGCCGGCATGCCGCCAATATTCTGGCAGGCTTCCAGAAAAATGGAGATATGCACCCGACCATCCAGATTTAACAAGGCATCGACAATGGCACGGCTGACTTCTACTTCAGGCGGAATAAATTCGCGGTATTGGCGAATCATTAAAATCGCCATCATCACTTCCCGCGAACCAGTGGCCGTCTGCAAGGCACGCTGGATCAGTTCCGGACGCGGCATATTACGGCGGATTTCCGGTTTCAGCGGCTTGATTGCATCTTTAATGGCAAAGCTAATCGGGGATAATCGCAATAAAGGCAAAGGTTGCGGCGAACTCCACGGCGCATAATATTCACCGTTGACCTCTTCCAGTGAACGAAACAGACCAAACCAGGGCTGACTGCGCAGCTTTTTTAAATTTTCCAGTTGTAGATCCTGCACCAGTGCCGGATTTAACTCATAAATCCGCGCATCAATACTCGGATGGATATTCAACCAGCTTTGCGGACTCAGCGAGTTGGCAAAACACATATGCGCAATTGATTCCGAATATTCACTGTGAATTTGCGAACCGGCATGGTGCACATAAATCCTGAGCAGGGTTTGAATATTGGCATTGTTCTGGATTAAACGTTTGGTTTTCAGGTCGTTTTTAAAGGTACGCCCGCTCAGGTTTAAATATTTAATAAAACGGGTAATCAGCATGCCTAAGCTGCCAATCAGCCAGATCATGCCGCCCAGTGCAACAAAAGGCGTGGCAGGTGCATAAGCGGTGTTGTAATACTGCTTGCCAAAGCCGAGTTTGGCCACTTTACTGCCCCACTGGCTAAACGTGGTCAGGCTGCTGTAGAGAATTTTCAGCTTGGTATTTTCCGCAGTTTCACCACTTAAAATTTGATGAAACTCATGACTGAGCAAGCCATACAGTTCCTGCTCATCCAGGTTTTGCAAGGCGCCCCAGGTCAGAATAATCGCAATATCGCGTGGATAAAAACCGGCGGTCAGTGCATTTACCCCGACCTCATCCGGCAGGACATACAGCGCCGGCGTATCAATCGCGAAGGTATCGGCCAGCTGTTCGGTAATTTTTAAGGCAACACTTTCTTCCGGCGTGCTTTCAATCAGGCTTAAACGACGTGCACACAGCTGCTTGGCCAGTGAGTGGCCGCCAGAACGGAAAATATATAATTCAATGGCAATGGAAATGCCCATTAAAGACAGCAGTACCGCGACCAGATAAGGACTTAAGCTATGCCAGTAAATGGACTGCGAAGCATCAATATAATGCACCAGCAAACCCAGTACAGTATTTAAAATAAAAATGGTCAGGATGACCGCAAGCAGACACAGGCTTGCAGACCACATCATATTCTTGTTTTTAATAAAGTAGTAACCTACATCTTTCAATGTAAATTTCCTTAAATTACATTGTCTTTAGGCGACATCATAAATGAAAAAAGCGGGAATTTCCCGCTTTTCCTGCCAGTTTTACAAGAATTATTCTTCTTTCAAACCGGTCAAATCTACCGATGCAGCATCAATATTCACATCGATATAATTGTCTTTTTTCTTTTTAGCTGTATCGCTGCGTTTTTGCTGAAGATTATCCAGATAGGCTTCATCAATACCGCCTGCGACATAAACCCCATCAAACACCGAGCAATCGAAATCATTCACTTCTGGCACTTTATGGGTACGTACTGCAGCTTTCAAATCTTCCAGATCCTGGAAAATCAGACGGTCAGCACCAATAATTTCACGAATTTCTTCGACGCTACGGCTAGAGGCGATCAACTCAGATTTAGCCGGCATATCAATACCATACACGTTTGGATATTTCACCATCGGTGCCGCTGAAGCGAAGAATACGCGTTTGGCACCAGCGTCACGTGCCATCTGGATAATTTCGTTACAGGTGGTACCACGCACAATCGAGTCATCTACCAGTAACACATTCTTGCCTTTAAATTCCAGCTCAACCGGGTTCAGCTTTTGACGTACCGATTTTTTACGCTGCTGCTGACCTGGCATAATGAAGGTACGACCGATATAACGGTTTTTCATAAAGCCTTCACGGAATTTAACACCTAAGGTGTTGGCCAGTTCCAAGGCCGAAGTACGCGAAGTATCTGGAATTGGAATCACGACATCAATATCGTGTTCCTCACCCCATTCACGCAGGATTTTTTGCGCCAGCTTCTCACCCATTTTTAAACGGGCTTTGTATACCGAAATACCATCAATGGTCGCATCTGGACGCGCGAAATACACATATTCAAAAATACATGGATGATATTCAGATTGCGCCGCACACTGCTGGGTAAACATCTGGCCGTTAGAGTCAATGAAGATGGCTTCACCCGGTGCCAGGTCACGCTCGACTTTAAAGCCCAGTGCCGTAATTGCCACCGATTCAGAGGCAATGATGTATTCCATGCCTTCATCGGTTTCACGCGAACCGTAAATTAACGGACGAATCCCATGCGGGTCACGGAAGCCCACAATCCCTTGACCGGTCACCATGGCCACCACGCCATAAGCTCCTTTACAACGCTCATGCACACGCGTTACCGCATGGAAGATATCTTCTGCTGCCGGCTCCAGCTTGCCGCGTTTTTGTAATTCATGGGCAAAAACGTTTAACAGTACTTCTGAATCTGAATCGGTATTCATGTGACGTAAATCAGTCTTGAACAGGTCTTCATGAATTTCTTCGGCATTGGTCAGATTACCGTTATGCGCCAGCGTAATACCGTACGGCGAGTTCACATAAAACGGCTGCGCTTCTGCACTGCTAGATGAACCTGCCGTCGGATAACGCACATGACCAATCCCGTAGTTGCCCAGCAAGGCACGCATGTGACGGGTATGGAATACATCACGCACCATGCCGTTGTCTTTACGCAAGAACAAGCGACCTTCATGGCAAGTGACAATCCCAGCTGCATCTTGTCCCCGATGTTGTAACATCGTTAATGCATCAAACAACATTTGGTTAACAGGTGATTTACCAGCTATACCAACTACTCCACACATAGCAACCTCGCAGACCAGCTAGGATTAATAAAAAGGATTATTCGTTGACTCATCTGCGCCCTTTCGTTCAGGTTCAGATGAAGAACCAGAAGATTTCGGAGCATCTTCTGATTTGATGTGCTGTAAAGCCTCATTGGCGGCATCTTTGGACATTTGTGTGGCCCAAGGCGCATAAGGTAAAAGGGTTTGAATAAATTTGGACTGTTTCCAGTGCGGCGAACTTTCGACCCACGGCCCAATGCCCTGAATGGTAATTAGCACAATCAGCAGACCTTTGAGGGTACCAAACGCACCACCGGCTAAACGATTTAATGGACCCAGTTTCAGCGATTTCAAGATGCGGTTTAATAATGCGCTCACCATCCAGGTCAGCACCACAATCACCAACACAATAAAAGCAAAGGCCGCAATTTTCTGAACCACCGGATCAGCACTGAGAGCGGTCATTGAAGGCGCTAGAACGGAAGCATATTTTGCCGCCACAATCAGGGCAAAAATCCAACCGACCAAGTTCGCAAAGGCTTTAATAAATCCTTGACGCAAACCGTTAAGCCCTCCAATGAGCAGAATAATCAGTATAAAGATATCGATGGCGTTCATGACTTTAAAGTGCGTCTACACAATCTTTCACAAGTTCCGGGCCAGTATAGACCAAACCGCTATACACTTGTACCAAAGTTGCACCGGCATTGCGTTTCGCAACTGCCTGCTCACCCGAAAGAATACCACCAACACCAATTAAAGGAATTTTGCCCTCTAAAGTTTTGGCAAAGGCTGCCAGACACGCGGTACTCTTTTCAAATACTGGCGCACCCGATAAACCACCTGCTTCATCGCCATGTGGCAAATTCTCTACCCCTTCACGAGACAAGGTGGTATTGGTCACAATTAAACCATCAATTTTAAATTGCAGTAATTGCTGGGCAATAAATTCAATATCGGATGGTTCTAAATCTGGCGCAACTTTCAGCACCAACGGTACATAATGCTGATGCTCTTCGGCCAACGCCAACTGACGCTGTTTCAAGGTTTGCAACAGCTCGGTCAGGGCATCGCCGCTTTGCAGACTACGCAAATTCTTGGTGTTTGGTGATGAGATATTGACCGTAATATAAGAGGCGTAATTATAAACTTTTTCTAAACAGATCAGATAATCATCAACCGCTTTTTCTACCGGGGTATCGGCATTTTTACCAATATTAATCCCCAGTACGCCTTTAAACTTGGCGGCCTTGACGTTTTCAATCAGCTTGTCAACACCATCATTATTAAAGCCCATGCGGTTAATAATGGCTTTGGCCTGCGGTAAACGGAACAGACGCGGATGTGGATTACCGGCTTGTGGACGCGGGGTGATGGTACCAATTTCAATAAAACCAAAACCTAGAGCGGCCAGTGCATCAATATAGGCACCATTTTTGTCCAGGCCTGCAGCCAGACCTACCGGATTCGGGAATTCAATACCCATACAGGTGACCGGTTTTGCTGCCACCTGCTGACGCATCAGGCCCATTTTATGACCTGATTTTAATAAAGATAATGTGAGCTCATGTGCACGCTCCGGTGCCAAAGAAAACAACAAAGGGCGGGCAAGAGAATACAACATATCGGCAAAAGTCTACGGCTTTTTAAGTCGGCCTATTATAGGCCCAGATTGTTGAAAACACCATGCTTGACCATTGTTTATTTTTACCGGTTATTGCACTGTCGCCGTTAATTTAATCTGCCCGGCTTCGGAAATTAATTCCATTTTTTCAATGCTTAATCCCATTTGTGCCAGCTGGGTCAGGAAATTGGCCAGCACTGAATATTGTGCATGACTGCTTACAATTTGAATTTTTTCACCCGACTGCTGCGATGCAACCGATAAACCCTGCTGCTGTGCCACGCGCTGTACTTTTTCCAGACTGCTGAGCTGTACATCCCCGGCCGGCTTCATGGTCACGGCGTTGCTTTGCATCCACACCACCAGATCTTTTAAGGTATTGAGCCGTTTTTGCTGCTGATCTGCCGCGCCGTGCATATACCACAGCGCCGATCCGATGGCGGCTACCAGTACAAAAATACCGGTAAAAATCACCATGATCCGTTCACGCACACTGAGCGTATCTAGATAGTCATTTAATTTTTCCAGCGACTGATCCCAACGCTGCTGAATTTTTTCTACTGCTTTCATTATTGTACTTTCACCAGTCCGATTGCGCCGTTGGCGGCCGGTTGAATATTACCTAGCTCGACTTTAAAGCCCAGCTGGTTTAATTGCTGGGTCAATGCCTGCAAGCTGGCTGCAGAGCTGGCCTGTAATTCCATATTCAGACTGGACAGATCATAATTGACCCGTCTGGCCACAATCTGATTCTGCATCAATACCGGCCCGATCCGACTGAGCAGCTGTAAGGCCTGGGTATCGGCAGTCTGGCTTTGTTTTAACTGATATTCAAACTGGCTTTTAATATTTTGCTCGGTGACCGGATAGTTTTGCCCAAACCAGTATTTAAACTGGTCAATCGCCTGCACCGCGGTCTGATTCGCAACTTTTTTATACTGATACCAGCGCGTGGCATCATAACTGAACTGCACCACCAGAATCCCCAAAAACACCGCAGCACAGGCTTTCCAGTAACCCGAAATGCCCGATTCACTTTTGGCTTTGGGTAAAATATTAAAAGGATGCTGTTTGACTTTTTTCAGCACCGGCACTTCATAATGGAAAGAGCTTAACTGCTCATGCGTGCTGATAGCCTCAATACTGTGCATCTGTTCGGCGGTAAAATTACTGATCTGATAACGCTGTTCAGGCGCCTGATAATCCAGAAATAAAGCCAGATCATCGACCGAGCTGCCCAGATATTCATTTTCACGTACCAGCAACCGGCCACAGACATTGGCCAGCACAATATGATCAGGCTCAGGCACTGGCAGCAATAAAAAGTCTGGCAATAAGGCCGTGACTTTGACCGGCAATAGCGCCAAAGCATGTTGCAAGGTTTCGACATGGCTTTGCGCCACACCAAGTAAAGTCAGGCGGTCCGGCTGCTGAAAATGATGCAGCACTTTCATGGCATCAATTGGCAATATCACAAATTCTTCTAGCAGGAATTTAATTCCGTCTGGCCCCAGCTGCTTGTATTGGGCCTTGCTCATCTGCTGTTGCAGCATCTGTATATCCCGGCTCGGAAAATACACCACTGCTTCTTCACCCTGATGAAGCTGTATCGCCTGAATCAGGTCTTCCAGGGTATTGGCCTGAACCCAGTACTCCCCGCTCGACCATTGCCAAACCCCATTGGCTTCCGGCATCCATATTTGCAACATTGTTATTGTACTGCCATGAAATAAAGTGTGTTGTTATGCGTCTGGAATAAAACTTTTTATTTGTGTCGATAAACCTGCAGCAATAACCGCCTGCTCATAAATACGCGCTTCTGCCAGCGCATAAGGATGGAAAGATTCCCCAGTTAACTGCTCTGCAATATGTGCCACCACATTCATATGACACACCACGGCAATTGATTCATAAGGCAAATGCGATAACCACTCAACAGCCTGAGTCGCATCATCATCCGGTTTAATGGTATTGCAGATCACCACAGGCACATCTTTAAAATAGGTCTGGATATGCGCCAGCGTTTCCTGGGCACGTAACAGCGGACTAACCACAAACACATCCGGACGGATCAGATCTTTTAAATACTCTGCCGTTTGCTGTGCCTGGGTATGCCCACGTTCGGTCAGGGGACGTTTAATATCATTACCATGCACGGGTGGTGAAGCTTCACCATGACGCACTAGGGTCAATTGCATATACATTTCCTTATTTCATTTTGTCCGTATTATAAGCAGTAAATATGACAGTTCGGTTCATCAAACTGTCATATTTTAACCAATTTATACCTCATGATGCGGCAATACAAACTCTACATCACTACGATGGCCATTTTTCATGAGTGCCAGTGCAATCGTCAGCGGCGGCTGTCCTTCATAAATTACATCATACAAGGCGCTGGTAATTGGCATATACACATCCAGCTCTTCAGAACGCGCTTTGACCTGCACAATGGTATTAATCCCTTCTGCGGTCTGGCCCAGTTCCTGTGTGGCCTGTTCCAGGGTTTTGCCTTTGCCCAGTGCAAACCCGACCTGATAGTTACGACTCAGTGGACTGCTGCAGGTGGCAAATAAATCACCGACACCTGACAGACCTAAGAATGTCAGCGGGTTGGCGCCCAGCTTGACCGCAAAACGGCTCATTTCAGCTAAAGCACGGGTTAAAATCATACTTTTGGTATTTTCACCGACGTTATACGCGGCGGCCATGCCCATGGCCACGGCATAAATATTTTTTAACGCCCCACCAAGTTCCACCCCGTGTACATCATCACTACCGAATACACGGAATAAAGCACTATGGAGTGCCTGCTGCACCGCATAACGTACCAGTTCTGACTGGCTGGCAATCACGGTTCCGGCAGGCTGCCCGGCTACAATTTCTTTGGCCAGGTTCGGGCCAGACAGCACCCCATACGGCACTTCCGGCAATTCGGCGCGAATAATATCGCTCATAAAGCAGAAGGTTTTGGCCTCAATACCCTTGGTCAGGGACACCACCGCTTGCGAGGTGATAAACGGCTTAATCTGCTTCAGCACATCACGAAAAGAATGACTTGGAATGGCGACCAGAATAATATCTCGGTCGCGCACCGCCAGTTCCAGATCCGATACTGCTTTTAAGCCCGGCTCTAAAGGAAAATCTGGCAAATAGCGTTTATTGATATGAGTGCGGTTAATTTCTTCAGCGGTGGCTTCATCCCGAATCCAGATCATGGTATCGCAGCCGTTACGCACCGCGGTATTGGCCATGGCGGTACCAAAACTGCCCCCACCCAAGACGGTAATTCTTAATGCGGTTTTCTGATCAATATTGACCGGTTCTACCAGACTGGCAAAATTCAATTCTGACATTATTTTTATATCCTCAGCCGTATGCGATGCTTATTCCGTCCAGTAACTGACATAGGCGTCAGTCTGAATGTCCGCACGCGGCGCAATCGCTTTTGCGGCAGTTCCAATATAGATGATGCCTGAAATTAAATCATCTTCATTTAATTTCAAAGCTTTTTTCAATAATTTTGATTCCACTACAGCACCACTGCGCCACATGCTGGCAAAGCCTTGTGCCTGTAAAGACAGCAGGAAATTCTGTACCGCCGCCCCGGTACTTAAGGTCTGCTCAAAATCCGGAACTTTAGGATGCGGCTGGAATTTGGTCAGTGCCAGCACCAGTAATGGCGCCCGGAAAGGATGATGTTTCACACGTTCCAGCTGCACCGCATCGGTCTGGCCTAAATCGGCCAGAGCCTGTACCAGCAACTCGCCAAAAGCTTCGCGGCGCTCTGCCGGAATCACCACAAAACGGGTCGGTTTTAAACGATGATGATCAGGCGCGGTCAAGGCTGCCTGAAAGGCACGCTCCAGCTGCGCTGCATTCGGTGCCGGCTCGACCAGATGCCCAATCGACTGACGTTGATGAATATTCTGATGAACCGTAGCTTCCATTGTATCCGTCATTGGCTTATATCTATCTATAAAATCTGCCTCAAGATTAGCATAAACCACAGAATTTACTCTATTTGCGTTGGGTTATTTGTATAAATCCTGAGTTTTAATGGCCGGCTTGTCTGTCACAGAGCCACTATATAAAACTGCATTTCTTTACAGCTTCTACAAACTCTAAAAGTGCAGATATGTTTAGATAGATGACTGATTCAACAAATAAAATATGGGGACCACACATGAACAAGCTGATTGGTTTAAGTGCTGCAGCCACCGCTGCGCTATTTTTGACCGCCTGTGCTTCAAACCCGACCTCTTCGCTGGCAATTCAGAAAGAAAATAATCAGTACGAAGTCACCGGTTTAGGTAAAAGCAATATCATCTCCAAAAACAATGCGATTAGTGCGGCCAACAAAACCTGTGGTAGCCGCGCTACACCGGTGGTGGTCGATGAACAGACCACTTATAACGGCGCTTTAAAAGGCGTGGTCGATGAACAGACCGGACAGATGATTCAGGCTGCCGCGACTGTGCTCGGCACCATCTCGGGTCGTAATGCCCAGCTGGCACAGGATGATGATTATCAGACCGTACTCACCTTCCGCTGTCAGGCCAACTAATCTGAACGTAATCAAAAGATGCAATAAAAAATAGATCAGGTCCTTTGGAGCTGATCCATTTTTTCATTTTGATGCGGGTAGCTGCCTCAGCAACAACACGACATAGTAAAGTCTAGCAATAACCATCTAAACGGGTTAATGGCAGTTTTTGTCCGATGGCTTTTTCAATTTCTGGCAAATAGAAAGCATCATCTTCGGCCAGGAAACTAATACTGACCCCACGCGTACCAGCACGACCAGTACGGCCAATACGGTGCACGTAGTCATCTGATTGTTCTGGCAAGGTAAAGTTCACCACATGCGACACGCCATCGACGTGAATGCCGCGTCCGGCGACATCGGTGGCAATCATGATGTTGTGTTTGCCATTTTTAAACTGGTCCAGCATTTTCAGGCGTTTATCCTGGGCAATTTCACCAGATAGCATCACCACTTTATAGCCATCACGTTTCAGATGGTCATACAGACGGCGCACCTGATCGCGGCGGTTGGCAAAGATCATGACTTTTTCAATCGGCTCGTCGCGCAAAATATCTTGCAGCAGTTTATATTTGTCTGAATTCGACACCATATATACGCGCTGCTCGACATCGGCATTGGTTTTCTTTTCCGGTTCAATTTCGACAGTCACCGGTTCAAATAACCATTGCTGGGCCAGATTCAGCACATCATAGCTAAAAGTGGCTGAGAACATTAAAGTCTGGCGCTGCTCTTTACGCGGTGAAAAACGTACAATCCGTTTTACCGATGGAATAAAGCCCATATCCAGTAAACGGTCGGCTTCATCAATCACCAGAAATTCCAGCTGATCCAGCCAGACTTCTTTTTGCTCGACAAAGTCAATCAGACGACCCGGGGTCGCGACCATAATGTCGACAAAGTTTTTATCCAGCTGCGCTTTTTGCTTGTCAAAATCGACACCGCCCAACAAGGTCACTACATGTAGGTCGGTAAACTTCACCAGCTCTTTGGCATCGCTTTCAATCTGTAAGGCCAGTTCACGCGTCGGTGCCAGAATCAGGGCACGCGGCTCACCACGGAAACGCTGCTCTTTCACCGGATTATTCAATAAGTCATTGATTACGCTAATGAGGAAGGCAGCGGTTTTGCCGGTACCGGTCTGGGCGCGACCAATGGCATCATGTCCAGCCAAAGTAAATTTTAAAACCTTTTGCTGAATGGGCGTCATTTCCTTAAAACCTAAGGCCGCAATAGCTTGTCTCAGTTTCGGATGTAAATTTAAGGTTTCAAAACCAGATGACATAAAAATGTGCTCTAACTTATTAATCACAAAAACGTATCATATTATAAACAAAAAACGCCCCAATAGATGGAGCGTTTTTCAGATTAATCCAACGATTAGTCTAAAGGTTGTACTTCTTCCGCTTGGAAGCCTTTTTGACCTTTAACTACGCTGAACTCAACACGTTGACCGTCACGAAGTGAACGGTGGCCTTCGCCTTGAATCGCACGGAAGTGAACGAATACATCGTCGCCGCCGTTACGTTGAATAAAGCCAAAACCTTTAGTGTCGTTGAACCATTTAACTACGCCTTGTTCACGAGCTGTCATAAGTTAATCCTCATTGATTAAAAAGAAGGACCACCCGGTGTTGCAAACAGCAGAGTAAACAAAGTTTAAAAATATTTTTATTTCTAAGCTTGTAATCATTCTGTATAACTATTAACAAAATCCCGGTTACATCCAATTTGTAATAGGGCGACAAACAACAACTGCCTATCTCAAATCCTAAATACGCATCGAGCTTAACACGGGTTTATGACAAATAATAGATTTTTTTTTGATTTATCTTATTCAGAATTCATGCTTTTTTTGACAAAGTTAATTCAAGATTTTTCAATGTTATATTTTGATAAAAACCGCAAATAAACTTTAGATTTGGCACCAAATTTGCTAATATTTTGAGTCCTTTTTTAAAGACCCGATTAAAGCAGATTATGGACAACTCTGTCGATGAAATGATCACCATTGATGCGATGGGACAACCCTGCCCCATGCCCTTACTGATGCTAAAACGCGCTTTAAAAAAAACCGGCGCCGGACACTTTCTGCTCAAGTCCTCTGACCCGCATAGTCAGCAAGATGTCAGCCGCTATTGTCAGATTCACCAGTACGGCTGTGAATTGACACAAATTTCTGCCAACGAGTTTCATTACTTTATTGAAATTAAATAATTTTCAATTAAAGTAAACAGCATGCATTGGCATAAAACTTTACATTTCTCTACCTTTTTTCCTTAATTTGCAAGGATATTGGTATTAAGATGAAATTTACAGGTAATACGACCCACCGATCCTATAAGGAGAACTCATGAGTGACAGCCGCAATCAGTTGATGCCCCTGTCATTATCTGCGCCAGGCGTAAATCTCGGTGCTTATATTAGTACCGTCAATCAAATTCCTATTTTAACGGCTGAACAAGAAAAAGAGTTAGCTGAACGTTATTATTACGATCAAGATTTAGATGCAGCGAAAATGCTGGTCATGTCGCATTTGCGATTTGTAGTCCATATTGCGCGTAGTTATGCAGGTTATGGTTTGCCACAAGGTGACCTGATTCAGGAAGGCAACCTCGGTCTAATGAAGGCCGTGAAACGCTTCGACCCGAATATGGGCGTGCGTCTGGTGTCATTTGCCGTGCACTGGATTAAAGCCGAGATTCACGAATACGTGATCCGTAACTGGCGTATTGTTAAAATTGCCACCACCAAGGCACAGCGTAAACTGTTCTTTAATTTACGCAGCCTGAAAAAATCCAGCAAAAAACTGACGCTGGAAGAAGCCAAATCGATTGCCAACGACCTGAATGTCACTCCGGAACAGGTCCTGGAAATGGAAGGCCGTCTGACCGCTTATGACGCGGCTTTCGAAGCGCAAAATGATGATGAAAGTGAAAACACTACCCATGTTGCGCCGGCGCTTTATTTAGAAGATAACCGTTACGATCCGGCCCGTCTGGTCGAAGATGAAGATTATGAGGCACAAAGTACCTCTGCCCTGCATGAAGCCATGGAGCAGCTGGATGACCGTTCGCGTAATATCTTGCAGCGTCGCTGGTTAGATGATGATAAATCGACCCTGCATGAACTAGCAGCTGAATATAATGTTTCTGCGGAGCGTATTCGCCAGCTTGAAAAAAATGCCATGGAGAAAATTAAAGTGGCAATGTCATCTAACTAAGTGATGATTCCAGAGTGCTAAAGTTAAAAAAGGGCGATCTGCCCTTTTTTGCTGTCTGTGCTTGCTGAAACCGGGCGATGATCTTAAAGAAATCCATTTTCTTCCCCCCTAAAATCAAAAAGCTGGATTCAATACCACATTTCAGGGTGAAAGTTTTTCACTTTCTCGTTGCCCGGAAAAATGTTAAGGTTGAGCGCAAATTTACTCAGGTCATTCTTGCTATGTGGATTGCAATTTCTGCCCTAAATTTAGCACTTGCGGTGATGTTAGGTGCATTTGGGGCACATGGCTTAAAAGCACGCGCAACAGAAGCTCAACTGGCGTGGTGGCAAACAGCGACTGATTATTTTTTCTATCATGCCCTCGGATTATTGGCACTGGCGATTCTGGCCAAAGTCATGACTCAATTTCCCATTAAAGCCAGCTTCCTGCTGATTCAGGTCGGGATTGTGTTTTTCTGTGGCTCATTGTATGTGATGGCGCTAGGTTTGCCGCGCGGTCTGGGGGCCATTACCCCAATTGGCGGTGCGCTAATGATTGCCGGCTGGCTGGTACTGGCCTGGAATGCCATGAAATATGCCCGATAATTCGGGAACGGAACAGCTAGGAAACTGCAGGTATGCACATTTATTTAAACGGCGAATTACAACAGACACAGTGCCATAATTTACTAGAACTGGTGCAACAACTGGCGTTGGAAGGCAAACGTTTTGCGGTAGAACAAAACGAGATGATTGTGCCGAAAAGCCGACTGGAAAGCACCCCTATTCATGATCAAGACCGCATTGAAATTATTCATGCCGTTGGCGGCGGCTAAGACGGAGCACGTATGGAAGACACCCTACTTAAAATCGGTTCACGCACTTTTAACTCGCGCTTGCTGGTGGGCACGGGAAAATATAAAGATCTGCAGGAAACAGATCTGGCCATTCAGGCCAGCGGTGCGGAAATTGTAACTGTTGCTATTCGTCGCGTGAATATTGGTCAGCATCCCGATCAGCCAAATTTGCTGTCTGTGATTCCACCAGAAAAATATACCATTTTGCCAAATACAGCCGGCTGTTTTGATGCCAACAGTGCAGTGCGTACCTGTATGCTGGCACGTGAACTGCTCGATGGTCACAATCTGGTAAAACTGGAAGTACTGGGCGATGAAAAAACCCTGTATCCAAACATCACCGAAACCTTAAAGGCAGCGCGTACGCTTATTGATGATGGTTTCGAGATTATGGTCTACACCTCGGATGATCCGATTGTGGCACAAGAACTGGAAAGCATGGGCTGTGTGGCAATTATGCCTTTAGGCAGCTTAATTGGTTCAGGACTGGGGATTTTAAACCCGCATACCATTTCTATTATTAAAGAAAATGCCAAAGTACCGGTACTGGTCGATGCGGGTGTCGGCACTGCCAGCGATGCAGCAATTGCCATGGAACTGGGCTGTGATGGCGTATTAATGAATACTGCAATTGCAGCAGCGCAAAATCCGGTCCTGATGGCTTCGGCAATGCGCAAAGCAGTGGAAGCAGGTCGTGAAGCTTATCTGGCAGGTCGGATGCCGCGTAAAAGAATGGCCAATGCCAGCTCGCCAGAAACCGGTTATTTCTTTAAATAAACCCTATTGCAGCTTCGCCGAGAGATAAATTAATCTTCTAGGTTTCACTTGATTTAAAAGCGAAACATGAAAAAAGGACTCTGCTTGAGTCCTTTTTTATTGCGTTTTTTAGACCTGAATCAAGGAATCAAGCCTTCATCACGCATGGCAATCTGCACCGATTGACGCTCGGCCACTTTATTGCGTAGCGCAATAATATGGGTATATGGGGTTAAATCATGATGAATATGGTTCGACCAGTTGGTCAGTACGAATAAATAGGCATCGGCCGGGCCAAAGTTATCATCGACCAGATATTCATTGTCTGATTCACCAATAGTTTTATCAATATAACTTAACAGACGGTCAATTTCAGCATAGGCTTTATTTTTTTCATCATCGGTTAACTGGCCACCGAAGAATACCGCGTAGGCATCATGCAGTTCCGAATTCAGATAACCTAACCATTCCAGCACTTTGGCACGGCCCATGCCTGATGGCGGAATTAAATCTTGTTTTGGATCGTGCTGGGCCAGAAACGGTAAAATTGCCACGTTTTCGGTCAGAATCAGACCTGGATTAATCTCAAGCGCCGGAACATAGCCTTTTGGATTAATTTCGTAATAATCATGACCTTTTTCGGTTTTATGGGTTTTCAGGTCGACACGTTCTAAATCAAAATCTACATTAATTTCATTTAAAATAATATGGGCCGCTAAAGAACATGCACCCGGTGAATAATAAAGCTTCATATCTGATCCTTGTTATATAACTACTAACTGTTTTAAATGGCTTCTAACAAACTTTCAAGTGATCGAACCTGTAAATTGCAAAAAAGCGTAAATGCGTAAAAAACATTTACCTTTTCAATATTGAGCAAGCGCGGCGCTTTTTCAAGTGGATTGCGGCTGCTTTTTTCACTTCATTTGTTTTACCATAGTCGCCTTTAAAGTTTCATGAAAAGCCGATTGTGATTAGTCTGAAAAAAGAAGAGTGGTTTTCCAATATCCGGACCGATGTGCTGGCCGGTCTGGTGGTGGGGCTGGCCCTGATTCCTGAATCCATTGCCTTTTCTGCAATTGCCGGTGTCGATCCACAAGTTGGCCTATATGCCTCCTTCTGTATTGCCGTGACCATTGCCTTTTTTGGTGGCCGCACGGCAATGATTTCGGCCGCGACAGGTGCCATGGCGCTACTGATGATTACCCTGGTCAAAGAGCACGGGCTGCAATATTTGCTGGCGGCAACGGTACTGACCGGAATCATTCAAGTGGTGGCCGGCTATTTTAAAGTGGCCAAGCTGATGCGTTTTGTGTCGCAATCGGTGGTCTATGGTTTTGTGAATGCGCTGGCGATTTTAATTTTTGTCGCGCAACTTCCAGAGCTGATGCAAATGGATCTGTGGGGCTATGTCTTTGTCGGCCTGGGGCTGGCGGTAGTTTATCTGTTTCCCTATCTGCCTAAAATTGGCAAGGCGGTGCCCTCACCCTTAATCTGCATTATTGTGCTGAGTCTGCTGGCGCTGTTTTTGGGTGCCGATATGCGTACGGTGAGTGATCTGGGACAATTTCCAGACACCTTACCGGTATTTTTAATTCCTGAAATTCCGCTGAATTTTGAAACACTGGCGATTATTTTCCCCTATTCCATCACCCTTGCGACAGTGGGTTTACTGGAAACCATGATGACCACCACCATTGTGAATGAAGTGACGGAAACTGAAGGTGACCGTCATCAGGAATGTCGTGGTCAGGGCTATGCCAATATTGTCAGCGGTTTTATGGGCGGGATGGCCGGCTGTGCCATGATTGGCCAGTCGATTATTAACGTCA
Organism: Acinetobacter sp. CIP 53.82; assembly: GCF_000369465.1. Lineage (NCBI taxonomy): Bacteria > Pseudomonadati > Pseudomonadota > Gammaproteobacteria > Moraxellales > Moraxellaceae > Acinetobacter > Acinetobacter sp. CIP 53.82. Next base: position 581,419 of record NZ_KB850045.1, on the reverse strand, counting down.
GCTCTGGTGCGCGTACCCGTCTTTCTACTTTGGTCGCCGGCGTTTTCCTGCTGTGTCTGGTGGTGTTCTTTAAAGACTGGCTGGCTTATATTCCAATGGCGGCGCTGGTGGCGATTATGATTATGGTGGCCTTTACCACCTTTAACTGGGATTCGGTGCGTAACTTTAGCAAGCATCCAAAGCAAAGTAATATTGTGATGCTGACCGTGGTGGCGATTGTACTGGCCACACACAACCTGGCCTTGGGTGTTTTCGTTGGGGTATTGCTGTCGGCCTTATTCCTGGTGAATAAGCTGGAAAGTGAAGTCAAAGTTCAGTCTGAACGCGTACAGGATACACGCCGTTATCAGATTACCGGACAGATTTTCTTTAGCAGCTCGGACAAGTTTTTCCAGTTCTTTGACTTTAAGGAAAATCTACAACAGGTAAAGATTGATCTGACTCACGCGCATATTTGGGATTTAACCTCAGTGAATATGCTGAATACCGTGGTGCAAAAATTTGAAGCTCGCGGGATTCAGGTCGAGCTGATTGGCTTGAATGAAGCCAGTGACACCCTGATTGATAAATTAAGTCCGAATTAAGCTTGAGTAAAACCACATAAAAAAACGTCTGATAATCAGGCGTTTTTTTATGGCAGATCAATACCCGCCTTATTTACGGCGACGTAACCAAGCCGCAGCACTCAGACCGAATAATCCCAATAATGACCATAGACCGGTACTCCCCCCATGGGTATCCGCTTTGGAGTCTTCCGATGGCTTTGGCTCTACCGGTGCATCTGCCAAATCCAGATCAATAATAATCGGGTCGTGGTCAGATGAACGGAAAGCATCCGGGCTATAAAAGGCCTGAATCTGCTCGGCGGTTTTATAGTCTTCGTTATAGGCCAGCGCCGTCGGTTCATCGGCATTAATGGCCCATGCAAAAGCACGTTTAACCCGTGGATACAATTGCGCATCGGCAATGGCATGGTCTAAATTACCGGCGCCGCCATAGCCCTGGGTATTACTGGCCACACCAAACACATAACTATAAGCCTGTTTACCCTGTCCGATTTTTTCATCATTAAACAGATTTTTATAGTTGGCCTTTTCCAGCGCCAAAATCGGATCTTCTTTGGCATAACTGTTTAAGTCGCCCAGAATCAGGACATTGGGCTTCGTTACTTTGGTTGGATTAGTCGCCAGCCATTGCATTAATTTCTGTACTGCGGTCACACGGGTGCTATTCCAGCAGCCCTGGCCATCGCTCTGATCTGCATCTAGGCCGGTATCAGGACAGCTACCTTTGGATTTTAGATGCTGAGGCACCACGGTAAAGCTTTCACCACCCGCCACAGGCTTAAAACTTTGCGCTATGGTGACACGGTTCAATTGTGTACCATCATCAAACACGGCAGCAGCATTCACCGGCGTCAGGCGTTTGCTGTTATAAATTATTGCTACGGCAATGGCATCGGTGCCCAAGCGATCTGCATTTGGCGGTGTCACATACTTCCAGTCTGGCCCCAAGCTATGGGTTAAATAGGCAATGGCGCTGTCTGGGCCATAACCATTGTTGGCAATTTCATTCAGGCCATAGACATCGGCATCAATGGCTTTTAAGGCACTGACAATTTTCTGATGCTGCTTGTCGAACTCTGCTTTGGTTTTTGCACCGCGCTCGGTCGGGAAGCCTTGTGCCGCGCCATTGTCATAGTTCAGGACGTTAAAGGCCGCAGCACGAATCTGGGCAGTATTTTTAGCGCTGACGCTACTGCGCTCATTTTTGTCTGCCACGATATTCGGCAAGGTTCTGCCCTGAACAGGCTGAATACGCCACTGGTTAAAACGATATTCCAAAATCCCTTCTATATTTTGCAGCTCATAGCCGGCTCTTAAGGTATTTTGCGCATTAAAGTTCAGCGGCAACCACGGCGTCCGGTTCTGGTTGTTATAGCCATCATCCAGAATAATTTTGGACAGCAGGTTTTGCTTGGCTAGGCTGAGTGCTTCGGCAGATTTGGCCGGATACAGATTGGTCGGCATATATAAACGCCCAAGGCTTAAGGCCAGCTCGCCATAACGGCCATAATTATAGTTTTCACTGACGGTCAGAGTTTGCGGCAATTTAACCAGTGCGCCCTGATAACGCTGCGGTGCATGCTGCTGAACATCCGTCAGGCTTTCAAAGGGTAAATTTACTGTTTTTGGTGCCACCCAGCTTGCCGCTTGCGGATTACAGGTTTGAATATCCTGGGTCAGCTGGTCCAGCTGGACCTGGTTTTGATAGCTAGTGAGCCGGCCACGTAAAATCACCTCTTCCCCAACCTGACCACCTTTAATCTGGCTGCTGGCCGGAATATAAACAAAAATCGCATTATTCAGGTTTGGCTTGGCTTTGCTATCTGGCGTTTGCAGATAAAAACCGGAAAAACCATTGCTATAACGATAATCTGCGGTCATCACCCCACGCACGGTATAGATCTGGTTCTTGCTGGCACTGTGCAAATCGGCAATGGCAGTATCAGAACTGCTACAGCTAATCGTTTCCGTCACAGGCGGCGTCTGCTCTCCTTCTGGTAGCAAATACTGGCTAAAAGCATTCCGGTCAGACCAAGCCGTCCATTCACTGTTCACATCAAAAGGTGCTGTTGGGTCAACTGAGCTAACACTATGCGTGGTTTTATTGCGGCTTAAACTGGTGCCCTCTGCCCAACTCGTAGTCTGTCCAAGCACACCAAAACGATCGACCGGTGTATTATGCTTATACAGCACAACCGCATCATTACCATTAAAGTTCAGACCCGCGATTTTTTTGACCAGATCGCCCAGCACCAGCTGCAATTCACTTCGCCCGACCAGATATTCAGCTTTGGCCGGCAACACTCCCTCTAAAGACACCGTCAGTCCGGCTGTGGTCGAGCCATTGGAAAAAATCTTGATTTGATACTGAGATAAATCGGCCGCTGTCGTATCGGGGTTATAAATCTCCAGTCCCTTACGGTTCGACGTACCATCGACATATTGACTGAACATCAGCTCTGCATGTGCAGAAAAGCCACAACCCATGAGTGCCATGGCCCAGCATAAAGTATGTAATTTCATTGTTTTTTATCAGTTGTTAAAGCTTATTCAGGCTATTTTTTAGACATGACAGATGCATGAACATTTGATGAAACTATTTCTGCATTTTCATGACAGCTACCGTGAAAAAAATAGCGCAATGCATGAAAAAATTTGACTTCAACTGCTCAGGACTTAAAATACCGCATTTGAATTTTTTACAATTGCCAAAGTTATGTCGAATGATCAATTAGACCAGCAAGTCGTCGAGCTGGACAACTTAAACGAGCACCGTGAAATTGTGACGTTTATGCGTCGTTCCTCACCACTCAACACCTCTCAACGTACTGCGCTTGAACAATATGGTCACCTAATTTTGGAATATCCGGTTGGCGATTTACGTCAGCATTTTGAACATCCAGAACGTCCTTTAACGGTGGAAATCGGTTTTGGGATGGGCCGTTCACTGGTCTTAATGGCGCAGGCCAATCCGGAGCGTAACTTTGTGGGTATTGAAGTGCATGTGCCGGGTATTGCCCAGTGCGTATATGAAGCAGGCACAGCCGGTTTAAGCAACCTGCGCGTACTGGATGCCGATGCAATTCAGGTGCTGCGTGAAATGCCAGACAACAGCATTAACACCGTGCAACTGTACTTCCCGGACCCATGGCAAAAGAAACGCCACTTCAAACGCCGCTTTGTGGTGGATGAGCGTATGGAACTGATTGAACAAAAACTGGAAATGGGCGGTACTTTCCATGCAGCAACTGACTGGGAACCGTATGCAGAATGGATGCTGGACGTGCTGGACAACCGTTCACGTTTAGAAAACCTGGCAGGCAAAGGCAACAGCTATCCACGTCCGGAATGGCGCCCGCAAACCAAATTTGAACGCCGCGGTATTGAAGCCGGTCACAAGATTAACGACTTTATCTTTAAGAAAATTTCTTAATCACAAAGTTGAAAAAGCGCTGAAATCTCAGCGCTTTTTTTATACGTCCCTATCTTGAGATTAGACAAAATAGATGATCTACCAGTCAAAAGTGATTTAAAAGATCAGATCAACGACTCGATTAACCAGTATAAAACCGAAGATAACAACAATGGTTTATGACTGATGACGTTCTAAAATCTGCTGGCTGAATAGTTGATAGACCGCCTGTAAATCAGGTCGCTGCGCATCAGCCAATAACTGCTGATGCATCTGTAAAATATTCTGATCACCACGCATGGCCGGGCCGGTCTGCATGGTTTTAGGATCGGCCTGGGTGGCCTTCTGCGCCGTTTCCAGCATTAACGGATACAGCAGACTAAAATCGACCTGCTGGACATCAACAATTTGCCGGGCTATGTCATAACAATAATTACTGAAATTACAAGCAAACACCGCGGCCAGATGCAGGCTCAGACGCTGCTCGGAGCTATAGGCATAGACCCGCTGACTGAGTTCATTGGCCAGCTGCAATAATACAGCCTGATCGTCTTCATCTGCCGCTTCAATAAATACAGGGGTCTGACTCCAGTCAATCTCACGTTCCAGACTAAAGGTTTGCAGCGGATAAAATACTCCGGCACGTGCATGTGCCTGCTGTAACAGCTGCATTGCAGTACTGCCGGAGGTATGGACCATCAGCACTTCAGGCAGATGAGGATGCACCTGCTCAATCACTGCGGCAATGGATTGATCACTCACCGCAATGATCACCAAGTCCAGTGTCGCATCAAACTGTTCAGGGCTATGAATTGCACTGGCCTGTACCTGCTGTGCCAGCTGCGCTGCCTTATCCAAACTGCGGCTATAAATTTGTACTATCTGGTGCCGTGCACTCAATGTCTGTGCCAGATGATGTGCTACCCGTCCCGCGCCAATAATCCCGATTCGCATCTGTTTCATCTATATTTTGAACTGCCCACAGCATGCCAATAAAAAAAGGACGAATCAATTCGTCCTGATAGATTTGAGCCAGTTTTAGAACTTTCTTAAGGTCAGAATCTGTTCACTGCGTCCAAATGGCCCATGAACATCATGCAGAATGCCGCTGGTCAGACCAATACCATCTTCACCATATTGTTGTACCACTTCCAGTCCCAGCCACTGGCCTTGCGGCAAGCGGTGCAGATGAATTTGCAGATCCAAATTTGGAAAGCCCCAACCGGCATTCGGGTCCTGACGTGGCACCACGCCATTGGCAGTATCTACCATGCCCATCAGGCGGGTAAAATCGGATGTCGGCTGGCCGTCAATCATTTCAAGCTGATTACTGAGCCAGACAATGCCTTTGCCCGGACGATGGTCCAGATGGGCACGGGTCTGAATACTTTGAATATAGCCGCCTGGCCAGCAGCGCATGCCATCCCACTCGGGTAAATAGTCCGGACTTTCTGCCGGTAAATCTTCCAGACCGGCAATGGCCCGAGTGTCGGAGGTTAGCATTTTCCAGGCACGTGCCACAATACAGGTTTTGCCATTGGCACACATTTCCGCTTCAATCAACTCAATGGTTTTGCCTGGGCGAATCATGCGGGTGGTAATCGAAAATTCACCAAAGGCAATCAAACCAAAAATATCCAGCCCGACCCGGCCAATGCGCATTTCTGCACGTGGCTGGAACTGTTCCAGCTCTGCACAGAGAATACCGGTGGCAGGTGCCATATGCTGCTCATGCGGATTCCACGCGCCCTGAGCATGAATATTCGATTCATAATAAGCTGTGCTGCTACCATCTGCATGCTGTTCACGTCTGATAAAACTGTAATATGCCGACATTATTTTCCCTACTTCCTTGCTCTTTGGTCTGTGTGCTACCTGCCTGTGTAGCCTCTGTTTCGTTTATTTTCGTGCAAAAAAACCATAATAATTCATGATTTGACAATAAACCCTGCAACTTTTAAATCCGACTTTTGTTAATACGTCTTTGGTCTGTTCAGCCGAAACCAGTTCAAAATCATCATCCAGATGTGCAATCATCTTTTCACTCTGCCTCACTGTTAAGCCCTGTTGCACCGCTACATGCTGCAGCACTTGCTGTTCAGCCAATGTTTCAGGCTGCATCAGGTCATAACTGAGGAAAACACCACCCGGTTTTAAGCGCTGGCAGATGTCCTGAAAAAAATCGGCTTTGGCCGGCATGGGAATAAAATGCGCCACCAGAATGGCCAGTGCCGCATCAAAAGGCTGAGGGGACTCTAAACTCTGGGTATCGGGCTGAATAAACTGCACCCGCTCGGCACCTGCAATTGACCGGATCGTATTTTGTGCCTGTTCCAGCATGGCACGGGAGGGATCAATGGCGGTAATCTGCCACTGTGGATGATGCGCCAATAAATAGGTCAGCTCATAGCCTGTCCCGCACCCGACCACCAGAATATGCGCAGTTTCCGGTAATTCTGCTGTTAGAATGGCATCAATCTGTTGATGTACCAGTTCATAGCCGGGAATCAGTTTACGGATGTGATCATCATAGCCGGCGACAATGACTTCACTGTGAAAGTTTTTGGCCATCTTTAACTCACTCTACCTCTGACTTTTGAATAGACTTGCGAAGATCATTCTTGTTGGAAAGTCATGACAGCTCGCGGAAAGCAAAGCAATTTTGCTCTGATTTGATTTTTCCCGAGATTCAATCACATGACCGGCGACATGGAGGTCGCCATTTTGCTGAGGGACAAGGATGTCCCTTCAGCAAAATAGAGGGGTTTTGCTTACTTTTGGCCCGTCAAAAGTAAGATCTCGCCTACATGCTCACATCAGAGTTTTTCACATACAGTGAAACGGCGACATTCCTGTCGCCCTGTCATGTGATTAGATGCCTGCATGAATCAAGCAATTTCTTTTAGGTTTAACTCTTCACGCATAAATTCACGCAGCTTAAACTTCTGCGCCTTACCCGATGCCGTCATTGGAAACTCGCTAAAGAAACGCACATAACGTGGCACTTTATTGTGTGAAATATGCTCGGCGCAGTACTGGCGAATGGTTTCTTCTGTGCAAGGGTCGTTTTCATGCAAGATAATGCAGGCGCAGAGTTCTTCGCCATATTTATGGTCAGGTACGCCAATCACCTGTACATCGCAAACCGCCGGATGGGTATAGAGGAAATCTTCAATTTCTTTCGGGAACAGGTTTTCACCGCCACGAATCACCACATCTTTAATCCGGCCTTTAATTTTGACAAAGCCTTCATCGTCCATTTCAGCGATATCACCGGTATGCATCCAGCGTGCAGCATCAATCACTTCTGCGGTTTTTTCCTGATCTTCCCAATAGCCGAGCATTACCGAATAACCGCGAACACAGAGTTCACCGAGCTGTCCACGTGGTACCACTTTGCCCTCTTCATCGACAATTTTGACTTCCAGATGTGGATGGACTCGGCCTACGGTACTGACGCGACGTTCCACCGAATCTTCCGTTGAACTTTGCGCACTTACCGGTGCTGTTTCAGTCATGCCATAGCAGATGGTAATTTCCGACATATGCATGCGGTCAATCACGCGCTGCATGATTTCCTGCGGACATGGACTGCCGGCCATAATACCGGTGCGCAAGCTTGACAGGTCAAACTCATCAAACTGTTCATGCTCTAAAATGGCAATGAACATGGTCGGTACGCCATAAGTGGCGGTACATTTTTCCTGCTGAATGGCTTTTAAAGTATCCAGCGGGTTAAATACGGCTGATGGATAAACCATGGTGGAACCATGAGTGATACAGGCCAAGTTCCCCATCACCATCCCGAAACAGTGGAATAACGGCACTGAAATACAGACCCGATCTGCCGGGCTGAGATGAATTGCTTCACCGACAAAATAGCCATTATTTAAAATGTTGTTATGGGTCAGCATGGTGCCTTTCGGATTCCCGGTGGTGCCCGATGTAAACTGAATATTAATAGTTTCATCAAACTGCAATTCACTAGAAATCTGCTGCAGTTTTTGCAGTATTTTTTTGCTTGGCGGGGTCAGTAAATCCTGAAAGCGGTGTAATCCGGCATGTTCCTGATCATCAATTTTAATAATATGTTTCAGATGCGGCAGGCGCTCGGCTTTCAGCACTTTGCTTGCTGCCTGGTTCAGCTCCGGGGCAATTTTGGTCAGAATCTCCTGATAATTGGTGGTCTTGAACTGCGAGGCAATCACCAGTCCCTTACACGACACTTTATTCAGTACATATTCCAGCTCATTGCTTTTATAGGCCGGGTTCAGGTTCACCAGAATAATGCCGGCTTTAAAGGCCGCAAACTGGGTAATGGTCCATTCCACGCAGTTCGGCGACCAGATTGCAAGACGGTCACCTTTTTGAAAGCCCAATTTCAGCAAACTGCAGGCAAAGGCATTCACCTGCTCTTGCAACTGCCGGTAGCTCAAACGCACATTCTGATGCAGGCTGACCACCGCATCCTGTTCGGCGTATTGCGCGCAAGCCTGATCAAATTTTTCACCAATCGTTGTGCCCAGTAAAGGCTGGCTGCTCGTTCCGTAGGCGTAGCTTAACCGTACTTGTGTCATTGAATCGTTCTCCTTGATTCTTTGTAATTCTGATTTTCAACTCTACTAATTGTTTTTGAACCACGACTACCTGTCTGTCTTCCCTGCCGTTTTTATCGTTTTTTACTCACTTCCCTCCTGTCGACGTACTGCATTCACACAAAAATCGGCAATCTGTTTGACAAAGTAATCCTTATAGTTTTGATCAAACATCACATTGCGAGATGGGTTTAAAGGTTCAATCACCACAAAAGTCATAGAGCCAACCACGCCCAGTGCGGCGGTGTTCAAATCTTCAAACTCAAACTCACCATTGACTTTTCCTTCAGCCAAAATTTCCTTAATGCTCTGCTTGATCAGCTGTTTACTGCGAAAACGTTCATGTTCCATTTCCGGATCAACCGGTTCAAACATGAGCGCATACGCCAGTTGGGGACTGTTCATGGCACGCTTCACAAAAGTTGTAACAGATTTTTGCAATTTCTGTTTTGGCGATAAATCCGAGCCGGCAATGTGGTTCAAAATTTCAACCTCATGCTGAATCGCATTCGACAACACTTCAATTAAAATCTGGCTTTTGTTTTCGAAATATCGATAGACCAGACCGGTAGATACACCGGCGCGTTCCGCAATGGCCTGAATCGACGCCTCTTTAAAGCCCCCTTGAGCAATTAGTTCACGAGCGGACTGCAAAATCGACAGGCGATTCTGTTCCATTCGTTCCTGCATCAATGATGATCTTTTATAACTCATATCTTATTCTCAACCAGATAAAATGAATTGTAAATCATTTTGTGAATTTTAGTTCACTTTTTTAAATTTTCGATGTATGTTAAAAACCAAGCACAACAAAAATGCTTTTTTGGAAACAACAAATATAACCGCAGGATGGATGAAGAAATGAATTTACAAAGCTTGGATTTCGGTTTGGATGAAACACTGATCGCCCTTCGTGATTCAGTTGCTGCATTTTGTGCAAAAGAGATCGCACCCATTGCTCAACAGGTCGACCGTGACAACGAATTCCCTGCTCATCTTTGGAAAAAGTTTGGGGACATGGGTTTACTCGGTCTGACTGTAAGTGAGGAATATGGTGGCACCAACCTCGGTTATCTGGCACATATTATTGCCATGCAGGAAATTTCACGTGCCTCAGCATCCATTGGCCTTTCCTACGGGGCACATTCTAACCTATGTGTGAACCAAATTAAGCGTAATGGTAACGAAGAACAGAAACAGCGCTATTTACCGAAACTGATTTCAGGTGAATATGTCGGCGCATTGGCCATGTCAGAACCGAATGCCGGCTCCGATGTGGTGAGCATGAAACTCAAAGCTGAAGATCAGGGCGATCATTATCTGCTAAACGGTTCAAAAATGTGGATCACCAACGGTGGCGATGCAGATGTGCTGGTGGTCTATGCCAAAACTGATACCCAAGCCGGCGCCAAAGGCATGACCGCTTTCCTGATTGAAAAAACCATGCCGGGCTTTAGCCACGGTACGCACCTGGACAAACTGGGCATGCGCGGCTCGAATACCTATCCACTGTTCTTTGACAACGTGCGCGTACCGAAAGAAAACGTCCTCGGCGGTGTCGGCAATGGTGTAAAAGTGCTGATGAGTGGTCTGGACTATGAACGTGCTGTATTAAGCGCAGGCCCACTGGGCATTATGGATGCCTGCCTAGACACCGTGATTCCGTATATCCACGAGCGTAAACAGTTTGGTCAGGCACTGGGCGAATTCCAGCTGATGCAAGGCAAAATTGCTGATATGTATTCGACCTGGTTGGCATGTAAGGCACTGGTCTATGCCGTAGGTGCAGAATGTGACAAAGCCGAGCATAGCCGCAGCCTGCGTAAAGATGCTGCCAGCGCAATTTTATATGCAGCCGAAAAAGCCACCTGGATGGCCGGTGAAACCATTCAGACGCTAGGTGGGAACGGTTATATCAATGAATTTTCTGCTGGACGTTTATGGCGTGATGCCAAACTCTATGAAATTGGTGCAGGCACCTCGGAAATTCGCCGTATGCTGATTGGCCGCGAACTGTTTAACGAAACTGCCTAAAAAATAAATCACAAGAATAGACAAGGATGTTGGCATGAATCAATTACAGAGCAAAATCAATATTCGCAGCGAAGAGTTCAAAAACAACCACGCAGCGATGCAAACCCTGGTCGATGACCTGAAACAGAAAGTCCAGAAAATTGCCCTGGGCGGCGGTGAAACGGCACGCCAAAAACATTTAGACCGTGGCAAATTGCTGCCACGTGAACGGATTGACCACCTGATTGATCCGGGTACGGCTTTTATTGAAATTGGTCAGCTGGCTGCCTATCAGGTGTATCAGGATGATGTGCCTGCTGCCGGTGTGGTGGCCGGTGTCGGTCAGGTCAATGGCGTGACCTGTATGATCATTGCCAATGATGCGACAGTCAAAGGCGGAACGTATTATCCGCTGACTGTGAAAAAGCATTTACGCGCTCAGGAAATTGCCGAGCAGAACCATCTGACCTGTATCTATCTGGTCGATTCTGGCGGTGCCTATTTACCGCTGCAAGATGAAGTGTTCCCAGACCGTGACCACTTCGGCCGTATTTTCTACAATCAGGCGCGCATGTCGAGCATGGGCATTGCCCAGATTGCCGTGGTGATGGGCAGCTGTACTGCTGGCGGTGCTTATGTCCCTGCCATGTCCGATGAAACCATTATTGTGCGGAATCAGGGTACGATTTTCCTGGGGGGCCCGCCACTGGTGAAAGCTGCCACCGGTGAAGTGGTCAGCAGTGAAGATCTGGGCGGTGGCGATGTGCACACTCGCCTTTCAGGTGTGGCCGATCATCTGGCAGAAAATGACGAACATGCTTTGGCGATTGCCCGCAACATCGTCGCCAATTTAAATAAAAAACCAAATCCGCAGCCGGAAAATGTCGAAGCACCATTATTCGATGCGTCAGAGCTGTACGGCATTGTCCCGACTGATGCACGTAAACCGTTTGATGTGCGTGAAGTGATTGCCCGTATTGTCGATGGTTCACGTTTTGACGAGTTCAAGGCACGTTTTGGGACCACGCTGGTCACCGGCTTTGCCAAACTGTACGGTATGCCGGTTGGTATTATTGCCAACAACGGGATTCTGTTTTCCGAGTCGGCACAAAAAGGCGCACACTTTATTGAACTGTGCACCCAGCGCAACATTCCCCTACTGTTTATTCAGAACATCACCGGCTTTATGGTTGGCCGTCAGTATGAAAATGAAGGCATTGCCAAAAATGGTGCCAAACTGGTAATGGCAGTCGCGACAGCCAATGTACCAAAACTGACCCTGGTGATTGGCGGTTCTTTTGGTGCCGGCAACTATGGCATGTGTGGCCGCGCCTATTCACCACGTTTTATGTGGACCTGGCCAAACTCGCGTATTTCGGTGATGGGCGGTGAGCAAGCATCGAGTGTACTATCGACCTTAAAACGCGACCAGATTGAAAGCAAAGGTGGCAGCTGGTCAGCGGAAGAAGAAGATCAGTTTAAACAGCCTATTCGTGACCAGTATGAACGTCAGGGTCATCCATATTATGCTTCTGCGCGTTTATGGGATGATGGTGTTATTGATCCAGCACAATCACGTGAAGTATTGGCGCTCAGTCTGGCGGCGGCATTAAATGCCCCAATCCAGCCAACCAAATTCGGCGTGTTCCGCATGTAAGAGGTGACAAAAATGGATTATCAATTTTTACAACTCGAACAGCAAGATCAGGTGGCCACGGTGTGGATTAACCGTGCCGAACTGCACAATGCCTTTAATACGCAGGTCATTGAAGAATTACACGCCTGCTTTCAGCATCTGAATACTCGTGATGATATACGCGTGGTGATTTTGGCAGGACGCGGCAAGAGCTTCTCTGCCGGCGCCGACCTGAATTGGATGAAACAGGCCGGTCAGGCCTCACAAGCCGACAATGAAGCCGATGCACTCAAGCTAGCCAAAATGCTGCAAAGTCTGGCCACCTTAAAACAGCCAACCATCGCCCGCGTACATGGCATTGCCTTTGGCGGTGGTATGGGTCTGGCCTCGGCCTGTGATATTTGTGTGGCCAGCACCGATGCCAAATTTGCCACCTCTGAGGTACGTTTAGGCCTGGCGCCATCCACCATCAGCCCTTATGTCATTCGTGCCATTGGCGCACGTCAGGCATCACGTTACTTTTTAACTGCTGAACGGATTTCTGCAGCACAGGCACACGCTATTGGTCTGGCACATGAAGTGACCGCACCGGAACAGCTGGACAGCAAAATTGATGAAATTGTGCAGGCCTTATTACTCGGTGGCCCTGAAGCACAGCACGCATCGAAACAGCTCATTCAGATGGTGAACCAGCAAGTCCTGACCGAGGACCTCTTGCTGCAAACCGCACAGCATATTGCCCACGTTCGCCAGGGAGATGAGGCGAAAAACGGCTTAAATGCTTTCCTTAACAAACAAAGCCCGGCCTGGATCAAGACCACGGCATAACAACTAGAAGGATCCTAACGATGTTTGAAAAGATTTTAATTGCCAACCGTGGTGAAATTGCCTGCCGTGTCATTCGTACTGCCAAAAAACTGGGAATTGCAACTGTTGCAGTCTATTCAGATGCAGATGCTCAGGCCCAGCATGTCAAACTGGCCGATGAAGCAGTCTATATTGGTGAATCACCAGCAGCACAAAGCTATTTACAGATTGAACGGATTATCGAAGCCGCAAAAAGCACCGGCGCACAAGCCATTCACCCGGGTTATGGCTTCCTGTCTGAAAATGACCAGTTTGCTTTTGCCTGTCAGGACAACAACATTGTCTTTATTGGCCCGCCAGTTGACGCCATTCTGGCGATGGGTTTAAAAGCCACCTCTAAAGCCTTGATGGAAAAAGCCGGCGTACCACTGACACCGGGTTATCATGGCACCAATCAGGATGCTGCGTTCTTAAAACAGCAAGCCGATGACATTGGCTATCCGGTGCTGATTAAAGCCAGCGCCGGCGGTGGCGGTAAAGGGATGCGTCTGGTTGAGCGCAGTGAAGATTTCCTTAGCGCCCTAGCCTCATGTAAGAGTGAAGCCCGTTCCAGCTTTGGCAATGAAGATGTACTGATTGAACGCTATGTAGTGCAGCCGCGTCATATTGAAGTGCAAGTGTTTGGCGATACCCATGGCAACTATGTGCATCTGTTTGAGCGTGATTGCTCGGTACAGCGCCGCCATCAGAAAGTACTGGAAGAAGCACCAGCACCGAAAATGCCGGAAGATAAACTGGAAGCCATGCGCCAGGCCGCAATTGATGCCGCGCGTGCCGTAAATTATGTCGGTGCCGGCACCGTCGAGTTTATTGTCGAGCAAGACGGGACCGCCTACTTCATGGAAATGAACACCCGTCTGCAGGTTGAGCACCCGGTGACTGAAATGATTACCGGTCAGGATCTGGTCGAGTGGCAATTACGCGTCGCCTTTGGTGAGCCTTTACCAAAACAGCAGCACGAATTGCAGATTCACGGCCATGCTTTAGAAGCACGTGTTTATGCCGAAGAACCTGAAAAAGGCTTTATTCCGGCGATTGGTCAAATCAGCTATCTGCATTATCCAGCACAAAATGAAGCGGTACGTGTCGACAGCGGTATTGTTGAAGGCGATGAAATTAGCACCTACTACGACCCGATGATTGCCAAACTGATTGTCTGGGGCAAAAACCGTGAAGCAGCATTAACGCAAATGCACCATGCTTTAGGTCAGTTCCATGTCGATGGTCTGGGCAACAACATTGCCTTCCTGGATCGTCTGGTACTGTGCGATTCTTTCAAGAATGCCAATTTGGATACTGGCCTGATTCAGCGCGAAGAAGAATTCCTGCTAAAACCGGCCACAGAGCTGAACAGTACACTGGTGGTCAGCGCGGCCTTCATCGAATTGCTGTCACGTTTGACCCAGAACCCGAGCGCCAGCAATCCGGTCTGGCAGACCAATGCTTTCTGGCGTTTAAACCTGCAATCGGGGCAGACAATCAAATTACAATGTAATGACAAAACCTTAAATATCCAGTTTGCAGCACAAGAACATGGCTTTGTCGCACAGTATGAGGGTCAGACTTTTGAGCTTGAGGGTCAGTTACTGGATGCGCATACCCTGCAATTCAAGCTGGCCGGCAAACAGCAAAAACTGGCCTTTAGCCAGACTGAACATGGCATTACCCTGTTCCAGAATGGCCAGAGCTATAAATTTACCTATCTGAAACCGGTATTTAACCAGGATGATGAACAAGGTGCTGAAAACAACCTGACTGCGCCAATGCCGGGTGTCATCACTCAGGTACTGGTCGCGGCCAATGACAAAGTCAAAAAAGACGATGTCCTGATGACCCTCGAAGCCATGAAAATCGAATACTCGATTCGTGCACCGCATGATGGCATCGTGGCCAGCTCTTACTTCCAGACCGGTGATCAGGTCAAAGCTGGCGATGAGCTGGTGGAATTCCAGCCGCTGGCGGAGGAAGTCGCATGAGCGAATTTGTCAAAATTGTTGAAGTCGGGCCACGCGATGGCCTGCAAAATGAAAAAACACCCTTAACCCTGGATGACCGCAGACAGCTGATTCTGGATTTAATGCAAACCGGTTTACAGGCCATTGAAGTTGGTTCCTGTGTATCGGCCAAATGGGTACCACAAATGGCAGACAGCGATGTGCTGTTTGCCGGCTTGCCCAAAGATCCAAACATTCAGTTCAGCCTGCTCACGCCAAATCTGAAAGGTTTTGAATCTGCGCTGGCAGTGGGTTGTACAGAAGTTGCGGTCTTTACCGCAGCCTCTGAAAGTTTTACCCGTAAAAATATCAACTGCTCAATTGATGAAAGTTTTGAAAAATTCAGCGATGTGATGCGTGAAGCCAAAGCGCACAACATTCGTGTGCGTGGTTATGTGTCCTGTATGGTCGATTGTCCGTACGAAGGCGCGATTGATCCACAGCAGGTGGCAAAAGTTTCGCAGCGCCTGCTGGATATGGGCTGCTATGAAGTGTCTTTAGGTGAAACCATTGGCACCGCCACACCCGACCGGGTGAAAAAAGTCTGGGATGCCTGTCTGGCTGAGCTGGATGCAACGGTGCTGGCCGGTCATTTTCATAATACCTATGGCATGGCTATCGCCAATATTTATCAATCACTGCTGCAAGGTATTCGCGTTTTTGACTCGTCGATTGCCGGTTTAGGGGGCTGTCCTTATGCCAAAGGCGCATCCGGCAATGTCTCGACCGAAGATCTGTATTATCTGCTGTCCAACATGGGCTATGAAACCGGTATTCAGCTGGATGCCTTGATGCAGGCCAGTCGTAATATCAGCAATGTTTTACAGCGCAATAATCCATCAAATTATGCCAATGCCTACTGGCAAAAAGCCTGCGCTTAATAACCGAATAAAACCCGGCTTGAGCAATGCCCTCAAGCCACTCAAGGATGTAACAGCAGCAACCTGCTGAAAAAGGATAAAAAATAGAGGTGACACATGGCAAATAAAGTCTATGACAGCGCACAAGCCGCCTTAAATGGCGTGGTTCAGGATGGCCAGACCCTGGCCGTAGGTGGTTTTGGCCTGTGCGGGATTCCTGAAGCATTAATTGCCGCGCTAAAAGACACCGGTGCCAAACAGCTGACCTGTATTTCCAACAATGCCGGTGTCGATGGTTTTGGTCTGGGGCTGCTGCTTGAAACCAAACAGATTAAAAAAATGATTTCATCCTATGTCGGTGAAAACAAGGAATTTGAACGCCAGTTCCTGAGTGGTGAACTGGAAGTTGAACTGACCCCGCAAGGTACGCTGGCAGAAAAATTACGTGCCGGCGGTGCAGGTATTCCAGCCTTCTTTACCGCCACCGGTGTCGGTACCGTCATCGCGGAAGGCAAAGAAGTGCGCCAGTTTAAAGGTCAGGATTATATCTTAGAAGAATCTTTAACTGCCGATGTTGCCCTGGTCAAAGCCTATAAAGCCGACAAGGCCGGCAACCTGATTTTCCGTAAAACTGCACAAAACTTTAATCCGGTCTGTGCCATGGCGGGCAAAATCACCATTGCCGAAGTCGAAGAAATTGTAGAGATTGGCGCGCTCGATCCAGATGAAATTCATCTGCCGGGGATTTATGTCAACCGCATTGTGTTAAATGCACATCCTGAAAAACGTATTGAACAAATGACTTTAAAGGCGGAGGCTTAAACCATGGCTTGGACGCGTAATCAAATGGCGCAGCGCGCCGCACAAGAACTGGAAGATGGTTTCTATGTCAATTTAGGGATTGGTTTACCAACTTTAGTCGCTAACTATATTCCGGAAAATATCAACGTTTGGCTACAGTCAGAAAATGGCCTGCTCGGGATTGGGGAATTCCCAACTGAAGCCACGGTCGATGCCGACCTGATTAATGCCGGCAAACAGACGGTCACAGCTCGTCAAGGTGCGTCGTTTTTCTCTAGCGCAGACTCTTTTGCCATGATCCGTGGCGGCCATGTCAATATTGCCATTCTGGGGGCCATGGAAGTCTCTGAACAGGGCGATCTGGCCAACTGGATGATTCCGGGCAAAAAAGTCAAAGGTATGGGCGGTGCCATGGACCTGGTCGCAGGTGTGCAAAAAGTGGTGGTGTTGATGGAACACTGCGCCAAAGATGGGACACCTAAAATCGTTTCACAGTGTAGCCTGCCGCTGACCGGTAAAGCCGTGGTTCATCGCGTAATTACCGATTTGGGCGTTCTGGATATTACCCCAACCGGCGTGCAGCTGGTGGAACTGGCACCGGAGGTCAGTTTTGATGAAATCCAGAAAGTCACCGGGGTGCCTTTAATACGTAATGCAGCTTAATGGCTGGTTTTAAAAGCGGGCATCGGATGGTCGTGAATACATCCCCACCGCTACCTCCGCTTTTCAACTAAACCAAAAAGGACGACTTGACGTCGTCCTTTTCTATTTCCTTAACTCAATCCTTACTCTGCTTTTTTCTCGACAATACCTTGGTCATCGACCGCACGTACCACCCCGGTTTCTGTATTTAATACTTCAAACTCAATACGACGGTTCTGGAACTGCCCTTCTGGGGTTGCATTTGGTTCCATCGGCTGTTGCTGGCCATACCCCACGGCCTGTAACTGGGAAGGATCAACCCCGCGTTGTACCAGATAATCACGTACCGCTTCAGCACGGCGTAAGGACAACAGATTATTGGCTTCATTGCTGCCTACTGCATCGGTATGGCCTTTAATGGTCAAATGTACATGCGGCGCACGCTGGATTAAGGCCGCAGCCTGATCCAGAATTGGCTGATTGGCTTCCGGTACAGTCGAAGATGCCGACTCAAAATGAATTGCTTCCAGATTTAAGGCGGTGGCGACATCCAGCGCCTGAATATTATCCGGGTTAATCACAGCCAAGGCTTGTGCTGCGGTTGTGGTGGCTGGTGTGGCGGTCTGTACATCGAGATCCTGCTGCACCGTAATGGTCATATTCTTGGCCAAAGGACGCAGCTGATTGGCCACACGGTGCGCATCTGCCGGATTGGTGGACTGAATCGCAATCTGCTCACCCATCCAGGTCATATTGGTACTCGGCACATCTTTCAGGATTTTCAGTGCCGTTGGAATCACATCCTGATCAATAAATTCACTATGATAATTACTGGCGCTATTCACCCCACAACCTGTCGGATGGTTAAAAATCCGTTTAACTTCTGTTTGCAGAATGTCGGTATAAGCCGGATTGTTCAGATACAACTGACAGGTGACCAGATCGCCATTGGAACCGGTATTGACCTGCAAATAGGCCGGTTCCGTCGCTGCTGCCTGGGTAACAGGCACCTCTTCTTCATTACGGTCAGAACAGGCTTTAAATAAAAAGGCCAGTAACAATGCCAGAATAATAAAAATCAGAATCGGTACCCACGGCGAGCGCTTCTGCTCTGGCACCTCTTCATATAACTCAGGCGCCTGATGAATGGTCTGCCCGGCAGTGGTATTGACACCTAAACCGGCCAGCAGCGCAGCGGCCCATTCCGGCAAAGCAGCCTGAATGTCCGGCATATGCTGATCAAGCAAATGCACAATCGCCTCAGGATCGGTCGAGCCGGCCTCACTTTCTAAAAAACCTAAGGTTGGTACGATGGCCCGGTTCAGGGTGGATTCAATTTCATCTGCCGGCGCCTGACCGCGGCTAAATTCCAGAAACTGCTGTTTCAGGTTCAGGTTGGTACCAAAAATTTCAGCCAGCCGCGGATTAAGCTGATTTCTCAGACTGTCAATGAGGGATGGGCGGTGTCTTAACACCGATAAAAACACCGGATAAAAATCATTTAAGGCACGGTTTTTCTCAATGAGGTAATCCGTTTCCCCGTCTAGCACAATGGATGACACGCTATTTTTCAATAATTCTATCAATCTGGTTTGCATGATATGGCCTCATTTTTGTCATTGTTCTACTCGCATTTTTTAGTGTATCTGGTCATTTTTTAGACGTTGTAAATAATTGTATTTTTCTTTATGTACTTAAATTAAAACATAAAAAAAGCCAGCAAATGCTGGCTCTTGAACAGGCGAATTTAGGCCAGGAAAGTCTGAATTACCTTGCCTTTCACGGTTTGCTGAATCAGTGGCGTGTTCTTGCCTTGGGACAGAATGCTGTCTTTGTCCAGCGTCCACTCCAGTTCAGGATCAATCAGAATCCAGCCGGCTTCCTGCATCCAGCGATCTGCCATTTGCGCAACCGTCGCCGGTGCCAGTGTCACGGTATGCACCCATTCCAATGGACTGAACAGACCTTCCTCAACCAGTTGCACACCCAAGGGCACAAAGGTATCAAAAGCGGTAAAGCCCGGTAAGGTTTCAGCAAACGGTGCCATTTTGGCCGAACTGCTTAAGGGTTCATGATGGGTACAGATCGCATCAATTACGCCATCTTTTAAGCCCTGACGCAGCAATTCTTTGTCTTTTTCAGCACGTAGCGGTGGACGCACATGCGCCAGCGAGTTAAAGCCATCAATCACCTGATCGGTTAAATGCAGCTGATGCATTGCCACATCACAGGTTACTGGCAGGCCTTTTTCTTTGGCAATTTTAATCAGCTCGACCGAAGCGCCACAGGACAGCAAACCGAAATGCGCACGGACTTTGGTCGCTTCAATCATCAACAGGTATTTGGCAATGGCTACGGTTTCGGCCAGCGCCGGAATCATAGGCAAGCCCTGACGTGAAGCAATAAAACCTTCATGCACACAGCCATCTTTGGCAATTTGCGGTTCTTCGGCATAGAACACCACGGTCAGGTCCAGACCGGCTGCATATTCCAGCGTGCGAATCACGACATCATCATCAGCAAAGGATGCATTGGCATTGGAAACTGCAGTACAGCCGCCCTTTTTCAGACCGGCCATATTGGCAGGCTGTTTGCCTTGCAAGCCTTGGGTTTGTGCGCCAATCACCTGTAAATAAATACCACCATCCAGCATGGCTTTTTCGACCAGACCGTGAATCAAAGCACCATTGTCCTGCACAATCGGCTTGGAATCTGGTGGGGTAAACACGTGCAGAATACCGTTTTCACGTGCCGCCTTGCCTTCTGATTTTAAAGTACCATGCTGCTGCTGACCCGGTTCACGCATCCGCGCGCACAGATCAACCATGGTTGGCATCAGCCATTTGCCTTGTCCATCAATGGTTTCAGTCACATCTGCTGTTTCTGCAACCAGCTTGCCATTTTCCAGATATACCGTTTGCACGCGATCAGTCTTTTGCATTGGATCAAGAACGCGGACATTTTCAATTTTTACAATACGCATGACTGATTCCTTATACCGCAATCGCTTCAATTAAACCTTGTTCCTGCAGTTGACCCTGCATCGCCAGTGCCAGCACAGCCATACGCACCGCAATACCATTGGTCACCTGATTTAAAATCACCGATTGCGGACCATCGGCAATGCTGGAATCAATTTCCACACCCCGGTTCATCGGTCCCGGGTGCATCACGATACAATCCGGTTTGGCCAGCGCCAGACGCTCTTTGTTCAGGCCATACATTTTGTAGAATTCTGCCGGTGAGGACAGCGCCGGTGAATCAATCCGTTCATTCTGGATACGCAAGGTAATAATCACATCACAGTCACGGATGCCATCTTCCATTTTGTTAAACAGGCGTACATCGGCCCCGTATTCCTCAAAACCAAATGGCAGCAAGGTATTCGGTGCAATCACGCGAATATCTTTACAACCTAAAGTTTGTAACGCCGCCACATCAGAACGTGCCACGCGCGAATGTTTAATATCGCCAATAATGGCAATGCTCATGTCAGCAAAGTCTTTTTTGGTTTCACGGCGAATGGTCAGCATATCCAGCATCGCTTGAGTCGGATGCGCATGACGGCCATCTCCGGCATTAATAATCGCGATATTTGGACAGACATCCTTGGCGATAAAATGCGCTGCACCTGAAGAGGAATGACGCACCACAAAAATATCGGCGGCCATGGCTTCCAAGTTCCACAGCGTATCGCGCAGGGTTTCGCCTTTAGAGGTACTGGAACGGGCAATGTCAATGTTAAGCACGTTGGCCGAAAGACGTTTCGCTGCAGCTTCAAAGGTGGTGCGGGTACGGGTTGAGTTCTCAAAAAACAGGTTCATAACCGTACGACCTTCCAGCAGGTTGTTAGTGATCAGCTGATTTTGGTCATTAAAAAAGGACTGCGCGGTGTCCAAAATTTTGGTGAGGGTTTGTTTGGAAAGCCCTTCGATGGTGATGAAATGTTTTAGATTTCCATCTTTATTGAGTTGAATCTGGCTCGGAGTATGCAATGCCGCCAAGTGCATGAGAGATTCCTTATACGTTAAGTCAACGTATTATACAGAGAATCGCCATTCTTGGCACTTGGCAATTCGGCTACTTGTATAAAAACCGGCTCGATAATAAAAATTGATTTTGAAATTCCTATGTATTTTTTCAATAAGATAATTTAAACGAATTTTTAGAATGAATGTTTTATGTTCTAAAATGGCACCCAAGTCTGGAGCTTGAATGCCATAACTGATCTAGCGTAGTGCGCCAATATAATGATGTGAGACTTGTGCCCGATAAATGTCATCTTCAGTTGGTTCAACTTTCATTAATTCATCGTTATTTTTTTGCTGTAAACCCGCTTTTTGACTTATGTTCGAATCGGAAGAGAACTCGAATACGTCTTTAAATTTTTCAACCAGACGCAGTAATTCCGGATCGCGTGTGGCTTCGGCTAATGCAATCACATGTTCGGCATAATCACTATTTTCAGACAGATAAATGGCATCAATTACCCGGCCTGAAACTCGTCTCAAACGTGCATAGATTAAAGTCGCAATTGAAAAACTTTCTGTATTGACCATTCTTGATTCCCCAATCATTTAAAAATCGAGATTGCAGCCTCTCCCCAGCGACTGCAATCTCGTGATAATTACAGCAATATCCATACCAAAATTAAAAAGCCCATCTGCAATTAAGACAGGCTTTTTATAAAAACTACAATTCAGTTATAAATCAGAATAGGCTAAAACTTACATGGCCTTCATCATGTTTGGTCGAACCACCTTTTCTTGATACATCATCCTGAATATTCTCATAATTTCTTCTTTCCAGCTGTTCGTCATCTGGAAGATCCAGCAACTGACGCAAACGCTCGACATGCGTTGCCAGTTCAGCATCCCGGGTTTCTAGCGCCAGCGTAATCACATGATGTGCATAGGAGCGATCCTGCATCAGATACATCACGTCAATTACTCGACTATTCACTTTTCTTAACCGTGCATACAACAATGTTGCAATGGAAAAAACATCATCACGACCGGATGTAATATTCACCCTATATCCCTCTGTAAAATAAAAGATTTAATCAACAAGTTCCTCTTGTTGATGGTGTGTAATTATACATATCTCATGAATTTTCAATTTGCTTTTTATGCCAAGATTAAGAGCTTTTTATAATTATTAGCTCTAACAGAGATGTGCCAGATTTATAAAAAATTCCACAGCTTTAATAGCCAAAATACGGTAAACTTGGCGCAGTTTTTATTTATTCTTTTCCGGTCTCTCTATTTTATGAATACCTCTTCACGTTTAAGCAATTATTGGGTCACCTGTGCCGATGGTCTGGAAACCTTATTAGAAGAAGAAATCAAAGGTTTAGGTGTTCAAAATGTTGAACGTTTCCCGGGTCGTCTAACCTTCAAAGGTACGCTGGAAAATGCTTACCGCATCTGCATGTGGTCTCGTCTGGCGTCGCGTGTCCTGATGCCAATCCACACCCATGAAATTGAATTTTCACATGATGCCCGTGATGTTGCTGAAGAGCTTTATGAAGGTGCAATCAGCTTCGACTGGTCACTGATTTTTGCACCACAAAGTACCTTCGCCATTCGTTTACACGTTGAACGTGAAATTAAGGTCAATACGCAGTTTGCTACGCTACGTGCCAAAGATGGTGTGGTTGATTCATTTATGGAAGCTGTCGGTAAACGCCCAAGTATCGACACCAAATCACCTGAAATCACCATGTATATTTTGGCAGGTAAAAAAGAACATACCTATTGCTTAGATTTATCGGGTGATTCACTGCATAAACGTGGCTACCGTCGTTTTATGACCGACGCCCCAATTAAAGAAAATCTAGCAGCAGCAATTTTGCAAAAAGGTGCTTTAAAAGAAACACAACCTGATATTGTCATCGACCCGATGTGTGGTTCAGGTACCTTTATTATTGAATCCCTGCTGATTTTAACCGACCGTGCACCGGGTCTGGTACGCCGTTTCGGCTTTAATGGCTGGAATGGCCATGACCATGAACTGTGGATGTCATTAAAGGCAGAAGCGGCTGAGCGTCATCAACAGGCGCTGGAACAGCCACTGCCAAAATTCTATGCTTTTGATGCCGACTGGGAAGCAGTCAAAGCCACCAAACAGAATATTATTGCTGCCGGTTTTGAACGTCTGCTCGATCATATCCAGATTGAAGAACGCACCTTGTCAGACTGGCCAGATTTTCAGGCCGAAGGCAAAACTGCGTTTGTGGTGACCAACCCGCCGTATGGTGAACGTCTGGGTGATAAAGCCTCGAACCGTGCCTTGTATTTAGGTCTGTCTGCCCTGCTACAAAAACATTTCCCGAACCAGTCTGCTGCTGTCATTGCAGCCCAGGTGGAACAGGCTGATGTGCTGGCATTTAATGAGCCACAAACCTTGCGTTTAATGAATGGTAAGCTGCCAATTTACATTCGCTTTGGTACGGTCAAACCATCGGCAGTAGTAAAACCGTTCCTGGCTGACTGGCAGCCACAGCAGTTTGAACCAATTGAAGGTGCCGAAGACTTTACCAACCGTCTGCAAAAGAACATGCAGGCCTTAAAAAAATGGGCGGTTAAAGAAAACGTTTACTGCCTGCGTCTGTATGATGCCGATTTACCGGACTTTAATGTCGCGGTCGATTTATATGGTGATCGTCTGCATGTGCAGGAATATGCACCACCGAAAAAAATTGATCCGGAAAAAGCAAAAAAACGCTTTAACCTGGCGCTGCAAGCGATTCGTGCCGTGACCGGTTTAGGCCGTGATGCCGTGTTTATTAAAACCCGTGCCCGTCAGGAAGGTAAAAACCAGTACACCAAACAAAGTACCGCATCGAAACGCTTTATTGTGCAGGAGGGTCAGGCCAAGATTCTGGTTAACCTCACCGACTATCTGGATACCGGCCTATTCCTGGACCATCGCCAGATTCGTTTACGCATTGCCAAAGAAGCTAAAGGCAAGCATTTCCTCAATCTGTACAGCTATACATCAACGGCGAGTTTGCATGCCGCTTTAGGCGGCGCGGCCAGTACCACCAGTGTGGACTTGTCCAACACCTATTTAAACTGGTCCAAAGAAAACTTTGTCTTAAACGGCTTAACCGTCGACCATACCGATGAACAACACCAGTTCTTTGCCAGCGACTGTTTTGAGTGGCTAAAAGAAGGTCATGAGCAATATGACCTGATCTTTATTGATCCGCCAACCTTCTCCAACTCGAAAAAATTCTACGGCACCTTTGATGTACAACGTGACCATGTCTCGCTAATTAAACGCGCCATGAACCGTTTAACCACAGAAGGCACCCTGTACTTCTCGAATAACTATCGCGGTTTTGAAATGGATGAAACCTTGCCAGCGCTGTTTGATATCCAAGAGATCAGCCATGAAACCATTGGTCCAGATTTCAAGCGTAACCAGAAGATTCACCGCGCCTGGAAAATCCAGCATCCACAAATCTAAAATGTGAATGGTAAAGGATGATTTAATCCTTTTCTATTCACAGTTCATTTGATTAGCAATAAAAAGCCTGCTACCCCATAGCAGGCTTTTTTTACATCGGAAACTTTACGCTGTCACTCATCATCCAGCGTGGACTTACTTTGCAGAGTGAATCGCTACATCTGCCCGGCTTTTTGCTGCAGATACCTCCATAAAAAAACCCGGCCGAAGCCAGGTCTTTGATTAAACAGTTTAGATGAACCGTGTGCGGATTAGTTCAGTTTCAGCTTCTGGAAATCCAGTTGGCCTGCATCTGCCGTAATCACAATGGTATCTCCCGGCTGGAAGTCACCGGCCAGAATTTTCTGCGCCAGATTATTTTCTACCTGTTGCTGGATGGCACGTTTTAATGGACGCGCACCGTAAACTGGGTCAAAACCGGCTTCAATCAGCTGGTCAAAGGCAGAATCATCTACCGTTAACTTGATATCGCGGTCGGCCAGACGGGCACGTAAACGGTCCAGCTGGATATCGGCAATACCACGAATCTGCGCTTTTTCCAGGGCATGGAATACTACCAGCTCATCAATACGGTTGATAAACTCCGGACGGAAATGCTCAGACACGGCCGCCATCACTACATTGCGTACATCATCACGGCTTGGATTATCGCCCAGTTCACGCACATCGCTTGAACCCAGGTTCGAGGTCATTACAATCACGGTGTTTTTAAAGTCCACCACACGGCCCTGCGAGTCGGTCAAGCGACCATCATCCAGCACCTGCAGCAAGATGTTAAATACATCCGGATGGGCTTTCTCCACCTCATCAAACAGCACCACGCTATATGGTTTACGGCGTACGGCTTCGGTTAATACCCCGCCTTCTTCATAGCCGACATAGCCCGGAGGCGCACCGACCAGACGACTGACTGAATGTTTTTCCATAAATTCGGACATATCAATCCGGATCATGGCGTCATCGCTGTCAAACAGGAAATTGGCCAAGGCTTTGGTTAACTCGGTCTTACCGACACCGGTTGGACCCAGGAACAGGAAAGAACCACTTGGACGGTTCGGATCCGACAACCCGGCACGTGAACGGCGCACCGCATTGGATACCGCAATCACCGCTTCATCCTGCCCTACCACACGCTGATGCAGGAAGCTTTCCATTTGCAGCAGTTTTTCACGCTCGCCTTGCAGCATTTTCGCAACCGGAATACCGGTGGCTGCGCTGACCACTTCCGCAATTTCGTTATCGGTGACTTTATTGCGCAATAACTTCGGTTCTTCTTTCTCTTCCACCAGCTCATCTTGGGCCAGCTGTTTTTCCAGTTCCGGAATCACGCCATATTGCAGACGCGACATCTCGCCCAGATCATTTTCACGCTGTGCTTTTTGCAAGGCAATACGCGCCTGATCCAGCTGCGCCTGAATCTGCTTAGTGCCTTCGACCAGAGTTTTTTCAGACTTCCACACTTCTTCCAGATCATTATAGTCTTTTTGGACGTCTTCGATCTGTTTTTCCAGATGACTGACTTCTGCACGGCTGCCGGCATCTTCATCTTTTTTCACAGCTTCAAGTTGCAGCTTTAACTGAATCAGACGGCGTTCCAGCTTATCCAGCGCTTCCGGTTTAGAGTCCAGCTCCATCTTGATGCGCGATGCTGCTTCATCAATCAGGTCAATGGCTTTATCGGGCAACTGACGGTCAGTGATATAACGATGTGACATTTTCGCTGCAGCAATAATCGCCGAGTCGAGAATTTTCACCCCGTGGTGGACTTCATAACGCTCTTTCAGACCACGTAAAATGGCAATGGTGTCTTCGACACTTGGCTCATCGACCAGCACTTTCTGGAAACGGCGCTCAAGGGCGGCATCTTTTTCAATGTACTGACGATATTCATCGAGCGTGGTTGCCCCCACGCAGCGTAATTCACCGCGTGCCAGCGCCGGTTTCAGCATGTTGCCGGCATCCATCGCGCCATCACCTTTACCTGCGCCAACCAGGGTATGCAACTCATCAATAAACAGGATGATTTCGCCTTCATGCTTGGCCAGATCTTTCAGGACCGCTTTTAAACGCTCCTCAAACTCGCCGCGATATTTGGCACCGGCCAGCAATGAACCCAGGTCCAGCGATAACACGCGTTTGCCTTTTAAGCTTTCTGGCACTTCACCATTCACAATACGCTGTGCCAGACCTTCTACAATTGCGGTTTTACCGACCCCAGGCTCACCAATCAGTACCGGGTTATTTTTGGTCCGACGTGACAAGACCTGTACGGTACGGCGGATTTCATCATCACGACCAATCACCGGATCGAGCTTGCCAGCCAGCGCACGTTCGGTTAAATCTACAGTGTATTTATTGAGTGAATCACGTTGATCTTCATGATTATTACTCATCACTTTTTCATCACCTCGAATTTTTAAAATCACCTGACGCAGACTGTCTGCGCTGACACCGATACTGTTCAATAAGCTTTTAGTGGCCCCAACTTCGCTCAGGCCCAGTAATACCCAGTCGGTAGACAGGAATTCATCGCCCGCTTTCTGGGCATAGCTATCGGCCAGGTTTAAGGCTTTAACCGCTTCCGGACTTAAATTAATGTCGCCAGTCGGATTGGCTAGCGTTGGCGCATCATTCAGTGCCTGTTGCAATTTGCTCTGCAAATCACGCAACTGAGCGCCGGCCTGCTGTAACAAGCTGACATTGGATGCTTCTTCTAACAGGGTGGCCAAGACATGAATGCCGTCAATAGCGGTATGGTCTTTGCCCATCGCCAGCGATTGCGCATCGGAGAGAGCTTGCTGTAAGCGATTTGTAAATTTTTCAAAACGCATTCTTGTTATTCCTCACAACAATTTTTTCACTTGAAACATATATGGGAGTACTTTTGGCAATTTCAAATGATTTTTCATATATTTTTCAAAGTGTTATTTTAATTCAACAGATATAACTCAATTATAATATTGGTCTGTGACCGGCCAATTTCAAGTCAGCATCAGGATTATTTTTATACAGTAATGCAGCTGTGACCTATGTAATAGGAAACACATATTTTGAGAGCTCTGCCCATTGCGGCTAATTTTTTGCGAGGTCTAAAACCATGGAAAAATAAAAAAGCCGGTAATTAACCGACTTTTTACATGATTTTACAGTCATGATTATTCTGCTTCGATAATCTCGAAATCGTGGCTAATTTCAACACCACCATCTGACAGCATTTTGCTGGCTGAACAGTATTTTTCTGCGGATAATTCAACTGCCTTGGCGACCTGCTTTTCCTTGACTGCCTTGCCTGTCACCACAAAATGCAGATGAATTTTGGTGAACACCGCCGGAATCGAATCGGCACGTTCTGCTTTCAGCTGACAAACCACACCAGTCACATCCTGACGTGATTTCTTTAAAATGGTCACAATATCAAACGATGCACAACCACCAAGTCCCATTAAAATGAGCTCCATGGGACGTGGTCCACGGTTTTCTCCACCATACTCGGCAGAACCATCCATCACCACGCTATGGCCACTTTCCGATTTTGCTTCAAAAGCAACATTCTCTAGCCAATGAACACTCGTTTGCATTGCAAGTCCTTCAAAAAAACTATAAATTTACAAGGTGCCTGTACACTAACATAATTTGAGTTGATAAGGAATTTCATCTCTACTGTGTGACAAGTTCATACTAGGTCTTGTGCGATCTATTATTTATCCATTTTCGGAACCTTTAGCATGACTTCAAACTTTTCACAATTAAGCACCGATGCCCTGTCTCCTGGTCAATTACCAGATTCAGTCAAGGCATTATTAAAACGTGCATATATCAACCGTTATCCGAAACGGACCACAATTGTTGATGCGGGGTCTGAATCAAAATCACTTTATTTGATTCTGAAAGGATCTGTTTCCATCATTCTGCGTGAAGATGATGATCGCGAAATTGTTGTGGCGTATTTGAATCCGGGTGACTTCTTTGGGGAAATGGGTCTATTCGAAGCAAATCCACAACGTACTGCAGAAGTACGCACACGTGACGTTTGTGAAATTGCCGAAGTGACTTATGAAAACTTCCACGAGCTCAGCAAGCAATATCCAGATTTAAGCTATGCAGTATTTGCCCAACTGGTGCGCCGTTTAAAAAATACCACGCGTAAAGTGACCGATCTGGCCTTCATTGATGTTTCAGGCCGTATTGCGCGTTGTCTGATTGACCTGTCTGCGCAGCCTGAAGCCATGATTTTGCCAAATGGCCGTCAAATCCGCATTACCCGTCAGGAAATTGGCCGCATTGTTGGCTGTTCACGTGAAATGGTCGGCCGTGTTCTGAAAACCCTGGAAGAACAAGGCATGATCGAAACTGATGGTAAAGCCATTCTGATTTTTGATGCCTCTTTAGAGCAAAATGATGCAGCAGATGAACAGTTTGATGATGAATAAGTCTTAAACTGCTATATGCTTAAGGCAAATCTTCGGATTTGCCTTTTTTATGCCTGTTCGCTATGTGAAAAATATTTACAAACTAACCTAAAATATTGATTTAACAGTCTGACTGCGATGGTTTAGCCTAGTCCCTATTCGCTTGATGATATTTTGAATAAGGACATCTTATGCAGTTCAATCCCCTTGCTGATACCGGTATTTTATTGCCTGAAATCTGTCTGGGCACCATGACCTTTGGTGAACAAAACACCCAGGATGAAGCCTTCGCCCAGCTGGATTATGCACTGGAACGTGGCCTGTATTTCTGGGATACCGCCGAAATGTATCCGGTGCCCCCTAAACCAGAAACTCAAGGTGCCACCGAAGTCATGATTGGCAACTGGCTCAAGACGCGCGGTGGACGGGACAAGCTGTTTTTGGCCTCAAAAATTGCCGGACCGGCTCAGGGTGGCAGCCATATTCGTGATGGACAAACCCGTTACAACGCTACTGATATTCGCACTGCCCTGGATGGCAACCTGAAACGCCTGCAAACCGATTATATTGACTTATACCAGCTACACTGGCCACAGCGTCCGAGCAACTTCTTTGGCAAACTGGGTTATGGCAATGCCGAAGCCCATGCACAGCAGTATGTCACCGACCTTGAAGAAACCCTGACCGCCTTGCAGCAGGAAATCCAAAACGGACGGATTCGCTATATTGGGCTCTCCAATGAAACCCCATGGGGCACCATGAAGTTTTTGCATCTGGCGGAAAAACTCGGTTTAAGCAAATTTGTCAGCGTACAAAACCCCTATAACCTGCTAAATCGTACCTATGAAATTGGCATGTCGGAAATTGCCAAATATGAAGGCGTCGGTTTACTGGCTTATTCTCCTCTGGCCTTTGGTTACTTAACCGGGAAATTCCGGCATGGTGCCCGTCCGGCCAATGCGCGTGTCACCCTGTATTCACGCTTTAGCCGCTACAGCAATCCACAAAGTGAATGGGCCACAGAGCAATATGCACAACTGGCCGAGCAACATGGACTCAGTTTAACCCAACTGGCTTTGGCTTTTATTAAGCAGCAGTTCTTTGTCACCAGTACCATTATTGGCGCGACTTCACTAGAGCAACTAAAAGAAAATATTGATGCCTTTAAAGTCAATCTGTCCGATGACATTTTACAAGGCATTGAAGCGATTCACCGTCAGCAGCCCAACCCGGCGCCTTGATGGCTTTCAATCAAATTCCAGCAACATCATGCATAAAAAAATGCCTCATCATATGAGGCATTTTTAAATCCATTTTAAACCCAGAAGCTTAACGACGGTTCTGGTTATAAATGGCCTGAGCAGCCGGCAAGTTCTCACGCATCGCTGCAATACGCTGGCTGTTCGATGGGTGAGTTGACAGGAACGATGCCCCGCCACCACCTTCCAAGCGGTTCATTTTTTCCCATAAGGTAATTGCCGCTTGCGGGTTATAGCCACCACGCGCCATCAGCATTAAACCGCCTTCATCGGCACGGCTTTCCAGATTACGTGAATATGGCAAGCCCACACCCACCTGTGCACCCAATTGTGCCGCTGCAGCGCCTAACTGGCCAACGTTACTGCCTGCAGCGCTTAAACCGATATTTAAAGCCAGGTTGGTCAGTGCCTGCGCGCCAATTTTACTCTTGGCATGTTCTTCTAGAGCATGCACCATTTCATGGCCCATAATCGCAGCAATTTCGGCATCGGTCAGATTCAGTTTATTGACGATACCGGTATAGAACACCACTTTACCGCCCGGCGCGACAAAGGCATTAATCTGGTCAGATTTTAATACTGCCAGCTGCCAGCTAAATGGCTGACCAGTCTGGTTCATCTGGTTGGCAACCGGTGTTAAACGCTGGAACACCGTGTTAATACGTTTATAGGTACTCGAACTGGTGTCCAGCTGCCCCTTGTTACGCGCATCTTGCACCATCTGGCTATAACTTTGCGCCGCGGTTGCATTTAGGGTTGCGGTATCTGCACCGGCCATATCGGCCACGGTGGTACAGCCTGAAAAAGTGATTGCACTTGCGGCACAAAAACTCAATACCAATTTTTTGTTCATTATAATAATCTCCGCCATTCGGCTATACACATACTCATGAATTATATGAAATCATTTCAATGCTTTAAATCTGAAATGGCTTCATAATCATATCATTTATGTAAACAATGGCAGTGCTGTGTAAACTGTAGCTACATCAGCAGCAACGAGCGGAATACGGCCTTAATAGGCAAACTGATAGAAAATCCAGAATACCAGACAGAAAATATTCAGGCCCAGATACATCTGCGAAACCACTTCCATTTTCTCTTCCAGTGCCGGATTTTTACGTTTATAGAATAAATAGGCGTTTTGGATCAGTACCAGCGGCACCAAAATACAGGCAAAAATCACACTCAGACCAATAAAGGCCTGATACATAATATTCGGATCATGCTTTTGTAACAGAATCAGCAACATCGCAATGGTCGGTGCACCGCCCATGGCAAATAATAATGAATAGAAAATGGTACTTGAAATATTTTTATGCATCCTGCCTGACCCAATGTTTTTGCTGTGTTTTATTCTAGCAAGCACCATCTGAATAGACAGTGCTGATGTGTGCAACTTTAGTCTTGAATTACTTCGCAGCGCGGTAATACTGCATTGCTTCCGGCATCATCTGCTGTAACGCGGCAATACGGTCATTATTGCTGGGATGGGTCGACATAAACTTGGCAATGGCGCTATTTCCACGCGCATCATTGGCATTCATTTTCTGCCAGAGCGTAATGGCCGCATTCGGATCATAACCGGCTTTGGCCATTAACAGTAAACCGCCTTTGTCGGCGCGGCTTTCCAGATTACGCGAATAAGGCAACCCTACCCCAAACTGACTGCCCAAATCCAGCAGTAAACCACCATAACCGCCTACCGACTGGCCCACATATTGCGAGCCAATACTAACCGCCAGATTGGTCAGGGTCTGGGCACCAATTTTACTTTTGGCATGTTCTTCTAGCGCATGCACCATTTCATGGCCCATGATCGCCGCGACTTCATTGTCGGTCAGTTTCAGGTTTTCAACAATGCCGGTATAGAACACTACTTTGCCACCCGGAGCCACATAGGCATTAATTTCAGGTGACTTAATCACCGCCACCTGCCACTCAAAAGCCTGCCCGGTCTGGTTCATCTGGTCGGCATAGGGCTTCATCTTTAAAAACACGCGATTGACTTTCTTATAGGTGGCAGAATGGGTATCTAGCACCTTTTTCTGCTCGGCTTCCTGCAACATTTGCTGATAGCTCTGGCTGGCGTTTAAGTTTAAAGTCGCTGAATCTGCCCCGGCCAGTTCTGCCACAGTGGCACAGCCTGTCAAATGCGTTACCAGTATAATTCCAATGGCTAAGTTCTTATATTTCATAACGTTCTCTAATTATTCGAAAGTGCTTAGCACCATAAACAAAATCAGGGAATTCTCAAGATGGCGCAGTATTTTTCTCGGCCAAAAATAAAAAACCCTGTGCAGGCACAGGGTTTTCTCATTTCAGCTTAAACGATTAAGCTTCAAACGGATGGCGCAGAATAATGGTTTCTGCACGGTCTGGACCGGTTGAAATGATGTCGATTGGACATTCAATTAACTGCTCAAGACGCTTGATGTAGTTGATTGCATTTTCAGGCAATTGTTCAACACTGGTCGCCCCCACAGTTGACTCAGACCAGCCTGGCATGGTTTCGTAAATTGGCTTCAAGTTTTCATAAGCCAGCGCGTCAGAAGAACCGACACAACCTGAATCGGTGTTTTCATAGCCAACACAGATTTTAATTTCTTCTAAACCATCCAATACGTCTAACTTGGTCAGGCAGATTCCAGACAGTGAGTTGACATCCACTGAACGGCGCAGGATTTCTGCATCGAACCAGCCACAACGACGTTGACGGCCAGTAGATGCACCAAACTCGTGACCCACTGTACCCAGGTGTTTACCAATTGCATCACCCACATCATTTGCCGCGTCGTAGACCAGCTCAGTTGGGAACGGACCAGCACCCACACGTGTGGTGTAGGCTTTGGTAATACCCAGCACATAGTCAAGATGCAATGGACCTAAACCAGAACCTGAGCTTACGCCGCCCGCAGTGGTGTTTGAAGAAGTCACGTACGGATAAGTACCGTGGTCAACGTCCAATAATGAACCTTGCGCACCTTCAAACATAATGTTGTCACCGTTTTTACGGTAATTATGAATTTCAGTGGTTACATCCACCACTAATGGTGCAATCACTTCACGCCATTGGTCACACAGTGCAATCACGTCGTCCAGTTTAACTTCTTCAACACCGTAGTATTGAGTTAACTGGAAGTTGTGGTAATCCAGCAATTCAGCCAGTTGCGCACGTAATGCGTCACCGCCACGCACCAGGTCAGCCACACGTACTGCACGGCGCGCCACTTTATCTTCATAGGCAGGACCAATACCACGACCGGTAGTACCAATTTTGGCATTGCCACGTTTTTTCTCACGTGCCTGATCCAGCGCAATGTGGTTCGGAAGAATTAATGGACAGTTTGGAGAAATACGTAAACGTTCTTTAACTGGCACGCCTTCCTGTTCAAGAATGGTCATTTCCTTGATCAGCGCTTCAGGTGAAAGCACCACACCGTTACCAATTAAGCACAGTACGTTTTCACGTAAAATACCAGATGGAATGAGGTGTAATACAGTTTTCTTACCACCAACCACGAGAGTATGACCTGCGTTGTGTCCGCCTTGATAACGTACTACCGCAGCCGCTTGATCTGTGAGCAGGTCGACGATTTTACCTTTACCTTCGTCGCCCCATTGGGTACCAAGTACCACAACATTCTTGCCCATAATAGCCTCATTACATCATGCTGTTAAAATTGAAAACCAGGCGCATGTGACATGAACACATGCGCTGGCGATTAAATTTTTTCGACCGTCCACTCACCGTTACGATTCACCAGCTGGTGAGTTGCATACGGTACAGAGCTTAAATCATCCTGACCCAATAACTGAATTACACTTAAGCCTTGGGTACGGGTGGCCTGAATTGCAGCCAATAAATCTGCCTGATTGCCCTTTGGTGCAACCACCACCGATTTTGCTTCGAAACGACCGGCGCTGAGCGCATATAAGTCGCAAGAGAAACCGGTTGCCGGACGGGCACGACCAAAATGCTGGCCAATACCATCATAACGGCCGCCTTGAGCCAGTGGTGCAGCACGGTTTGGCGCATAAACGGCATACATTAAACCGGTGTGATAGTGATACGAACGCAGTTCTACCACATCAATCCCGATATGCAGATTTGGCCAGCGTGCCTGAATTTCTGCCTGGGTGGTTTTTACCGCATCAAAGGCATGTTTGAATTCCACATTGGCCAGCACATCGGCGCTTAAATGGGCTTCCAGTGCATCCAGATCACTGGCAAAACGGCCCAGCGCATAGAAATCTGAACCAAAGGCTAAATCCTGGGTAAAGTCCGCCAGTTCTGGCAAGGCTTTACGCTGATATAAATCGGACAGTTGACGCTCAGTGGCTTTGTTCAGACCAGCTTTTTGTACCAGACTGCGGAACAGACCCACATGACCTAAATCCAGATGGATACCATCGGCCAGACCGGCTTCCTGAATCAGGCTGATCATCAGGTCAACCATTTCCACATCGGCATCAATGCTGTCGGAACCGAACAGTTCGGCACCCAGCTGCAAAGGCGCACGGGTGGTATTAAAGCCCTGTGGCTTGGTATGCAAAACCGTACCAGCGTAGCAATAACGCGCCACACCATCTACCGGATGCACATGCGCATCAATACGCGCCACCTGTGGCGTCATATCGGCACGCACGCCAAGCAGACGGCCCGACAGCTGGTCAATCACCTTGAACGTGGCCAGGTCTAAATCTTGATTCGATTCTGAAAGAGAAGAGAGAGATTCGATATATTCAATAAATGGCGTGTACACCAACTGATAACCTCGAGATGCGAGGAAATCCAGTGAATTACGGCGCAATGTTTCGATGACTTGCGCTTGTTCTGGTAATACATCAGCTACACCATCAGGTAATAACCATGTCTCTGAAATGGGCATGTTGTAAACCTAAATTCTTGTCTGCGCGGAACAAATCCGCATAAAAAAATCGGGAGCACACCCGATTTCTCCTAGTTTAGCACGATCAAATGGGCTGTGCATCGCAAATTTGATAATTTTCTCTGTCTGATCAATTCCATTACAATCCTGCCCGACTGGAGCTGTCGTTTCGAGAGTAAAAGCTGTTTTTACTGAAGAAGATAAAGGAGCTGGACACATCCCAAACTTATCATCTTTTTTTTCAGCGCAGATGGAAATCACCTTCACTCTGCCCTGCGTTGATCTGCTTAAAAAAGTCTTATTTGACTTTATTCGGATCCAGCACCTGAGTAATTAAATTCACCAGCTCAACATTCTGGGTTTCCAGCTGATGAATACGCTGCGCTGATTTATCCAGCGCTTCCTGCTGCACGTGCATTTTCTTGGCCAGATCCTGCATGATCTCTAAAGTCTTTTTCAGATTCTCTTCCAGACTGATGACTTTGTTTTCGAGCTGATGATTATCGCTTTGGCGATTCAAATGATCATGCTGGTTTTTAAACTGCAGCCAGATCAGAAAAATCACCGCTACGGCCAACAGTAAAATAAATCCCCAAAGTAGAATAAACATCATGTGTAGTGCTCGACTTATTTGTTTTGTTTTATCTTAACGAAAAATATAGCAAAAAGGCGAAAAATCGCCTCCAACCTGTCAATACTCGGCTGTTATCGCATTTCGCCCGGTTAGACCACCATCGTACAGTCCAAGCTTAGGCAAAGATTTGGACAGATAGAAATTAATGCGCCTGATGGGCAAAAGATTCACATAAATCCAGTAAACGGTTGGCATAGCCCCATTCATTGTCATACCAGGCAAAGACTTTGGCCTGATGCCCGACCACCATGGTCTGGGTAAGATCGACAATTAAAGAATACGGCGAATGGTTAAAGTCACTCGATACCAGTGGCTCATCGGTGACCTGCATAATTTCGGCATAATTCTGCTGCGCGGCTTTCACCAGCACTTCATTCAATTTATGCACGGTAATGGGTGACTGGGAAATAAAGCTGACATCAATGGCGGCGACATTAATGGTGGGCACCCGAATTGAATAGCCATCAATACGGTTTTCCATTTTGGGCATCACCTGTTTTAAGGCGCCTAAAGCACTTGAGGTGGTTGGAATAATATTCTGACCGGATGCACGTGCACGGCGTAAATCACGGTGCGCATGATCCAGCACCGACTGATCAGCCGTGACAGCATGAATTTCAGTCATCAGCGCGGTTTCAATGCCAAAGGCATCATCCACAATTTTGACCAACGGCACCAAGGCCTGAGTGGTACAGGAAACACTGGAAATAATCTGATCTGAGGCTTTAACCTCATGATGATTGACCCCGTAAACAATGGCGGCATCAACCGTGTCAAACGGTGCTGCGCCAATAATCACCCGTTTGGCACCGGCATGAATATGCTGGGTTGCGGCTTCACGCGAACGGAACAGGCCGGTACATTCCAGCACCACATCAATATTTAACTGCTGCCATGGCAACTGTGCCGGCTGTGGCTGGCTCAGCACCTGAACTTTCAGCTTGGCTTCACCCGATTGTATGCACAGATAAATCTGTTCCTGTTCCAGCTGGATTTCTACCTGCCCCGGAAAACGGCCATGGGTTGAATCGTATTTAAACAGATGTAGTAGCGTGGCAACATCGGCAACGTCATTAATCGCGACAATATCAAAATGAAATTCTTTAGGATTTTCAAACCAGGCACGCAGTACATTTCGCCCAATTCGCCCAAAGCCATTAATCGCCACTCGTTGCATCCGTATTCCTTCAAACTGCACATCAATCTTGTCTGTGCTTATGTTAAAGGATTTCCGCCAGACACGGCGAATAATTCCTGCCAAACTCAGCAATTAATTTAAACCTGTCCAATATTTAAGCAGTTAGCAGCACTATTTTCTGCTTGATAAAAAGAAGCAGGATGCACGGTAACTGGCTAAACCGCAGCAATGACAACAGCTTGTGATTTCACAGCAGTTTAGATGACTTTAAGGTTTGGGTTTTCGCCGCAGATTTGTCATCAAAACACTTTAAAATCATTGGTGAGTGTGGCTTTTTCCGTTATAATTTGGCGTTTTTAAATTTTAAGCCCGTATAACAGCAGAGAAAATCTTGTCAGACTGTTATGCTTTTAGCCAAATCGAGAATTATGGAGTGACTTGGTTGTGAGTACTCGTTTTATGACATCAGCTGAAATTCGTGAAGCATTTTTGCGTTACTTTGAATCGCAAGGGCATACACGTGTCGCGTCGAGTTCTCTGGTTCCCGCCAACGACCCAACGTTGCTGTTCACCAATGCTGGTATGAACCAGTTTAAAGATTGTTTCTTAGGTCTGGAAAAGCGCGATTATGTCCGTGCCGTATCTTCACAAAAATGTGTACGTGCCGGTGGTAAACACAACGACTTAGATAACGTCGGTTATACCGCGCGTCACCACACCTTCTTTGAAATGTTGGGTAACTTCTCTTTTGGTGATTACTTCAAGCGTGATGCAATCAAGTTTGCCTGGGAATTCCTGACCGGTGATGAATGGTTAGCCCTGCCAAAAGACAAACTGTATGCCACGGTTTACCACACCGATGACGAAGCATTCGACATCTGGAACAAGGAAATCGGTTTAGCGCCAGAACGTATTATCCGTATTGGCGACAACAAAGGCGAAAAATACGCATCAGACAACTTCTGGGCTATGGGTGATACCGGTCCATGTGGTCCATGTTCTGAAATTTTCTTTGACCATGGCGATCATATCTGGGGTGGCCTGCCAGGTACACCTGAAGAAGATGGCGACCGTTTCATTGAAATCTGGAACAACGTTTTCATGCAGTTCAACCGTACTGCTGATGGCGTACTGCACCCGCTTCCTGCTCCTTCGGTCGATACCGGTATGGGCTTGGAACGTATTTCTGCCGTGTTACAGCACGTCAACTCCAACTATGAAATTGACCTGTTCCAGCATCTTTTAAAAGCGGCAGCTGAAATTATTGGTTTAGATACCACTGCACTTGAAGCGGAAGCCAAAGAAAAAGGCACACCGGTACAATATCCAGCTTCACTTAAAGTGGTGGCTGACCATGCCCGTTCTTGCTGCTTCCTGATTGCAGATGGTGTCAATCCGTCTAACGAAGGTCGTGGTTATGTACTGCGCCGTATTATCCGCCGTGCCGTGCGTCATGGCAACAAACTCGGTGCAACCGGTTCATTCTTCCACAAAATGCTGCAACCACTGATTGAAGTCATGGGTGCGGCGTATCCTGAACTGGAAGCTCAAAAAGCACGTATCGAAGCGCAATTGCTGAAAGAAGAAGAACAGTTTGCCAAAACACTTGAGCAAGGTCTGAAACTGCTTGAAGGTGAACTGGCGAACCTGAAAGGTTCTGTGATTCCAGGTGAAGTCGTGTTCAAGCTGTATGACACTTACGGTTTCCCGACCGACCTAACCGCAGATATTGCCCGTGAACGCGACCTAACCATTGACGAAGCTGGCTTTGAAGTTGAAATGGCAGCACAGCGTCAACGCGCACGTGATGCCGGTAAATTCGCCATCGACTACAACTCTGTTGTGAAAGTTGAAGGTGAAACCCAGTTTGATGGTTACGATGCCACCGCGGGTCAAGGCCAAATCATTGCCATCTATAAAGATGGTGAACAGGTTGACGAAGTCGCTGAAGGTGATGAAGCACTGATCGTACTGAACCAAACGCCATTCTATGCAGAAAGCGGTGGTCAGATCGGTGATACCGGTATTTTCAAAAACGACACCGGTATTTTTGAAGTGCAAGACACCAAAAAATCGGGCGGCGCTTTTGTACACCAGGGTATTGTAACCATGGGTAGCCTGAAAGCAGCACAAAACGTGGAAGCAATTGTCAAAGCGGACATTCGTGCTGCGACTGCGCGTAACCACTCTGCCACTCACCTGCTGCACGCTGCGCTGCGTCAAATTCTGGGCTCACACGTACAGCAAAAAGGTTCACTGGTTGCATCAGACGTATTACGTTTCGACTTTGCCAACGATCAGCCGGTTTCATTTGAACAGCTGCAAGAAATTGAACGTCTGGTGAATGCTGAAGTGATTGCTAACACACCAGTAACAACTGAGTTACTCGATATCGAATCTGCGAAAGCCAAAGGCGCGATGATGCTGTTCGGTGAAAAATACGGTGATGAAGTTCGCGTACTGTCTATGGGTTCAGTAATTGAAGAGAAAAACTTCTCGATCGAACTATGTGGCGGTATTCACGTGAAACGCACTGGTGACATCGGTCTGTTCAAAATAACCTCTGAAGGTGGTGTGGCTGCAGGCGTGCGTCGTATTGAAGCGGTGACAGGCACCAAAGCGATTGAAGCTGCGCAAAAAGCTGATCGTGACATCAACACCATTAATGCGCTGTTAAAAGCACAGAAAGAGCAAACCATTGAGAAGGTTGAAGCAATTGTTGAAACAGCATCTAGCCTGCAAAAACAGATTGAACAGCTGAATCAGAAACTGGCCAGCCTGCAAGCGGGTGAACTTTTAAGTCAAGTTCAGACCATTGCTGGCCGCGCAACACTTATTACCACTGTTCAGGGTATGGATGCCAAAGCACTGCGCGACCTGCATGACGGTGTGAAATCAAAATTAGACAACGCAGTGATTGTCCTTGCCGGTGTAGAGGGTGACAAAGTGAGCCTGATTGCATCCGTTGCAAAAGACTTTACCGCGTCTATTAAAGCAGGTGACATCATCAAACACTTGGCCTCTGAGCTTGGTGGTAAAGGTGGTGGTAAACCTGACTTAGCACAAGGTGGCGCGCCACTAAACGAGAAGTTTGCCTCAGTCATGGCTGATTTAACTGCCTGGCTGGAAGCAAAATAACTTCACTTTTGTGTAACTGACCCTGGCGGCAATCAGGGTCATGGCTTATATGGAACAACTATGGCATTAATCGTTCAAAAATATGGCGGTACTTCTATGGGTACGCCCGAGCGCATTTTAAATGTTGCTCGTCGCGTAAAGCGCTGGCATGACCATGGCCACAAGGTGGTCGTTGTTGTATCAGCAATGAGTGGCGAAACCAATCGCCTGCTCGCTCTCGCGAAAGCCATTACCGACACCCCTGACCCACGTGAACTTGACCAGATGGTATCTACGGGTGAGCAGGTAACGATTTCCATGTTAGCTATGGCGCTCAATTCTATTGGCGTAGAAGCTAAATCTCTAACCGGTCGCCAAGTCGGAATTAAAACTGACAGCGCGTTCACCAAAGCCCGTATTGAAGCGATTGACACCGATGTCATGACCGGTCATTTAGATGCCGGCCGTGTGATTGTGGTTGCAGGCTTCCAGGGTGTAGACGAGCAAGGCAATACCACAACTTTAGGCCGCGGTGGTTCAGATACAACCGGTGTTGCGTTAGCCGCAGCATTAAAAGCAGATGAATGCCAGATCTACACCGATGTTGATGGTGTATACACCACTGACCCGCGTGTTGCGCCAAAAGCAAAAAAAGTGGATCGTATTTCCTTTGAAGAAATGCTGGAAATGGCATCTTTAGGCTCAAAAGTCCTGCAAATCCGTTCTGTAGAATTTGCTGGCAAATATCAGGTGCCTTTACGCGTACTATCTAGCTTCGATAACGACAACGATGGTGCATTTGACGAAGAGTTTAAAAACAACGTCGGAACTCTTATTACTACTGAATTGGAAGACAACATGGAACAGCCAATTATCTCAGGTATCGCGTTTAACCGTGACGAAGCCAAACTGACTATTCTCGGTGTGCCAGATGAGCCAGGTATTGCCTCTAAAATCTTGGCCCCAATTGGCGCTGCCAACATTGAAGTGGATATGATTATCCAGAACGTTGAAGAAGATGGCACCACTGATTTCACCTTTACCGTAAACCGTGGTGAACTGGCCAAAGCCAAAGCGATTCTTGAAGCGACTGCACAGGAAATTGGTGCACGTGAAGTTGCAACCCGTGATGACATCGTAAAAGTGTCAATTGTTGGCGTGGGTATGCGTTCACATGCTGGCGTAGCGAGCAAAATGTTCACCGCACTTGCAGATGAAGGCATCAACATTCTGATGATCTCGACCTCTGAAATCAAAATTTCAGTGATTATTGAAGAAAACTATTTAGAGCTTGCAGTTCGTTCACTGCACACGGCGTTCGGTTTAGACCGCGAGTCAGGTGAATCAAGCGCGCGTGCTTAATCTGTAGTCAGCAATTATTGCAATTGTCAGACAATATTGCGAAAAACTACAAAAAATCAGAGCCACTATAGTATTTTTTATAGTGGCTCTGTTATATTGAAATAATGAGAATTAGAAATCTTAACAGAATTGTATCCGACAAGGTTTTGTCAGGGAGAGTTCTGATAAAATTTCGCTTGAAATATTTTGTGCTTTTCAAAACTTTCAAATCAATGCAGGTTTAGCATTTTGCAAGGAGATAAACATGCTGATTCTGACCCGACGTGTCGGAGAAACATTAATGATTGGGGATCAAGTCAGTGTTACTGTACTTGGTGTCAAAGGCAACCAGGTGCGTATTGGTGTGAATGCGCCAAAAGAAGTGTCTGTTCATCGTGAAGAAATTTATCAACGTATTCAACATGAACGTGCCATGCATGAGCATTTGCAACATCTCGATCAGGATTATCAGCCTTCTTATGAAGATGATAATTACCCACAAAATAACTTTAACTGTTAAGACTTAAAGTTATCTTGTTATAAAGCGGCTCTACGGC
Source organism: Acinetobacter sp. CIP 53.82 (assembly GCF_000369465.1). Classification (NCBI taxonomy): domain Bacteria; kingdom Pseudomonadati; phylum Pseudomonadota; class Gammaproteobacteria; order Moraxellales; family Moraxellaceae; genus Acinetobacter; species Acinetobacter sp. CIP 53.82. The sequence continues at coordinate 539,213 of NZ_KB850045.1, read as the reverse complement.
CGCTTTAAGTTTTTTTAGCGCTTCAAAATTATTGCTGTTCCAGCAAAGCCAGCGCTTTACGTACTGGTCCGAAACTACGGCGATGCTCTGTAGTCACGCCATGCAAAGCTATTGCTTCAAAATGCGCTTTGGTCGGATAGCCCTTATGTTTGGCAAAACCAAACTGTGGAAACTTCTGGTCCAGTTCCAGCATCTGCCGGTCACGGGTGACTTTGGCCAGAATACTGGCTGCGGAAATTTCGGCGTGCAAGGCATCTCCACCCACCACCGCTTCACACGGCATGTTTAGTCCTTGCGGAATTTTATTGCCATCGACCAGGACCTGATCGGGCTGGACCTGCAAGGTTTCAACCGCACGGCGCATAGCCAGCAATGAGGCCTGTAAAATATTCAGCTCGTCAATTTCAGCCGGACTGGCTTCAGCAATGGCCCAAGCCAAGGCTTTTTCCTGAATCTCAATGAATAACTTTTCACGTTTCTTTTCACTCAGTTTCTTGGAATCATTCAAGCCCGCAATCGGATTGTTCGGATCCAGAATGACCGCCGCAGCCACCACGGTTCCCACCAGAGGCCCGCGCCCTGCTTCATCTACACCAGCAATTTTCATCGACATTATTACCTTCAATAAAATAGGCTGAACCTGTCAGCCTATTTCTTTCATCTTGCGCTTATTGTACTGCTTCTTGCACACAAGCATGAATGGTTTTTGATACAACATTGCTCACAATGGTGGCACGCGCTGCCGGGTCAATCGCTGCTGTCGCCAAGTCTACCGCAGTCACATTTTGTGGTGCTTTTTCGCTGACACAACCACAGATTTCAGTCTGGATATTTTGCTTTTGGGTGCTGGTCATGACTTTGGTGGCCGTTTGCCATGCCGGAATGTTGTTCAGCTCGGTCACACATTTGGCATTAATCGCAATTTTCAGTGCTGCGCCGCCCAATTGCTGGGTCGTTGTTGCCGCTGTAGGCTGAGTGGTGCCTGTAGATGCACATGCGCTTAACAATAATGCCAGCGGTGCTAAAACATAAGCCAACTTTTTCATGTATTTTCCTTCAGTTTTGCGTCATTTTACCGGCCTATTTTAAGGGCTTTAGCGCGGATTCGGTTTATCTTTTTGACCGCAATGCACAAATAAATGGCAAATTTAAGCATTATCCAGGGCAACTGCCTGCTTCATATCCGCAAATACCGTTGGACAGGCCGATTGCACCCGGTTCCAGCTTGGAATAAAAGACTGCTGGTTCGGATAATTCATAAACTGCTCCCCTGCCTCGACAATACTCTGAGCAAATAATTCCACCACATTTTCTTCGCTGTGCCGGTCATAGTTCAGGCCATTGGTGGTGGCATCATAATAATAGTGATCAATCAGATCCAGCGCATTACGATAATAGGCCGCGCGGATAATTCGAATATTGTCCAGACTGACCTGCACCCCCAGCGCCGCCAGCTTACGGAAAAATGCCAGTGCGATATCCCGGCTCATCCGTTTTAGGCCACCATCCCCATTGGCGGTGGTGACTTCCTGATGTTTATGTTCATAATCATCGGCAATATCGACCTGACAGATGCGCTTGGTGGAATAGTTGCGGTAAATTTCCGAGAGCACGCCAATTTCCAGGCCCCAATCGCCCGACACCTTCAGGTCACGCAGTGCTTCGACATGAATTGCCATCTCTCCAGACAAGGGATAACGAAAGGCTGAAAGATAAAGCAGATAATCCAGCGGTCCGAAGACTTTTTTCAGCGCCTGCAATAAAGGTGACACCAGCAGACGTGATACCCGACCATTCATTTTCCGGTCAGCCACCCTCGCATAATAACCTTTAGAAAACTGGAAACTGAATTGTGGATGTACCATCGGATAAATCAGCCGGGCCAGCATGTCACGCTTATAGGTACGAATATCGCAATCGTGCATCGCCACCACCTGACTCTTGCCTTCGGCCATGGCATAACCGGCACAATACCAGACATTACGACCTTTGCCACGCTGCAAAGGCGCGACATTTAACTGATTTAACTGCTGATGCAGCTGCTGCAAACGCGGTCCATCATTCCATAAAATCACATGGTTCTGCGGCAATACCGAGAAAAATTCCCGCGCATGAGCAAACTGCTCCGCATTGGCCTGATCCAGACCGATAATAATCTGCTGGATATAATCGGCGCCTTTCAACTCTTCGACAATCTGGGTTAAGGCCGGATGTTCAAGCTCGGAATATAAGGAAGGTAAAATTAAGGTGACCGGTTTGGACTTGGTAAATTCGCGAAGTTCCTGTTCATATTCATGTAGATGGCGCTGTTTTAAATCATGTATTGTTGTAATCATGCCTTCTTGTGCAAAATCGACCATCATCCTCTCCAGTTTATTGTTGTAAAAAGTACTGTAATCCTTCTGCCCAACCCGCTGGTGCCTGCTGCCGGGTGAAGTACACAGAATCGTGTTCTAATGCCAATGCTGCTTTATACGGCCGTTTGACCACCACAGCATGCTGACAGGCTTTCAGCATATCGAGATCGTTTTCACTGTCCCCCAGCCCGATACACACCATTTGCGTCGGATAAAACTGTTTCAGCCAGTTCACCGCCAGCGATTTATCACAGTCACGGCTTAAAATATGGCTAAAGCGTCCACCATGAACCATATGCAAATTACTGGCCAGATGTTGCGACAATATCGCTTCGTCTTCGGTTCGGCTGTCCGGATTCCAGATAATGACTTCGCTATACGGACGTTCTAAAGCCCGGGCTGCATCGTCCAACACCAAACCGGTCAGCGCTGCAATCTGCGCAGCATCACAGTCACTAAAGCATTGAAAATTTAAGCCATAGTCTGCTTTTAACTGCTGTAGTTGCACCGCAATGTCGGTACTGGATAAGGGACTTTGATAGTCATGCTGCGCATTAAAATAGATATATGCCCCATTTTCAGCCACAAAAGGCATGCCGCTTAAACCGAGCTGTTGCTGCAAATAGCGGATTTCCGCTGCGGTTTTACTGCTACATAAAATAACCGGAGAATCCGGAATTAAACGCTGGATCAGCTCTATGTTCTGCCCATAGCTGTAATTATCATGATTTAATAAAGTCCCATCTAAATCTGTAAAAATTATAAATTTTGGCATCTGTACTTATATTGGCTTTATCTGTTTAGAATCCTATAAGATTCTCAGCTTAATATTGGTTTAACTTACTTTTTTATAACAATAAAGTAACAGGCCTACATGAAGTAGGCCTATTTTTTTCATCATTTTATGAAGCTAAATGCGCTTATAACGCCTGGATTTTTTCAATCCAGGCCTGTTTCTGCGCTGATGGCAGGAACGAGGCTTCAAAAGAGTTAATCGCCAGTTGCTTTAACTCATCTGCATTTAAATCTAACGCTTCGGTAATGGCAATAAAGTTGTCATTCATATAGCCGCCGAAATACGACGGATCATCCGAGTTAACCGTCACCTTCACGCCCTGCTGTAACAAACGGCGGATATTGTGCTGCCGCATATCCTGCACCACGCACAGTTTTAAATTACTGAGCGGGCACACCGTAAGCGGCATTTCATCCTGAATCAGACGCTGCATCAGTGCCGGATCTTCTTCAGAACGCACGCCGTGGTCAATACGATTCACTTTCAGCAAGTCCAGTGCTTCCCAGATATATTCTGGTGGACCTTCTTCACCGGCATGCGCCACCACCAAGAAACCGTATTCACGGGCTTTGGCAAAAACGCGGGCAAATTTAGCAGGCGGATGCCCCACTTCGCTGGAATCCAGACCGACTGCAATAATCTGTTCTTTATACGGCAGTGCCTGTTCCAGCGTTACAAATGCTGCTTCTTCGCTAAGATGACGCAAGAAACACATGATTAAACGGGAACTGATGCCCAGTTTGCTTTGTGCATCATCACAGGCACGTTGCAAACCGTTAATTACTGTCGCAAAGGCAATCCCGCGGTCAGTATGGGTTTGCGGATCGAAGAACATTTCGGTATGTACCACCTGATCTTCTGCACACTTTTCAAAATAGGCCCAGGCCAGATCATAAAAGTCCTGCTCATGTACCAGCACATTGGCGCCGGCATAATAGATGTCTAAAAATGACTGCAGGTTATGAAAGTTATAGGCTTCTTTGACTTCCTCGACCGACTGATATGGAATGGCAATATTATTACGCTGCGCAATGGCAAACATCAGTTCCGGCTCAAACGTCCCTTCAATATGGACATGCAACTCTGCCTTGGGTAAGGCGCGAATCAGCTCAAGTTGATTCATCTCTCATCCTCATGAAAATAAAAAAGGGTGCAAACCGAGTTTACACCCTCAAAATGGTTGCTGGGGATTAACCGCCAAATAACGCGAATTTTAATGCCCACAATACTGCAATAATCCACACCATATACGGCACAGATGAAGCTTTACCGGTCAACAGCTTGATCAACGCATAGCTGATAAAGCCCATGGCAATACCGTCCGCAATTGAGTAGGTAAATGGCATAAATACGATGGTCAGGAAGGCTGGAACCGCTTCGGTAATATCTTCCCAATCAATATGTACAATGCCCTGAATCATCAGCACACCCACAAATAACAAGGCAGGTGCAGTAGCAAAGCCCGGTACCGATTGGGCCAGTGGCGCGAGGAATAAACACAGTACAAACAGCACCGCCACCACTACCGCAGTCAGACCGGTACGGCCGCCAGCAGCAACACCGGCAGACGATTCAATATACGGTGTGGTTGAAGAGGTACCCAGTGCTGCACCCGCTACAATGGCAGATGAATCGGCAAATAAGGCTTTTTTCAAACGTGGTAATTTACCATCTTTGAGCAGGCCCGCACGATGTGAAACGCCGACCAGGGTACCGGTGGAGTCAAACAGATCGACCAGGAAGAAGACGAAAATCACCCCGATCAGGCTGGCAGTAAACAGACCTTCAAAGTCCATTTGCATGAACGTTGGCGCGATAGACGGGATTTCACCGACCACACCTTTAAATTCGCTTAAGCCCAAAGCCGTAGAAATAGCCGTTAATACCAGAATACTGATGATAATTGCACCACGCACCTTGAATTGGTGCATCACCACAATCATCAGGAAGCCAAATAAGGCCAACAGCACTGAAGGCTGTTTCAAGTCACCCAGACCCACCAAAGTCGCCGGGTTATCGACAATAATGCCTGCGTTTTTTAGTGCAATTAAGGCCAGGAATAAACCAATCCCGCCGCCAATGGCCAGTTTCAGGGACATTGGAATGGCATTGACAATGGCTTCACGAATTTTGAACATGCTGATGGCAATAAACACCAGACCGGATACAAACACCGCAGCCAGCGCAGTTTGCCAAGGCACACCCATGCCCAGACAAACCGAATAGGTGAAATAGGCATTCAGGCCCATACCCGGTGCCAGAGCAATCGGATAGTTGGCAATCAGTCCCATCACCAGACAGCCAATTGCGGCTGCCAGACAGGTTGCAACAAAGACAGCCCCGTGATCCATCCCGGTTTCGGATAAAATCATTGGATTAACAATAATGATGTAACACATAGTTAAGAATGTGGTTACACCGGCAAGAACCTCAGTACGAAAACTGGTCTTGTTTTCGCTTAACTTAAATAAGCGCTCAAGCACATTTTCTGAAGATGGATTAGGAGTCGTCATGACCTCGCCCTTGTAAATAAACTTAAATACCCAACAGTGATGCGAAAGTACGGAGAAAATTCATCCCTACCCCTAGCATTGCCAAGCAACGGATATGCCAAAAGTTACACGCACAGGATAAGTCTATTTAGCCATTATGCTTTGAGCCCTTAACAGCTCAAATCAGATAAATTCTAAACAAAAAAGCCGCATAACTTTATGCAGCTTTACTTACCATAATTAAATCAACTATTTAAAAAATAAATACGCTAATTTAATTGTCTAATGGGTAAATTATATCACACTGATTTTTCATTGTTTCTAAAATTTATCTTTAATTTTCATTCAGAGCATTTCATGCTGAATTAGAATTTTTGGCCTAAACTTCCAGCCCGCTCAATAGAGAGTTCGATCTGTCGCATGTGATCATCCAGCGATGAACGATGTGAAGCCCGATCTTGTTCAATCAGATGCAGAGAGTCGCGTGTCTCCTGCACAATATTCTGCATTTCTTGTTGTCTGCGGTGTTGTTCCTGCCGAAACACCCAGACCATTAACAGGACAACCATGACAATAAAGGTCACGATCAGGATTTGCCTCATGCTCTTTACTATTATTAAACAAATTTAATTTATACTAACAAAAAATAAACAATATGTGAACCATGTCACAACTTTCAATTTGTGTATTAATCAAATTTTAACAATTCAAGCATTCAATTGGCCTTTAACTCACTCCTACCCTCACCTATTGAAATTTCAATTTCCTGACACCCATAAAAAAGTCCGCACTGGGCGGACTGTTTAGCCTTAACCGCAGGATGCTTGCACAATTTTATTACTGTTCGGATCAATGGTTACTGTGACTCGGTCAGCGCGATAATCCATGGTGACCGGCTGGCCAGGATGGACGCTGCGAACAATTTTGGCCTGGGTCCGCTGCTTGATTTCGCTCTGTGGCAAACTGCCCGATTGCCCAATCAGTTTTTTGGCTTCTTCTGCCACACACTGGCCTGGCTGCTGACGGAACAGCGCCCATTCTTCAACGATACTGCCATCTGGCAAATGGCAATAGCCCACCTGACCACTGTGTTCGTCTTTAATTTCCAGTCGGCCGCCCTGTTCAATACAATATTGACTGGCCGGATTGGCAAGTCCTACCTGTGCTGGGGGTTGCTGTACGGTGCTACAGGCCATAAGCGAGGCTGCAAGCGCAGCAAAAAGAACAATATTTTTCATGGGCAGTATTCTTGTATAAAAAAATATTAGCCTAGCAAATTTTACTGGACCTGCTGTGTCTTTTTGCAAAAGAGGGAGAAAGCTTCTTGTTAGTCTTGATGAGGGACAGCTTTGACTTATATAGAGCTATTACTGATAAATTGGTGGATGGAGAAATTACAGAGATAAAAAAAGGCTTATAAGTGTTTCACTTATAAGCCTTTAAAATTTGGTAGGCATATCCAGACTCGAACTGGAGACCTCTACGATGTCAAGGACGTTGGTCACATAGAAAAATCAATAGGTTATACGCCACTGTAGTCGAGTGTAGTCCCTTTAAAAATGCTTACAATTTAGCGAGTTTTTCATAGTCAATTAACACTTTGGCCACAGCCTTAGCAGCCAGCCAGTAACGCGCTTGAAACGCTGCCAATTCTGCTTCATTCGAGATAAAGCCAAGCTCAACAATCAAACCACCAGCATTCACGTAGGCTAGACGGCCCCTTGCTGACTTAGATTGATCAATCCAGCCATTATCACCACGCAAACGACTACCAAGAGCATCTGCCACGGCCTTCGATAGGTCTTGAGCCAGTTTCTTGTCTTTTGGCAGCGCAATGGTCTCAATTCCGTTTGCCTGCTTTGATGCTGCAGCATTCATATGGAATTCGACTGCCACACTTGAGCCTTTAATTAATTTTACCGCAGCAGACAATGGGTCGTTTTTAGTGCCAGTGCCATCCGTTTTGACTTGCAGCCCTGCCTCACGTAAATAATGAGTCACTGCATTTCGGAAATTGACGACCAGATCTGCTTCTTTGGTTTTACCATTCACCGCACCTGGATCAGTATTGCTATGCCCTGCTGTTATTGTGGCAAAGCCTAAAGGCTGATTGTGTAATTGTGGCTGTGCAATTTTACGACCTATCCAGCTCAAAGCTGGCAATACGGTCCCAATAATAAAAGGCGCATATTGTTCAGGGATAAAATTAAAGTCTAATGCCCACTGAATAACTAAAACTGCAAGCATTAAAAAAGCCCCCAGTAGCGGGAGCTTTACGGATAAGTACTGAAATGCACTTTCTTGGATTAATTTCATTTTTCCTCTCTCATATTTCGTTCATAAAGTTTGTTGCGGATTTCTTCAACCGTTCTTAAAAGCTGATCAGATTGTTTTTCAAGGACCTGAATGCTCTGGGTGTTGGTCATTGCTTGAGTGTTTACCGTGTCTGTCTTGCTCGTTTGAGTATTCCAAGCGACTACAAACAAGCCTGCTAAGAAAATGCCACCGAATCGCACAAGATTGGTAATGCTGTCGATCTTGGTTTTACTTTCATGTAGCACCCGGATCTGTGAATCCACCTCCTTAAACTTCGGATCAATCTCATTTCTGAGTTGCTTAATCTCACTTTTAAAGTTTGACTTGGCTCGATCCAGATCATCTTGCAGGTTATCTCGGGTTTGTGACAAATCGCTTCTGGTCTGCTGGTGATCCTTGTTTAACTGCTCGAGCTGCATATTCATGCGATCAAGCTTTTGGGGCATTTCCGCAAGCTTATCCATATTTTTAGATATGTCGTTGATCTTGTCTGAGATGGCAAGAAGCTGCCCTGCTGTTGCTACTGGTGGATCAGATGAGTAGTCATTTGGCATTGCGCCCCCTAAATTTTAGGTAATAAAAAAGCACCTTTCGGTGCGTTAAATCCAGTTTTCAATTTCAACAATTTGCTTAAATACTTTTGGATTGCTGTCTGCATCAATACACCAAACCACAAACCATGTATCTTCATGTTTATAAAGAAACCGATTGGTATTGTTTCTTCTGTAGTTTCCTGCAGCAGTTCCTCTTGTTATCCTTTGTTGAGATGTATTTGGCAATAGTACAAATGGTGTTGCGAGTCTCATCGAAGTTATTGATTTGATTTGTGATGTAAAAAGATTTCCGAATATGACTATTGATGAAAGCCCATCTGGCGAAATCGCATACCCCATAACATCTGCATTTGTATGAGTATTCAATAAGTATTGCATCTGACCGCCTAGTGTGAACGATGTGTCAAGATCACCTACTACAGGGTATTTGTTGGTGGGTGAGTCCTCTCTAACTATAAACAGATAATCCCCTGGCTCGGATGCCATTACAGTACTGTAAAACTGCAAAGGTGAAACATGCACACCCAATACAACTGCACCAACCAGGTCAAATGGATCTGCCAGTTCCAGAATTGCAAAACAATATTCACGGGTTGAGTTTCTCGAAAAACTAACTATTGCTCGTTTTCCATTTTTATAAAAGCTTATTCCCGTGACCGAGCGACCTGTTAAGCTCAAATCAACATCAGCAAATACGGGTGATGCTGGAATATCAAAAGGAGAATCACAAATACACTTGGATACTTTCAACGCCCCATTACTGCTTAAGCCGGGTTTGCCGATATAAAACGATTCCCCGGTATGATTGAAGAATGCAAACAGAAAATTGTGAACTGTAAGATCTGGCTTTGCGTATATCTGTGTCTCACTAATTAAAGTATTTACCTTAGGGAGATTGAAAGTTAGGATTGGGTCAAGCGCTGGCGTGACTTCAAAACATTCAGTAAACACCTCTTGATCACCAAGAAAACATGAAAGCATATAAAAATATGTTTCACCATCTTCAACATTAAAATCTTCATAAAAGTCGCTACCATCCAGAATTTCTGCATAAACAGCAGGTTTGCTTAGCGATGTAAAAGAGGATGCGCTTTTATAAATACGCACCCCCTCAATAATCTCATTGCTATCAACCCATACCATCTTGAGTTTAATGCTTGTTGTCATAATTCAATCACTTCAAAAGTCACATTTTGCGGTGCTGTTAAGTTGGAAACCAGTACATCATGGGTGAATGGATATAAACACTCATAACCATCGCGCACCGTTCTTAAAACAATGTTAATTTTTCGAGTATTTGGATCCATACTAGATGCAGGCAATGTGTAAGTATTTACGGCTGTCACATTTGCGTTTTGTGTTGATAGCACAACACCATCGGCGTCATACCCAATTATAGTGAGCAGGGTTTGAGTGTTTGGCTCAAGCACAACTGACCCCTCGAAATAACCAATCATTTCCCCCCCAGTTTGCTGTAGACGATTTCGATTTGCCCATGTAATTTGCACCCCTCCTTCAATATACAAAGGCATGAACATACCATTAATCTTCACATTCGCTGGTGGATAAGGGCGAATGGCGCGAGAGCGCATATAAACAGGCGTACTGCCAAGTTGCTCTAGTTTAGAGCTTGGGGTAACTGTTAGTGCTGATGCTTTGACATTTTGTCCTGCTAAATACTCAGTTAGCGAAAACAAACCATTTTCAGGGTTCGAGAGCCAAAAATTAGTATCAACACCCCACTCAAATGGAATTGTGTCTAATGCGCCACGCTTTACAGTTAAGATGCTTGTTTCAGTATCAAACGATTCAATAATCATAAATTCATATTGACCAACATTGCCGATAATCCAACTGCCGACAACAATTAAATCGCCTTGATTTAATGAACCCTCAATCTGTAAATTTTTTACAGGGATTTGCGTCGTTGTTCTCGATACTAATTGATCGAATTGACCGCTTGTAACAAACTCAGCATTGCCGTCAACAATCCAGCCATCTTCAGGCTTATCCACGTTTGCAGTTGTGATTTCAGCATATAAAGCATTCCACTGTGGTCTACGATATGTTGAGAATGTAAAACCAACGTCTTGGTTGTATGCAAGCTCCTCATCTAATTTTCGCTGTCCAATATTTTGTACTGCAATGTAGTAAGGTGCTTCAAATGTTTCACCAATTGCGGGTTTTGCAGGCTCTGCTTTTTCTTCAGTAGAATCATCAACTACAATGCTTGTGTTCATCTCTCCCGAATATGGAACAACCTCCTCAAAATCAATCATTACCTCATTGTTTAAGCCGTTACCCAAATCAATTTTCATAATTCGAGCTAAGATTGTGCCTTGCCATTTTTTAGACCAAGTGATCTTTACCAAGTCATAGCGATTCCACTTTCGAGCCTCACGCCACCCTGTTGTAAATGTGCCTTTCCACGCAGGTGTTGAGTATTGTTTCAATTTCCAGTTCGCCACAATTTCAGCATTTCGCATATTCATGAAATATGGAAAATCAATAGACTCAGCATTCGCATGACCCATTGTTAAAATTGATCCATTTTCATAAACAGAAAAAGTAGAATTCTTGATGCGCTGGCGGTCGTAATATGTGACATTGAGTTGATTTACAATATCGTCACTATTCATGACTTCAAGTGACAAATCCTTAATTTTATTTTCTGCAATATCGTGAATTTCATTTTCTTCAAACCAGTCATCGCGAAACAAAACCACCTCATAAAGTCCTGATTGTCGATTTACACGAACGCCTGCTTCGATGTGATAACAAAGCTCCTCAATTGCATCGATGCAGGATTTCTCATCAATCGCCCATGAAATACCCAGTCCTTCGCCCCAAATTCGATCTGCGGCCTTGATAAAATTCACATCATTAATATCCAATTCTGGCTTACCCATCGCCGTGTCGTCAGTAAGAATCTCCCGAATTTTATGGATTGGGTTAATGTCCTCATATTCGGTTTCTGTAAAGGTTTTACCCCTTAAAACCATTTGAGCATAAGGTCTTGGGGGGTAATCATTTTCAAAAGATGGGTACCGTCCATCAATTGTAACGCTAATCTTATATATACCTTTAGGTAGATCCTGCTGATACAGACTTGCAGTAACCCTATCCACTTGTTCAGTAAAAAAGGGGGCTATAATTGGAGTGTTATCTTCTGTTGTGATTTCAACTTTTGCGCCGGGCGTAGTGATTAGTTTTGCATCAAAAATCCCGCCACCCCAAAAAAATAGACCACTATACTTAAATGATCTAATAACCGCTCCACCCCACATTACATCGCTTTTTGGAGTGCCGCCAATCCACTCCAAAGGAGCAACTTTGGTGAACGGCTCATTAATCATAGTCATGCCATACTTACTCACCATGTGCACCACACTTGGATCACTTGCGCCTGGTGATCTTGGGAATTTGTATTGATGCACAATTTCCATTTTTTCGTAGTCATATGTATAAGAATAGCTTTGACCAACCTCAATAAAGGGAAATGTTCCAGCGTCCCATGGTACTGTATGCTTTCCAGATGGATCAATCCACGAACATGTACCGGCCATAGTTGGTTGAAACGGCTGGTATACATCTGATGGGAAGTACCGCTGAATCCCACTGCCAACCTCTGATTTTTCGTCATACCATTGCTTGCCGCCATCATTCTTGACACGAATCCGCTTCACCCAAAGCAGCATCTCTTTCATGTAGCCAGAGTTGCCGAGGTAGAAGCTGCTTTTAGCTGGGGCAGCATAGGCCTGACCATCAATCGGATCACTAAAGCCTCGGAAAACTAAATAAGATTGATATGGGTAGCCTGAAACCAGGGGGAAATATTGTTGGTAAGTTGGGTTTGGCTCAGGTTCCGGCAATCCGGTATGGATATCAATAACTCCCGCAACCCCACCTTCATTTTCACCAAATAGATTCGGCTCATAAATTTGAAGAAAATTAGGCCCATAATACTTTGGATCATGCAAAATCCACTTCCGATTATCGAAATTAATGCCGAGAAACTTCTCAATTCGATTCCCGATAAACGCAGCAAATTTTGCATAATAGCGGTATCCAGTGACTTGTGACGTCTTACCAACCCCTAAAAAGCCACCGCTTTTTTTCTTGATTGCTTGGGTGGATTTACCCCAGATATCCGTGATGTTTGCATGCACGTGTGGACTGCCAGCAATGTCACAAAATGAAGTACCCTCGTCTGCAATCGTCCCGTCCAGCTGATTCGGCTTTGGCTGGTTTTTCTTCTGCATCTTGCGCATTTGCAGGAATGTATAGATACCCACTGCAACCGCAACCAGCGCCGCACCAATAAGCAGCGGAATAATCGCTTTTTCCTGACGAATTTCATATTTTTCAATATCAAGCGTCTGGCTAAAGCAGACAGCAGGCACAAACATGGCCAGCAAAAACAAAATTACATGCATATCAAGCCTACTTAATTAATTGAGTTTCCAGCGGGTTTTCGGTCGGCATATTTGGATGGCCACCGTAACGCAGGCGGTTATTAAATTTCTCATGACACATTTTCAGTGACTGATCACAACCAGGCGCAAGTCGCACCACATCACCAACTTCAAGCCCAATGTGCTGCCGGTATAGTCGGGCATTTCCATTTGAGCTGTTGCTAACAATGAACGTAAACACGCCATCTTTTTTCAGCACACCACGATTGAGCCACCCCGCAGGATAGCTTTTGATTTCCATCACCGGGTCGCCATCTGTGTAAGTTGGCTGACCTTCACCATCCAGTACCGGCTGCCCAAATTCATCGAGTACTGGCACTTGCTCAAACACTGGATTGCCGAGCTCATCTATCACCTGGGTTGGATTGACCGTGTAAGTAATGTCAAGCCCATTAACTGCAGTGATAGTTACTTCAAAGGCCCATTCGTTAAAATCCAAGCCGCAAAACTTGTCGTAAATGTTGTTCGGGCACGTGCGCTGAAACTTTCGTGTCAGAATGTTCCGGCGCATAAAGCTTTCTGCAGTTGAACAAACTAGCGTCATTGTGTTGTCGCGGTCACTAAATTTTGGCTGCGTCACCCGGCCTTTAAACAGCACAAGCGCATCTGCACCATCCAGTTCGATCAGCATAAAATGCACTGATTCAAGATAAATCTTGTTCAGAAACACCTGGGTAAAACTGTCATCTGCATCATTGAATAGCGGATATGGATGCGGAAAAGTCAGCTCGACTTCACACTTATCAATATCCGCATCTTCGATATTTCCACGGCTTAAACCACGAACCGGGTAATAAGTATTTTCGTTGTGAGTGACCGCTTTACGTGCGCTGGTGAAAAACCATTGCTTGCTGCCATGGGTAAATTGATAAAGCTCTACACGTGCCATTAGTTGTCAATCTCCACAATCGGTACAGTGACTCTTGTTTTGCCTGCGCCTAAAAACTGAAACTCAACCCGGTCTGCATCCAGGCGATGCAGCCCTAAATAGCAGATGCTCTGAATATTGTTGCGCTGCGTATTAATGGCCGGCGAAACTGTAAACGAGCCACCAGTGCGGCTGGTAATTTCATGCGCTGTCCAAGTGCCATCCTTGCGTTTGACTGCGATATGTTTGCGGTCGGCTTCAACGATGTATTTGGTATTGGTGCTTAAATTGGTGGTGATATTGCCCGTGTTTAAAATATTCAAATGCTTTTCATATAGCGGCATCCAGAATGCACGTGAACGTCCAGACCTGCGGAACAAGAATCGGCGATAAGCATTGAACTCTGACCAGTCTTTTAAAACCGAAATGAACGGTTTTAAATACTTCGGCTTTGTGTGATGTGTGTACTGCTGAAAGCCGCCGATTGAGCCATCAACAAAGTTTTGATGTTGGGTCAGCGTCATTTCGAGTGAGTCACCATCAAGCAGCAGCGGCTTGAAATAAATATCTTGACCCTTGAATTGCTCTGGCACATCACCCTCATGCTCCGGCAAATCCTCTGCCAGCACACGAAAAACAACTGAAGCATTGGACCAGAAACCACCTGCATTGATAGAAGCATCACCATCAATCACGCAGATCCGTAGCGGCATGATTACTGCATTGGTTACAGTCACATTGGCGACCAGCCGAAAGCCATCCTGGTATTCGGTGATCAGCTCTTGAATCACCTCATCCGTTTCTGGATCACGTATTTCTTCCTGGATAATGATGTAGCGGCCACGATCAATGATCTCGACCACCTGAGCACCTTCACTGCTCTCAATAAAAGCAAAACCGACTCTAAGGTCGGCTATGGTATCTGCTGCATCGAGAATAATGTAATCATCATCAACAATATCTAGAATGGCTCGTTTTACCTGGCGCAGCGGAATGCCCCATTGTTTGCGTAGATTTGCATAGAGCATATGAAACATATCACCCATGGCTTTACGCAGCTGGGTGTAATTGAAATTCAGGATCTGACGCGGTGCTTCACGCAATGGATAACGCTCTTCACTACCATCAAATGATTCATGAACTTCAGTCATCCATTCCAGGCTTTCAGTCGAATCCAATAGAGGGCAATTTGTTAATACGTGCACCTCGCCATATGACGTTTGTATTTTCATTTTGTCCTCAAATTGCGGGCATTAAAAAAGCCACCTAATCAGGTGGCTATCACTTGGTTCTTCATGCTTGCTTTTGCTGAATCAATTTTGCAAATAAAGAATCCAATAGGAGGTAAAGACGCTCTTTTTCAACCTTCATCGTAACCAATTTTCCATTTGAAAAATCTCGATCCAAATGATAATCCGCATTAACACGCAAATCATGTAATGCACGAAGCTTCAACTCTAGTTTTTCGAACAAATCTTCGTTTTCAGTATCTTGCAAAATATGGCAACAATTTTGTAATGCTGCGTGGGTTGCTCCGCCTGCAGCATTATATTGACTCAGGTAATGGTTACTTAACCAGTCTTTAACTATATGAAAAAGCTCATAGTAATGTCGTCCAGCGCACACCCTTAATACAAACTCATCATTAATAGTATTATCTTTGTTTCTCTCAAGGAAATCAGCAATTAAGCCAAACTCTTTAGCAGCCATTACCACCCTCTACATCAAGACAACGAGGCAAGGAAAAGTAAAAGCAAAGTTTTTTTGACATTTCTCTGATTATTTCTTTATTTTCCACATCATCTGTTTTTCTTAATTTAATAATTTCATCCTGTAACTCATCATTCATATCGCCCACCAAGTCTTCAATGTTTTTGTCAGACTTCGAGACAGGCAAATAAATTAAGTAGCTAAATGTGCTTCTATCACGATCATGAAAGACTTCAGTGTCAAAAGTTGTCGTAATATTAAAATATTTAAAGAAAATTTTATCAATTGCAATATGATATGAGCGAAACAAATCTACACTTACATTTATTGATTCCAAATAAGATAAAGTGTTGCGCATAAGATTAATCTCTCGCTGATAGCGTGCCGAATAAGGGCTTTCAATCCCTTTTAAGCATTTAGAAATATCCTCAAGTTCATCCAGATATCCGTAACCAATCAAAGCTCGACAAATTCCCTGGAATATATCTAGGGATGTTGGCTCTTTTATGATTGCATTTTTATAAATCGGAAAAGCTTCCTTATGCCTACCGCTCACAAATAAAGAGTTAGCATAGTTTAGTGAAGAAGTTGAATCTTTATTTGAAAAGTTATATGCAATTTTAAAATGCTCTAAAGCTTTATCTAAATTGTTTTCATAGGTTGCCAGGATGCCTAGTCCAATATTGGCGTCCAATACTTCCTTATCAAGAATTTGATTGAGGCTTCTACGCAATTCCGCCTTTTTTACTGCAGTTGCACCAAACGCTCTCTGATCCTTTAAACCCAAGTGCGCAAAGTAATCTACTACCTCTTTTAAACGAGTCTCAGCGATAGGCGCAATTAAATGCATATTTTACTCTTAAATTAGATGATTGTTCTTTACCACGTTTGAATTATACGATTAGCCTGCTCCTTGTCTAGCTTAATTATCTAAAACACACTAAATTCCAGATAAAAGCCCACCGAAGTGAGCTTATGCGAATCCTAGTTCCTAACGATGTTGTCTTATGAGAAGTTCAACTCACAGAATCGCTCTAATTCACGAATATAGGTAGTTTTCACCAAGCTCATTGTATGCACATGAATTCGCTCAAGCGTCTTACTCAAGACATCTTTCCACTCTTTATGTAATGGATTTTCATCACTATCACTAATTGCAGGAAATTCTAAAGGCCCAATAAATAATGCTTCAAAAATTGGCTTAAACTCACCTTTGAATTGATTTGCGTAAGACTCAAACCCAGTGCCATGAAAGTCTTGATCAATTACATTACACATGGTTTCCCAAGCTTTTATTCCAACGCTATCGATTTCTATATCGGATTCAGTCTTAATAAATTTAACGATATTACCCAAAACACTCTCCAAAATTTAAACCTTACTACGATTTCGCTTCATGTGGTAAAGAAAAGCCTTTTCACCTTCAGGGCTGTATAACCAATCCTTTGCCTCATCCTCATCCTTAACCATAATCACGCGCAGGTTGTTGTCGATGGGTCTATTAGTGTTGCTTTCACGCGCTTCACTTAAATATCGAGTTAAATCCTTGTTTTGCTCTGGATTTAAAACACGCTCACCACCATCGAGCAACCATGTGCCTTCTTTCGGGATATTGTCGATACCGTCGTGGGCCATACCGGTCAGATTAACTGACTTCATGCTTGCGGCCTGGGCAACCTGTAAAGCCGCTGCAGCTGCACCGACTGCAGGCGCAATGTATGGGCCAATGTATGGCGTGCCTACTACTGCGTCAAAAGCTTTGGAATAGGCCGCCGGAATGTTCAGCATTGCCTGAGCTACTGCAAAAGCTTTCTGAGCCGCAAACAGCACCGCATAGGTTTTAGAGTTCTCATCCACCAGCGCAGCAAATCCACCCAGCATGCCTTCCATGTAGCTAGCGGTAGACTTGGCTTGCAGTTCAAGTTTTGCATTTTGATACGCTTCCTCGTTTAACAGATCGAGTTCACGCATCTTTTGCAGCACTTCAAATTGCCGCTCTAATGGATTTTCTCCATAACCCATCACATTTCGGTAATCTTCAATTGCGCTATCACGCTCATAAGATTCTTCAATGTTCTGCTGTGCGGATGCCTGCGAAAGAAGCGCATCCCGCATTTCTGGTGAATAGCCCGGAGTGCTTAGGATTTCTTCACGCACCAGCGCGTAATACTCACGCGCGTAGTCGCCTGCGGTCATCCAGTGGCGCTTAATCTCCAACAGAGTTTTGTCTTGCGAAATGCGAGTTAAAGACTGTTCTATTTTGGATTGAGCATCGAGAGATGCTTTTTTTAGCTTTCGTTCATCATCAAGAAGACCTTTTGTTGCATCTATCTTCAACTTGTCAATGTTCAACTGCGCTTCTAGCTTTTCAGCTTCCGTCATGCGGTATTGATTGAGCTCAAAGTCAAGCTCAGATGCATATAGCTTTTTACGAGCCTCGGACACCTCTTGAGCATCGGCAATCATGCGTGTTTTTGCACTAGAAGTAAGTGCTGCACCCTGGATTTGTAAGATCTCATCACGAAGGTCGGTTTCAATTCGATTGAACTCGCTACCGTATTCGTAGATTAATCTTTTGGCATCTTCTAAAGCGCGCTCTTGCTCACGCAAGGCTTTAGTGTTTTCCTTAGCGGCCTTTGCTGCTTCGTTTTGCTTTTTGACCCACTCATCCATGCCTGATGTAACACCGGCCATGCCTTGATTTGCCCGAGCCATAGCCTTAACAGCTTTGTTTGTGGTGTCACTAAACAATCCGTCTATCATCTTTGTGACATCTTCAGCAACCTTGGCATTGTCTTGCATTGCCATAGAAACGCCGCTGTCTGGTGCTCTGGATAGCGTTGTGCCCAAGATTGCCTTTCTAGCCCACTTGATACCTGGAATATTATCGGCCCATGAGCCTTTTTCGGACGCAGAGTTGACTGTTTTATTGGCCAGTGCGGCATCATGTGCCAATCCTGCAATTGCATTCGATAGCATCTTAATTGTGGCGTACACTCCAATACCAACCGCCGCAACACCTCTGAACACATTCCCTAGTGTTTCACCTGCATCCGATAGTAGATTTGTCTCAGAGGTCGCATCATTCATTGCATCTCCGATCGAAACTAGTGCTGGCATCAATCCTTGGATAAACTGGTTTTTCGCACCCTGAACTTGCAAATCCAGCAGACCTAGTTGAACTTTAAGTTCAGCTGCTTTTTGAATTGCATGTTCATCCATGATGACGCCAGCTCTCTCAGCTGCGTCTGCCCAAAACTTAAATCCCTCCCCTCCATTTTTCAACAATGGGATAAGATTGGTTGTGTCGGATGCCATACTTTCTAAGTAGAAAGACATTTGCTGCTGGGTAACCCCGGCCTCTTCAAGTTTATCTACATAAAGCTGGAGCGCCTGTGGGCCTGACAGGTTCTGCATTTCCAGTGCGAGCTTTCGGGCACCTTCTGCCGAACCTTCGGTTTTGGTAGCGATCTGCTCAAAGAAATCAACCGCACCACCAGAACCAATAGTGATAAACTCACCCAGTTTTTCATTAAAATCCTTTAGCTGATCGGATAGCTTGTCCATTGGAATACCAACGGTTTGAGCGCCTGCGGCTAGCTTTTGAAACTCCTGGGTGGTTGTGTTGGAGATGTTTGCAAAAGTTTGGAGCTCTTGGGCAGCATTAGCATATTCCTTTGCCATAGCAAATACACCCGCCCCCACTGCAGCTGCGCCAGCAACAGCAACTGCGCCAAAAGTATTCACATGGTCGCGCATTTTGCTAAAACTGATCTTAGTTTGTTTTTCTGCTTCTTTTACAGGCCCAACAAACTGACCAATTTTGGCGATTAAATCTAGGGTTAATGTGCCTAGCTTGGTGCTCATACAAAACTCCGGGCAATAAAAAACCGCCTTTCGGCGGTTAGTCTTTTGGTTTATCTAAAGGTTCTTCTCAAACTCTAATATGCAACCTTTAATTGCGGCATCTTTAAATTCGCTCACAGCTTTTTGCTTGTCAGCTGTGTTTTTAAATACAGGCACTTTAAAAGCATCAACGACTGCAGCCTTTGCAACCTTTGTCAGTGCTCCATTACCTAGATCAACACGATACATATCTTCAAACTTCTTGCCGTTTTGTCTATGCTTCATGGCAACTTCAGCAAAAGATGAAATATTCACACAATAATCAATATCAGCTTGGCTTACAGTTTTTTTATTAGTTTCGATGTCAGATTGTTCTGAATAACTTCCGCGTTCAAGCATTTTTGTCAGATCAGATATTCGCTGTTCAGAATTATCAGCATGTGCAAATCCAGCAATCAGCATAGTTAAAATTAATAACTTTTTCACACCCAGCCCCAAATTTATAATTTAGAACAAGATACTAATTAAACGGCCAAAAAGAAACCTCCCGAAGGAGGTTTGCTTTTAGAAGTTGTATCGAAGTCCGGCTTTGTAGGTTGCACCATCTACATCTAATTCACTACTTGATCCAGAACCACAAATATTGTTGTAGCAAGCCTCACCACTTGTATTCCATAGCCATTTATAACCAAGTGCAGCGTAGGCTGCTAGGTTTGGCTGAAAATAATGGCCAATTTCTAACTCTAATGGTAATACAAAATAGTCTAAATCAATCGCATAGTCTTTTGCTGACAACCAGGCATAACCCACACCAGTGGAAACTACCCCATAGTTATTATTTTGGTTGAATAATCGATAGCCAAACTTTGAATAAATTTCAGAATATTTCCAGTCACTATCAGCTTGATATGTAAATCCAAGTCCTGCAGAAAGATTCTCCTGAACCCCCATTATCCCTAAATCGATACCACTAAAAGTAGAGTCGCCACCCACATTTTCCGCACCAATTCTTGATCCAGAAAAAGCAGCATTAAAACTTACATAATCGCCCAAGGCGGAGGGCGCACTTGATGAGTAAGACTTCTTTGGTGCTTGATATTGCACTGGCTCGCCCATTGGTGCTGGCTCACCTTGTTGCAACATCAATGGCTTGTTCGCTACTGCAACTGTCGAAATAACCCCAACAACCCCAGATAAAATTAATTTTTTCATTATATTACCCCCGTTTATGGTGGAGATAAGATACTAATTTAATAGCCAAAAAGAAACCGGCCTAAGCCGATTTCTATTCTCCGCCATAAGTCTTCAGCATATATTCCTCTAAAGACATTTCTTCTGGCTGATTTTCATGAGGCATGAAGCTTAAAGCCTTAACGTTTTTCGCGCCTTTGGAACTCAGGTAGGTGGCCATCAGGTTACCAAAGCCCTGCTCAATACGACGACCAACAAAAAGCGAGCCTCGTTTTTCACGAAAGGCCCGCCAGATCGCAAACTCCTTGGTGCTTATTCTTCGCTTGGCTTCGGCAATCGTTCTTCCTCCGATTCCGTTGATGACGAGCTCGCACCAGAATTCTTCTGCTTCGAAATCCAGTTCTTCCCCGAGAAGTCTAGCACCTCGTCGGCCGCCTGGTACATCGCATCAATGATTTCTGTCGATACTTCGCCGGTGCTTTGAATTGTCGGGAAAAAGCGTTCACCATCTTCCGAATAGATAGCTTCAAAAAGAATCGCTTTGGTGAGCTGGTCCAATGTTGCTGTTTTGCGGTCTTTTAGCTTCCAGTGATTAATCGCATTGGCTTTTTCATCGTGAGTCAGGATTTTAACCAGAATCTCCCCTTCAAAAACCTCACCACCCGAGTCACGAAACTGGATTGTCTTTTGAACGTAGCTACCAACACCGACCGCTTTTTTAGCTGATTTTAATGTTAATTTTGCCATTACGGAGTCACCACTCGTGGAGTAATTACGACTGCTGAAGTGCGAACAAGTGTGAATGTATAGCCAACTAAAGCGTCTTGCTCAATCGTTGGTGCAGCTGGGTTGATATAACCCTCAAATGACCACCAGATGCGATCTTCTGGCAGGTCGATACCTGCAACAGCTTCATAGGTTGGCGGAGTTTTTGAATGACTTGAGCCAATATACCATTGGATTTTTTCACCAGAGTCAGCCAATTCAATTAGTTTCAAATGGCTTGTGTTTGTATCATCAAGATCAATTTGAATAGAGCCTTCACCCGGATCACGCAGACCACGCTCGTAGTCTTTTGTGTCAGAGTCTAGGCAAGTTGCATCAATCTTTGAGAACGAGTCCTCCCCAAATGAAAATGCTTTAGGGCAAGTGAAGCGGACAACCGCGCCATCAACTACCGCAAATACTTGTGTACCTTGCGCTTTAACATGTGCCATGAGTAGCTACTCCTCAATTTTAGGCATAAAAAAAGCACCTGTTTAGGTGCTATGTGAAAAAACAAATTTGTTTAACGATCCAAAAACCAATTCGCATCAAAGCCGCGACCAAAAATATTGGTATCGGCGATACGTTCAAAATGGTTTGGGTGAATATTGGTGACATAGCAATGTAGCTCTAAAGCCTTTCGTATTGCTGCTCGAATATCTGATGCTCTTTTCTGCTGGGTGTCATAAACCACAATCTGGAATGACACATGATCGGTATTCGCCGGACAATCTAAATGGTTTTCAGGACTTGCTGTGACCACCGACCAAACTGCATAAGGATAAGGTGTTTTGTGTGGCGCAATATCTTCAAATACCCTTAAAGGATTGGTGCCAAGCAATGCTGTGACTGCCGAAGCCAATTTTAGTGTCGGAACTACAGGTAAAATATTCATAATTTTGCGAGTTCCTTGTCGATTTCTTTATTGAAGTTTTCAGCAAAGCTATTGGTTACGGCTTGGATGTTGTTTTGCAGTGCTGGCCGCATGAATGGGGTTGGTGGATTATGCACACTGCCCAGCTCAACCCAACGCCAATGTCGGGTGTCGCCACCGCTTGTATTAGGCGGATTTGGATTAGAAAATGACGCACCACCACGCACACCGACACGCATCACCACTTCATTTGGATTTCGTGTTTTCCCTGCGGCAATTGCAATATTTTTCCAAATCTTTTCGGCTGTTTGCGGGTCATCTATTGCTTTTGCACCTGATCGAGCAGCATCACGCACAATTGCCATGGCTTTACGCATGGAACGCCTTGCAGCATTCTTCATCAAGCGCGGATTGCCAAGTCTTTTAAGCTTTTCCTGAACTTCATCCAAGCCTTCAATATTGAATTCTACTGACATAGCTCACTCCACTAAAGACAACTCCAGCGTCATATAAATCCGACCGTTTTCATTGTCGGGTTTAGGTGGTGACACGATCTGGAATGTCTGCCCGTCAAATAAAACGCGCATACTTGAGTCAATATCATTACGCTTACGCAGTTTTAATCGAGCTGTCGTTTCCGATCCCGCAGCTTTGGCCGTTAAACTGTCCTTTACTGAAAGAAACTCCAGTTTACCCCAAAGTTTTTTGTATTCAGTCCAGGCTTCGGTTTCATAGTTATATTCATCATAAACCGTGGTTTTATGCTGAATCGTCACACGGTGGCATAGTTCGCCGGCACGTTGGGACATATCACACCCCCATGTCACGATAAGGCTGAATTAAGGACCAGTATCCTAAAGGCAATTCAATCGTTGCCTGAGTGGTGGCTTCCCGGTTGGCATACAGGTGCGCAACAAAGAGAAGCCGAGCAGCATCTAAGGCTCTGTTATCAACCAGATCATTTTCGTTTACTCGCTCAGCCTCGGTTGCGATAACTTTGCGGTCTAAATGTGCTTGGATTTGCTCATTGGCAGCATCGATATATGCCTGTATCAAAGTATCTTCATCATCATGATCTACACGACAATGCAACTTAGCTTTTGCGAGATCAATCATTCTGGTTTCGCCTGTTTTGCTGGGGTTTTAGTGGTTTTAGGTTTTGGCTCTTCTGTGGATTCAACCAAAACACCCTTATCAACTAAGTGTTTCACATCCGCTGGATTTGCTGTGCGCTTATCACCAGTCTGGTAATACTTGTCACCATAGTGCTCACGCTTAACATCGTACTCAGTCATGACTATCTCCTAATAAATAAGGGCCAGCTAGTTGACCCTTATTGGATTCTGGATTAACCGCCAGC
This sequence comes from Acinetobacter sp. CIP 53.82, assembly GCF_000369465.1. Taxonomy (NCBI): domain Bacteria; kingdom Pseudomonadati; phylum Pseudomonadota; class Gammaproteobacteria; order Moraxellales; family Moraxellaceae; genus Acinetobacter; species Acinetobacter sp. CIP 53.82. The sequence goes on along the minus strand of NZ_KB850045.1, from coordinate 515,609 downwards.
AACTGCTGGAGTAATATCACCATAGATAAACGCTTCTGGACGATAAACCGCCAATGCCAGGCGCTCTTCAGCAAGAATGGTTACTAAGTTCTTAACGAAATCGTCTTCGTTCTCAGTTGCCACCTCTACACGAGACTGCCAGCGATCAAAGATTTGAGCACCCATTGAGAAGGCACCAGTCAGGAATTTACCCGCAGCAATCGCCTGTGTTTCTGCAACCGGAAGACCCCACAGAGTCGGGTTTAAGTTGCCTTGTGGATTGCCAATGATGTACTGACCAGATGTGTCTTTCAGGGTTTCGATTGCAGCCCAGTCAATCGGGTTTAGCACATGGCCGCTCGCAGGGTATTCAGCAAGAATTGCCTGAAGCATTGCGAAGCGCAGAGTATCGAGCTTGCTTTCTGCGGTTGTGGCTACTCCGGTGGGGCGAACATACGCAGTTGCTTGTGGAATAATACCAAGCAAGTTTTGACCAGTACCGTCACCGTTCAGGATCTGCTGCTCTTCTTTGAAAGCAAGACCATAACGTAAGCGACCATCGATATAAGACTGCAATTGCGATGCGTCATCAAGAATCTGACGCGATGCCTTCATGTAGTGAGCGATAACTTTTGCGGTAGTCGATTTCAGGTCAAATTTAATGTCAGACTGCGGCTTTAATGCACCTTCGGCCACCATGTCAGCAGCATTTACAAAACCAGTTTCTTGAACGTATTCAAGCGCGTTACCATCCATACGACCCTGCATTAAGAGGTCACGGATTGTGAGCTTGCGGTCAGGCGGTGCAATAATGCCTGGAATGCGTGTGGTTTGAACCAGATCACCAGCCGAACCCGCAGCATCCGTGGTTGCTGAAGTAATGGTGGCTTTAATTTCAAGGTTTGCTTTGCCGCGCTGACCAGCTGAGCCAACCAATGATTTGAATTGGTCAGATTCTACAAACTGACGGCCTAGAGATTTAACTTCTTCTTTGCCATCCTGTGGGCGACGCGCCATTTTTTGCTCAAGTTCATCAAGTCGAGCTTTAGCTTCATTCAGCTTTGTAATTGCTTCATCAGCAGTTTGTTTTGCAGTTTCAGAGATTTTATCATTGTGCTCTGCCTTGCCTTTAAACTCTTCAGCAATGCCTTTCACATGATCCACTTGTTTTTTGAACTCTTGAGCGAGCACTTCGATTTGATCAGTCATTTTGACTTCCTTTTAAAATATTAAGAGCATTTAAAATTGATTTCGCTTGGAACTTTTCATCTTCAGACTCGCTCAAAAGATGGCGCAAACCCTTGCCAGCGATTGCAGTGGCTTGCGATTTTGAAAAGCCTGACTCTCTCAGGAACTTTTCAAATTCTGGTAAAGATGGCAGTTCGCCTTCTTCTAATTTAGATTTCACAGAGATAACTGTGCTTTTTTCATTGGCTGGCGTGGTGACAATTGAGATTTCACCTAGATCCAATTCAATCAGTTCACGAATATCTGTGTTTTCGTTGTAGCTGGATTTAACCGTGCGGTATCCAATGCTTAAACCATCGATTGCGCCAGCCTTCAAAAGTGCGTGTGTGGATTTGGCTTTTGGAACATCGTCAACCAGTAATTTGCCTTCGACATACAAGCCTTTTTCATCTTCAATCAGCTTGGTGTAGACCCCGATTGGCTCATTGGAACTATGATTCCAGAGTACTGGTGGGAATTTCCCCTTTTCAGTCCATTTGGCCAGCGTATTTTTGAAGGCGCCCGGCAGAATAATGTCGTTGTACCAGTCGAGATTTCCAAAAACCGCACCATAGCCCGAAAAAAAACCGTCCTCTTGGACGGCTTTAATATCTAAATTAAAACTTTTTCTATTCATTTGTTTCACCTTTTTCGGTGCCAAGTGGAACCATTTGCATCTGAACCATTAACTTGTCTGCGGTTGGATCATCCGCTCGTGGCATATCCTCAAGCTCTCGCACTTCATTGCGGGTATATAAGCCGTTCTGAGTCATCTTCACGTAGAAGTCAGCTCTTGCTGTATTGTTGGCACGTAGCAACCCATCAACCGCAAATTTAGGACGATAAAGATACTTCTCGTGTGGTAGCAACAACTTCCGAGCGATTGTTTGCTCATATCGAACCAGTTGTGGGTTTAATGAGTAAGTAAGAAAGCCCTGATTGGTTTGCTCTAAGCTTGACGCCCATGAACTAGCTTTATTTGTATGCCCGATCAACTGAGGTGGCACACCAAAAGCCCGACAAATTTCCTCAATGCCGAAATAACGACTTTCAAGAAGCTGAGCATCAACTGGATTGATTCGAATGTTTGAGGCGCTGGAGACTTTCATCCCTGCCTCAAGAATCATGTACTTCCCAGCGTTTTCAGGAAGACTAAAACTAGCCAAGCCTTTGCGCATTTTTAAACGCTGCTCATCAGTTAAGGTTCTCTCACCAGTTTCAAGAAATCCGCCGACCTTTAAGCCATTTTTGAACCAGTCCTGTGCCTGATTGTTTGCATCAAATTGCATACCAATCGTTTGTGCAAAAAACTGAATTGCCGATAAGCCTACATAACCATCCAAGGTAAAGCCCTTAAAATGCAGAATTTCATCATCGGTATAGATCTTAACTTTGCCGTTTTCCGTGTAATGGTATTCAAAGCTTCCATCTTTCAGGCGCTTTTTAACCATTTCACTAGGAAATAATGGCTCTAAAGAAATAACACTACGATTATTGCGGCGAGCAATATAACTGTACGCATTACCCCATAAATCCAGACACGCTGACTGAATCTGCCAAAATTCACTGGCACACATGTCTGCATTGGGTGAATCATGCAAGATTCGATACAGTTCATGGTCCTTGGCAATCTTTTTTTCAGTGTCGTATAAGTGAAGTGGCAATGTTGAAATAGTTTCAGCACGTAGTTTTACGCACGCCCAAACTGCCGACAACTTCAACGATGTTTCAGGACTGACCACCGCGCCACCAGAAGACATGTAACTATCTACCGGATAGGAGGAATCCCCTTTCTTTAATTGAGTTTTTCCAGTCAATCGTGACCAGAAGCGAGACCAAAATCCCGTGTCTTGTAAGTCGCTCATGCTATCACGATGTCCTCTAAATATCCGTCAATGTCATAATTATTAACTTCCGGTGCCAGGCTCATTAGTGCCACTGCGTTAAAAGTCGCAATCAATGGATCAATCTTCCCAACACCTGACTCCTGTTTGCTGATCATCATGCCGTTACCCTTTACAACTGCACGCGCATTACCAACACACCAGGTCATCAATTCTTGTCCAGCGTGGTAAAGATTGCCTTCTGCCAGTTTTCGTTCTGTGGTGAGGATATAGCCCATCAACTTAAAGCCTTGAGCTACTGCAATCATTTTGTCTTCAGGAATACCTGCATCGAGCAAACCATCCAGCAGACCGCCCAAGCCAAGAGGATCAAGACCAATCTTGTCGAGCTTGCCAGAGTCGAAGCATTTCTTTGCAATGGCTGCCAGCTGGTCAATGTCATCACCAATACGCTCAACAATGGTCAGGCTGCCTTCTTTTTCATAGTCAGCATACTTTGGCGCGTTCTCTTTGCGCCTTTCGACTGCGGTTTTATTGCACCAAGCATGGTTCCAGAGCCACCATTTACGGCTTTTTGCATGCCGACCAAGTACAGCAAAGCCAAGCAAATCATCCAGACCGCCACCATCGATACCACAGGTAATAACGTCCGACTTTTCAATAATGTCGTCGAGTGTGAAAACGTGTTTTTGTTTCAACCAATATTCAGCACCAGCCCAGCGATTGGCTCGGAGGTTTAGGCCAATTGGTACATTTAGGTGTTTGGCAAGGAAGTCGCGCAGAGATTCTTCGCCAGCATCTTTAACCTTCTCAAATTCGTTAATCAGGTAATCCAGATCAACCGATGCGCCCAAGTTTGGATTGGTGACATAAAAGTTTTCAGGTTTTAAGTGTTCACCTGCCTCAAGCATCCACTCAGGAAACTCGTAAATCAGCGGCAAGAACTGAGGATTGACTTTTACACCGTCCCGAATATCACGCGCATAGTCCAGCAATTGCTTAAATACACCGCATGGCACTTCATCTGACATGGTAGACAGATAAATCACACAACCTTCAGGACGTGATGCCAAGCCACCCTTTGCCTCACGAAACATCGATTCAGCGCGAGGTCTTTTTCCAAACACCCAAATCTCATCGATCAGGATAATTGAGGCCTTTTTACCCGCAGCCGCATCACTCTCAGCAGCAATTACTTTTAAAGTCGCATTGGTTCCCAGGTGGGTAACTGTTTTGGTGTGCTCGGAAATATTAAACATTTCCTGCAACTCAGGATCAGCCCTAATAAAGTCCCGGATCGGGTTAAATGAGTTGTCTGCCACTTCTTTTGTGGGAGCAAGCAGGATTAACTCTGCCGACATTCGATCATTCAAGATCAATGCGGTCATCATGATGCCGGCTGCAATTGTCGACTTGGTGTTCTTCTTGGAGATCAGCAGGAAGAATTCACGAATTAACCGCTTTTTCTGTACTGGATCGTAAGCTCCAAAGATTGCCCGGACAAACTCAATCACCCACTCACGCGTGACTTCGCCCATTTTTGGGCTACCCATCACATCGACCAGGATTAATTCTTTAAAAATCCGCTCTGCTACATCGGCCACTTCCGGGAAAAGTGGCTCACAAGGCATGAGTGACTTTTTAGCGACAATACGCTCCTCCCAGTCTGGAAGAGATGTCGACCATTCTGGGAGCATTGCTGACATAAATTTAACTCATTAAAAAACCGCCTCGATGGGCGGCTCTTAAAGTGGTTTTAATTCGATATTTATTCTGGCTTGGTATTCGTAGTTGGTGGCATCCTCATCTAAGCACCACTCAACGCTTAGCACTTCATACCGCTTTTCCTTGAATACACAACGACTAGCAACCTGTGGCACCTGAGTGAGGATCCGTCGCGCAAATTGATGTGTCTGACCATCAATAAAAAAGTTAACTGCAAACTTATCTGGATATAACATTCTAACTTCTCAACTGTGAGCCCAATGTTCCAAATTTCCCGCCTTGAGTAGCCTTTTTGGCTTCGTCGGCTTTGGTTTCTTTTTTGCCTTTCTCAGCGACTTTGCCATGGAAATATGGAAGGGCTGCTTTTGCTGCGTCCATTCGCAATTTCATATCTTCAACCGGATCAGTCCAGATTTCTTCCAGAAACTTTAGCGGGTCAGCACGGCTGCCAGCAGTTTCAATGTCTTTTTTTGTGATGATTGGTCTTGGTTCTGGTTTGGTTTCAGCTTTAACCTCGGTGTTAATTTTGAGTCTTTCAATGTGCGCAACCACATCGGGGTCTTTAGCCAATCTTGACCCGGCTTGCGAAGCTGTTTCGGGGCTGTAACCCGCGAAAATAGCAGCTTCTTTGTTATCGGCGCCATCATGTTTGGCTTGGGCAAATGCCTTCTTTTTTGCTGTTAAAGCCATATACCCTCCTTTAACATATTTGCGAAATGGGAAATTTTTTTATAAGTGAGATCGGGGGCGGTGTCCGCTGGCTCAAGGCTTCAAACTTTTTGACTCCCCCCTGCCTATTCACTCGCGTGAAGCCGCCTCAACAATATCATCGATTTCCATTGCACGTTCACGCAGCGCTTCTCTTGCATCACTAGGGATTCGAACATCGAGCTGCATGCCGCGCATGAAGTTGGCCACAGACTCTAGCTGCTCTAACAATTCCTCATTACTCATTGCTTACTCTCTCTATTTGTTTTTGATTTATGGCATGGCACGCATAAGCTTTGTAAATTCTTCTCATCATCCGTACCACCTTGAGCCACATTAACGACATGGTCTAACTCAAGCTCCATAGTCACACGACCACATGAGCAGCAGGTCCACTCATCACGTGTATGAATCTTCTGCTTGAGTCTGCGCCATGGTCTACCACCACGACCTTGCCCCCAATTATTCTTAGGTGGTCTCGGTGCCTTCGGTGTCATCGCCTGTAGTTTGCTTTGCAGTCTCGGTAGCTTCACAATCATCCATCCAAATACCGTGACTTAGGCTCATCTTCCTCACCACCTTCCAACTGAATCAACAGCTCATTGATCTGAGCATTCTGTTCATTGTTGATCTGGATGAGTTGGTTGTTTTGCTGAATCAGCTGATTGCTCTGTTCGACCAGCTTTAAAAGTAAGTCGTTCGATACACAATCGCATTCTTTCTTTTGATCGCTCATATTGTTTCTCTATCCATTTGCGTCTTGCTTCACATGCTGCACAGGTCATTGCTGTACGTCCAGTAGCCATTGGATGTTCTGTATTCTTTTGTCCAGGTCACGAATGTGCGAGTGGACCAGATTCTTTAACGCGAACGGCGCTGTGTTACTTGCTAGCGCCTTGCACCACTGTTCACGCTCGTTCACATATTCTTTTAAATTCTGTTTTATTTCGTGTCGGTTTCTGGCCACGGTTATCCCCTTAAAAAGAAAAACCGCATCAAATCTCCCGATTGATGCGGTTTTGTGTACTGGCCTAGCTACATCGGCCTAACTGGAGAATTTATTGTGTTTTTGTCTTTTCACATTTCCGGCACTCAACCTGTCGGAAGATGTCGGATTCATAATCGTAAGCATGAATGCAAAATAGTCGTTTTAAGAATCGGAGCATAGCAGTCTCCTGTTTAGGAATCTGGGTGGCGGCTATAGCCATCTATAACACTGAGATTAAAGAAAACCGCCATAGGTGCCTTGATTTTGCTTTCACAGGCATTTCTCAAGGCAATAAAAAAAAGCCCACTGATATGTGAGCTTTTAAACCGGTCGTCTGTGTGACACTTCGACCATGATAAAGAGAATTTATCACATTGCTGCCGGCAGTCAAGATTTAATCAATTAATCTGCTTCTTAAAAACGAATGTTTGGACACTATGCGGATAATGCCGTTCATTTTATCTCTGGTGACTGCAAACCGCGACATGTTGTAGCGGTGCGCTATTGTTTCTTCACTCATACCATCAATGTGATAGTTCACCACGATCTGAACCCACTTTTGTGCCTTAGGCGTTTCTGTCTGGGAAATGTGCTTGACCAAAGCTTCAATTGCTTCCGCTTCATCATCCGTAATATTACAACGGGGTAAAGCACGGCGGCGGTTGTCGCTTTTTACGCCTTGAGCCATGTCCAGAAGTTTCCCCATTATGCTATTCGCACCAAGGTTTTCATATCGGCAACCAATTAAAAGCCAAGCCCCGTATTGCTCAAGCCACTGCTCAATGTCCCGTTGTTTCCAGTCAATTGCCACAGAAAAGTGTGGCCGCGCTGTTGTTGTACTCATTTTCAAAATTCACCTTAAAAATCGCTAAATTTCTTGTAGTGACGTTAGTGACGTTATTTATTCATTTTTCAGGAAGTAGCTAATATATATAAATAGAACTTCCTGAAAATCGCCCTTAAAACGTCACTAACGTCACTTTCCTTATTTCCTAACCACTACGAACACGTAAAAAACTGCAAACATGCAAAAAATTACGCGTTCAACGCCATAAACCGATTATTTCGTTTCCGTAAAATCTGCAGAAAGGGGGTCAACTACCACACGTAAACCTGTGAAAAACCGTTTACCACCGGTAGACCGCACCAACGAATATCGACTTGCCAAACGACGCCCAAGCGCTCGAGCCGTCGGTATATAGCGCAATTCTTTGCGCGCTTCGGCATATTGTTGCCAGCTCAACCAAAGATTTTGGGATGTTTCCCGGAAGTCACCTTCTTCGCAGCATTCACGGATCCAGTCAGAAAGGAGGTCCATATCTTCCCGGTACTCCTCCCGAGCTTCTTTGGTTTTCTTCGGTTCGTTCAGACCGTGTTGCTGGTATTCCAGAGCACCCTGGACAAGCCAGGCAAGAACGCCTTGCAACTCACCTTTTAACTTTTCACTACGGCTCGGGTCTTTCTTAACCGTCGTGTCCTTATCGTAGTTTCTGGTGAACGGCACCATCATTAAACGGCGCCAAATACCATGGTCACCACCTTTAATGATTGGCTTATGGTTGGTCGGCATGACCACTGTCCAGGTCGGTGTGAATTCGACTGAAACCTTGGAATAAAGGCCACGTGCGATGATGGATTCGCCACCGGTCATGGATTTGACCAGACCTTCTTTCATTTCCTTGTTTTCATCAGGCTCACCGACATAAACGAAACGGGCACCTCGTAAACGAAGCAAATCCTCACGGGCACCACCTGCACTGGACTTGCCTTCACCTAAGAAAGTTTCAGCTGGTGTCATTTTGGCGTAATCGCCCAAGGCTTTAAAAACCGTGGTCAAAACGGTGGATTTACCGTTTGATCCATCTCCGAAAGGAATCACAATTAGGTTTTCCTTTGGATTACCTAAAATGGCGTAACCCATTAGGCGCTGGAAAAAGTCCGCCATTTCCTGGTCATTGTGGAACGCCTCAAGCACGGTCTTTTTAAACAACGGGCATTTCGCTTTAGGGTTATATTCAACGCCAGTGCTATACGTGATTAGCAAATCTTGAGACGGTGGAACCAGATCACCGGTGCGCAGATCCACAGCACCATTCGCACAGCCCAATAAATACAGATCACTATCCAGTTCTTTAATCGGCACCAAGACTCGCGGATCTGATTGTGCTAATCGAACCATGTTGGTGACCATGTAAGCCTTCTGGCTGGCCGCACAGAATTGATAGAACTCCGCACGTTGGGCATCGTCATCAATCTTTTTGGCTTCATCACCTAAAGACAACACGGTTTGCTTTGCGTACTGCTCAATAACCATATTGACGCAAGGCTCCCAATAAACTGAGTTCCAGCGATACCAGTTACCGGTTTCAGCAACGAACATGATTTCATTGCCGTACTTGTCCAGCATGCGCGAAGCATTGCCGAACTCGGTCATCGGTAGTTTTTTGGAATCATCGAAAGCAACTTGTACTTTTTTACCGCCCATTGCGATATTGATTTCACGAGTTGTCAAACCAACGTCTGAAATTTGTTTGAATTGCTTGCGAATCAAACCTGACAATTCAGCACGCAATGCCAAGTCAGTACCTGCGATCTGTCCTGCTTCTTTGGCGATTTTCTGCAGCAGCTCCTGGGTATCTTCACAAGAAGCAATCAGCTTTTTGACATCGGCTAAAGCTTGTCGTTTTTCAGCTCTGACCTTTTCCTGTTTAGATTCACGACCTGTTTTAAGTAGCCAGTGGGCTGTAACGATGCTTGACCCAGTTTGGCTAAACGTGGACCATCGGTAGCCGAGGTCATCAGTCGAAGAATAGTTGGATGCCGTAGCGCTCCATTCGTCCCATAAGTTGAGTGCTTCGTCACTGCCATTGAATTCGTGGTGCAAAGACATACCAACGCGAAGCCAAGTTTCAAAGTCCTCATTATCAATGTATTCAAGATATTTCTTTGCATCCCCAATTTCCCAGCCAATCGGCATAGTGGTGTTCATTAAAATGTCGTCTTCATCTTCAAGTTCGCTTGAAGTTAAAGTGCCAACCTTGGCCTTACTATTTTTGACACGGACAAGACCGTGCTTCTGGGCCATTTCTTCGAATTTTTCTACAGCCGCAGCAATCTGCTCTTTGGTAACGACCGGCAGTGTTTCCGCTGAAAACTCAGTCAGACCGCCAAAGAAGTCTACCCATTCGTATGGCTTGCCCGTATCCGGATGCACATGGTACGCAACGAATTGCTGACCGCGGCCCAGGACTTCCAGGCGTTGCTTCACCATTTCTTTAAACGGTTTTTGCGATTCCTCAGGAGCAGCAAACCATGCCGAAGTTGACTTACCCCAGTTTGCTTCTTCCGCACGGTAGACCATCAACATCTTCGGCGCTTTACCAACACGCTCACAGCTCACACCTAAGTTATCCCGGCACCATTCGGCATAGTCCTCTGCCAGTGCTTCATCGAGTACGTCAATGTCCACTGCGCAGATGGGGAATTGCCCCTGTCCAGTTAAAACCCCGATACCGCAATTCGGATATTTAAGAAGGTCAGTTGCCGTGATACGCGCATCCTGCCAGTCTTTTAATGCAGGGCGTTTTTCACCCTGCTTGATCGGAACGACCATATAGTTATATGCGAGAAGTTTTTTACCTTGCTCACGGAAATTTGTCATGGCTGTAAAAACTCCTCATTAAAAGACACTGATTTTTGAGAAGGACACTTCGAGCAAACGAAAGTCCGGCGAGCATCGCCCGCTGCAGTTGCTTCTTGCCAATTGTGTTTGCAGATCGGCACAAGCTTCTTCGCTGGTTCATCCAGCGCCATCAGAAACATCAGACAGCAGATTGCATGGGCCAGATGGTGTTCCCCGGATTCCGGATCCGCAGATTCACCATTCCACCAGGCGTCCAGATGGCGGTGTGCCGCATCGAAATATCGAGTACGGGCATTTTCCACCTGGCGCCAGTTGCCTTCCGAATACTTCTTGGCACCGAATTCCAAAACGTTGATTACCGGCGGCAATACGCCACCCGGTATTAATGAGAAACGCGGCTTTTCGCCATCGAATTTTTTACCTTCACTCATCGGGGCCTAGCTCCATTTTTCTGCCTTTGACATTGGCCGGATTGCATTCTGAAAGGATCTCTTCACGAGAAAAAAGGAAGTCGCTTGCTTCTGCTAACGCACCGGCATAGTCGGTTTCGCCGGTGTAATCAGTGCGAGGCAAGTGCTGCTGCTTAATCCAGCGGCCGATAACCGCAGCGGTGACACCGCAAGCCTCCCCTGCTTTCACCTGTCCGCCAATCTTGCGGACTACCTTTGCCAATACTGTTTCATCTTCAAACATAGAGAACCTGTTACTTATACAACTAATATAAGCAGAATCTTATACCATTAGTCTAAGAAAGCGCAATCAGGTAAAAATAAATATTTAGGTAGCGGCTTATACATAATGTATAATTAATAAAAGATAAGACGTTTTTCTTTTAATTAGACTTACGAATCACGCAACCGGTTAAGAGGCACGCTTGTTTTTTGGGCGATAAGTTTAAGGGATGGGGCGAATGACTACTAAAAAGTATGTAATTAATGAAGATGCGCTTAAAACTAACCACGCGGAGATTAAAGATGGCGTAATGAACGTCGCAATAAACTCCCGCCCACTTACCGGGATCGCCGCCAGGATTGAGCAGGCAAAGGACTATAAAGCTGCCAAAATTGGTAGAAAAATATCCTGGTCGGCATTAGCTCAAGAGGTTGGATTAACGGTCACAGCCCCGAACAACTGGAAGAAAGGAAGAGTCAGCAAAGAGACCCTAGAGAAAATCGCAGAGTACACCGGTACTGATTTCACTTGGCTAGTCACCGGCGAAGGTGAAATGATCAGCGAAGTGAATAAAGCACGCACGGCTTTAGGGTACATCGCCGGAACAGGCATAGGCGGAATAGCAGCTGGCGCAACATTAGGCGCTGTTGCAGGACCAATAGGCCTCGCCGCAGGTGCAATTGCCGCGACGGCATTTGACGCAATTGGTAGAAAAATTAGCGATACACGGTTGCAAAAAGCACTTGAACAATTAGAAAATGAAAACCCTAATCTGGTTGATGAAATTAAGCAAGATATTGAATCTGCTGTAGAAAAACAATTAACCAGTGACATTAAAAACGTTCAAAAAATCCAAGAAAATGGCATCAGGTTAGTCCCATTGATTAGTTTTGTTCAAGCCGGAAGTTTTAAAGAAGCCGTATTAAACGCGCAAGATCAGTTCGTAGCAACGTACGCCCATGACCTCGGGAGGTACGCATTTGCCCTGGAAATTGTCGGGGACAGTATGTATCCAGAATTTAAGCCAGGGGATAAAATTATCGTCGATCCGGATGTCAAACCAATGCCCGGCGATTTCGTAATCGCACAAAACGATGGCCACGAAGCAACATTCAAAAAATATAAGCCGAGAGGCTTTGATGAAAATGGCCGCGAGTATTTTGAATTAATCCCGATCAACGATAATTACGCGAAATTAGACTCCCGATTCCAGAACATTCAGATCATCGCAACTGTGATTGACCACATAAGAAAATTAAGAAGATAGTAAAAAAGATTTAGAAGACCGCCCGCAATGGGCGGTTTTTTATTGCCTATACAAAAATAAATGTAAATAAATATCAATGGTATATGAAATATTTTGATCTTTGGTATAAATTTTCCTTGCATCGGTTTAGATTCATATTTATATTTGCCTCATAACATTTTTACTGATGGTATAAGAAAATGATTCAAGACGTAAAAAACTGGCGCGTAGCAATGTGCCAATCCTTCATCGAAGCAGGCAAAACCACTGCGGAAGACATCATCGCCGAAGTAACGAAGCTCGAAGACTTCGTTTTTGGCAAACAGGTCGGCGAAGCGCAATTTGAACCTGTATTGACAGAAGCGCCAGTCGCATCGGTTGTAGAGGAACAATCGAGTCAGGTGCGGGATGAATTGCAGGATGCTGAACAAACTGACGCTCCGACTTTCACCGCTGATGATGTGAAAAGCGCACTGATGCAAGTTGCCAAAAAATCACGTAGCGAACTGCAACGCATCCTATCGCACTTCGCTGTTGCAAACGTTTCTGCAATCCGTCCGGACCAGTATGCGGCAGTAGTCGCAATGACTGAAGAAACTCTGGAGACAGCAGATGCGTAACCACAAACTTGACCAGCTTTGTGCAAAACGTCTGCAAGCGTCGGATTTTGCAAAACCAAAGCACCAACCGCTTTTAACACGCGGCGAATTGATCACCGCAATTTTAATGATCCTCATCGTAGCCAGTGCAATCAGCTACATGACGTTCACCACCTACTATGGTTAAGGAGCTGAAGACATGGCACATGCGAAATTCAGCCCATCTGCTGCCCACCGTTGGTTATCGTGCCCAGGCAGCATGATCATGGAAAAAGACATGGCAAATACTTCATCGGCGCATGCCGACGAGGGAACCGCAGCTCACTTCCTGGCATCTGAATGCCTGGAACGCGACCGCAACGCAACTGACTTTTTGAACTGCTTCATCGTGATCAAAAAAGGCAATGCGGAATGGGACCAGGAAGCAGCAGAAACCCGTTCTGGCTTCATGGTTGACCTGGAAATGGCCGAGTTCGTTCAAAAGTACGTGGATGCGGTTCGCTCGCAAGCCGAAGGCAATGAACTGCTGGTCGAACAGCGAGTGAATTTCTCAAGCTTTATTGACGCTGAGAATGCTTTCGGCACTGGTGACGCGATCATCATCGGGCAGACAGAAATCCAGATCCACGACCTGAAATATGGCCGCGGCGTAAAGGTCGATGCAGAAGGCAATGAGCAATTGAAATTGTATGCGCTGGGTGCGTTAAGCGATTTCGGAATGTTCGGCGATTTTACCCATGCACGACTTGTTATCCACCAACCGCGATTAGGTCATGTATCTGAATCGGTGGTGACAATCGAAGAATTATATGACTTCGCGCACCGTGCAAAAAACACAGTGCAGATGATCAAAGCGATTGATGCAGGTACGGCCCTTTTCCAAGAAAAGGACATGTTGAACCCGGGCGAAAAACAATGCCACTGGTGTAAAGCAAAAGCCTCTTGCCCTGCCCTGACCAAAGCTGTGATTGAAACCGTGGCAGGTGAATTTGATGATCTAAGCGCGTGTGATTTAGAAGCTGAACTCAAGCAAGCAGTAGAAGACGTACCGCAGCATGAAAACCAGACGCTGGCGAAGCTATACGCAGCACTGCCGCTGATCGAATCGTGGTCTAAAGCAGTATCCATTGCGGTGACTGACAAATTACACGGCGGTGAGCAAGTTCCAGGTTTCAAATTGGTTCAAGGCCGTGCAGGTAACCGCACCTGGTCAAATGCAGAAGAAGCCGAGCAAGTGCTGAAAGGTATGCGCCTGAAAGTCGAAGATATGTACGACTTAAAACTGATTTCCCCGACCAATGCAGAAAAGCTGCAAAAGGCCGGTGTCATTGGCCCACGCCAATGGTCAAAAGTTCAAGACCTTATTGTGCGTCCAGACGGAAAACCAACTGTCGCACCTGAATCCGATAAGCGCCCGGCGCTTGAAGTAAACCCATTCAACGATTTTGAAACTGTTTAATTAAAGGAAACAAACACATGAAAGCAAAATTAACTAACGTTCGCTTAGCGTTCCCGAAACTTTTCAAAGCTGAATCTGTAAACGGCGGCGAACCGACATTCAGCGCAGCTTTCCTGATGGCACCAGACCACGCTGCTGTTAAAGAAATCAAAGCCGCAATTGAAAAAGTCGGTGAAGCGAAATGGGGCGCTAAATGGCCTCAAATCAAAAAAGGTCTGGAAGCCCAGGACAAATTGGCTTTACACGATGGCGATACCAAAGCTGACCTTGCGGGCTATGAAGGCAATATGTTCATCAATGCCAGCAACAAAACCCGTCCGTTAATCATTGACCGCGACAAAACCCCGCTGGACTCAGCAGATGGCAAACCGTACGCCGGTTGCTACGTGAACGCATCGATTGAACTGTGGGCACAAGATAACTCTTTCGGCAAACGCATTAACGCTTCCCTGCGCGGCGTGCAATTCCTCAAAGACGGTGACGCCTTCGCTGGTGGCGGCGCAGCTTCTGAAGATGAATTTGACGACCTGGCTGCAGATGATTTCGCAGACGATCCGCTACTGGCTTAATCCCAAACTGCCCTGAGCAATCAGGGCAACCCTTTCCGACAAACCCAAAGTGAGAATTAAAAATGAGCGCAAAACCTACTGATGTATCTGATTTTATCGGTGAATTAAACGCCGGAGTATTCGAAAAGCAACTCGGCGCCATCTTGACCGATGTGGCGGCCGGTGTAATCGCAAACGGCAAACAAGGTGAAGTCACTATCAAGCTGAAAATCAAGCAAATCGCTGACACCAGCCAAGTGAACATTGCCCATTCACTGGATTACAAAACGCCGACTTCTAAGGGCCATCGTGCTGAATTGGTCGAAGGTGCAACCCCAATGCACGTACTGCACGGCGGCGGCATTTCAATCATGCCGAATTCTGCCAAAGCGCACGACTACATGGACTAATCAACCTCTTTCCAACCATAACTTAACTAAGAGCAAAACCTATGGAACAAGCAGCAGTAAAACAAATCGCGGATTTAGCGGTAGCAGCACAAGCAAATCTACCCGTGCAGGTAAACGGTGCGGCGTCAATCGCTATTTTGCCGGAAGGCTTCAAACTTCACAGCACGGAACGTTTCAACGACGGTCGTGACCGCTACCGTGGCGCGTACCAAACCAGCTCAATCTCTTCTTTCGTTGAGTATGTTGGTTATCGCAACGGCAGTAATGATGAAAACGTGCAAACGTACATCGAGACTACCCGCGGCTTAAAGGCACGTACTTTCTTAAACCTTGGGGACGTTTTCACCCCGGGACACGGCGATGACACTGCAACTTTGACTTTAGAAAAGAAAGCTGAATTTGCACGTTTCGAAGGCATAAACGGTAATCGCATTCGCCAGCAGCAACTGATTGACATCGTTGATGACTGGGCTGATTTCCTCTCAGCGCACACCGAACAGGGTGAAGTCGAACTGGACAAAGCGATTCGCGCACTGCGCAAAGTAAAAATCACCAAAGGTTCGGAATTAGACAGCCAAGTGCGCGATTTCGGCCACCAGGTGAGCGCTTTGGAAAAACTAGAAGCAACCGGTGTTGATGAAAATCTACCGCATTTCTTCCTTTTGCACACCGAGTGCTACCACGGCCTGAATCCTCGTAGCGTGAAATTATCGCTTCGTATTTCTGCCAATAACGATGATGCGCCTGGTTTTGTACTGCGCATTGTTGGTGAAGAAGCGTTGAACGAATCTTTGGCGGACGAGTTCAAAGGCATTCTGACTGAAAAATTAGCCGGCCAAGGTCGCATCTTCCAAGGTGAATTTACTCCTTAATCCCAAATCTCAGCACCCGCTTCGGCGGTTGCTTTGGGAAATAAATGTATAGCTGACCCTCTGCGTTTATTTCACCAAAGCAAAAAGGAAATTTAAATATGCAACTCGAATTATTCCTCGACCTCGAAACGTACAGCGAAACGCCGATTAAAAACGGTACGCACGCCTACGCCGAAAATGTCGAAGTGATGATTTTCGCATGGGCGTTAGGTGAAGGCGAAGTACAGGTCGAAGACTTAACAGCGGGTCCAATGAGCAAAGAGCTAGATGCCCTGCTCCGCAACCCAGATGTGAAATTGCTCGCGCACAATTCCGGATTCGACCGTACCGTATTGCGCCATGCGATGCCTCAGTACGATCTGAAAATTGAACGCTGGGAAGACACCATGGTCCAAGCGCTGAGCCATTCTTTACCGGGCGGCCTCGATACCCTGTGTGAAATTTTTGGTATCGAAGCGGACAAGGCAAAAGATAAAGCCGGTAAGCAACTGATTCAGCTTTTCTGCAAACCGCAGCCTGCCAACCGCGTACACCGCCGCGCTACCAGTGAAACGCATCCTGAAAAATGGGCTGAGTTCCTGGCTTATGCCAAAAACGATATTTTGGCCATGCGCGAACTGCGTAAAAAAATGCCGAAATGGAACTATCGTAATTCGGAATTAGCGCTCTGGCATCTGGACCAGAAGATTAACGACCGCGGCGTGAGCATCGACCTTGACCTTGTGCAATCTGCTATGGAAGCAGTTGCGCAAGCCCAGAAGGTTTTAGCACAACAAACAAAGGAAATGACCAATGGCGAAGTTGAAGCAGCCACGCAACGCGATGCACTGCTCAAACACATTCTCAGCGTGTACGGAGTCACGCTACCCGACATGCAGAAAGCAACACTTGAGCGAAGACTTAATGATGAGTCGATTCCAGTTGCAGTACGAGAACTTATTGCAATCCGTTTACAAGCCTCGACTACGAGTACAGCCAAGTACAAAGCACTTAGTTTGGCTACAAACTCCGATGGGCGTCTCCGCGGCACTTTGCAATTTAACGGAGCATCACGCACCGGCCGATGGGCTGGCCGCACCTTCCAACCCCAAAACCTACCTAGACCGGCACTTAAGCAGGACGATATTGACTTCGGAATCGAAGCCTTAAAAGCAGGCTGCGCCGATCTATTTGTGGATAACGTGATGGAACTTACTTCCTCTGCTATCCGCGGCAGCATCGTAGCACCAAAAGGCAAAAAGTTTGTCATCACGGACTTATCGAATATTGAAGGCCGCGGATTGGCTTGGCTCGCTGGTGAAGAATGGAAAAACCAAGCGTTCCGCGATTTTGACGCTGGTAAAGGCCACGACCTTTATAAAGTGGCGTATTCCAAGTCGTTCAACGTACCGCCTGAAACCGTGGATAAAGAACAACGCCAGGTCGGTAAAGTCCAAGAGTTGGCATTAGGGTATGAAGGCGGTGTCGGCGCATTCCTAACTTTCGCAGCAGTATATGGTCTTGATCTTGATGCCATGGCGGAACTGGCACTGAACAGCATCGACCGCGGCGTATTGAATGAAGCAATCCGAGCGTACGAATGGCACAAAAAAGAACGTCGCAGCACCTTTGGCTTAAAGCGCGACACATGGTTAGTTTGCGATTCGTTTAAACGCTCGTGGCGATATGCACACCCGAATATCTCTGCGTGGTGGACTGAGCTAAAGAACACAGCGATCAAAGCATTGCTCAATCCGGGTAATTCATATCTATGCCGCAAGGTTGTACTGATGAAAAAAGGCAATTGGCTTTTGATCAAACTGCCAAGCGGTCGCTTCCTTTGCTACCCGGCAGCTCGTGTTGAACAAGACGGCCGCATTTCTTATATGGGGATTTGCCAGTACTCCCGTAAATGGAAACGTCTGTACACCTATGGCGGAAAGCTGGCGGAGAACATCACACAAGCATTTTCCCGTGACGTACTGGCATACAACATGCCGAAAATCGAAGCAGAAGATTACGAAATTATTTTATCGGTACACGATGAAGTAATTACCGAAACGCCTGATTCACCTGAATTTAACCACGAACACTTATCCAAACTGCTTGCTGCTAATCCCCAATGGGCCAGCGATTTGCCATTGGCAGCAGCGGGTTTTGAATCTTATCGCTACAGAAAGGACTAATGAAATGGAAAACATTGAACTTGAAATCCCTATGCAACTGCTTGCTGCTTCAACAATTTGTGCTGCAGTAAACGATGTGCGTTTTTACCTGTGCGGTGTTGCGATCGACAAAGGCCACATCGTGTCTACAGATGGCCACCGTGGTTTTGCATGCGCGCTCGAAAATGTGAGCAAAGAATTGCCCCAGATCATCATCCCGACTGAATCAGTAAATTACTTTTTAAAGAAACTCCCGGCCAAAAACCGCAAAGGAGATTGCCGTTTAATCTTCAATCCGAGAACACGTGAAGGTGAATTACGCTTCGACCCCTTAACCGTTAAAGAATCTTTTGTCGGCCACGATGCGAAGTACCCGGATTGGCAGCGCATTTTCCCGCGTGCAGTTGAGCCCGAGTACAACGGTATCTACCCACAATTTAACTGGTCGTACGTGCAGGACTTCCAAAAAGTACAAAAAGCGCTCGGTGGCAAGGGGTTACTCGCGCTTTTACATCCTACCGGTGCGAACTCAGCAGCTTTGGTTACTTTTAAAGAAACCAATTTTGACCATGCCAAAGGCGTGGTAATGCCTTTACGTGCTTAACCATGCGCGAATCACAAATTGAAAAAGCCCTGGTGCAGCAAGTCAAAGCACTAGGCGGTGAAGTAAGAAAAGTTAAATGGATCGGTCGAAATAGTGCCCCCGACCGGTTGGTGATGATCAAGGGCAATTCGTTTTGGGCAGAGCTTAAAGCACCAGGTGAAAAACCTACTCCTGCCCAAGCACGTGAGCATGAACGCATGCGAAACATGGGGCAACGAATTGAGGTGATCGACTCGATTGAACAAATACAGGATTTACTGAAATGAAAAACAAAATCAGCGACGTGCACAATATTTTAATGGCACAGCTGGAACGCCTAAACGATCTGACAGATAAAGACGGTGAAGAGCTGCCCGATGCGGAAATCGAAATGCGCTTTAAACAGGCAAAAATGGTTAACGATACCGCCGCGCAGATCGTAGCAGTAAACCAGCTGGTGATTGATGCTCAGAAGTTGCTGCCGCCAGAAAGCCGCACAGTTCCAAAGCTAATTGAGGGTTAAGACATGGGCCGTCCTAATCAGTATTCGGCTGAAGAATTGGCTTTTGTAGAAGCCAATCACAAACGTCCGCGTACCGAAATGTACGCTGAGTTCGTGGAAAAGTTCGGCCGTACTGACGTTACCCTGTACGCGATGAACTCACTGTGCAAACGTAACCGCTGGCTGACCGGTCGTAAATCAAAAGGCGGTTCACATTACGCGCCGGAAGTAATCCAGTTCATAAGCGATAACCGCGATATGCCGCGTAAAGAACTGGTTGCCACGGTCAATGAAAAGTTTGGTCTATGCATGACCTATGTAGCACTCGTGAATCTGTGTACTCGCCGCGGATTTAGCTCAAAGCGCACCGGACGTTTCGGAGAGCATGAAGGCTGGCGCAAAGGCGTCAACTTCGTCACTCAGCCAGTCGGGTACGAAACCAAGCCGGATAAACGCGGCAGAGTCTATATCAAAACAGCAATGCCGAATGAGTACCGCTTAAAGCATCACGTAATTTACGAAAAGCATTATGGACGTATCCCGGAGCACCACGTGATTAAGTTTAAAGACGGCAACGATCAGAATTTTGATCATGAGAACCTGATTGCTATTCACCGTGGCGTTACGGGTATTTTGGCACAGCGATATAAACATCACACAGCCGACAATGACGTAAAACCGCTGCTTTTAACCATGGCCCAGATTGATCACAAGATTTACCAGAAGGAAAAGCAAGATGCCTAAAGGAATTCGGTTAGTTTACACCGACGAAATGGTCGAATTTCTACACGCACATAAAACAATGTTACGTGAAGAGATGACCGTTCTTTTCAATAAAAAGTTCGGAACAAATATCAGTCGCAGAGTGTTGAGTCGTAAATGCGAACGTATCGGGGCCTTAACCGGTCGCACAGGTCGCCTTGAAAAAGGCCATAAGCCTTGGAATACCGGCACCAAAGGTTTGATGAAAGCAAACGCTACTTCTTTTAAGAAAGGGCAAACGACCTGGAATAAAAAACCGGTCGGCTATGAACGTGTTACCCGCGATGGTTATGTAGAAGTAAAAGTCGCAGAGCCGAACAAATTTGAACTGAAGCACCGTCATATCTGGCAGCAGGCCTACGGGCCTATCCCGAAAGGCCGGGTGCTTATTTTCAAAAATACAAATACGCAGGATTGCCGACTTGAGAATCTGGAACTGATTTCCAGGGGCGAATTAGTCCGACTAAATCAGTCATACAAGCACTTGGTAACCCCTGCAACAAACGAAACCTGTATTGCGATGGCCAAAGTGAAACACCGCATCCACCAATTTGAAAAAGGAAAAGCGTGATGGATATCGAAAAATTAAAAAAACGCTGTGGATACGATGGTAAGCCGCAGCAATTCAAATACGGTTTTGATTTAGCTTGTCGTGAGTTAGCCAAAACTCAAGCGGTGCCGGAAGGGTTTGTTTTGGTGCCAAAAGAGCCGAATCGAGAATTCAAAGACAGACTAAGAAGCTATTTAGATAATTTATGGATGGGTGATCATGGTTGTGATTGGGACTATTTTGTTGATGCTACAGCAATTAAGCCGAATGAAATTTGGTGGTTCATGATCGAAGCACAGGAGCAAAGTCATGACAGCTAAAATCCTAGACCCTTGCTGTGGCTCTCGCATGATGCACTTTGATCGACAAAATCCAAATGTAGTATTCGGGGATATTCGTACAGAAAAACACATTTTATGTGATGGTCGCTCTCTTGAGGTATCGCCTGATATTGAAATGGATTTCCGTGATATGCCATTTAATGATGGTCAATTTAAGTTAGTGGTTTTTGACCCGCCACATTTAATCAAAGCAGGCAAGCAATCTTGGTTAGCTTTGAAATACGGAAAGCTGCAAGAGGATTGGCGCGAAGATATTCGAAAAGGTTTTGCTGAGTGTTTCCGTGTGTTGGCCAATGATGGTGTGCTGATTTTTAAGTGGAACGAAACGCAGATAAAAGTCAGTGAAATTTTGGGATTAACAGAACAAAAGCCAGTTTTTGGACATATCAGTGGAAAACGAGCAAATACGCACTGGATTACTTTTATGAAGGATGTATGCCATGAACGCTAAACCTTTCACTCCTCGCCCATACCAAGATGCGATTATCGAGCACATTCTCGATAATCCGCGTTGCGGTGTCTTCGCAGGCATGGGGATGGGCAAGACTATTTCGACACTGACAGCACTTGAGCTGCTGGAAATGTTCGAACCCGGCCCTGCTCTGGTCGTTGCGCCTTTGCGAGTTGCAGCTAGCACATGGCCGGACGAAGCTTGCAAGTGGCAGCACCTGGAGAACTTTAAGATCGTTGCTGTTGTTGGTACGCCCAAAGAACGTGAAGCAGCACTTCGCCAGAAAGCACATGTTTATACAATCAACTATGAAAATCTGCCGTGGTTGGTTGAACACCTGGGCAGCAAATGGCCCTTTACCAAAGTGGTTGCAGATGAAAGCACAAAGCTAAAAGGTTTCCGTGTAAGCCAGGGGTCAAAACGTGCCAAAGCGCTGGGCAAAGTTGCTCACAAATACGTGAAGCGCTTTATTGCTCTAACCGGTACGCCTGCCCCGAACGGCCTTAAAGATTTGTGGGGCCAAGTATGGTTTTTAGACCGCGGTAGTCGCCTTGGCACCAGTTTCAATGCCTTTACTGCGCGTTGGTTCCAGACCATCCAGGTCGGCGCAGATCGACACGCAATTCAGCTTGTACCTTTTAAACACTCGCAAGATGAAATCCACGGAAAGCTAAAAGACATCTGCATTTCGCTTGAAGCTAAAGACCATTTCAACATAGACGAACCAATTGTGAACGTCATTGAGGTTGAGCTGACCAGCAAAGCACGAAAAGTTTATGACGAAATGGAAAACGAAATGTTCATTGAGCTTTCAGACTCCATTGAAGTCGAAGCATTTAACGCAGCGTCCAAAACAATGAAGTGTTTGCAGATTGCCAGTGGCGCACTTTATACCGATGAAAACGGCTCATGGGAACCAATTCACGATCTGAAATTGCAGGCTTTAGAGTCGATTATTGAAGAGGCCGCAGGCATGCCAGTGCTCGTTTCATACCACTGGAAAAGCGACCTTGAACGTTTGATGAAGGCTTTTCCACAAGGCCGACAACTGGATAAAAACCCGAAAACAATCAGCGATTGGAATAAGGGGAAAATCCCGGTGATGTTCGCACATCCGCAGAGTGCAGGCCACGGTCTGAATCTGCAAGACGGCGGCAATATCCTGGTGTTCTTTTCCCATTGGTGGAATCTCGAAGAGTACCAGCAAATTATTGAGCGTATCGGGCCGACTCGCCAAGCACAAGCCGGGCATGACAGACCGGTATTTATCCACCACATCGTAACCAAAGACACGATGGATACCGTGGTTATGCAGCGCAGAGAAAGCAAACGCGAAGTACAGGATTTATTAATGGAGGCAATGAAAAAGAAATGTGCGTAATTGAGAAAGGCAGTGATTTACCTGAAGAAGTGGTTTTGAGTTTGGGAGAGATGGGCTGATGGGAAAATATATCGTCGTTGTTGAATCCGATACGCCCCCTCGTTTCTATCTGGGAGATAAGATCGGCAATGCCACAATCGTTGAAGTGAAACGCGAAGAATTGCCGAATCGGGTTACCGCAGCATGGCTTGCAGAACGCTTTAACCTGTCACGAAAAACAATCATCGAAAAGGTCGGTGAATTTAACAAGGGATCAGAAAACAAACACCTTTATGACCCTAAAGAAGTCGTACCGATACTGGAAAATATGCATCTCGTATCGGGTAAACGAAACTCAAGACGTAAAAATTAAAAAGGGCCTAGCGCCCTTTTATTTTCTTTCAAAATTACCGATCAATTTCAAGAATTCATCAGCAAAAGACTCAGCCTTCTCCCTATTCTCAATTACAGCTATATTTTCGTTATTATAACCTGCTCGATTTGTCCAATTAAAAGATCCCGTAATTACTCTTTTCAAGTCAAGAATACAAAATTTATGGTGCATTAGATTTTTGAAATCCTGACTTTGCGGAGAAATTTTATAATACTCAATACCAGTATTTTGAAACTTTATACCATGACTATCCGTCAGATCATCGTCATTAACCACTATTCGTACATTTAATCCGTTTTTGTGTTGGGCATAAAGTGCGGTAGCTATAGGGCGCGAGGTAACCCAAGCTACGGCGACCCAAATCGAATATTTAGCTGAACAAATATAATCAATTATTTCTTTTTCTATACCATCAAAAACAGGGGTAACCTTAGTGTCTTCAGGCACTCCTTCACCTACTAATCTATAGACGCCATCAGTATTTTTTATAAGTTGGTATTTATCATGTTTTAAAATTTTATTTAAGGCATCCGCGACTTCATCTACGTTTTGCACTTGGCGATCATCCACCAAAATTTCTATAAGCTGCACAAGTTCATTTTTACCATTGATTTCTAATAATTTTTCTTTTGTATAGTCAGCTCTTCTGCCAAATAAACCTTGATTATTTAAGGCCCAATAATCATCCTCAAAACCGATAAAATTAAAAAGCTCGACTAATTCAGGACCCGACCTTCTTTCCAGTCTATCATCGCCATTTATAACTTTAGCTATTTCATTAATCGATAAAAGTGAAATTTGCATATTAAAAAGCCCCAAAATCAATGGGGCTTATAATTTCACGCATCTAACATTCTGGCAATGTCGGATGGCTTAGGATTGTAATAAGTATTAATTAAAGTGTTTATGGTTTTATGCCCAGTAACCTTTGCCAGAATTTCTACTGGTAGCTTTTGGTTATTTACCAAACGAGTAATCGCCACATGCCTTGTATCATGAAAATGCACCACGCCATTTAAACCAACGCGGCGCAAATTACGCTCCCAAAGCAATCGGAAAGAATTGTCATTATGGGGAATCAATTTATTACCGTTATCCGGCACTAGGCTTAGTAACTCTTTGGCTCTTTTAGATAGCGGTACGTCACGTGCGGATCCGTTCTTGGTCATCGGTAAATGGATGTGATCTTCGTGGATGTTATCCCGGGTAATCCGAATAATCTCTCCACGGCGCATTGCGGTTTCCATAGCGAAGATAAAAGCCCAGCCTACATAATGCGATGGTAAAAAAGGGCGCATGCCATGTGAGTACCCTAACCCTAAAAGGATATCGTCAATTTCATCATCAGAAATCAATCGGGAACGGGCGGCGGGCTTAGTTGGTTTCTGCACCAGGCTAAATGGGTTTTGTTTCAGCAGGAATAGCTCTCTAACTGCATAGGTGAACACGGAGCTGTAAAGGCACATCTGACGTTGGACAGTACCGGGCGAAACTTCTTTTAAACGATCATTGCGCCACTTGGTAATTTTTTGAGGGGTGATTTCGTGAATAGATTGATGTGCTAGTTTGCCCCAGTATTTTTCGAAGGAGCCTAATTGCTGTTTGATGAACACATAGCCACGCATCTTTGAACCAACATCTGCGTAGTATTTTTCGAACAGTTCTTTAAATGTGAGGTGAATTAATTGCTCTTTGGAAACCGCGTCTCGGGTTTGAAGTTCAATTAATTTAAGTTTGGCCCACTTGATACATTCTTCTTGCGTATCACGGGTGGCATTGTATCTTTGACCATTGTGGCGTACTGTGATGCGCCATGAGTTGCCTCGTTTAATCGGCTTTTGCATATTGACCTCAAAATATGTAGTCGCAACGGCACCAAAACGAAAACCCAAGCAGTTAGCCTGGGGTCGTTTGGTGTCAAAGCGGAAATATTAATCGGTTTTTAATGCGAATTTTGAGAAATTTGATTCCCCAAGCTGACCAATACGGCAGTAAAAACAGTGACATAAACCTTTGATATAAAATATATGTCGTTGATTTCCTTGACAAATATTTGGTAGGCATATCCAGACTCGAACTGGAGACCTCTACGATGTCAACGTAGCGCTCTAACCAACTGAGCTATACGCCTATATGTGACGCATCATATTCACTTTTAAATTTTATGACAAGCCTTTTCTATGATTTTTCAATGCAGATGCACAAGAATTCAGCAATGCTTTGAATTTTTTCAAATCTGCCTCAGAAACCTGCTCAGATGCATACTGCATCTGCTCATATAACTGCACGGTCTGCTTAAACACATGATGCTGCTGTGACTCAGCCTGAGCCGCCAAACGAGACATCCACATGTTAAACGTTTCAGCAGGCTTTTTCTGTAATTCAGGCGGTAACGGCTTCGAAAACGTCTGCAACAGCTGGGCAAGTTTTGGCTGCCGGCGAAGATGCTGATAATACAACCAGGCCATATATAGCCCCAGCAGACCTAAAATAGTCAGTACCAGCATCAGGATATTGGCATAGCTGGAATGCAGTCCCAGTTTGGCCAGCCAGCCCCGCTGCGATTCGGCGTTATAACCCACCACCTTGCTTTGCCATTGATAGCTGGCATAGTCGCTCCAGATACGCAGTTTATTCATTAAATGATAATGCCGATAAGTCCAGCCACTGCCGCGCTCGCCCAATACCGCCTGATCTTCCGCAATCAGGTTTTGCATGCCCTGCTCAACCCGCTGCGGACTAATCATTGCTGTGGGGTCAAAACGCTGCCATTTGCCGTTTAACAGCACTTCTGTCCAGGCATGCGCATCTAACTGGCGTACTTCCCAACTTTTACCATCTGGGGCCAGCTCTCCACCCTGATAACCGGTGACCACCCGCGCCGGAATTCCGACATAACGCATCAGCATCACAAAACTGGAAGCATAATGTTCACAAAAGCCCTGACGTGACTGAAACAGGAACTCATCAACACGATGTTGCCCTAATCGCCCCGGGGTTAAGGTATATACAAAGCCATTTTCCCGATACCAGCGCAGCACCTGCTGTACATAACGCTCAGGATCTTGTCCGCTGTGCAAAAATAAACGCTGGGCCAATTGTTGTGCTTGCAGATCCTGCTGTACCGGAAATTGAGTATTGATGCGTAAATTCAGATGAGCATTACTCACGGTCTGAGCCTGGATATCGCCGATCCAGCGCAACGGAATCGGCTCGACCCGCTGGGTTAAACGCCGCGGTACAATGCCCCAATCCTGCTGGCTATAATAACGGCGCTCCAGCGGTACCGATTTCTCCAGCCCCATCACCCAACGCACGCCCGGGTCAGCCGCCAGATATTGATAATCAAAACTACGCGCATGCGCCGGCTGCAATACATCGCTACGCATTAACGGCTGCTGGTTAACAAAGCTGCTACGCCAGCGCTGGCCATCATATTCATCCAGCACCATCGCCCGCCAATACAGCTCATGTCGTGGTGGCAGTTGCTGCACATCGCCAATAATCCGAAAGGCCAGCGCGCTGGATTGCGATAGCTCGGCAATATCGCCCGGCGACATGCTGTCACTAATTCCGGTAATGCCTTTATTTTCCGGAATCGGAATATGCCACAGCGGCGGCAGCCGTGGGAAAAACATAAACAGCAAGACAAAAAATGGCAGTGCATACAGCACAAAACGTCCCACATGGCGGGCATCGCGCTTTAAGGCCTGTACAGCCGAAGCCTGGTATTCAAATTCGCTGGTTTGCAGGCGATACAGCCCGATCAGACAACTGAGCAGGCTTAAAATGACCATAAAGGCCATCCAGATTGACTGGCTAAACAGGAAGGAACTGGCACTGACAAATAGCGCGAAATTGAACAGGATAATCACATCGCGCCGGGTTCGGGTTTCGAGGGCCTTGGCAAATAAAAAGGTTGATAACACCGCCACGCCGGCCTCTACCCCAATAAAGGCGCGGTACTGTAAATAAATACTCAGCAGCGCCAGCGCAATCAGGCTAAAGGTCCAGTATTTGGCAATCGGCTGACGCCCGGGCTGCAGACTGAAATACAGACTAATCAGGATGATGATAAAAATTATACTGAGCAGCACAGGCAGATAGATCAGCTGTGCCAGTAACAGCAGGCCCAGGCTTGAGAGAATCGAAATACGGATACTGGAATTCATCTTTATGCCTGCGCCAACAGTTGTTTGGCGAGCAGCAATTGCTGCTCGCCACAGGCGGCCGGTAATTCTACCTGCGGCAAATACAGGGCATAGGCACATTGCTGCTGTTCACACTGCTCGACTAGGCCCATCATTAGGCTGAGTTTTTCTTCATGCGATGTGCTGGGCATCTGCGCATAGTCAATTTCAAGCTGCTGCTGATTCTGATATTGCTCAAAGACCTTGACGTATAAGCCCTGGCCACGCGCCACCTGTTTCCAGGACACTGCCTGCAAGGAATCTCCGAGCTGATAACTGCGCAGCTCCCGGAATTCATCTAAATCAGGTTCTTCATTGTGCCGGTTGTGTTTATTTTCAGTGGTGTGCTGCGCCGCTTTCGGTGCAATCCAGGCAAAGTCATTGAAATACAGATAGGTCCAGGCACGTACCAGACCAAAGGGATAAACCGAATATAACTGGATGGCCGGATAATGAAACTTGCCGCGCTGGGCAGTATAAAAAGCTAAGCTATACTGCTGTTTGGCTTCACTCAGCGCCAGTTTATGTAATTGCTGATCAACCTGAATCCACAGATAACGCAGCTGTGGCGTATCCTGCTGAAAAAACAGGTGCAGCTGGACATTTTCCCCGGCCTGCCCGACCTGCTGTGCCACCACCTCAAGCTGCAAGCCATGCAGCTGCTTAAAGGTCAAATAAAAACTGATACATAAAATCGCGCTAATTAAAAAGCAGAAGCCCAGAATCAGGTTATTGGCATAGTTAATACCGGCCACAAAGGTAATCAGGATAAGCACCAGATATAAGTAACCCTGCTGATAAATAAATACCAGCACATCTTTTTGCGTGAGGCGTTTTTTCTGCTGGAATTGAAAGCGTTTCTCCAGCCAGTGCTGCCAAAAATTCTGCCCGAGCATACTTAGCTGACCTGCACCTGTTGCAGCAGCTGCTGGGTTTCACCCTCACTTAAACCAATACGATGTGCCACCACCGCCACAAAAACCGCTTGTACATCATCCGGAGTGACAAAACTGCGCTGTTCAATTAACGCATGTGCCTGGGCGGCTTTTTTCAGGGCCAGTACTCCGCGCGTCGATAGTCCATGCCGGTTTTTACGGCTGGCTTCGGCCAGATCCAGAATATAATCCTGCACGGCGTCACTGACATATAGCCGATGCACCTGCTGTTGTAATTCCAGGATTTCATCTTCACTAAACACATGCTGCAAACTGGCAATCAGGCTCTGCCGGGAAGATTGCTGCAGCAATAGTTTTTCTGCATAACGCGATGGATAGCCCAGTGATAAACGCATTAAAAAGCGATCCAGTTGTGATTCAGGCAATGCATAGGTTCCGCTTTGAAACAGCGGATTCTGGGTAGCAATGACCCAAAATGGTTGCGGCAGTTCGTAACGCACGCCATCGACCGTGACGTTGCCCTCTTCCATTGCTTCCAGCAAGGCACTCTGGGTTTTCGGGCTACAGCGGTTAATTTCATCGGCCAATAAAATCTGGGTAAAAATCGGGCCTTGCTTAAACTCAAACTGATGTTCTTTCTGATTAAACATGTTCACCCCAATTACATCACTGGCCAGCATGTCATTGGTAAACTGAATCCGCTGAAATTTCAGTCCGGCCAAATGCGCCAGACTGCTGGATAAGGTAGTTTTGCCCAGACCGGGTAAATCTTCAAACAGCACATGGCCGCCGGCCAGTAAACAGACCAGTGCCAGTTTGGTCTGCTGCTGTTTATCCAGAACAATCTGATTAACCTGTTCAAGGAACTGCTGGATTTTGGGTGCATAGCGCTGCAGCTCGCTCTGGAGCTGCGCCTGATCGTGTACTGGTTCCGATTTCTTATCCTGTTTCATGCCCCAAATCACCTTCATTCCCCAAATAAAAACGGTGTATGCCCTAACATACACCGTTTTGTTTTTTTTCTAAAGAAATCAGATGATTTCTAGATTTTTAACACGGACACTTCTTCAGGTTTCCGGAAGATGGATAACGTGAATCGACACAGTGCCGGTAAAAGGTTTTGGCATCCATCGCTTCCAGATCCGGATGATGCTGCCGCATATGCTCCAGATAGGTCTGATAGTCAGGCACCCCCACCATCAGCCGGAAACTTTGCTGCAAACGCTGCCACAATGTGGCAATCCGCGACCAGTTTTTAGGATTCAGGATTAAATCCTTCTGCGACATCACGGTCATTTTGATGATTTTATAAATCACCGTTTTACCCGCTCGAGCAAATTTCAGATTCATCTTCTCGCTCCTTAATGGCCTTTGGCCGGCTGAATATCTTCAGGATCGCGGTAAATTGCTTCTGCTTCATGCACGGTTGGTTCCGGATTGGCCAAGGCACGGCGAATCACCCCAATCGCAGCAAACAGCATCACAAATGCCACAATCATAAAGAAGCCACACAATGCCGCATTAATCTGGTTCGACATTGCCACAGTCTGCATTTCCGCAATACTTTTGGCTGGTGCCAGAATTTCATTATTGGCAATGGCGGTATTGAAACGCTCTGCCTGTGCCAGGAAGCCGATCTTCGGATTTTCGTGGAAAATCTTCTGCCAGCCAGCAGTCATCGAGGTGATAAACAGGAACACGGTCGGGATGATGGTCACCCAGACATATTTCTGTTTCTTCATCTTGAACAGGATGACAGTACCAAGAATGAGCGCCATCGCAGCCAGAATCTGGTTACCAATACCAAACAGTGGCCACAAGCTGTTAATCCCGCCAAGTGGATCGACCACGCCCTGATAAACGAAGAAGCCCCAACCAGCCACTGCAACTGCCGTGCCCAGCAAGTTACCAAAGAAGTTGTGTGATTTTTTCACTGCAGGAATCACAATACCTACGGTATCCTGAACCATAAAACGGCAGGCACGGGTACCGGCATCCACCGCTGTCAGAATGAACAGCGCCTCAAACAGAATGGCAAAGTGATACCAAAAAGCCATCATTTCGCGGCTATTGAAAATCTCGGTGATGATATGGGCCATACCAATTGCGAAGGTTGGCGCACCACCAGTACGGGACAGAATCGAGTTTTCACCGACTTCCTGGGCCAGCAAGGTCAAGGCTTCAGGCGTGACCACAAAACCAAGGTTACGCACAGCTTCTGCTGCCGTATCTACCGACGTACCCAGTAAAGCCGCTGGCGAGTTAATCGCGAAATACACACCCGGATCAAGCACCGCGGCACAGATCAGTGCCATAATCGCAACGAAAGACTCCATCAACATGCCGCCATAACCAATCATACGGATATCGCGTTCGTTGTTGACCAGTTTTGGCGTGGTTCCCGAAGACACCAAGGCGTGGAAACCGGAAATCGCACCACAGGCAATGGTAATAAACAGGAAGGGGAACAGCGAACCGGCAAATACCGGACCAGTCCCATCAACAAACTTGGTGACTGCTGGCAGTTTCATTTCCGGCATGGCAAATAAAATACCAATGGCCAAGCCTGCAATGACACCAATTTTCAAGAAAGTTGACAGATAATCACGCGGTGCCAATAACAGCCACACCGGTAAAACCGACGCAATAAAACCGTAAATGATCAATGCCCAGGTCAGCTCAGTCCCTGACAAGGTAAAGAACGGTCCCCAGTACGGATGCTGCGCAATGTTTTCACCGTAGATGATGCCAAGCATCATCAGCACAAAACCGATAATCGACACTTCTGCAATTTTACCCGGACGGATAAAACGCATGTAAATGCCCATAAAAATGGCAATCGGAATGGTGGCGGCAATACTGAATACACCCCACGGACTGTTGGTCAGGGCTTTCACCACCACCAGCGCCAGTACCGCCAGGATGATAATCATCACCCCAAGTGCACCCAGCATCACGATAATACCGGCAAAGCTGCCCAGTTCCTGCTTGGCCATTTCACCCAGTGAGCGGCCGTCACGACGGGTCGAAATAAACAGCACCAGGAAATCCTGTACCGCACCGGCCAGCACTACCCCGACCAATAGCCAGATGGTGCCCGGTAAATAACCCATTTGCGCTGCCAGAATAGGACCAACCAGCGGTCCGGCACCGGCAATCGCGGCAAAGTGATGGCCGAACAGGACACTTTTATTGGTCGGAACATAATCTAAACCGTCGGCCAGCCGATGCGCGGGAGTTAAACGCCTAGCATTGAGTTCAAAGACTTTATTGGCAATAAATAAACTGTAGAAGCGGTAAGCAATGCTATAGACACAGGCGGCGGCGAGGACCAGCCAGACTGCGTTTACATGCTCACCACGGCTGAGTGCCAGAATCCCGAAAGACACTGCACCCACAATAGCGACGAGCAGCCAGATAATTTTCGAAGTTAGGCTCGACTTCGTTGGTAATGTTTCCATTCAATCCCTCATATTTTCGATGCATTTAAATCAGCTTGATTGTTGTTGTTCGAGGTACTGCTGTTTTCCTTTGCGACTTTACGCCTGTTATTTTTCTATGCCTCTAAGACTTTGGCATAAAAAAAGGGATGATTGATCATCATCCCTTCGATAATAGTATATTTTTACACCATTATGCACGTTCTAAATATTCACCAGTACGGGTATCTACACGAACGCTTTCTTCTTGCTGAACGAATAATGGAACACGTACCACAGCACCTGTTTCAAGTTTCGCTGGCTTACCGCCACCGCCAGAAGTATCACCACGTACACCTGGATCAGTTTCAACAATTTTTAATACCACGAAGTTCGGAGCGCTGACGTTTAAAGGCACGCCGTTGAACAACATAATGGTACATTTTTCATTAGAATCGTCTTTTAACCATTTTGCAGCATCGCCCATAGCTGTTTTATCAGCTGCGATCTGTTCAAATGTTACAGGATCCATGAAGTTCCACAGTTCGCCGTCGTTGTACAAGTAGTCCATTTCTACTTCTACAATGTCAGCAGCTTCTAGTGAATCACCAGATTTGAAAGTTTTTTCTAATACTTTACCTGTTTTAAGGTTACGTAATTTCACACGGTTGAAGGCCTGACCTTTACCTGGTTTTACGTATTCGTTTTCCATGATTGAACATGGGTTACCATCAAGCATAACCTTAAGGCCTGACTTGAATTCATTCGTAGAATAATTGGCCATGACTGGCACACTCCAAACTTACTAACTTTAAGCTATCGATGCTACGGGCTGTTGCGATGTCATTTAGCAAGTCTGACACGAACATTAGTTGCCACATGCACATTCATTTTATGTGACGTATTCTAAATGACCAATATGCCTTGCCGCAATGAAAAATTCTTGTTTAACCGGCCGCTGCTGCCTAAGTTACAAGCAGATATCCATCTACCGGCTTTATTCCCAACTGGCAGATGCTTAAAATCAGCGCAGCTCGCTCTGGACTCCACCTGGCCCGGATGTCCTGATTTTTCGCACACAAAGCACATTCCTAGCGCCTGCAAACTGTTAAACTAGCACGATTAGGCCTTGCCCTCCCACTTCCATGATTCTTTTCCGGCATGACAAACTATTTGTATCAACAGCAAAACTGGCAATCACAGCTCAGTGATTTAATTACCGATCCTCAGGAGTTGCTGAATCTTCTGCAACTGTCGCCTGAACAGTTACTCTCCGGCGCAATTCTGGCATCTGAACAGTTTAAATTACGTGTGCCGCGTGCATTCGTCGGAAAAATGAAAGTCGCCGATCCCTTTGATCCGCTGCTGTTACAGGTCTTGCCACATCATCTGGAACTGGAAGGTCATCCTGAATTTGTCACCGATCCCTTAGGTGAAGAACAGGCCAATCAGCAACCGGGTGTCCTGCACAAATATAAGTCACGTTTTTTACTGACCCTGACCGGGGCTTGTGCGGTACATTGCCGCTACTGTTTCCGCCGCCATTTTCCCTATCAGGACAACCTGCCTAAAAATGAAGATTGGCTAAACATCAAACAATATATTGAATCTCAGCCCGACATTAATGAAGTGATTTTAAGTGGCGGTGATCCATTAACGTTAACCAATCGACGTTTACAGAGCTGGATTGAACGTCTGGAATCGCTGCCGCAGATTAAATTTTTGAGAATTCATTCACGCGTTCCGATTGTAATCCCCAACCGTGTCGATGAAGCGCTGATTTCCATATTAAAAAACAGTAGGCTACGGATTATTCTGGTGGTACACTCAAATCATGCATCAGAATTGGATGACTTCACTTGCCGTACATTAAATACACTGGTGAAACATCAAATTACCGTCCTGAATCAGGCAGTTTTACTTCGTGGGGTGAATGATTCTGCTCAGGTTCTGGTCGATTTAAGTTATCGCCTGTTCGATGCTGGGGTGATGCCGTATTACTTGCATGTATTAGATAAAGTGAAAGGTGCACATCATTTCGATCTGATGCCACAGGACATCGATCTTATTTATAAAGAGGTTTTAGCGAACTTGCCGGGTTATCTGGTTCCTAAACTCGTTAGGGAAATTGCGGGCGAAAAGAATAAAACACCGCTTTTTGGGGTTTCAACTGCTTGAATTTGAGTTAAATAACAACGATGACTATGAATCATTCAGATATTTTTCAGGTTGCCACTGAGCTGAAATTGGAACAGCTCAGTTTTTGCCAGAATTCTGTCAAAAGTATTCAGGAGTGGGCAGCTGACTTATCCATTTTACAGCTTGGGGACTCGTCAAAAGCCTTGTTCAAAGCCTTACTGGAAATTTCTGAACTCAAATGTCAGGAAACCTTGCGCTTTGACCTGATTCAGGCCATTCACCCGACGCTGGAAAATGTCCTGACCAGCCTGGAAAAACACTTTTTTAACCAGGGTCTGATTAGCAGCGACCGCAATGAGCACATTATCGAGCTGGCGCTGTTGTTACGTAGTCATTTTGCCAAAGTCTATATTGAAATCGCGCGCCGCAGTCACCGCCAGCTGGCCCAGCAGAAGTTTTCCATTTTTGCCTTTAACCTGAAAAAGAACCTGCAGACTGCGCGGACTGTGGCCACCTATTATGCGCTGCAACAACTGACCTTATTGCTGTATCAGCAACAGATGCTATATAGCTCGCCATTTTCCGGGCAATGGCTCACTGCGCATCAACTGTTTAACTGCGCGCTGCAGCACAATTTTCATCAGAACAATATTAACCATCTGCAAGGCACCCAGCATCAGCTGCAAAATATCAGTCAGGCATATGCGCAATTAATCCTGCTGGATATTTTCAATTCCCATCAGATTCGTCCGGCCGAAATTCAGGGGCTGTATCTCTGCAGTTTTGACTGGGTCAAGCTGATTCAGATTTTGCCCAAAGAAACCACCCTGTCACGCTATATTGTCGATACCAATAAAGACTATCCGCCAATTTATAACTCGCATCAATCGGGTGATTTTGAGCCGGGTATTTTTATTTCGACGCAGGCACTGCTGGATCATATTAGTGAAAATCAGGGCCGCAAGGCCGAACATTTCTCCCGCAATGAAAAGCTGTTTTTAACTCCGGCCCTGCATTTTCATATTCATACCCTGCTCACTCATAATCCTGAGCGTCGCCATGAACGTTATGAATATTCGGCCCGGGTCAAAATCTGTTTTGGCTTAAGCGTGGCGCACTTCTATTTGTCTAAAGGCAAGAATTTTCAGGAAACCCTGCAACTGGGTGAAAATTACCAGTTCCAGAGTGAAAGCCAGTTCATCAACCAGATGCACAGTCATGCCACTGCCGACATCAGTAAAATCCAGAATCTGGACCGCGAGGCCAAACAGATTTACGGCGCGGAAGTGCTGGATATCAGTGTGAATGGTTACCGGATTAAATGGGAAGGTGAAACGCCAAAAAACCTTAAAACCGGTGAATTTATTCTGGTGCAGGAAAATCCGCAAAGTCCGTGGCGTGGCGGTGTGATTCGCTGGATTAAACAGTCGACTGACAAAACCCTGGAACTGGGCCTTGAAGTTTTGGCGCAGGACATTATTCCATGTGCCGTCTATGTGAAATCTGACCGGCATAGCGGGCATTATCATCCTGCCCTGCTCATGCAAAGTTCTCAGCTGAATGAAGTCAGCACTCATCTTATTTTACCGGGGATTCAATTATTAAGAGACAAGCAGACCGTACAGCTGCGTTTGGGGGATGAAGACATTAAAGTCTTTTTAATTAAACCGTTACTCATTACTCAAAGCTTTATGCGTTTTGACTTTGAACTGTTAAATGACCAGCAGCAAGCCACAGTCGATGCCTTTATTCACAAGCAGATGAATGACGTTAAGAATCAAGATTTATGGGAAGCGTTGAAGTGAGAAATCCTTTACTATCTAAAAAATTTAAACGTACCGAAACACGTTTACTCATTATCGATGATAACCAAATCCGTTTTAATCAGATTTGCGAACAGCTGAATGCACAGGAACATACCGTGCAAGCCACCCTGCTCGATGACCTGCAAAATTTTGAAAAACAGCTGAATTTAACCTGGGATGTGGTGATTTTTGGCCGCGCCTACGACTTGAAAATTGATCAGGCCCTGACCCTGATTCGCGCCTCAAAACAGCCGAATTTACCGCTGGTGTTATTGCAACCTGAAGACTATGATGCCACCCAATATAGCGCCCTCATCCGCAAAGGCATTTATGATCTGGTCAACCTGAACGATAGTGACAGTTTCTATCTGGGTCTGCTTCGTGCCCTCTCTTTCAGCCGTTTGCAGCAAACCCATGCCCAGCTCAAAGAAGAGCTGGAAAATGCCCAGACGCAGGCGCAGTCTCTGGTGGAAGACAGCAACAAGGCGGTGGCGATTATTCAGGAAGGCATTCATGTACAGGCCAATCAGGAATATTTACAGCTGTTTGGCTTTCAGAATGAAGATGAGATTATTGGTCTGCCTTTGCTTGACCTGTTGCAACCGGAAGATCTAGCCGATTTTAAACTGCGCTTTAAAAAAGTATCGCAAGGTCAGTTTGATTTAGGCCGTTTCAGCTACAGCTCTTTAAATAGTCATGTCGCCGCGCAAAATCCGCTACAGCTGGAATTTTTACCGGCCACTGATGAAGATGCCTTGCAGCTGACCATTGATATTCAGCAAGCTGCTACAGCACCAGCCAAGGCCAGCAATGAAAGCACAGCTGGTCAGCAGCCGACCCATCAGCTGATTAACCGCACCCTGAACAATCAGCCATCCAAAATTAATGCGCTGGTGGTATTTACCCTGGCCTCCTGCCCTGAAAAAGTCTTGCAATCGGACTGGGTTACGCTGAAAAACTATTTCGGTAATATTAAAACCTTCCTGAAAGAACAGACCAATGTGCCTTTATTCAAGGTCAATTCATCGATCTATATTGGCTTGTTTCAGGCAGAATCAACCACCATTTTGCATTCCAAACTGATTGGTCTCAGCTCACTGAGTAAACCGCAGTTATTGAGCGTCAATGGGCAAAGTTATCCGCTGAATTTCCGTATGGGCTATGCGGTACTAGAAGGTGAAATTGCCGACAGCACCCAGTTTGAACAGCTGATGGAACGTGCCTTTGTAACCGCACTACCTTATCAGCAAAAAGATGAGCAAAGCCTCGGACTGGATTTATCCATGACCGATCTGTCGCTGGAAATTGTCGAGCCAAAGGTTGCACCTGTGGTCGAAACCGCTGCTTCATCGCTATTAGGCGCCTTACGCCACAGCCTGGATCGTAATGAAATTCATCTGAAATACCAGCAACTGTATGACAAACAGGACAGCAATTTATATACCTATGAAGTCAGCAGCGGCTTTATTCATCAAGCAGAATGGAAAAGTCTGACCGGGCTGGTTGATCTGGCTGAAGATCCGGAACTCTCGATTAAACTGGATCGCTGGATTCTGGTCGAAGCCTGCAAACAGCTACACAACTTCATTACCCAATATCCGGAAGCCAAGCTGATTGTTAACCTGAACAAGCATGTGCTGTTACAAGACCGCGCGTTCCCGGAATTTGTGTCCAAACTGATTACCATTGTCGGCAGTCAGCAGGCTTATCCGTTAATTCTGCAATTCTCTGAAGAAGATGTGAGCCAGAACCTGATGGATGCCCAAAAGCAGATGCATTTGCTGCATCAGCACGGTGCAGAGATTTCTATCCGTGAATTTGGCCAGTCGATGTATAGCGAATCCATTCTTAAACAGCTGGATGTGCAATATGTGACCCTGCATCCATCGCTGACCAGCAAACTGATGCAAGATAGCGCGACTCAGGAGTTACAGGAACAGATTCAGCAGTTTAGCGAAATCAAGCCGGTGGAAGTGGTGCTGCATGAACTAAACGATATGAACCTGTTTGCCAACGCCTGGAATGTGGATGTCCGTTATATTCAGGGTGATTACTTCCAGAAGAAACTGGATCATCTCATTGATGTACAAGACCAATAAGGTCTTGTACTTTTCGCCTGAAGTGCAGGCACAAAAAAACGGGCAAATGCCCGTTTTTTTCATTCTGGGTATTAACCACGTTTGATAGAACGTGACATACCAGCAAAACGTTGTTTGAACTTGTCGATACGACCGCCAGTGTCAACGTTCTTTTGCTTACCAGTGTAGAATGGGTGGCAAGCTGAACATACGTCTAGGTAAAGAGTGTCTTTACCAACAGCTGAACGAGTTTCGATCACGTTACCACATGAACAAGTAGCAACTAATTTTTCATATTTTGGGTGAATATCGGCGCGCATCGTCGATTACTCCATAAGATTAAAGAAGGTTTTGCTGTCGTCGCAATTGATCACTCTCAAGACTGAGGAAAAAAGCTGTTTATTCGAGATAAACTGCAGACCAACACCACAACAGACCATTCTTTTGGCCCACCGAGACGGATACCGTCAGAGCTAAGCACAACAAGTTGGGGCATATTATACGTGAATCTATGCCAATATGCGAATTATTCTTTGCTCTCAATTTCAGGCTGCTTCGACCAGTAATTGGCAATAATGCCGCAGACCATCAGCTGGATTTGATGGAAAATCATGATTGGCAGCACAATCATGCCCAAAGGCTGGCCAATAAACAGAATCTGCGCCATCGGTACACCACTGGCCAGGGTTTTTTTAGAGCCACAGAAGAAAATCGCGATCTGGTCTTCACGTTTAAAGCCCAACCATTTCGGGATGTACAGCGCCAGCAGCATGATGATAGTCAGTAGTACCGAACAGGCCACAGTTAAAATCAGTAACGTTGTGCCACTGACTTCATTCCACAGTCCGGCCACCACGGCGCCACTAAAGGCGCCATAGACCACCATTAAAATGGTGCCCTGATCAAAGCCTTTAACCAGACTTGGGAACTTGACCAGAAATGGATAGACCCACGGCCGCAGCAATTGCCCCAGAATAAAAGGCACCAATAACAATAAGGTAATCTGAATAATGGATGAGGTCGGATCATAATCGTGCTGCGACTGGCCAAAAATAAACAGGCTGACCAGAACCGGGGTAATGAACATGCCGGCAATATTGGAAAAAGACGCACTGCAGACTGCACTGGCGACATTGCCGCGTGCAACCGAGGTAAAGGCTATGGAAGACTGCACTGTAGAAGGCAAGAAGCACATAAACAGAAAGCCCCAGTACAGCTCCTGCCCCAGCAATGGCAGTAATACGGGTTTGGCCATGAGACCCAACACTGGAAATAACAAGAAGGTAAATGCAAACACCAGCGTATGCAGTTGCCAGTGCATGATGCCTTGTACCACCGCCTCTCTGGACAGCTTTGCGCCATGTAAAAAAAACAGCACCGCAATGGCCGCCGTGGTAATAACGCCAAAGACTTCAGCGACCTGTCCAGACACCGGCACGATACTGGCCAGTATCACCATCACAATTAACAATATGGTAAAGCGATCCAATGCAAGTAGTTTTAGCATGTCTACATCCTGTGATTTTATTTTTGCATCGACATAAAAAAGCCCAGTCAGCGGGTTTTACCTCACGGTAAAGTTCCATCTTACTGGGCCGGAACAATAAAGCTAGTCTGCTGGCTTAATGTTCACTATTTTGTGGCGCTATACTACTGCGCCAACTTAGTTATTGCGGGCATTGTCATCTTGCTGGATCAGTTCGATTTTATAACCGTCCGGATCTTCCACAAAGGCAATTACGGTCACGCCGCCTTTCATTGGACCCGCTTCACGCACCACATTGCCGCCGCGCGCCTTGATTTCTTCACAGGCTTTGTAAGCATCTTCCACTGCAATGGCAATATGACCATAGCCATTGCCCAGCTCATAGCTGTCTGTATCCCAATTATGGGTCAGTTCCAGCACGGTATGGTTGTCTTCATCACCATAGCCGACAAATGCCAGGGTAAAGCGGCCTTCTTCGTAGTCACGTTTACGGAGTAAAGTCATGCCAAGTACTTCAGTATAGAACTGCAATGACCGTTCTAAATTGCCTACACGTAACATGGTATGCAGCATGCGCATATTATTCGTCCTTTTGTTGAATTTGAGCGTGTTCATGAGCACGCAATAATTTTGCCACCCACACCACCAGAATCAGAATCGGAATTCCAAGCAGCGTGGTCATGAGGAAGAAACTCGGATAACCGATATTATTGACTATGGTACCTGAATATCCACCTAAAATTTTAGGAGTGAGGGTCATTAGCGAACTAAAGATCGCATATTGTACAGCGGTAAACGACACACTGGTTAAGCTGGACAGGAAGGCAATAAATGCCGCACCGGCCAGACCGGAGGCCAGGTTATCAATAATAATTGCCAGATAGAGCCATAAACTGCTATACGGTTTAATCACCTTACCGCGAACTTCTACCGCTGCATCAGCGTTGATATCCACCGGTGTCAGGGCCTGAATATCAATATCCAGCACCGGATGCTGCGGTGCCAGCTGATAGCTGCGGTTAGCACTGAGTGTACTGCCATCCAGCAATCGGGCCTGGACCTGAATCGTGCTATTTTGTGCTGTCTGTAACTGCTGGCCTTCAATCACTCCACTAAACAGGCCACCCTCTTCCAGCTTGGCCGGATATTCCTTGCCATCCAGAACCAAACTCAGCGGCTGTTCAGGTTGTAGCTGTGCAGCATCAAGACCACTCAACTGACCACGAATCACCAGACTTTGCTCGGCTTCCTGTACAGAAATCCGGTCATCCGAAGTAATCGGTAATAACTGGATTTGGGCTGTGTCGGTCTGCTGCAAATACGGCATGCTTAATTGTGCCTGATCGGACTGATTGGCATATTGTGCCTGTACCTGAATCTGATTGGCCTGAGCCAGCACATTGCTCGGTACCTGTATGCTCCAGTAACCGGCTTCATCAGCCTGTACCTTATATTGCTGCGCCCCGACATTCACCTGCACATCACTCAGGCTTTGCCCGGATTTGACCAGTCCAATAAAAATCAGGTTGGTCGAGCTGGCCAGCACTGCGCCCAGAAACATCAGTTTCATGATATTCATTTTTTGGGCCAGCAAACCACCCAGGAAGCCACCCACCAACGAGAAAATCACCCCGTAGACTTTGACTGCTTCAGCAATCTGTTCTTTGCTGAAGTTCAGGTCCTGATAAAACACATTGGAAATGACCCCTGCAATAATATCCGAAACCCGATAAAACCCGATCAGCAGCAGTAACACCAAAGCCAGCTTTAAACCATAGCGCTTAAAGAAATCCGCGACCGGATGCACCCAGGTTTCAAAAGCCATCTGTTTATTGACTGCACCCAGTTTGACCAGCACAGTTCCGACCAGTAAAGCCACCGCACCCGAGCCAATAAAGCGAATCGCCTCCAGCGTAAACAGCAGGAAGGAATCCTGAATACTGAGCTGGTTTTTCAGCGCATCCAGCGCCTGACCGGAATAGATATAACTCAGCACAAAACTGATCACGGCGACAAAAAACACCACCACCAGTCGATAATAATCGCTGCGTTTATATTCTTTACGGACACGCTCCACCACCGGCTCACGAATCACCAGCGTGGTACACATCCCGATCAGCATCACCGCCGCCATCACCAGATAGGTGTATTTCCAGGCCTCATAAATATAGTTGCCTTTAGCCGTGCCCAGATACGCCGCCAGAAATAAAGCGCCCGCACCAGCTACAATCATCCCGATACGATAACCGGCGTTATAGGTCGAAGCCAATACAGTTTGCATCTGGGTTTCAGCCAGCTCAATACGATAGGCATCAATCACAATATCTTGCGTGGCCGCAGCAAAACCGAGCAGCACCGCACCCACCGCCATCTGGT
The DNA here is from genome assembly GCF_000369465.1 of Acinetobacter sp. CIP 53.82. Taxonomy (NCBI): domain Bacteria; kingdom Pseudomonadati; phylum Pseudomonadota; class Gammaproteobacteria; order Moraxellales; family Moraxellaceae; genus Acinetobacter; species Acinetobacter sp. CIP 53.82. The sequence continues at coordinate 474,213 of NZ_KB850045.1, read as the reverse complement.
AGAGATGCGTCTGCCCTAAGGCCGGATCTGAAAAGGCCATAATACAGATGGCGCATATAATCAGGACCTGGGCAATTAAAAGCCAGGCCCGGCGCCGGCCCAGTTTTTGGGTTAAATATGGCACTGGTAACTCATCAATTAATGGTGCCCAGACAAACTTAAATGAATAACCCAGCGCCGCCCAGCTAAAGAAAGTTACGGCATTACGGCTAATGCCGGCTTCACCTAACCATAACGATAAACTGGAAAAAATAAGAAGAATGGGAATACCGGCCGAGAAGCCAAGAAACAGCATGATCAGCGCACGCCGATCTAAAAATGCGGTAAAGGCAGATTTCCATCCTGTAGATTGTGTTGTCATTACATTATTTTTGTCAAAAAACTGAATGTTGCTATTCAATCGTTTAATGGATTTGGTTTCAACCTGATTTATGCAAACGCCCTGTGATTTTCTGGAGAAATGCAGCGGCCTGGCTTGAAATTTTCTATTAAACCTGTATACCTTAAATCTCTATTGCAATAATTTCGTTTTGGATTTCACAGTGACGCAAAGACACGAGCACATGACCTCTTCTTTATCTGCTTCAATTACCGAACAACAAACATTAGTTTTACAACCAGAACAAACTCTTACCTCAGCCTTCGAACAAGCCGAAATTCAAACGACACTTAATAACACCCGCTTAAGCCCGGAACAGCTGACCCATATTCCGGATCTGGAAAAAATTCCGGCCTCCACCAAACGGATTAAGCCTTTAAATAATTTTCTGGGTCAGGATCGTGCCCGTGCTTCGGTAGAAGCCGGCATTGCCTTGCCGTATTCCGGCTATAACATTTTTGCGGTCGGTACGGCAGGACTGGGCAAACGCACCATGATCCGGCGTTTACTGCAGCAACATGCCAAAACCATGGCCACGCCAAATGACTGGGTGTATGTCAATAATTTTAAAAACCCGCGCCAGCCCATTGCCCTGCGACTGCCGGCCGGTCAGGCACCGAAATTCCAGACCCAGCTGCATCAGAGCTGGCAGACCATTTTAAAGCAGCTGGAACGCCGTTTTAGCGCCGAAACCTATCACAACCGCATTGAACAGATTCGCCAGCAAACCGGTGATGAACAGCAACAGGCCCTCATTGAACTGACCAAAGAAGGTGAAACCCTGGATTTAAAACTGGTCTCGCGCAATGACGAGCACTGCTTTATTCCGGTGCAGTTTAAAGATGACCAGCTGCAGGAAATGACCCAGGAAGATGTCAATGCCTTAAGCAGCAAAGAGCGCGCCGAAATTGCCGCCAATATGCGCTATATGGATAAAAAACTGGAACGTCTGGGTCTGCATCTGGGTGATCTAGAAGATGATGCACGAGATCGGGTTCAGGTCCTGAATCGTGACATTGCCAAACAGGTGGTGATGCCGCGGATTGATTTATTACTGAATAAATTTTCAGAGGTTCAAGGGCTTGAAGACTATCTGAAATACTATGCCGAAGACATTATCAACAATGTTGAAATGGTGCTGGAACAGGAAGAAGATGACTTCACTCCGGCGGTGTTTAGCCGGGTGCCAGCACGTTATCAGGCCAATATTGTTGTTACGCATAAGCCGAATTCGGGTGCGCCGGTAATCTTTGAAGATTTCCCGACCCACTACAACCTGCTCGGTCATGTGGAACAGATGACCCAGAACGGCACCATCACCACTGACTTCACCTTAATCCGTTCCGGTGCCTTACATCGTGCCAATGGCGGTTTTTTAATTCTGGAAGCCGAACAGTTACTGGAACAGCCTTATGCCTGGCAAGGGCTGAAACGTGCCTTGAAATCGGGCCAGCTAAAACTGTCCTCACTGGAACATATGCTGACTTTAACCGGCAGTATTTCGATTGAACCGGAATCAATTCCCCTGACCTTAAAGGTCATTCTACTGGCCGAGCCGGAAATCTATTATGAAATTCTGGAAGTCGAACCGGAGCTGGGCAGCGTCTTTAAAATCCGTGCCGACTTCACCGATACATTACAACGTAATGACACCAATGAGCAGGCTTATATGCAGCTGATAGCTGATTATGTTCAGGCCGATAAACTACTGCCCTTTGACCGCTCTGCCCTGGCCGCGCTGTTAACCGACTCGAGTCGTCTGGCCGAGGACCAAAGCTCGCTGTCCTTACATGCCCTGACGCTGGGTGATCTGATTCGGGAATCACATCATCATGCCGTACAAGCCGACAAAAAGATGGTGTCAGAAGAACATATCAACATGGCGCTGGATCATCGTAAATATCGCTTAGGCTATTTGCGTGAACTGTACTGGCAGGACCTGTCGCGCGGCACCCAGCTGATTGAAACCAAAGGTCATCGTCTGGGTCAGATCAATGCCCTGTCCGTGATTCATTATGCCGATGTGGAGTTTGGTCTGCCTTCACGCCTGACGGCATCGGTCTATCAGGGCGGCGGCGATATTCTGGATATTGAACGCAGTGTTGAATTGGGTGGCTCGCTGCATGCCAAAGGCGTGCTGTTAATGTCCAGCTTCCTGAAAGCCCATTTTGGCCGCGAACAGATTTTACACTTCTCTGCCGCACTGGCCTTTGAGCAGAGCTATGGTCAGGTCGATGGTGATAGCGCCACCGTTGCGGAACTGTCTGCCCTGATTTCAGCAATCAGCCAGTTACCGATTGATCAGTCCTGGGCCATTACCGGCTCCATGAACCAGCTGGGTCAGGTACAACCTGTTGGCGGCGTCAATGCCAAAATTGAAGGTTTCTATGATGCCTGTAAATTACAGGGCCTGACCGGCAAGCAGGGCGTGATTATTCCACGTCAAAACATGCAGCATCTCATGCTGCGTAAAGATGTGATTGAAGCGGTGCAAAAAGGCGAATTCCATATTCATGCCATTGATGTGATTGATCAGGCACTGGAAATTCTGATGGCGCGTCCGGTCGGAAAACTGGACAAAAAAGGCCGTTATAGCAAAGGCTCGATTTATGACATGGTGATGGCGCAGCTGGAATACTGGCAAGCCATTGAAGATGGCGCAGAAATTGAAGAGGAAGAGCCGAAGAAAAAGAAAAAAGCTAAGAAAGAAAAAAAGGCCAAGAAAAAAGATCAACCGGCTGAAGCAGCAATTGAGGCTATTCCGATAGAAGATGCCCGTAACCAGACTGGCTCATAATGGCCGGTCTAAAAAAGCAAAAAAGCGCCGAAAGGCGCTTTTTTTATACGACTGAATTAAGCTTCAGGCGCTGGGCTGTACTGTTCAACCAAAGGCTGTAACTCACCTTTTTGGAACATATCCAGCATAATATCGCTACCGCCAATTAACTCGCCATTGATCCACAATTGCGGGAAAGTTGGCCAGTTGGCAATTTTCGGCAAAGTTGCACGAATATCCTGGTTTTCAAGAATATTCACATAGGCAAATGGACGACCAATTTGACTGAGCGCTTCTACTGCACGAGCTGAGAAACCACATTGTGGGAATTGCGGTGTGCCTTTCATGTAAAGAAGAACTGCATGTTTAGCAATTTGGTCACGAATTAACGCTTCGGTATCGCGTGCTTGTTCAGTCATTGATAAATCCTCAACTAATCTGTTTTGCATTATACCGAAAACACAGCAAAACAGTATGCTTAAAGCAATATTTCCATTTTTATTTACATTTACACTTTCAATCGGGGGCAGATTTTGCTTATATAAGTTTTTTCCTTTCTTTCTTACAGATAAGAGTTAGTCATGAACAACGTTACCCTTGCCCCTGTGCAAACTGATCAACCGTCTCATTTGATGCCCGTCTTCGGCCGTCAGCCGATCAGCTTTGTCCGCGGCCGAGGCGCTTATCTGTACACTGAAGATGGCACCGAATATCTGGATGCCCTGACCGGTATTGCAGTCTGTGGTTTAGGTCATGCTCATCCGGAAATTGCTGCTGCCATCGCGGATCAGGCCGCGACCCTGATTCATACCAGCAACCTGTTTGAAGTGCCTTGGCAAACTGCCGCTGCACAAAAACTGGCAGAAGTCGCTGGTATGGAAGAAGTCTTCTTCTCTAACAGTGGTGCAGAATCGAATGAAGGTGCCATTAAAATTGCACGTAAATTTGGTTATTTACAAGGCATTGCCAATCCGAAAATTATTGTCGCCGATCAGTCGTTCCACGGCCGTACCCTGGCAACCCTATCTGCCACCGGCAATAAAAAAGTCCAGGAAGGTTTTGCACCGCTGGTAGAAGGTTTTATCCGTGTACCGTTTGGTGATGTTGAAGCCATTGAAGAAGCCGCCATTCAGTATCCGGACATCGTCGCGATTCTGGTTGAGCCAATTCAGGGCGAAGGCGGTGTTAATACCGCGCCTCAAGGCTTTAGCTACCTAGAAGATATCCGCCGCATCTGTAACCAGCACAACTGGCTGATGATGCTGGATGAAGTGCAAACTGGTAACGGCCGTACCGGTAAATATTTTGCCTATCAGCACACCAATATTGTGCCAGATGTCTTAACCACTGCCAAAGGCCTGGGCAATGGCTTCCCGATTGGTGCAGTGATGACCCAAGGTCGCGGTGTGGGTGTACTCACTGCCGGTAACCATGGTTCAACCTACAGTGGTACTGCCCTGGGGTCACGTGTGGTCTACACCGTGATTGATATTATCCAGAAAGAAAATCTGGTCGAGAATGCCGCAAAAATGGGTAGCTATATTGTTGAGCAGCTACGCAACCAGCTGGCTGACCAGAATGTTAGCGTGCGTGGTTTTGGCCTGATGATCGGGATTGAATTACCTAAAGCCTGCGCAGAACTGGTGGATATTGCCCGTGATGAATACAAACTGATTGTCAATGTGACCGCCGGCTCCGTGGTGCGTTTACTGCCAACCTTGAACATTAGCCAGGAACAGGCCGATCAGCTGGTTGAACGTCTGGTGAAAATGATCAAAACGTTCCTGGCTTAAGCCGCGTGTTGATCTCAACAGATCTCAATCTGCATAAAAAAGCCGCATGATGCGGCTTTTTTAATTTCTGAATTGTTATATTTTATGAGGCTTCCTGGTAAATTCTGCCGCCAGGTAACTGACAAAAATACTGTTTTAAAGCATCCAGACAACGATGCACTTTCATTGGCTGCTGCTCACGTTTTGGCGTAATCGCATACAATGTAAAGGTCGGCAATTTCCATTCAGGTAATACTTCGACCAAAGAACCGTTAATTAAATCTTTTTGTACATCTAGATATAAAAGTCTCGCGATTCCGTGCCCTTGTAAACATAATGATTTGGCAATCAGAACATTATTTGTGGTGAGGCGAGAGCTCATGTCCAGTCCGACCACTTCACCCGTACTGGCGTGATGAAATGAAAAACTGGCATAATTTTTCATCAAATTTACTGGAATCAGGTCATGATTTTTTAAATCTTCAGGACGTGACACCGGTGTGGTCTGGTTCAGATAACTTGGTGATGCCACCAGAACCTGCTCAACGCGCGCCAGTGGCACTACATTCAGCTGACTATCTTCAATTTTTGAACTCATGCGCAAAGCAATATCAATCCGACCTTCAATCAGGTCAATAAACTGATTGTCCGCTTCGACATGTATGGCCAAGCCACGATGGGCTGACATCCAGTGCGACAATGCCGGAATGACATGATTCGCACCCAGTTCCGGGGTGGTTGCGATACGCAAATCACCTACCAGGTCATCGCGTAATTCATTAATGCGTATTTTACCACGCTCCGCAGCGGCGAGCATTTCCTGACAGCTGTGGAAAAAAGCTTGTCCAGCTTCAGTCAAACTCAGTTTTCGGGTGGAACGGTGTAACAGCGTTACTTCCATTTCATTTTCCAAAGAACGAATTTGCTGACTTACAGCACTTGTGGTGATACCGAGTTCACGCGCAGCGCCACTAAACGAGCTTTTTTCAACAACACAAGCAAATACACCCATTGCTCGAAGTTGATCTAACATAAATTTCCCTCTGAACTTATGAGATGCTCCTACCTTTGATAAAAGCAACTCATTGTATTATACGGTGAAATTTACGTTTTGCACTTAAAAAAATTAATTTATTGGTAAAACATTAGTCGGGTTGATCGGCTTGCCATCAAGGCGGACCTGGAATTCCAGCATGGTGCGGGTGGTGCCCGATGAGCCCATTTCGGCAATTTTCTGCCCTGCTGCTACATTTTGTCCACTATTCACGTTAAGTTTACTGTTATGTGCATAAGCCGTAATGTAGCCATTAATATGCTTAATTAACACCAGGTTACCGTATTCTTTCAGGCCATCTGCGGCATACACCACCTGCCCGTCTGCAGCTGCAAAGACCGGATCACCGACATTGCCGCCATAACGAATCCCTTTCACATTCGACGCTAAATTGAAGTTCTCAATTACTGCACCATTGGATGGTTTCACCCAGCGTAAAGAACCTACGGTAGAACTCACTGTCGGCGCCGGAGTAGTGGTTCGTGGTGTGGTTGTGGTCGTCGTGGTCACCGGTGCGGTCGGTGCTGGCGTAGTTTTTGGAATAGCAATGGTCTGACGCTGGATTGGTGCTGGCTGCGTTACCGGACGCGTCGTGGTGGTACGCGGTGCACTGCCACTTTTCAGACGAATCGACTGGCCCACATAAATCCGGTATGGCGCGGCAATATCGTTCATTTCCGCAATACTGAGATAACTTAAACCATAACGTGCTGCAATGCCGCTTAAAGTATCACCTGAGCGTACAGTATAGAAATTTGGCGCAGCCGCATAACGTGCAGAATTATGTACTTGAGGTTTAGACGCACAGCCACTGATGATGAGCGTAGAAATAACGGCTGTAGATACTAATAAAGTTTTCAACAATGTTGTCGGTGCTGCAAATAAACGACCGTGTGACACCAAAGGCATTAATCTTCCTCTCTACATCTTAAATGTAATTATTGAACTGCGCTAAGATTAACAAAAAAGCACCGAAAAAGAGTTTCAGACGGTACTTTTTCACAAAGTTATAACATTCTTTACAGGGCTGGACTCAAGCTGTCATGCAGATGCCCCAGAATATCGTAATTGGTCGCATCCATCTGAATTGGGGTGATGCTGACATAGCCATTGGCCACAGCAAAGAAATCCGACTGGATTTCACCCACATCTTTACGCGGGTCTGCAACAGCTTCTCCGGCCAGTCCAATCCAGTACACCTGGCGACCGCGCGGATCGACATGGCTGGTAATCGGTTTAGATTGACTGCGACGGCCCTGATAGGTAATTTTTGCGCCTTTTAATTCCGCCACATCTGGAATATTAATATTCAAAATGTGGCGTGGCGGCAAGGTTGGCAAGCCGTTGGCAATAAAATCATGCACCCACTGCGCGGCAACTGCATAATCGGCCGGATGCTGATAGGCTCGGACATTAGGGCCAGCCAGTGATACAGCTATGGCCGGCTGTGTCATTAAACGCCCTTCAAAAGCAGCACCAACAGTACCTGAATACAGTATATCATCGCCCAGATTGGCGCCGCTGTTAATTCCGCTCACCACCAGATCAAATTCAAAATCAAACAGGCCATTCATAGATAAATAGACGCAGTCTGCCGGGGTGCCATTCACCGCCCAGATATCTTCGGCAATCGGAATTGGACGTAAAGGACGATCTAAGGTCAAGGCACTGGAAAACCCGCTACGCTCACTTTCTGGCGCAACAATCACCACACGACCCAAAGGTTTTAATGCGTGTGCAAGCGCCTGGATCCCTGGCGCAAAAACGCCATCATCATTGGCTATTAAGATATTCACAAATTTACTCTTCAAATTAAATAAATGACCGGTCAGCACATTTCATTGAAATATAATGAGAAGTATATATATTTAGTGTCGAACTTCCATCAATAAAAAGTGTGTATAACATGATTCGTCGCTTATCTGTACGTCGTTTACTGGGGCTTGGTTTTGCGGTAATTCTCTCTCAAGCGGTCAATGCTGAAGGCTTGACGGTAGAAGAAGCCAATACCATTGTGAAAGAAGACATTGCTGCCGCTCAGGTGATGGCTGAGGTTTGTCCGGCCATTATTGGCAAAAACGCCAAACTGGATAGCAATATTCAGGCTTTAATTGAAACTTACCTGGCAGACTTAAAAGGTCAGACTTTAAGCTACAGCGCACTGCAGGCTGATGCTGAATATAAGAATATTCTGATTGAAGCACGTGATGCTGCTAAAGAAACCACGGCAGATGAACAGAAAACTGTTTGTCAGGATGCTGCTGCAATCGAACTTTAGGTTTGTACTGACGCACCATCTTCACATCAAGAGTAATCAGCATAGGTTGATTGCTCTTTTTTATTGCATTTCTGATTTGGCTTTTTAATTTTGGTTGTGTGTCAGCCTGCTCAGATACACTTCTTTTCTTTTCATTCTGTCAAAAATCATTAAGCTTATGGGCATGTGGTATTTTTAAGTTTTAGGTCTATTTTTTTATGTACACTTCCCAATTAAAAACGAAATCTTTGCAACTTCTGGCTGGTATCGCCATTACTTTGGGTTTGGGGCAAACCGCACTGGCACAGAATGAAAATATTGAAGTCACACCACTTCAAAAAGTCACCCAGCAGGAACTGGCAGCCATTTATGTATTATCTGAAGTGTGCCCAGCGTTAATTCAGGACAAAGACCAGACTAAATTTAATCAGGGCTATGCCAAACTGGCCAAAGAATATATGCCGGCAGAAAAAGATCCGGTTGCAGCTTTACAAGCCCTAAGCAAGCAAAAAAGTTTTAAGCCGATGCTGGTTGAAGCACAGGCCGATGCCAAAAAAGCGGGAAGCCAGAAAAATGAGGCCATTTGCCAGGAATTGACCGCGTACAGCAAATAAAACTATTTGGTTACAATACTTTTTCCGATAAGCCGATTTCTCCCATAGAAGTCGGCTTTGCTTTATCCTAAAATGCTAGCCTCTTTTGTGCATATATCAAGTATTGGAACACCTAGAATGACTCGAAAAAGCGCCCTTGCTGCCTTACTCCTCCTACCAAGCTTTTCTTATGCAGCAACTGTTTTATCCAATCCACCAGAACTCAACAATAAATCTTATGTTTTAATGGATTATGAAACAGGGCAAATTCTTGCATCGAAAAATGAAAATGAAAAACTTGCCCCGGCGTCAATGACCAAAATGATGACCAGTTTCATCATTGAACAAAAACTATTGAAGGGCGAACTCACGGAAGATGAAAAAGTTCGTATGAACGAATCTGCATGGTGTCGTGGTAGTAGCACAGAATCATGTATGTATGTTCCGCTGAATGGCACTGCAACTGTACTTGAAATGCTGCGTGGAATTATTGTTCAGTCGGGTAATGATGCCTCTAAAGCCATGGCGGAACACATTGCCGGCAATGAAGGCACCTTCGCACACATGATGAACGAAGAAGCCAAAAAAATTGGCATGACCAATACCCAGTTTATTAACTCGACCGGTATGCCAGCAGACGGCCATTATTCAACAGCCAAAGATATGGCAACCTTGGCCCAGCACATCATTAAAGACAGTTCTAAATATTATCCGATTTATTCAGAAAAAGAATTTACCTTTAATGGCATCCGTCAAGGCAACCGTAATGCCCTGCTCTATACAGACCCAAGTGTTGATGGTTTAAAAACCGGTCATACCAATGAAGCCGGCTACTGTTTAACGACTTCTGCAAAACGTGGCCCAACGCGTCTGATTTCTGTGATTTTTGGTGCGCCAACCATGCAGGAACGTGCGACACAAACACGTGAATTGCTGGCTTGGGGTTATGCCAACTTTGAAACCAAAAATGTACAGCCTGCAAATCAGGTCCTGGCCAAATCTAAAGTCTGGTTTGGTCAGTCGGATGAAGTACAAATTGGTCTGGCTGAAAACTTTAATGTGACCATGCCTAAAGGCAAAGCCAATGAAATTAAAACGCAATTGGTGGTTCAGCCGAAATTGACTGCGCCGCTACAAAAAGGCCAGGTCATTGGTAAATATGTCGCAAGCTTAGATGGTAAAGTAATTGCTGAAAAACCACTGGTGGCTTTAAACGCAGTTGAAGAAGCTGGCTTCTTCTCGCGCCTCATTGACCATATCAAGCAGTTCTTTAGCAACCTGTTCTAAGTTTAAAGCACGACTTTAGACTTAAGTGAAGGCACTCATTCAGCGAATGGGTGCTTTTTCTTTTATACTATTGTCTTGATCATTCCACTTTTACGAGCAGATCACCATGAGCCAGAACATTCGTCCTTATTTAGATACCCATCCACAGATTGAGGATTCCTGTTATATCGACCCGATGGGTGTGGTCATTGGTGATGTGGTTCTCGGCGAAAATGTCTCGGTTTGGCCGTTTGCCGTAATTCGCGGGGATGTTAATTCTATTCGTATTGGTAAAAACTCCAATGTGCAAGATCATTCAATGTTGCATGTCAGCCATAAAAAAGCCGACAAGCCAAATGGTTCACCTTTGATTATTGGTGAAGATGTGACGATTGGTCATCATGTGAAGTTGCATGGTTGTACTATTGGGAACCGCGTTTTGGTGGGTATTGGCACGATTATTTTGGATGACGTTGTTGTTGAAGATGATGTGATGATTGGTGCAGGCTCACTTGTTCCACCAAACAAAGTTTTGGAAAGTGGCTATTTGTATATGGGTAGTCCTGTTAAAAAAGTACGTCCGCTAACCGATAAAGAAAAAGCGTTTTTGCCGTATTCAGCGCAGAATTATGTGAAGGTGTCGGGGAATTATAAGTAAAATTGGATTTCGCATAAGAGATTTTATGTTAAATGGATACAGCTTTTGAAAATTTTAACTTTGAATCAGAGATTTCATTTTTAATATGATAAAACCAAAGGATAAAGAAAATTTTGATTTAGGTATGTCATAAGTGAATTTTTCAGGTGATGTAGAGGTTTTTTTATCTTGTCTTGGAACTAAAGAGTCAAGTTCAGATATTTTGAAAGCAGTTATTCTTGTTGCAAGTGAGTTTGACTCATTAGAGACTAATTTTGGTGGAGAAAAGCTATCCTATTGGCAATTTTTTAAGAGAGGTATTACGTTCAGGTTTAATGAACATCAGATACTAGATACCATTTTCATCTACGTCAAAGAGAATGAAGAATATTACCCATACCCATTTTTAGAAAATCTGATCACAGGTATTAATCACAAAAGTACGATGCAATCTGTAGCTAATTTATTTGGAACCCCCGAAAGAGAAAGTAACAGTTGGCTTAAATACAAAATATTTGATAATTATTTACATTTTGAGTTTGATAATTCATTAGAATTGAAACAAATTGCAATGGGACAATATTGATACCATGTTATTAATTTTTATGTTTTTTTAAATTTAAACTCTAGAACTGAGTCTAGGATTTTTCAATTTCGTATAACAGCCATTATGTTAAATGAGCTGCTAATGAATAACATTTCTCACAAATTTTACCTGTTCATCACTTTTATTATGATATGAGTACAAAGTAGAGCTGGAAAAAATAAATGAATCTTCAGGGCCTAGAATCTTAAATTGACCTTCAATTTCAAGTGTTAACTCTCCATGGATGATATAGAGCATTTCTTTCCAGCCTTCTGGATCAGGTTCAGCTATATAAGAATCGCCAGCTGCTAGTGACCATATCCACATTTCTGTCTGTGTACCGTTATCCACTGTACCCAGTAAATTTGCATAGCTTTCTGTATGATTGCCTTTCCAAGCTAAGATATTTGTACAAGAGTGTTGAATTTTTGAATCTAGCGGACTAACTAAAGTACTAAAACTAATATTTAGGGCATTTGCTATAGCATCTAATTTAGCCAAACTAATATTTATTTGATCTGCTTCTAAAGCAATTATTGTACGTCTGCTTACCCCTGAACGATCAGCAAGCTCTTGTTGAGTCAGTTCTATTTTCTCTCGAAAAAAACGAATATTTTTTCCTAAAAATTCAAGGACAGTGTTCATTCTGATTATTCACAAGTTTAATGTGCAATATATTGCACTATAAACAAGATGGATGCAATAATAGTGCAGTATATTTCACTTTAGATTTTGTAATGTCCTTAATTCATGTCTTAAAAGAAAGATTACCTCCTGAGATCGTACTTGTATTTATAACTATGATTTGGGGAGGAACCTTTTTAGCTGTTCACTATGTCCTTAATTACACGACTCCTATTTTCTTTGTTGGTTGCCGATTTCTGGTTGCTGCTATGATTTTGCTTATTTTTACGTTTAAGTATCTAAAAAAGATAAGTAAAGATGATGTTATTGCGGGTATTTCGATAGGTGCCGTACTAGCACTTTCATACGGACTTCAAACTATAGGTTTAAAGACGATAACAAGTAGTGAGTCTGCATTTTTAACAGCACTATATATTCCTCTTGTACCAATATTAATCTGGATTTTTTATCGAAAACTTCCAAATATCTTTATTTGGATTGGAATATTTTTTTCCTTTATTGGTTTGATACTTCTAACAGGGAATGATTTTAGGGGCGTTAACTTTAATTTAGGGCAAATTTTTACTCTCTTGAGTGCGCTGGGGATAGCTCTTGAAATCATTTTGATCAGTAAGTTTGCAGGTAGAGTCGATTTAAAGAATGTCACTATCATCCAATTAGTAGTAGCGTCTATTTTCTGTTTTTTTATCATGCCTTTCGCAGGAGAAACGGAAATTCCAAATATTTCATGGCAACTCGTAGTAGTTACATTAAGTCTGGGATTTGCCAGCACACTCATTCAATTTGCTATGAATTGGGCACAACGTACTGTAGATCCTGCTAGGGCCGCTATTATCTATTCAGGTGAGCCTGTGTGGGCAGCAATATTCGGAAGGCTGGCAGGAGAGCGTTTACCCTTTTTAGCTCTTATTGGTGGGCTTTGTGTCATTTTAGGAATATTAATTAGTGAGATAAAAACTAAAAAGAAATAGTTTTATTATTGAGTTTCTCTAAAATTAACATAATACACGTTATACGCAGTCAAAAATGGGAGCCTAAGCTCCCATTTTTATTGATGATTTTTTAATTCTTTTAGCATGGCATCCCGTAAAATTTTATTCATTCGTGTTTGATAGCCTTTGCCTTGGGCTTTTAGCCACTGCATGACATCTGCATCGATGCGAACCGTAGTTACTTGTTTAGTCGGCTTGTAAAATGGATTTTGCACTGCATTTTTCCAGAAGCTGTCATCAAGTTCAGGAATATCTGAAAAATCGATTTCACTGTCTGGACGTTTATCTAATGCTTCAAGTCTTGCCTTTTGTTCTTCAGACAAAACAGGAGGATTATTCAAATCCATTTTGTAAGTAACGGTTTTGCTCATACTGTTTCCTCTCTTTTTTCTCTGCCTGTCGTGCCGAAATAATGCGGATATGATCCATCCCATTATGGTCTTGTACTGTGTGGGCCACCAATAAAACAGCTTGCCCATGTACCATACCTATCGCTTGCCAACGATATTCACCATTTTCAAAGCGATCCTGTTTATATAAGGCATGAGCATCGTAAAAAACCAATGTTGCATCTTCAAAAGCTACACCATGTTTTTTGAGGTTTGTTTCTGCTTTATGCTCATCCCATGAAAACTCAATTTCCATAGTTGCATCGCTTTTTGTTAATATAAAAATGTTAATACAAAATTGTAAACTTTGCAAAGTTGTTCCATTTTCTATTGGTAAAATCTTACAGAATCGAACATAAAAAAGCCGACTTGTTTCAAAGTCGGCTTTTTGGGCATTTTTAGATTTTTCTGGTTTTATTAAGTATTTGATATTTATGTTAATATACAAGTGTATTGCGTATAATCGCCATTATGTTAAATGGGTGGATTATTTTCATTAATGATCCCAAAAGCTTTTCTCCATGCCTGAGGGCTGGTGCCATATTTTTCACGAAAATTTTTTCTAAATGACACGGTATTATTAAAACCTGAAAGCTCGGTTATCTTTTCGATAGACAAGTTTGTCGTTTCTAAAAGTTCACAACTTAATCTGATTCTTTCAGTATTCAGCCAATCGACTAGGGTCATGCCTGTCGCTTTCTTAAAATGCCGTGTGAACGTCCTGCGTGTCATATGTGTCCGTTCAGCGAGGCTTTCAATATTATGTTGTAAAGCTAAATTCTTTCTTAAAAAATCAAGTAATACATTAATTTGTGCATCTTGGCTCGATTCTGCGACTGGCTGTTCAATAAACTGAGCTTGCCCACCTTCACGGTGAGGCGGGATCACCATTACTCTAGAGACTTTATTCGCAATTCGTGCATTATAGATTTCTCGTACCAAATATAGGCAGCAGTCTAATGCTGCACCTGTTCCAGCAGAGGTTACAATCCTTTGGTCTTCTACATACAGGGCATCATGATCAAGTTGAACCTGTGGAAACCGCTCACTGAAATCTTGTTCAGCCATCCAGTGCGTAGCTGCTTTTTTATGGTCAAGTAAACCAGCATATGCCAGTGCATAAGTTCCATAGCATAACCCTACAATTCTAATTCCAGTCTGATATGCACAATTTAGGGCATCGATAAGTACTTGTTCAGGCTCGTGATTAAAATCATCCCACCCAGGAATAATAATAAGATCCGACTCTTTAATGAGCTCGACCCCACCATCAGGGATAATCATCATAGACTGTTCTGTTGTTACGGGCTGGCCATCTATAGAAAAAATTTTCAGATCAAATAAGGGTTTATCTTCAATCTTGATATTGAAAATGATATGGGGGATAGAGAAGTGAAATGGATTTATATTGGGATAAACGAACAATCCAATCACTGGTATAGCCATTCGATCTACCTCTCTAAAATAATAAATATAGCATGTTGTCCCAATAGTTTCGATGATTGTCCTTAAGGACAATTTTTTTGTTTGATGATTTCTATCATAATTCAAGTATGACTAAATGATTGGATCTAGAACATGAATAAAATTTTAAGTAGCTCTGTTATTGCACTCTCTCTGGCAATGGCTTCAGTCCATTTATATGCGAATGATAAAGTGGTTCAGCGAGATACCTCTAAAGTGACGCATATACAAGAAATTCGCAATGCAACGATTAAAGTAACCTATGCGGATACAACTTTTTTAATTGACCCAATGTTTGCTAAAAAAGGATTCTATGAAGGTTTTCCTGATACTCATCGTAGCTATTTACGGAACCCATTAGTCGATTTGCCTATCAAGCCCGAAACGATTTTAGAAGGTGTAGATGCGGTAATCGTGACCCATACCCATTTAGATCATTGGGATGATGCAGCACAAGCGACTATTCCGAAAAACATGCCGTTGTTTGTACAGAATAAAGAAGACCAGAAAATCATTCAGTCACAAGGCTTCAAAGATGTTCGTGTATTAACTCAAGCGACCTTTGAAGGGATTAAGCTCACTAAAACTGGTGGTCAACACGGTACTGATGCCATGTACCGTATTCCTAAGCTTAAAGCTGGATTAGGTGAAGCAATGGGTGTGGTATTTGAAGCTGCTGGCCATGAAACTGTTTATGTGGCAGGAGATACCATCTGGCGTTCTGAAGTTGATCAAGCGATTCAAACATTTAAACCTGATGTGATTGTCTTGAATACAGGTAACGCCTTGGTTGATGGCTTTAAAGAATCCATTATTATGGGCAAAGAAGATACTTATCATGCAACTCAGAAAGCACCAAATGCTAAAGTGGTTGCTGTTCACATGGATGCAATTAACCACATGTCGGTAACACGTGCTGAGCTTGCAGATTACGTAAAGGACAAAGGAATCCAAGATAAGGTTTTAATTCCTATCGATGGTGAAACGCTTTCTTTCTAAAGTAACCCGGATCCTGCTTAAGCCGATGATTCCTTAATTTGAATTGTTGGCTTATTTTGATGGGTTAATTGATATGCACATAGTGAGGCGTAAATTCCACTCAGAAATCCATGAAGACTACGTGCTTGACTCGTCACTAAATTGTATTGCCCCTTCAATAAACTGAATAATGTTTCTATCTTATTGCGTTGTCTTAGGTGATATTCATCTGATGCACAGAGTTGAATAGCCCGCATATTCTTTCGATGATAAGTAATCAAATCAATACCTTGATCTTTCAATCTGATTTTTAATTCTTGGCTGATGTAACCTCGATCCCCGTAAAGTTTTGCTTCTATACCAGCAACCAATTGCTCAACCATTTTTATGTCAGCAACATGTCCATTCGATAAAGCAGAACAGGCAATTTCACCAAATTGATTCATCGCAATATGTAATTTACAGCCATAAAACCAGCCCATTGAGCTTCTACCACGTGATGCAATTTGGACTAATGATTTATGACGCTGAATACGTTGATTTTTACAAACTGGCAGAGTTGTTGAATCAATCCATAAATATTGTGTAGCTTGGTCTTTCATCAGCGCCACATGTAAAGCGTGTAGGGCCAATTGGTGCATATTGATCAGTTGAATCATCCTTTGATAGCAAGGCAAGTACTTAAATAAATGGCTTTTATCTTCTTTTAACCAGGTGAAAAAGGCTTTGAAATTATTGAAATGAGAGCATTTGTACCAAATGGCAATAAAGCAGATTTCTGAAATTGTGAGTTGAGCAGTTCTGATTCTTAAGGAACCACAGTTTTGTTTGAGAAACTCCCAATAAGTTGATTCAAATTTAAGAAAAAAATCATCAATTACGCAGAATAATTCGGTACTATTGAACATCAGGACTAGAGTTGTGAGTTTGGTGTGGTAACTCAACTGATGGCTCTAGTCCTCTTATTTTTCAAGTCAATTTCTTATCCGCGATTCAGGTTAAAGTAACTTAAAGAAATGGAATACTTCCACTTCTTTAAAAACCTAAGTAGAACAAAACAAATATTAGTTAAGTAAAGGAACAGATATGTCAAAATCAGCTTTATTAGTTATCGACTTACAAAATGAATATCTACCTACAGGTAAATTACCCTTAGTAAATATTGAACAAGCTGCTGCTAATGCAGTGAAAGTAATTGCGAAGGCCCGTAAACAGGGTACTCAAGTGATTCATGTCCAACATATTGCTGATGCTGAATCTCCTATATTTGAACCTAGCTCAAATGGTATTGAATTTCAGGACACAGTTAAGCCGCAAGAAGATGAATCTGTGATCATTAAAAATCACATCAATGCGTTCTTAAACACGAATCTCAAAGAAATTTTAGATAGCAATCAAGTGACTGAGTTAGTCGTGATTGGTGCTATGAGCCATATGTGTGTTGATGCTGCTGTTCGTGCTGCTTCTGATTTTGGTTATAAGGTAAAAGTTATTCATGATGCTTGTGCAACACTAGACTTGGAATTTAATGGCGTTAAAGTACCTGCTGGTCATGTCCATGCAACATTAATGGCCGCTTTTGAATTTGCATATGCTCAAGTGATATCAACTGAAGATTATGTTAGTTAAAGATTAAGATTTTCTAAAATTAACATAATACACCTTATACGAAATTATTTTTACTTCTCTTTTTAAATCAGCATATTAGCTCATACTAAGAAGTCAAAATCACCTGATTTGGACTTCTTTATGGATTTCTCATGTTCCACGCTCATTATTAAGTCCTTGTTTCACACAATTTTTTACTCAAACTCAAAAATCATCTTCTCCAAAGAAATCCCCTTCCCTCATAGCCACATCCCCCTAAATTTTGTAGAATATGCGTTTTACCCCATGGTGCTTTTTTATGACCGCTTGGACTGCGCATGTGACTGTTGCCACCGTTGTTGAAAAAGACGGTAAATTTCTGTTCGTAGAAGAACAGACTGAAGGCGTTACACATACTGTCTTTAACCAGCCTGCAGGTCATGTAGAAGCCGGTGAAACCATTATTGAAGCAGCGGTTCGCGAAACCCTGGAAGAAACCGGATACGATGTACGTATTCAGGCTTTACTGGGCATTTATACCTATACCCCGCCCATGTTTCCAGATCGTACCTATTACCGTTTCTGCTTTCTGGCCGAAGCCATTCACCATCATGCAGATGCACAGCTAGACACTGGTATTGTCCGTGCCGTCTGGATGAGCCCGGATGAACTGCTTGAATCGGCCCGCGCCCGCAGTCCTTTGGTGATTAAAGCCGTACAGGATGCTCAGACCGGACAAAAATATCCTTTATCGCTCATTTACGAGCACCAAAATTCTCCCTTAATTCATAGTGTGGATGCCTAATCCTATGCAACAACGTGTCATCGTCGGTATGTCAGGTGGTGTAGATTCTTCTGTTTCTGCAGCACTCCTCCTTCAACAAGGTTATCAGGTTGAAGGATTGTTCATGAAAAACTGGGAAGAAGATGATGGCACGGAATACTGTACAGCCATGGAAGATCTGGCCGATGCCCAGGCCGTATGCGATAAAATTGGCATCAAACTGCACACCGCCAACTTTGCCATGGAATACTGGGATCGGGTTTTCGAGCACTTCTTGGCAGAATACGCCGCTGGCCGTACCCCTAACCCGGACATTCTGTGCAATAAAGAAATCAAGTTCCGTGCGTTTTTAGATCATGCCATTAACCTTGGCGCTGACTTTATTGCAACGGGTCACTACTGCCGTCGTGGTGAAACCATGACCAACTCTAAAGGTGATCAATATGCACCTTTATTGCGTGGTGTCGACAATAACAAAGATCAGACTTACTTCCTGCATGCAGTACATGGTCGTGAAATTAACAAGACCCTGTTCCCTGTCGGTGAAATTGAAAAGCCACAAGTACGTAAAATTGCAGAAGAATTGGGCTTGGCGACTGCAAAGAAAAAAGACTCCACTGGTATCTGTTTTATTGGTGAACGCCGCTTTAATGACTTCTTAAAACAATATTTACCCGCACAACCCGGAAAAATCGTGCTGGAAGATGGCAAAGAGGTTGGTGAACATCACGGCTTAATGTACTATACGCTCGGTCAACGCGGTGGTATTGGTATTGGCGGCATGAAAGGTGCAGCTGAAGGTGCCTGGTTTGTACTGCATAAAGATGTAGCGGGTAATCGTCTGGTGGTTGGTCAAGGTCATGATCATCCACTGATGCAAAGCACGATTCTGTGGAGCGAATCCATTGACTGGGTTGCAGGTGAACAGGATATTCCTGACACCGGTTTCCGCTGCACGGCAAAAACCCGCTATCGCCAACCTGACCAAGACTGCGTATTATTTAAAGATCCAGAAACACCAAATGGTGTACGTGTTGAATTTGATCAGCCACAACGTGCAGTAACACCAGGTCAAAGCGTGGTGTTCTACGCAGGTGAAGTGTGCTTAGGGGGTGGCGTGATCCATTATACCAATGCCCCTCACCCGGATTTTGTTTAAAGGATTGTTTCGGCATGACAGAGTTACCGTTTCAACAGCCTCGAACTCTGAATGTTCGCCAGAATCGTGCTTTGGCCCTCGCTGCTGTGTTTCAGGCCACGCAGCTGACCCATATGACCGCACTGACTGGCCGACAAAGTATTGGCGATAGCGGTAACTTTTATCTGGAGCGCCTGATTCAGGCCAGCCTGAATATCCGTCCAAGTAATAATCAGAGTGGCCAAACCTTAGACTTTTTTAGTCAGCTGGCCGATATCTCCCTTGGTTTAAAAACCCTCGAAAATAGCATTACCCATCCGTTTACCACCTCACCCAAATCCAGATTACCGAAAATGTCCAATGCCAAGTTGCCGATGTCCTATGCCATGGCGCTGCTGCAACTGGAAAAGAAAGTCTATAGTAATCCGCAATTTGTTGAAATTATTGAGCAATCCCAGCAAAAAATCTTAAAACAGCTGTCCTTTTTTGATAATAACTATTTACATCCAAGTATTCTCGCCAATCTTGCCCAAACCTATGTTGATACTGCTGGACAGATTAATCCGCGGATTATGGTGCGTGGCAATGCCGAGGCCTTTAAAGATTCTGCCCATACCAACCGTATTCGTGCCTCGCTATTTACCGGCCTGCAAATGGCACATTTGTGGCGTCAACTCGGTGGCAGCTCATGGGCGATGATTTTTAGCAAACGCAAACTGCTTCAAGATATTCAGGATCTTGCCCGTTTACAGTATCAGGTGGTCTGATCTGTACGGACATTTGTTTTAGGTTTAGTTCCAAAGTTTAAGGAATCGTTATGAACGCTTTAACTGCACTTTCTCCATTAGATGGACGTTATGCGAGCAAATGTGATGCTCTTCGTCCTTTCCTTTCTGAGTTTGGTTTAATCCATGCTCGTGTGACTGTTGAAGTGCGTTGGTTACAAGCGCTTGCGAACCGTCCGGAAATTACTGAAGTCCCAGCTTTTTCTGCAGAAACCAATGCGGCCTTAGATGCGATTGTGGCAAATTTCTCTGAAGAAGATGCGAACCGCATTAAAGAGATTGAACGTACCACTAACCACGACGTTAAAGCGGTTGAATATTTCCTGAAAGAAAAAATCGCCAACATCGACGAGCTGAAAAATGCCGGTGAATTCATTCACTTTGCTTGTACTTCTGAAGACATCAACAACCTGTCACACGCGTTAATGCTGAAAAACGGCCGTGATGTACTGGTTGCATCTATGCAGCAAATCATTGACTCAATTGTGGCGCTGGCTGAAAAACATGCTGATCAACCCATGCTGTCTCGTACACACGGTCAAACAGCTAGCCCAACCACTTTGGGTAAAGAAATGGCCAACGTGGCGTACCGTTTAGCGCGTCAAATCAAGCAATTCAACAATGTTGAACTGCTGGGTAAAATCAACGGTGCAGTGGGTAACTACAACGCTCACCTGTCTGCCTATCCAGACATCAACTGGCCTGCACATTCACAAGCATTTGTTGAATCTTTAGGTTTAACTTTCAACCCGTACACCACGCAAATTGAACCGCATGACTATATGGCGGAACTGTTTGATGCGCTGCGTCGTTTCAACACCATCTTAATCGACTTTAACCGTGACGTTTGGGGTTATATCTCGCTGGGCTTCTTCAAACAAAAACTGAAAGAAGGCGAAGTCGGTTCTTCAACCATGCCGCACAAAGTCAACCCGATTGACTTCGAAAACTCTGAAGGTAACCTGGGTATTGCCAATGCTGTTCTTGCGCACCTGGGCGAAAAACTTCCAATTTCTCGCTGGCAGCGTGACTTAACCGACTCAACTGTACTTCGTAACATGGGTGTTGGTTTTGCACAGAGCTTGATCGCATTTGAAGCCTGCTTAAAAGGTATTGGTAAACTAGAACTGAATGCTGACCGTATTCTGGAAGACCTGGACAATGCACAAGAAGTATTGGCTGAACCGATTCAAACGGTTATGCGTCGTTACAACGTTGAAAAACCATACGAAAAATTAAAAGCGCTGACTCGTGGTCAAGCGATGACTCGCGACATGATGGTGAGCTTCGTCAACGGTAACGAACTCGAAGCTGTTCCGGCTGCGGATCGTGCACGTTTAGCTGAAATGACCCCTGCGTCTTACACCGGTAATGCCGCTGAACAGGCAAAACAGATTAAAGATTTGATTGCTAAAATCTAATGAAATGATTTGAGTTTTTCACAACATCTTCTTTCTCCCTCTGGGATAAGCACAAAGAGGGTGTGAGTTTGAAAAACTCAGCATCAAAAAGCGAAGCTCCGGCTTCGCTTTTTTATTATGATAATTACAAATCCCAATCCTATAACCAGAATGATCGACTACCAATTACAGGCCAAACATTGGCTAATGCTGGCCCTATTAGGCCTGACCATGCTGCTTGCCAGTATCAACCCGATGGAATTTTCAGCCTATGTGCTACATCAGGTTGGAACGATCCTCATGCTAATTGTGCTGCTATCGCTCTTCAAAAAAGTCGGTTTAAGCTTTTCGAGTTTTGTTTTCTATCTTATCTTTCTGTTGATTCATATTTTAGGCGCGCATTATCTCTATTCTTATGTGCCCTATAACGACTGGCTGCTGCAATACTTCGGCTTTGATTTAAATCAGTGGCTGGGCTGGGAACGCAATATGTATGATCGCTTTGTGCATTTTGCCTATGGCGTGCTGCTCTACCCGCTGTTTTTCCGCTTACATCGGCTCTGCTTTCCAAAGGCCAAAGACTTGGTGATTTTTCTGCTGGTCGTGCAATGGGTCATGAGCAGCAGTTTGATTTACGAATGGCTGGAATGGTTACTCGCGGTAACCCTCTCCCCGGAAGCGGCTGAAAATTATAATGGTCAGCAAGGTGATGTCTGGGATGCGCATAAAGATATGCTCCTGGCTACGCTCGGCGCGATTCTGGCAGGAAGCTGGAGCTTATACAAAGACAGAAAAAAAGCACTCGATTGAGTGCTTTTTCATGTTTCATGAGCAAAATTGGATTAGAGCTTAGGATCGCGCATTTGCACCAGGTTGGCACTGGCTTTGCTTAAAGTATCCATCACCTTGTTAATGACCGCAGGCACCAGAGAATCGGCCACCTGTGCGGCTTGTAGGCCGAGTTTTTCACCCAAGGTTGGCTTGCGACGGGTTTCAATGACATAAACATCATGCTGTGGCAATAACCCTAACAGGTATTCATCTGAGGTTTGCAGTTTATCGACCAGGTTCAGATCGGAAGCATCCTGACCATACCAGTGTTCACCTGTAGCGACTTTTTCAACATTGAGCTGCGGACGGTACTTTTCAACAAAGTGCTTGAACAGGCTGTGAGTTTGTTGCAACTCTTCTTCAAACTTGGCCTTGCCTTCTTCGGTATTTTCACCAAACATGGTCACGGTGCGTTTGTATTGACCAGCCGTATACAGTTCAAAATCTATATTATGCTGTTTTAGCAGACGGTTAAAGTTTGGCACCTGTGCCACCACGCCAATTGAACCGACAATGGCAAACGGTGCAGAGATAATTTCATTGGCGATACAAGCCATCATATAGCCACCGCTGGCTGCGACCTTATCAACACAGATGGTCAGATGAAAACCAGCATCGCGCAGACGTACCAGTTGTGCAGCGGCTAAACCATAACCATGTACCATCCCGCCCGGACTTTCCAAACGTACCACCACGCGGTCACGTCCAGCTTTGGCTGTGGCCAGAATTAAGGTAATTTCTTCACGCAGATTTTCTACCGCAGAGGCGGCCATATCCCCTTTAAAATCGAGTACATAAATTTTCTGGTTATTCTTTTTACGCAGGCGTGCCTCTTTGGACAATTGCTGGCTAAATTGCAACAGCTCCAGTTTGGAGGCCGTAGTCTGCGCTATTTTTTTTCGTTGTTCGTTAATACGCGCATTTAAATGACGGATACGAATTTCGGCAGGTAGTTTTGGGGAATGAAATAACATATAAAAATCTGTTCTCAATTTTATTTTGGCTAAGCTTTAGATGAGGGCGGATATTGAGAATTCAATATTAGCCCATTTATTTGCTTAATTTAATCTACTTCAGTGTTAACCGTAGTGTCATTTTTGCAACAACTAAAAAATACAGCCCTGTTGAACAGGACGGGATTTTTAAAAGCTGGGAAAGCTCAACATTAAAACCACCAACTGGATAGCAGATGGAATGATCTGCTCCGGATTCAGCCCTTCAAACTGAAATCTATTTTGAGCTTTGTTTTAAGCGTGTTGATAGATGGATAATCCACCAGATCCGCTATGACCCTCCCCCTACCCCTCAACCAGAGCCATAAAAAAACCGCAAATATTGATTTGCGGTTTTTTGATATACAGCGGTTGGCAATTAACCAAAACGACCTGTAATGTACGCTTCCGTTAATTGATGGTCTGGTTGAGTAAAGACTTTTTCAGTCGAGTTCACTTCAATCAGATCACCCAGGTGGAAGTATGCGGTACGGTCTGATACACGCGCTGCCTGTTGCATCGAGTGCGTAACAATCGCAATAGTGTACTGGGTAGACAGTTCAGAAATCAGTTCTTCAACTTTTGCAGTTGCAATCGGGTCCAGTGCTGAACATGGTTCATCCATCAGAATGACTTCTGGTGAAACCGCAATGGTACGCGCGATACATAAACGTTGCTGCTGACCACCTGATAGACCGGTACCTGGCTGGCTTAAACGGTCTTTAACTTCATCCCACAGACCAGCTTTACGCAGGCTGTTTTCAACAATTTCTTCAAGATCGTATTTGTCACGCGCCAAACCGTGCAGTTTCGGGCCGTAAGCCACGTTTTCAAAAATTGATTTCGGGAACGGGTTTGGCTTCTGGAACACCATACCCACCTGAGCACGTAGCAACACCACGTCCAGGTTCGGATCATAAATATCCTGATTATCCAGCATGACTTTACCGGTAACGCGGCATGAATCAATGGTGTCATTCATCCGGTTTAAGGTACGAAGGAAAGTCGATTTACCACAACCTGATGGACCAATGAAGGCAATGACTTCATTTTCATAAATGTTCAGGTCAATGCCTTTAATTGCTTCAGATTCACCATAGTACACATGAACATCGGAGGTGCTGAGTTTGACATTGTTCGATTTGGCTTCTTTTTTGCTCGCCGCCTGGGTATCAAACTGAGACACAAACGAAGTTGCAGGCTGTTTGTGTTCTTCGCCTTCAGTTGACGTAAATTGTGTTTGCTCTGGATTCACTGCTTTATCCTGTTCTAAGGAATTCGGTTTGTCTGTGCTTAATACAGTAGTCATATTTTGCCCTCAATTACCAACGTACTTCAAATTTCTTACGTAACCAGATCGCCAGACTGTTCAGGCCGATCATAAGTGCAAGAAGTACGATAATGGCGGCAGCGGTACGTCCTTCAAAGAAGTTACGCAATTCATTGCCCTGCCATAGGAAAATTTGTACCGGTAATGCGGTAGATTGATCAAATGGAGATGCCGGTACGCTCGCAACGAAGGCACTCATACCAATTAATAGAAGTGGTGCGGTTTCACCCAATGCTTGTGCAACACCAATAATCGCACCGGTTAAAATCCCTGGTAATGCCAGTGGCAATACATGATGGAATACGGTTTGTAGACGTGATGCACCCAAGCCCAATGCAGCCTGACGAATAGATGGCGGCACCGCTTTTAGTGAAGCACGTGTGGTAATAATTACGGTCGGTAAAGTCATTAAACTTAGAACTAGACCACCCACCAGTGGCGCAGATAACGGTAAATGCATCCAGCCAATGAAGATGGCAGCGCCCAACAGACCAAATACAATCGATGGAACTGCGGCCAGGTTGTTAATGTTCACTTCAATAATATCAGTAATGACATTTTTTGGTGCAAATTCTTCCAGGTAAATTGCAGATGCCACACCAATTGGAATCGAGATAAAGATCACGATCAGCATCATGAACAATGAACCCATGAAGGCACCAGCCAAACCAGAAGTTGCAGGCGAACTACGCGAGTCCGGGCTGACAAAGATGTTGGTATTGAAAGTATTTTCTATAATACCTTGGGCTTTCAGATCATCTGCCAGCTGACGGATTTCCGGGCTTAGCTGCTGCTGTTCTGCCGGCAGGTCACGGTCAATATTGCCCGCAAGCCATACATCTACATTGGCATCGGCCAGAATTTTCACTTCTTTGGTTTGACCAATCAGCGATGGATCTGCCAGTACCATATCACGTAAGCGATAGGCTTCAGAACTGGTGTACATGTAGCCTAAATCATCACGCTTGGCTTCAAGCGCCGCATCTTTAGCGACGATACCATTAACGATAAGCGCATCCCAATCAACCATACCCATTTCAGTCTGCCAGGCAATCATACGGTCATTAAACTGCGCCGGAGATTCACCTGCCTGCTGTTTTGGCTGTGCACCCACATTAATAATGCTTGGGTCAAAGTAGACTGGCACTGCCATACTGCTTTGCCAGAATGCCGGTAAACCTTTGGCCAGAATACTGCCGAACAGCAACACGACAAAGAATAAACCTGCCAGTACCGAGGCCAGACCAAACATGCGGAAAGTGCTTTCTTTACGATGGCGTTTTGCTAACGAGCTTTCAATTTTCTGTTTACGTTGTGCGCGTAATTCAGCGGCCGCCCGTGGATCAAGCGGTTGTTGATCCATTGAAGTAGTATTTGAAGTACTCATTAGTCGTATTGCTCACGATATTTACGCACGATGTAAAGTGCCACAATGTTCAAACACAGGGTAATAACAAACAGGGTTAAACCTAATGCGAACGCCACCAATGCCTGCGGACTTGCGAAGTCGGTATCACCAGTTAACTGGTTAACAATCGTCATGGTCACGGTTGCAACCGCTTCTAGCGGGTTGGCATGTAGTAACGGACTGTTACCTGCGGCCAGGACCACAATCATGGTTTCACCAATTGCACGAGATGCAGCCAGCAAGAAGGCGCCGATAATCCCTGGCAAGGCAGCCGGCATCACCACTTTACGAATGGTTTCCGACTTAGTCGCACCCAGACCCAACGAACCATCACGTAGAGCACGTGGTACCTGGGTAATGATGTCATCAGATAAAGACGATACAAATGGAATGATCATAATGCCCATTACCAGACCGGCAGTTAAAGCACTGGTAGCATTGATATCAATACCCAGCAATGCACCGGCACTTTTCAGGAATGGACCAATAATCATTAAGGCAAATACACCATATACAATGGTCGGAATACCAGCCAACACTTCAATGGTCGGTTTTGCCCATGAACGGAATTTCGGAGATGCATACTCTGCCAGGTAAATGGCAATCATCAGACCAATAGGTACTGCAACCAGTAATGCAATCGCACTGACCAGCAAGGTTCCCCATAACAGCGGTAAAAGGCCATATTCACCATCGGCACTACCGGTGGTACTAAAACCTGGGTTCCACTGGGTACCAAAGAAGAAGTCCATTGGGCTGACGAAGCTAAAGAAGCGCATGGCTTCCCCGAACATCGACATCACGATACCAACGGTGGTCAGAATGGCCACACCAGAACAGAGGGCTAAAGAAATGTTAATGATCTTTTCAACCTGGTTACGGGCACGGTACTGTTGAGAGACACGTTTTTTCGCCCATAGCAAACCAATTAACGCTGCGCAAATCACAACGGCCAGTTTGATATAAGAACCAATGGTTTCAAATTTTGCTAATTGTTCAGCAGCTGCCAGTTCATAGGCGGCTGGTGTATCAGTTACACCAAAGCCAGACGCCAGTGCTTGCACACGGTCTACCAGAACACTAGTGCTGGCTGCATTCAGGTTGGCAGCAACATCTGCCGGCACATGACTCAGTACCACCTGTTCCAAAATGGTTGGTTCAACCAGATTCCAAACAATCAAAATTAAAAAAGCAGGGATCGCACACCACAACGCCACCAACGCACCATAATAACCAGGGCGTGAGTGCAACATTGCAGAATTATTTCCCTTACCTGCTAGGTTACGGCTTTTGCTTAACCCGATTTGATAGGCTATGGCAATAATTGCCAGTAACACACCTATGAGTAGCAGATTCATGTATTCTCCACCGTTTTTTCAATTTTCATTATTTGAAAAAACATTTCTCTTCGCAAAAAGCTGATGGCAGGAAACCCTGCCATCAGCTGTTTTAACCACAATTATTTAACAGCTTTACCTGCTTTGAAGTTCGCCAGGATTTGCGCACGTTCTTTGTCAGATAAAGAGATCAGACCTGCTTTGTCTAACTTAGAACCTTTACCAGATACTTTCTTGCTTAAGAAGAATTCTGTGTACTGTTGTAAGCCTTTGATTGATTTCAGGTGCTCACCTTTCACGTAGAAGAACAATGGACGTGAAACAGGGTAAGAACCGTTCAGGATTGTTTGCTCAGATGGCGCAACGTTGTTTACAGTTGCAACACGTAGCTTGTCACGGTTTTGGTCATAGAAACCTAGACCGAATACACCCACTGCACTTGGAGAAGTTCTTAAACGTGCCAGTGTTTCAGTGTAGTCACCAGCGATTTCAATCACACGGCCATCTTTACGGAAAGTTGTACATGCTTTTTTCTTCGCATCTTTGTCTAATGCTTTGATTGCTGCGTAAGCTTCACAACCTGCATCAACCATTTTCTCCTGGAACACTTCACGTGTACCGTGGTTAGATGCTGGAATTACCAGAGTAATTGGTTCATTTGGAAGTGATTTGTCAATCTGGTTCCAACGTGTATATGGGTTAGCAACCATTTTACCTTTCGATGGAAGCTCAGCAGCCAAAGCAGCAAATACATGGTAAGGTTTTAATTTATAAGCAGCTTTGTTTGAGTTGGACGCGAATACGATACCGTCATAACCAATTTTAACTTCTAAGATCTGGTTCACGCCTGCTTTTTTACATGCAGCGATTTCTGAATCTTTAATTTGACGAGATGAGTTTGCGATATCAATTGTGTTATCGCCCACACCGTTACAGAACTGTTTCAAACCACCTGAAGAACCGCCAGAACCGACAACAGGCGCTTTGAATTGTGGGAATGTGTTACCGAACTCTTCTGCTACAATACTTGCGTATGGCAATACTGTAGAAGAACCAGCGATTTGGATGGTGTCACGAGCTGCGTTCGCAGTTGTTGCTACAGCTGCCCCAGATAGTGCTAATGCAAGTGCGATATTGGTAAAGCGCATTCTGTTCTCTCTCAATTTATGCAAATTCGGAGTACGCCACTTTTTATTAAGTTTTGTACTTATTTCGTTATGTGCATTGTGAGTTTAAAATATGACAATAAAGTTACACCTTTATGACACTTTAATGATGTTTTATTTTGCAGCTTGTTTTTATAGTTTCTAGAAGCCTGCTTTATACCAAAATATTAACTTAAGATAATGATTTTAATAACATTTAACTACCTTATTGAAATTTCGAAAGATGTCTAAAAAAATATGAAAGCGCTGTAAAAATATGACAAAATGCCAATCCAGCACCGGTTCACTTTCTTACAATTGTCATAATTCTCTCTGGTTGATGACAATCACCCGATATTCTATAAAAAGCGAAATTGATAGTTTTTCTTAAACTTAATATATTCATCTGTTGCCTGAAACACACGCTCTCAGCCAATTGATCACTTCACTGTACTCAGCCACTTTATTCACTTCTATCCCCTTCTTTTGGCCCGTTTGGCTTGTTAACAGATACATGACATTCATCTTCATTTTTTTCAATTCAATGACCCGAGATAAAAAAAGAGGCCTTGTAGGCCTCTCTTTCTTTGCAGCATGCGATTAAGCGATTGGTGGTGTGTAAGTACCATCTGCAATTGAAGCTTTAATACGCTCTGCTTCTGCCAGTACAAGTGCCAGCAGGTTTTTCACGTTGTCTAGTGTTGCAACCGGGCTTAACGTGGTCATTTTCAATGACTGAACCTGACCCACTTTGGTTACACCAATATTGGCTTCACCACGCGCAAACAGTTCATCTGCGACGTTCTGGTTCAAGGCATCGACAAATTCAGCCGGATAGCCTTCAGGCACCACACGGAACAATACCGATGCAAATTGCGGCTCTACCAGCAGCTCAAGACCATCTGTTGCTTTAATATAAGCAGCAACATCACGGGTTAAATCCACACCATGATCGATCATTGAACCATAAAGCTCTTCGCCCAATGCTTCAACTGTCATCCACAATTTCAAGGCATCAAAACGACGCGTGGTTTGCAGTGACTTCGATACCAGGTTTGGTACGCCATGTTCTTCATCATAAGCAGAGTTCAGATACTCAGCTTCATAATGCATGAAACGGTAGTTGGCTTCGTCTTTTAACAAGAACGCACCACATGAAATGGTCTGGAAATAATGCTTGTGGAAATCAAGCGTCACAGAATCCGACAATTCGATGCCATCGAGCATAGAACGATAGTCATTCGACAGAATCAGTGCACCACCCCACGCCGCGTCAATGTGCATCCACGCGCCATATTTGTTGGTGATTTCACGAATTTCTTTTAATGGATCAATCGCGCCCGCATCGGTTGTACCTGCAGTTGCCACCACACATGCCACAATTTTGCCTTCAGACTGAAGGTGTGCCATGGTTTTCTCAAGTGCAACCACATCCATCTGTGCATTGTCATTCACAGGAACGGTCACCACAGACTGGAAGCCCATGCCCATCATCGCCATGTTCTTTTGCACAGAGAAGTGTGCGTTTTCAGAACAGATAACTTTGACATTACGCATTGCATCCGCCGGTACACCATCACGCTGCACTGACCACGGCTTGCCGTTTTCATCTTTCCAGTTTTTCGCGATGCAGGCATCACGCGCCAGCAGTACACCCATCAGGTTAGACTGCGTACCACCTGAAGTGAATACACCGGCCTGACCTGAACCGTAACCGACTTTTTGGCGTAACCAGTCGATTAACTGCACTTCCATTAATGAACCGGCCGGGCTTTGATCCCATGAGTCCATGGACTGGTTAGTGGCGTTAATTAACACTTCTGCGATCTGGCTGGCCACCATGGTTGGACAGTGCAAATGCGCCAGTGAATGCGGATGGTGAACTTTCAAGCTCTTGTTCAGGAACAGCTCGACCATGCGCTCTAAAGATTTCTGTACACCCAGACCTTCTTTCGATGGATTGAATGAAATGGCACTGCGTAGCTCTTTAATGCTACCACCGGTGTACATTTTATCGTTTTGCAACCATGCTGCGACAGCTTTTGTCGCTTGGTCCATTGCTGACTCATAGTCAGCAATAGATTGAGCATCATTGCAGAGTAAGGCTTTACGATGTTCTGCAAAATCTACCATGTATTATGCGCCTCGTACTGCTTTCAGTGCTTCAGCCACAGCTTTCTTGAAGCGGGCAATCACTTCTACACACTCTTCCTGATTAATGATCAGCGGGCAAAGTAAACGGATTACCGTACCGCCACGACCACCTTTTTCTAACAACAGTTTGTTGTCAAAACATGCAGCCTGAATTGCAGCAGCCAGTTGTGAATCTGCAGGATAAGCACCTAAACGGTCTTTTTCCTGACGCTCATCTACAATTTCAACACCAATCATTAAACCGCGGCCACGTACGTTACCGATACATGGGAATTCAACTGCCAGTTTTTTCAGTTCAGCTTGCAGGAAGTCGCCACGCTCTTGCGCATTTTGCGCCAGGTTTTGTTCTTTAATGGTGTTGATTGTCGCCAGACCAGTACCCATTGCCAGCTGGTTACCACGGAAAGTACCGGTATGGCCTGCTGGTTGCCAAGCATCAAACTTACGTTTAATCCCTAACACTGCCAGTGGCAAGCTACCACCAACCGCTTTCGACATAACCACTACGTCTGGCTCAATACCAGCATGTTCATAAGCAAACATTTTGCCTGAACGCGCAAAGCCTGCTTGAACTTCGTCAAGAATCAACACGATGTTGTGTTTTTCAGTCACTTCACGGATTTTTTTCAGCCATTTGGTAGGCGCAGTAACCACACCGCCTTCACCCTGAATTGCTTCAAGAATTACAGCAGCCGGTTTAGTAACACCGCTTTCCACATCTTCAATGAAGTTTTCGAAATAGTAAGTCAGTGCATCCACACCTGCTTCACCGCCAAGACCCAACGGGCAACGGTATTCGTGTGGATATGGCATAAATTGTACGCCCGGCATTAAACCGTTTACGGCATTCTTGGCAGACAGGTTACCTGTCATTGCCAGCGAACCGTGAGTCATACCGTGGTAGCCACCTGAGAAGCTGATTACAGAGCTACGGCCGGTAAATGTTTTTGCAAGCTTGATTGCTGCTTCTGTTGCATCTGCACCAGATGGACCACAGAACTGCAAGCAATACTCTTCTTTGCCACCTGGCAGGTAAGCAAGAAGCGCTTCAGTAAATGCATCTTTTAAAGGTGTAGTTAAATCTAAAGTATGTAAAGGAAGACCACTCGCGATGGTGTCTTGAATACTTTGAATCACCGCAGGATGATTATGGCCCAAAGCCAATGTACCTGCCCCAGCTAAACAATCTAGGTACGTCGTACCCTCAACATCGGTAACCCAGCAACCTTGTGCCTTCGCTATCGCTAACGGTAATTTACGAGGATAACTACGCACATTCGATTCCATCTGACTTTGGCGAGTCAAGTAGTATTCGTTTGTGGAATTGGTGGCAGGGTTTACAGAAGTAACGCTCATATCGAATTACCATCTCTGATATGGGTTGAAGAAATAAGTCGGGTGACTTGTGGTCCTTTGACTCGGTGCTTTATAAAAATCTAGTTAGATGATCTAGATAATATTCAATAACTAGGAGCGCGATGATACCTAATTTTTCAGGAAAATAAACCGCTTTTGGCATTTTATCGAGCTAATTTTATCGAAAAGTTCTATCGGTCTAACCATTAGATTGAATTATCATCTTACAATGTGACAGCAGAAAGAAAACCGCATTCTTGATATTTTTTTTAACCCTATGTAAGTTGCCTGCAGAATTAAACCCACTATTAAATATAACATATTGTTTTAAAATAAATAATCAAGCCATTCCGAGTCAGTAGATTTTATTATTTTTTTACAATCCCACCACAAACTCTGCAAAAATTAGCCATATTGTTTGGCTAATATGCTTTGATAGATAAATACCTATAAAAACAGGACAAAATCATGCGTTTTATTACTCTCTCCAGTTGCTTATTGGCTGCTGCAGTTTCAGGTAGTGCCTTGGCGCAGACCACCGAAAAACTGAACTACAATCTGATCAATGTTCAGGCAGAAGCCAGCCGTCAGGTATCCAATGACCAGATGAACGCAGTGCTGTATATCGAGCGCAGTCATAAACAGCCTTCTGAACTGGCCAATCAGATTACCCAAATTATGAATCAGGCGATGGCCACAGCGCGAAAATATTCGACGGTTAAAGTAGAAAGTGGTTCACAGTCGACTTATCCGGTTTATGACAATGACAGTCAGAAACTGAAAGAATGGCGCGGTCGTGCCGAAATTCATCTGGAAAGTACCGACTTTAAAGCCGCCAGCCAGCTCATTGGCGAGCTGCAGCAGAGCCTGCAAACTCAATCAGTACATTTCAGTGTGTCAGATAGCCAGCGTAAGAAAGTCGAAAATGAGCTACTAGTTGAAGCTTCGAAAAACTTCCAGCAACGCGCACAGTTATTGACCCAGGCCTGGAATAAATCAGGCTATCAACTGGTCAATCTGAACATCAATACCAATAACTATACCCCGCGCCCGATTGCAATGCGCGCCAATACCGCCAAGTTTGCAGTGGCTGAAGCAGCACCTGCACCGGATATGGCTGCCGGTGAATCGAAGATGACGGTGAATGCCAACGGGACGATTCAGTTTAAGTAAATTGCTCGTTACCTCTATTTCCAAAATAAAAAATCCCGCTCGGAAGCGGGATTTTTGTATTTCTTAAGTTGAATCTGTATGGCTTAGTAAATCGCCATATGATTGCGATGAATCATCTCCAGCGAACGCGCTTCACCCAATACCTGATGCACTTTGTCCGAGGCCAGACCTTTAATAATGTCTGCTGAACGCGAGCTAAAGTTCACCCGCCCGACAGCCACCCGATGGCCTTGACGATCGACACATTCCACCACATCACCACGCTCGAAATGCCCTTCCACGGCGCGTACACCCACCGGTAACAGGCTACGATGATTTTCCTTGATGGCTTTTACCGCACCTTCATCCAATACCAGACGGCCTGCGGTTTGCAGATGCGCCGCTAGCCATTGCTGATGTGCGGTGATACGATCATTGTCGGTAATAAACAGCGTACCGAGCATTTCGCCATCCATCAGGCGGGCCAGTACATTATCACTTTCACCGCTGGCAATTAAGGTTGGACAACCCGATTTGGCCGCTAAACGCGCTGCACGGACTTTGGTCAACATACCGCCACGGCCAAACTTGCCGCCGCCACCGGCCATATCGAACAGGCTTTCATCTAAAGCACGTACGGTATGGAACAGTTTGGCATCCGGATTAGAGCGCGGATCAGAATCAAACATGCCTTGCTGATCGGTCAGGATAATCAACAGGTCTGCATGTACCTGTCCGGCCACCATAGCCGCCAGGGTATCGTTATCACCAAAACGGATTTCATCAGTGGAAACCGTGTCATTTTCATTAATGACTGGAATCACGCGCCAGTCAATCAGGTGCTGCAAGGCATCACATGAATTGAGATAACGGCGACGATCTGCCAGGTCATCATGGGTTAATAACACTTGCGCAGTTTTAATGTCGTGTTTTTCTAGCACGCTGGACCAGGTTTGTACTAGGCCCATTTGACCAATGGCCGCACAAGCCTGAAGACTGGGTAGATCAGTGGGTCGATTCTCTAGTTTCATTCGAACCATGCCTTCAGCCACAGCACCGGAGGACACCAGAATAATCTCGTGTCCTGCATTATGCAGATCTGCAATCTGATTCGCCCAATGCGAAATTGCATCCAGATCTAAGCCTTTCCCGTTTGCTGTGAGTAAAGATGATCCGATTTTAACAACGATTCGTTTACAACCCTGGAGCTGACGTTGCCCATCTACCACTTCTATCATCTTGTCCTCAGTTACTCTTCATCAAGAGCTTAACGTACGTAATATACTTCCATTTCGCCATCATCTTCATCGTCATCATCGAAGTCATCGCCCTGACCCGCCAGACGTTGCTGACGACGCATTTCACGATAAGCTTCTTTAGCGGCGATGGTTTGCTCGCGTGTTTCAGCTTCAAGCTGGTCACGGAAGGCTTTCATTTCTGCTGCATAGTCTGGATCTTCAACTTCGCGTTCGCGTTGCTGTTCAATCTGATCCATCAGGTAGTACACCACTTCTTTGGTACCTTCAGACATTAGGCCCGAGGTCTGGAATACTGGACCATCCCATTGCAGTTCTTCCAGAATATGTTTACACCATTCTTCGCGTGAATCTTCCGGTAATTGGTCGAGCTTGTTCAGCACCAAGACTACTGGCAATTTGGCCAGCGTTGGCGAGAATTTTTCCAGCTCGTTCAAAATGGCACGGGCATTGTGTGCCGGATCTGAACCATCAATTGGCTGTACATCGACAATGTGAAGCAGAATACGGGTACGCGCCAGGTGTTTCAGGAAGCGAATCCCTAAACCAGCCCCTTCTGCCGCACCTTCAATCAGACCTGGAATATCGGCCATCACAAAAGAACGATGACGATCGGCATCGACCACACCCAGGTTTGGCACCATGGTGGTAAACGGATAGTCTGCAACTTTTGGTTTTGCTGCCGATACTGCACGAATAAAGGTTGATTTACCGGCGTTTGGCATACCCAGTAAGCCAACATCTGCCAGCACTTTCAGCTCTAAACGGATTTCGCGGAATTCACCTTTCACACCTGTGGTAAATTTACGCGGGGTACGGTTAGTCGATGATTTGAAGTGAGTATTCCCCAAACCACCATCACCGCCCTGGGCAACCAGTACTTTCTGACCGTCTTCGACCAAGTCAGCAATAATGTCACCAGAATCTGTATCTACAATCGTGGTGCCTACCGGTACTTTCAGCACCACAGATTCACCACCACGGCCAGCACAGTTTGCGCCTGCACCATTTTTACCGCGCTCAGCACGGAATTTACGGGTATAACGATAATCTACGAGTGTACTGGTGTCGTCATCGGCCTGAATATAAATGCTACCGCCACGACCACCATCACCACCATCTGGACCACCAAATGGTACGAATTTTTCACGGCGAAAACTGGCTACGCCATTGCCACCGTCGCCAGCCTCTACGGTAATGACTGCTTCATCAACAAAGCGCATCTTGCCAATCCTCTAAAAACTTTAAAACCGCCTATTCTGCCATATTTTAAAGGATTTCTCGAATAATTTATGCAGCAAATCTATTGTGCTCACAATTCTTTTTACAATTTGTGTGTCGCCATCTAAAAAGCGCAATCTAGCTAAAACCGGACAGCGCTTATTTTTTTCCAAGCATGATATTCAGCAATCAAATGATTGTTTTTTCTTATTTCTATTTTCAGTCCACAACACCTATAGTGTGCTACTCGCTGACTTGAGAAATTGTTATGTCCTCCCCAACCGCCACGCCAGTGCTGTCCCCTCAATTTGTATTACTGATGGCGCTGGCCTGTGGCCTCTGTGCCGGTTCTGCCTATTTTAACCAGCCACTCATTTATTCAATTGAAAAAAGTCTGGGCATTAGCACCAGTCAAGCCGGCTTTGCTGTAGTAGTCGCGCAAATTGGTTATGGTTTAGGACTTATGCTATTGGTGCCACTGGGTGATTTACTCAATAAACGCAAGCTAATTGTTAGTCTGATGGTCTTCGCGGCAATTTCACAAATCCTGCTGTCTTTGAGCAGCAGCCTGTCTGGACTGTATTTCTTTACCTTATGTGCCACTTTTGGTGCGATTTCTGCGCAGGTGTTAATTCCGTTTGCCTCGACCATTAGTCCGCCGGAATCGAGTGCTGCCATTGTCGGTAAACTGATGAGTGGTCTGGTGATGGGGATTATTCTGTCGCGCACCTTTGCCGGTTTTGTATCGACCTACTGGTCTTGGGAAGGTGTGTATTTATCCAGCGGAATACTAACCTTAGGCTTTGCCCTGCTGATGTGGCACAAACTGCCGAATACCCAGCCACAACCCGGTTTAACGGTGACGGGGATTTATCGTTCCTTATTTAAACTGGCGCGGCATCATCCGCATTTAATTCGCCGTGCCTGTGCCGGCGCCTTAGGCTTTGGCATTTTGTCGATGGTCTTTACCTCAATGACCTTTGTCTTGGGCAGCGCGCCTTATCATTTTAGCGATTTTGAAATTGGCCTGTTTGGCTTACTTGGCGTGATCGGGATTTATTCGGCCAGCTGGTCGGGGAAAACCGTAGGACAAGGCAAGGAAAATCTGGTTGCAACGCTATGTATTTCCCTGATGCTGTTGTCCTGTATTCCGCTGTTTTTTGCCCAGCAGAATATTGTGGTCTACGCGATTGGGGTACTGATGAGCTATTTTGGCCTGACCGCATTTCACGTATTAAACCAGAACCTGGTCTATCGGATTGATATTAAAGCGCGTTCAAGAATTAATGCGGTATATATGACCATTTACTTTTCAGGGGCAGCCATTGGTTCACTCGGTGCGGTGTATGCCTGGGAACATTTTGAATGGATTGGCTGTGTGGCACTTGGACTAGTATTTGCGCTTGGTATTTTAGTGATTGACCGTTTTGATTTTAAAAAGATGAAACAGGCTTAAAATATTTTGATTCATCACTGCTCATGACTCATTCATAAGATAAATCCTGCAAGTTCCTTCTTCCTTTGGGAGAAGGCTAGGATGAGGGGCTGTTATGCTGAATGAGAAGTTTAAACTAGCTTATAAAAATATTTCTTTTTATTATTGTTGATCAATTGCATAGCGCATTAACTTCTGACCTAACGCGATAAAAGTATGACCCATTTCTTTTCCAAGCCTAGATACTCGATAATCAATAAACTCGATATTTTTCGACGTTAACCTCCGCGAATAGCTTGAATATAATCCTATTCTTTTATGATTAAATTATTTAATCCTATCCTTTAAGCTTTGATCTCCAGTCGTGTCTTCCAGAAATTGAAAATGAGCCCAACATGTTTGTGCTTAAGTTATGGAATTCGGCTATGAAATAAAAGTCAAAATAATGGCATAGACCACTAAAAGTGACGCGGCCAGATGTTCAGAGGGTTTCATTATTGCTTCCCCACAAGCAACTTAATCTATTTTGAAACGCGCGCTTTATTCTCTAAAATCTCAGGCAAACTACGCTCTACCCATCCAATCAAGTAATTTAACTTTTCAGACGCTTGCGAACCCAAAATCGTCAGCTGATATTCTACTTTTGGTGGCACAACGGGATAAACCGTTCTTAATATAAAACCATCTTGTTCCAGCATTTTTAAAGTCTGCGCTAACATTTTCTCGCTCACCCCTTCAATACGCTGCTTTAACTCGCTAAAACGATGTACACCATCACTTAAACAGCGCAGAATCAATACCGACCATTTATTGGTTAAGTGTTCCAAAATTTCACGCGATGGACAATCTGTGGATAAAACCTGACCAAGTAATTTACTGGTTTCATAAGCTGACATAAAAATCTTTCCTGTGAGTAATAGACTTACTTTTTGGTATGTACTTACATTTAGTAAGTTATCAGATTAGTATTTAACCATCAAGATTATTTTTCAAACAATGTTGGAGTGAGATATGAATATTGCGATTACAGGTGCAACCGGTCAGTTGGGTCAATTGGTGATCCACCATCTTTTCAATTTAAGTTCAGAACATCACCTTATTGCGTTGGTCCGTAATATTGAAAAAGCCCAGGCACAATTACCGAAAGGCATCGAAATCCGCCATTTCGACTACGACAAGCCTGAAAGTTTAAGTACCGCATTATTGGGCGTAGATAAGTTACTTTTAATTTCAGCCAATGAAATTGGTCGTCGTACTGCACAACACCAAGCTGTAATTGAAGCCGCCCAGGCGAGTCAAGTTCCTTATATTGCCTATACCAGTTTGTTAAATGCAGATCACTCCAGTTTAAGCTTGGCACAGGAACATCGTGAAACTGAAAAATTGATTCAAGAAAGTGGATTGAGCTATACCCTGCTTCGCAACAACTGGTATATCGAGAACTATTTGGGTGGCTTAACCCAAGAGATCCAACATGGCACAATATATGGTGCAAGTGGGGATGGTCAAATTAGTGCCGCGTCTCGTGACGAATATGCTGAAGCAATTGCACGTGTATTACTCACGGATACCCATCTGAATAAAACCTATGAGTTGGCATCAAGCCAAAGCTTTACTAAGGCTGATCTTGCTCAAGCCATCTCCGAGGTGAGTCAACAACTAGTGCAGTACAATAACTTAAGCCCTGAAGCCTTTGAGCAACTGTTGCTACAGGTGGGCTTAGACAAGGGTTTTGCCAGTTTCTTGGCAGATGTCGATGCTCAAACCCAAAATGGCGTCATGTATAGCCAAAGTCAGGATTTGCAAACGTTACTGGGACGTCCAACCGCAAGTATTACAAGCATTTTGCAGAAACTGACCTAAAGTCAGCTTCAGTTTATGGATGGATCTGGCTCAGTTTCAGATCCATTTTCATATCCAGATTGGCATGTGTGCGTCGCTCAACATTACGCATCGTGGCATTAAATCCAGAAACTTTCTGCAAGGTCATTGGATCATTCAGATTTAATTGCGGCGCAAATTGATGCAGCAAGCGAACCTTTAACAGCTCATGAAATTCCAGACCGACCGGGCCATTAAATAAAATCTTCACTGGCAGCCGATAGGTGCGCTGCAAATGAAACGGCACACTCATTTTAATTGGAATATCCAGCTGTAACGGCAGTTTGGGCAATAACGGATTCTGATAGATTAAATCGGTGCTGGTCTGTAGCGGCGTCAGCTGATCAATTTGAATATGGGTTTTATAGTCCACTTTTACATCAATCGGTGTGGTGACTACAAATTGCAGATTGGCCGGATATTTGCCTTCTAACGGCAATTGCACCTGCTGATCCAGCTGAATTTCAGTATCTAAATGGCCTTGGGTATGCGCCTGTAAATAATTGCCGACCTCAATATGAGTAAGTAAATCTTCCGGTAACAACAGCCGTGCTTTTTGGGCATTCACATACATCGAGGCCTGAATATTTAAGTACAGCCAGAATAGAAGTGCGACCAGCGCAGCCACAATCAAGCCCAACACAAGCTGATGGCGAAGTGAAGAAAACATCTTGCACGCTCCTCTACTCGACCATTTGTACAGTAGTCTGTGGCTGCGCCGTTTCGGCCGTCGCCAGACGGATACTGTTTAAAGGAATATTCAGCTCACCCTGCTCAATCTTAATTGGTAAGGTATTTTTTACATCCACCGAGGCCTTCAGCGCGGTTTGAATTGGCACATTTAAATGACCTTGTACCGGAATCTGGGTATTCAGTGTGGTTTTTAATGGAATATTCAGGTTTTCTTTTAATGCGGTTTTTACCGGCGCATTAAATTTTAAATGGACTTTTTGCGCCAGCGGCACATCCATATAAATGGGGACATCCAGCACAATGGGAATGGTGCCTTTGAGCGGCAAACTGATGTCTTTACCCATCAACCTGACTTTGACCTGGGTATCGACTGCCAAAGGCTGGTTAATTTTTAAAGTTTCCCGCACCGGAATGGTGGTACGGATTGGGACATGCGTATCAAAATACACCCGTGGATTTAAGGTCTGGGTCAACGGAATATCCAGATTTTCCTGAATGGGAATAACCGCATTGACCCGGCCACTGACATCGACATCCAGTGCATCATGAATTTTAACTTCGGCTTGGAGTGCTTCCTGCAAATCAATATTGACCTGCTGGTTTTCGAGCGGAATATAAATCTGAAAATGCCGAAAAATCCATAAGGCAATTGCTACACCTACCATGGCTGCCAGCACCATCAAGATTATGCCGCGGAGCATCAATCTGTTTGGCAACGGTTTATCCTATCTGTCATTTTTGTTTTTCTCGACAGAAATTGTGCCCAAAAACCGTGATACGGTTTGCAATTTTTTGTATAGCGTCTTTGCTTATTATTTTAATGAAAGATAAAAAAGAGCCTCAAATGAGGCTCTTTCTGGTCTGCATTACAAATTAAGCATTTGTTTCAGCAGGAACTTTTGGATAGCTTACGCCGCCCATCTGTTCAGCGATACGCAATACCTGGCAGCTATAGCCCACTTCGTTGTCGTACCATACATAAGCCGTTAAACGGTTACCTGAAGTGATGGTTGCTTGCGCGTCAAATACACCTGCAGTACGTGAACCGATGAAGTCAGAAGATACCACTTCAGTCGAGTTGGTATAACCGATCTGACCTTGCAGGTTCGAGCTGATTGAGATTTGACGGATGTATTCGTTCACTTCGTCACGCTCAACTTCTTTCTCAAGCGTCAGGTTCAGAATTGCCAGTGATACGTTTGGTGTTGGAACACGTACAGAGTTACCGGTTAACTTGCCTTTCAGCGCTGGAAGTGCTTTCGCAACTGCTTTCGCTGCACCAGTTTCAGTAATTACCATGTTCAATGTAGCAGCACGGCCACGACGGTCAGCTTTGTGGTAGTTGTCGATCAGGTTCTGGTCGTTAGTGAACGAGTGAACTGTTTCAACGTGACCGTTAAGCACCTTGTATTTGTCGTCTAACACTTTCAAGGTTGGCGTGATTGCGTTTGTAGTACAGCTTGCTGCAGAGATGATGGCATCTTCATCCAGAATGTCGCCCTGGTTTACACCATAAACAACGTTCTTCATGTCACCTTTACCAGGTGCAGTCAGAATGACACGTGCTGCGCCTGGGCATTGCAGGTGCTGAGCCAGACCGTCAGCATCACGCCATTTACCGGTGTTGTCGATTACCAGTGCATTGTTAATACCGTATGCAGTGTAATCTACTTCAGACGGGTTAGATGCATAGATCACTTTAATGAACTGACCGTTCGCAATAATTGCTTCGTTTTCTTCATCAACAGAAATGGTGCCAGAGAATGGACCATGGATCGAGTCACGACGTAATAAAGACGCACGTTTTTCCAAATCACCATCTGCAGATTTACGCACTACGATGGCTTTTAAGTTCAAGCCACGGCCAAGACCAGACTGACCAATCATTAAACGTGCCAGGATACGACCGATACGACCGAAACCGTAAAGTACAACATCACGGCCTTCTACAGAAGTTGGACGACCTTCAACCGCTTTGACTGCAGCTGCTACAAATGCAGCTGCATCGCCGCCTTGCTCTTTAAAGGCAACCGCAAGTTTACCCAGGTCGATTTCAGCAGTACCAATGTTTTCAACTTTTGCTAATGCTTCAAGAATCGGGAAAGTGTGTACAACTGAAAGCTCAACGTCCATCATACGCGTGAAACGGTGTGCTTTTAAAATCTGAATCACTGAACGGTTAACTAAAGAACGTCCAAATACTGAAACAACAATATTTTTCTCACGGTACAGCTTACCGATCAAAGCGATCATTTGTTCCGCGATTTCTTCACGGTTTTTCCAGCGACCTTGGTGCTCTGCGTGTAGGGCGATGATAGTCTCTTTGCTCACAGATACGTCCTCTAATTAATTGTATATCTAGGCATAAAATTCAAAACCCGACAATTGTAATGGAATTGGCGGCAAGATTGAATCAAAAGCTGTCTAAGACCGCTCTATTTTGCTATA
This sequence comes from Acinetobacter sp. CIP 53.82, assembly GCF_000369465.1. Classification (NCBI taxonomy): domain Bacteria; kingdom Pseudomonadati; phylum Pseudomonadota; class Gammaproteobacteria; order Moraxellales; family Moraxellaceae; genus Acinetobacter; species Acinetobacter sp. CIP 53.82. The sequence goes on along the minus strand of NZ_KB850045.1, from coordinate 432,092 downwards.
TATTCAGTATAAATTTGCAAAATAGTTGTAATTATTTTTATGATTTCGCTCCTAAATCTTTAAAAACCGCTATTTTTCATATAAAAAAGAGCAAGTTATCTGTTTGTTGCTTTATCAGACAAATTTTACCGACTGATAACAATATTTTTTTGCTATTCCAGCCGGTCCTGATAGTTCTGGACATTTTTTTGTAAGGCCCGTTCCTGCCGTTTCTGTTTCAGTACATGCAGTACACCTTCAATCACCAGCAGCAATACCGCCAGCCAGATTGGAATATAGGTCAGCCATTCATCGGCTTCAACACGCTCGCCCAGCATCATCGAGGCGAAAGCCAGCAACACCGGTTCCAGATAGCTAAGCAAACCAAAAATCACAAAAGGCAAATAACGGCTGGCCAGAATATAACTGCCCAAACCTAAGGCACTTAAAAAGCCCAGTCCCAGCACAGCCCAGATCAGATGCGAGTAATTCAACAGCAATGCCATGCTGTCGCTATAAACAAAGCCCAGATAAAACGCGACTGGTAAAATCAGGAACAGATCCCACCAGAAACCGCCTAAATTGTCGGTTTTAAACTGACGGCGTAAAAAGAAATACAAAGGATAAGCCAGCGCCACATACACAGTTTCCCAGGCCACACTGCCAATGCGCCAGATTTCATGTCCGACGCCCAGTACGGCTAGCGCCACCGCCAGCATTTGCCAGCTGGACAGTTTTTCCTTATACAGCACACAGCCAACCAGCACCATCACCAGTGGCAACAGGAAATAACCGAGCGAAACTTCCAGACCACGGCCGTTAATTGGCCCCCATAAAAACAGCCACAGTTGCGTGGTACATAAGAACGAACTGATCAGCAGCCACAGCAATAAAAGCGGCTGTTGTAGCACCCGCCTGAAAATCTCGGCCACATGCTTTAAATCACCACTCCACCACATAAACAGGGTGATAAAAGGCAAGGTGGACAGCATGCGCCAGGCAAAAGTTTCTTCACTGTCTAAAGGTTGCAGAAACTGGGTATAGAAATACAGCACACCAAAAGTGATGGATGCCAATACAGACAAAGCAACGCCTTTATACATCTTTCACTCCTGATCTTTGCCGAGCGCTGATTATACTCAGTTCATCTCCGGAAAACTCTGTTCGTGCATGAATTATTGACCGAAAAATAAAAAACCATGCCGGAGCATGGTGTATTTTTAGTAGGAGATTGCTTTAACGGGCTGTCTGTTTGGTGTGAATAATATCATCCAGGTTATAGCCTAAAGATTTGGCATATTCGAGATATTCATTGATCACTTCTGGATTGGCCTGCGGGGTACGCGACAACACCCACATATATTTACGATGCGGCTCACCCACCAGCACGGTCTGATAATCTTCATCCAGTTTTAGCACCCAGTAATCACCGCGACCAATTGGCATCCAGCGGATAAATTCTGGCAGGAAGCTGACTTTCAGTTTGGTATTAAATGGCGCATTTTGTACAAAGGCTTCACCAATGGAGACGGTTTGTTCGCCATTTTTGGTAATGCAGCGATTATCGACCTTGATGTTGCCATTTTCATTTAAGGTATAGGTCGCCGTGACATCCCGATCACATTTATTCTGGAAGGACATCGGTTTACGTGCCACTTCATACCAGACCCCTAGGTAGCGGTCTAATTCCACTTTTTCAACGGTCGGCAACGGTTCTTTCTGGGCATAAGCCATGGTGGCCAGCCCCAAACCGACCAGCACTGCCCCGCCTACGGCAATTTTCGCCAATTTATAACTCGCTTTAGGGAGATTATTCGTTTTCATCAGGTCACCTTATAGCTTCAATATTGTTCTGGAGTTCTCAGCATACTTGGCTAAATTAACGGTAAATTCAGGTATTTACTGTTGTGTTATGTAAGGAGTTTTTTAACAGTTCCCACACTTTTCTTTACTGCAGCATTTGTGCCTTCAAACGAATAATTTCATCACGCAGACGTGCGGCCTGTTCAAACTGCAATTCTTTTGAGGCTTTGAGCATCTCTTTTTCCAGCTTGGCCATATGCTTGGCAAACAGTTTCGGGTCCGACACGATATGCCGTTCATCCGCGGTTAAGGCCAAGGTTTGTGCTGCCATCTGCTCATCAATTACATCTTCTTCCAGCACCTCGCCGGTATCAATTTCTTTAATGACCTGACGCACAGCACTGCGCGGAGTAATACCATGTAGCTGGTTAAATTCAATTTGCTTGGCACGGCGACGTTCAGTTTCATCAATGGCTTTTTGCATGGAATCGGTTATCCGGTCGGCATATAAAATTGCTTTGCCGGCAATATTCCGCGCAGCACGACCAATAGTCTGAATCAGCGAACGTTCGGAACGCAGGAAGCCTTCCTTGTCGGCATCCAGAATCGCCACCAGCGAGACTTCTGGCATATCCAGACCTTCACGCAGCAGGTTAATCCCCACCAGCACATCATAAATTCCGGTACGCAGCTCATGAATAATCTTGACCCGCTCGACCGTATCAATATCGGAATGCAGATAGGCCACTTTAATGCCGTATTCTTTTAAATAGGAACTTAAATCTTCGGCCATGCGCTTGGTTAAGGTCGTGACCAGAACCCGTTCGTTTTTATCTTTACGCAGGTTAATTTCCGACAGGACATCATCGACCTGGGTCAGCACTGGGCGGATTTCAATTTCCGGGTCAATCAGACCGGTTGGACGCACCACCTGCTCGACAATCTGTTCAGCTTTTTCCAGTTCATACTGCGCCGGTGTGGCACTGACATAAATAGTGCTTGGAATAATCCGTTCCCATTCTTCAAATTTCATTGGCCGGTTATCCAGCGCACTTGGCAAACGGAAACCATAATTGACCAGGTTTTCCTTACGCGAACGGTCCCCTTTATACATGGCGCCAATTTGCGGCACGGTAACATGCGACTCATCAATAATCAGCAAGGCATCATCCGGCACATAGTCAAACAGGGTCGGTGGCGCTTCACCGGCCGGACGACCGGATAAATGACGGGAATAGTTTTCAATGCCATTGGTATAGCCGAGCTGCTGCATCATTTCCAGATCATAACGGGTACGCTGCTCAATACGCTGTGCTTCCAGCAGCTTGTCATGTGCACGGAAAAAGCCTAAACGCTCTTTCAGTTCTTCACGAATAGTTTCAATGGCGCGCTGCAAATGGTCTTTGGGCGTCACATAATGGCTTTTCGGGTAGATGGTGACGCGTGGCACTTTGCGGATCATTTTGCCAGTCAGCGGATCAAACCAGCGGATCGAATCGACTTCATCATCAAACAGTTCAATCCGGATGGCATTCTGCTCTGATTCTGCCGGGAAAATATCAATAATTTCACCGCGAATCCGGTAGGTCCCGCGCAAAAATTCCAGTTCATTGCGGCTATATTGCATTTCTACCAGCCGGCGGATGATATCTTCACGTTGAATCCGGTCGCCCTGCACCACATGCAACAACATGCTCATATAGGCATTCGGATCACCCAGACCGTAAATAGCCGATACCGATGCCACAATAATCGAGTCACGACGTTCCAGTAATGCCCGCGTCGCCGACAGTCGCATCTGGTCAATGTGATCATTAATGGCAGCATCTTTTTCAATAAAGGTATCGGAAGATGGCACATAGGCTTCCGGCTGATAGTAGTCATAATAACTGACAAAATATTCAACCGAGTTATGCGGGAAAAAGGCTTTAAATTCGCCGTAGAGCTGGGCCGCCAGAGTCTTGTTATGCGCCATCACAATAGTTGGCCGCTGTAACTGGGCAATCACGTTGGCCATGGTATAGGTCTTGCCGGAACCGGTTACCCCCAGCAACAACTGATCATGCATGCCCTTTTGAATTCCCTGCACCAGCTTTTCAATGGCCTGCGGCTGATCTCCAGCAGGTTGATAATGGGTAACCAATTCAAAAGGTTGATGATCACTCACGGATAGCGTACTCATACAGATCGAAAAAAATAGTCTAACAGATTCAGCCTATTATCTGGCTTCAGATTGTAATTTTTGTACACTTTCTTGTCACCGGCAGCATCGGCAAGGTTCTGTTTTTAGTCCGCAGTGCAACTGAAATAAAGACCTTCACCCGCTGCTGTTTGGCACACTCTCACCAGACATACCCAGATCAAAGCAAAATCTTCATGTGAAACAGAAAAACACCCTCGTCTTGCACTGCTGTCCCATAGTTTGCTTTAAATAAAAAAACCTGAGTCCTAACAGTTAAAATATGAGTGCAAACAAACACTTTAACGACCAGGATTCAGGTTTTGTCACATCAGAATACCGTATTTCATGAGCTAATTAAACCTGTTGTGCGACAGGATTTTGAACAACTTGCTAAAGTACACCATGTTGGACAGAAATTTAGAGCGGCTTCCCGGTGGGATCAGTTTATTGCCATATTGATGTCTCAATTCTCTTGTAGGCAAAGTCTGAGAGATATTCAATCCAATTTGGAGTGCCAACAGGAAAAGCTAAGTCATCTCGGAGCAAAGTCTATTCCCCGAAGCACGCTGGCACGAATCAATGAGCAGCAGCCTGCTGCCTTGTATCAACAGCTATTTTACAAGTTGCTTAAATACTATGAACACTCAAAAGTAGCTCATAAATTTCGCTTTAAGAATCCCTTGTATTCCTTGGATGCCAGTCATATTGACCTGTCGCTTTCCTTATGTGAATGGGCCAAAGTTCACGACTCAAAAGCCAGCATGAAACTCAGTATAGGATTGAATCACAGCAATGATATTCCTGAGTTTGTTGCAGTTGAAAATGGCAAAGAAAATGACATGGTACAAGGCCGCAAATTCCAGTTTCCTGCTGGCAGCATTGTAGTTTTTGATAAAGGCTATGTCGATTACCAATGGTATGCAAATCTGACTGCTCAAAACATTGGATTTGTCACACGTTTTAGGCCTAAATCTGTGTATCAGGTGATCCAGCAACATCCAGTGCTTGAATCCAAAGGTATTCTAAAAGATGAAACCATTCAGCTGAATAGCGCACATGCCCTAAAAAGAAAAGCCCCAGTGTTAAGAAGAATTGAATATAGAGATCAGCAAAGTGGCAAGCACTTTAGCTTTCTCAGCAATAACTTTCATTTAGCCGCCTCCACCATTGCGGCGATTTATAAAGATCGTTGGAAAGTTGAGCTGTTCTTTAAGGCGATTAAGCAGAATCTCAAATTAAAAGCGTTTCTAGGCCGCAGCAGGAACGCAATTCAGACACAAATCTGGATTGCGATGATCGCCTATTTATTGGTGAGTTTCGCTCGACATTTAGGAAAAACAGGTTGGACAGTTCAACGTTTACTCAGAATAATTCAAGTGAATTTGTTTGAAAGAAGAACTTTAAAAGCTTTATTTTCACCCGATAAAATACCCATAAAACAAGAGGAAGCTCAAATGAGCTTCCTCTTGTGAAAAATTGTGGGACAGCAATGCCTCGTCTTGTGCTTTTTCACTTGATTCTGCCCCGCTTCACGGGCAACATGAACACAAGGGATCACATAGATTTAATGACAATGACTTACCGATATCATGATGAAAGTATTATTAAAAGCTTGCCTGAAGATACGATTTTTGTCTTTGGCAGTAATCTGGCGGGTGATCATGCCGGCGGTGCAGCGCGCACTGCCCTGCAACACTTTGGCGCCGTGCGCGGCGTAGGGCGTGGCTGGGCCGGACAAAGCTTTGCCATTCCAACCATGAACGAGCATTTGCAGCAAATGCCGCTGTCGCAAATTCAGCACTATATAGATGACTTTAAAACCTATACCAAAAATCATCCGAAAATGAAGTATTTTCTGACTTCAATTGGCTGTGGTATTGCCGGTTATAAAGTCGAGGAAATCGCCCCGATGTTTAAAGGCATTTCCCACAATGTGATTTTCCCGGCCTCCTTCCGGCCTTTTGTAGAGAAATCTTTACCGAAACTGAACCAGCATTTTCTGCATACCATTTTTCGTGATCCGGTGATTTTTGCCAGCAATCCGGATGAGCTGATTGAAGTGCTGGCTTTGAATGACAATGAAAAAAGTCTGGCTAAAATTTTGCTGAATACCCAGATGTACCCGACCGATAGCAATGGCCGTGACCGGATTTTTGAAATTGAAGATATTTTATATGGTCTGAAAGGCAAGGTCTTCGAATGGCAAAGCAATTCTGAAGGTTCCATGCTGTTTGGTGGGGTGATTCTGGCCTTACTGGAACTGTATAGTATTAATGAACAGGATTTTGCCGAAGTCTGGCATGGTCAACGTGAAATTACCCCACCGCGTCCGGCGCATCGGGCCAAAAAATAATCCCTCTTTTTAATACCAGAGCAGCCGGCCACTGAGCCGGCTGCTTTTTAATTCAGTGATGCAAATCACATTTATAAAAATAAACACAATTCTTATCACATAATAAAAAACTTGATTATAATTCTATTTTTCATTCACTAGAATAATCGAGCTTCAGACTATGACAATACTGGACACGCCTGTTTTTACCCTTGCGCCGATTGCCCTGTGGCTGGAAGACTTTAGTGAAATTAAAAAACAGTTTGAGCTGTGGCGCGCACAAGGCATTCAGGATTTACGTGGCTATTTACTGGAAGATCCAAGCCGTGTCATTGAATGTGCCCGTAAAATTAAAATTCTGAGCGTAAACCAGAAAACCCTGGAACTGTATGAAGCCCAAGATCTGCAGCATTTAATTAGCAACCTGGAGCAGATTTTTAAAGGTGATATGGCCAGTACCCATATTGATGAGCTGATCAGCTTGTGGGAAGGTCAAACCGAATTTTCCAGTCAGGCGGTCAATTACAGCCTGAACGGTAAACGGCTGGATATCCAGTTACGCGGCACCGTAGTCCCTTCACATGAGATGACCTGTCTTTGGTGCTGGTCAGTACCGAAAACATTACCCCTTATACCGCAGCGCGCCGGCAGGCAGATCAGCAGCGTTTACTGGCTGAATCGCGCTTTGTCTATTCTCCCACCTCCTTGTGGGTGGAAGATTTTAGCCGGATTAAAAGCCGGCTCGATCAGCTGCGCCATTTGGGCATAGATGATTTCAATACCTTTTTAGATGTGCATCCGGATTTTATCCAGCAATGTATCCGCGATGTACTGATTATTGATGTCAATCAGGCCACGCTGGATTTATTTGGCGCCCCGGACAAAAACACCCTGCTGTAAAATATTCATAAAATTTTTGCCGGTGAAATGCAGCATACGTTCAGGGAACAGCTGATCGAGCTCTGGAACGGCAATATTCACCATCAGCGTGAAGCCATCAATTATGCGCTGGATGGCAGCATCCGCCATGTATTGCTGCAATTTACCGTATTTCCCGGCTATGAAGAGGACTGGAGCACGGTTCAGGTGGCCTTGACCGATATTACCGCGCGTAAAAAAGCCGAAAATTATCTGGAATATCTGGGCAAGCATGATGTGCTGACCAAGCTTTTGAATCGCTCGCATTATACTGAAGAAGTGAATCGCTTAGAGCGCAGCAGTCTACGGCCTGTATCCAGTATCTATATTGATATGAATGGCTTAAAAGTTGTGAATGATGCCTTTGGCCATGATAGCGGTGATGATCTGCTCAGACGCACCGGTGAACTGCTGAATCAGCTTGTCCAGAATACCCAGTACAGTGCCTGCCGCATTGGTGGTGATGAATTTGTGATTTTGCTGCCGGGTGCCGATGAGATTGCCCTGCACAACTGTTTGGCAGGCTTGCAGGAACTGCTGTTAATTGACAGTCAGTTTCATGGTAATCAGATGCTGAATCTGTCGATTGGGTCTGCGACCACACTACCACAGGAAAGTATTGAAGAGATGCTAAAACGCGCCGATCAGGCCATGTACACCCAAAAACGCGCCTATTATGTCCAGTTTGACCGGCGTGAAACCCAGGATTAAACCCATCAAGTGCCCATAAAAAATGCCACAGAACGTGGCATTTTTCTTAGCGTTTACCCATAGATTTACGGGTCCCACGTGGTGGTGGAAACAGCTTGTCGGCATAACCTTCATCTTTAGGACGAACCTGATTATGCAAGGCATCCATCTGGGCTTTTTCTTCCGCAGATGGCATTGGGAATGGGAGTTTTACCACAGGTTTTTTTGAAGTAGGCTGCTGCTTACTCATGACGATAACTCAAATCAAATTAGCGCTATTTTAAGGTTTTTTGCAGTCAGAAGCGAGCCTCCGGCTTTTTATTCTCAAAAATGCCTTATTTTGAGGCGCAGAAGCACAAATTTCGTGATTTTTTATTAATTTGTTGAGATTTTAAACGACGAAGTGACTATTTTTGAGCTAAGATAGTGTGCTTTTTATTTTTTAATCCCTATAAGAAGGAATACTGCCGTGGACGTACGTCTCTCTGATCGTGTAAATGCCATCAAACCGTCCCCAACGCTTGCTGTGACAAACAAAGCTGCTGAATTGAAAGCTGCTGGTCATAACGTAATTGGCTTGGGTGCAGGCGAACCGGATTTCGATACACCACAACACATCAAAGATGCAGCAATTGCAGCGATTAACAACGGTTTTACCAAATATACCGCTGTTGACGGTACGCCAGGCCTGAAAAAAGCCATTATTGCGAAACTAAAACGTGACAATAACCTTGACTACCAAGCCAACCAGATTCTGGTGTCTTGCGGTGGTAAACAATCATTCTTTAACTTGGCACTTGCACTGTTAAACAAAGGTGATGAAGTGATCATCCCTGCACCATTCTGGGTAAGCTATCCAGATATGGTCATCATCGCTGAAGGCGTGCCAGTGATTGTGAAATGTGGTGAAGAACAACGCTTCAAAATCACTCCTGCTCAGTTAGAAGCAGCCATCACAGACAAAACCCGTTTAGTGGTACTGAACAGCCCGTCTAACCCGACAGGTATGATCTACACCAAAGCTGAACTGGAAGCTCTGGCTGAAGTACTGCGTAAATACCCAGAAGTGTATATCGCATCTGACGACATGTACGAACCAATCCGCTGGGATGACGAGTTCTACAACATCGCTACTGTTGCACCAGACCTGTATGACCGCACTATCGTGTTAAACGGTGTGTCTAAAGCCTATGCCATGACTGGCTGGCGTATCGGCTATGCAGCGGGCCCTGCTAAATTGATCGGCGCGATGAAAAAAATCCAGTCTCAGTCAACCTCTAACCCAACGTCTATTTCACAAGTAGCTGCGGAAGCTGCATTGAACGGTCCTCAAGACGTTCTACAACCAATGATTGAAGCGTTCAAACGCCGTCATGACCTGGTGGTAAACGGTCTGAACGACATCAAAGGTATTTCTTGCTTACCTGCAGATGGTGCGTTCTATGCCTACGCCAACATCAAACCACTGATTCGTGCTAAAGGCTTAAAATCTTGCACAGAATTCTCTGCATGGTTACTGGAAGAAACGGGCGTTGCCGTGGTTCCAGGTGATGCATTCGGTTTAGGCGGTTTCATGCGTATCTCTTATGCAACGGCTGATGAAGTGCTGGTAGATGCGTTAGCGCGTATCAAGAAAGCGGCGGATTCAATCGAAGGCGTTGATGAAGCGATTGCGTCGATCGAAGCTGAAAAAGCTGCTCAATAATCTCTTCTGAGCAATAAAAAAACCGCGACCTGTTCGCGGTTTTTTTTATGGCCTGATTTAACTCTAAACGCTCAATTCAGCGGACCATAGATAACGGTTAGATGGCCTTTTTCAGCGCCTGAATGAGCTGACTGCGTGAGATGTCAGGACGGTCTGTACCCTTATAAATACAGTAATATTTAAAGGCACTATCCAGACTCACCCGCAGTTCTTTTTGTTCAGCAGCCGACCAGACCCGGCAGCGGTTACTGCCCGACAATGCACTGCCTGCAAGCTGATACAAGTATAAATCCTGGCTGCGCTGTAAGGGTGTGCGGGTCGCATGATCCGGATGCTCTGAAAGCTGGAAACATGGCTCATTGATCAGCCATTTTTCACTAAACCACAGCTGCAGCAAATCGCCCAGATACAGATCGACATGCCCGACTGGCCATATGTTGATATAGGCCGAAGCAACAGGCGTATAATAATCTGCTGGATTGCTGATAAGAGAAAGGTAGTTGTCTTTGTAAAAATTGAGATTTGCAAAAATTTCAGGGATGCTGAGCGTATTCATTCGCTGTCTCCGATTTAGCCATTTTTGTGCTGGCAAGTTGGTTTAAATCCACACTGTTTAACCATTTGGTCAAACGACTTTCTGGATTTAATCTAACAACAGATTTTTTGCTTTGCAAGATTTTTTCGTGTTTTATTTTATTTTGCACAAATAAAAAGCATATAAACTTTAAATGTAAAAAAGATGACAGTTTTCGCTTGACCCCTGCCAAAATCCCTCTATAATCGCATTCAGATTCTCCCATAGCTCAGTCGGTAGAGCGACGGACTGTTAATCCGCAGGTCCCTGGTTCGAGCCCAGGTGGGAGAGCCAAATTCAAGAAAGCCCAAGCATTTAAAACTTGGGCTTTTTTATTGCCAAAATTTATAGCTTTCAATCTTTTTAATTCCTACAGCGATTCACATCTGAAGGTTATAAAAAAAGAAGATTAGGATCTTCCCGAGCGATCTAATGGCGAGACGTCAAGCGCCAGATCAGCAGAGCATCTATCTTCAAAAACAGGTAAATCAGCCCTGATTCCCCTTCTCACAGCCATAAAAAAACGGAACCGAAGTCCCGTTTTCTCTCAAAAAATATTGACTGTTTCAAGCTGCCTGCGCCGGCACACCGCTATGGAAACGGAAAGTATCATCCGGGCTTAAAATCAGATTTTTTTCCACTTCACGAATATGCTGAATCCGGCCCTGAATATCTTCTTCCGGATTTTTTAGCTTGGCAGTTTTGGCAACGTCCAATGCCAGTGCCAGATAATCTTCATAATGACGCGATTCAGATTTCAGCAAATAGCGGTAGTAACGCCCCAGCTCTTCATCAACATGCGGTGCCAAGGCATAAAAACGCTCACAGGAACGCGCTTCTACAAAGGCGCCAATCACCAGTACATCAATTAACGCTTCTGGTTCATAGGTACGGATTTCTTTGCGTAAGCCGCCAGCATAACGACCTGCGCTTAAGCCTTTCCACTCCTGTCCGCGTTTGTTCATGAATTCCAGCACCTGTTCATAGTGCAGCATTTCTTCACGAACCAGTTGCGCCAGCTTGACCTGCAAATCGGTAAAGAAGCTGTAGCGGAACATCAGGTTCATGGCTGTACCGGCGGCTTTTTTCTCGCAGTTAGCATGATCCTGCATCAGGATTTCCAGATTATTCAGTGCTTCGTCCAGCCAGGCTTGCGGGGTTTCACAGCCCAGGAAGCCGATCACCGGCTTCATGAGCTCATCATAATTGATTGTCGACATACAAAAACTTCAAGATTATCGTGCAGCTTTAATCGCTGCTTTCATTTGCTGTACAGCTTGGGCCAGACCCACAAACACCGCATCGGCAATGAGCGAGTGACCAATATTCAGTTCATGAATTTGCGGGATTGCGGCAATCGGCGTCACGTTATCTAAATTCAGGCCATGGCCGGCATTCACCACCAGACCTTTGGCCGCGGCATATTCGGCACCTTTCACAATACGTTCCAGCTCAGCCTGCTGCGCCTCTGCGGTTTCAGCATCGGCGTAGGCACCGGTATGAATTTCAATGGTTGGTGCACCACAAGCAACTGCGGCATCAATCTGGGCAAAGTCAGCATCAATAAACAGGGATACATCACAACCCAGAACAGAGAGAGCCTGCGTTGCCGCTTTTACCGCAGCAAAATTACCGACCACATCCAGTCCACCTTCTGTGGTGACTTCCTGGCGTTTTTCCGGGACAAAGCAAATATGATGCGGTTTAATTTCTTTGGCGAACTCAATCATTTCATCAGTCACCGCCATTTCCAGATTCATGCGGGTTTTCAGCAATGGACGCATACGACGCACATCATCATCCTGAATATGACGACGATCTTCACGCAGATGCAAGGTAATACCCTCTGCACCAGCCTGTTCACAAATCAGTGCGGCATTGACCGGATCTGGGTAAGTGGTGCCACGTGCTTGTCGCAATGTTGCAACATGGTCAATATTTACACCAAGTAATGCAGCCATACTCTTTTCCTAATTACGATTGTGTTTGGGAGTTCTGTATCCACAATTGACGACTTTTTAACGGCCGATCTCCCAGCAGGGAGCTGATCATCTGCCGATATAATTTAGACAGTAATTGTAACTGTTTTGGATTAAAATCCCTACCCTTTTCATGGTCACGCATACTCAAAATCTGCGCGCCACTTAAACCAGAACGGGAAGCCTGCGCCGTTGGCATAAAGCCTTCATTTAATAAAAACTGGTACTGCTGCGTTGCACCAATCGGCTGCTGGTTGGCATCCACTTCAAAGTCGATGGCATAACCCAGTTCTTGCAGCAACACATGCTCAAACTGGCGCAGAATCTGTCTTAAAAAGCTGTTCGGCTGCGGATGGCTCGACAGCTGCTGCAATTGCTGCAAAGTCGTGGCATATTGCAGAAAAGTCTCGGGCATCTCGACTTCGAGCGGACACAGACGCAGCAAAATTTCATTCAGATAAAAACCGGAGAAAAAGGCATCGCCAAAGAAAAATACGGGCTGGTTGATAATTTCCAGTTTGGTAAAATTTTTCAGTTCAGATTTACCCGAGGCCTGCAGGCTAATCGGTTGATATTGTGGTGGCGGGGTTTGTCTTAAAATACCATCAATCCGCCCATATTCCTGGGTAAACAGATGCACAATATGACTACGCTCGCGGTATTTACGATGATGGATCAGGTAGCCATGCAAGACTTCATTACGCATGCGGGCAGGATATCAGCCTAATCATCTTTCTTTTTGCTTTCATCTTCTTCATCCCCATCGGGAATGACTGCACCGACCACAGCGGCCGTGCCTTTGACCACGCCTTTGGTGGTTTTATAGGCCACTTTAACCGGAACTGTAACCACCTTATGAATACAGCCCTGCAGCATGAACATGCAGGCTAAAATCACAGCAATTTTGGTCATTACAGTTCCTCGTTTCATGGCTTAGATATCGCTATATCCCAAGCTTTTTAATGCACGTTCATCATCTGACCAGCCACCTTTGACTTTCACCCAAAGCGTGAGCATGATTTTCTGTTCGAACATTTTTTCCATATCGACACGGGCATCCATCCCGATTTTTTTCAGCTTAGCACCTTTTTCACCAATCACAATGGCTTTTTGGCCCGGACGGTCTACGAAGATGGTGGCATCAATATAAGTACAGGCCGGTTTCATACGACCGGTTTTTTCATTTAAAGCCGGCTCTTCGGTTTTAAATGATTCAATCTGTACGGTTAAATCATATGGCAACTCTTCACCGAGCTGACGCATGATTTTTTCACGAATAATTTCAGAGGCCAGGAAGCGCTCGGAACGGTCGGTGACCTGATCAAATGAATATAACGGTGGCTGGAATGGCAGATACTGCTCGATGGTGTCACGCAGATGTTCCAGATTGGCACCACGCAGCGCGGATACTGGCACAATTTCTGCAAAGTTCATCAGCTTGGCACGCTCCTGAATCAGCGGCAGCGCCTGATTTTTATTCTCGAAGGTATCCAGTTTATTGATCACCAGAATGACCGGCATCTCTGCATTTTTCAATTTCTCCAGTACGAGTTCATCGTTCTGGGTCCATTTTTGTGCATCGACGACGAATAATACCAGATTCACATCTCGCAGCGCCGAGTGCGCGGCACGGTTCATCATTTTGTTGATGGCACGCACTTCTTTTTTGTGCATCCCCGGAGTATCAACATACACTGCCTGAGATTTTTCACGCGAATCAATCCCGACAATTTTATGACGGGTGGTTTGTGGCTTACGCGAGGTAATAGACAGTTTTTGACCCAACAGGTGGTTCATCAGGGTAGATTTACCCACGTTTGGCCGGCCCACAATGGCCACAAATCCGCTACGGTAATCCGATGGAATTTCCTGACCTTGTGAACTGAAGAATTGATTGATTAAATCGTGGCTGTCGCTTTGCGACTCGTGATCAGCATCGTTGTGATCGGAATGGATTGTCATTGAGACGTTTGCTCCAAGAGTTTTAAAATTTCCGCGGCAACTGCCTGCTCGGCAAAGCGGCGGCTAGAACCTTCACCTTTCATTACCGGTAAAGCATCGACCCGGCATTCCACCTTGAAATGCTGGTTCGGGGCATCACCCTGAATATCTACAACCTCGTAAACTGGGAGAGGTTTTTTACGTGCTTGTAAATACTCTTGCAGGCGTGATTTCGGATCTTTGAGCTGATCGGTTGGCTCAATATGATCCAGATAAGGCACATACCATTTTAACACAATCGTCTGTAGCAGGTTTAAATCCCCACAGTCGATATAAATCGCACCAATAATCGCCTCGACTGCATCTGCAAGTATAGACTCACGATGATGACCGCCTGATTTCAATTCACCGGTACTGAGAATTAAATTTTGACTGAGTTTTAAATCATTGGCGATTTTACCCAGTGCTTCCTGACGCACCAGTGTTGCGCGCATACGGGTCAGCCGCCCTTCATTTTCCTGCGGATAGGCGGTGTAGAGATAATTGGCAATAATCATCCCTAAAAGTGAATCGCCTAGAAATTCTAGGCGTTCATAGTTGTGTTTGTGACTGACCGAACGATGCGTCAGCGCCAGCTTGAGCAGATCCGGCTGTTTAAACTGGTATCCGATGCGGCTGGCCAAACGCGTTTCATTGAGCTTGGACTGAGCTTTGATCAAAACTTTTCTCGAATTTCATGACAATATCAATATTCAATAAGAACGGTTTTCTTATCTCATAGTCTTTCTTCACCTGTAGACCATCTACATTGGTGACCTGGGCAACATCCGCAAATTTAATATCACGAATGTTGTTCATACTTAAACGCTTATCCATTTCCCCAATGAATTTTTGCGGACTCAGGTTTTTGGGTCCATGAATCAACTGCTCTTTAATCTGGTTATCCAGCATTCGATCATCGAAATACGGTCCCCAAACCGCAACTGCAATTTTTGCCATAAAAGCAAAACCAATAATTGCAACCAGAATTGCAATATACGATGCCCCTTGTTGATGACGCATTTTGTTATTTTCCTAATGGATGATTTTAATCTATGCTGCCGTTTCGGCTAAAAGACGGCAATTTAAAACCAGGCTCTTTGTGCATCCAGATATAGACGGCACGGCCGGTCAGGTTTTCTTCAGGTACAAAACCCCAGAAACGGCTGTCAGCACTCTGATCGCGGTTATCCCCTAACGCGAAGTAATGACCTTCTGGAACTTTGACTTCCCAATATAAACCATTTGTAGAAGCATATTTACCATTTTCGACATAATTAATAAAGGGTGCCTGACGCGCCACGTTTACGCCTTCCAGTTCACGCATGGTAAAAGTATGCTTGCCTAAAGTTTCCTGATGGTAAATCGAGTTGGGTGTATCGAGGCTGTCTTTTTCACGGCTAAATTCCAGTGCAACTTTCTGCACCTTTTCGCCGTTAATGGTAAATTGGCCATGATCATAAACAATATGATCACCCGGCAAACCCACAATCCGCTTAATGTAGCTAATGCTTGGTTGTGGCGGATAACGGAACACCGCCACATCACCGCGTTCTGGCGAACCGGTATCAATAATTTTGCTGTTGACGATTGGCAAACGCACGCCATAGTCAAATTTATTTACCAGAATAAAATCCCCGGTCTCCAGGGTTGGCACCATTGAATCTGACGGGATGTTAAACGGCTCATATAAAAACGAACGCAGCACCAGCACAACGGCCAGTACCGGCCAGAAGTCATACGCCCATGTGATAATGAAATTTTCATTGCCCCGCCCTTTGGTCTGTCTTTGCTTGAAGACAAATTTATCCAGCAACCACACAGCAATAAAAAACAGCGTGGCAGGAACGAGGATCAAATTAAAATCAAAATCCATGGGCGTTTATCCTTCTAATCTTATTAGCGTTCGACTTTTAATACAGCTAAGAACGCTTCTTGTGGGATTTCAACGCTACCCACTTGCTTCATACGTTTCTTACCTTCTTTCTGCTTGGCCAGCAGTTTCTTCTTACGCGACACGTCACCGCCATAACATTTGGCCAATACGTTCTTACGCATGGCTTTTACCGTTGAACGGGCAATGATTTGCGCACCAATGGCCGCCTGAATTGCGACATCAAACATCTGACGTGGAATCAGGTCTTTCATTTTTTCAACCAGTGCAATACCACGATGACGGGCATCCTGACGGTGACAGATCATTGCCAGCGCATCGACTTTTTCACCGTTAATCAAGACATCGACTTTCACCAGCGATGAACTTTCAAAACGCACGAAGTTGTAATCTAGTGATGCAAAACCACGTGAGCAGGATTTCAATTTATCAAAGAAATCCATCACCACTTCGGCCATTGGAATTTCAAAGGTAATGGATACCTGATTACTCATGAATTTCATGTCTTTTTGCACACCACGACGCTCGATACACAAGGTCATGACGTTACCCAAGTATTCTTGCGGCACCAGAATATGACATTCGGCAATCGGTTCACGTAAGTCTTCAACGGTGGAACCGTCTGGCATTTTCGATGGACTGTCGATGTACACGGTCTGGCCATTTTTCATTACGGCTTCATAAATAACCGTAGGCGCAGAAGAAATCAGGTCCAGATCGTATTCACGTTCTAAACGTTCCTGAACGATTTCCATGTGCAGCATACCAAGGAAGCCACAGCGGAAACCAAAACCGAGCGCATCCGAACTTTCTGGTTCAAAGAACAGCGCCGAGTCATTGATTTGCAGCTTTTGCAGTGCTTCACGGAACGGTTCAAAATCGCTGGCATCAATCGGGAACAAACCGGCATAGACCTGCGGTTTTACTTTCTTGAAGCCCGGTAACACTTCCACTTCTGGCGTGGTTGCCAAAGTGATGGTATCGCCGACTGGTGCACCAAAAATGTCTTTAATGCCGGCAATCACGAAGCCGACTTCGCCCGCTTCCAGAATATCGGTTTCAGTATGTTTCGGATTGAAAATACCCACCGAGGTAATGATGTGCGTTTGACCGGTTGATTTCATCAACATCTTGTCGCCTTTACGCACACGTCCCTGCTTCACACGCACCAGAGACACAACGCCCAGATAGTTATCAAACCATGAGTCGACGATTAAAGCTTGCAATGGCGCATCACGATCACCGGTTGGTGCTGGAATAACATCAACCAGACGCTCTAACACACCCGCAATCCCCAGACCGGTTTTGGCTGAACAGGTCGGCGCATCGGTTGCTTCAATACCAATAATATCTTCAATTTCCTGAATCACACGTTCAGGCTCTGCTTGCGGCAGGTCAATCTTGTTCAGAATTGGTAAAACTTCCAGCCCTTGCTCAATCGCGGTATAGCAGTTGGCAACCGATTGTGCTTCTACGCCCTGGGCAGCATCAACCACCAGTAGTGCGCCTTCACACGCTGCCAGTGAACGTGAAACTTCATAAGAAAAGTCAACATGTCCCGGGGTGTCAATGAAATTTAACTGGTATTCCTGACCATTCGGATGGGTATAGTACAAGGTCACCGAAGTCGCTTTAATGGTAATCCCACGTTCACGCTCAAGTTCCATTGAGTCCAGTACTTGCGCCTGCATTTCGCGATCCTGCAAACCGCCACAGGTCTGAATGAAACGATCCGCAAGGGTCGACTTGCCATGATCGATATGTGCAATGATCGAGAAGTTACGAATGTTTTTAATATCAACAGATTTTTTAGCTTGCGCCATGGGCTACCTTAAAAAATAACGCGCTATGCAAACCAGATTCAGTGCACAGCAAAAGCCGAATAGAAATTGCGAAGGATTATAGCAGATGGATTTTTTAAAGTATCCAAAATAATGCAAAGCTTTTCGGCCCGGCCGGTTTTAGATCATCCGATACAAACCGGCCAGTGACGATGCTTATGCCGGCTGTGGCGGATACTGGTTAAAATCCATCGGATTCAGATCGGCTGGAATAGGCTGATACGCCTGGGAAAAACTTGGCGACATGCGTTTTGGACGGCCGCTGTCTATTTCCACACAGGCCCATTTGGTTTGCGCGACAAACAGCACGCTCTGGTCCTGCGGACGATAAAACACATACTGGCGAAACAGGTACAGCGCATTAATTTCACTGAGCCAGGTTCTTAAAATCAGCTCTTCACCGGCAAATGCAGCCTTGCGATACTGCACATGATGCTCCACCGCCACCATGGCATGTTTCATTTCCAGAAACTGCGCCATGCCCAGGCCTAAGGTTTCAATATGGGCGCTGGCCACATCCTGCATCCACTGCACATAAACCACGTTGTTGACATGGCCCAGACTGTCGATATGCTCGGGTTGAACCTGAAGTTTTAAATCAAAAAATGTACTGCTCATGCTCTGTTACTGTACTGCTGCATCGGCTATTGAGGCCCCTAGTCTACTGAAAATTGGCCCCGGATAAATTGAAAAATAAAAAAACCACAGCAGGCTGTGGTTTTTAACTGGCTCAGATCAGGAAATTCGCATGCCGACAATAGCACGTTGTCCCTGACGGATTAAGGTCACACGCGCCACGCTGCCCTTTTTCAGCTGCGAAACCGCCTGAACAAAGCTGTTGCTGTCGGTGACTGGGCTATTGTTCAGCTGTACGATGACATCACCCGGTAAAATTCGCGACTGCGCTGCAATACTGCCCGGACGGACTTCCTGAATCAGCACGCCGCCTTTAATTTCCAGCTGACGCATTTCTGCTGCTGACAGGTTCCGGATTGCGACCCCAAGTACCGGGCCTTTATTCTGGCTTGGCGTAACATTACTCTTGGCCGGGGTGTCATCCGGTGCAGTACTTAAAGTAGCCGAGATATTCCGGCGACGGTCATCGCGTAAAACTTCCAGCTGGATGGTCTGTTTAGGTGCAGTACGGTTCAGATAATTGAGTAATTCGCTGGTGCGCGAAATTGGGGTACCGTTGTATTTTAAGATCACATCACCGGCACGCAAGCCGGCTTTGGCGGCTGGAGAATCCGGTGCCACCTGGGTAATTAAGGACCCTTCCGGTTTATCCAGTCGATACGATTCTGCCAGCGTCCGGTCAATATCCTGCAGGCTCACGCCTAAATAGGAACGGGTGACTTTACCATGCTGTTTTAACTGGTCTGCCACTTCCATCGCCACATCAATCGGAATCGAGAAAGACAGGCCCATATAGCCGCCCGTTCCACTAAAGATGCGCGAGTTGACCCCAACCACCTCACCGCGCTGGTTAAATAGCGGTCCACCCGAGTTACCCGGGTTTAAGGCAACGTCAGTCTGAATAAACGGTACCGAGGTTTCCCCCATCATGTTACGCATTTTGGCACTGACAATACCGGCAGAGGCGGAATAGTCAAAACCGAATGGTGAGCCAATCGCCAGTACCGGCTCACCGACTTTCAGGCGATCGACATTACCGGTACGCAGTTCAGGGAAATTGCTGCCAGATACTTTCAGCAAGGCCACATCAGTCCGTTCATCACTGCCGACCACGGTGGCATCAATTTCACGGCGATCATTCAGGACAATGGTGACTTTGGAGGCATTTTCAATCACATGGTGGTTAGTGAGCAAGTAGCCATCTTTGCTGATAAAGAAGGCACTGCCATAACCGGTTTTTTCCTGTGGCGCCTGACGCTGCGGAATCACCACCCCATCGCCAAAGAAACGGCGTAACAGTTCCGGAACCTGTTGTTGTAACAGCTCTTCCTGGCTTAAACGTTTGACCACATTGACACTGACAACACCGGGGCTGACCTGTTCAACCAGGTTGGAAAAATCTACTGAAGTAGAGGCCTGTGCTTGAACAGATGCCATAGTGAACACAGCTGCATAGAGACCCTTCTGTAAGTAGCGATTATTCATATATAGCATTCACTCAATTTGTTTATAAAAATGTGATGTTCTGTTTTTAACATAACGCTTTTTAAGATTTCGTAATAATATGTTCAATTCCTCAACAGGATACAAGTGCTTGCGCCATTTTTTATAAAATGGAGTTTTATTGCTTTTTCTCATCATTAATAAGCATCTTGACCCTTGCCTTTTGTTTTAAAAAGCGTTGTCATTACCAGACTTTTTTCAAATTAGCTGATGGACATGTCTAATTTACATGCAACTCATCATTTTGATGTGATCATTGTGGGTAGTGGCGGCGCAGGTTTAAGTCTGGCACTGTCATTACCAGCTCATTTTAAAATTGCCGTGCTGGCCAAGTCGGCCCTGACTGATGCCAGCACCTTTTATGCCCAAGGTGGGGTCGCAGCCGTACTGGATGAAACCGACTCTATTCAACAGCATATAGATGACACAATGATTGCAGGCGCGCATTTATGTGAACTGAATGCCGTGCAACAAACTGTAGAGGGCGGTAAACCTTCGGTCGATTTCCTGCTTGAACATGGCGTTCAATTTACCCTCGATGAACAGGAACAACTGCATTTAACCCGTGAAGGCGGCCACTCCCAGCGCCGGATCATTCACGCAGCAGATGCCACGGGACGTGCCATTTCAACGACACTGGTCCAGCGGGCCAGAGAAAAACAGAATATCCAGATTTTTGAAAACTTTGTTGCCATTGACCTGATTACCACACAGAAACTCGGTCAAACCGGTGACAATCGTGCATTGGGCCTGTATGCCCTGGATGAAAACACCGACCAGATTGATACCTTCCTGGCACCCTTTACCGCACTGGCCTGCGGCGGTGCCATGAAAGCCTATCTGTACACCTCTAACCCGGATATTGCCACCGGTGACGGGATTGCCATGGCCTACCGCGCCGGTTGTCGCGTCGCCAATATGGAATTTAACCAGTTCCATCCGACCTGTTTATACCATCCGCAAGCCCGTTCCTTCTTGATTACCGAAGCCATGCGCGGTGAAGGCGCCTATTTACGCCTGCCAGATGGTGAACGCTTTATGCTACGTTTCGATGAGCGTGCCGAACTGGCACCACGTGATATTGTGGCACGTGCGATTGACTTTGAAATCAAGCGTCTGGGGATTCGTCATGTCTGGCTAGACATCACCCATAAACCGGCCGAGTTTGTTAAAGAACACTTCCCGACCCTGTATGCGCGTTTACTGGAATTGGGCATCGACATCACCAAAGATATGATTCCGGTGGTCCCGGCAGCGCATTATACCTGTGGCGGTGTAGTGGTTGATGAACACAGCCAGACCGATATTGCCGGCCTGTATGCCATTGGTGAAACGTCTTATACCGGCCTGCATGGTGCTAACCGTATGGCCAGTAACTCACTTTTAGAATGTTTTGTATATGGCATGAGTGCTGCTGAACATATTCAGGCTGAATTCAAGCCCGATTATCAATCACCAAATGTGCCGGCCTGGGATGATTCTCAAGTGACCCATCCGGATGAAGATGTGGTGATTCTACAAAACTGGGATGAACTGCGCGCCACCATGTGGAACTACGTCGGAATTGTCCGCACCACCAAGCGTTTGCAACGTGCCCTGCACCGTATTGAAATGCTGAAACGTGAAATTACCGAGTATTATCAGGACTACAAAGTCAGTAAAAACCTGATTGAACTGCGTAATCTGGTGCTGGTTTCAGAAATGATTGTGCGCTGTGCCATGCAGCGTAAAGAATCGCGTGGCCTGCATTACACCCTGGATTATCCAGAACTGGCAGATGAGCTGCGTAAAACTGTCCTCACGCCGCCAAACTTCCAGGTAGAAACGCCATTGGTGAATGAGGATGTGCCGGCTTAAAACGCTTATGCCATCTTCAGTTCTGAAAGATAAAAAAACCGAATCGCAGAATGCGATTCGGTTTTTTATTGGGATCAGCCAAAAATGGTTTCAGCCGGATGGTTCCTCAAGTTGAAGCATATTGCGCTGCACTCGAGGTTGGCTTTAATAATGGCAACTGCTCAGGTTCTAGCACTCCGGACAGCAATTGCGGCAGATAGGTCTGCACATAATTACGTAAAGTCAGTGCCACTTGTGCCGAGAAATGTGGCTGCTGCAATTGTGTCTGTAAATGTGCCAAAGCCTGCGCCTCGGTCAGCTGATGGGTTTGCACCGCATAGACATAGCCCAATACAGCACCTTGTGCCAAAAACTGATACGGCAACCCGGCCTGGGCATTGCTGGCAATTGAACCTAACACCCGCTCGGATGCACTGAGCTTGCGTAGCGGATCACGCGCCACCCGCGCACACGGGTCTTTATAGGCATGGACACAGGAGTTTGCAAAACTTTGTGCCAGTGCATGCAGGTCGTGTTGCCGGTGTGGTAACACCACCGCCAGTCCCTGCTGAACCTGCTGCAACAACTGCTGCATGAACTGTTCAATCTGCGGGTCGGCCAGAGCCACACCAATGGTTTGATGACCACGCAGGCTGGCATACCAGGCAAGCATGGCATGCACCCCGTTCCAGAGCCGGTTTTTAATCAGCTGGATTTCACTGATGTCTTCGACCAGAATCATCTGCCGCATTTTTTGTAGTAACGGGCTGGCATTTTCTACATAAATTGGCATGTCAATTTCTGCATTAAACAGAATGAGATCCATCGTTTGCAGAATATGACTCGGCTGGAAATTACGGCGCAAATCTTCCACATACAGGCTGGCCTGACGTTCCTGCTCCGGCTGCAAACGGGTGTTATCCTCAATTTCAACCGGCTCGGCTTCATCTTCCGTTTGCGACTGCTTGAAGATGTTGTATTTAATCCGTAGCTGGCGGTACAGGTTCTGGTCAGTCAGTTTGGATACCATACGGTTGACCACGGTATCGCAGAAATAATGCTGCGCTAAAATGGCTTGTGCGGTCTGCACATCACTTAAGGCCACCAGGGCTTTACGGATATGCTCCAGCAATAACTGCTTGGCACCGACTTTATTTAAAATAATCAGCACGGTTAAAGGCGCAGCCGGCTGGTCCTGATGGGCCAGATAACGTGCATACAGGCCTTGCGCAATCACCTCAGCTTCGCTGCTCAGCGCTTTTTCTGGCAGACATAAGGCAATCAAGCTGGATTCGATATACATCTCCTGCATGTGCTGCAGGTTATCTGCATCAATAATGCTCATGTTTTCAATACGTTCATCATAGGACATTTGCCCATAACGAATGCAATAGGTGCCAAAAGCATTCACCGCAGAGCGATACAGCTGGTTACGGGTAGAAGCGTAAATCCGTTTCGGACGGGTATAACCATCCCAATGCGATAATACCTGCGCCAGATAACCGCCACCAATCGCACCAAAACCATGGATTCCGACAGTTAGCTGGTTCAAGGTTTGTGGAAAGGCTTCCTGCAGGCTGGGCATGCCCAAGGCCGGAATATACAGGTTTAAATCTTCCAGATAATCTTCCATGCTTTCATAGTAGTAATGCGCCTTAGACAGCATCTGTTCATTTGGTGCTTTAATGTCCCGCAGCAGCACGGTAATGCCCTGCGCTGCATAGGCCGAGGTCACACCATTGTCTGAATCTTCAAACATGAAACAGTCACTGGCGGAGAGATTCAGCTTTTGCGCAGCGGTCAGGAAAATTTCCGGATGCGGTTTGCCACGTTGGACTTCATCTCCGCACACCAGTACATCAAAAAATTTATAGACATTGGCATTAATTAAATATTCTTCGGCAATGGCACGACGACTGGACGTCGCCACTGCCATGCGCAGCCCGGATTTACGCAAGCGCTCCAGCACCTGTAGCAAACCGGTTTTAATCGGCACGCCAAACTGACGCACACTTTCCAGTTCCAGCTCATCGGCACGCTGGCGAATTTCGGTATAGGGAATATCTTCACCATATTTAGCCTGTGCCAGCTGTTTGGCACTCCGCGCACTCAAGCCCAGACAACCCATTAAATAGTCATCGCTGAACTCGACTCCAATCAATTCCCGAGATGCCTGTTTCAAGGTTTGAAACCGTAAACGCTCAGTATCAAACATTGTGCCATCCATATCGAAAATTGCGCCCTGGATCATTTTATTTTTAAATTTAAGCATTTCCCCCCTCATTTGATCATTTTTCAACAGGCCTAGAGCCTAGAGCAATTTTTGAGGGAACAACACCTTAGACAAAGAATGAAATATTTAAGGTTAAAAATTAACCACTTGATTGGAGTAAGATTTAAGATATGTAACTTTGAGTAATTAATAAGTAACATCATGTAAATCAATAAAGCGATTTTGCTGAAATATAAGGATAAGTTTTAAATAATTCGGAGGGTGCTTTTCGGCGAATTAAATAGGCTTCAAAAAATAAAAAGCTGGAAGCATCAGATTGGCGAAGAAACTGAAGCAAGCAAAATTAAGACGAGTAAGAAAAGGATAAAATCAAGCGAGCCAGATCAAAAGAACAAGTGACCTGAGAATCAAGCCACTTGGGGTGGAATTGAATAGGTTCCGGTCACATGCGCCACCGGTTCCTCCTGCCCGACTGAATAAATCCAGACTTCACCCACGGCCAGACTTTTACCCAGTTTCATGAGCCGGCATTCCGCCCGCAGGTTTTTTCCACCAGCGGGTTTGCGTAAAAAATTGATATTCAGGTTGGTGGTGACCGCCAACCCGACAATCCCAATCTGGCCCAGAATGGCTACATATAAAGCCAGATCTGCAGCCGTCATCATGGTCGGACCAGAGATCGTGCCGCCCGGACGTAATTCACTTTCCCCAACCCGATAGGTCAAGCAGGCACCCATGGGCGTGACCGCATCAATCTCGCATTTTTCCAGGCTCTGGGGAAATTCTTGTTGTAAAAATTCAATAATTTCAGCACGGTTACTTTTCATTGTGATCAAAAAATCCTCTATCATCACGCTACTATAGAAGATTTTTAGTCTTGACCCAAATTTAAGCAGCGACTGTCTGTAAATATTTGAGCGCCTCGGCAAAGACCAGATCCGGACTTTGGGTGGCATCTAAACGTTTAATCCGTTCTGGTTCTGCCTGCCACAACTCCTGATAACCAGCACGCACCTTTTCAAAAAAGGTGACTTTTTCCTGTTCAAAACGGTCCAGCGCACCACGTTCACGCGCACGGGACATGCCCAGTTCAATCGGTGCATCCAGCCAGAAAGTCAGAGCCGGCATGTGCGAAACAAAATTCTGGTTCAGCAGTTGCAACTTTTCCCGGCTTAGGCCACGCCCAGCACACTGATAGGCAAAGCTGGCATCAGTAAAGCGGTCACAGAGTACCGTTTTGCCAGCTGCCAGTGCAGGCAGAATCACCTGCGCCAGATGCTGGGCGCGCGCTGCGTACATCAGCAGTAATTCAGTATCATTACACATCTGCTCGTCATGATTGACTGAAAGCAGCAGACTGCGAATCTGCTCGGCCATCGGGGTGCCACCCGGTTCACGGGTTAGCACTACTTCACTGCCTTGAGCCTGCAAATGTTCATAAATACGACGGATGAGCGTGGTTTTACCTACCCCTTCGGTGCCTTCAAAGCTAATAAACATGCTCACTCCTTGTTCTTCGCACGAATGACCGCCAGATATTCCTGAACTGCGCGGTTATGATCTTGCAGATTGGTACTGAATTTATGCCCGCCATCACCGGTGGCGACAAAATAAAGATTGTCGGAATCATCCGGATGCATTGCTGCTTCAATCGTGCGTTTGCTTGGCAGTGCAATTGGTGTTGGCGGCAAACCATAGATGGTATAGGTATTGTACGGGGTTGGGGTACGTAAATCCTTACGGGTAATATTGCCCTGATATTTGTCGCCCATTCCATAAATGACGGTTGGGTCAGTTTGTAAACGCATGCCTATCTTTAAACGGCGCACAAATACGCCAGAGACCTGACGCAGTTCGCTATCGACATGGGTTTCTTTTTCAATAATCGACGCCATCACCAGCGCTTCATATTTATTCTTGTACGGTAAATCTGGTGCACGGTTGGCCCAGGCTTCATCCAGTGCTTTCATCTGACGCTGATATAAATCGGTCAGAATTTTACGATCCGATTCGCCCTTGGCAAAGAAATAGGTATCTGGCGCAAACAGGCCTTCCGGATGCTCAAACGGAATATTCAGTGCTTTTAATAATTGATCGGTCGGAAGATGGCTGACTTCTTTAGTCACCAGCTCATCCTTTTGCAGATGCTGCACCAATTGTTTAAAGGTGGTGCCTTCAATGACCAGAATCCGGTTCATCTGCGCATTTTCTGCATTGGAGATCATTTCCATGACTTCACGGATGCTCATACCCTGCTGGATTTCATAAACCCCGGCTTTCATCGAATCATGAATCATGATTTTCTGATACAGCTTCAGAATAATCGGAAAACTGACCTGATCATTTTTTTCCAGACGATCAATAAAACCGGAATAGGTATCGCCATCGCCAATGGCCAGTAATTCTTTCTGGCCTTTTACCGGATAGTCTTTAAACAGGCTGGACCAGAGGATGACTACGACAATGAGGAGTACGCCCAGTAACAGGGTTAAAATGCCTTTCATCGGCAATGGGGAACGAGGCTTGTTTTTCTTTTTCGTTTTAGAGCGGGATGAAGACATATTAATGCATCTGATTCAATTGAAGACGATTAAACAGTTCAATACAGGCTTGAACATCTAAAAGGCGTGCATCGAGCTGGATCACGATTTTCATCGGACTGAGCGCATTACAGAAAAACAGACTCTGGAACTGCGCAATTTCTTCCATATCGACATAACGCTGGCGACAGGAAATGCCGTGCTGCTGCATACGGGCCAGAATTTCAGCCCGCATCACGCCGTGGACGCCATTATAACGAAGTTCCGGCGTAATCCATTCATTGTTTATAAGAATGAAACAATTACTGCTCACCCCTTCAACAACCGAGCCTTGCACATCAGTCACCAAGGCTTCCGGCCAACCCTGCGCATCGGCTTCTTTTTTCAGTATCACCTGTTCTAAACGGTTCAGGCTTTTGATGCCGACCAGATGTGGCATACTCAGCCCCATCGCTTGTTTCAACACACCACTGGCGATTTTTTCATAGTGAAAATCATCCACTGCTTTAGGATAAAAAAAGACCCAGACATCAGCCTCTTGTGCGGGCAGGCTATAACCGCGCTGTCCATCTCCCCGACTAATGATGATTTTTAAGGTGCCGTTAACCTGCGGATAGCGCTGCTGCAGCTGTTGAATCGACTGCTGGATAAAAGCCAGATTGGCATTTACATACAAACGCTCACAGCCGCGTTGTAACCGCAGCAGATGTAAGGCCTCCAGTTCAATCTGGCCATTGCGGATGCGCGCGGTACTAAAGCAGCCATCGCCATAATGAAAGGCACGGTCCAGCACTGAAACGGCCGATATTTCCTCAGCATTCTTAAAACATTGCATACAACAAGTATCTATTTGAGCTGGCTTTAGTGTAAGAATGGAAGATCTATTTATATTTCTTTTTTATTCATATAAAATTCATTTTTTATTATTTTTTTAGGAATAAGACTAGCGCTATTCTTGCCTCATGTTACAAAACAGCGAAAAATTTGAGGTTAGTCATGAGTTTTACAAAATTAAAAATTGGGGTACTGGCCGCATTAATTTCGGCATCCTCCTTTGGTGTTGCTGCAAAAGATTTTCTGAACGTGTCGTATGACCCGACCCGTGAATTATATGATGATGTGAATAAACAGTTCGGCAAATACTGGGAAAGCCGGACCGAACAAAAAATTAATTTTAAACAGTCGCATGGCGGTTCAGGCAAGCAGGCCCGTGCCGTAATTGATGGCCTGAGTGCCGATGTGGTGACACTGGCTTTGGCCGCCGATATTGATGTAATTGCGGAAAAAGCCAAACTGTTTCCGGCAGACTGGCAAAAGAAATTACCACATAACTCGACACCTTATACCTCGACCATTGTATTTTTAGTGCGTAAAGGCAACCCGAAAGGCATTCAGGACTGGGGCGATCTGGTCAAGCCGGGTGTGGGCATTATTACCCCGAACCCGAAAACCTCAGGCGGTGCACGCTGGAACTATCTGGCCGCCTGGGCTTGGGCTAAACATCAGCCGGGTGGCAATGATCAAACCGCACAGGAATTTGTACGTAAAATTTATAAAAACACCAAAGTCCTTGATTCGGGCGCCCGCGGTTCAACCACCACCTTTGCCGAGCGTGGCATTGGTGATGTGCTGCTGGCCTGGGAAAATGAAGCGCACTTAGCCATTCGTGAGCAGCCGGGTAAATTTGAAATTATTACCCCAAGCCTGTCGGTACTGGCAGAACCGCCGGTGGCCATTGTTGAGAAAAATGCCGAAAAACACGGCAACAAATATTTGGCCCAAGGCTATTTAAACTTCCTGTATTCCCCACTCGGACAGGATTTAGCCGGCAAACATTATTATCGTCCTCGTAGCGAAGCAGCATTAAAGAAATACAGCCAGGTCTTTAAGCCGTTAAAGCTGGTCACGGTAGATCAGGAATTTGGGGGCTGGGCCAAAGTCCAGTCTGCACATTTTGAAAATGGCGGTATTTTCGACCAGATCGTAAAAGCCAATAGCGCTAAATAATTCAGCTGTAGCATCAGCAACTGTAAGGTAAGCAAAGGAGCATCGACATGATTCATACCGTAATTGTTCCGGGCGTAGGTGGCAGTGAATATAGCCACTGGCAATCCTGGTTACAACGACAGCTCATGTCCTGCTCCCGCGTCGAGCAGCAGGACTGGAATGCCCCGGTACTCGAAACCTGGGTAGAACAGTTCCGAAGCACCGTGGCGGCGATTGATGCACCGCTGCAAATTGTGGCGCATAGCTTTGGCTGTTTGACTACCGTAGCCGCTCTGGCGCAATACCCGGCGCTGCAACGCAAGGTCAAGAATCTGGTACTGGTGGCACCGGCCAACCCGGGCCGTTTTGGTGAAGCCGGTTTTGCCCGTGACAGCCAGCATGACTATCAGGATTATTTTCATCAGCTGCAAGTGCAGGTTCCCGCCAGCATGCTGATCAGTGAAAATGATCCCTGGTTAAATGCCGAACATGCACTGGAACTGGCGCAGTCCTGGCAATTAGAACCGGTAAGCTTGGGCCATGTCGGGCATATTAATGTCGCCTCTGGTTTTGGTCCTTTTCCTGAACTCTGGAATTACCTGATTTCAGAAAAGGCTATGCAGCATATCAGTATTACTGATGACAGCAAGTATTTATTTAAATTTGCAATTTAACCCTCGCAAATTATGCTTGTGCCGAAATTTATTTATTTTTCGCTGGCTGATTTCAGCCCGCATTCTCTCTTTGAGGAGTAATCATGTCGCAGCGGTCCCGAGTGCTGCCAGGATTTGGTCTTTCTCTAGGCTTTACCCTAGCGTATTTATCATTAATCGTTCTGATTCCTTTGTCTGCCGTATTTTTAAAATCGCTGGACATTGGCTGGGAAGGTTTATGGGAAATTTTAAGTTCTGAACGTATCTTAAAATCTTTGCAGTTAAGTTTTAGTGCTGCGCTGATCGCAGCGCTGGTGAACGTCGTTTTTGGTTTATTGCTGGCCTGGTGTCTGGTGCGTTACCGCTTCCCGGGCAAACGCCTGATTGATGCGCTGGTCGATTTACCTTTTGCCTTACCGACCGCCGTGGCCGGTATTGCCCTGACCTCTTTATATGCACCGACCGGCTGGATTGGTCAGTATCTGGAACCTTTAGGCATTCAGGTGGCCTATACCCCAATCGGGATTACCTTGGCCCTGATCTTCATTGGTATTCCATTTGTGGTGCGTACCGTACAACCGGTACTCAGCGATCTGGAAACCGAGCTGGAAGAAGCGGCATCTGCTCTGGGCGCAAACCGTCTGCAGATTGTTACCAAAGTGATTTTCCCGATTTTACTGCCGGCATTAATTACTGGTTTTGCCCTGGCCTTTGCCCGTGGCGTGGGTGAATATGGTTCGGTAATCTTCATTGCCGGGAACCAGCCTTTTGAAACTGAAATTGCCCCGCTGATGATTATCTCCCGTTTAGAAGAATATGATTATGCCGGTGCAACCACTATTGCGGTGGTAATGCTGCTGATTTCATTCGTGATGCTGTTCCTGATTAACTTGTTACAAGCATGGGCCAGCCGTCGTACAGGGAGAACAGCCCGATGAGTTTAAATACCAACAGCAATGCTTTGGCCGACAAGCTGCAATCGCGTGATGCCACCCGTGAACCGACCTGGGTTCGCTACACCTTACTGACCATTGCCCTGATTTTCTTCCTGAGCTGCCTGATTCTGCCGTTAATTCTGGTATTCGTTGAAGCCTTTAAACAAGGCGTGGGCGTGTATACCCAGGCACTGGTACATCCAGATACCTTATCTGCAGTCAAACTGACCTTACTCACTGCGGCCATTGCCGTTCCACTCAACGTGGTGTTTGGTGTAGCCGCAGCCTGGTCGGTAGCCAAGTTTAACTTCCCGGGTAAATCAATTCTGACCACCATCATTGATTTACCATTCTCGGTTTCTCCGGTCATTGCCGGGATGATGCTGGTACTGATTTTTGGTACCCAGGGCTGGATGGGCAACTGGTTAATGGACAACGACATCAAGATTTTGTATGCCGTGCCAGCGATTGTCATTGCCACCATCTTTATTACTGTACCGTTTGTGGCGCGTGAACTGATTCCGCTCATGGAAGCGCAAGGCACCGAAGAAGAAGAAGCGGCCATTGTACTGGGTGCCTCTGGCTGGCAAACTTTCTGGAAAGTTACCTTACCAAATATTAAATGGGGCCTGATTTACGGTGTCATTCTGTGTAATGCCCGGGCGATGGGTGAGTTTGGTGCGGTCTCGGTCGTGTCTGGACACATTCGCGGTGAAACCAATACCTTGCCTTTACACGTTGAGATTCTCTATAACGAATATACCTTCAGTGCTGCGTTTGCGGTGTCATCCCTGCTGGCCCTACTGGCAATTGTGACCTTGATCCTGAAAACCTGGGTCGAAATCCGTCAGGAAAAGCAGGACAAACGTAATGAAGATTCAACAGTTTCTTAAGGAATGACCTCATGAGTATTCAAGTTAAAAATATTGAAAAACACTTTGGTGCATTCCATGCACTGAACAACATCTCCCTCGATTTTCCAGACGGCCAGCTGGTGGCCCTGTTAGGTCCATCGGGCTGTGGTAAAACCACCCTGCTGCGGATTATTGCCGGTTTGGAATCTGCCGATGGTGGTCAGGTGATTCTGGAAGGTCAGGATGCCACCGATGTTCACGTGCGTGAGCGTCAGGTCGGTTTCGTCTTCCAGCATTATGCGCTGTTTCGTCACATGACTGTTTTTGACAACATTGCCTTTGGTTTACGTGTACGTCCGCGTGCCACCCGTCCATCGGAAGCTGAAATTAAAAAACGCGTGACCCGTTTGCTTGATCTGGTGCAACTCGGCTTTCTGGCCGACCGTTATCCGGCGCAATTGTCTGGCGGTCAGCGTCAGCGTATTGCCCTGGCGCGTGCCTTAGCCGTTGAACCACGTGTCCTGCTGCTAGATGAACCGTTTGGTGCGCTGGATGCCAAAGTGCGTAAAGAACTGCGCCGCTGGTTACGTACCCTGCATGATGAATTGCATATCACTTCAATTTTTGTGACACACGATCAGGAAGAAGCTTTAGAAGTCGCGGACCAGATCGTGGTGATGAACAAAGGTAACATCGAGCAGATTGGCTCACCACGTGAAGTCTATGAAAAACCAGCCACACCGTTTGTGTTTGACTTTCTGGGTCAGGCCAACCGCTTTGAAGGCCAGAACAGCAATGGCCTGATTCAGCTGGGTGAAGACCGTATTCAGCTGGCCAGCGCACAACAGGGGCCTCAGGGCGAGATCATTGCCTTTGCCCGCCCGGATGAGCTGACCATTCATGCCCAGCCACAGGACAATGCCATTCAGGCCACCTTCTTACGTGAAGTCTGGATTGCCGGTAAAGTGCTGGCAGAACTGAACGACCGTCAAGGGAACTTAATTGAAATTTCCCTCACCCCAGAAGAAGCGCGTTTGCATCAGTTCCGTCCAAACCAGACTGTCTGGCTGACAGCAAGTCAATTACATTTATTTGAAAATCAAGTCGCTTAACCGCGCACCGATGGGGCATTTCAGGCCCCATCCTTTTTTGAGGGAAAAAAGGACATGAACTTCCAACAGCTCAGAATTATTCGAGAAACTGTACGCCAGAACTTCAATTTAACCGAAGCCTCTGCGGCGCTGTATACTTCCCAGTCCGGGGTGAGCAAGCATATTAAAGACCTGGAAGATGAACTGGGTGTGCAGCTGTTTATCCGTAAAGGCAAACGCCTGCTCGGTTTGACTGAACCTGGTCAGGCCCTACTCGGTATTGTTGAGCGCATGTTGGTGGATGCCGATAATATTAAACGTCTGGCCGATGATTTTAATAAAGTGGATGAAGGCACCCTAACCATTGCGACTACACATACCCAAGCGCGTTATGTGCTACCGCCCATTGTGAATTTGTTTAAAAAAGAATTTCCTAAAGTACATTTGATTTTACAACAAGCCAGCCCTGTAGAAATTGCTGAAATGCTGCTACAAGGTGAAGCCGATATTGGTATTGCAACAGAATCCTTAACCACAGAAAGCAATCTGGCCAGTGTGCCTTACTATACCTGGCAGCACAGTATTATTACCCCGCAAAACCATCCGCTAGCCCATAAAGCCGAGATCAGCATTCAGGATTTGGCGGAATATCCGATTATTACCTATCATGGTGGTTTTACTGGCCGTTCTAAAATTGACAAAGCTTTTGAAGATGCTGGTATTGATGTTGATATCGTGATGTCTGCGCTGGACGCCGACGTCATTAAAACCTATGTCGAATTAGGCATGGGCGTGGGTGTGGTCAACAATGTGGCTTATGACCAGGAACGGGATTATCGTTTAAAGCAGATTGAAACCGATATTTTTGGCCTGAATACCACCTGGCTGGCGGTGCGTAAAGGACATTTACTGCGTGGTTATGGCTATGAGTTTATTTCCCTGTGCTCACCTGAAGCTGATATTAAAGCCCTGAAAAAAGTCGCGTATCCAGAAGATTAAACACCCACAAAAAATGGAAATGAAGAGGATGGCATCAGCATCCTCTTTTTTATATCACTCCAGTTGATCTACTAAGCAGATGAACCCAATCCGCACTTATTAAATTTTATGCTAACGCTCATTTTGCACTACATCACAGCATCCCTAAAAAATGGGATAAAGATCACCTAAACCTGTTTATTTTTTCAGCAAATTCGGTTTTAATAGCTAGATAATTTTTTAATATCAATACTTTATAAATTTATAATTTAACCAAAAATTAAAGGACGGCCAATGAAGGTCTATTTTTTCTGGGTGTCGATGAGCCTGCTTTTACCAGTGCAAGCTGTCTCTGCAGCAGCGCTGGAGCAGTCCGGACAATCCATGCATATTTTTTTCCAGCCCGATCATTATGCCGAAATCTCCCTGGTGCATTTAGAGGCCGATGTCGCAGGACAAGTCGAAAATCAGGCTGCACTAGCCGAGTTAGGAATTTATGACTATTCCACCGGCAACCTGGCACCCGAGCAGCGTTTTGTTCTCGGTGGTTTTAAACTGCAGCTGAATCCAGAGTTTTCCTTTGCCCTGCTTTATGATCAGCCCTTTGGTGTTAAGGTCAACTATAACTACAACCCGGATTTTTATGGTCAACCATTAGACGTCGAAGCTGCCGACATTCGCTTTAAAACAGAAAATATTAGCGCACTTATCGGGTATCATCCGGATACGCACTGGACTTTTTATGCAGGACTCAGTCATCAGTCTTTTCAGGGAAACCTAGAGCTTTGGGGACAAAACTATTATATTTTTCATGGCTATCAGGCCTATTTCCCTGAAGATGATGCCTGGGGTTGGCTGGCCGGGGTACGCTACCAGATTCCTGAATATGCCATGAGTGCGGCGTTCACTTATCGTTCGGCCATTCATCATCAGCTAGCGGTACAGGAACAGTCCCCACAAGGCCAATTGCAGATCGTGGCGGACCAGAATACCGCGGTTCGCACACCCGAATCGCTGAATCTGGATTTACACACCGGCATCAGTGCCAATAACCTGCTCTATGCAGGTATACGCTGGGTTAACTGGAAAGATTTTTATATACAACCGACTCAATTTGGCGCCGTGATTGATGCTTACGCAACATTCGTTCCTGAAATTAAAGACTTTAAATTAATTCATTATCAGAAAGATCAATGGTCGGCCAAACTGGGCGGGTTACATCGCTGGAATGCACGCTGGATCAGTCAATTAGAACTGGGCTGGGACTCCGGGATTGGCAATCCGGCCTCGGCCCTAAATCCGGCAGATGGGCACTATAGCCTCGGCTTAGGCCAGCTCTTTTATTTTCGACCCGACAGTTTTATTGCTGCAGGAGCCTATTATTTAAAGTTTAAACAACCACATATTCAACCCAGTAATTTTGCCGGTACTCAAATTTCCAGTCTAGCCTCGGTCAATCGGGACAATCATGCCTGGGTATATGGACTAAGATTTGGCCATCATTTCTAAAGGCATAAAAAAACGAGCCGAAGCTCGTTTTTTTATAGAAATGGTTTAGAAGCGGAAGCTTACGCCCAATTTCGCCACTGGTAACCATTCATATTCGTTGTCATTGGCAATTTCACGTTCTTCAGCAGCAAGGGCTTGACCTAAAGTACGGCCATCATCACCGACTAAACCTAAAGCAGCTGGATTCGCATTTAAGTTTACAGATGGATTACCATTATAGTAGGCACCGATCTCACCAAACACACCCCAACGGTTAGTAATTGCAGGAGAGAAACCGATCCCTACATAAGGGGCTAAATCATTTTTATAAGATAAGTCACCACTAATTTGAGCACCGGTTGTACCCGCATTAAAACGTGAACCATCTACAGTAAATGACGCATTTGTACCTACGCGACGATCCAGACCATAATCATTGTCAATATAACCTACACCTGCTGCCATATAGAACCAGTTCGCCCAAGGACGAATTTCAGCATTTAAATATGCCAAGCTATTGTCCATATCAAGGTCATAGTCAGAACCATTTATAGATAAGTCATCTGACCAAGAAATATCGCCACCGTTATAACCTAAAGTTACACCTACGTATGGGTTTGCACTCCAAGAAATCGCACCACCATAACCTGTTGTACCAACTTCAGCACGAACTGCAGCGGGTTTAAAGAAAGAGAAAGTTGAAACACCTTCATCTGTCACGACTGTCTGATCTGCTGCCATTGCTGAACCTGCTGCTGTTGCAAGTACGGAAATGGCTAAAATTTTATGTAAAGATTTCATGTAATGTGCTCCTCAAAATAAAAACTTATTTTTCATGTTTAGTACTATTGTTGATAAGCACAATATAAAGAAGTTCCCGCACAGTTTTTATGCACATTTTGCTCATTTTTTGTTATTTTTTGATACAAATCTATGTTTCTTTTTGAAAGATAACTCTTTTTTGAGGCGAAAGTTTAAGCAGATGTTTCTTCTATTGAGCGAAAACATTTTTCTTTATTATTAATTTCGATCTTAGTGCCAATTTTCATCTAACCCATGTTCAATTTAGTGTAAAATCTTGAAAATTTTTTTGGAAGGAAGATCATGTCTCAGCTTTCAACGATTATTGAACAAGCGTTTGAAGATCGTGCTAATTTCACCGCGGCAGACTGCCCGGCTGAAATCCGTCAGGCAGTAGAGGAAGCTATTGCTGGCTTAGATAACGGTACACTGCGTGTAGCGGAAAAAATTGACGGTGAATGGGTTGTACACCAATGGTTGAAAAAAGCCGTTTTGTTATCTTTTAAACTGAACGACAACAAACCAATTGAGTCATGTGATCTTCGTTTCTATGACAAAGTCGACACCAAATTCAAAGGCTGGACTGAAGAACAGTTTAAAGCGGCTGGCGTACGCGTAGTACCCCCTGCAGTTGCACGTAAAGGTTCGTTCCAGGCAAAAAATGTGGTGCTGATGCCATCTTATGTCAACATTGGTGCATATGTAGATGAAGGCACTATGGTAGACACTTGGGCCACTGTCGGTTCATGTGCACAAATTGGTAAAAATGTACACTTGTCTGGTGGTGTCGGTATTGGTGGTGTACTTGAGCCGCTACAAGCCAATCCAACTATTATTGAAGATAACTGCTTCATCGGCGCACGTTCTGAAATCGTGGAAGGCGTGATTGTTGAAGAAGGTTCTGTGATTTCAATGGGCGTTTACATTGGTCAATCTACCAAGATTTATGACCGTGAAACTGGCGAAATCCACTACGGCCGTGTTCCTGCCGGTTCTGTAGTTGTTTCTGGTAGCCTGCCATCTAAATGCGGCACATACAGCTTATATGCTGCCATTATCGTGAAAAAAGTTGACGCGCAAACACGTGCGAAAACCAGCCTGAACGATTTATTACGCGAAGACTAATTTTTCTTTAGTTTAAGCGGAGCTATCGCTCCTCATCTCTACGGTTAGCAATGATCGTAGAGATTTTTGTTTTTCTACCCGGTGGTTAATTTGTTATGAGTACGCTTCGATCTTCCGCTATTCCTGTTTCTGATCCGTCTGCGGGTTTACGCATCACGGAGATCTTCTATTCATTACAAGGCGAAGCCAATACCTCAGGGCTGCCTACCGTATTTATCCGTTTAACCGGTTGTCCGCTGCGCTGTACTTATTGCGATACCACCTATTCTTTTGAAGGCGGCGAACGTCAGTCACTTGAAGCGATTATTCAGACCACGCTGGACTTTAACACACCGTATGTCTGCGTGACGGGCGGTGAACCGCTGGCACAGCCGAATGCCCTGCCTTTAATGCAGCGATTAGCAGATTTAGGCTGTGAAGTGTCTCTGGAAACCAGCGGTGCTTTAGATGTATCTAAGGTAGACCCGCGTGTTTCCAAAGTTTTAGATTTAAAAACCCCAACCTCGGGGGAAGTTGCACGGAATTTGCTTTCGAATCTGGACTATTTGACTGCGCACGATCAAATCAAGTTTGTGATTTGTAACCGTGAAGATTATGAATGGTCGAAGCAGCAGCTGGAGTTGTATCAACTGCATAAAAAAGTCAGCACCGTCTGGTTTTCCCCTGCCTTTGAAGTTGAAAATGGTGCCGCACGCATGCCGCAACTGGCCCGTGATTTGGCCCAATGGATTTTAGAAGACCATCTCCCTGTTCGTTTTCAGCTACAGTTACACAAACTGCTGTGGAATGATGAAACTGGTCGTTAATCAGGCTGCTGTATAATTGCTCTGTTTGCAAAATTAAGCTGCGAAACGCAAAGCTTTATACACAGCTCAAATTGCTTTTTATTATTTTGGAGATTCTGATGCGCCCTCGTGCCATTGTATTGTTATCTGGTGGTTTAGACTCAACAACCTGTTTAGCGTGGGCGCAAGCGCGTTATGAATGTATCGCCCTCAGTTTTCGTTATGGCCAGCGTTCAACCACTGAACTGGACGCTGCCAAAGCCTTAACCCAGCGTGCAGGTGTAGAACATCGTGTCATTAATATTGATTTAGGTAACTTAGGTGGCTCTGCCCTGACCGATCATAATATTGAGGTACCCGAGCAGGAACAGGATGGTATTCCGGTGACTTATGTGCCAGCACGTAACACCATCTTCCTGTCTTATGCACTGGCAGCAGCGGAAGTATTTGATGCAGAAGCCATTGTTATTGGTATTAACGCGGTGGATTATTCGGGTTATCCGGACTGTCGTCCTGAGTTTATTGAGGCTTTTGCCAATATGGCGCGTCTGGCCACCAAAGTGGGCGTAGAAGGAAAACCACTCAAATTTGAAACACCTTTGTTACATTTATCCAAAGCAAATATCATTCGCTTAGGTCTTGATCATGGCGTAGACTATAGTCAAACGGTGTCTTGCTACCAGGCAGATGACCAAGGACGTGCTTGTGGAAAATGCGATAGCTGTCGTTTACGTAAACAGGGTTTCCTAGACGCAGGTGTGGCTGATCCGACACGTTATATACCGTAATGACAAGGTAGAATCTATGAAGAATTTAAAATCAAACATTATCCTTTCTGCGATTGTGTCTACTGTAGCCGTATTCGCAACATCTGCTCAGGCCAACACAGACAAATTGCAACAGGCATATAAAAGCACCAATGTAAAATCGGCGCTGATTAATGTTTGTAAAGAAGAAACTGCAAAAGGTAAAAAGTTAAGCGCTGCTGAAGTCAGCAAATACTGTACCTGTGCGGTTGAAGCCGATGGCAAGCTGACCAATGCACAAAAATGGGAAATCCAAAGTACCATTAACCAGAAGAAAAGCCCAAGTACCCTTGCTTTTGTCCAAAAACAAAACAAAGACTTACAGGCATGTTTTGGTCCTCAGTTAACCGGTAAATTAAAAACCTTAACTGAAGAAGCCATGAAAGCCGCGCAAGCGCAGCAAAAGAAATAATCATATAGTTCCTCCAGAGGCCTGCATCCATTGCAGGCTTTTTTTTGCCCGGTTTGCTGCGTTCACTTTTCTCTACCGGTAATTTGTGAGAAAACGCAGGAAATTCGGTATGATAGAGGCAATTTAAAAACTGACACAATGTAAAAGGACGATGTCATGAGCGACTTGAACTTACCAAATCAGACCTTTCCGACCACCACGGCGGAAATCAATCTGGCTGAACTACAGGCTGAGTGGTTAATTGTGTATTTTTATCCAAAGGATTCCACTCCAGGCTGTACCACGCAGGCGGTAGATTTTTCTGGCCTGAAAGATCAGTTTGAGGCATTGGGTGCGACCATTCTTGGCGTGTCGCGTGATTCGGTGAA
The DNA here is from genome assembly GCF_000369465.1 of Acinetobacter sp. CIP 53.82. Classification (NCBI taxonomy): domain Bacteria; kingdom Pseudomonadati; phylum Pseudomonadota; class Gammaproteobacteria; order Moraxellales; family Moraxellaceae; genus Acinetobacter; species Acinetobacter sp. CIP 53.82. Next base: position 393,185 of record NZ_KB850045.1, on the reverse strand, counting down.
AGCGCATCAGAACTTTACCGCCAAACAGAACCTGACGATTGATCTGATCAGTGATAAGGAGGAAGTGCTGTGCCAGCATTTTGATGTGATTAAAGAAAAAAATATGTATGGCAAAAAAGTCATGGGGATTGAGCGCTCTACCTTTATTTTCCATAATGGCCAGCTGGTCAAGGAATACCGTAAAGTCAAGGCTGCAGGACATGCCGAGCAGGTACTGGAAGATTTAAAAACCTTACAAGCCAACAGTTAAACAATTGCTGGATCGGAAAAAAGCCTGATACAAGCTCAGGCTTTTAATTCACTCATCACGTCTATTGTTATCTCATTATTGAACACGCCACTGACCTTTAAGCTGAATATTGACCTTTTCTCCAACACCACCCATCGCCTTTTTCATACCGAAATCACTACGCTGAATTTGGGTTGATGATTGCACATCCAGCAATTTCGGGTTTCCTGTATTCGGTTTTAAACTGGTATGAAAAACAACCGGACGCGTCACGCCGCGTAGGGTTAAATTACCGGCAATACGATATTGATCAGGACCTAAAGCAGTAAAACGCGTGCTTTTAAAACTGACGGTTTTATATTTTTGGGCATGGAATAAGTCCTCGCCCAGAATCATATGTCTTAAAGACGGTTTACTCAGCTGCAGACTGTCCACATTTAGCACAAATTGGGTTGAGGCCTGCTGCGGTGCTTTTGGATCAAAATGCATGACTGACTGCACCTCTTTAAACTGCCCTCCGACCAGTTGCACGCCCATGGACTTAATCTCAAAACCAACTTCACTTTTTGGGGTCAAGGTCCAGCGCTCGGCATAGGCCGGGCTGATACCCAACAGCATAATAGCCGCACCCAGTAAGCATTTGGTCTTTGACCTTGCTACATGTGACGGGTTCAAGTTCATCGCTTATCTCCTTGCTACACAGCTGGCTTGCTTTATCTCGTTAACAAGATGGAGCCGGCGAGCTTAGGTGAGATTACTACGGTCTTGCGCATGATATTTGTCTTGTAATTGTTGATAAACCGGCGTGTGCTGAAAATTCTGTAAAAATTTGATTGTGCCCGGCGGGAAGGCATCGGTCCAGATTTCTCCACGAAAATAGGCTTCACGTACCGGCGTGGCAGACATGGCACCTTCCAGACTGTCAAGCTCGACCATCTCCCACTCCGGGAAAAATTGCAGATAATAGGAAGACTCATCTTTAAAATGGCCAATTAAACCGACTTTGGCTTCTGGTCCGGCCACCGTGGCCACCAGCATTTTCACCAGTTTCTGCCATTTTTCATCGTTATATACATCGACCACATGCACAAATTTGACCCGCTGCTGCTGCTCTGGGCTAAAGTTGGACAGAATCATCTGCTGGCGTTCAGCGGCAGTAAACGGATTTTTGATATTGCGTTCATCTTGTGCAGAGCCCAGTGCCAAAATCACGTTTTCACTTTGCTCCAGCGCGATTAAAATGGTCTGCATATGTGCCAGATGAAAAGGCTGGAAGCGGCCAATAAACACAAGATAATCAAATTTATAATTCATAGCACATCAACTTTTATGAACTCACCAGTTGTGGCGTCAACAATAATTTTCGCCATAATAAGCCCATAAATTCAAATTAATTGAAAGCAAGGATAGTACGATGACACTGAGCTGTATTCAACAACCCCATCCACATTTGAATGCGAATTTAGACAATGGCGTACTGACCTTAGCCATTCAGCGCCCGGAAGCCAAAAATGCCCTGTATGGTGAACTGTATCTCTGGATTGCGCAGGCACTGGACGAAGCCGATCAGAATAAAGACGTCCGCGTAGTAATTTTACGCGGAGCCGATGCTGATTTCAGTGCCGGTAACGACATGCAGGACTTCATGAAGTTTATTCAAACACCATTGCAAGGCAAAGCTGGAGATACGCCACCCTTTGTATTGCTAAAAGCTGCTGCACGTTTTTCCAAACCGCTAATTGCTGCGGTGCGTGGTGTAGCCATTGGCATTGGGGTCACGCTGTTATTACATGCAGATTTAGTCTATAGCGACAACACTGCCCTGTTCCAGATTCCATTTGTGAGCCTCGGCCTGTCCCCAGAAGGTGCGTCCAGCAAACTGCTGGTACAGCAGGCCGGTTTCCATAAAGCCGCAGAGCTGCTGCTAACTGCTCAGAAGTTTAACAGCGACAAAGCGCTAAACGCCGGTCTGGTCAATAGTATTGAAGAGGATGTATATGCCACTGCCCAGCAACAGGCGCACATTTTGGCAGCCTTACCACTGGCTTCTCTCAAACAAACCAAAGCGCTAATGAAACACAATCTGGATGAGATCATTGACTGTATTGATCATGAAGCGGAAATCTTTATGAAACGGGTCGGCTCACCGGAAATGATGGAAGCTGTACAGGCTTTTATGCAAAAACGTAAACCTGACTTTACCCAGTTTAATTAAGTATTATGCTCATCAACGTAGGTGCAATTGCCGTGCCTACGTTTTTTTATGGTTTAGCTGTTTTCTCTTTCTTTTATCTTTTTTGTGATGGTTCCCCATGTCAAATTCCTCAGATCCCTCATCTTTAAACTCTGCATCATCTTCAACCGAGAAAAAACGCTATTACGAACCGGCACCACAAGATATTGATGTCGAAAACTTTCGTAAAGTCATCACCAGTCGCCGTTCGGTACGTAAATTTACCGACAAGCCCATTCCAGCGGATATTTTAGATGCCTGTCTGGATTTAGCCTTACTGGCACCGAACTCCTCCAATTTACAGCCGTGGACCTTTTATGTGGTCCAGAATCCGGCCAAGAAAAAGCAGCTGGTCAAAGCCTGTCTGAGTCAGCTGGCAGCCAGAACTGCGGCCGAGCTGATTGTTTGTGTGGCACGCACCGACCGCATTGATGAAATGGCCAAACTCAATATTTCCGAGTTCCCGTTTCCTGAAGCGCCAGCCCCGGTAAAAAAATACTATAAATTTATTCCCTATAATTATAAAACTGGCTATTTCAATGCCTTCGGTCATTTCAAAAAAGTGGCCTTTAAAGTGGCACGTAGCTTGGACAAGCAATTGCCAGTGTCGGCATTTCATCCGGCCGATGCCAAACTGTGGGCCTCGAAAACTACCGCTTTGGCCTGTGAAAATCTGGTGCTGGCCTTACGCGCTTATGGCTTTGACAGCTGTATGATGGAAGGTTTTGATGAGCCAATGGTGCGTAAAATCTTAAAGCTGAATGAACAGCAATATGTGGTGATGGTAATTGCTGCCGGTGAACGTGCGAAAGATGGCGTGTTCTTCCCGCAATACCGGTTTGACCGGGAGTTGTTTATTCAGAAAGTTTAAACAAGATGTAAAAAGTCCCACTTTTCTTTAAGAGAGAAGCGGGACTCCTGCACAAGGGAGAGCTGATTAAAAGGCTCTCCCTCTCTGTCAGATATTCCAATATTCAATAATTAAAACTGCACATCTATCATCTGAATAAACTCGAATGCCGGTTCTTCATAAGGATGGCTATCTTTTAAGGCACGGGCTACATTTGCTGCGTTATCTTCCGGTACAATGATTTCCACCCGCCATTCCTCTACTTTTTCAAGCGTGCCGACTTCCCCAATATACGGGTCTGCGCCACGTAAGGGTTTAAATTGCCCGGTGCCCAGCACCTGCCAGGCACAGTGTTCATAATCGCCGATTCCCCCACCACCGGCTTTAAATACAGCAGCTTTGGTGGCTTCCAGATGCGATTCAGGCACATAAAAAATCAGTTTTAGCATAGTCACTCCCGGTATTGATCTATCTTTCATACCGTATTGACTGGCCTGTTGTCATCTGCTGTTTGCAAGAAATGACCTAAATCCTGAATAGCGCTACATCTGTTTGAATAGATACAGTACTGATCCCAAACAATTGCCCAGCTTTAGCTATGGGTTTGGATGAAACATGGCAATGGAATAGCGAGAATTATTGAATCTTCAAAATCGATTAGATCCTTTCTTTGCTTAGGCTATTCCATTGAGCCCATTATTTATCTCAGCAAGGTAATCTGCTTTAAATTTTTCTTAAGACACCCACAATATTCAGCATCTCAAAATTATCCTGATCGGTATCCAGGGTATGTGACTTAATTTGCACCTGAATATGATCATTCACCTGAAAATGCCTTAACGGAAAACAGTGCTCATTGGCACTATAGGCGCCCGAACTCGGACTGTCCGACAGCAATTGGGTAATACTTAAACGCAGGTCATTTTTTCTGGAGATGGAAATTTTATCCTGATTGGCATACTGGCTCTGAATACCCTTGCCATACAACTGGATACAGAGCTGGTTATACTGTTTTTGCAGTGCCTGCGTATACTGAAAACCATCACTCCAGACCAGCCCTTGTGGCGCGGTCTGAATTCGGGTTTCCGGGTTTTTCACCAGTGAATCATCACCCAGATGAATTAAATGTAGCCCCTGCTGAAACACCACATGCGCTTCGGTTAAAGGCTTGAGCTGAACCAGATGACTATGCTGATCAATATATAAATGCTGGTTCTGATGGGACAGCAACAGGATTTCCGGTTGATAGCCCTCCATCCAGACCGTGCCGGCAATATGATCGGGATAATCATATTCACGAGGCAGATATAAGGTATAGCGGCCATCAGCCTGAGAATGGGCATAATAGTTGTGTTCGCCCAGCTGCACATAGATTTTGGCTTGGGCGATAGGTTGCCCGCTGGCATCAAATACCTGACCTGAAACTGACCACTTTTCGCCTTGTGGCTGCGTACCAGACTGGGACTGGGTTAAACTGGAATGCAGCGGCTGAGCATACGTGACAGACTCCTGAATCTTGGCACTCTCACCACCACAACCGTTCAGCATAATCAAGCTGATAAAAATAGGAATGACCGTTCGCATCTGCATTTTTGTTATCCACTTTTATAATTATGCTGTTTATTGTACGGTGCCGGGCAAAATCAGCTATCCCCATTTTGGGATGAAACGCCGATAAAAAAGCCACCCGTAGGTGGCTTTTCAAAATAAGGTCAATTAACCAATGAATTTACGTGCGTTACGGAACATACGTAACCATGCACCATCTTCAGTCCATTCTTCAGGTTTCCAGGAATGTTGTACGGCACGGAAGTTACGCTCCGGGTGCGGCATCATAATCGTGGCACGACCATCTTTAGAGGTCACACCGGTAATCCCTTCTGGAGAACCGTTCGGGTTCAGTGGATAGTGCTGGGTCACATTGCCCTGACTGTCGACATAACGCAGGCTGATCTGGTTACCAGCATTTAATGCGGCAAAGTCTTCAGCGCTAGCCACAGCACGGCCTTCACCATGCGCAACCGCGATTGGCAGAATTGAACCTTCCATACCATCAAACAAAATCGAGTTTGATTTTTCTACACGCACGTTCACAGTACGCGCTTCAAACACTTCAGAGGTATTGCGATGGAAACGTGGCCAATGCTCTGCACCCGGAATCAGTGGTGCTAGTTGTGACAGCATTTGACAGCCGTTACAGATACCCACACTGAAAGTTTCTTGACGGTTAAAGAATTTCTCGAACTGGTCACGCAGTTTGGCATTAAACAGCACCGATTTTGCCCAGCCACCGCCGGCACCTAAAACGTCACCGTAAGAGAAGCCGCCACAGGTGACCAGACCTTCAAAGTCATCCAGGCTGATACGACCGGCCAGCAGGTCACTCATGTGTACGTCAACGGTGTTGAAACCGACTTTATCAAACGCAGCCGCCATTTCGACATGACCGTTAACACCCTGCTCACGCAGAATCGCCATGTTTGGACGACGGGTGTTGATGTACGGTGCTTCAACCGGCTCGTTCAGGTCATAAGTTGGCTGCGCGATAATCCCCTGATGGGCTTTATCTGCAATTAAGGCAAATTCCTGATCGGCATTTTCAACGTTGTCACGTAAACGCTGGATCTGATAAGACACTTCTGCCCATGCCTGTTGCAGGTCAGTACGTTCCAGCACCAAACCGTTTACCGCCAACAGGTCAGAGTTGTTGACTGTACCGACAACCGTAATCGCATCTTTCAATGTAGACGCTGCAACTTCAGCTTGTAATGCATCCCAATCTGTTTTGGCAATTTGTAGCACCGCACCAATTTCTTCAGCAAATAGACCTGCAACTGATTGATCTTCCAGTGCCACACCCAAGCGTGACGCAAACATCATCTCTGCAACAGTCGCTAATAAACCACCATCTCCGATGTCGTGGTAGGCTTTAATCAGGCCACGGTTATTCCAGTCTTGTACCAGCGCGAAGAAGGCTTTGAAGTCATCGAAGCTATCGACATCTGGTGTCACTGAACCAATCGCTTTGTACACTTGCGCCAGAATCGAACCGCCCAGACGGAATTGACCTTTAGACAGGTCGATACGTACCAGTACAGATTCAAGATTTTTCAGTTCTGGTGTTAATGTCTTACGCACATCAGTCACAGGTGCAAATGCAGTGATCACGCCTGACATTGGCGAAGTGACAGATTTGTCTTCACCTTCGTCATTCCAAGTCGTACGCATAGACAGTGAGTCTTTACCAACTGGAATGGCAATGCCCAGTGCCGGACACATTTCCATACCAATCGCTTTTACGCCTTCGAACAGTGCCTGATCTTCACCTTTTTGTCCTGCTGCTGCCATCCAGTTCGCAGACAGTTTAATATCGCCAATCTGGTCAATTTTTGCAGACATCAGGTTGCTGATCGCTTCAGCTACCGCTAAACGTGCAGACGCTGCCGGGTTCAATAATGCCACTGGTGGACGTTCACCCATGGCCATCGCTTCACCGGTATAACCCACCAGGCTTGTGGTTGTTACTGCAGCATCCGCTACAGGCACTTGCCATGGGCCAACCATCTGATCACGTGCCACCATACCGGTAATCGAACGGTCACCAATGGTGATCAGGAACGATTTAGAGGCAACGGTCGGGTTTTTCAGGACACGGTAAATCGCATCTTTCAGATCTGTCACTTGAGCTGCATCAAAATCATCGCCTTTACGCTCGATGCTTTCATATGAACGGCTCATACGTGGTGTACCGCCCAGCATCACCTGCATTGGCATATCCACTGGCTTGTTGCCAAAAAGTGGATCTTCAACGGTTAAATGACGCGCTTCAGTCGCTTCACCCAGTACCGCAAACGGACAACGTTCACGCGCACAGATCGATTCAAACAACGCTAGAGATTCTGGACGGATTGCCAGTACATAACGCTCTTGTGCTTCGTTAGACCAGATTTCCATTGGCGACATGCCTGGCTCAAGCGATGGAATCTTACGTAAATCCAGTACCGCACCGAGCTCATGATCGTTGACCAGTTCTGGCATTGCGTTTGAAATACCGCCCGCACCAACGTCATGCACCGATACGATTGGGTTTTCATCTTCCATGCGCCAGCAGGTATCAATTACTTCCTGGCAACGGCGTTCCATTTCCGGGTTTTCACGTTGTACAGAAGCGAAGTCCAGGCTCTCACCCATGGTACCGCTGTCTACAGAAGACGCTGCACCACCACCTAAACCGATCAGCATGGCTGGACCACCAAGCACGATGAGTAGATCGCCCGGTTGAATTGCATCTTTTTCGACATGATCCGGACGGATGTTCCCGTAACCACCGGCAATCATAATTGGCTTATGGAAGCCTTTGACTTCGCCATTGACATTTTGTTCAAAGGTACGGAAGTAACCATTTAAGGCAGGACGACCAAATTCGTTGTTAAATGCTGCACCACCGAGTGGGCCTTCAATCATGATTTGCAGCGGAGAGGCCATACGCGATGGCTTGCCGTAGTTATCTTCCCATGGCTGTTCAAAGCCTGGAATGTTCAGGTTCGATGTGGTGAAACCGGTTAAACCTGCTTTAGGCTTACCACCACGACCGGTTGCACCTTCATCACGGATTTCACCACCTGAACCGGTTGCCGCACCGGCAAATGGAGCAATTGCGGTTGGGTGGTTATGGGTTTCCACCTTCATCAGGATGTGAGCCGCCTGGCTCTTGTATTTATAAACGTATTGACCGTTTTCTTCTTGCGTTGGGTAGAAACGCTGGGTATCAAAACCTACAATCACCGATGCGTTGTCTTTATATGCTGACAATACATCGGTTGGTGATTCTTTATAGGTGTTTTTGATCATCTGGAACAAAGACAACGGCTGAACTTCACCATCAATGGTCCATTCTGAACCGAAGATTTTATGACGGCAATGCTCAGAGTTGGCTTGCGCAAACATCATCAGTTCGATGTCGTTCGGGTTACGGCCCAGTTTGGTGAAAGCTTCAGTCAGATAATCAATTTCATCTTCAGACAGTGCAAAACCAAATTCATTGTTGGCTTTAACCAGTGCTTCTTTGCCCTGACCCAGAATATCAATTGAGTTTAACGGTTTTGGTGCGGTTTCCACGAACAGTGCGGCTGCATCTGTAATGTCAGTAAACACGCTTTCGGTCATGCGGTCATGCAAGATCTGTAATGCTTCTTTAGAAAGCGCTTTTACACCTTTTAGGGTAAACAGCAATCCGCGCTCCATACGGTGCACTGGAATATTACAGTTGGCAAAAATATCCGTCGCTTTGGATGACCACGGCGAAATGGTACCGACACGTGGAGTCACTAAAATTTGGACTTCGTCACTGGCAGGCTGACGTAATTCAAAAGATGCGCCATCATTTAACAGCTCTAAAGCTGATTGTTGCTGCTGCTCGTTGAGCGCTTGGTCAAACAGATAGATCCATTGGCTATCGAAAGATTGAACAGAACTAATTGACGATAAACGTGATAATAGTTGAGTTTTCTTAAAAGAAGAATGTGCAGGTGCACCGGCCACGATAAACATGCTGATTTTGGCTCCACGGGCAGATCTTTTGGACCTCGCCACAATGTGACTTGAAGAGAGCGCATATTCTACTGTGAAATGAGCCAATCAGCTAGAGAGGAAACAAGAATACTCGTACTAAAATATTTGATATTTTTAAAATAATACTTTTATTATCAGGCAAAAGAATTGAATTTAGCCGAAAATCTTAACATAAATTGTAATAGAAAAATTAATTTTTTTTTAAGAATAGTTCTACTCAGGAAAATTGTCTTATTTTTCAACAGTTCTATAAGCATGATAAAAGCTAGTCCTAGATTGTCTGAATAGCCTGCTGCAGAACCAGAAATTAAATTTTTTGTACGAATTAATCATCCTGAAAGCTGAGTACTCATATCCACCCGAAGAGAGCGTTGCTGTCATCCGCTCAGGATCCCTTTGGTCTTTGCCTTTGTGAACCTTGAACCCTGAGACTTCACCCTCTTAGATGGGATTTTTACGTTCAATATTTCTATTATTTTTCGTCCTGTATTCTCTTGAGTTTAACTTGATTTATTCACCTAAAAGAAAGAATGAAAATATGCAAATCCAACCCTTATAATCTCCTACCACGAATATGTCACAAGAGTTTTTTCCATTATGTATTTCACTTCCTAATATCAGGGATAATCTAGTAGATAATATATAGATATTCTCAAGGAAAAAGCCCTATATAAATATCCACCCTAAAATTATCATTGCATCTATTTGATAAATGATTACTTACCTTTCATAAAAAAAACTTGTCAATAATATGAAGAAATAACATTTAAAATAAATTTCATCCAATTCATTCTACAAGAATTGGTTTAAAATATAAGCTTTGACCAACAAGTAAAAATCGAAAAAATATGAATTTTTAATTTTTGTTACTTTTTTTAACATTTTAAATTAACGCAAACTTCAACAAGTTTTAATCCAATCTATAAATTACTGTAATCCCTAAAAAAAATATTCATATATTTGACCCTGCAAAATCATAGTTTTTTATCTAAAAATCACCCCTATATCAGCAAAAAACCTTACTTCCCACTGACTTCATCAGTGAATTTGATGGTTTTATGTTAAGCTCTAGCTCAATTGCTGAGGCAAGGTCCATTTTTGGACTCACCTACGTACATCTTTTTATGCTGTGGATCAAATATCGGCTAGATATTTAAACACCAGATTTCTCATTTTCTGCAGCTTTATGCTCTGCCTGTTTTAGAGCCTTAGTCCGTCACCAAAAGATTTGTTTTTTAAAATAAAGGTGCCTCGCTTAAGGAGTAATTATGTTTCAATTCACTAGTACAACCACTGTACTATTGATGGTGCTTTTTTACGGCATTACCTTTGTACTGTCGTTACGTATTAAACAAAAAAATGAAAATGTCGATGGCTATATGGTCTCGAATGGTTCTATTGGCTTTGGTATGTCTGCGGCCAGCATGACCGCAACTTGGATTTGGGCAGCGTCATTCTATGCAGCTGCCTCTTCAGGTTATAAATACGGCGTTTCCGGTGCCTTGCACTACGGCCTCTGGGGCGCGCTGATGATTTTGTTTATTTATCCTTTTGGTAAGCGCTTTCGTGAGTTGGCACCCAATGCACATACGCTGGCAGAAATTATGCATGCCCGCCATGGCAACCAGAGCCAGATGATTTTGGCAGGTTCCAATATTGTGGGAAGTGTCATCAGTTTGATGGTGAATTTTACTGCAGCAGGTGCCTTGGTCGAAATTTTATCTCCCCTAAGCTTTGTACATGGCGTCTTGATCACCGGGATTGGTGTGCTGTCTTATACCCTCTGGTCTGGCTTCCGTTCCTCTGTATTTACCGATTTTGGCCAGCTGGTGGCGATGATCGTGGCGGCGGTGATCATTATCCCAACGCTGTTCTTCACTTTGGGCGGACCGTCCCTGTTTCAAACGGGTATTCACAACCTGCAGCCTGAACAGCTCGATTTCTTCTCTAAAACTGCATTTCTAGAACAAGGTGCGCCTTTCTTCGTCGCAGTCCTGGCGTATGCCATCGGTAACCAGACCATTGCCCAGCGTTTATTTGCGGTACGGGAAGACTTGATTAAACCCAGTTTTATTACGGCGACGATTGGTTATGCCGCGATTGTGATTGGGTTGGGGATGCTCGGCTTACTGGCCTTGTTTGCCGGAATTCAACCGATTGATGGCAACTTGAATAACCTGATTCCACAAATGGCAGCGACGTATCTCTCTCCATTTATGGTGGCCCTGTTATTTATCATGGTGATCGGTGCGCTGTCTTCAACGGCTGACTCGGATCTGTCTGCGTTATCTGCGATTGTGATGACTGACATTTATGGAAAACAGATTGCCAAAAACCAACCTAATCCCAAGAAAATGCTGTTTATTGGTCGTATAACCATGATTGTCGCCACCATGCTTGGGATCATTATCGCCACTTTAAAATTTGACATTTTATCAATGCTGATTTTTGTGGGTGCACTTTGGGGGTCTATTGTATTTCCGGTAATTGTCAGCCTGTATTGGGACAAAGTGAATTCTCGTGCCTTTAACTGGTCGGTCGGGCTCGCCTTCGTCAGCTTCCTGATTGTCCGTTTTGAATGGATTCCAATCCAGGGCTTGATTGCGCTTGGCTTTGAGCTACTTGCAACCCTGGGTATTGGTGTGGTGCTGGGTCTGATGACCTTTGGTTTCTTCGGCAAAAAAGTCGGTTTGGTGGTGGGTATCTTGGCCAGTATTGGCTTCATGCCATGGACCATCGGCTTCTTGCGTGAATACGGCACCTTATTAAGTTCACTGACTGCTTATGGCAGTAGTGCTCTGGTCTGTACTGTTCTGACCTTGGTCTACAGTAAAGAACGATTTGATTTTAAACAAATCAACAAGATGGTGATTGAATTTCACCAGCTATCTGAGAAAAGTAAATAAGGAGATTTCAGATGACTAGTCAATTATTGACCCTATATGTACTTTTTTGGCCGTTGATCGCAAGCCTGGTCTTGTTCACAATTTGCTTGAATGTCTATAAAGATGCACAACAAGCCAAGGAAACTGGTGAAGGGCTGGTGTAATTTTAACTCTTCATGAAAAAGCAGGCTCATTTGGCCTGTTTTTTTATGGCCGTTTCATATTGTTTGAATCACTTGTCTATATTGAGGAGCAAGATTTTTTCTGCTTTTCATTCCCATGACAATTCATGTCGCCTCACTCTAGTACTGGGCTTGGTTTTTTGGCATGATGCAAAGCAGTAAATAATTGAATAATGATAAATGACACAGATGCGTTGGTTAGAACTGCTTTCGACAGTTCGGATTGGTAGTAAAAAGCAAAGTACTGAACAGGCGCGTAGCCCGTTTCATAAAGATTATGACCGTATTATTTTCTCGCAGAGTTTCCGGCAGCTGAACCGCAAAACCCAGGTCCATCCGCTTACCCAACATGATGGTATTCATACCCGCCTGACCCATTCACTGGAAGTGTCCTGTATTGGCCGTTCACTGGGGATGCTGGCAGCAGAAAAAATCAAGGATCAACTGCCTCCGTGGATTACCCCGGCCGATGTCGGCGCGATTATTCAGGCTGCCTGTCTGGCGCATGATATTGGCAATCCGCCTTTTGGTCATGCCGGTGAATATGCCATTCGTGAATGGTTTGATGATGCCTCGCATACCGACTTTTTAAAGGACCTAAGTCCGGAACAGGAAGCCGATGTACGCCAGTTTGAAGGCAATGCCCAAGGCCTGCGCCTGCTGACCAAAATTGACTATCATCCGCATGATGGCGGCATGCGTCTGACCTATGCCACCTTGGGTGCCTATTTAAAATATCCGTGGCTGTCGAAAACCATGGCCTCGCAGGGCAATCGTCCAGCCAGTCAGCGCGCCAAATTCGGTTGCTATCAGGCAGAAAAAGACATTCTGAAACAGATTGCCGAACAGCTCGGCCTGATTGAAATCGGACCTTATCGTTATTGCCGCCATCCGCTGACCTATTTACTCGAAGCCGCAGATGACATCTGCTATGCGCTGATTGATCTGGAAGATGGCATTATCCTGAACATGCTCAGCTATGATGAAGTCGAGCCGATTTTCCTGAACCTGATTGGCGATTATGGCATGCCGGAAGAACTGTCTTTGGACAGCACCACCTGGCAGCAGAAAATTGCCGCGCTACGTGGCCGGGTGATGAAACGTCTGGTCGATGAAGTCACCAGTGCCTTTGCCAAGCAGCATGACCAAATTCTTTCGGGCCAGCTGAAAGGGACCTTACTGCAATATTGCTCGGCCGATATTGAAATTGGCATTAACCGGGCCAAAGAACTGGCGCGTGATAAAATTTTTGAACATCCGCAAAAAGCCGGTCTGGAAATTATTGCCCATCAGAGCCTGCAAAGTATTCTGGATGCCTTTATTCCGCTGACCACACCGCATAAAACCTTAAGCTTTAAAGAGCAGCGGCTGATGGCGATTTTGCAGCGTTCCGGTGCCCATTTTGGTCCAGATCACTATGACAATATCATGCAGGTGCTGGATATTATCTCAAAATTCTCGGATCATCAGGCGTATAACCTGGCGCAGGAATTACAAGGCAATAAAGCCGGATTCTTTTAAGTACAGCCTGCCGTTTTGGGAGAACCTCCAAAACTGCTTTATACTTTTGCGCGTGCTGACATTGCTTGTGCAACACCCCGGCCCATCGGCTGCATATCGCAGAGCATCACAGAAAAGTGGATGACTTCAAGATGCAGACGACAGGCTCGGAACTGAAAAATTTAACCGAATAGAAGTGAATAAACTGAATGATTGGATGTCTGATTGGTGAGGTGTTTGCCCTCGAAGCCCCTACGGTCTTATTAAATGTCAATGGTGTGGGCTATGAAGTCGATACACCGCTGTCTACATTTTGCCAATTACAAAAAGGCCAGAAAGTCACCTTATGGACCCATTTAGCAGTCCGTGAAGATGCTCAACTGCTATATGGTTTTCTTGATGCGCAGGAAAAAACCATTTTCCGCACCCTGCTCAAGGTCAACGGTGTTGGTCCAAAAATGGCACTCGGCATTCTGTCGACTTTAAGCGTCGACATGCTGATTCACACGGTTGAACATGAAGATATTAACACCCTGGTCAAAGTACCGGGTGTCGGCAAAAAAACCGCTGAACGACTGATGATTGAACTGCGCGACCGCTTTAAAGCGATGGCTGCCGGCAATACACCAAGCAACACCAGCAGCGCACAAATCCAGTTTATGGGGAACTCTGCCGTGGCCGAAGCCGAAGCTGCGTTACAGTCACTGGGTTACAAACCACAGGAAGCACAAAAACTGGTGAATGCTGCCAAAGGCGACTTCACCGAAGCCAGCGACATTATCCGGGCAGCATTAAAGTCGATGAACAAATAGAAAACTCTATCTTGCCTCAAGGCCAGCATGACATACGCGAAAATGTCATTCGCAACTGTTTGGGGCAGGAAGTATTTGCACAAAAATCTTTCTGCGATATAGTCGAAACGAATCATCTTTTGACGAGTTTTGCGAATGACGATGGTTTTGCTTACTTTTGCCGAATGAGAAATATATTTCGCAAGGTAAGGCCAACCGCAGGTTATTCCCGAAATTTAATTTTCTTGGAACATCCGTCAAAAAGCGCTTTTGACGTCTGCCCCATTAAACTGTATTTACCTGAAGTTTACATAATATATGCAAGACCGTCTTATCAGTGGTTCTGAAAAACCCGAAGATCAAATTGATCGCGCCATCCGCCCCACCTCCCTCGATGACTACATCGGTCAACCGGTGGTGCGTGAACAAATGGAAATCTTTATTGGTGCAGCGCGCGGCCGCGGCGAAGCCCTCGATCATACCCTGATTTTCGGCCCACCGGGCTTAGGTAAAACCACCCTAGCCAATATCATTGCCCGTGAAATGGGCGGCAACCTGAAATCGACTTCGGGGCCTGTGCTTGAACGTGCCGGTGACTTGGCAGCCATGCTGACCAACCTTGAAGAAGGCGATGTACTGTTTATTGATGAAATTCATCGCCTGTCACCAGTGATTGAAGAAATCCTCTATCCGGCGATGGAAGATTACCAGCTGGACATCATGATTGGTGAAGGCCCGGCAGCGCGTTCGATCAAACTGGACTTGCCGGCATTTACTCTGGTCGCCGCCACCACGCGGGCCGGTCTGCTCACTTCGCCGCTGCGTGACCGTTTCGGGATTGTGCAGCGTTTAGAATTCTACTCGGTGGAAGATCTGACCCATATCGTAAAACGTTCTGCCAGTTTAATGGATGTCCCGATGACCGAAGAAGGCGCGGCAGAAATTGCCCGCCGTTCCCGCGGCACACCGCGTATTGCCAACCGCTTGTTGCGCCGGGTACGTGACTATGCCCAGGTCAAAGGCACCGGCGAAGTCACCCATGCAATGGCCCAGCGCGCTCTGGATATGCTCAATGTCGATAAAGATGGCCTAGACACCTTAGACCGTCGCTATCTGTCGATGTTACTGGAACGTTTTGATGGCGGACCTGCCGGGGTTGAAGCACTGGCCGCAGCCATGGCGGAAGATTCAGGCACCTTGGAAGATGTGATTGAGCCTTATCTGATTCAGCAAGGTTATGTGATGCGTACCGCACGTGGCCGGATTGCCACCAATATGGCTTATTTACAGTTTGGCATGACCCCACCGGAACCCAAATAACAACCATCCCGGACCTTCATTGCCTGTGAGGTAATGAAGGTCTTTGATAAATAACAACTTGAATACATACTCGAACAACAATAATGATGACCGAACAACAACTAATTCAACACCTTCAGCAGCATTTTGATGAGCTGATAGAGCAATTGCAGCCAATCCGCCCCCTACCTTATGGCAAACCATTCCAGTTTTTCAGTGAATCTGAACTGAACTATCTGAACCAGCTTTTGCAAGGCGATCTCAGTCACTGGCTGAGCTTCGATTTTAAAAATGAACGCGGCAAAATCATTGATGCAGATCAAGCTGGCATTGAACAGATCGACCTGCATCGG
This sequence comes from Acinetobacter sp. CIP 53.82, assembly GCF_000369465.1. NCBI lineage: Bacteria > Pseudomonadati > Pseudomonadota > Gammaproteobacteria > Moraxellales > Moraxellaceae > Acinetobacter > Acinetobacter sp. CIP 53.82. The sequence continues at coordinate 377,292 of NZ_KB850045.1, read as the reverse complement.
CATGGGCACTGGTCTATCGACGCCATCCATTTTGATCAGCTATGCGCCATCCACTGGATTAGCCTGTATTTTTCCGAAGAACTTAAACCCTTTATTGAAACCTATACCCAACCATCCACTTCAGTAAAACCGAAACAGAAGCTTGCCCTGATTCTGACGTTACTGGCCGTGCTGGGCGGAATTGGTAGTTATCTGCTGCAAGACGCTGTAGGAATTGTCTTATCTGTGGCGGCATTCTTTCTTAGTATGATCTGGTATGGCTTACTCCAGCTACGACAATATTTTGCCAATAAACAGCCGCAGCAGTTTGAGCGAACTTTCGTGATCAGCAGCTATTTTGCCTTGCATCTACGTGATTATGCGGTGGAACGGCTGTACCTCGATCATCCGGACAGTGCCTAAAACCGCACTGGCAACAGTGCCTAAAACCGCACTGGCAACAGTGCTATCAAAATTGCCAATGACCAAGCACAGGCGGCATGGCAAAAAAAGGCATAAATCACGTGTCAATTCACCTAATTCAACCTGTACCGAACGATAAATATCCAATCTCGGCTCTACATTCTTTATACCTTTGCCACTGGATTTGACACCTTGTGCCATAGGAGCAAAAAGTCATTATGCTAAACTGCAAAGCCAACCCAGTCGGGCATTTGACAGAACCTCAGACAACTTCAATCTAGTTCTGTACGGCCCTTCCAGACCAAAACTGAAAATTGTAATGGAACAGTATCATGGCGAATAAATTTGAATTTCAAATTCGTATCTATATGGAAGACACCGATGCAGGCGGGATTGTATACCATGCCAATCATATTCGTTTCATGGAGCGCACCCGGACCGAATGGCTGCGTGCTTCCGGCGTCGATCATTATTGGCATCAAAACGACTATAATTTTGTCGTGCATAAAATTAATGTCAAATATATGCGTCCAATCTTAATGGATGATCTGATTACTGTTACAGCAAGTGTTGTTTCGTGTAAAGCAACGTCATTTGTATTGCAACAAAATATTTATCGTGGTGAAATCATGCTTGCTTCTGGTGAGGTGGAATTGGCATGTTTAAGTTCTGAAATGCGTCCACGTCGCCTTCCGGATGAAATTCGTGGCCTGATTCTAAAAGAGCTAGGACAGGACCAAGACTAAAAACTTATGGCACTACGTAACTATGGCAACACAATTAGAATCATCTCTACAAGTCTCTGATCTTATTTTGCAGGCAAGCCCTGTGGTACAACTGGTCATGTTGGTGCTGTTACTGGCCTCCTTGTATAGTTGGTATCTGATCGCCAAGTTACATCTCAGTTATAAAAAAGCCCAGGCTGATGATGATCATTTCCAGAAAATCTTCTGGTCTGGTGCTGAATTAAATACGCTATATAACAACGCCCAACTCAATTCCAAACGCACCGGCCTGGAAGATATTTTCTATCAGGGTCTGGGTGAATTTCTCAAATTGAAAAAACGTCATGCCCCGACTGCACAAAGTCTGGAAGGTACCGAACGTATTTTACGTGTCGGTTTAAGCCGTGACCAAGGCCAACTGGAACAAGGCTTAGGCGCGCTGGCCAGCATTGGCTCTGTGGCACCGTATATTGGTTTATTTGGAACCGTGTGGGGCATTATGAATGCCTTTATTGGCCTGGCCGATGTCGATCAGGTAACACTGGCTACCGTTGCACCGGGGATTGCCGAAGCGCTGATTGCCACCGCAATTGGTTTATTTGCCGCAATTCCAGCTGTACTGGCCTTTAACCATTACACCGCCAAAGGTGAAAGCCTCTATTCAGACCGTGCCTTGTTTGCTGAAGAGATGGTGGCCTTATTACAACGTCAGTCTTTGGGTTCAGCACGGGAACATGACTAATGGCCATTCAACGTTCCGGACGCTTCGAGCGTATTAAAAAGCCCTTAAAAAGTGATATGAACGTGGTGCCTTACATCGACGTGATGTTGGTGCTGCTGGTCATTTTTATGGTCACTGCCCCAATGATTACCAGCGGTATCAATGTCGATTTGCCGCAGGCCAATGGCAATCCGATTGAATCCAAAGATGCGCCAGCTGTGGTCAGTCTGGACAAAGACGGCCAGTATTTTCTGAAATACAAAGCCCAAAACTCCAGTCAGCCGCTAACACTCAGTGAACTGACTGCCGTATTAAGTGAAGCACAGCAACAGGCGCAAGCAGAAAATAAAGAACTGCATGTGGTGATTGAAGGTGAAAAATCTCGTGCGTATGGCGAAGTCATGGCCCTGATGAGCAGCCTTCAGGACGCCGGTTTAACTCAAGTTGGCTTACTGACTGAGCCATTAAAGTAAATGATGAAAAGATTGCAAAAACCACCGTTTCAGCAAAAAGCACTGGCCATTGGCTTCACGCTCGGCGTGCATGTCATTGCCGTGGTGGGTTTACTTTATCTGGGCATGAGCCAGCCACCGGAGCCACCCAAACAGATTCGGACCGTGCTGATTAAACCGGAAGATTTACCCCCAGTTACTCGTGAAGAAACCGAGTTTGCTGAGACCGCACATAAAAATGTAGCAGCCGAGATTCAGCAAACCGCGACTCCGGTTGAAGACGCTCCGGTAATTCCGGTCGCACCACCAGCTGTGCCTCAGCCAGAACCGGCCAAAGCACAACCAAGCAATACTGCCGCACAGCAACAGGCCGAACAGCAAAAACGCCTAGAGGCTCGTGCGCAGGCGGAAGCAGAAAAATTACAGGCACAACAGGCCCAGCGCGCCAAAGCAGAAGCTGAACGTAAAGCCCAAGCCGCAGAAAAAGCCAAGGCCACTGCACAGGCCAAAGCCGAGGTCGAAGCCAAACGCCGCAGCGAAGCCGAAGCCCTGCGTAAGGCAGAAGCTGCAGAAAAAGCCAAACTTGATGCACGTCGTAAGGCGGAAGTGGAAGCAAAACGTAAAGCCGAAGCGGCAGATAAGGCCAAGGCTGATGCGGCAGCCAAGGCGAAGGCAGATGCAGAGGCGAAACGTAAAGCCGATGCTGCGAATAAAGCCAAAGCAGAAGCAGCAGCCAAAGCCAAGGCTGAAGCGGAGGCCAAACGCAAAGCCGAAGCAGCTGAAAAAGCCAAAGCCGATGCAGCAGCGAAAGCAAAAGCCGATGCAGAGGCCAAAGCCCGCGCTGAAGCAGAAGCTAAAGCCTCGGCGGCCAAACAGGCGGCTGAAGAAGCGGCACAAAAGAAAGCTGAAGCCAAACGGATTGCCTCTACAGCCAAACGCGATTTTGAAAACAAGATCCGTCGGGCCTGGGATATTCCGGTCGGCTCTTCTGGCAAAACTGCCACGGCACGGGTTACGCTGACCGACAGCGGTTCGGTAGCCTCGGTGATTGTGAACTCCAGTGATCCGGACATGAAAGCCAGTGTCGAGGCCGCGGTACGTGCTGCTGCACCATATCCAATGCCTTCGGACCCGGATGCACGCCGTGAAGCACGCAGTTTCACCTCAAGCTTTACTGCCAAATAAGCTGACTCGCCATCCTGTCAAAAGCCGGGATGGCCTGTTATTTTTCAGTTACACTGCACAACAAGCGACAAAATTTTATTCACTTTTCACAGTGTTATAACAGTTTGGTCATAATTCTCTGCTTTAAATCTCAAATAAGCATGGCATTATGTAGAACAATCACATCAACAAGAATTATGTTTTGAGTAAATAGCGAATGATGGAAATGAAGCCTAAACATCTACTTTACTTGGCAATTTTTACCGCTTTGGGTCCAATAATGGTCTCTCAAACCCATGCCCAGCTACATCTGGAAATTGCCAAAGCACCTGCAGAAGCCCCGAAAATTGCCATCATTCCGTTTAGTAATGATCAAAGCATTTACCCGATTGTTGAAAATGACCTGAACCGTTCCGGCAAATTCACCAGCTCATCAAAAAACTTGCCGGCAAGTGCAGCAAATAATAGTCCGAATGCCGCTGCCTGGCAGGCCGCCGGTGTACCTTATGTGGTGACTGGTACCAGCAAGCCAACCGCAGATGGTGGCTTTGAAATTCACTATCAGCTGTATGATGTGCAAAAGCAGCAGTATTTATTAAACGAATTACTGACTGTACCGGCTTCACGTACCCGTCAGGCTGCGCACATGATCAGTGACACCATCTATGAAGCACTGACCGGTATTAAAGGCGATTTCAGTGGTCGTATTGCCTATGTCTTGCGGAATCCGGCCACTCCGGAGCAGCGCTATACCCTGCAAATTGCCGACACCGATGGTGAACAGCCAAGAACCATTCTGACTTCACGCGATCCAATCTTGTCGCCGGCCTGGACGCCAGATGCCAAGAAAATTGCCTACGTGTCCTTTGAAACCAAACGCCCTGCGATTTATGTTCAGGATTTATCTACCGGTTCACGTGAAAAACTGGCCAGCTTCCGTGGCTTAAATGGCGCACCAAGCTTCTCTCCAGATGGTTCACGCATGCTGTTTACTGCTTCAATGCACGGCAATCCGGAAATTTACGAGATGGATCTGGGCACGCGTCAACTCAAGCGCATGACCAATGACAGCGCCATTGATACAGAAGCACGCTACGCACCCGATGGTAAATCGTTTATTTTTACTTCAGATCGTGGCGGCTCAGTGCAAATCTATCGCTATGACCTGAACACGGGCAGCAGCAAACGTCTGACCTTCCGCGGCGCATTTAATGCGCGTGGTACTTTAAGTGCCGATGGTAAAAAACTGGCGCTGGTTCATCGTCCAAGTGGCAGCAATTATAAAGTTGCGATTCAGGACATTAATACCGGCATTACCAATATCCTCACCCCAACCAGCCTGGATGAATCTCCAAGCTTCTCACCAAATGGACAGATGGTGGTCTATGCAACCCGTGAAGGTGCGCGTGGCCTGCTGTCCATTATGTCTTTAGATGGTCGTTTCCGTATGAATTTGCCAAGTGAACAAGGTGAAGTGCGTGAACCGGCTTGGGCACCAAAATAAGAGCAACTGAACAACCAAGTTTCATGGAGATGAAAATGAACGCAGTAAAATTATTTGTATTGCCTGTACTGGCCTCAGCGCTGGTGATGACTGGCTGTGCCAACCGTAAGCCTGCAACCGATGTTCAAGCAGGACAAACACCGACCTCTTCAACCACGGTCAATACACAAGGCTTAAGTGATGATGCAGCCTTGAATGCACAAAACCTGGCCGGTGCATCTGCCAAAGGTGTAACTGAAGCCAATAAAGCATTCTTGGCAAAACGTGTGGTGCACTTTGACTATGACAGCAGCGAACTGTCGAATGAAGACCTACAAACCCTACAGGCACATGCACAATTCCTGATGGCCAATGCCAACTCGAAAGTCGCGCTTACAGGTCATACCGATGAACGTGGTACCCGTGAATACAACATGGCCCTTGGTGAGCGTCGTGCCAAAGCGGTTGAAAGCTTCCTGGTCACCACGGGCGTGAATCCGGGTCAATTAGAACCGGTCAGCTATGGTAAAGAAATGCCGGTTAACCCAGGTCATGATGAAAGTGCGTGGAAAGAAAACCGCCGTGTTGAAATCAACTACGAAGCGGTACCACCTTTACTGCGTTAAGATTGCATGATTGAGCAGAGTTGCTCAATATAAAAAAGCGCTCCATCGGGCGCTTTTTTAATACTCAAACACAAGAGCTGAGCCAAATTCTATTTAAGGTGCATCTGCCTGTGCATCTTCTTCATCTTTGGCGGGTTGCATCGACTCAATCATGTCGTGCTTGTTAAATTTCTTGTACTCTGGTTTTGCTTCATACCCCTTCCAGGCCTCTTTGACCTTGTCGGCGCTAATTTCATCTAAACTAATGCCTTCGCTTGGGGTTGGAGTCGCATCAAACTTTAACGTTGTCATATGTGTGCTCCTATATACTGGTTGATTCTGTTCCTTCACATCAACATAGCACTTTCTAGCAGACTTGCAAGGGCAAAATCACGTCAAATAGTTGAGTTTAATTTTTCTTTTAAGCTGTTCTCATCTAAAATATCGGACAAAGCTTTTTTGATCATGCCCGATCGATTCTTATTCGGAGTTTTCCTATTATGTCTTATCGCACCCTGTCCCAATTTCTACAACAACAAAGCGGAAATTTAACCCCTGAACTTGCACAGGTGATTGAGACCATTGCCAATACCTGCAAAACTATTGATCAGGCTTTACAAAAAGGCGCCTTGGCTGGGGTTCTGGGCAGTGCACAAAATGAGAACGTGCAAGGCGAAGAGCAAAAGAAACTCGATGTCATTTCCAATGATTACCTGATTGATGCTTTACAGAAACATCCTAATGTCGGCGGTTTAGCCTCAGAAGAACTGGATGAATTCACTCCGGCACAGGAAAATGGCCAATATTTAGTGCTGTTCGATCCGCTAGATGGTTCAAGCAACATCGACATCAATATGTGTGTTGGCACCATTTTCTCGATTCTTCCGGCAAAAAATGCAGTGACCCAAGCAGCTGATTTCATGCAGGCCGGTGTTCACCAAGTTGCTGCCGGTTATGTACTGTATGGCCCATCAACCATGATGGCCTTAACCGTCGGTGCAGGTGTAGTATTCTTTACCTTCGACCCGGAAGCTCAGGAATTCCTGCTGACTTCGGAAAATATCCAGGTGGCAGCGGATACCAAAGAATATGCAATTAATGCTTCTAACCAGCGTCATTGGGAAGCACCCGTTCAACGTTATATTGATGAACTGCTAGCAGGTAAAACCGGTCCGCGTGAAAAAGACTTTAACATGCGCTGGGTGGCCTGTATGGTGGGTGATATTCACCGTATTCTGTGCCGTAGCGGGATTTTCATGTATCCATATGACCTGAAAGATCCGAAAAAAGCTGGCCGTTTACGTTTAATGTATGAAGCCAACCCGATGAGTATGCTCATGGAACAAGCCGGTGGTGCGTCGACAACAGGTCGTGTGCGTATTCTGGAAATTGAACCGACCGATCTGCATCAACGTGTACCAGTGATCATTGGTTCTAAAAACGAAGTTGATCTTGTTACTGGCTACCACGCTTAATTTTTTCTGATAACACCTGTGGGTCTGTGCTCACAGGTGTGGATGTTCTCCATGCCTACCTTATTTCTTGAATCGAAAGATAATCCTAAAATTAAGCACCTACGTGGCTTGATTGAACAAAACAGCTACCGTAAAAAACAAGGTCAGACTGTGCTTGAAGGTTCGCACCTTTGTCTGGCATGGTTAGAGCAAAACCGGAAAATTAACGCGATTTTCACCACCGAAAATGCCCTGAAACATCCTGATCTGAACGATATTCTGGACCAGTATCAGGGTACGGTGTTTGTAATTGGCGAGTCTTTATATAAAGATTTAAGTACCTTAGGCACCACCCTTGCCTGTCTGGCCATTGTCGATTTGCCAAGTTCCAGTCAGGCGCTTGACTATCAGGCCGATACCTTAATCTTGGAAAATGTCCAGGATCCGGGCAATGTCGGTACCCTGCTACGCTCGGCTGCAGCAGCCGGCATCCAGCAAATTGTCTGCACCAAAGGCTCTGCCTCGTTATGGTCACCACGGGTATTACGTGCCGGGATGGGTGCGCATTTTTCGTTGCAGACCTTTGAAAATATCCAGCTCGAGGAGATTCTGGAACAGTTTAAAATTCCGGTCTATGTCACCAGCTCACACCGTTCCACCAGCCTGTATGTCAAAGACTTAAGCCAGCCATGCGTATGGATTCTCGGCAATGAGGGTCAAGGTGTATCGGATTACGCACTAGCACATGCAGAAGCCGTTACCATTCCCCAACCGGGCGGACAGGAATCTTTAAATGTCGCGATTGCCGGTTCAGTCTGTTTTTTTGAAATGGTACGTCAACGACTCTAATACGTTAATTTATATTAAATAGGCTGGCCCTATTAAAAAAATAGATTACACTAGAAAAATAATAACTTGTAATGTCAACCGAACCATTATTTTTAACGTTAATAGTGCCATGAAGTTAAAAATAATGGTGGGTATCCAATGACAGGATTTTCCATCTCTATGGATTTAGCACCCAAAAAGTCTCAACCTGAAAGTTTGAGTACTCTGAAGAGTACGGCTGAACAACGCCTGAAAACTTTTATGCACGAGGTCACCGGGCGCGCCTTAGTGATGATGGAAAGTGCCACTCAGGGACAGCATGGCATCGCGATGGATCTGGTTCAGGAAGCCTTTATTTCCCTGCACAAATCCTATGCCGATAAAAGCACAGATGAGTGGTATCCGCTGTTCTACACCATTTTAAATAACAAATTACAGGACTGGCGACGTAAAGAAGCCCGTCGTGCACAACCCTTTTCATTTTTCCGCAAAGTCAGCCTGGATGACGATGATGTCGAACAAAATGATCTGGTCGATGAACGTGCACTCAATCCTGCTGAGTTTTTAGACCAAGCCATGACTGCTGAAGAAATTCAGGAGGCAATCGCCAAACTTCCGGTGCGTCAGCAACAAGCGTTTATGCTGCGGGCCTGGGAAGGGTTCGATACTCAGACTACTGCCCAGATTATGAATTGTTCTGAAGGCAGTGTAAAAACCCATTATCATCGTGCTATTCAGGCTTTACGTCAGACTCTGGCACATATGAATCCATATCTGGGAGGATCATCCGAATGAAACAAGATGATTTCTTAAAACAAGTGACTTCCAAACTTGATGGACTCGCCCACCACCACAAAGACAAAGCTGTGGTGATGAATCATGTTCTGGATCAGATTCAGGATAAGCAGACATCACGCTATGGCCTGTGGAAAATGTCCGGTTTTGCACTTGCGGCTGCCATTGCAGGATTCGTCATTTTACCAAATTCGGTAGAAATGACCGCGCAACCGCAAAATCAGGTGGTGGCTACGCCAAAACTTTCACCACAAATGATGGAAGATCTAGAAATGTTATTGGTGCTGGGTGAGGATAAAGTTCAACATGGCAGCTAAACGTTTAGCATTCGCCTTCTGTGCGCTGGGCTTTTTGCAAACCAGCTTTGCAGGCTTTGAGCGTTTCTGGATTTTCTCCAAAGATGCAGACACAAAAATTGTTGAAAGCTGGGAAACCCTCTCAGATGAAGAACAATTGGCCTTAATCAAACGTTATCAGAATTTAAAAGAACTGCCGTCCGATAAAAGTGCTTCTTTGCAACAGCGTATGGACTGGTTTATTCAGCTACCCGATGCAGAAAAGCAGAAAATGCGTGAAACCTGGCAAAAAATGAGTACCCAGGAACGCAAGGAACTCGGCCAAAGAATGCAGAAGGCCACGCCTGAAGAACGCGTGCTGATTCGTGAAGAATATATCAATAAATATATCACGCCGACAGAATACTAAGCGATTAAGCCACACATCAACCCAGTGCTGGTCCATAAAAAAGCCTCTTATCAGAGGCTTTTTTACATTCACTGGATTTATGATTTATGATTTAAACTGACGGCGTACACGATATACCGCCATGCCCAATAAACCAAATAATCCAGCAAGCCCTAGACTTCCACCACCGCTTCCTTCAGTATTGCTGTTTTTCGCGGTATTGATCAGGCTGATGGTCGCCTCATTGGACAGCTCCTGTTCAGCATCAAATACTGTGTATTTCAGCTCATAATCAAACGGGCTATAGCTGTTACGCACCTGAATCTGCAGGTTTCCGCCATAACAAGTTTCACGCACATAATCCCCTGGACATGGACCACTCCGGTCTGCCGTGACCAGTACACTTGAAGGTACATTGGTTAAACGGATTGGCAATTCAAGTCCATTGCTATCGGTATAAAAGGCCGGTTTATTTTCTCCAGACAGCAGTGTATTGACAGGTCCATCGCCATCATCACTGTCATTTTCCAGCGGATTGACATTAATTTTCAAATCCGAACCATATTCAATGGTGTAGCGGTCGGCTTTGGCAATCGGTTTGATGTTCATGAATTTTGCTTCAAGCAAACCACTCGACTGAACAGTTGGATCCATCACCGACGTAATGGTATAGGCACAATAGGCAGAATCAATATTCTGGGTCACCTGATCATCGACCCGATAGAACAGAATCCGTTTTACATCGGCATCCCATTCGCATTTCAGGTTTGGATCATGCAACAGTTTACTGCGGTCAAAGGCCGCATCTTCTAAACCACCGCCAATACCATAGACTTCTGTACTGATATTAAAGTGTTCCGGTTTTAGTTCCAGCAATTGTGCCACGCTACCATCGGCATTTGGTTCATCATGCTTGAGGGCCAGTGCAAATGGATCGATATAAATAGTCCGATATTTCTGTTTTTCCTTGGAAAATTTAAGCAAATTTTCATAGTTTTGCAGATCTGCCTGATGTTGGGCCAACAGCTCTTTATTTTTCTCTGGTGCCTGAACCAGCGCTTTTAAACGGTCAATCTCCTGCTGATAGCTGTCAAACAAGGTCACATGCGACACGTTTTTCAGATTGACAATATCTGCTGCGGTCATACGCATGAGTTCAACCGAACCAATTTCACAGCTGTTTTTCTGTTCTGGATCTAAAATCAGGGTGCCATCAGTCACACGCTGTAAACCACGCTGATCTGACACTTCACAGCCAAATCCTTCGACATTGACCAGGTCCGCATCATTGTCCAGATTTTTTGGATAATATAACGGCAGGAATAAGTTGTAGGCTGAAGCCGGCTGCATTGGATAGAGCACATCACTTAACTGCTTGCCACTCAGATTCACCGAGCTCATTGAGTTTTCTTCTGTGCTCGCGAGCGTTTCCGGCAGGTCACATACCCCCTGCTCTACACTTTGTGCATTCGGGAAAATTAGCGCATTGCGTGATGAGCTGATATTCGGTTGCCGCTCGGTTAAATTGCCATTATTCAACGCATAACGGCATGATTTTCCGGTATTAAATGCCAGCACATTAAATCTTAATACTTTGATGCCTGAATCATCATAATAGAAGGTGCTGGCGGCCTCATTTTCGACAATGGTATTGTTATTTAAACTGAAGACCGATTGCGTACTGAGGCGGTGCTCCGGGCCATTGGCCAGGTTAAAAATATGCCCCTGCGTTAAGTTCGCTTTATTTTTAGCCACTGTGGTATTGGTTAAAGTCAGACGCGGCTTGCCACAAAAATCAAAGCTACTCAGGCTGTTGCTGTTGCCATTTTGAATGACACTGCTTTGCTGAATGGTGATATTGGCCTGGGTATCTGCTAGATTTGCCGTACAGTCCATCGCCAGCACACTGCCGACACTGGCGCTGTTCCCCTGAATCAGGCTATTCACCACCGTAATTGGCTGTTCCTGATTATGGGCAGCAATATACAGTGCACCACCCCGCGCTGCCTGCGAATCCAGAATTGCGGTATTGGTCAAGGTCAACGGTCCGGCAACCAGTAAAGCCCCGCCCAGCCCATCGCTATAGCCATTTTTAAGGGTCAGATCGTCAAACATGACATTGGCCTGACTGTCGAGCGTATTAACAATACGATGCAGCCCCTGGCCGTTAATAATGGTCTGATGCGGTATCAGCGCCGGATAACGGTGGGTAATAGGATCTTTCTTGCTGTAATCAAGCGGTGTTGCGCCCATAATCCGCACATTGGACTGCGGGCGTAATTCAGCATTTAACTTGTATTCACCCGCTTGCAGACGGATATAATCCACTGCAATATAGTTGGTATTGCCGACACTACAGCCCCCAAAGGCTTTGTTCTGTTTGGCCGCCACCAAGGCTTCACGTAGCGAACATTTATCCGGGTTTTCACCATTTTCATCGGCAAATGTAGTGACATAAATAGTACGGTCTTCTGCGGCCATTAATGACATGGCACTGACAATCATGACTCCCAAGAGTGCTTTTTTATAATTTTTCATTCCCTTTCCCTGTTTTTATTTTTTACGGCGCCAAGCTGCCAGTAACATCAATATGAGCACGCCATAGCCAGCCACTGCTCCGCCAGATGTTTTAATTTTGTCACTGTCCATGTGGTTTTCAGGTGCCTGAATCACTTGTACACGAATTTCTACATATGGTTTGGTGGTATTAAAACGTGTACTGCTGGTCACCAGTTTAATTTTAAAAACATCTGCGCCATGCCAAGCAGAATCCGGGGTATAAATAATCTTGCCCTGCTCATCAATCGTCAGTTGACCCTTGGAACTGGTCTGGGTCTGCTCAATCTGCACACAGCCGGCTTGCCAGGCTTTCCCGGTCGGATTGCTGCTAAACAGACTGTCACAGAACTCGGCTGGTACCAGATCACTATCACCAATTAAATCGCTGACCGACATTTCGGCAATTTCACCGGCCAGAATATCCCGACCAATGAGACCTGAGGCATCAGGTACGGTAATTTCAATTGCACCACGGTCACACAAGGTATTATCCGAAGCTCGGTTCACCCCGCGCTGATCTGCCGAGGCACAAGTAACCTGCTCAGTGGTACCCACTTGTGCATAGCCTTTGTTGACGATTGGAGAGTCAGCCAGAGCCTGGTAATTCAGTAAAATACGTGGGCGGATATAGCCCAAGAACTGTTCTTCTTTAACCTGATACGGGCAGAATAAGGCGTCCTCATCTTCACTCAGCACTTTACAGGCGCCTTCCAGGATATTCCCGCTAAAAATATGGCTACCCTGCCAGATCTGGTTCGGGTAATTGGTATCACCCAGTCCACATTCTTCAGAGACCAGATTGTTTTGCAGCACGCTTTGATCGGCTGCCTCTTTGCTACAGTTAGCAGACTGCGCCGTCACAGGATGTGGATTGGCCAGCAGAATACTGTTGGCAATATAGCCTTTTCCTGCCGGGGCTTCTAAACGTACCCCTGCGCTATTGCCCATTAAAGTGACGTTATTGACCCCGATATTGTCTCTCAGGTTCAGCACATAGCCTTCATTGCGGTTAAAGGTCGTACTGCTGATGGTATTGGCAGCGGCCAGCAGCTTGAGATTTTCGACATCTTCTGTAGGTAACTGGGTGTAGAGGTTGGCAGATGCCAGATCGCTGGTTTTGTTGTCGCTAAACACCGCTGCATAAATCCGGAAGCTTGGCAGTCGGCTATAGATGGCGCCACCCTCGGTGGCATGGTTGTGCTGGATTAAACTGTTTTTAATTTCAATAAAGGCTGGCGCGATATTCTCTCCCACTTCAGCCAGATTATAGATGGCACCGCCCTGGTTGGCTCGGCCCTGACTCAGCTTGACATAATCCAGCACCAGGTATTCATGGTTCAGAATCAGGCCGCCCTGATTGGGACGGCAACTGTCGCTGCCACAGCCTTGCAGACTGACTTCGCTCAGGTTGACCTGAATACGTTTATCATCACTACTTTCAATATGAAAAATACGTTCATTACCGGCCATTTCGATAATGGCATTGTTCAGGCCTTTGATATTGTTTTCTTTCAGGCCGGTGTCATAGGTGGTTTTAATGCTTAAGGGTTGGGTGATTTTTAACTGCTGATTAAGTTTATAAACGGCGTGTTTTTCTAACAGAATGACATTGGAGGAATTTTCGCCACCGCAGCCATTATGGCCTTCTTCCGGCAACCCCAAATTAATATACTCGACTGCTTCGCGCAGTGAACATTCTTTATCATTGGCTTGAATATCTTCAGTGATGGTGACAACAATATTGCTACTATAAGCATGTCCCGCAATAAACAGCATACCAATGCCGATGCTCCGCTTGAGCATAAGCTTACTCCTTAACCTATTTATTCATTTTTATTTTTAAGTTGCAGCTTCCTTGCAACTAAGACTTATTTTGAGTGTAATTTGTCATAGCTAGAGTAATTACTCAAGTTTTTTTGTATTTTACCGATATTCGTCAATTAATGCGTAGATCTGACGCAAATTCGCACCGCTCAGTTTGGTTTTTTCGCCTTTTAGCAGCTGAATCAGTTGTTGAAGGCTTTGTAACAGCATTGAAGTCTGCTGCGGACCATGTAACAGCAAGTAGTCAATAATCTGCTGATCAATCTGAATACCTTTACGTTGCAGCACCGAAGTTACCAAAGCCTGACGGTCGGCAAACAGGCTGCCAGTCGGCACTTTCACACTCACAGCCTGAGTTAAACGGGACTGTAAATCGGGCAATTCCAGTTTCAGTTCAATCGGGGCAAAACGTGATGAAAACACCAATTGCCCGCCCATTTCATTGCTGTAATTGATTAAATGAAATACCGCGCGCTGCCAATGCGGCACGCCGCTAATCGCTTCAATATCATCCAGACAGACCAGATCAAAATGATCTAAAGAGGTAATGGCTTCGGTCGGGGCATCCAGAAGTTCCAGCAAAGAGACTTTAATCGCGGATTTGCCAATTTCCAGATAAGAATCGCAAATCGCCGAAAGCAGATGGCTTTTGCCGGTACCCGCACCGCCATAAACATAAAAACGGTTGACCAGCCCCGCATGCAACTGTCGCACTGCGTCAATTACATGGCCCCAGCCCGGACCAGAAAAATCACTGATTCGGGCATCGAGTTGAGGTTCTATATCAAGCTGCAGTTGACGCATATACAGAATAGGCCTTCGTTAAACATCTTTAGGATCAAGAGGATTCATCTTACTCGATTTTTCAGTCTGTTGCAGTGGCTTTGTCTGATCTTTCTCAAGATCAATATCGACATCCACCTGATCAGTTTCTATGCTGATACTGCCCGTTTGCTGGTCATGATGAATGATAGCCGTCGACTGTCCATACCACTGACTGCGTTCATAGCAATCCCGGGCATGACGTAGCAAGACCACAATTACCGCGGCAACCGGCAAGGCAATTAGCATCCCGAGGAAACCGGCCAGTTGCGCACCGGCCAGTACGGCAAACACCACTGCTACCGGTGACAGTCCGATTTTATCGCCCAGTAAAAATGGTTGCAGTACATAGCCTTCTACCGCCTGACCAATCATAAACACCACCAGCACCAAGAACAGTTGCATCCAGTCGATACCAAACTGCAATAAGGTGGCAATGACCGCAGCAATAATCCCGACCGCAAAACCTAAATATGGGATGATACTGGCCAGACCTGCCACCATCCCGATAATCAGGCCAACGTCCAGACCAATCAGTTGCAGACCGGTGGCATAGACCACACCTAGGAGGATCATCACCAGGAACTGACCTTTGACAAACGCGCCTAATACGTTATGGCATTCATTCACAATATGCAGGGTGCTGCGCTCATACGGACGTGGAATTAAACGGCGCAGACTGTCCAGCATACGGTCCCAGTCGAGCAGAAAATAGAAGGCAATAATTGGAATTAAAACAATGGTCCCGCCAATCTGGATAAAGTTCAGACCGGACTGCGCCACCCGTAAAATCATGGCCTGAATGCTGTCGGCGCTGTAATTGGTCTGCACATAGTCCATGATAATGGTTGACATATGCGTGGTATCAATTTCCATCTCATCGACATTAAAGGTTTCAGAAATCCAAGGCAAAAAGGTGGTATTGATCCAGTTAATTCCGACCGGAATACTGTCGCGGGCAATCATCAGCTGTTTCCAGACCAGCGGAATGATGTACCAGACTGCCACGGTCAGTAGAATCCCGATTCCGACAAAAACGATGCTGATGGATAACCAGCGCGGCACCCCAACCCGATATAAAGTATCAACCAGTGGACTGAACAGATAAGCCACAAGAAAGGCGACAATAAATGGAATAACGACCGGCTTGAGTAAATATAAAATCCAAAAAATTAAAGCTATCCCGGCAAGGATAAAAATGCGACGTAAAGTACGATCTGCCATAGAATCTCGCCTTTTTGCAGTGTAATCGTTATATAAAGTAAAATATTTTAATAAAGATAGCATTTTAGCGCATAAATAACATAAGAGTTTCGTATATTCGGGTTATAATCCCCCGCGCGAATGCGGAGACTTCATTATGAGCAACTCAACTTCTAACCCTACCCCTGGTTTAAGCTATAAAGATGCTGGTGTCGACATCGAAGCCGGTGACGCGTTAGTCGATCGAATTAAATCTGTTGCGAAACGCACCACTCGTCCTGAAGTGATGGGCGGATTAGGCGGCTTTGGCGCACTTTGTAAAATTCCTAAAGGTTATGAAGAACCTGTTCTCGTATCAGGCACAGACGGTGTTGGTACAAAATTACGTTTAGCCCTTAATTTAAACCGTCATGACACTATTGGTCAGGATCTGGTGGCCATGTGTGTGAACGATCTGCTGGTTTGTGGCGCAGAACCACTGTTCTTCCTCGACTACTATGCAACGGGTCACTTAAACGTTGATGTTGCAGCCAATGTAGTTACCGGGATCGGTCAAGGTTGTGAGCTTGCGGGCTGTGCACTGGTTGGCGGTGAAACTGCTGAAATGCCTGGCATGTATGAAGGCGAAGATTATGACCTTGCAGGTTTCTGTGTAGGCGTGGTTGAGCAAAGCAAAATTATTGATGGCTCTAAAGTCAAAGCGGGTGACGTTCTGATTGGTGTTGCGTCTTCAGGTGCACACTCAAACGGCTATTCTCTGCTTCGTAAAATTCTGGACGTGAAAAACGTTGACCTGACCCAAATCGTAGATGGCCGTCCGCTGGCAGATGCAGCGATGGAACCAACCCGTATTTATGTCAAACCGATTCTTGAATTACTTAAATCTGTTGATGTTCACGCAATGGCGCACATCACCGGTGGCGGTTTACCTGGTAACTTACCACGCGTACTTCCAAATGGCGCGCAAGCGGTGATTAACGAATCATCTTGGGAATGGCCAGAACTGTTCAAACTGCTGCAAAAAGAAGGCGGTGTTGAACAATTCGAAATGTACCGTACCTTTAACTGTGGCGTTGGTATGGTATTGGCAGTGGATGCAGCAGATGCAGACAAAACTGTTGAATTGCTGAACCAGTTAGGCGAAAAAGCCTGGGCCATGGGTCACATTGTTGACAATGCAGAATCTGTTGAAGGTGCTGACGAAAAAATCCGTGTGATTTTTGCGTAATTGTCTATGTTGAAAATTGCTGTACTTGTTTCAGGCAGTGGATCGAACTTACAGGCCCTGATTGATGCCCGTCTTTCGGGACAAATTGTCGGGGTCATTTCCAACAAACCTGGAGCCTATGCGCTGGAACGTGCCCAAAAAGCCGGTATTGCCACTGCGGTAATTGAACACAAGCAATACCCAGACCGTGAAAGTTTTGATGATGTGATGCATCAACAGCTTTTAGACTGGGAGGTTGATCTAGTGGTGCTGGCAGGCTTTATGCGCATTTTAAGCGCCAAGTTTGTTAAAGCCTGGGAAGGGAAAATGCTGAACATTCACCCTTCTCTGCTGCCGCATTACAAAGGCATGCATACTCATCAACGGGTGTTAAACACGGGTGATGTCTATCATGGCTGTACGGTACATTATGTGACTGCCGAGCTGGATGCCGGTCAGGCGCTGGCCCAAGGGGTACTTACTGTATCGCATCAGGACAGCGTGGAAAGCTTGGCCAATCGTGTGCATGTGCTGGAACATCTGATTTATCCGCAAGTGGTGGAATGGATTTGTAGTGGTACGCTGCAGCACACACCAAACGCGGTGCTGTATCGTGGTCAGGTGTTAGCGCGACCGCTACAGTTCTGTCAGCGCTAAAATAAAAAGTAATATCTATAAAAAAACGCATCCTCGGATGCGTTTTTTTATGACCTGATTTTTCCCAAAAGTAATCTTAAGGTGCCTGATCCTGTAATAAGGATTTAATCATCTGTGCCACTTGCTCAGGCTGTTCCAGTGGGAACATATGACCGCCCGGCGCAACATGAAAAGGAATCCCGAATTTCTTCTCAATTTGCTGTGGAAACTTGCGGGCCAGAAACGGACCTTTCTCGGCCACCACCAGTTGTGCCGGCACCTTCAGCTTGGCCTGTGGCAACCACCATAAAGATGGATTGGTACGGAAAATCTGTACTTCATCCATTTTAGGAATGGTAAGCGTCACCCCACCACGTACAGGATCTTCTGTCAGTGCATGGTCGATATAAGCCTGAAAACAGTCCGGATCAAAATCTTGATAAAAGCCTTTGGGTCTGAGCAGCTCGGCCGCCTGCTGACGTGACTCCCAATGATCACGGCGGCGTTTAGACAATCCCGCCGGTGACATTTTATCGAGGGCTTTCAGCTTCAACAGTTTCGCTACATGCATCACTAAGGCTTCTTTACCCATGATCATTGGCGGATCCAGCATGATCAGCTGAGAAAACAGTTCCGGGCGTTGCTGCGCGGCCTGAAAGCTCAGCACCGAACCAAGTGAATGACCCAGTGCAATCACCTTGCGGCCTTGTGCCTGCCGCACAATACTGTCAATCACCTGCTGGGTCAGACTGTTCCAGTGATTATCGATTGGATAACGTTTATCTGGCCCGAGCAAAGGCACATCAATCACGTCATAATCATCTTGCAGATGCTGAAACAGTTTTTGATAGACCCGTGACGGTACGCCATTGGCGTGAGCAAAATGGATTAATGGTTTCATTGTAATTTGGTACTTTGTTCAGATTGAATCTGCTGCGATACAGCGCTGGCCATCCCCTGACCCACCGCAGTGCCCATACGACCCAGCATCGAATCCAGCGGATTATATTCAATGGTATAGTTGACGGTTTTGTCGACTTTTAATTCACGTTTTAACGTATTCATACTGCCCAGACGGTCAATAATACCCAGTTTCAACGCCTGATCACCGGTCCAGAATAAACCGGAAAACAAGGTTGGATCATTGGCTTTTAACTTGTTGCCACGGCCCTGTTTGACTGCAGTAATGAAATGCGCATGCACATTATCCAGCACACCCTGAACATGGGCTTTTTGTGCCGGATCCACCGGTTGTGTCATCGACAGCAGCGCCTTATTTTCACCGGAGGTCATGGTGCGATCTTCAACACCCAGCTTTTGCATTAAGCCACTAACGCCATAATTCGGCATAATCACCCCAATCGAGCCAACCAGACTGGATGGATTGGCAATAATTTCATCGGCAGCTGAAGCAATATAATAAGCGCCTGAAGCGCCGGTATCGCCAATCACCGCATACAGTTTTTTATCCTGATGCTGCTGTTTTAAATACTGGATTTCCTGCCAGATTTCATCGGACTGAACCGGTGATCCGCCCGGTGAATTAATATTTAGCACCACCGCCTTACTGCCGCTTGCTTCATAGGCTTTACGCAGTGATTTAATGGTATTTTCACTATTGACGCTCTGTTTATCGGCTGCGATGGTGCCCACAATATCGACCACGGCAATATGCGAACTGCTGGTCACGGCCGTAGCAGAATTATTGCTACAGCTTTTACCCATAATCACCAGCAGAATAAAAATATAGGCAAAGGTCAGGAACTTAAAGAAAACTCCCCAGCGTCTGGCGCGGCGCTGTTCTTCAACAGAGGCTAAAACCGCTTTTTCCAGTAACTTCCATTCGTTTCCTGTCGGTTGTTGTGCTGTGGGTGGATGGCTATTCTTGATTTCATTTT
The DNA here is from genome assembly GCF_000369465.1 of Acinetobacter sp. CIP 53.82. Lineage (NCBI taxonomy): Bacteria > Pseudomonadati > Pseudomonadota > Gammaproteobacteria > Moraxellales > Moraxellaceae > Acinetobacter > Acinetobacter sp. CIP 53.82. Next base: position 357,830 of record NZ_KB850045.1, on the reverse strand, counting down.
CTGGTTTAGGCGGCCAATCGGACATAAAAACAATCCAAAACTCGAGTTAATTTTCCTCCATTATATACGCCGAAAAACTGATTGCTGTCTAAATTGAATGTTTTCCCCTATAATATTTTCATTTTTAACCTTTTCTTTAGATTTCATTATACTGAATGACTGATAAACTCGCCCCAACGACTATCTCTCGTTTACTTCATTTTGTCAGTCGACAGCCCCTCAGCCTTTCACGCTGGGCGGCCCGCCTGTTGGCGGCATTTTTGAATGTCTTTCAGCTCAGCAAGACCTCTCAGGTCATTCGCCTCAATTTAAATATTGCCCTGCCGCATTTAGATGCGACCCAGCGTGAACAGCTGGCGCGTCAGGCCATTCGCAATGAACTCACCTCTTATTTTGAGTTTTTTAATATCTGGGGTGCAGAAAACCACAAGAATATTTCCCGTATTCATCAGGTGCATGGCGAGCAGCTGTTACATGAGGCACTGGCTGCGCAAAAAGGCGTGGTGCTGATTGTGCCGCATTTTGGCACCTGGGAAATCATGAATGCCTGGGTAGCACAGCATACTGAAATGACCATCATGTATAAACCGGTGAAAAATCCATCGGCTGATGAGTTTGTCCGTAATGCTCGCAGCCGTGAACAGGCCAATCTGGTGCCGACCAATGATAGCGGCATTCGCCAGATTTTTAAGGCACTGAAACAAGGTGGAACCACAGTAATTTTGCCGGACCACACCCCGCATTTGGGGGGTGAAATGATTCACTATTTTGGCCTGCCACTTGAATCCAGCAACCTGAGTGCCAAGCTGATTCAGAAAACCAAAGCCGCCGCCCTGTTCTTATATGCACTGCGCAATGAACAGCAAGGTTTTGATATTTTCATTGAGGCCATGGACGCACAGCTCTACGACTGTTCTGCCAATGAAGGCACCGCAATGATTCACCAGAAGATTGAACAGTTGATTGCCCGACATCCGGAACATTATCACTGGAGTTATAAGCGCTTTAAGGCACATCCGGCCTTAAGACGAATTTACGATATTCCGGTGGATGAAGCCTTGGCGTTAATTCAAAATACCAAACAGGCCAATTCCGCTTAATCGCGCAGCAGCCAAACCCGCGTATGCCGGTACGGCAGCACCTCATTCTCAGTGGGATAAAACTGGATGCTACCCTGCTGCGCGGTCTGCCATAATGGAATTTTTAAGGCGTTCAGTCGGGCTTGTACCTGTGTGCTCGGATGCCCATAACGGTTATTTAGCCCCGCCGATGCAATTGCCAGTTTAGGCTCCAGCTGTTTTAAAAACTGGTAAGATGAACTGTGCCGGCTACCATGATGGCCAAGCACCAGCACATCCACTTTTAAATCCGGATAATCCTGTAATAACTGATATTCAGTCGGCCAGCCTGCATCACCCATCAATAAAAAGCGAGAATAAGGCTGAGCCTGTGCAAACTCGACCAGCAGCACACAGGAACTTTCATTTTTCTGCTGTTCTACAGGATTTAACTGCTCCGGCTTCGGAGAGAGTACCTGTATCTGGATGCCCGGCTGCCACTGCCATTGCTGTCCTTGCTGGCAATAGTCAAAATGGCTATGAGGATTTACTTCAAGCTGAGCATTGGCATAGACCTGTTGCACCTGTAACTGTGGCTTTAAGGTCTGATAAGCGCCGCTATGATCCTGATCCAGATGGGTCAACCATAAATAATCTAACTGCTGCACGCCTTTGACACTTAAAAAGGGCTGGATAATCTGCCGGCCGATACTCCATTTCTGTTCATCATAATGACCGCCCATATCAATCATCATACTGTGTTCACGATAGCGTAAAAAGATCGCCTGCCCTTGCCCAACATCCAGCACAGTAAGTTCCACCTGCCGAGAAAACTGGTCCTGAAACAGCAAAGGTAATAAACACAGTGCTGACCAAGCTTTAGGTACAAGGCCTGCGGGGAGAAATAAAATCATCAGTCCCAGCACCAGACTCAGCAACATCGGCTGGCTCAGCGCAACCGGAATTAGTTGCGGCGCAAACAGCAAATCCAGCAAGTGCAAGCAGCCCAATAACAGGCTTAAAGCCAGATCATTAAGCTGAAACAGCAACTGACTCAGCGGTTCCGCCAGATAAAAACTTAAACCAGCCAGAATATCCAGCGGTACAGTCACCAGACCGATCCAGGGAATCGCTAATAAATTACTCAGCGGCGCAATCCAGGCAATCTGCTTGAAGAAAATAGTCATTAGCGGAAACAGCGCAATAAAAATTTTCCATTGCGATTCAAATAACAGCCGGAAGCCCTGCCACAATTTCTGTATTAACGTCTGTTGCGGATGCACCGGTTGTTGCCGGAGGGTCTGGTAAATCCTTAACAGCACAAAGCAGGCGCCATAAGACAGCCAGAATGCCGCCGACAGCACACTCAACGGATCAAGCAGTAGCAATAACGAAGCACTACCGATCAGCAAAGATAGCGGCTGTATCGGCTGTTTCAGCAACAGGCAGGCGCCTGCCACCAGACAAATCAGTAAAGTTCTGAGTGCCGGAATTTCAAACCCAACATAGGCACAATATACAAATACACAGCCCATAAACGGTAGCAACAGCAGATAACTGCGGGGCTGTCGCGCATATAATTCGGGCCAATAGCGGGTGACCATGCGCTGCAGCACAAAACACAGCATGGCAGCAAAAATCAGCACATGCGGCCCGGAAATCGCCAGCAAATGACTCATCCCGAAACGTTGAAACTGCTGCTCGGTGGCTTCATCGAGTAAACTTTTATCGCCGGTCAGCAGTGCCAGTATTAAGCCGGGATGCTGCAATGCCTGCTGCTGGATAAAGTCACGAATCTGTAAACGCTGTGTTTCGATCCACAATTTAAATTGCGGCCAGAGTTGCTGATGCTGTCTTAAATGTGCCCCAAATCCCAGCCGATACAGTTCCGATTCAGTCAGTTCCACAATCGACTGGACCTGAAAGCCGCTCATGATATTTTGCTGGAGATACCACTGCTCTACATCAAACGCACCCGGAACGGCAAAACTGTGCGCCGGCAAGGTCTGCCCCTGTAAACGATAATAACGCCCCAGCTGTAGTTCCTGTTCAGCCGGCAGCAAGGCCAGCCATTGCACCGGCTGGCTATGCCGGTTCAGCACCTGAACCGGTTGCCGGAGCTGGCTGCTACCCAGCTGATTGATTTGCTGGACATAGACCACCACCTCTGCCGGCTGGCGGGTCAGTTCACGAAATATCAACCGCTCTTGCAACTGGTTTTGGGCAAAATTCAGCCCCAACAAAAATGTAATGACAAATGCCACACAGGTATTAATTAATTGGATGCCCAGATGGGACCAATGTAAAGCAGCTATTTGCTGTAAAAGCAGGATAATCAGTAACAGGCCTGACAACCAGAGCGGGAAATCCAGCATCGGCCATAGCGTTTTGCCCATACAGGCAATACCTACAATCCAGCCGGCACCCATGATTTTGAACATGTCGTTTTCTGTCTTATTTTTATTTTGAGCAAGCATAAAGCCCACCGGAGTGGGCTTCAAGGGTCATTGATCTGATAATCGGGTTTTAGTCGGGTACCCAGATGCCATCCTGCATATGCAAAATGGTATCGGCCGATTTGGCCAGCTCTTCATCATGGGTCACAATTAGCATGGCCATATTAAACTCACGGCGCAGCTCGCGTAACAGCTCAAAAATCTTGATGGCGGTTTTACGGTCCAGGTTCCCGGTCGGTTCATCAGCCAGCATGACTGCCGGCTTGGTGACAATGGCACGCGCCAAGGCCACACGCTGACGTTCACCACCCGACAGTTCACCCGGTTTATGGGTCAATCGATGCGATAAGCCCACCCGATCCAGCAGATATTCGGCCTGCTGTTTCACTTCTTTAAAGTTGCTTTCCTTACGCAGCATCAAGGGCATCGCCACATTTTCCAGCGCACTAAATTCAGGTAACAAATGGTGGAACTGATAAACAAAGCCCAGATACTGGTTACGCAAATAACCACGCTCAGCTTCGCCTAAATTGTCAAAACGCTGACCATTTAAGTAAACCTCGCCCTGACTCGGACGATCAAGACCGCCGAGGACATGCAGCAAGGTACTTTTACCTGAACCACTGGCACCGACAATCGACACAAATTGTCCCTGTTCGATTTTTAAATCGAGGCCGCGCAGCACATCTACTGTGGTTTTGCCATCAGTAAAATGTTTGGTGACCTGTTTGGCTTCTAGTACAGTTTTATTCATAACGAAGCGCCTCTGCAGGTTGAATTTTCGCCGCGCGTAACGCCGGATAAATTGTGGCCAGGAAACTTAAAATTAAAGACAGGCTGACAATAACCACGACATCCTGCCATCTTAAATGCGATGGTAAGTAGTTAATGAAATAGGCATCAAACAGATTTAAGCCCAAGACATTATTCAGCCAGGCAATAAAACCACTGATGCTGGAGGCAAAAATAATCCCGAGAATCGCACCGGAGACTGTCCCGATCACGCCAATTACGGTACCTTGCACCATAAAGATTCGGGTAATTGTGCCCGGAGATGCACCTAAGGTCCGTAAAATTGCGATATCGGCTTTTTTGTCAGTCACCACCATCACCAGAGAAGAGACAATATTAAAGGCTGCGACCAGTACGATTAGGAACAGTAACAGGCTGACCATGGCCTTTTCCATCTGAATCGCACTAAACAGGTTGCCATGGGTATAGGTCCAGTCTGAAGCATAGAAATTGGCTGGCAGTTCACTCACAATGTCGTTGGCAACGGTAGGTGCGGCAAAAATATCATCCAGCTTCATGCGTACGCCTTGTGCGCCATCTGGCAGACGTAACAGGGTCGAAGCATCATTCAGGGCGATATAGCCCATCATCGAATCAACTTCGGCACCAATGCTGAAAATCCCCACAATGGTAAAACGTTTAAAACGTGGCACCACACCAGCCGGTGATGGCGTTGCTTCAGGCAGTACCAGGGTAATACTGTCATTTAAACTGAGGCCCAAAGCATCGGTCATTTGCTTGCCCAGCACAATCCCAAACTCGCCTTTTTTCAGGTTATCAATGCTGCCTTCCACCATATGCTGATGAATAATCGAAACTTTCTTCTCATATTCCGGCTCGATACCGGTCACCATAATGCCGGAAACCTGACCGTGTGCGGTCAACATCCCCTGTAATTGGGTAAACGGTGCAGCACCTGTAACGTGCTCATGTTGCTCAACTTTTTTTGCAAGTTCAGGCCAATCTGTTAAAATCTGGGTAGATGAAACAGTCGCTTGCGGAATCATCCCCAAGACCCGGTTCTTCAATTCACGGTCAAATCCGTTCATCACAGATAACACTGTAATCAGAACAGCAACACCTAAAGTGAGACCGATCATTGAAACCAGAGCAATAAAAGAAATAAAGTGATTACTGCGCCGAGCGCGCGTATATCTCAACCCTATATATAGCGAGATTGGTTTAAACATACCATCTAGTCCGAGGTAATACATTATGGAAAATTTACAGCATCAAAACGCTCAAAATGAACGTCGCGTGATGTCACGTATCGATGCTGCGTTGAGAATCAACTATCAGCTTATTTCTGATCAAGTTGCTCTTAATGATCCTTACGATCCTAATTTTATGTTGCCGCGTTATTTTCTACTACTCGCTGAATTAGATCAATTTGATCATGCGCTTAACTACGAATTAGAACAATTATCTGAAAAAGATCAACAAATTGCTCGAATCTTATCCTTATTCAACCAAAAATTAAACCTGATTACCGGTTCTTTATACGATGCAATTGTACAAAGCATGTTACCTGTACCGGAACAGGTCAACTTTTCCGAAAGCGGTTTAAGCTTCTACAGTGAGCGTGAAATTGCCGATGGCAGCTATATTCACGTGACCTTAAGTCACCCGGAAAATTTCTTTCATATTGCTGCAACTGCCCAGGTGGTCTATAGCAATGCCGAAGATAATGGCCGCTATCGTACCGGGGCCTATTTTATTACTTTACACCCGCAAGACCGCAGCAAACTGGCCGAAGTCATCCAGCAGTGTCAATCTAAATAAGTTTCAGGATGTGCCTGTTTACGTGCCAACGCCCGGCTTGCACGTAAATCATGGAAGAAATATAAGAACAAGCCAAACAATAAGACCAAAGCTCCGATCAGCACTGTCAAGCTCAGGGCTTCCTGATTCAGAAATGCACCAATTAGCAGGGCCAGCATTGGGGTCATGACAGTGGTCAGTGACAATGTGGTCGCCTGAATATTCTGTACCAGCTTAAAATAACAGAACATGGCAATCAGTGAAGCCATCACCACCGTATACAGTAAAGAGAATAAAGCCTTGGTTTCCGGAATTTCAGTCGGTGCATAAGGCCAGATTATTGGCAACATCAAAATTGCCATCAAGGTTGAAATCAGGATTGAACCAGTGGCCTGTGCCACAGGTTCCACCTTGGCATTCACTTTTTTGACCCAGAAAATGGACATGGCATAAATCAGCACGCTCAGCAGCATCAGACCAATCCCGACCGGCTGTACATGCTGGTTTTCTCCGCCCAGACAGATAATACCCAGTCCCAGCACTGCAACCAGCATCCCGAACCATTGCAGTTTTTTCAGACGCTGCTGAAAGGCAAAACGCCCGATCAGGCCGGCAATAATCGGTGCCAGACCAAACATCAGTGCAATCATGCCTGAACTTAAATAGCTGGTGGCCAGATAGGTAAAAATCTGGGAACCAAACAGGCTGCAGGAACCGGCCACATAACTATGCAATGCCGTCTGATCAACCGGAAAACGCACTTTGAGCAGCAACAAAAAGATAAAGGCCAGCGGCAAGGCAATAAAAAAACGTAAAGCCAGCGCCCACAGCATATGCAGATCCGACACACTCCAGACAATCGCCAGCGGTGTCGAGGCCCAGATAAACACCAGCAGCATATAAGTCAGGGCAATATTATTTTTTGAGGGCATGTAATTCAGCCGGTTTTACGTTTTTGTTTTTGAATGGTCTGATCCAGACTGCTGGAAAATTCGCGTTTATCGCGTTCGGAAATTGGTGGTGGCCCACCGGTCTGTACGCCAGCGCCGCGTAGAGTATCCATAAAATCACGTAAATGCAGCCGCGCTTTAACATTGGCGGTGGTATAGATTTCACCACGCGGATGAATTGCAATACCACCCTTTTCAATCACCTGCGCTGCCAGTGGAATATCTTGAGTCACCACAATATCGTTGGCCTGCATCCGCTCAACAATTTCCTGATCGGCCGCATCCGCCCCACTCATGACCTGCAAGGATTTAATTCGCACCGATGGGGTAATGCCCACATTCTGATTGGCCACAAAAATTACTTCGAGCTGATAGCGATCAGAAGCCCGGATAATCACATCTTTTAAAATTCTTGGTAAGGCATCGGCATCCACCCACAGCTTAAATGGCAGCACTTTCAATTCCGGCAATTTTGATGTCCCTAGTGTAGCAAAATTCACTCAACGCCGCGGCGGGAAATACAGGCTTTTTCACCAAGATGCTGCTAGAGTAATAACACGCTGGATCAGCTGATTGTGCTTAAGCAGCTTAAGCTCATCTTTTGACTTTTCTCATCATTTCGGGCATTTTCAAAGGAGAAATCGGCACCCAGACTTGAAAAATTTAAAATACCCTCGATTAAATAGATTAAGGCCACTCGACATTCTCTTAACGTGCTTATGAAAAATCAGAACAGACCAGACATTATTACCATTGAAGATCAAAGTTTTGGCAGCCATGTAGAGCATTGGACGCTGCTCACCGATCAGCCGAATGTTGATGTTCCCAAATGGTTAGGTCAGGCACTGGATGCACCCATCATGCCAATGGGGCTATGCACACAAGAATGTGATATGGATGACAGCACCTGGCTGATTCAGGGTCCGGTCAAACAGCCGATTCAACTGGCGCAGGTCATTGCCGTAGAGGCCAATCAGCCGAAAGCGGTTAAAACGGCCTTTCCATGTTTTGAAAGCCCGTATAAAACCCCGGTGACCATTGAACGGATTATTAGCTGCCCTTCCAATACCCAGGCGGTTTTGGGATTAAATCTGGGTGAAAACACCACGGTCTATGCCTTTGACAGTCTGTATAGCGTCAATCACCACCAGTACCAAAAAGACCAGACTTATATCGCGCATCTGAATGGTTGGGCTTACGAGCTGGAAGCCGTGGCAGAAGATGAGCAACTGATTGTTGATGATCCGGCCTCGATTAAACATCACCGTGCCTTAAATGATATTCTGGCGGCCAATAATGGTGTTGCCCCGGCCAATTTGCAGGAACAGATTGACGCCTGGGAGCCAAAATCTGAAGAAGATAAAGCCCCGGTGACCGTGAATTTCTCCAAAATGGTGGCCTATTTATATGGTGAAGTCTTAGGACAGGAAGATGAAGCCTGGTTCCAGGGCAATGTGGTCGGTAAAACCCAAGCGCAATTTATGAATCAGGATTACACCCTGTATGATGTCTGCCTAATTCATGAAGACAACCAGCCAGCCACTTTAATCCGTATTGCGACCAAAGAACCCAAGTTTGCTGATTTTGAAATTGGCCAGTTCATTCGCGGCAATATCTGGATTCAGGTCAGTATTTACGCGAAAAAACAATAATTTATATTTAAAGAAAGACCTGCTTCAATATGAGCTTTCAGCTTGAAGCAGGTCTTTTTTGTATCTTTTGAATTTATTTGATTATATTTTATCCACAGTTTTATTCTAAATAGCACTATTTTAAATTCAAAAATCACTTATTTATCCACAGTTTTAAATTTTAAAGCTTATTATTTAATCTCTATTGATTTTCATAGACTTAGATTAAATCTGTTTAAAAATTGAATATTGAATAAATCCGGTCAACAGAATGAAGAGATGATGTTCTGATTTTAAATCGGCTGAAAAGTTTATTAAGGAAAATGTATTTAGTACTTTATTTAACCAATTTTTTATGTTAATAATATGTGACAAATCGAAAGTATCAACGATAAATAGATCACTGGAATATAATATCTATGAAAATCGTGCAAGAAGAAAACTTACAATCTGTTGAACATCAAATGGGTCAGCGTTATCGTCTGGATAAAATGTCCTGCCTGTTTTTTGTTCTGGGCATGATGATTTCTGCCTACCTGCTGCATCAATTTATTTTTTAATCCGTATTCCATAAAAAAAGCCCATCCTGATGATGGGCTTTTTCGTATACGCTGGATTAGCCGTTGCGTTTGGCAAAGTCATCCATAAAGTTAACCAGTGCCTGAACACCTTCAAGTGGCACGGCATTATAAATGCTGGCACGCATACCACCAACTGAACGGTGACCAGCCAGATTCAACAGATGATTGGCTTCCGCTTCTTGCAGGAACTGTTTTTCCAGATCGGCATTGGCCAGCGTAAATGGTACGTTCATGATCGAACGGTTGGCTTCAACAATCGGGTTGGCGTAGAAATCGCTTGAATCGATATAACCATAAAGCAGTTTGGCTTTTTCAAGGTTGGTCTGATGCATGGCATCAACCCCACCATTTTCCAGTAACCATTCAAAAACCAGACCGGATAAATACCAGGCATAGGTCGATGGCGTATTCACCATTGAACCATTTTTCGCCTGATCTGAATATTTCAGGATGCTTGGAATTTCCGGCTTGGCCTGATCCAGTAAATCTTCACGGATAATCACCAGGGTTAAACCTGCCGGGCCAATATTTTTCTGTGCACCCGCATAAATTAAACCAAACTTGCTAACATCTAGCGGTGCAGACAGAATGCTAGATGAATAGTCACACACCAACGGCTTGTCGGTTTCAGGAATGCTGGCAAATTGCAGACCACCAATGGTTTCATTGTCGGCATAATGCACATAAGCTGCATCTGCAGATAAATCCCACTCGCTTTGCGCGCTAATCGCATGTTTACCATCAATCTGAATACCTGCGTTCACGACATGAATATCGCCATAACGCTGTGCTTCTTTTAATGCTTTTTCAGACCAGATACCGGTATGGATATAATCGGCCTTGTCATTTTTACCGAGCAGGTTTAATGGAATTGCCGAGAATTGTAAGGATGCCCCACCCTGCAAGAACAGTACTTTATAGTTCTCAGGAATGTTCATGAGTTTGCGTAAATCGGCTTCTGCTTTTTCTGCAACCGCAACATAATCTTTGCTACGATGGCTCATTTCCATGATCGAAAGGCCTTTGCCGTGCCAGTCCAGCATTTCTGCTTGAGCTTTTTCTAATACGGCAGTGGGTAATGCAGCAGGGCCAGCACAGAAGTTGTACGCGCGCATGATTTTTCCTTGTCAAGGTGAAACACAATAAAATAGGCATTTAACCACATCTTGCTCGGGCTTGCACAAAATTATTTCAATCTTGGCACGCAGATACAGTCGAAAAATCAATATAGATTCACAAGATAATTTTAACTTTTCCAGCAGATTGGAAGCCTATTCATCTCTATATCTGGCCCAATGTGGATGACCTTTTTCTCTTGATTAAATGTAATTTGCGCTGATCTTAAGCATATATGCAGTAATAGGCAGTGATCTGGTCAAGCGCAGTAAAATGTAGCGATTAAGAGTGCACTCACTCACCAAATACCTGAATATTCAAGTTGCGGATTTTACTGCTACCGCCCGGCTGGTCAAAGCTGACGTCATATTGCACCAGATTTTTTGGATACGCATATTCATAGCTAATCTTGTACTGCCCCGGCTGATTGCTACCGGTTTCAATACTTTTGGTCATCAGGGTACGCGACTTATACTCGTCTTTTGGAATCACCTTGGCAAAGCGTTTCATGACTTTCTGATTGTCCTGAAAATGGCTTTTGAGTTCTGGCTCGAGATGATTCAGAAACTGCTCGAACTCGCCATCACGTAAATTGTCATAGGCCGCCTGTGCCACCTGTTCCTGCTGCGGACTCGGATTTGGAATGGCGTCCATGGCTTTTTGACCCAGCTGATCACATCCGGCCAAAGCCAGAACACTCAAGCCCATCCATAATTTAAGCTGCATATCGGGTTATTCCTGTACGGTACTGTGTAAAAAAGGACGCCGAAGCGTCCTTTTCATGAGAAGAAAAATTATTCTTCAGCCGGTTTTTCATCCTGCTCAGCAGCTACTGCATCGGTCTCTACCGTATCTAAAGCTGTATTTTCATCAGCTAAATCTTCAGAAAATTCATCTTCTTCCACGGCTTCAATCGCTTCTACACCCACCAAGGTTTCATTTTCACCTAAACGGATTAAACGTACACCTTGCGCATTACGACCAGTTTCTGCCACTTCCGAAGCACGGGTACGTACCAGCGTACCGCCATCCGAAATCAGCATCAATTCTTTCGAGGCATCAATGGCCACCGCACCGACCAGTTCACCGTTACGTTCAGAGGTCTTGATCGCAATTACACCCTTACCGCCCCGTTTTTTGGTCGGGAAGTCATCGACCGGAGTACGTTTACCATAACCATTGGCGGATGCACACAGCACTTCACCGGTTTCTGGCACCACGACCAGCGACACAATCCGGCTAACAAAATTGCTATCGGTTGCATCATCTTCGCTATCGGCTGTATCGTCTTCGGCCTCTTCCGCTTGAGCTGCACCAATGGTGACACGCATACCACGCACACCTTTGGCTGAACGGCCCATGGCACGAACATCAGTTTCAGCAAAACGGATTGCCTTACCTTCATTCGAGAACAGCATGATCTGCTGCTCGCCATCGGTAATCGCCACGCCAATCAGGGTGTCTTCTTCGTTCAGTTCAATGGCACGTAAACCGTTAGAACGCACATTGCTGAACTGCTCCAGCTCGACACGTTTAACCGTACCAGACGCTGTTGCCATAAACACATAGAAGTTTTTGCGCAGATTTTCAGCCTGCTCGGCAAATTCTGCAACAATTTCATCATCCAGGTCTGTGGCTGACAGCTCTAGGCCCAGCTGCTTTAACTGAACACGCAAGGCATCCGACAGATCATCACCATCTGCCAGTTCTGCAAATGCGGCTTCAAGTTCGACATAATGGCTAGCAATTACTTGATTTTGCTGTAATTGTACTGAGTTGGCTTTCACAAAACTACGGAAATCGGCCAGACGCTCTTTGAATTTCTTCGGTGCATCAATTACTGGCAGAATCGCGGTAATGGTTTCATTGGCATCTAATGGCAACAGGTTGACCATTGGACGGCCTTTCGAACCACGTGAAGCTTGTGGCACTTCAAATACTTTCAGGCGATAGACCTTACCGACATCGGTAAAGCACAGTACGGTCGCGTGGTTCGAGGTGACAATCAGATGCTGGATATAATCATCTTCTTTCATGCTTGTGGCAGACTTACCACGACCACCACGGCGCTGAGCCTGATAATCGGACAATGGCTGAGTCTTGGCATAACCGGATTGTGAAACGGTTAACACCACCTGCTCTTCAGGAATTAAATCTTCACGCGAGAAGTCGATGCGGGATTCAACAATTTCAGTGCGACGTGCATCGCCATATTGCTGCAATACCAGCGCCAGCTCTTCACGAATCACCGCCATCAATAAATTAAAGTCATTTAAAATAGCAGTGTATTCAGCGATTTGCGCCAGAATTTCAGAATATTCTGCATGTAACTTGTCTTGTTCCAGACCGGTTAAGCGGTGTAAACGCAGTTCCAGAATCGCACCGACCTGCGCTGGAGAAAGACGATAAACATCTCCATCCAAACCAAATGGACGGCTTAAATCTTCACCTTCAATTTCATCCGGGCGAATAGACACGGAACCGGCTTTTTCCAGCAATGCCACCACACCACCAGCGGCCCATTCGCCAGCCTGTAAACGCTCACGCGCTTCGGCCGGGTTGGCAGAAGTTTTAATGGTTTCGATGATGGCATCAATATTCGCCAAAGCAACGGTCAGACCTTCCAAGATATGACCGCGTTCACGTGCTTTGCGCAGTTCATACATGGTACGGCGAGTCACCACTTCCTGGCGGTGACGGATAAACGCAGCAATGATGTCTTTCAGGTTCATCAGTTTTGGCTGGCCGTTGTCGAGGCAGACCATGTTGATACTGAACGAGTTTTCCAGCTGCGTGTTCAGGAACAGGTTATTGACGATGACTTCGGCGTTCTCACCACGTTTCAAGTCAATCGCAATGCGCATACCGTCTTTATCGGACTCGTCACGTAACTCCGAGATTCCTTCCAGTTTTTTCTCTTTAACCAGTTCAGCAATACGCTCAATGGTTTTGGCTTTGTTAACCTGATACGGAATTTCAGTAAAGACAATGGTGGTACGACCAGATTTCTGGTCTTCTTCAAAATGATATTTACCACGGATATGCAAACGGCCTTTACCGGTACGGTAAGCATCGACAATGCCCGATTTACCGTAAATGATGCCGCCTGTCGGGAAGTCTGGACCACTGATGTGTTCCATCAGGCCTTCAATGCTGATATTCGGATTATCGGCATAGGCCAGGCAGGCATTAATCACTTCGGTAAGGTTATGCGGTGCCATATTGGTCGCCATACCGACGGCAATACCGGCAGAACCATTCACCAGCAGGTTTGGAATACGGGTTGGCAGAACGTCAGGAATACGCTCCGAGCCATCGTAGTTATCGACCCAATCTACGGTATCTTTTTCCAGATCGGCCAGGAGTTCATGGGCCAGCTTGGTCATACGTACTTCGGTATAACGCATTGCGGCCGCACTATCGCCATCAATCGAACCGAAGTTACCCTGACCATCCACCAGTTGATAACGCAGACTGAAGTCTTGCGCCATACGAACGATGGTTTCATAGACTGCGGAATCGCCGTGTGGATGGTATTTACCGATCACATCACCCACAACACGGGCAGACTTTTTGTAGGCTTTGTTGTAGTCATTGCCCAATTCGTGCATTGCATAAAGCACACGACGATGAACAGGTTTTAAACCATCTCGTACATCTGGCAATGCCCGTGACACAATCACGCTCATTGCATAATCGAGATATGAATGCTTGAGTTCATCCTCAATGGCAATCGGTCTAATTTCCGATACGCTCATGCATACTCCTTGTTATACAAGCAGATTTCTGCCCGCATTTTATATCGTAAATTTGGCAAAAAATTTAACTCAAAACTTGAGTTAAAAAACGAAAATTTAGCTGGGAATTATAGCATAAATAGTCCTATTTTTGTGTCATCCTGTTCATCTTAATCTTGTTAATTTTCTAATGTTTAAAGATGAGTTTTTGGTACATTTTTAAGCTATTTTTGCCAATCGGTCTTGCAGCTACTTTTATCAGCATATCCAGCTGTGAAATCCATCGCGCCACATGGCATTTCTGCTCATTTGATCAATATTGCGCTATGCATAAAATATACGCTTTGCGACAAAATTGGCCTTGGATCAAGCAATCTTCTTTTTTGAAATAAAAGACATAAAAAAATCATGCCTCAGACAAGGCATGATTTATATTTGAGAGCATGATGTGAAACCCACTTAGTTCTTGGCCACCGCTTCGTGATCATCCAGCTCCAGATATACTGGCTCGGCCACCACTGGCGGTTTATCCTGCTTCATAATATGCAGAGTCATCATGAATAAGCCCAGGATTAACGGGAATTCATACATTTCTTCCATAAAATCTTTATAAGCCACATCGTGCAGGAAAATAAAGCTGATGGCACGGCCATGTTCGATAGAATCTGCGGCAATTAGACCGACTACACTCAAAATTAAAACCCAGAGCGGCAAGGATACCGACTTAAATTTACGCACAATTTCGGCACGCAAATGACGAGAGAACAGCATAAACACCACAGGCGCAATCAGCACAATTGAAATCGCTCTGAAATACACTTTCGGCACTTCCGGAAAATAATCTCGCCCCCAGCTGATACTGCGGCCAAACAACAATAGCCACCAGCAAATTGCCCATAACCAGAACTGCTTTTGTCCATCCGCCAAATCAAAAGGACGGATATAAAAATAACTGAATATTGCACAGAACAATAATAAGAAAGCCTGAACATTTTCAACGCCACGCACGAGCTGACCATCTAAAAGTGGCAGATGCAAATCGACCAGGAATGGCAAACCTAGACACAGCAGAAATAAGATAAAGACTTGATTGGACAATCGGGTATCAAAACTCAATGGGAGACTCCGGCTGACGAAATCAGAGATTTCAAAAACCGGCATACTAGCATAATTTTTAGACTCTTCTGCTGTTTATTGAATTTAACAATACTAAAAATGTTAAATTTTGATGAATTCCGATAAAAAATTACAGAATAAAAAACGCCCCTGAACAAAACAGCAAAGTAAAAACTTTTACTGCTTGCGCAAGAGCGTCTTTTTAACCGAAGTTCAGGAATTAGATTTTAGAAACCAATTCTGGAACTACAGTGTTCAAGTCACCTACTAACCAGTAGTCAGCTACTGCGTTAATTGGTGCTTCTTCATCTTTGTTGATCGCAACGATCACTTTAGAATCTTTCATACCGGCCAAGTGCTGGATCGCACCTGAGATACCCACAGCGATGTACAGATCAGGCGCAACAATTTTACCTGTTTGACCAACCTGCATATCGTTTGGAACGAAGCCCGCGTCAACCGCTGCACGAGATGCACCTTGTGCTGCACCCAGTTTGTCTGCCAGTGGATCAAGTACTTTGTGATAGTTCTCACCTGAACCTACACCACGACCACCAGATACTACAATACGCGCAGCTGTTAATTCAGGACGTTCAGATTTCACGATTTCTTCGTTCACAAACTTAGAAATACCTGCATCGCCTGTAGAAGCTGCTGCTTCAACCGCAGCTGAACCACCTTCCGCAGCAACCGCATCAAATGCTGTACCACGTACAGTACCTACAACAATTGCTTCTGAAGATTCAACAGTTGCAATCGCGTTACCTGCATAAATTGGACGTTTGAATGTGTTTGGGCTGTCCACTGCAATAATGTCAGTAATCATGCTGACATCCAGCAATGCTGCAGCGCGAGGTAAAATGTTTTTACCTGTCGTTGTAGATGCTGCAAGGATATGGCTATAGCCTTTACCCAATTCAGCAACCAGTTTTGCGACATTTTCAGCCAGCTGATTTGCATAGGCAGCATCATCAGCCAGTAATACTTTGCTCACGCCCGCAACTTTAGCTGCCTGATCAGCAACTGCTTGCGCGCCAGAACCAGCAACCAATACAGTGATATCACCACCGATTTTTTGAGCTGCAGCCACAACGTTTAACGTTGCACCATTTAGTGCTTTGTTGTCGTGCTCAGCGATAACTAAAATACTCATGATTTATATCCTTCTGTATTAGATCACTTTCGCTTCATTTTTTAATTTTTCAACAAGCTCATCTACAGACTTCACTTGTACGCCCGCTTTACGTTCAGCTGGTGACTCAACTTTTACAGTTTTCAGTTTAGTCCCGGCTGATACACCGTAATCTGCAGGAGACTTGGTATCCAGCGGTTTTTTACGCGCTTTCATAATGTTTGGAAGTGCCGCATAACGTGGCTCATTCAAACGCAAGTCAGTCGTGATGATTGCTGGCAGTGATAATTCAACAGTTTGTAAACCGCCATCGATTTCACGTGTCACTTGTACTTTGTCGCCGTCTACTTTCACTTCAGAAGCGAATGTACCTTGACCTGCGCCCAGTAAAGCACCCAACATCTGACCCACCTGGTTTGAGTCATCATCGATTGCCTGTTTACCTAAAAGGATCAGTTGTGGCTGCTCTTGCTCAACAACACCTTTTAAAATTTTAGCCACTTCAAGTGCGCCAATTTCATCTGCAGTTTCAACTAAAATACCGCGGTCAGCACCAAGCGCCATAGCAGAACGGATTTGTTCCTGCGCTTCTTTAGGACCGATAGAAACAACAACGATTTCTGAAACTGTTCCTTTTTCTTTTAGACGAACCGCTTCTTCCACGGCGATTTCACAGAATGGGTTAATTGACATTTTAACGTTAGTAAGGTCAACCCCACTATTGTCCGGTTTAACGCGAACTTTAACGTTGGCATCAACCACACGTTTTACAGCAACAAGAGCCTTCATGTAATCCTCGGCTGTTTTAGTAAATGTAAAAGATGAGAAAAGTTAAGATAACTCTTCACTTAAATTTTTGTAGGTGTCTTATCTTGCAATGGGTTTGGCATTTCGGTCAAGTCACAATTGCCCAAGAAGCTGTAAAAATGCGTAAAAATAGCTGAACGTTGCGTTCATACTTTTTTCATCCAGCTTAACCCAGCTATATTTCAGCCAGATTAAGCTATATTTTAACCATTGATTTATATTATCTTTTTATCTTATGTATCACATCAGTTGTTCTGATTAACTAGCCAACACAATAAAATGAATTATTATTCATTTTTTACCATAGTAATCCAAAACCTGGCTATTTTGATGTCATTTAGGATAGCAGTTTGTATGCTCTGCCAGACTTTGGTCTAAGATGACCATCGGTTCATTTCTGTTTTTGTAACAATTCTCTTTTTCACGCTCTCCATATAAAAAAGCATGTCGACCTAGGACATGCTTTTTCTAAATTTCACAGCTTAATTGACCATTAACCAGCTGGCCGCCAGCGCCAGTAAACCACCAGATGTACCATCAATCCACTTCTGTTTGCGTTCATCCAGCTGGGTTTTCTGGGTGATTTTGGCAAAGATCAGACTTAACGCGCAGTACACAATAAAAATTAGCCCAATAAAAATGCAGGATAATAACAAGCCTTGAGTAACGGTATTTCCAGTTTTATCAATAAACTGCGGCAAAATCGCAAAGTAAATCAGCATGCCTTTCGGATTCAACAGTGCCGTCAAAAATCCTTTGCGCACCGGATGACTGCTGCTGCGACTTTCAATCGCCAGCTTTTTCTTGCTCAATACCGACTTGAATAAACCCACCGCCAAATACAGCAAATATGCGATACCTAACCAGCGAATCGCCTCAAATAACAGCGGAAAGGACACGATTATCGCGGCAATTCCCAACGCCACCAGAATCGAATGCACTAGATAACCACAACATACACCGACTGTGGCCATCATGCCTGCTTTTGCATCTTTACCCATCACTTGCGACAAAATGAATAACATATCTGGCCCCGGCGTAAAAATCAGCGGCAACACAGTCAATGCAAAAAGTACCCATACAGACATTTCCTTTTTCCCGTCGTACTTGAGAAAGTGAAAATTAGTATCTGCGAAACGCTATAAAATAGGATTTCAAATATTCTATAATTTAAATAATTTTTCAAATTATCCTCTAATTTATGAAGCAATATCCAAAGTCTGTTCGAATAAAGCTGGATCGCATCGACAAAAATATCATTCGAGCTTTACAGAACAATGGCCGCATTCAGAATAACGATTTGGCCCGTGAAATTGGCCTGTCGCCGTCCTCCTGCTTAAGACGGGTGAAAATTTTAGAAGCAGCCGGAGTAATCCAGAATTACACTACGGTGGTGGACCCGCATAAGATTGGGTTTCAACTGATTTTATTTTCCCGGATCTGGCTGGTCGGGCAGGATGCCGAAACTATTGATACCTTCATTGAGGCGATGAAAGAATTACCGCAGGTGATGGAGTGCTATATTATTTTGGGGGAATGCGATGCGATGCTGAAAGTGGTGGTGCCCGATTTAGAAAGTTATCGTAAATTTCAGTCCACCCATTTAACCAAAAAAAATGGCATCACCAGTGTCAAAACCGATTTGCCAAGTCAAATTATTAAACAGAGTTTTCAGCTGCCGCTGGAAGATTTATAAGCCTAGCCGGCGATTTTGAAGATTGTTAAGTTGCAGCACGCAAGATAACCTTCTCTTGCTATGCTGCACGCAGTACTTATATTTAAGCCTGCTGACCATCCAAAAAGTCGCGGTGCACGTGGCTTAAATCAATCAGGTCATATTCAGCCAGATTAAACACTTTCCAGACCTGCATAAAATCTTCAGTTGCATCGACGGTTTGGGTCAATTGCTGGCTTTCCTGCCACTGACGATCGGAAATCCATAAATAGCCTTGACCTGTTTCCGTATGAACCGCCTGCACCTTACCTTGTGCGTTAATGCCTTGAATCACGGCCTGTTCAGGTAAAATAGCCTGCATGGCTGGCAGGTTAATTTCCACAAAGTGTTTCACCTGTCTTAAACCATAACCGGCAAAAATTTCTTTTTGCGCCGGACTCAGCTGTTCATATTTTTGTTGAATATCCGAAATCATATCTATGCCTTTACATTTTTCCCAAATCATCAATCAGGTTGGGTCCTTGGAATTTTTGTGCTCGTTCTGAATATTACTCGAGTCAAAAATTAACCCTCTTTATACGCCATCTCCACCTTTATTTTTATTCTACAATGGTGGCACATGCTCATGCCTGACACCTCTATTCTAGTCTTTCACCCGTGAATTGAAAGTCCTTTTCACCTACCTCAATTCAGCCCTGCTCTTTGCGCTGCGCCCTTGGATGAGCCTGATCATAAACCTGCGCCAAATGATCAAAATCGACATGGGTATAAATTTGTGTGGTGGTCAAATTACTGTGCCCCAACATCTCCTGCACCGCACGCAAATCGCGGCTATTGGATAACATGTGACTGGCAAAACAATGTCGCAATAAGTGCGGATGCAAATCGACATTGACACCAGCACGCTGGGCCTGCAATTTGACCCGGTTTTCAATTTGCCGCGCACCGAGTGGTTGTCCTTTTTCCGTAATAAACAGCTGCGCATCCGGGACAAAATCACCCTGCCACAGCGGATAAATCTGTAGCCAGCGCATCACACTGTCTTTGGCTTTAGAACCAAACGGTACCACCCGGGTTTTATTGCCCTTACCGGTAATCCGCAATAACTGCCGGTTAAAATCCAGATCTTTAATTCTTAAGCCCTGTACTTCCGCCAGGCGCAATCCACTGGAATACAGCAGCTCTAAAATCGCTTTATCACGGACCCAAAGCTGTTTTTGCCGCTCTGACTCCGGCTCTGGCTGATCTAAAATCTGCTGTACCGTTTCAATATCGACCATGCCCGGCAAAGGACGTGGCTGACGTTTTAACTGAAAATCATCAGCCGGATTAAACGCCAAATAATCCCCCTGTTCAGCCCATTTCATAAACTGGCGAATAGAAGACAACATGCGCTGCAAACTGCTGGAACTCAACTGCTGCGCTTCGACCTTATGCGCCAGAAACTCACGCAAGTCAGCGGTTTCCACATCGGCCAGCGGCATGTTTTTCTGCTGACAAAAATGAAGGAAATCACCAACATCACGTGCATAAGCATGCAAAGTATGTGCCGACTGATGCTGGATTTCGCGTTGTTTCAGCCACATCTCCAGTAACTGTTCAGCACTTAACTTCATCACACCATCCTATGTTCTGGTAAAAAATTGTCTTTTAAAAAGTAGCTTTGCAAAAATAGTCGTGTAAAAAACGGTTGATCTCCCCGGCGACACGTTCAGCCTGCGAGGATGCAAACCAATGATCAGCATCGGGCATAATCACCAATCGGGCATTCGGCAACTGCCGGGCCAGAAACTCACCAACGGCAACCGGACTCAATTCATCCTGATCGGCCCAAAGCAATAACACCGGCAGATCAATACTGGCCAATTGTTCCGGATCATAATAGCTCTGATCTTCCACAAACCACTGCGGCAGCTTGGCCCATTGCAGGGGCTCAATCTCACGCCAGTCTTTGGCCTGAAACGGAGTTAAATCCAGTCCGCCCGAAGTAGCCATTAACACCAAGGCCCGAAGTCTATTCGGCTGCTGCAATGCAGCGGCTATGGCCAACACTCCGCCCATCGACTGGGCAATCAGAATGCTGTCCTCTTCAATCTGACTGATCACCCGCGTTTTCAGATCGGCCAGACTCTGAATGCTGGCATCGGCTTCTACCCCATCAAAACCGGGATAAGCAATCACGGTTTTCCGGGCCGATGCTGGCAACCGGGCCATTAACGGCTGCCAGAATTGCTGACTACCTGAGGCACCCGGCAGAAAAACAAGTTTATGCATCATCATGGCTCTGCAGGCAAAACTCAAATCATCCTAACATAAAAAAGCACCGTGAATAGAACGGTGCTTTTGTATAGGAAATGGTCAGATTAGCCCTGGAAATAACGTAAATCCAGACGGCCTTCATAGACATTGGCAGTTGGACCGGTCATCCAGACCACATCGCCTTCTTTCCATTCGATCTGTAACTTGCCACCCGCCAGTTCAATTTCAACTTTGCTGGCCAGTAAGCCACGGCGCATCCCGGTAACCGCTGCCGCACACGCGCCCGTACCGCAGGCCAGCGTTTCACCGACACCACGCTCAAACACACGTAAACGGGCATGCTGTTCATCCAGAATCTGCATAAAGCCGGCGTTCACGCGCTGCGGGAAACGCTCATGCGATTCAATTTGTGGACCTAAACGTGCGACATCAGCCGTCAGAATATCCTGCACAATGGTCACGGCATGTGGATTCCCCATATTGACCACATCAATGCTCAGCTTCTCTTCATTGGCCAGCATCAGGTCATATAAGTTGTCCGGTTCATCGGCAATAAACGGAATTTCTTGCGGCAGGAATTTTGGCTGCCCCATATTTACCCGCACCCAGCCATTTTGCCCCAGTTCCGGCTCGACAATCCCGGCTTTGGTTTGCACCTTGATTTTGGTTTTACTGGTCAGCTGGCGCTCATGCACAAAACGGGCAAAACAGCGCACGCCATTGCCACACTGCTCGACTTCTGAACCATCGGCATTAAAAATACGGTATTTAAAATCGGCATTCGGAACATCAGGTGGCTCAACCACCAGCAACTGGTCAAACCCCACACCAAAGTGACGGTCGGCCAGACGCTGAATGGTCAGGCTATCGAAATAGGCGCGCTGGCTGATTAAATCAACCACCATAAAGTCATTGCCCAGACCATGCATCTTGGTAAATTCTAAAAACATCCTGATTTACTCCTTAAGGCAATAAACGCTCACGTTCCCAGAGTGATTCAATGGTTTCACGTTCACGAATCAGATGCGCCTGATCACCATCGACCATCACTTCTGCAGCACGGCCACGGCTGTTGTAGTTGGAGCTCATCACAAAACCATAAGCGCCGGCACCCAGCACTGCCAGTACATCGTTTTCCTGAATGGCCAGATCACGCTCTTTACCAAGGAAATCACCTGTTTCACAGATGGCACCGACCACATCCCACTGTTGGGTTGCGACATCGGTACGTGGCGTCACCGGCTGAATGTCCATCCACGCTTCATATAAAGCAGGACGAATCAGGTCATTCATTGCCGCATCAATAATTGCGAAATTACGGTGATTGGTCGGTTTGAGTAAATCGACTTTGGTCAGCAGCACACCGGCATTGGCGGAAATACTCCGGCCCGGTTCCATATACACTTTCAGGCCCAGTTTTTCTAAAGCCGGGCGCAGTGCATTGGCATATTCTTCAACCGATGGCGGAGTTTCATCTTTATAGGTCACGCCCAAGCCACCACCAATATCAATGTGTTTGAGTGTGATGCCCATCTGTTTCAGCTGCTCGATCATCAGCATGACCCGATCCAGCGCATCAACAAAAGGCTGGGTTTCGGTCAGCTGTGAACCGATATGGCAGTCAATCCCGACAATGTCCAGATTAGGTAATGACGCTGCATATTGATAGGTATCAAATACACTATCTGATGGAATACCGAATTTGTTTTCTTTTAAACCGGTTGAAATATAAGGATGGGTTTTGGCATCGACATCCGGATTCACACGTAAAGAAATTGGCGCTTTAACCTTCAGTTCAGCCGCCACTTTCTGAATCCGATCCAGCTCTGCATAGGATTCAACGTTAAAGCAGGCAATGCCCACTTCCAGTGCTTTTTTAATGTCAGCTTCGGTTTTGCCTAAACCTGAGAATACAATTTTCGAAGCATCGCCACCGGCTTTCAACACGCGCGCCAGCTCGCCGCCGGTCACGATATCAAAACCCGCACCGAGCTTGGCCAATACATTCAGCACCGCAATATTGGAGTTTGACTTGACCGCAAAACAGATTTGATGGTCGATAAAGCCAAAAGCACGATCCATATCTAAATAATGCTTTTCAAAGGTTGCTTTTGAATAAACATAAAGTGGTGTGCCAAATTGCTGCGCCAGCTGTTGTAAAGAACATTGTTCGGCGTGCAAAACCCCATTGATGCGGGTGAAACTCATGAATGTATCCTTTCTATGAACGTTAAGGTGTCGTCGTGGAATTCGAAGCTACAGGTGCAGCAAACTGTTGCTGTACCGGTCCAGGTGTCGGCTCTTCAGGATGTTGCTCTGAATCGACATTGGGATATAACAGATATTTGGCACGTTTGTCGTAATTTGGATCACTCGGCAACTGTAAAGCTCCCGATTGACCACAACCGACCAGTACAAAACTGGCTGTCAATAAACTGATGCAGCAAATGACAGAACGCATCTGACCACCTATTTAAAATTTTCAATGAAGTATAACGCGATCACTGCTGTGACCAAAGTGTTAAACGCTAGAGATTAGCTTGTGCTATAAAAAAACGCCAGTTGGACACTGACGTTTTTTGTTGTGCAATGGCTTATTTCTGTTTTGGCTTATAGAAACCGAAATAGCCAATCAGCAGAATCACAAACCAGATCGGACTGATCATTAAGGCCTGCAAGGTATCTGGCTCCAGGGACAGCACATAGATC
Source organism: Acinetobacter sp. CIP 53.82 (assembly GCF_000369465.1). Classification (NCBI taxonomy): domain Bacteria; kingdom Pseudomonadati; phylum Pseudomonadota; class Gammaproteobacteria; order Moraxellales; family Moraxellaceae; genus Acinetobacter; species Acinetobacter sp. CIP 53.82. Next base: position 334,050 of record NZ_KB850045.1, on the reverse strand, counting down.
ATGCTAATAAAGAAGATGATCACCATCCAGCAGGTAAACAGGCCACCCGGCAATTTAAAAGTCGACTGGGCATGCAGTTCCGGACGGGTTTTGTAATAGACAATATAGCTCCAGATAATAATCAGCCAGACGCAAATAAACAGAATGGTCGAAAGCGTGGTCGCCAACGTAAAGGCTTTCACGGTATCGGGTACAAAGTATTGTAACGCTGCACCCAACAGCAGACACACCGCCGAGAAATACAACGCATTGGCTGGTACCGCACGTTTATTTAAACGGCCAAAAGCTTTAGGGCCCTGCTGCTCACGTGACAGACCAAACAGCATCCGGCTGGTCGAGAATACACCACTGTTCATCGACGACATCACCGAAGACAGCACCACCAGATTCATGATAATCGCCGCGGCCGCAATACCCGCCTGACTGAACAGGTTTACAAACGGTGAGATATTTGGATCAATCTGGTTCCATGGCGTTACCGACATCACAATTAATAAGGCCAATACATAGAAAATGATGATACGTACCGGAATCGAGTTCACTGCTTTCGGCAGGTTTTTCTCTGGATCTTTGGTTTCAGCCGCTGTGGTACCGACCAGTTCTACCCCAACAAAGGCAAAAATCGCAATCTGGAAACCGGCCAAGAAGCCCATAGTACCTGTCGGGAACAGGCCGCCATGACTCCAGATATGTGTAAAGGATGCGACTGTGCCGGCATCTGAGGTAAAACCGGTAAAAATCATCCATAAACCGACTGCAATCAGCACAATAATGGCAATAATTTTAATTAGCGCAAACCAGAACTCCATTTCACCAAACAGCTTCACGGTCACCAGGTTTAAGCCCATGATGAAGACAATAGCTGCAATACTGATCATCACCCCTTCTTCAGGTGTAAACGGTATCCCGCCATTAAAGAATTGCAGGTAATAAATAATCGCCGACAGGTCTGCAATGCCGATGGTGATCCAGCACAGCCAGTAGGTCCAGCCGACGAAATAGCCGGCCCACGGGCCAATCAGGTCGGTGCTGAAATCAATAAAGGATTTATATTGCAGATTGGACAGCAACAGTTCGCCCAGCGCCCGCATCACGCAGAACACCATAAAACCAATAATCATATAAATAATCAGGATCGATGGCCCGGCCAGGCTGATGGTTTTGCCTGAGCCCATGAACAATCCTGTTCCAATGGCGCCACCAATGGCAATCAGCTGTAAATGCCGGTTAGATAAGCTTCGCTGCAGATCGCCTTTTTCTTGTGACGAATTTGTATTTTGATACGACATTATTGAATTCAACTTCAGTGTTAACCACGACAAACTAACGTAAAAGAAATCAGAAAACAAAAAGAAATGCCGCTTCATCTATATTTTCTGCGGAATAATTAAATTTAATTTATTTTTCTTATAACAAAAAGTTATCAATTTATCCAAAGGGAGGATTGACAAGGTTTATATCAATTTTCTTGTCAAAACATAAATTATGTGTAACAAATAAAAATGCAGCACGCAACTATATCTCTTGCTCAGGATGAGCATGGCATATCAATTGCTTATATAGAAAACAAAATATCTATTTTGAGACATAAGAAGAAACAATGATGCAAGATTTACAAACACTCATGGAAACCCTTAGTGGCTGGGTCTGGGGCCCATATATGCTGGTGCTGATTGTCGGTACCGGGATATTCCTGACCTTCCGCCTGCTGTTCTGGCAATTCCGGATGCTGCCGTTGGCCTTTAAACAGGTTTTTGGCAAACACCCGGACAAACATTCCGGCGATATTTCCCAATTCGCCTCCCTCATGACCGCACTTTCTGCCACCATTGGTACCGGTAATATTGCCGGTGTGGCCACAGCCTGCGTACTCGGTGGTCCGGGCGCCGTATTCTGGATGTGGATGACCGCCCTGTTCGGGATGGCGACCAAATATGGCGAAGGTGTTTTGGCGGTCAAATACCGGGTAAAAAACGAGAAAGGTGAAATGTCCGGTGGTCCAATGTATTACATTGAACGTGGCCTGAAATGGAAATGGCTGGCGCTGATTTTCGCCTTTTTCGGTGCAGTGGCCTCCTTCGGGATTGGTAGCTCGGTGCAATCCAACACGGTAGCACTGGCCGTTGAAAATGGGTTTGGCCTGGAAACCTGGATTACCGGCATCATCATTACCGTATTTTCAGCCCTGGTAATTCTGGGCGGGATTAAATCCATCGCCAAAGCCTCTTCGGTTATTGTGCCGATTATGGCGGTTGGTTATATGGCCGGTGGTTTGGTCATCATCCTGAATAACCTTGAACTGGTGGTGCCAGCACTCAAAATGATTGTCACCTATGCCTTTACAGGTGAAGCTGCCGCAGGTGGTGCGATTGGTGCCGCGATCCGTTATGGTGTTGCGCGCGGGGTCTTCTCCAATGAAGCCGGTATGGGTTCTGCGCCAATTGCTGCCGCTGCGGCCAAAACCGACCATCCGGCACGTCAAGGTCTGGTTTCAATGACTGGTACCTTTATTGACACCATCATTGTCTGTTCAATTACCGGTATTGTGCTGGTCATGGGCTTTATTATGGCCGGCCAGTCTTTTGGTGATCAGAACGGTGCAGTACTGACCATTAGCGTATTCGACAAACTGCTGCCGGGAATCGGGGGCTGGGTGGTGACTTTCGGGGTGATCTTCTTTGCCTATTCGACTATTTTAGGCTGGAGCTATTACGGTGAAAAATGTGCGACCTATCTGCTTGGTGAGAAATTTGTACTGCCGTATCGCCTGATTTACATTGCGTCGGTGTTTATTGGCTGTGTCGCAACTCTAGATCTGGTCTGGCTGTTTGCCGATACCTTTAATGGTTTAATGGCAGTACCGAACTTGATTGCCTTATTGCTGCTGTCGGGTGTAATTGCCAAAGAATCGAAAGATTTTATTGCACGACGCAAATCCGGCGAACTTTACTAAAGCGTTTAGACAAAACTACAAGATTAACCACCTGCGGGTGGTTTTTCTTTGCCGCTGTATCAACAATTTGAAAATCAGCATTTCCTCTGTATGCTGTGGGGCAAGATTTAAAAAACACATTCCAGACGTTTATTTATGGCAAAAGCAAAAAGTGTCTATCGCTGTGAACAATGCGGCGCAGATCATCCCAAATGGGCCGGTCAATGTTCAGACTGTGGTGAATGGAACTGTTTAACCGAAGTCAGCATTACCCCTGCGGTGACCCATCGTGCCCAGCCACGTATGGGCGGCGGCTATGCCGGTCAGGCTTCAACTGTGACCACTTTAAACCAGATTTCAGTCTCTACCGAAACCCGCCTTGCCACCGGTATTGGCGAATTTGACCGGGTACTTGGTGGTGGTCTGGTCACCGGTTCAGTGGTACTGATTGGCGGTGATCCCGGAATTGGTAAATCGACCATTTTGCTGCAAACCGCGACCCATATGGCCGCCAGCAACAGCGCTGCCTTATATGTCACCGGTGAAGAATCCTTATCACAGGTGGCCTTACGCGCGCAGCGTCTGGATTTACCGACCGATCAGCTCAAAGTGATGGCTGAAACCTGTGTGGAACGGATTTGTGAGGTACTGGCCCAGCAACGTCCTGCGGTGGCGATTCTGGACTCCATCCAGACCTTATATACTGAAACCTTGCAGTCTGCACCGGGCGGCGTATCGCAAATTCGTGAATCGGCGGCGCTCCTGACCCGTTTTGCCAAAAATAGTGGCACAGCCTTGTTTATTGTCGGTCATGTGACCAAAGAAGGTGCATTGGCCGGGCCACGTGTGCTGGAACATATGGTGGACTGTGTGCTGTATTTTGAAGGTCAGTCCGATTCCCGCTACCGGATGATTCGTGCGGTCAAAAACCGTTTTGGCGCGGTCAATGAACTGGGCGTGTTTGGCATGACCGATAAAGGCTTGCGTGAAGTGGCCAATCCGTCAGCGATTTTCCTGAGCCGTTATGATGAAGCCATTCCCGGCTCAATTGTGATGATTAGCCGCGAAGGCACCCGTCCGCTGTTGGTGGAAGTACAGGCACTGGTCGATGATGCACATGGTCAGCCGCGCCGGGTCGCACTTGGCTTAGAACAAAACCGGCTGAATATGCTACTGGCGGTGATGCATCGCCATGGCGGCGTGCAGACGTCCGGTCAGGATGTCTATGTCAATATTGTCGGCGGGCTGAAAATTACCGAAACCGGCTCCGATCTGGCGGTGCTGCTGGCCTGTGCTTCGAGTATTCGCGGCAAAGCCCTGCCCCAGCAACTGGCGGTGTTTGGTGAAGTCGGTTTATCCGGTGAAATCCGTCCGGTGCCGAATGGTCAGGAACGTCTAAAAGAAGCGATTAAACATGGCTTTAAATATATTATTTTGCCACGTGCCAATGCACCGCAAAAAGCGATTCCAGGGGTGCAGGTGATTGCGGTGGCCCGTTTGCATGAAGCCCTGAGCGAGGCCATGAGTTTAAGTGAAGAACTGCACTAGAGCCTTTGCCCTATTTTTTGAGCTTTTCATGTGAAAAAAGCTGAATTCTGTATTGAAATTCGGGACAAATGCCTGCATAAATACAGGGCGATAAATTTCTTTTTTTAAATAGGAAAAATTGATGGAAGTTCGACAGCGTGGTTTGATGGCTGGTATTTTAACAGCTGCCCTCTTGGTTGCCCCTTTAGCAGCCGAAGCAAAACGTGCCGGTGGTGGTAAAAGCCATGGCATGAGCCGTTCAGCAACACCAACTCAATCTTACCAACAGCCTCGTCAAGCTACTCCTGCACAACAGCCCGCTCCAGCTACTGCGCCTGCGCAGCAAAAATCTGGTCCGGGTGTCGGTGGTATGGTCGCTGCGGGTGTTGCAGGTGCTGCGATTGGTGCAGTGGCTGCCAATGCCTTAGCAGATGATCAGCCAGCCAGCCAGGCACAGGCTCAACAGGAGGAAGAAGGTGGAATCCCAGGCTGGATCTGGATTCTCCTCGCTGCAGCAGTCGCCTTCTTCATTTTCCGCAAGATGGGCGCAAAAAAAAAATTAGCAGCCAATAACCCGTATGCGCCAAATAACGGTGCCAATAACGCACCGTTTGGTCAATCTGCTGCTGCACCACGTGCCGGTGGCGATAACACCAATATCTTTGGCCAGAACGTCGGTGGTTCAGCCCCAACCAACAATGCGCCATTTGGTGCAGCACCAGTGAATAACGCTGCCTTTGGTACCGCGTACACCAACAGTGGTAACCAGTTACCAGATGGTACGGAGCCAGCAGCCTTTCTGCGTGTTGCACGTCAGCGTTTTAACCATATTCAGTCTATGAATACGGCCAGCAATATTGCTGAAATTCAGCGTTATTTAACCCCTGATCTGTACCAGTCGATGTATCAGGACATCATGGCCAATCAGGATCAGGATGTGGCTGAGTTTTCTAACCTAAATGCGATGGTGGTCGATTCTGCTACTGAAAATGGTCAGTATGTGGTGAGTGTGCGCTTTACCGGTACGGTGAGTGAAGATTTAAACAGCTTGCCACAGCCATTCACTGAAATCTGGCATTTTGTTAAGCCAGCAGGCTCTAGCCAGGACTGGTTGGTTGCGGGTATCCAGCAAGAACACTAATTAAACCTAAGATCAAAAACAGCGGCTTCGGCCGCTGTTTTTGTTTTTGCACCGCCTGCGGAATGTTATTCATTTAGTTGCTTTATTTTGTCCCCAACCGATTATCTCGAGGGATGGAAAGACCTAGAGATGTGATACAGCGATCATCTCTATAAGACGGTATGTCTGCTCTGCGCCATTCAGTACGTTCCTACGTATTTTCGCTTGATCTTACAATATCGCTCTTCACTAACAGACTGCTGATAAAATTCACCCATTAAAAAAAGCCCCGACCTGCGGAGCTTTTTCATGTTTAATTTACAGCGCGTACTGCGAGCTTATTCTGGTAATGGAATAAACTGTTTATCACTGTTTTGCACTTTACGCTCACCAACCACCACTTGCAGCTCTAAAGACTGTTCTTCACGTTCAATCAGGATATTCACCGGCTGGTTCGGTTGCTGCAGCGCCACATAATTAATCAGGTGTGATGTTGAGCTAATCTCTTCATCATTCACTTTCAGGATTTTATCGCCACGGCGAATACCGGCTTTGGCCGCAGGACCATTGGCCAAGACATCTGCCACCACCACGCCACTTTGTTTTGGCTCCAGAATATTCTGTTGCTGTACCGGCAATAAGCTAATACCTAACCAGCCACGTACCACGCGACCATCTTTTAAAATCGAGTTCAGTACCTGCTGACAGACCTGTGCCGGAATAGCAAAGCCAATGCCCAAAGAACCGCCCGATTGCGAGAAAATTGCGGTATTAACCCCAATTAAGTTCCCGGCCACATCAATTAGCGCACCGCCGGAATTCCCCGGGTTAATGGCAGCATCAGTCTGAATAAAGTCTTCATAGGTATTAATGCCTAAATCCGAACGACCGGTCGCGGAAATAATCCCCTGAGTGACGGTTTGGCCTACCCCAAACGGGTTACCAATCGCCAGCACCACATCACCGACTTCATTGCCACTGAGTTTAAATGGTAAAACCGGTAACTGATCCAGCTCAATTTTAATTACCGCCAAGTCGGTATCCGGATCGGTGCCGACCACTTTTGCCTCGGCACGACGGCCATCATGCAAGGCCACCACAATCTGATCGGCCTGGGCAATCACATGGTTATTCGTCAAAATGTAACCATCGGCACGTACAATCACCCCGGAACCGAGGCTGTTTTCATTAGGTCCCTGGCGATATTGTTCCGGTAACTGATCACCAAAAAATTCACGGAATGCCGGATCATTAAACAAAGGATGATTAGGCTGCTTGATTTTCTGGGTGGTAAAAATATTGACCACGGCCGGTGCTGCTACTTTTACGGCAGCACTATAAGACACCACCCCGCCAGTACGGGTGGTATCAATCAGCGGTTCTACTTTTTCAGCAGGCATTTTCACCCCATCAGGGGCAACGGGAGCTTTCGGTTTTTGAAACTGTTGCCAGCCCAAAAAGCCAATAATCACAATAATAAGTAACACCCAAGGTAACCATGTAAAGGTCCGGCGCACAGCTCTATCCTCTAAAATTTTTTAATTCATTGATGACTAAGTAATTTATGACCTATTGTAAAGCGAAATACATAAGGAAACATAAAAATCACTAAAGAGTTTTGTGCTGCTTTAGTTACAATTCAAAATATGTTTTGATGACAACAAAATTTAAGGCTTTTGAGAGATTTATGGCTAAGCTGCATGACCTGATCCGCTGGTGTGATCAAACCTTAAAATCAGCCGAGTTTAAAGACTATGCCCCGAACGGCTTGCAAATTGAAGGCAAGCCGGAAGTCAAAAAAATTCTGTGTGCGGTAACTGCATCACAAGATGCGATTGAAGCCGCCATTGCCGAGCAGGCCGATGTGCTGCTGGTGCATCATGGCTATTTCTGGAAAGGTGAACCCTACCCGATTACCGGAATGCGCGGTAAACGCATTAAAAGCCTAATCCAGCATGATATTTCACTGGTAGGTTATCATTTACCGCTCGATTCACATCCTGAACTGGGCAATAATGCGGCCATTGCTGATATTTTGGGACTGGAGCAACTAGAAGCACTGGACCCGAGTGAACGTCATCCGATTGGCAATATTGGCTATTTAAAACAGGCCATGTCACCAGAAGCGTTTAAAGCCCTGTTAAGTGAAAAACTGGGGTTTGATACCATTCATTTACCGGCCAATCCAACCGAAATCCGCAAAGTCGGTTTCTGTACCGGCGGCGCGCAGGATTATATTCATAAAGCCGCAGCGCAAGACTGTGATGCCTATATTTCTGGCGAAGTGTCAGAACGTACCTTTTATGAAGCCAAAGAACTGGGCGTCCATTATTATGCCTGTGGCCATCACGCGACTGAACGCTACGGTGTACAGCGTTTGGGACAGGCGCTGGCACGCGAATTTAATCTCGAATATGTCTATTTCGAATTGAATAATCCGATTTAAAACTTGGGAGATGAATTGAGGCTGGCTTATACGTATAAATTAAGGATTTATTGTGTAATGTTATTTATAAGCAATGCGCAATTTTGTTGAATAATCTATTACAATAAGACGACTTAAACTCAAAACCCAGCATAAGCAAGGAATTGAAAACATGACAACGATTACTTTACCAGCATTACCATATGGTTACGAAGATCTTGCGCCGCACATCAGCAAAGAGACTTTAGAATTTCACCATGACAAGCACCACAACACCTATGTTGTGAACCTGAACAACCTGATCGCAGGTACTGAGCTTGAAGGTAAAACTTTAGAAGAAATCATCAAGGCAAGTGCTGGCGATGCTTCTAAAGCAGGTATTTTCAACAATGCTGCACAAGTATGGAACCACACATTCTACTGGAACTGTATGGCGAAAAACGGTGGTGGTAAACCTACTGGTGCAATTGCAGCGAAAATTGATGAAGCTTTTGGTTCATACGAAAAATTTGCTGAAGAATTTGCAACTGCTGCTGCAACTCAATTCGGTTCAGGTTGGGCATGGTTAGTGGCTGACGACGTAAACGGCAAACTGTCAATCATGAAAACTTCAAATGCAGATACGCCAATGGCGCACGGCAAAATTGCAGTATTAACGATTGACGTTTGGGAACACGCTTACTACATCGACTTCCGTAACGCACGTCCTAAGTACATCTCGACTTTCCTTGAAAGCCTGGTGAACTGGGATTATGCCAACGCGAAACTTGCAGGCCAACCAGCTGGCGTAGAAAAATAATTTTATTTTTCTGTGTAAAAAATCACCCTTTAAGGGTGATTTTTTTATTTTTAGGGAATAACTGCATAAATCTAAGGCAAATGATTCATTTGTTTAAATAATCTGGTTGACGACCGGCGCATTCCTCCCTAAAATGCGCATCAGATTCTCCAATAGCTCAGTCGGTAGAGCGACGGACTGTTAATCCGCAGGTCCCTGGTTCGAGCCCAGGTTGGAGAGCCATCTAATCTCCCATAGCTCAGTCGGTAGAGCGACGGACTGTTAATCCGCAGGTCCCTGGTTCGAGCCCAGGTGGGAGAGCCAAAATTCTAAAAACCCACTCCAGTTGAGTGGGTTTTTTTATGGCGTTTAGATTGGGGGATTCAATGAGAATCATCATCCTAAAATAGCCCCTACCTGTACCACGGCACCCTGCCCGTCATAGACCAGTAAAAGCCACACACCAAGCTTTCTGCTTCCAAACGCCTTCATTCGTTTATTTTTAATTCAGTTAAACTGAAAAACTACATTTTTTCAGGCCGCGGACTTGACCACCTGCCCTTTGCCGCCTAGAATGCGTTTCAGATTCTCCCATAGCTCAGTCGGTAGAGCGACGGACTGTTAATCCGCAGGTCCCTGGTTCGAGCCCAGGTGGGAGAGCCAAGATTCTAAAAACCCACTCCATTTGAGTGGGTTTTTTCTTTATACAAGTATGTGTTGTGTTCAATAGCGCTCAGTCGACTTTCTTCTTTATTGGCTGCCTGGCCACACTGGTGCTGATGCTGCTGGTGGCGGCCTCCTATTTGCGCCCCAAACAGAAATATTTTCCGAAAAAAGTCATTACCCCGTTTGAAGCCAAGATGTTTGCCCGCTTAAAGCAGGCTTTTCCCGAACATCATATTCTGGCTCAAGTTGCTTTTAGTGCGTTAATTACCAATAGTAACTACAAGATCCGTTCCCGCTTTAATCGCAAGGTCACCGATTTTGTTTTGCTGGATCAGCAGATGAATGTGGTGATTATTATTGAACTGGATGATCCCACTCATATTGGCAAAGAAAGCGAAGATGCCGAGCGGGATGCCATGTTGCTTGAGGCGGGCTATCAGGTGATCCGATACACGGAGATTCCGAGTATCAGACAATTGCAGCAGGATATTCTTTAATTAAGGCGCTACAGCTTCAGAAGCTGCTGGGTTTGCATCGGCTTGTTGTTGAGCTTGTTGCTGCGCCTGCTGTTGTTCAGCCGCTTCACGCGCTTTAATCCGCGCAATCATCTCTGCCTGCTGCTGTTTATATTTTTCCTGATTTTTCGCATCGCTGTTGACAGCCAGAAACGCCATACTGACCAGAAAAACAGGAATCAGCAGACCTAAACTGGCCAACAGAATAATCTTTTTGGTATTGAGTGGCTGATTCGGTCGTTGCTGTTCAGGCGCGGTCATGAGAGAGTCCTCTGTCAGATGCATCAAAATGACGCTCAATATAACAAAATCATTTTCGAGGACAAAGCCTCTGTTGATGTTTGCTTGAACCTGAAGATACAACACAGCCGCCTGTACGGCTACAGATGGCTGCGTTACAGATCACGTCAGACTGCTCATCTACCCGATTAGAGGTTCAGCTGAATCTCGCCAAAAACCTGAGTTAAACAGGCCAGATGATCAAAGCCTTGTTCTGGTGTGTCCTGCATCCGCCAAGCCACATAGCCATCCGGACGTACCAGCACGGCACCGGCATCGGCAATTTCCGATTTTTGCTGCCAGGTGGCATAGACATCGCGATGTTCACGTGAACCAATCTGAATCACATCCAGATAGTCCAGCTTTAACCGGGCCGCTGCCGCTTTCCATGCTGCACCCGATAAACCGGTCAGTAGCGTAAAGCGCCCTTTACCGACAATATCCAGGGTGGAATGTTTATAGCCCTGCGCATCAATCAGCCAGGTATGCGGTAGTTTGGCACCCGGACGTGTGGTGGCTTGCAAATACAGCTGCGGGTCCTGTACAAAGATTTCTTCATCTGTTTCTGCCAGCACGGCATTGGACAGATAACGCTGGTTTAGCTCCACCCCTTGAGCATTAAACTCATAATGTTTAATCGCCAGCTCCTGAAACAGCTTTTCCCGAATCTCGGCCGCTTCCGGTGTTTCCGCAAAAATCCGCTGCAACATCTCGGCCTGGGTCTGCACGCCCTGATCAAAACCAAATACTGCTTTTAAGTGCTTATAGTCAAAACGGGACTGGTTGGCACGCGCCACAATCTGCTTGCCCACCGGCGCCCGTTCATCACTATAAGAGTCCAGTAGCGCTGGCTTGGCCCAGCCTTTAAGCACATAAGCCAGCTTCCAGCCCAGGTTAAACGCATCCTGCATACAGGTGTTGGAACCTAAACCACTCGATGGCGGATGACGATGTACCGCATCGCCACCACAGAACACACGCCCCACCGAATACTGGGTGGCCCAGGTCTGATTGACATACCAGTAAGATACTTTTTCAATTTCGACCTGCTGCACCTCTTCACCCACAAAGGTGTTCAGTCGCGCCCGAACCTGGGCTTCGGTGACTTGCGGCTCGCCTTTGCTGATATCAAAGCCCCAGCCCATAATCCATTCATTCCAGGGCTGAATGGCACGTAGCAATCCCATGCCCAAGTCACCAAAACTGGCTTCCGGATTCACAATCCATTGTAAAATGGCCGGACGATGCGCCACGTATTTGGACAGGTCGGCTTTAAAAGTGACGTACACGGTTCCGGCACGCGCCATCACTCCTTCTAAGGGCAGCTTCAACTCTTCGACAATTTTCGAACGCGCCCCATCCATACCAATTAAATATTTGGCTCGCAGGCTAAATTCAGTTTGGGTCACCCGATTCAGGAAGGTCGCGGTTACGCCGTGCTCATCCTGAGTATGTGATAAATATTCAGTATTGAAGTTATAAATCGCACCGCGTTCGGCCGCATTCTTGACCAGCAGTGCTTCCATTTTCGGCTGGATCAGATCGACAAAGGGACATGGACTGCCTTTGATGTAATCGCCATGACGTTCATCGCCCGTGCCCCAGCAGCTCATCCGGGCAATTTCTTCCCCGACCAGACTGGTGGTGAGTAAACTTTCGCCCATCTGCTGCCACGGCGTGGCAATGGCTTTGACCTGCTCTTCAATGCCCAAGTCACGCAGAACTTCCATCGCACGCTGATTGGTAATATGCGCACGCGGACTGTTGGCCAGCCAGTTAAACTGGGTAAACAGCTGTACCCTGATGCCATAACTGGCCAAGGCCAGCCCTAAAGTAGAACCCGCCGGCCCCGTACCAATCACCAGCACATCAGTATCATAGTGTGTAGACATTCCGGACTCCTTTCACCGCTGTATCTGTTGCAGAATATTTGTATGCAGTGTAATCCGCTCCATCCAGCCCGCCTATTTCTATGCGTATAAACGATAGTGCTATTGGTTTTAGCTCTAGTCAGCTGCTGCATAAAACACATCGGCTGATGTGAAATGCAGTTCAAACTGTGTTGGGTTACACTAGGGCGATGATCTGCACGGTGGATGAAAGTCATGGAATTACGGCATTTACGCTATTTTGCAGCGGTGGCAGAAGAACAGAGTTTTACCAAAGCAGCCGATAAACTCTTTACCGCCCAGCCCTCTTTAAGCCAGCAGATTAAGGATTTAGAAGAAGAAGTCGGGGTTCGTTTGCTGGATCGCTCCGCGCGGCAGATTCAACTGACCGATGAAGGCCGGGCCTTTTTACCTTATGCCTTGCAAGCGATTGAAAACGCCAAACTTGCAATTGCCGCAGCGCGTCAGGTGGCGCATCAGAAAAACAACCAGATTCATATTGGCTTATTGAACGTGGCCGAGCTGAAAGTGCTGCCGCTGATGCTAGAACGCTTAAAACAGGCCATTCCCAATCTGCAGATTCATATCCAGAGCCTGACCTGTCTGGAGCAGATTCAGCGCCTGAAAAATGCTGAGCTGGATTTAAGCCTGACCCGCTATGCCATTCAGCAGGATGATTTTGTCGATCTTCCCATTTTGTCAGAGAAAATCTATCTGGTGTCAGGGCAAAAATCTGCACCGACCAAGTCGCGGATGAGTGCTGAAGCCTTGCTGCAACAGCGGCTGATTATGTGCGAGCAAACCGCTTCTCCGGTGTTTTATGAACAGGTCACCCGGCAGGTGCCGATTGAACAGATGCCGGCCGAGCAGTTACTCTGGGTCACCAATGTATTGCAGCATATTAATCTAATTAATCTAATTAATCTGGGGATGGGCTACAGTTTTGTGCCGGAATATCTGCTGCGCTTTCTGAATGAGCATGTGGCGATCATTGAAACCGATTTTGAAGTTCAGCCGCTCCATCTATATGCCAATTACCGTAAAAATAACTATAATCTGGCACTGCAGCTCATTACTCAGGAACTGGCCAAACTCGAAATCTCGGTCACTGAGAGCTGATCAGCCCCGATCTTCCGGACTGATCAGCGAGTTTTTCAGGAGGACATTATTGCGCAGGCATGTGGGTTTGAATAAAGCGCACCAGCTCGGCATTTCTCTGCACAATGGCCTGGGTATGCGAGGCACCCGGGACCAATTCATATTCAACCGTCGTCCCCATTTCTCTTAAGTTATCTACCAGTGCCGTGGTGACAGCTGCCGGTACAGCAGTATCTGCCTCACCCTGAATCACCATAATCGGTTTATCCAGCTTTTTGGTGGCCGGCTGGTTAATGGCCAGGAACTGCTTAATGGTTGCATTGTCCTGGAAATTTGCCGTCAGTCCCGGATAATCAGCCACAGCAAGATCACTATTTTCAGTAAAGGCATCTATATCTTCTCTAAAGGACTGCATCAGCTCGTCCAGACATTGGCCATTTTCACCATTGTTGCCTTCGGCTTCTGGCACAATATCCTGCGATTCCGGCTGGAAGATGCTGAGGTAATTAAAGTCCGGTTCATAGGCTTTAATGCCGACCGCGACATAGGCAGCATAGGCCATCAGTTCTGCATAGACATTACGGGCCGTTCTAACCGGATACAGACCAACACTCTCTGCCAGCTCCAGATCATGAATGGCCGCCGGCGCGACTTCCGCAATGATATAACCCAGACTCGAAGCCGGTGCTGCTGCCACTGCACCTTTATAATTGGCATCCTGATTGGCAAATTCCGCAGTACCTAAAGAGGCATGACCACCCTGTGACTGCCCCACCGACATCCAGGCACCATGCATGTGTGCACCCAGATCTTCTTTTAAGGCGCGTACTGAATAAATAGCAGACTGGGCCGCACTTTCTAAATGTAAATACGGATGAATGCCCGGCGTGCCCAGCCCTTCATAATCTGGCGCGACAATCATATAGCCTGCGGCCAGTAAACTTTCCGCCATGGCCTTAAAACGCGGATTTAAACTGTTGCGACTCGGTGCACAATGATCAGCAATGCCCACTGTTCCATGTTCCCAGACCACCACACGCCAGCCATCTACCGGACGAGGTGCGGACGGATAAAATACCATGGCGGTAGCTTCTGTTTTCTGGTCACGTACATTTGGCATTTTATAGGTCATGACCCGGATGATCGCACCTTCAATACCATCTTGGGTATAGGCAGCATCAGATACAAAAGTTTTGTCACGGATAAAGTTAAAGTCATTATCATCGCCACCACATGCTGTAAATAACAGCGCCGAGGAGCAGGTTACCGCCAATAACAGTTTTTTAAATGTCGTTGTCATCTTGAATTCCTCTTTATCTTCTTGTTGTTAAGTACTCAGCCTGAGTTCTTTGAATTAAGCATAAAAAAAGCATCCTGCTCGGATGCTTTGTTGGCTTTTTGCAAGATCAGACCAAATGCATAAACCTAGAGAAGTGCAAGAAAAATTCCGGCAAAAATCATCAGCCCAACCCAACGGTTATGCCGAAAAGCCCAGAAACATTGCTGCGGATTGCGGTCTTTGGTTTTGTGCCATTGATAGATAAAATCCAGTGCCACCACAGCCAGTGCCACCAGACCAAATGGCATGAACAGATTTTCGATCCACAACGCCGCGCCAATCAGGAGCAGACTGATCAGCTGCAAGGCAGAAATAATCTCAATATCATAACGGCCAAATAAAATGGCGGTCGATTTCACCCCAATTTTGAGATCATATTCGCGGTCAGTAATCGCATATTGAGTGTCATAGGCCACAGTCCAGGCCAGGTTGCCAAAGTACAATAACCAGCAGGTTAAATCCGGGGTTGCACCCACCGCGGTATAGGCCATAGGAATAGACCATGAAAATGCGGCGCCCAGAAATACCTGCGGTAAATGAGTATAGCGTTTCATAAACGGGTAGATAAAAGCCAGAAATAACGCCCCAAACGACCAGTAAAAGGTTTCAAGCGGCAAGAACAACAACAGGCAAGCACTGGCAGCAACCAGCACCAGAAACACCATCACCGCTTCTTTGGCGCTAATGATGCCGGTGGCCAAAGGACGGGTTTTGGTGCGCTCAACATGGGCATCGACTTTACGGTCGGCAAAGTCATTAATGGCACAGCCTGCCGCACGCATAAAGATCACACCCAGAATCATTGGAATCAGCACACCTATGGTCGGTGTTCCCTGAGCAGCAATCCATAAGGCCCACATGGTTGGCCAGAACACCAGTTCGGTGCCAATCGGCTTATCAAAACGGCATAAATAGTAATAGGCTTCCAAGCGCTCACGCCAGGTAATTGAATGTGCAGTTGCCATGACTGTCCTTAACCACGTTGCTGTTGAAAAGAAGAATGTAGAAATTGCTCAAAGCTGGGCAAGAAACTTTCTTGCACAATAAATTTACAGCCATGCCAAGTATAGCAGCTCTGTCTGGTCCAGCCTTCGGGCAATAAAATCACCCGGCGCTCACAGGCCGGATTGGTACGTTGAAACAAAAACCGGCCAATCGGCTTTTTACCAATATGCTTGAACAGGCGTGCTTTTTTTTGCAGGCTTAAAATCGGAAAAATACTTTTGGCTTGAACCCAGGGCTGCTCTTCACAGCCATATAAATAGCTTTCCCGCACCCAGGAGGTATGCTGATGCGGCATGCCCAGCCATTTGGCATCTTCAAAGCTCAGGCGCTGGAAACGTTCGCGCAGTGGCTGTACCTGAAACTGGCCACCGGCCAGATCGGTTAATTGTTGTGTCAGAGAGCCCGGTGCATACAGCCATGTCTTCAATCCTGCAGGAATGGTCTGATCCTGAAATTGACAGGTCTGTTGGCCGCGCATCACTTATTCCCCTTTTATCGCTTGGCCTAGTGTAACTGAAATCTGTTACTAAACCATGGGCTTTTCAGCCAAAAAGCGCAAATGTCATATTCACTATCAATCTACCTCACCTAAATGAATATGAAGGCCATAAAAAAATCCGCGACAAGCGCGGATTTTCTGAGCATGAATCTGAGGTCAAATTACAGGCTGTAGTACATGTCTAATTCAACTGGGTGAGTAGTCGTGTTCAGACGACGAACTTCTTCAGTTTTCAGCTCGATATAAGCATCGAGCATTTCTTTTGTAAACACGCCACCTTTTAACAGGTAGTCATGGTCAGCGGCTAGTGCTTCCAGCGCCATTTCAAGGCTGTGAGCAACGGTTGGAATTTTTGCTTCTTCTTCCGGTGGAAGATCGTACAGGTTCTTGTCCGCAGCTTCACCTGGGTGAATCTTGTTCTGGATACCGTCAATACCCGCCATTAACAGTGCCGCGAAACCTAAGTACGGGTTCATCATTGGATCTGGGAAACGTGCTTCAATACGTTTGCCTTTCGGGCTAGACACGTAAGGAATACGGATAGAAGCAGAACGGTTACGCGCTGAGTAAGCCAGCATAATCGGTGCTTCGAAGTGCGGAACCAGACGCTTGTACGAGTTAGTCGAAGGGTTAGTAATCGCATTCAATGAACGGGCATGCTTGATGATACCGCCAATGAAGTACAGTGCCATTTCAGACAGACCAGCGTATTCATCACCCGCGAACAGGTTTTTGCCGTCTTTAGAGATCGACATATGCACGTGCATACCTGAACCGTTATCGCCTACCATTGGTTTAGGCATAAACGTCGCAGTTTTCGCGTATTGGTGCGCTACGTTCCACACCGCATATTTGAACTGTTGCACTTCGTCAGCTTTACGCACCATGGTGTTGAAGCTCACACCAATCTCTAACTGGCAAGATGCAACTTCGTGGTGATGTACTTCTACACGACCTGGGCCCATGATCTCTTCGATTTTTGCACACATATCTGCACGCATATCGTGGTGAGAATCAACTGGAGGAACCGGGAAGTAACCGCCTTTAACGCGTGGACGGTGGCCAGAGTTACCAGACTCGTAGTCTTTACCTGTAGACCAAGCCGCTTCTTCAGCAATTAAAGTGTGGCGTGCGCCAGACATATCGATGTCCCATTTCACTTCGTCAAATACGAAGAATTCTGGTTCTGGGCCAAAGAATGCAGTATCACCAATACCGGTAGACTTTAAGTAATCTTCTGCACGGCGAGCAATCGAGCGTGGGTCACGTTCATAACCCTGACCTGTAGATGGTTCGATGACATCACAAGTCACGACAACTGTTGGTTCCGCAAAGAATGGGTCGATGAAACCAGTTTCAGCGTCTGGACGTAAAATCATGTCAGATGCTTCAATGCCTTTCCAACCAGCAATTGAAGAACCATCAAACATTTTACCGTCTTCGAAGGTATCTTCATCGATACTGTCTGCAGGGTAAGTTACGTGCTGCTCTTTACCCTTAGTATCAGTAAAGCGGAAATCGACCCATTTTGCACCACTTTCTTGTATGAGTTGAAGGACCTTGTTCGCCATGCTCATTTTGCTCCAATGATATTTTGTTGCACACCCAAGTGCGTGTTAGTAGTTGGCAGTTATTAAGCAATTACCGTACCAACTTTTAAAAGCAAAGTTAAAATATTGAATTTCTTATGAGAAATTAAGATTTAGGGATTTTGCTTTGTGCCTATTATACTAGGGCTATACTGAAATGCACCATATTCAAGCACTCTTTGCGATTTTTCCTGCAAAAGATTTCTCGTGTGTATCAAAATAGTGCAAATAATCAGGTTTCATTTTAACACAGCTTAATAATACTGCTGTTTATTTCGCCAATTTCGCGCTTCATGCAATTTTTCTAATGAATTTCAGACTGGATTAATTGAGTGATTTATAGATAAAAACTCTTTTTTCCAGTAAAAATCAGATTTTCATTTATTTCTGCTTATTTTTTCTTCAAGTGCTTTTCTGTGCGCTTTTCGCAAGTCGTGCTCAGCTAAATTTTTATGCCCATTTTAAAATGCGCCATTTTGGTGAATCTGCGTCATTATGCATCATTTTAGGGGTTTGGCAGCAAGAGGGGTCAACATCACAGCGGACACGTAAAAGCCACAAGCTGAATGCAGCTCAGCCATAAACTTAAAAGATTTCATCTGTATAAAAGCTATTCTGCTTGAAAATGTTCAGCCGCACATGTTTATTTTTTGCTATGATGATTTGCACTGCGTTTTCCCCGCATTTTTTCGCTCGAAAAATAGCCGTGTTGTGACCTCCCTCCACTTTGGAAAACCAGGCATTTCAGGGAATTCTTCAAGCACAGTCAGGTGCATAAATTTTGACAGGTTAAGCTCATGCTTTTGATGATCGATAATTACGACAGCTTTACTTACAACATCGTCCAGTATTTTGGCGAGTTAAATCAAGAAGTTAAAGTCGTTCGCAATGACAGCGTCACATTAGAAGATATTGAGCGATGGCAACCGAAGTATTTGGTGATTGGTCCCGGTCCGTGCTCACCATCTGAAGCAGGCATTTCCATTCCAGCGATTCAGCATTTTGCCGGCAAAATCCCGTTATTGGGCGTATGTCTGGGCCATCAGAGTATTGGTCAGGCCTTTGGCGGCAACATTGTACGGGCCAAAAAAGTGATGCACGGCCGTTTATCGGATATGTATCACAGCGATCAGGGTATTTTCAGCAATTTGCCCTGCCCGTTTTCTGCGACCCGTTACCACTCGCTGGTGATTGATCAGGCGACCTTACCAGAATGTCTGGAAGTCACCTGCTGGACCAATGAAGCCGATGGTTCCATGGAAGAAATTATGGGCGTGAAACATAAGACATTGCCGGTCGAAGGCGTGCAGTTCCACCCGGAATCCATTTTGAGCCAGCATGGCCACAAAATCTTCCAGAACTTTTTAGAAATTTATGCCTAATTTGCACAAAGTGAACACCATGAATATTCAACAAGCTTTAAATCATATTACAAAACAGATTCACCTGACTCAGCCACAAATGGAAGATGTGATGCGTGCCATCATGTCGGGCGAGGCCACCGATGCGCAAATTGGCGCCCTGATGATGGGTCTGCGCCTGAAAGGTGAAAGCATTGATGAAATTACCGCAGCCGCGCGCGTGATGCGCGAGTTCGCGATTAAAATTGACGTTAGCGATATTCCGTATCTGGTCGATATTGTCGGTACCGGCGGTGATGGCCAGAACCTGTTTAACGTATCGACGGCATCCAGCTTTGTGATTGCAGCCGCTGGCGCCACCATTGCCAAACATGGTAACCGCGGCGTATCGACCAAATCTGGTTCCTCTGACCTGCTGGAACAGGCTGGAATTAACCTAGACTTAAACATGCAGCAAACTGAACGCTGTATCCGCGATATGGGCGTAGGTTTCCTGTTTGCGCCGAACCATCATAAAGCCATGAAATATGCAGTTGGCCCACGTAAGGAACTGGGTATTCGTAGTATTTTCAACCTGCTCGGCCCGCTTACGAATCCGGCCGGAGTTAAACGTTTTGTGATTGGCGTATTCTCCAGCGAACTCTGCCGCCCGATTGCTGAAGTGATGAACCAGCTGGGTGCTGAACACGTGCTGGTGGTGCATTCACGTGATGGTCTGGATGAAATCAGTCTGGCATCTGCCACGACCGTAGCAGAACTGAAAGATGGGGAAATCACCGAATGGACCATTACTCCAGAAGAAGTGGGCATTGAATCGCAAACCCTCACCGGTCTGGTGGTGGAAAACTCGGCAGAAAGTCTGGCCCTGATTAAAGATGCACTTGGCAAAAATAAATCTGAACGCGGTGAAAAAGCGGCCAACATGATTGCCCTGAATGCCGGCGCCGGGATTTATGTGTCTGGTCTGACCAAAACCTATCAACAGGGTGTGGCACTGGCGCATGACATTATTTATGGCGGTCAGGCACTGGAAAAAATGGGCGTACTGGCCGAATTTACCAAAACCTTAAAACAGTACGAAGCTTAAGACGGCAGGATAAAATCATGGTGGATATCGCAAATACCATTTTAGGTAAAATTGTTGATCGCAAACAGGAAGAGTTTGCTGCACGTCTGAAACAGCGCAGTTTGAATGATCTGGAACAACTAGCCCAGGCCGCCACACCGGTGCGCGGTTTTGCCCAAAGCTTGAAAAGCAAACGTCCGGGCGTGATTGCAGAAATAAAAAAGGCCTCGCCATCTAAAGGGATTATTCGTGAAAACTTTAATCCGGCTGAAATTGCCCAGCAATATGAAGCTGCCGGTGCTGCCTGTCTGTCTGTACTGACCGATGTCGATTTTTTCCAGGGAGCTGATGAAAATATCGCGCTGGCCCGTAACCATTGCAGCCTGCCTGCACTGCGGAAAGACTTCCTGATTGATCCTTATGGTGTGGTTGAAGCTCGTGCGCTACATGCCGACTGTATCTTGCTGATTGTAGCCTGCCTGTCAGACCAGCAACTGGAAGAAATGTCGAAAACCGCGTTTGAACACAATCTGGATGTACTGGTTGAGGTGCATGACGAAGAAGAGCTGGAACGCGCTTTGCGTTTAAGTGATCGCTGTCTGCTTGGCGTGAACAACCGTAATTTAAAAACCTTTGATGTGGATTTAAACACCTCATTGCGTCTGAAAAAATTACTCGATCCAGCACGTTTACTGGTAACCGAAAGCGGTATTGCCACCCCGGCAGATGTCAAGATGATGCAGGAGCATGACATTCATGCCTTCCTGGTCGGTGAAAGCTTTATGAAACAACCGTGTCCGGATCAGGCCTTTAGCGAGCTGTTTGGTACGCCGCAAAAGGTCTAAGTCTTGGTGCAGTTCAGGAGGCAGGTTTATCCTGAACTGTGCGATTGCACTGCCCTACTTTCATAGGGCGGTCATCTTCCTATATCGCCCCATCTTAACATCTCTCATTTCAAGCCAGATGCAGCGCCAAGCTGAATCCGTTTCAGTTCAAATCAGGCGTAATTCAGACTATACTGGATTGAAATTTTATCCTCCTATTTTCGATTATGAGCAAACACGATTCTTCGCTATCGAAAGAACAGTTTAAATTACTCAAAGACTTTAAAAAGCAGATCAGTAATCCGCATCCGCGCGTAGAGCCGGCAGCGCCGGCCATCAAAACTGCTGAACAGGAACAGGCCGAAGATTTTGAGCTGTTTCAAAAAGAAATGCGTGGGGTCCAGAAAATGGATCATGGCAATATCGCGCCAGTGGCCCAACCGGCCAAGAAAAAGCTGGATGCCCAGACGCTGGCTAAACGCGCAGCCGCCGAAGGCCCCATGCAAACTGATGAGACCATTTTGTCGGACACGCAAGCCATGCTTAATCCGGTGGGCAGTCAGGCCAGTTTAAGCTACCGCATTGCCACCTTGCAGCATAAGGTGTTTGAAGATTTAAAAGCCGGCAATTTGCGCTGGTTTGAAGCGGTCGACCTGCATGGCTGTACCGTGGAAGAAGCCCGGGTGGCCGTGCTGCAAATTATTCAGATGGCCAAAGATGAAAATCAGAACGTGATTAAAATTGTGCATGGGAAAGGCCCGGAAGCCATTTTAAAAACCTATGTCAATGGCTGGTTACGTCAGCATCGCGATGTTCTGGCCTTTGTCAGTGCGCCGGAAAAACAGGGCGGCACCGGTGCGGTGCTGGTTCTGCTAAAACGTGCAGAAAAGAATCCAAAGTTTAAACAATAAGCGGATTTTTCCTCAAAAGCAGGCATTGTTGCGGTTTTCTGCTACAATGCCGTCCTTGTTCAATATCAGTGTAAGTGAACACGTCTTATGTCTATGCAGCAATCCTACGCAAACATTCTTACTGCCGTTGGTGAAGATTTAAATCGCCCTGGTCTCAAAGATACGCCTATGCGTGCTGCTAAAGCATTTTCGTATTTAACCTCGGGTTATAGCCAGACGTTGGCTGAAGTGACCAACAACGCCGTGTTCCCGTCTGATAACCGTGAAATGGTGCTGGTCAAAAATATCGAATTCTATTCGCTATGCGAGCATCACCTGCTGCCATTTTATGGCCGTGTGCATATTGCCTATTTACCGGAAGGCAATGTTTTGGGACTGTCTAAATTTGCCCGTATTACTGAAATGTTTGCGCGCCGTTTACAGATTCAGGAAAACCTGACCCAGCAGATTGCAGAAGCCGTGGCTGAAGTGACCAAAGCCCGCGGTGTTGCGGTGGTGATTGACTCTGCACACATGTGCATGATGATGCGTGGTGTTGGCAAGCAGGAATCGACCACACGTACCGTGTCATTTATTGGTGACTTTAAAACTGATAAAGATGCACGCCGTGAATTTTTAAGTGCCGTACCTGAAAGTTACTAAACCTAAATAATGCTGGAGCCTCGACATCTGTTGGGGCTTTTTTATGTCCTGTTTCTTATACTACCGCTGGTTTCCCTATTATTTTAAGGAATGCAAATGTCTTCAATTTATTTAGCCGGTCAGGGCCTGACCCAAAGTGAATGCAGTGTCGACTTCCCGCGTCCGGATCGTTTGGTCAAAGGCAATCCCAAACGTGATACCTATAGTGCCTATGAACATCCCAATATGAGCTGTGGCATCTGGCAGTGCGAAGTCGGCGCCTGGAATATTGTCTTTGCTGACAATAAACAGGAATTCTTTAATGTGATTGAAGGCGTGGTGCGTATTCATGACCAGCACGGACAATATATTGAAGTTACCGCCGGTCAGGCCGGAATTATTCCACCGGGTTTTGTCGGTACCTTTGAAGTGGTTGCAGCAGTGAAAAAATATTATGTGGTGGTTGAGGCCTAAAATACCGCTTGAGCTTTTTGATGTTTTGGCTGGTTTTATCTTGCTGCTTTGATATAAAAAACGCCCGACAGTTTTGGGCGTTTTTTCATGCCGGGATGAGACTTAAAAGGCTTATTTGGCCAGATAGACCTGATTACGTCCGGCATTTTTGGCGCTATATAAGGCTGCATCTGCGGCATCCAGAAAACGCTGATAATCCGGATGGCCATCATACTGCACTGCGCCAATACTCACGGTAAATTTAAAACTCTCACCTTCAGCAGAACGGATTGGGGTATCTTCAACCCGGCGACGGATGGTTTCGGCAATCATCTGGGCCCGGTTCCAGTCACTATCGACCAGCAGCAATAAAAACTCTTCCCCACCAACCCGGAAAGCATAATCACTACCCTTGCTCGATTCCAGCAGCACTTCGGCCATAAACTGCAAGGCCAGATCACCGGCGGCATGGCCATAGCGGTCATTAATCTCTTTAAAGAAATCGGCATCAATCGCCAGTAGACTTAAAGGTGAGCGGTTTTTGCGCGAGAACTGGATTTCACGAATCAGGATGGTATTTAAATAACGCCGGTTTAACAGCTGGGTCAGCGAATCATTGCCCGTGCCGATATATTCCGCCACCTGAAACAGCTGATCGACCAGATGCTGGATTTCGCGGTTTTTACAGCGAATCTGCTGAATCAGTAACAGCATCTGCTGCTGATCGGAAGTGTCCAGCAGCTGCTGGTTCAACTGATCCACCTGATAAATCCGCTGGATAATAAACTCCACCTGCTCGGCGCTGGCAAAAGCATAGGCTGCTTTATGGATGAACCACAGGCCAAATTCAGATTTGGAAAGTGGCGGATGAAACAGCGGTGACTGATCAGAAAAGGCCTTAAACATCAGCTCATTTTCCCAGTCCAGCAGACAACCGCGCTGGCGGTCTTTTTGCACGGCCACATCCTGCATGGCAGAAAACAGACGGTAGGTGTGTTTCATATCATTATGAATTTCTACCTTGGCCTCATAAGTGCGGCACATGATTTCTGCGGCCAGGCTCAGCACCTGAGTCATATAATCGGCAGCAGCCAGTACATCGGCCTGCGGGGTTTGCAGAAAAAAGACAAAACTTTTGCGCTGGATTTCGCGGATGCCGCGAATAATCAGCCAGGAGGGAACGCCAATACGCGCATGCACTTCCCCGACTTTCAGCTGCTTGGCGACAATGGCTTTAAAATCCTGCTTGAACGGAACCGCAAAACTGTCCAGCAGCCATTGCTGCAAGGCATTTTTCAGGCGGCTACGCACCAGTTCATCGGACAGGAAATAGGAGGCTTCCTGCTCCTGCATCATCTGTCGATAAAATTCGGCCACCAGCACCGTGACATGCTGTTGAATGAACTCGAAGCTATAGCTTAAATCGGTTTCAGAAAATTGCCCGCAAATCGCCTGCCACTGCGCTGCAAGTTCCTCTATACGCTCTTGGTTCATACAACCGGCTCACACAGATGAATTACAGCGCAGATTTTAACGCAGCTGTCACATAAGACAATTCTTTTGTGAATTAAATGAATATTCACTTAATAACAATCTGGATTTTCAAGCCTGACTTCACGACTTCAGCTTAAAAGAACCAGGCATAACCAAGACTGGTCTGATGCCAGTCCTGTTGATCCTGCTGCTGATATTCCCAGCCCAGACGAATCGCATGCTGCGGATTCAGCACATATTGCAGCTGGCTGTGCAGTCTCAAATTCCATTGCTGGGTATCTTCCCAATACGGTAATTCTACTTGCAGCACGCTATTCAGCTGCGGACTCCAGATATTCTGGCAGCCCACTGTTGGCCCAACACCCACGCGCCAGCCACGATCCAGTGCTTTACCGGCCTGTAGATAGTTTTGTAGCTGGGCATAGCAAATATGCTCGCGGTCGGCACTGGCCCAGCTATAGCCCATCTGGACCTGTAAATTGGCCACGCCATGCTGTTCCTTAGTGCTGAACTGACCATGCTGATCGAGCGCTTCCTGGTTCCAGCCCAGATTAAAACCCCAAGACAACGGCGTTTTAAACGGCGTAATCGGGTTATAGGAATTCACCGCCAGCACGTCGAGCTGACTCAGTTTTAGGGTTTCATCCCGATATTGCAGTGCACCCTGTAAAAATAGCAATTGAGTCCCAGTGCGAAAACCACCTTGCGGATCGAGCAGATCATGATAGGCTTGCCGATGCCCCAGTTCGATAAAGGACTGTCCCTGTACTTCACCGGTACTTAGCGTCAGGTTACGCGCATGATGGCCCTGGCTTGGATCAACGTTTGGGACGTCCGGCGCGCGGCGCTGCTTGTCGACCTGAAGCTGGCTTCGCAGGCTGAGTAATTGGCGTAAACGTGGCTGGGCAAAACCGGTTTCGACCTTGCGGGCTAAAAACTGCAGGTACAGATCATCGTAGGCCATTTCCAGTATTTTGGCCTGCTCTAATGCGGTATAAGACTGTAATAACGTATTTAAATCGGCAGATTCGGCAAAAGCCAGCTGATGTGCCGCTTGCGCCAGGTCTGTACCATGCTGGCGGGCTTGAGCCAGTAACTGGGTTTCTAGCGCCGGGCGATACACGGTGTCTTTGACCAGATCTGAATCTGCCAGCGCCTTGATGGTTTCAACTGGAATCGACGCCACTTTAAACTGTTGCTGTAAATTCAGCTCTGGACGGACCAGATCAATCAGGCCCAATAAACGATAGGCACAGTTATCACTGACAAAATAATAGGGAAAGCTGACGTGCTTCATTTCCCAGATATGTTCCACCAGAAAACGGGTTTCATCCGGGCTTAAATCCAGCTCGTATTCCCATAAATCGCGGCTTTCCAGAT
The DNA here is from genome assembly GCF_000369465.1 of Acinetobacter sp. CIP 53.82. Classification (NCBI taxonomy): domain Bacteria; kingdom Pseudomonadati; phylum Pseudomonadota; class Gammaproteobacteria; order Moraxellales; family Moraxellaceae; genus Acinetobacter; species Acinetobacter sp. CIP 53.82. The sequence goes on along the minus strand of NZ_KB850045.1, from coordinate 308,279 downwards.
CACCATATTCCTTAACCTTGCGGTAATACGGCATGAGGGAATATTCACCCGGATACTGTCCGGTCAGACCTTTCCAGGCATAGGACCAGCTTTGCTCACCCGGCACTGTGGCCGCATAATTTACCGCATAGGAAATCAGGTTCAGTTCCTGCTGATCTTTCGGGTCCAGTCGCAGCAAGGTATGCCCGAACATGGAGCTGGGATTGCCCATAAAATCGGTGGCATAAATTAAAGTGGTTTTGTATGGACGAATCTGGCCAATCCATTCATCCAGTTCCGGACAGGCCACGGCAGCCAGTTCCGTCTGTGGAATATTCAGTTGTTGCACCAGCCAGCGGCTACGTGCCGGAAAACGGCATTGTACCGATTGATTTGGCTCGGCCTGCTGAAACAGCGCTGCAATATGCGCCTGTAATTCCTGATTTAAATCGGGTGTTTTGGCCTCTGTTAAAAAATAGCCGGCATAGCTGACAGTACTCTGCCCGGAAGTATTGGCATACATTAAGCGTTGCCAGGTATTTTGCTGTGCCAGTTGCTGCTGTTCAGCACGCTGGATATACAACTGTGCCGGCGTTGAAGATTCAGGAGAAGACGTCGCGGCATACGCCACAGGAGATAACAAAGCAGCACATACAAAAGCAAGAGGTTTCATTCAGCAGATCAATTCTTATTCGGTTCTTATATAGAGAAAAACCCTGCCAGAAGACAGGGTTTTATGGGATGCTTAATTAGACGTAGGCTTTTAAGATGTCGTCTTGTGCCATCACTGACTGTAAAGAAGCCAGCACTTCAACAGAAGTCTGGTTGTCAGCTGAATAAATTTCAGAGAAGTTTTGTTTGGTCACTGCAAAGAAACGTGCTTTGTCTTCTGCTTTAATGCTCAGTAATTCAGCCAGTACGTTCAGGCTTTCACCCTCGCCTACAGCCATATCACGCGCCAGCGTTTCGGCATTTTCATTGGTAAATGTCACCACTTGCGCAGTTACAGTACCAGTACCGCTACAGCCTAAAGTACCGAAGGTAATACCGAACAACTGGTTTGCAAAAATACCATTGGTTGTAGCAGCTAAAATTTTAGGCACTTTACCAGACTGACCTGCCCAAACTTGAGAACCAATACCACAGCCGGCATCAGCGTCTGCAAATGCTGCTGTTGAACCTGCTGCCAATACTGCTGCCAAAGCTAATTTTTTTAACATAAAAGTCTCCAGAATTTATTATCTGAGTTTGTTATTGTTTCACAATGTGTAATTTTTATTACACTGTTTAAAGATAACGCATCCGCCAGCGAACACAAAACACTTTATACCAAAGTGGAAAAATTATTTTTCTGTATCCTTTAAGTGCGCAGGTTTCAGTTGCCAGATGCCATTTGGCTGACGATCACCCAGAATTTTCAAGACCAGCACCAGACTCAGCAATAACAGCAGATACCAGGACCCCAACTTGCCCCAGCCAACCATATGCCAGCTGTCGACCTGACTTGGATACAGCCAGATCTGGTAAAAGGTGCTGATATTTTCTGCAATCCAGATAATAAAGGCCAGTAACAACAAGACCGGTAACATCGGCAGCTGCATCCGGTGATGCTGCAATTCAAACTGGATACGGGTTTTCCAGAATATCAGTACGCTCCAGGCAAACAGCACATAGCGGATATCCGGCACAAAAAACTTGCTCATAAAATTAATATAAGACAGCACCGCCAGACTCAGCATATTGGCAAAACCCGGCAAGCGAGTAAAAGATACCCGATACAAACGCAAGGACCGGGCAAAGAAACTGCCGACAGCCGAATACATAAACCCGGCAAACAGCGGCACGGTCATAATTTTAAATACGGCCGGCTGCGGATACTGCCAGGACGCAATCGCCGGATGGGTCAGAAAAATTTCCATAATCATCGCCAGCAGATGAAACAGCGCAATGACTTTGGCCTCGGCCCAGGATTCCAGCTTGAGATACAACAGTAAAATCTGGATAAGGACCGCATAAAACAGCAAATAGTCATAACGGAAAAAACCGTAATAGTCCTGGCTACCCAGACTAGCGGTAAAAGCAAAAGCAATCAGCAATAAAATTCCAAATAAGGCAGCCGAAGCTGCCTTATAAGCGAATTCAAAACCTGATTTTAAAATTGTGATCAAGGCTGAATCCTAATATTGTTGCATCTTCTTAAAGGTACTTGGCACTGTATTCATGCACCGTATCAATAAAGACTTTCGGATTGGCCGGATCCACCCATTGGGTAATGCCATGTCCAAGGTTGGCAATATAGCCAGTTTTTTCACCATGCGCATAGGCATCATCCAGCATGGCTTTGGTCGCCTTGGCAATTGAGTCCGGGCTTCCATATAACGTGGCTGGATCCAGGTTGCCCTGTAAGGCAGCACGGCCATTCACGGTTTGGCGCGCCACATTTAATGGCGTGGTCCAGTCCAGACCAAAGGCATCGGCACCGGTGGCCACCATTGGCTCCAGCCATTGACCGCCGCCTTTGGTAAATAGAATGACCGGAATTTTACGGCCATCTTTTTCACGTTGCAGACCCGCTACAATCTTTTGCATATAGTTCAGCGAGAACTCGATATATTCACGATGCGCCAGTGCCCCGCCCCAGCTGTCAAAAATCTGCACCGCTTGTGCGCCAGCATCAATTTGCGCATTCAAATAGTCAATCACGGCGACTGCCAGACGGTCGAGCAAGGCATGCAGCACTTCCGGCTGGGCATACATCATCTGCTTGGTAAAGCGGAAATCCTTGCTTGAACCACCTTCAACCATATAAGTCGCCAGCGTCCACGGACTGCCAGAAAAACCAATTAACGGCACCTGTCCGCCCAGAGCCGAACGAATGGTCGACACCGCATTCATGACATAGTCCAGATCTGACTTGGCATTAAAATTCGGCAGATTGGCGACATCCTGCTCGGTACGCACGGTTTTATGAAACTTCGGACCTTCACCAGCTTCAAAGTACAAACCTAAGCCCAAAGCATCCGGTACGGTTAAAATATCGGAGAATAGAATGGCTGCATCCAGCTCATAACGGCGCAAAGGCTGTAAGGTCACTTCACAGGCAAATTCGGTATTTTTGCACAAGGAAAGAAAATCTCCGGCCTTGGCACGGGTTTCACGATACTCAGGCAGATAACGTCCTGCTTGACGCATCATCCATACCGGCGTGGTATCTACGGGTTCACGCAACAAGGCACGTAGAAAACGATCATTTTTTAAGGCCGTCATTTACTTTCCTAACTTCGACTGAATCTTGCATCCATCATATCAAAAAGGCAGAAATTTTAATAACTTCTTTAGTCCTTTAAAAATACCGGACTGTAAAAGATAAAAGTGATATTTACACAAAACAGATACTGCATCTCCTCATTTTTTCTGTAATACTTGTGTAGTTTTTAAAATGTAAATGAATAATTCTTAAGGTTGACTTACATGTTCGTTCGCACAGTACTCGCAATGAGTTTAAGTTGCATGTTTGCTGGTACAGCCCTGGCTGCAACCACTGCTGAACAGCCGTTGAATCCTCAATTGATTAGCGATACAGCGGTTGAAGATCCGATTGATCCGCTTGCAACAGACGCATCAGCGGCAGTCGTACCTTCAGAAGTTGAAACGCAAATTACGCAACAAGAAGAACAAGATTTAAACAAGGCTTCAGCGACCCTAGAAGACCTGCAAAATGCCGAAGATACCCAGGCTGATATCGGCAGTGCACCGACAACTGCTGCGCCTGCAACAACTTCAGCCAACACAGCGCCAGCCAAAGCCTCCTGGACTTTAGATGGCCTGAACAATGCCAGCTGGTATGAAAATATTGGCAAAGGCCAGTTCCCGGTCTATGCGCGCGCGCATGTGATGCTCAATAATGCCCATGCTTCTCCGGGTGCGATTGATGGAACCAGCGGTAAAAATACCCTGAAAGCGATTGCCTCTTTCCAGCAGATGAACGGGATTAAACCGACCGGTGTGCTGACGCAGGAAACCTGGGATGCTTTAATTGCCCGTCAGGGTTCAAAACCGGCTTTCGTGGAATACACCATTACTGAAGATGACCTGAAAGGTCCGTATGTGAAATCAATTCCGGGCGATTATGCACTGCAAGCCAAAATGAAAGGCCTGCACTACACCAGTGTCACTGAAATGCTGGGTGAAAAGTTCCATATGGATGAAAACTTCCTGAAAAAGCTCAATCCAAATGCCAACTTTAACAAAGCCGGTCAAAAACTGATTGTGGCCAATGTGCGTAATGACCTGCCGGAAGATATCCACCTGATTGTGGCGCATAAAGGTGCTAAACAGCTGTATCTATTTAACAGCCGCAACCAGATGATCGCATCATTCCCGGCCAGTATTGGTAATACCAACACCCCTTCACCAACCGGGACTTATAAAGTGACTGGTGTGGCACCAAACCCGTGGTACAGCTACTCGCCAAGTAACTTTATCCAGGGCAAAAACATGAAGCCACTGTCCTTACCACCAGGTCCAAACGGTCCAGTGGGGAATATCTGGATTGGTCTGAGCAAAAAATCCTTTGGTATTCACGGTACGCCAAACCCGTCGATGATTTCTAAATCCTATTCGCATGGCTGTATCCGTCTGACCAACTGGGATGCCAACGACCTGGGCCGTAAAGTCCGTTCAGGGGTTACGGTTAAATTCCTCGAATAATCTGCTTATACCCCATAAAAAGCCTGCCGATGCAGGCTTTTTTGATTACGGAGGGTTGAATCTATGACGTTGCGAATCTGGAACGATATGTTGCATTCCATGCCTAGAACAGGCACCAGGTAAAACACTAAGATAGCCTCAAGCTCAAAAAGAATTAGAGGATTATCTGATGAACGCCTACTTACATCGTAGTGAAGAACGTGGTCATGTTAAAGCCGGCTGGTTAGACACCAAACACAGCTTTTCATTTGGCAGCTGGTACAACCCGAAATACATGGGTGTGAGTGTGCTTCGTGTGATTAATGATGACCGGATTGCTGCCCACAATGGTTTTGGTACCCATCCGCATGACAACATGGAAATTTTAACCTGTGTACTGGATGGCACCATTTCACATAAAGACAGCATGGGCAATGAACGGCATATCAGTGCGGGTGAATGGCAGCTGATGAGCGCCGGAACCGGGGTTCAGCACAGTGAAATCAACCAGGGCGATGTACCAGTGCATATGCTGCAAATCTGGATTCATCCAAATGTGCGTGATGCAGAGCCAAATTATCAGCAAATTAAACTCGACCCACGTGAACAGCCGAACCAATGGCACCTGATTGTTGGCCCGAACGAACAGGCTCCAATGCATATTCGCCAGCAGGCTGAAGTGAAAACCGCGGTACTTGAAGCCGGCCAAAGCCTAAACGTACAGGCGACCCAGCAGCTCAACTATGTGCATGTGATTCGTGGTGAAGTGCAGATTGGTGAACATACGGTTAAAGCTGGTGATGCACTGTTATTCGCGGAACATGCGGATATTCAGGCAACCGAAGAAAGCCAGATGATCTGGTTTGACTTACCGGGCAAATAAGCCAATTTTTCTCTCCCATGGGTCATAATGATTTTGGCCCAATAGCCGCTCCATTGAGCGGCTATTTTTATGTCTTAAAGCCGGCCTTGATTGACTTTTACCTGAGTGTGAACAGTCTGTTTAAGCTGCACTCTTTGCAGCAACTCAAATACCATTTATGAAAATAAACTGAATAAAATCGGCCGATTGCCTGTAACCCGATAAAACTCTCAAAACTGAAACTATTTACATTCTCATTGGTAAAAACACTCTACATGAGAAAAATTCTCAGTTATAATAACTGCATAAAAATCATCCTGTGAATTGACCATGAATGCTTACACTGCAGCTCAGGCCAATGTCTTGACCATTCGGCAACTGAGCAAACAATTCGGCTCTCGTTTTGCGGTGCATCAGGCCAGCTGGTCTGCACAGCGCGGACAAATTATCTGCCTGCTGGGCCATTCTGGCTGTGGCAAAACCACCATGCTTCGTCTGATTGCCGGACTGGAAACCCCAAGCAGTGGCTCAATCCAGCTTGAACAGCAAATCCTGTGGAGCGAACAGCAACAGATTCCAGCCGAAGCGCGCAATATTGGCCTGGTGTTTCAGGACTATGCCCTGTTTCCGCATTTAAGCGTACTGGACAATGTCATGTTTGGCCTGAAAAAACTGCCCAAAGCACAGCGTCAGGCGGTGGCCGAGCAGGCGCTACAGCATGTTTCAATGCAGCATCATCTGCACAGTTATCCTTATACCCTGTCTGGTGGCGAGCAGCAGCGCGTGGCCCTGGCCCGTGCCCTGGCACCTAAACCGCAGGTGCTCTTGATGGATGAACCTTTTTCCAATCTCGATCATCGCCTGCGTGACCAGATCCGGCAAAATACCATCGAGATTCTGAAGCAGACTGGCACCACTACAGTCATTGTCACCCATGATCCGGAAGAGGCGCTGCAAATTGCCGATCAGATTATTTTGATGCATCAGGGCGAAATTATTCAGATCGGTACGCCGAAAGCCCTATACCGACAGCCAGCCACCTTATTTGCCGCCCGTTATTTTTCTGCCCTGAATGAAATTCCGGCGCAGCGTGTCGCGCAGCAGTTACAGACCTGTTTTGGCACACATCCCATCAGTGAAGCGCTGGTGCAGCACCAAGAGCCAATCCGCTGCTGTTTCCGTCCACATCAGGTGCAGGTGTTTAGCCAGCCGACAGCCGGCGCAATCCCGGCGACGGTGCTGTCCTCCAGCTTTATGGGCCATGCCGAACAGCTACGCCTGCAACTGGACCCCGAGACTATTATTCTGGCGCAGGTCAGCCCGGCACAGACCGCTTATCAGGAACAGGTTTATGTGCGCCTCGATCTGCAGCAGTGTTTTTTCTTCGCTCAAGATTCACAGCCGAAAGCCCATACAACCACCACGGCTGAAGTGGCCAACGCTTTTTAAATTGACAATAAGGAATGAAAAACGATGAAAGTAACAATCAAAATTCCACTGCTGGCCAGCGGCCTGCTGGCGCTGAGCGGTCTGGCGCAAGCCGCGCAGGTAAACCTGTATACCACGCGTGAACCGGTGCTGATTCAGCCCTTATTGAAAGAATTTACCGAAAGCAGCGGCATTAAGGTCAATACCGTATTTATTAAAGATGGTCTGCTGGAGCGAGTGAAAGCTGAAGGACGCCGTTCACCGGCCGATGTGATGCTGACCGTCGATTTTGGCAATCTGGTGGATCTGGTCGAAGCGGACCTCACCCAGCGCGTGAATTCCAAAGTATTAAATAATGCCATTCCGGCCAATTTACGTGCAGCCAATGGCCACTGGTATGCCCTGTCAATGCGTGCCCGTGCAGTCTATGCCTCCAAAGAACGTACCCCACTGAACGCCATTCATTATGAAGATCTGGCCAATCCGCAATGGAAAGGTAAAATCTGTATCCGTTCGGGTAGCCATCCCTACAATACCGCGTTAATTGCCGCCTATATTGCCCATCATGGTGAAAAAGCGGCAGAAACCTGGTTACGCGGCGTTAAAGCCAATCTGGCGCGTCCAGCCAGTGGCGGTGACCGCGATGTGGCGCGCGATATTCTGGGTAAAATCTGTGATATTGGTGTGGCCAATACCTATTATGTGGGCACCATGCGCAATGGCAATGCTGAACAGCAGCGCTGGGGCAATGCCATTAATGTGGTGTTACCGCGCTTTAAAAATGGCGGCACCCATGTCAATGTCTCTGGTGCAGTTGTAGCCAAACATGCGCCAAACCGCAAAGAAGCGGTACAGTTACTGGAGTTCCTGGCCTCAGATCAGACCCAGGCCATGTATGCACAAAGTGGTTATGAATATCCGGTCAAACCAGGCGTGAAGATTGATCCGATTATCGCCAGTTTCGGCAAGTTAGATATTGATTCACTGCGTTTAAGTGAGATTGCTCGCCATCGTAAGGCAGCCAATCTGCTGGTTGATAAAGTCCAGTTTAATCACTAAACCTGAATCATCAGATAGCGCGGGCAGACTGCTGCTCGTGCTATCAGTCTTGTGTCCATGTCCAGCCTGTTGATCCCCCGATGACCCAGAAAAAATCTCCTGTAACTGCACTTTTTTCACTCAGTGGCCTGTTTACCCTGCTGGCCTGTCTGCCTGTGCTGGCTTTGCTCTGGACGGCCTTACAGGGCAATAGCGAGATTTGGGACCATCTGCTGCAATATGTGATTCCTCCCACCCTGATTGAAACCGGCCTGTTGCTGTTTGGTGTCGGGATTCTGACGATTCTGATTGGTACCGGCAGTGCCTGGCTGGTCACGGCCTATCAATTCCGTGGCCGTGGTTTTCTGGACTGGGCACTGTTACTGCCCTTGGCCGTACCGACCTATATTATTGCCTATAGCTATATTGATATTTTGCATCCGATTGGTCCTGTGCAGACCCTGCTGCGGGACTGGCTTCAGCTAGAAATGCAGCAGCTCTGGTTTCCGAATATCCGCTCGCTCTGGGGCGCGATTTTTCTGCTTAGTTTTGTGCTGTATCCCTATGTCTATTTAAGCACCCGTGCCATGTTCCTGATGCAGTCAGCCAGCCTGATTGAAGTCGCGCGCAGTCTGGGATTAAAACCGGAACAGGTATTTTTCCGGGTTGCGATTCCGCTGGCTCGCCCGGCCATTGCGGTTGGTGCCAGTCTGGCCCTGATGGAAACCATCAATGATATTGGTGCCACCGAATTTCTGGGCATTAAAACCCTGACCCTGTCAATTTATTCGACCTGGACCAACCAGTCCGATCTGGCCAGTGCCGCCCAGATTGCAATTTTTATGTTGCTGATCATTAGCCTGCTGGTACTGGTAGAACGGCTGGGGCGACGCAAACAGCGCTATATGAACTCGGCCCAGCGTAGCCGGCTGATGCCCGCCCAGCCAGTGACCGGCGCCAAAGCCTGGCTGCTATTCGGCCTAGGGCTGATTCCGGTGATTATTGGTTTTCTGATTCCAATCAGTCACTTACTGGTCGAATCTTATCAGCGTTTACAATATGCCGGTTTCTCTGAATATCTGCTGCAAGCCTCAATCAATACGCTTACCTTAGCCAGTATTGCCACTTTTGTGACCATGCTGATTGGCTTTATGATTGTGAGTACCGCACGGTTTAGCCGAAGCAGCTGGCTAAGCCGGGTTGCCAGTTTGGGCTATGCCATTCCGGGCACCGTACTGGCCATTGGCCTGATGCTGTCTTTGGGCGCGATTGATCACGCCGTAGCGGATTTTCTGGAATTCCAGCTTGGTCTGGATACCGGCCTGCTGTTTTTAGGCACCAGTTTCACCTTAATTTACGCCTATGCGGTACGCTTTCTAGCCATTTCAATTGGCGGGATTGAATCGGGGTATAACCGGATTCATGGCGTTTTTGATGATGCCGCACGTAATCTGGGCCAGAGCAAAGGCGGGATTCTGACCCGTATCCATTTGCCTTTATTACGTCCTGCACTGATTTCAGCAGCCTTACTGATTTTTGTGGATTGTATGAAAGAGCTGCCGGCCACATTGTTGCTACGTCCGCTGAATATGGAAACCCTGGCCACGCAGTTATATGCCGAAGCCTCACGTGGTACCTATGAAGAAGGCGCAATTGCAGCCTTATTGATTGTTCTGGTCGGACTGATTCCAGTGATTTTACTGGCACGGTTGGGGAAAACTGTACGTTAATCTGAACTAGATGAACTGGCTAAACTCTGCTTCAACATTGAGTGCAAGTTTAGCCTTCTCTCTTTTTATAGTGAAAATCGTTTAAAGAGAATAGCCTTATAAAATAGAGATACACTTTTGATTTTTAATAAGCTTGGGATAAAGAATTTTATTCAGAAATAGTTTAGGCAGATAGTGCTTAGAATATTATCCTTAAATCCAATTATTTTTTTATTATTCAATAATAACTAAGAATCAAGAATTAAAAACCAATTATTCATCCGTTTAAAAAAATAAAACAGACAATAAAATACTTGGATTGTTAAGAGAAAATGCACGTATCTCAATTACAGAAATTGCGCAGAAAACCCGAAATTCCCGGGCCACGGTTCAAAAGCGAATCGAGTACATGGAAGCGACTAGCATCATTACCGACTATACGGTACGCATTAAACCGAACCTGAATCCGCAGCTTATTCAGGCCTGGATGAGTATTATGGTGGAAGGCAACAAGGCACAGGCCGTCATCAAGGAGCTACGTCTCGATCCGGCTATTCAGACCTTACATACGACGAATGGCAAATGGGATTTACTGGTAGAAATCCAGTCCGACAATTTGGTGAATTTTGATTTAATTTTAAGTCGGATCAGAAGTATTTCAGGGATTTATAACAGTGAAACCAATATATTACTGTCAACCTATAAAATTTAAATAATTGATTTTAATCTTCATCTGTCGCATATACATTGCGACAGGTGAAAGATTATCGATGATTATTTTATAGAAAAGTAATCTATATAAATATTCGTTTTTCATATTTTATGGATTTTTATTTTTAGATATTCGAAGCAAAATAATATATCTTAAAGGTATTTATATAATACCTATAAAATATATTTAGCTCTCCTCTTTAAAATAAATCAGCTCCATATAAAGAATATAAAAATAAAACGGAGCGCAATAAAAAAAGCCCTGACAATGTCAGGGCTTTTTGAATTTGGCGGAAGCGGTGTCCGTCTAACAATAGTCCTAAGCAATCCAAATAAATATTATAAAATTATATATTTCAATGTTTTAACATTTTAATCATCCTAGCACATCTTGTCTCATCCTACCATTTCCAGTATTTTATGAGGGGTAGGTTGTGGGGTAAATAAAGACATGCCAAAGAAATCTAAAGAGCTATCTGCACTCAGTGTATCAAAAATAAAGAAGACTGGGCGACATACTGTAGGGGGCGTTGATGGCCTTTGCCTGAATGTTGAAGGTAACTCCCGTGTCTGGATTTTGCGTGCAGTAGTAGGAAAACGTCTGGATAAAGATGGGAAGTTAAAACCACATCGCCGCGATATTGGAATCGGTCCCTACCCTGAAATTTCTTTAGCTGAAGCCCGTGCCAAAGCAACTGAATTAAGATTACAAATACGAAGTGGCATTGATCCAATTGCTCATAAACAAGAACAACTAGAAAAGCTGTATGTTCAGAAACTTCGTGACAAAACATTCCTTGAGTGTGCAAAAGTCGTTATTGCCAATAAGGCCCGTGAACTGAAAAATGAAAAGCATATTGGACAGTGGACTTCTACATTAGAAACCTATATTTACCCAACTTTAGGTGATATCAGTATTGGTACAATTACTAAAGTCGATATTGCCGAAGTTCTTAGACCTATCTGGACTGAGAAGAACGAAACAGCTAAACGTATTCGTGGTCGTATAGAAACCATTTTTGATTATGCTAAGGCCATGGGATATTTTGTTGGTGATAATCCTGCTGAATGGAAAGGTAATCTTGAACCAATCTTAGGCAACTTAAAGCGGGAATCGCGCCCTCACCCATCGTTACATTATAATCAGGTCTCTGAATTTATTCACCACCTGAGACAGAAAAAAGGAATTTCACCTAAAGCGCTGGAATTTACAATTTTAACTGCCTGTCGGTCTGGTGAGATCTTTGGGGCTAAATGGCAGGAAATTGATTTTAAGAATAAAGTTTGGATCATTCCTAAAGAGCGCATGAAAGCAGACAAAGAACACCGTGTTCCGTTGTCTCAAGAGGCAATCGCTTTGCTTGAATCAATTCAACAATATACCCGACCACAAGACTTTATCTTTCCTGCCCCTCGTGGTGGCATGCTATCTGACATGTCATTAACCACATTAATTAAACGTATGCATGAACAAAAACTTAAAGAAAATGGCTTAGGCTATATTGACCCAAAACAGAATCGGGTGATTACAACACATGGCTTTCGCTCTACTTTCCGTGACTGGTCAGCCGACAAAACAGACTACCCTAGAGAAGTTTGTGAGCATGTACTGGCACATAAGCTACCTGATGAAGTCGAAGCAGCTTATTTACGTGGGGCTTATCTGGAAAAACGTAAAGGATTAATGGCTGACTGGGCTGAGTTTTGTAATGCATAAAAATCGTGCTTCTTCCTTAAATTACAGAAGCATGGCCACACTTATAATTTCTATAAACTATCTCTGTAACCTACTAATAAAAAATATATTAATTACTAAGTCTGTATATAAAAATGGCTAAGTCTGTACAGAAATTAGGGCTTTACTAAAGCTTTTTTAATGGTAATACTGTAATGAAATAATAAGCTCTGTATGAACAGGAGTGATCATGCCAAACAATCAGCTAGATAATCAAATTAAAATAATCAACATGCTAGAGCTATTTATTTTTGAAAAAATCTGCTCGACTCCATTTTTAGGTTCCCATGAATCTATCCTCATGGCATCTAATGAAGAAGATTTAAGGAAGGCAATATATACCTTGATTGATGAAGGTTATTTCCAAGAGTTGGAAGAAGATAAAATAAAAAGACTTTGTAACAAACCTGTTAAGGCATTTTTTCCAGATCAGGATGGGAATGATCAAGTTGCAAAGCTTGATTTCGAATATCGTCCCAAACATTATCATGAAGTACTTCAAGCTATTCGTCAATTTAGATTTTCACTAAAATCTAATGCTTTAGAAAATATTCAAAGTGAATTCAATGAAATTCGAACTACTTATTCATCACATATAGATTGCATGAATCAGAAAATGCTAGCACCTATTCTAAGAAATTTTTTAGAACAAGGGGTCTCTAATTCCTTCAAAAATTATAATTTTCAACGCATACGCAAACAACCCTTTTACAACTTTGTAGAAAGTTATATTCAGAATTATAGAGGTCAAAAGTTTAAGAGTTTAAACCAAATATACATAGACTTAGATTTGAAAGTGACTGCAATAATTTCTCAATCCATCCAAGATGAGATTAATCACTTAGAAAGTTTATTAAGAACTATGTTAATTAAACATAAAGAATGCTTGATCTTTACTCATAATAAAGCCATTGTACCGTTATCTGTTCCTGAACAAATGACATTACTTAAACAAGGCAAGCCTGTTTCGTCTACGTCATTCTATTCATCGCAGAATCTTACTGATTTTAAAGAACAGTTTGAATCGTTTGATGATAGGAAGGAAAATATTGAAAGTAGAATTAAAACTTTAAAACATGAACTAGAAACTTTTAATAACCCCAAAGCTCCCTTTGAAAGAAGCAAAGCTTACTTAAATGAAAGACCCGACCTGAAAGAAAAACTCAAGGAAAAATGCGTAGTTCAAAAAAAATCATAGTGTATTTTATCATTCCCCCCCCGTTGACGAACTTTTAGTGATCTCTAATGTTTTATTTTTTTCCTTGATTAGTCCAAAACTAATCTACAAGGAGTAAAAATGAACACATCAATCGCTTCTATCCAAATGCTTAGACTTCATGAGCTTATCAAACTGATTGGTTTATCTCGGTCATCCATTTATGACCGGCTAAACCCGCGCTCGAAACGTTACGACCCTGATTTTCCAAAACCAATCAAGCTAAATAGAGCTTCACGTTGGTTACTCAGCGAAGTTGAGGAATGGATTAGAAACAAAATGTCCAGCCGAAATCGAGCTGCTTCGGTGAGCTAATTCTGTACAAGCAGTTTCTCAAAAACATGCACGATTCGCGCAACTTTTGAGTTTAGCTCTTCGGATTCGCTATAGGTTTGGATTACGGTATTTATATCATTTATATACTATTCAATTATTTAAATGTATTTAATACAGTTTGAATGATTGGATCAAGGTTCATATAAATACAAGTACTGAAAACATCTATCACTTAACCGAATGATATTCCCGCATGGACACTGCCTTAGCACAGTGTCCAAGGGAAAGCTTTACTTAATCGTTGTGTTTTTAAGTCAATTCCATTTAATTCAAGGCTGAGACATGACTAAACCCAAATTATCCAATACAGCTGGACTGTTTACGATGTTTGACCATGAGCTTCTAGAGCAAGCGAAATTTGATCATCAACACACAGTACTGAATCACGGTGAAAACCAGAGAGTTGTCATCCATCATCTAGACAATATCGTTATGCCGATATTGCAGAAAATTGAGTTTGTGCAAGCTGTTCTGAAGTGTAAAACCCCTATTGTTAAGATATTAACTGTAAAACAGCACGGTTTAACTGATCGTTTTTTTCGTAAATTTGCAAAACCCATTGAACCTTTAATGCAAAGTTTCTTTGAACTGCTTTATGCATACACACCTCCAGAGATAGAGCCTGGTATGGCCTGTCTTGCGTTTGATCATGCTCGATCTCAACTTACTCAAGATGAATTCAATGAACTGGCAACTCAAGGCATTGGGTCATCACATCATCTTGAAATTATTCAGCCGTTTGTTGATGAATTTCTACACTTTGTAGAATTGATTAAGTCGTATATGAATGATCCCAAAGTCAAAAAAAAAGTCAGCGACCAAAATAATCATTGTAAAAAGATGAAAATGGTTTGCGTTGCATACATTCGACAATTACTGAAAGTCTACTCTAGATTGTTGGTCGTGCGAATGGATTTATCCCTTATGCGAGATCAACAGACTTTACTGAAAAATGCTTATAGCCTGAAAGAAATTCGCTCCAAGCATGATCTGGCTTATATCAAAGCATGTACTCAAAAGCTGCTGAATAACAAACGGAATAATCCAGTCATGAAAATGCTTGTGGGTTATATCTTTCGCTTCGAATATACCGTCCGTACTGGGTTTCATGTGCACTGCTACTTTCTGTTCAACGGGAATAAAAATTTAGAAGATATTACCCTCGCTCAAGGCATTGGCAAATTGTGGAACAAAGTCACACAGGGCCAAGGTACAAGCTATATCTGCAACATGAAAAAGGATTCTTATCGTCACTGTGCAATTGGCATGGTTCATTATGCAGATACTGAAAAACTGGGGTATCTGTATAAAACCTTTGATTACATTTGCAAAACCTCACAGCTGTTTGATTTTACCAATATGAAAGGCGCACGAGGCTTCCAACTCGGCGAAGTTCCAGAAAACACATCAAATGCTGGTCGTCCACGTAAATACGCTCAACAACTCAATGCCTTTGCGGGAGATGAAGCATGATTAGATTACAGCCTGACGAATCCTATGCATCTCTACTCAGTACTCACCATATCACTCAAGCGTATATCCAGCCTTTTATTGGCTATATACCCAATAATCGCCCTCCTGTTGGCTTGGATGATTATCTGAAGTTGTATCTCATGATTACTGAAAATAAGACTTTTAAGATTATCTCCAAACAACCAACTTACGACTATCTGGTGCCTCATGTTTATCTAACGCCCAAGGGTGTTAATTTACTCAAGATTATTCAGGATATTCCGATTAATCCTTTCCTGACAGGTAAATTTTCAGATGTGATCATCAGACCTGAAATAAAGCTGATGGTTGATTTACTGTACAAGCACAGACTCATTGACTTTCCACTTGGATTGTATCAACAGTTTGAAGCAGTTGTTGATGGGTTCTGTCAGGATCTAAAAGTGAGATCTAAAACACGAGATTTTATGAGCTTGAAAAATCACTGGGATTCTTCATTTGGCAATTCTAGAAAGGCTTATAATCGTTTTGAAGAAGCTGTCTTATGTAACAATCCAATGTTTCAGGTTCATTCATTGCTTGTTTCTGCTGAGTTTATGAATGTTGATGATTTTTCAATGGATCAGAAAACATTTAGTCCTGTGACTGTTGAGGATATGCTGCGTGCCACGTCAGGTAAAATTATCGAAGCAGTCTGGGCTAACAATGCTGAGAATCACACTCTAGGTATTTTGTCGAAACAGGAAACGACTATTCGAGGTTTTAGGAGTATTCGGCTCATATTTTTTGTAGCACGCGAAGATACCGACTTTACCCCTTTTGCTGAATCTCAGCTCTATACAGATGTTGAACCTTTTGTATTCCGAGAAGGTAAAACCAGTGTTGCGTGGAGTGATATTACCTGCATGAACTCAGGGGTAGAGCCTTTGGTTTATGGTATAGAATCCAATTTTTACGATACAAATCAGAACTACATTGGGATGCGACTTACCACTTTAAAATACAGTTTGATTGGTCCTGAATACTGGGTTCGGTTTAAGTACACCAACACAACGTTTAAAGTCGAAAAAAGTTCATATTAATCAATTATTTTATGATTAATAACATTCGCGTAACCCTGAAAGTTTCGGCTTTCAGGGTTTTAAGTTATGCGTAGATTAGAATGAACGTCAATATAGTAGTGATCCTAGACAAAATAATGGACAGCACGTCCCTCTAAAGATAACGTAACTTTAATCTTTGGAGATTCAAGAAATGGCTAAACGTTTTAGTCCCGAATTTAAACAGCAAGCGATTGATTATGCACTTCTTTAACCTTTGGATGCTCAATTTCCGCATCTTCGGGTAAGGGTAGGCCTTTTTGGATGAAAGATTTTTACTTCAGCGCCAAACTGCTCCAAAATACGTCCTGCTTCCATCACCGCCAATCGGCTGTATGAGCGCTCACGGTTTGAACCATACAGCAGCAAAATACGCGGTGGATGATGCAGCTCTTTAGCTTGTACTTTTTCTAAAGTAGGTTGATCCAAAAGATTCATATCTACATTTGGGAGAGTCATAGAAATTACACCTCTGCTTTAAAAAACTTTTTTCTGAGCCATAAAGACACGCTCACCAAAGCAATCAGCACAGGTACTTCAACCAATGGCCCAATCACCGTTGTAAAAGCGACTGGTGAAGCTAAACCGAATGTGGCGATTGCAACGGCAAGTGCTAATTCAAAGTTGTTTCCAGCCGCAGTAAAAGAGATTGCTGCTGTCTTCGGATAATCATTGCCCATCCATTTGCTCATAAAGAAGCTAATAAAGAACATCAAGACAAAGTAAATTGTTAAAGGAATCGCAATTCGTAAAACATCCATTGGCAGGCTTACAACATCACCACCTTTTAGGCTAAACATAGCCAAAATCGTGAACAGCAAAGCAATCAAACTTAGAGGACTGATTTTCGGAATAAACTTGGTTTGATACCACTCCACGCCTTTTTGTTTCACCAAAATTAAGCGCGTTAAGAAACCTAATAAAAACGGAATACCGAGATAAACCAAAACAGCATGGGTAATCGTCCAGAAATCAACATTGATCACTTGCCCTGCAACGCCAAAATAAGGCGGTAAAAAGGTCAAGAATAGCCAAGCATAAATACTAAAGAACAAAATCTGAAAGATACTGTTAAAAGCAACCAGTGCTGCGACATATTGGTTATCACCACAGGCCAAACCATTCCAAACCAGAACCATTGCAATACATCGTGCTAAGCCGATCAGGATTACGCCTGTCATGTACTCGGGATAACTCTGCAAAAATATGATTGCCAATGCAAACATCAGCACGGGAGCGATCAGCCAGTTTTGTACTAAGGATAAAGTTAGTGTTTTCTTATCCTTAAATACTTGCGGTAACGTTGCATAGTCCACTTTTGCCAGTGGCGGATACATCATCAAAATCAAACCTATCGCAATAGGAATATTGACTGAATCCACACTCATTTTATCCAAAGCGACAGAGGCTTGCGGAAAAAACACGCCTATCGCAATCCCTAAAGCCATGGCAATAAAAATCCATAGCGTGAGGTTACGATCTAAAAAGGATAATCTTTGTTGAGCCATAATTTTCTCATTCAATATCTGAGATGTGATTGATTGCAGCAATCAATTCAGGACGAGACATATGTGCTGTATCCAATGCAAATAAAGCATCTAAACGACGATTGATATGGTCTACAGTCACTTGGAATGCCTGTAATTTTTCTTCTTTAGGTAAGTCTAAGTGTGATGGATCAGCCAAACCCCAATGTGCCTTGATCGCTCCGCCTAAATAAAGCGGACACGCTTCTTGTGCTGCTGAATCACAAACCGTAATCACCACGTCAGGTTGATATTGTTCACAATTATCAATGGTTTTACTCCACAAACCATCTGTTGAAAGACCAAGATTTTCTAAAGTTTCTATGGTCAATGGATGTACTTGCCCTGATGGCTTACTACCTGCACTATATGCTTTCCAACCCTCAGGGGCACGACTATTAAACAGAACTTCTGACAGGATGCTACGGCAACTATTTCCAGTACACAAAAAAAGGAATTTCATATTGTTCTACTCGCAATAACTATTGATTTGTTGAAATGATGGAGCAACTTTTGGCTGTAAATCAGCATTTTTAAGGGTGTTAAGTATGTCTAGGCACCAAATGGGTAAATTAGGATTGAGACTGTAATAGACCCATTGCCCTTGACGTCGATCTTGTAAGAGACCCGAAGAACGCAGTAAGGCTAAATGCCGTGAAATCTTAGGTTGGCTCAGCTGTAATTTTTCAGTCAAATCACAGACACACTGTTCATTATTCCCAAGAACCAACATGACAATGTTGAATCGAGTTTCATCAGCCAAACATTTAAAGAAATTGATTTGATCCATATTTTTACCCACTCAAACATATGGATATATCAATATTCACATATATCCATGAAATTTTTATTTCAATCGCTGCCCATTTGCATCCAGTACTTGTTCACCATCTTCTTTAGTGAAAGCACCCTTTTGTGGGAGTGGCAGAATTTCTAAAACCAGTTCTGACGGGCGACTTAAACGAGTTCCTAGTTCAGTCACCACGAATGGACGATTAATTAAAATTGGATACTGAAGCATAAAGTTAAGCAATTGATCTTCAGTCCAATCCTCTTGATCAATTCCTAAATCTGTATATGGAGCAACATTTTTACGTATTGCCTCTCTCACCGTTAAACCTGCATCCGCGATCATTTGAATCAGTTCATTTTTAGATGGAGGATTGACAAGATACTCAATCACTTCAGGTTCAATATTGGCATTACGGATTAACGCCAATGTATTACGTGATGTACCACATTCAGGGTTGTGATAAATCTTAACTTTTGGAGTAGCAGTCATTTACTCAAACTCAATGGAATCTTTATATATATTTATATATGAATAATCATATATATGCAATTCCATATTTCCATATTGAATAAAATTGATTATAAAAAATGACACTGTGATTTCTCATAGTGTCATTGCTCATAAAATGAATTAGTACTTACTTTAAATTAAACCCTTGAATGAACTCCATATTTATCAATCATGATCGAACTGGCTTCATTTAAGCCTCGAACCGTGACATTCACATCATTCTTTTGGAACTTATTGACCACAGAATCAAGCATAGCGACTGATGTTACATCCCAAATATGTGAGTGAGTTAAATCAATAATTACATCTTTCACATCTTCTTTAAAGTCAAAACCCTGCATAAATTTTTCAGAAGAACTAAAGAAGATCTGACCTCTCAAATCATATAGACGAGCTGTCCCCTCAAAAGAAGCACTGACCTGAATATCATTTTCTAGTTTATTGGCCAAGAATAAAGCTGAAAGCATTACACCTGTTAATACTCCTAACGCTAAGTTATGTGTAGCTACTACTACAATAACTGTTGCAATCATCACGACATTGCTGCTTTTAGGATTGTCCTTCAATTGGGTGACAGAACTCCATTCAAAAGTACTGATTGAAACCATGATCATCACAGCAACCAAGGCGGCCATTGGAATCACTTTCAGCCAATCACTGATAAATACAACAAGAATGAGAAGAAAAATACCCGCTGAGAAAGTCGATAATCGTGTGAGACCACCCGACTTTACGTTAATCATAGATTGACCGATCATGGCACAACCAGCCATACCACCCATGAAGCCAGAGGCGATATTCGCAATACCCTGTCCTTTACATTCCTGATGCTTATCACTTGGCGTATCTGTCATTTCATCGACAATAGTTGCTGTCATCATAGATTCAAGTAAACCTACGGCTGCTAGGGCAACCGAATACGGCAAAATGATCATCAATGTCTCAAGATTTAGAGGGATATTCGGGATCAAGAACATAGGAAGGGTGTCAGGTAATGCTCCCATATCTCCAACAGTCCGTACATCAATTCCTAGGGCTATTACTAATAAGGTAATCACAATGATGCAGACAAGCGGAGAAGGTAATAGCTTTCCTAATTTTGGTATTAAAGGAAATAGATAAATAATCGCTAGACCCAAAGCAACCAATGCATATACATACCAAGTTACATTCATCAGTTCAGGTAGCTGTGCCATAAAAATTAAGATGGCTAAAGCATTTACAAAGCCAATAACGACAGATTTTGATACGAATCGCATTAATTTAGCGAGCTTTAAATAACCTGCTAATATCTGAATAATACCAGTCAAGATTGTTGCAGCAAGTAGATATTCTAGCCCATGCTCCTTGACCAATGTGACCATGAGCAGTGCCATCGCTCCAGTAGCTGCTGAGATCATAGCTGGACGGCCACCAACAAAAGAAATCACGACAGCAATACAAAAGGATGCGTATAGACCTACTTTAGGATCTACACCAGCAATAATTGAAAAAGCGATAGCTTCAGGGATAAGTGCAAGACCGACGACAAGTCCTGCAAGTACATCCCCACGGATGTTAGAGAACCATTGTTCTCGTACATTAGATAACATAAACATAGCCTGTTTTTTAATTTTTTAGATAGGCTAGTGATGTGATATATACAACACACAAGCGACTACACCACATCACTAGACAGTGATGAGTTATTTACTGATTAAAGGGGTAAATAAACTTAAGGTGGCGTAAGTGTCATATAGGAAAAGAGTGTTTAGGTTTTAGAGCACTTAGGGTAGCACAAGAGGTTGAGGATGTGAAATCAACCAACCTTTAAAAAAAACTACTTATTAAGATTAATAACGCAGATTCAATCAATAGTTGAACCGCTCTTTCTCTGATTTCAGGGGTATATTTTAATTTTGTCATCGGGATAGTCTCTCAGAATATTGACTCTCCGACAAACCCGGTACGGTTCATTATTGGTTGTGAGCTGAATAGCGCGTATTTGTAGGGTTTTGGCATCTATACCAATATGTAGTTTACGCCATTGGCGATGATATTCAGCTCCATGTTTCTTGCGTTTCCATTCGCCCTCACCTAGAAACTTCATGCCTGTAGAGTCTACGAGTAGATGCAGCCCATCGCTACTTTTTTGGTAGCTGATTGCAATATCAATATGCTTTTGTCTTCTACAAAGCGTACTGTAATTTGGTGCGGTCCAATTTAATCCGCAAAGTTTAATCAGACTTTGCACAAAGCCAGTGACCATACCTAAAGATAGATGGAATAAGGATTTAATCATTAAGCAGCATTGGATAGCTGCGTCGGAGTAAGTTTGATTTCGCCCTTGTTTGCCTTTTGATGGAGCATACCATTGCGTAGCAGGATCAAACCAAATGGCAATATTTCCGCGACTCATGAGTGCTCGGTTATATGCGGGCCAATTGGTTGTGCGGTAGATTTTGTGTGTAGGCTTCTTCATTTGAAAATTATATCGCTGAAAAAGCCTTTACAGATAGGTTTGTGCAACAAAGCCCCCCTTTGTTAATTTAGCGGTCATCTTGGACTGCTCAACATATCAAAGATCACCCGTGCAAAGATGCTGGCCTTCGCCGGATCAGACAACAACTGCATCATCTGTTCCTGATGTGCGGCACTACTGCCAAGAATGGCATCATCCATCGCTTTCGGGAAATCACCCAGCATGGCTTGTTCACGGGTATTGTTGGCAATCTGCTTCATCACAATCTCATTTTCCGCCAGTTTGTCACGTACCGTATAGGCATAGTTGAGCATGTCTTTATCGGTTAGGTTATCGGTGATAAAGACATCATTCAGACGCTCAATAATCTGTGACAGGAACTCTTCTTTCTTATCACGTGGCTTGGCTGCACCCAGGTCATTGCCCGGCTCAAGCTGATTGTCTTCGGCATCTTCTTTCAGCTTGATGTCCTGCTGACGGATCTTGGACAAGCGGTAATGGCTCATGCTGACATTACTTAAGTCCACCTCATCATCTTTCGTTGCGGTTTCACGCAGCAATGGACGCAGGTTACGTGCATACAGACTGAGCTTCTCCAGTTCTTTGTCATCGTAGTCCACGATCTGTGACATAAACTCGTAAAAACGGGTAAAGCTGCCCAAGTCTTTTTTAAAGATTTCCAGTTTGTCTTTTTCGAGCTTGGCTTCTTTAAAGGCATTGTCGGCATTAGTAATCAGCACCGCATCATTGGTTTTCTTGCAGCGTTCCAGCATGTCACGGGTGGTGTTATAGGCTTCGATGGCCTGACTATAACGTTTCTGCCAGCGTTCAACCGCCGGTTTGCAAATGTTACTGATCGCAGCATTGGATTTGTTCTTGGTAAAGAAGGCTTCTACAAACTGTTCAACTTCCGTCCACAGAAAAATCTTGGTAGCTTTCAGCTTTTCAAACAGGTCAAAGATCTGATCTGGATTCGATACATCAGCCAGTTCTGCGGTTTGGTAGTAAGGCTGGAAGGCCCCAAGAATGTCTTCAGGATCGTTAAAGAAGTCCAAGACAAAGGTGCCAGATTCCGCCTTGCCCGGATAGGTACGGTTCAGGCGTGATAAGGTCTGTACGCATTCCACACCGCCAAGTTTCTTGTCCACGTACATGGCACACAGTTTCGGTTGGTCAAAGCCAGTCTGGAACTTGTTGGCCACCAGCATCACCTGATAGTCATCACTATCAAAGGCCTTGCGCATTTCCCGTCCTTTTAGCCCCGGGTTCATGTTGCGTTCATTAAAGGTCTGCCCGACTAAACCACTGCTGTCGGTATCCTTGTCATTAAACTCAACCTCACCCGAGAAAGCGACCATAGCCTGAATGGACTTATAGCCCTGATCCATCACGTATTTGTCAAAGGCCAACTTGTAACGCACCGCTTCTTTACGTGAACTGGTCACCACCATGGCTTTGGCCTGTCCACCCAATAAGCCCATCACGTTATTTTTAAAATGTTCGACAATGACTTTCACTTTCTGGGAAATGTTGTGGTCATGCAGGCGTACCCATTGATTCAGCCTGATCTTGGCTTTTTTGGCATCGACCTGTTTGTCGGCTTCTTCAATTTTCTGTTTGAGCTTATAAACCACTTTATAGTTGGTATAGTTTTTTAGCACATCCAAAATAAAGCCTTCTTCAATGGCTTGGCGCATGGAGTAAACATGGAAGGCTTCCGGCTTGTTTTGCTTGGAGGGTGGTAGCTCAGGATTGGGTACACGGCCAAACAGTTGCAGGGTTTTGTCTTTCGGTGTCGCGGTAAAGGCATAGTAGCTGAGGTTATTACTGCCCTTACGTGCAGCCACCACCGCATCCAGAATATCTTCCGAAGACAGTTCAGCATCCTCTTCGCGCTCTTCCAGCATCAACACTTCTTTCAACTGTCGTGCCGTAGAGCCGCTTTGTGAAGAATGCGCTTCATCGGCAATCACCGCATAACGTCGCTGTTTCAGATTGGTACTGTTTTCAATCGCACGCAACACAAAGGGGAAAGTCTGGATGGTCACAATGATAATCGGCTGTGAGGTTTCCAGTGCTTTGGCCAGTTTTTCCGACTTGGAGCCATCACCCTCTTTGTTATTGATGCGTCCGACCACGCCATCGGCATGTTCAAACTGGTAGATGGTGTCCTGTAGCTGGGCATCCAGAATGGTACGGTCAGTGACTACAATCACCGAATCAAACAGTTTCTGATTGTGTTGATCGTACAGGGTCGACAGCTGATGTGCTGTCCAGGCAATCGAGTTGGACTTGCCTGAACCTGCACTGTGCTGAATCAGATATTTCTGTCCAGTGCCCTCCTCTAATGCGGCATTGATCAGTTTGGTGACCACATTCCACTGGTGGTAACGTGGGAAGATCAGCAGTTCTTTTTTGTACTTGCGTCCTTCCCAGTCTTCTTTTTCTTCAATTTGCAGATGGACAAAACGTCCAATGATATTCAGCAAATTGTCCGGTGTGAGGACTTCATTCCACAGATAGGCGGTGGCGTACTGATTCTGGTCTTCTGGCACATCATTGCCTGCACCACCTTCCGCTGTACCCTTGTTGAACGGCAGGAAGAAGGTATCTTCTCCGGCCAATTGGGTCGCCATATAGACTTCGTATTGACTCACGGCAAAGTGTACCAATGCGCCACGCTTAAACATCAGCAAGGGTTCAGGCTTGTTGGTTTCTGGATCTTTCGGCAAGCGGGTGCGTTTGTACTGCAACATGGCATTCTGCACCGCCTGTTTAAACTCGGACTTGAGTTCCAGAGTAGCAACAGGAAAGCCGTTTATAAACAGCACCAAGTCAATACGCCATTTCTTGGCCTGTTTGCCCATGTCCTGTAACTCGGCAGCCGTAGCATACGGGCTATAGACCAACTCTGGCACAATGCGGCAGATGTTCTTTTTGTAATTGGCTAAGGTATCGGGATTCAGCGCATGTTCCGGTTTAAACTGACACAGGAAAAAACGGGCACTGCGGGTTTTCACTCCATGACGCAGCACACCTAAAGTGCCATAGCTACGTGACTGTTCATCAGTGGCATTGATGTCGGCTTTCTTCAGCTGGGCAACCACGGCTTCTAGAAAATGCCGTTCGGTATCATTTGGAAAGATGCGCTGGAATTTCTGCCAGTCCTGGCTTTGTGTCTGCTGCACAAAGTCTAGTACGTCCTGCTCATACAAGGCGGTTTCACGGTTGTAGCCTTGTGGCGTACCGAGTTGCCAGCCCTGAGCCAGCATCTGCTGAATGATGTCGTTCTGGAAAATACTTTCACGGGTGGCGTCTAGACTCATGCGCTTAACTCCGTGTGTGCCTCAGCAATACTTGGGGCTTGCCAATTACGCACGTCGATCTTTCCAGTCACAGCTGCTGAGATTAGGGCGGTGCGGCGTTCTTTTAATAAATTCACTTGTAAAATACATTGATTTTCAAGTGCATCAAAATGACTAAACTGTGTCTTCAGATATCGTAAAATTGCTTCTCGTTCAGTTTTTGGAGGAACTAAAACCGTTGTTTCTTTAATGTTTGTGGAAGAAATAGAAGCTAAATTTGTACTCTGTTTAGACTGCCGAAAAAAATGAAATTTTGCATAACTCGCGCGAGTTAATATATCTAACCATTCTGGTTCAATTTTATATGGACGAATAGCAAAGACATGATTTTGATGGATACAGTCTTTTATTTGACTCTTCCATACAGCACCACGGCCAAGTTTGTCATTATCTCCACCTTCATTCATCAAGACATCACCATCTTTTAATAGATAACGTTCTAATTGATCTTTTTCTATTTCAATATGATGAACTTCATTAAGATTTAAATAACCATCCTGAACATTAGCAACTCGCAACATTGGAACAGAAATAGTTGCTTTCCCTGCAATATCTTTACCTTTAGCAATACCAGACTGGATATTCGCTACATGTTTTAAACGACATACTATCCAATGCTCCGGCACGTTCCCTAACCATTCCACGCCCGAATCTTTCATCGGGACATTTGGGTTAAGTCCTTTGGTCACGGCATGGCTAATCACCGCCTGACGTTTTTCTTTCAGCAGTTCAATCAGTTGTTGTTGTTTTTCAATCAGGTGGTCGATTTTGGCGGTTTCGTGGTCGAGGAATTGAGATATTTTCTCGGCTTCGTAAATACTCGGATAAGGAAATGTTAAGTTATCAATTGTCGTCATACCCAAATTCTTTTGGGTATTTGAATTAGAGAAAACATCACATTGTAATTGTAACTCATAGGATTGAAGGCAATAAAAAATAAATTTACCTAATCTAATATCTTTAGGGCTAATAACTGCTAACGGTGACCAAACATTAAAATCATAATCACTCTCAACGAAAGCTACCTTGCCTACAGATGCAGCTTTACCAAGTAAGATATTGCCCTTTTGGGGTTTACATTTGAGACTAAACCTATTGTCATCCTCGATAGAGATATATCTACAACCTTCAAACACTAGTTTATTATTTTGGATTCCATCAACCGATAAAAAAGGAATACCCTCATCAATAAACTTAGGTGTTTCATGAGGACCATCTTTAACAAAGCCACTACACATATACTTTAAAGGTACAATCTGCCATTCTCTAGGAAGCGACTTAATCCAACTATTGTGTGTTGCAATCTGATTTTGATAAATCTGATATTTCGCCATTACGAATGCACCTCTTGTAGCAGCTGCATAATCTCGGCACTCACCGCATCCAGATCGGCATCAATCTCAGCTAAATCACGTGGTGGTTGGTACGCGTAGAAATGACGGTTAAACGGAATTTCATAACCCACGATGCCAATCTCGCCATCTTTTTCATCGCGCTTGTCAGCATTGATCCAGGCATCGGCCACGTGTGGCTGTACTTCACGTTTAAAATACTCTTCAATCAGCTCTGTGGTGCTGACTTTTGGATTCAGCGCAATGTTCTCCGCATCACGCAAGTCGCCATCCTGTACAAACTCGACCACTTTGCCCTGGTAGCTAAACTGGCCATACAGCGGATTTTCCGCCTGTTTCAGTACCTTGTTAATCACCGGTTCAGCTTCCGGATTTTTCCAGGTGATGGCGTCTAACAGCTGTTTCTTCTCTTTGGCATCCAGCTTGATGTCGGTTTGCTTGAGGGCTTTTTTCAATACGTCATCAAACTGGTTAAAGTCATCAAACTGCTCAGTGCCAATCACATTCTGTAAGGCTTGGGCTTTTTCCATCAGGGCTTTCTGGAACAGCCAGATTTTGCTGTCCAGCACCTCTTTAATATCTTTTTCTTTTAGCTCAGGGAATTCCGCTTTAATCAGGGCACGGACCTCAAGCGCAACGTCCTGCAACTGACCATAAGTTTCTGCTGTCCATGCTGTACCAAAGGCTGTGCCCAATTGCGCATCGATGCTTTGCATCACGGCATTAAACGGTTTCGGCGCAAAGCGTAATGCAGCAATCGCGCTATCCGTAATCTGTGCCGATAAACGCAATGGACGTTCAATGGTCACGCGACGATAGCCAAATTCATGGTTATCAAAAATCTTGCTGGCGAATGGTTTTTGCTGTTCGGTTTCGCCATCCTGCGCCAAGGTGTCTACCGCGACAAAGTCACCGTAATTTTGGGTAATGGTGGCAATTTCAGCTTCAGTCAGATAGTTACGTTTTGAACCCAACGACTTACGCATTTTGGTACTGAGGTTTGAGGCATTGATCAGCTGTACCTTGCCTTTACGTTCAGCGGCTTTTTTATTGCTGAGTACCCAGATATAGGTGGCAATCCCGGTGTTGTAGAACATGTCATTCGGTAAGGCAATAATGGCTTCCAGCAAGTCGGCTTCTAAAATATAGCGACGGATCTCACTTTCGCCACTGCCTGCACTACCGGTAAACAATGGTGAACCATTCAGGATAATCCCGATGCGACTACCACTCTCGCTACTGCTGGCATCACGCATCTTGCTGATCAAGTGCATCAGGAATAATAATGAACCATCCGATACCCGTGGCAAGCCTGCACCAAAACGTCCATCAAAGCCCTTGTGTTCATGTTCGTCCTTGATGTCCTGTTCGATTTTTTTCCAGTCCACGCCAAAGGGTGGATTCGACAGCATGTAGTCAAACTGATCCACAGCAAGCTGGTCATTTGACAGCGTGTTACCGAGTTTAATTCGGCTCACATCCTGACCTTTGATCAGCATGTCGGCTTTACAGATGGCATAGGATTCTGGGTTAAGTTCCTGACCAAACGCACGCATCACCGCATTTGGGTTCAGCTCATGCAGATATTCGCACCGCCTGTTTAAACTCGGACTTGAGTTCCAGAGTAGCAACAGGAAAGCCGTTTATAAACAGCACCAAGTCAATACGCCATTTCTTGGCCTGTTTGCCCATGTCCTGTAACTCGGCAGCCGTAGCATACGGGCTATAGACCAACTCTGGCACAATGCGGCAGATGTTCTTTTTGTAATTGGCTAAGGTATCGGGATTCAGCGCATGTTCCGGTTTAAACTGACACAGGAAAAAACGGGCACTGCGGGTTTTCACTCCATGACGCAGCACACCTAAAGTGCCATAGCTACGTGACTGTTCATCAGTGGCATTGATGTCGGCTTTCTTCAGCTGGGCAACCACGGCTTCTAGAAAATGCCGTTCGGTATCATTTGGAAAGATGCGCTGGAATTTCTGCCAGTCCTGGCTTTGTGTCTGCTGCACAAAGTCTAGTACGTCCTGCTCATACAAGGCGGTTTCACGGTTGTAGCCTTGTGGCGTACCGAGTTGCCAGCCCTGAGCCAGCATCTGCTGAATGATGTCGTTCTGGAAAATACTTTCACGGGTGGCGTCTAGACTCATGCGCTTAACTCCGTGTGTGCCTCAGCAATACTTGGGGCTTGCCAATTACGCACGTCGATCTTTCCAGTCACAGCTGCTGAGATTAGGGCGGTGCGGCGTTCTTTTAATAAATTCACTTGTAAAATACATTGATTTTCAAGTGCATCAAAATGACTAAACTGTGTCTTCAGATATCGTAAAATTGCTTCTCGTTCAGTTTTTGGAGGAACTAAAACCGTTGTTTCTTTAATGTTTGTGGAAGAAATAGAAGCTAAATTTGTACTCTGTTTAGACTGCCGAAAAAAATGAAATTTTGCATAACTCGCGCGAGTTAATATATCTAACCATTCTGGTTCAATTTTATATGGACGAATAGCAAAGACATGATTTTGATGGATACAGTCTTTTATTTGACTCTTCCATACAGCACCACGGCCAAGTTTGTCATTATCTCCACCTTCATTCATCAAGACATCACCATCTTTTAATAGATAACGTTCTAATTGATCTTTTTCTATTTCAATATGATGAACTTCATTAAGATTTAAATAACCATCCTGAACATTAGCAACTCGCAACATTGGAACAGAAATAGTTGCTTTCCCTGCAATATCTTTACCTTTAGCAATACCAGACTGGATATTCGCTACATGTTTTAAACGACATACTATCCAATGCTCCGGCACGTTCCCTAACCATTCCACGCCCGAATCTTTCATCGGGACATTTGGGTTAAGTCCTTTGGTCACGGCATGGCTAATCACCGCCTGACGTTTTTCTTTCAGCAGTTCAATCAGTTGTTGTTGTTTTTCAATCAGGTGGTCGATTTTGGCGGTTTCGTGGTCGAGGAATTGAGATATTTTCTCGGCTTCGTAAATACTCGGATAAGGAAATGTTAAGTTATCAATTGTCGTCATACCCAAATTCTTTTGGGTATTTGAATTAGAGAAAACATCACATTGTAATTGTAACTCATAGGATTGAAGGCAATAAAAAATAAATTTACCTAATCTAATATCTTTAGGGCTAATAACTGCTAACGGTGACCAAACATTAAAATCATAATCACTCTCAACGAAAGCTACCTTGCCTACAGATGCAGCTTTACCAAGTAAGATATTGCCCTTTTGGGGTTTACATTTGAGACTAAACCTATTGTCATCCTCGATAGAGATATATCTACAACCTTCAAACACTAGTTTATTATTTTGGATTCCATCAACCGATAAAAAAGGAATACCCTCATCAATAAACTTAGGTGTTTCATGAGGACCATCTTTAACAAAGCCACTACACATATACTTTAAAGGTACAATCTGCCATTCTCTAGGAAGCGACTTAATCCAACTATTGTGTGTTGCAATCTGATTTTGATAAATCTGATATTTCGCCATTACGAATGCACCTCTTGTAGCAGCTGCATAATCTCGGCACTCACCGCATCCAGATCGGCATCAATCTCAGCTAAATCACGTGGTGGTTGGTACGCGTAGAAATGACGGTTAAACGGAATTTCATAACCCACGATGCCAATCTCGCCATCTTTTTCATCGCGCTTGTCAGCATTGATCCAGGCATCGGCCACGTGTGGCTGTACTTCACGTTTAAAATACTCTTCAATCAGCTCTGTGGTGCTGACTTTTGGATTCAGCGCAATGTTCTCCGCATCACGCAAGTCGCCATCCTGTACAAACTCGACCACTTTGCCCTGGTAGCTAAACTGGCCATACAGCGGATTTTCCGCCTGTTTCAGTACCTTGTTAATCACCGGTTCAGCTTCCGGATTTTTCCAGGTGATGGCGTCTAACAGCTGTTTCTTCTCTTTGGCATCCAGCTTGATGTCGGTTTGCTTGAGGGCTTTTTTCAATACGTCATCAAACTGGTTAAAGTCATCAAACTGCTCAGTGCCAATCACATTCTGTAAGGCTTGGGCTTTTTCCATCAGGGCTTTCTGGAACAGCCAGATTTTGCTGTCCAGCACCTCTTTAATATCTTTTTCTTTTAGCTCAGGGAATTCCGCTTTAATCAGGGCACGGACCTCAAGCGCAACGTCCTGCAACTGACCATAAGTTTCTGCTGTCCATGCTGTACCAAAGGCTGTGCCCAATTGCGCATCGATGCTTTGCATCACGGCATTAAACGGTTTCGGCGCAAAGCGTAATGCAGCAATCGCGCTATCCGTAATCTGTGCCGATAAACGCAATGGACGTTCAATGGTCACGCGACGATAGCCAAATTCATGGTTATCAAAAATCTTGCTGGCGAATGGTTTTTGCTGTTCGGTTTCGCCATCCTGCGCCAAGGTGTCTACCGCGACAAAGTCACCGTAATTTTGGGTAATGGTGGCAATTTCAGTTTCAGTGAGATAGTTACGTTTTGAACCCAGCGACTTACGCATTTTGGTACTGAGGTTTGAGGCATTGATCAGCTGTACCTTGCCTTTACGTTCAGCGGCTTTTTTATTGCTGAGTACCCAGATATAGGTGGCAATCCCGGTGTTGTAGAACATGTCATTCGGTAAGGCAATAATGGCTTCCAGCAAGTCGGCTTCTAAAATATAGCGACGGATCTCACTTTCGCCACTGCCTGCACTACCGGTAAACAATGGTGAACCATTCAGGATAATCCCGATGCGACTACCACTCTCGCTACTGCTGGCATCACGCATCTTGCTGATCAAGTGCATCAGGAATAATAATGAACCATCCGATACCCGTGGCAAGCCTGCACCAAAACGTCCATCAAAGCCCTTGTGTTCATGTTCGTCCTTGATGTCCTGTTCGATTTTTTTCCAGTCCACGCCAAAGGGTGGATTCGACAGCATGTAGTCAAACTGATCCACAGCAAGCTGGTCATTTGACAGCGTGTTACCGAGTTTAATTCGGCTCACATCCTGACCTTTGATCAGCATGTCGGCTTTACAGATGGCATAGGATTCTGGGTTAAGTTCCTGACCAAACGCACGCATCACCGCATTTGGGTTCAGCTCATGCAGATATTCCATACCGGAAGAGAGGAAGCCACCTGTCCCCGCTGTAGGATCGTAAATGGTGCGGATAATGCCATCTTTGGTCAGCACGTCATCATCTTCCATAAACACCAGTGCAGTGGTCAAACGTACGATGTCACGCGGGGTAAAGTGTTCCCCGGCCGTTTCATTGGAACCTTCAGCAAAACGACGGATCAGTTCTTCAAACACCAAACCCATGTCATGGTTGGATACGCTCTTTGGACTCAGATCCGTGGTAGCAAACTTTTGTACGACTTTATACAAAAGGTTGGCATCATCGAGTAAGCCCGCAAATTCGATGAAGTTAAAGTATTCAAAAATCTCACGGGCATCTTTAGAGAAACTTTGTACATAAGTGCTTAAGTTGGCCTTGATATCACTCTGCCCCATTTTGCTGAGATCCATGGGGGAAGTATTAAAGAAGGCTAGACCGTTGGTGGCACGCAGCAATAACTTTTCTTGAGCTTCTTCTGGCAGATTCAGCTTGGAGACTTTTTCATGTTCTGCCAGTACCGCAGCCTTGCTTTCTTCCAGTACACATTCCAGACGACGTAACAAGGTAAATGGCAGAATGATGCGGCCATATTGCGATTGTTTGAAGTCACCACGCAGCAGGTCGGCAACCGACCAGATGAAAGAAGCGATTTGTGAAAAGTTATTGTTGGTCATAGTGGTGAATCAATTCCTGAATTCTTATCTGTGATCAGTATCTGGCGACACTTCGGTTGCTAGAGATAATACTGATAATTTTTTTAACTGTTGGATAATATTATATTATTTAAAAAGCAGATTGTTGATTATTCATTTATTGCATGACAGTTAAGCGACAAATTTTGTCGTCTGGTTTCAGATTTTTCTCATAGAAGGTTCATCCTCCATAACGCTACAACCCTGCTTTTGAAAGCCGTGCCTATTTATAAGCCCATCTGCTAAACTAGGCTTACATTACCTTTGTTCAAGGAATTTCAAAATGCTAAACACTCTCGAACAGAAAAAAAAATATATCCAAGCTACGCGCTTGCAGAATTATCAAGCCAGTTTAAAGCTGGAAGGCATTAACCCGTCCTCAACCGCACCGGCATTAAGTAAAGCTCAGATTCTACAGAAATATAAGAAATTCTCACAGACCTCGGAATCGTGATCAGGCTTCCTTATGGATAAATATGGTGAAATGGGTGACAGCATTTACTGTTACCCCGACTCGGACGTCCTCAAAAACAAACTGAACATTCAGGATGCTGAAATTCTGCAACAGGCAGAACTGGAGTTGACTGAGTATGCCAGCACACGAATTGAGTATGCGGAGCCACCTTACGATCTCAAATACCTGCAATCCATTCACTTTCAGCTCTTTTCAGACCTGTATGCCTGGGCAGGTGAACTAAGACAAGTGGATATTGCCAAAGGCGATACCCGCTTTTGTACCTTCCCGCGTATTGAAATTGAAGCCAATAAGCTCTTCAAGCAACTTGAGCAGCAGCACTATTTTCAAGGTTTAGCCAAACCAGTACTTATCCAAAAAATCGCTGATTTTTATTGTGAAGTCAACGTGATTCACCCATTTCGTGAAGGCAATGGACGCACCCAGCGTATCTTCTTTGAACACCTACTTGCTCACTGCGGCTATGGGGTACAGTGGAGTAAAATTAACAATAAGGAAGTCTGGATTCAGGCCAATATTGATGGATTCAACTGCCGGCTAGATGGACTGATCGCTATTTTTGAAGCCTGCATTATCACTCCTGAATAACAAAAAAATGGGTATACGGATTTAATGGTTGATGGGGCACCTTCACCCCATCAATCTGATACCACCCTCAGATGGTTGATAGATCGACTCCGTAGTTGAGTTCCTCTGCGAAGTCCGGCAGTCCGTAACCGATGGTTTTCTTGTAGAAAGGAGAGACCTTCGCAGTCGGTGCCTTCTTCTTGTGCTTCGTGGTGTAGAGCATTCGTGCCCGCATCACCTCGAAGGAGTAACCGCGCCCTTCACGGTTCTTGTCCTTGGCCAGTCGGTTGATGGACTCCGTGTAAGCGTTGGTGACGGGCATGTCCGTCTCGAAGTAGGTCATGGTCTCTTCGCGCCAGTTTCCCACTGCCCTGACCAGATCGCTCCAGACTTCCTTTTGGCCCTTCGGGATGGTGGCTATCCACTCGTCCAGGGCGGCTTCTGCCTGGAGCCGTGTGGTGGCGTCCCAGATGCCGTAGAAGCGCTCCTTGTGCTCGTAGGCGGCCAGCAGTTGCGGGAACGCGCCTGTCCAGGTCTCCATGATGAGGCGCTCCCGGTCTGAGACTTCGTGAGCGCGTTTCAGCAGGATTTTCCGGTCTCCCTTGAGAGTCCGGCTCTGGGACGGTTTCAGCTCCTTTCTGAGGCCCTTGCGCACTCTCTCTAGGTCAACACGGCCAGCGCACCCCACAGGTAGCCGGAAACGGGTTGGCGCGTCTCGGGCGGCAGTTTGTCAGGGGCGTTCACGGCAATGCCTCCTCGTGCGCCCGCTCGGCTGGCATGGAGGCCAGTTGCGCGTCCAGGCCGATGCCCGCCTCGAAGGCCGCCCGCACGAAGCACAGCCGTTGCAAGGCGGCATCATCGAACAGGCCATAGCCGCCCGGGGTGCACGCCACCGGACGCAGCAATCCGCGCAGCAGGTAGTCGCGCACGATATGCACGCTCACCCCGGCATCAAGGGCCAGCCGGGACACGGTGTAGGCGCTCATTGAAAACCTCCTTTTTTTATCCAGCGCAGCAGGAAAGCTGCTTCACGTCCTTGTTGAAGGTCTGCGCCGCAAGCTTCAACCCCTCGACCATTGTCAGGTAGGGGAACAACTGGTCAGCCAGTTCCTGCACCGTCATGCGGTTGCGGATGGCGAGCACCGCCGTCTGGATCAGTTCGCCCGCTTCCGGGGCCACCGCCTGCACGCCGATGAGCCGTCCGCTACCTTCCTCGATGACCAGCTTGATGAAGCCGCGTGTGTCGAAGTTGGCAAGCGCTCGCGGAACGTTGTCGAGTGTCAGCGTGC
Source organism: Acinetobacter sp. CIP 53.82 (assembly GCF_000369465.1). Lineage (NCBI taxonomy): Bacteria > Pseudomonadati > Pseudomonadota > Gammaproteobacteria > Moraxellales > Moraxellaceae > Acinetobacter > Acinetobacter sp. CIP 53.82. The sequence continues at coordinate 273,859 of NZ_KB850045.1, read as the reverse complement.
GACTGTCGGTCTCGATGCCATCGTGGTGCGCTTCCGCCTCGCTGTAGCCCACGGTGGCGACTTGCGGGTCGGTGAACACCACTGCCGGCATCGCGGTCAGATTGAGGGCTGCGTCGCCGCCGGTCATGTTGATCGCGGCACGGGTGCCGGCGGCCGCTGCCACGTAGACGAACTGCGGCTGGTCGGTGCAGTCGCCGGCCGCGTAGATGTTCGGGTTGCTCGTGCGCATGCCTTGGTCGATAACGATGGCCCCTTGCGCATTGACAGTGACCCCCGCCGCGTCCAGCGCGAGGCTGCGCGTATTCGGTGCCCGACCGGTGGCAACCAGCAACTTGTCAGCGCGCAATTCACCGTGTCCGGTGGTCAGCACGAATTCGCCGTTCACATGGGCGACCTGGCTGGCTTGCGTGTGCTCCAGCACCTCGATGCCCTCGGCACGGAAAGCGGCTGTCACCGCCTCGCCGATGGCCGGGTCTTCACGGAAGAACAAGGTATTGCGCGCCAGGACCGTGACCTTGCTGCCCAGCCGGGCAAAGGCTTGCGCCAGCTCCAGCGCCACCACCGACGAGCCGATTACGGCAAGGCGTTCGGGAATGGTGTCGCTCGCCAGGGCCTCGGTGGAAGTCCAGTAGGGTGACTCTTTCAAGCCCGGAATCGGCGGGACCGCCGGGCTGGCACCCGTGGCGACCAGGCAGCGGTCGAACATCACGACGCGCTCGCCACCCTCGTTCAAACGGACGGTAAGGCTCTGGTCGTCCTTGAAGCGCGCCTCACCGTGCACAACGGTGATGGCCGGATTACCGCCCAGGATGCCTTCGTACTTGGCGTGCCGCAGTTCGTCGACGCGGGCCTGCTGCTGGGCCAGCAGCTTACTGCGGTCAATCGTAGGCACAGTTGCCGCAATACCGCCATCGAACGGGCTTTCCCGGCGCAGATGGGCGATGTGGGCGGCGCGGATCATGATCTTGGACGGCACACAGCCGACATTGACGCAGGTGCCGCCGATGGTGCCGCGCTCGATCAGCGTGACCTGCGCGCCTTGCTCGACGGCCTTCAGTGCTGCCGCCATTGCCGCGCCACCGCTACCAATGACGACGACCTGCAACGGGCGTTCGTTGCCACTGGGCTTATCAGCGGCCCCTATCCAGCCGCGCATCTTGTCGAGCAGGCCGGCGCGGTTGTCCGTCGGTGGCGCATCGGCAAGCGTTGCCTCGTAGCCCAGTCCGGCCACGGCGGTAGTCAGCGCATCCGATGACGTGCCCGCCTCAATGGCGAGTTGCGCTGTGCCCTTCGGATAGGACACCAGCGCCGATTGCACGCCGGGCACTTTCTCCAAGGCTTCCTTGACGTGAGCCGCGCACGAGTCGCAGGTCATCCCGGTGATTTTCAGGGTGGTCATGTATTTTTCCTTTTCTGTGGTGGCTACGGCTGTTGCCGTCAGCCACGTTGTTCTGGCAATTCACAGCTGTCCGGCCCGCAGCGGCGATGTGCTGGCGAGATGAAATCCCAGACCGACACCCCAACCATCAAGGCCAGGCCGACATAGAGCAGTCCACCGCTCTGCCAGCCGTAAGCCCGCATTAAAAACACCGCTGCCAGCACCAAGATCGGGCCTATCGTGCCGAGCGCCGTGCGTCGCCACTGTCGATGATTGAGCCAAGCGATAGCATTGGCGAGTAACGCGATGCCGGCGAACATCGGCAGCAGGATGCCAATGAATAGCCCCTCGTACTGGCTCAAGAAGCCCAGTCCGATGGCCGCGCCAAAGCTGGCGATGGCAGGAAAACAGGCGGCGCAGCCCATCGCGGAAACGACGCTGCCGAGCGCGCCGGTTTTGCCAGCGATGCGCGTGATGAGTCCCATGTGTCGCTCCCGAGTTCGGTTAACGGATCAGCGTTTGAGGCTGGACGGATAGCCCGCGTCCTCGGTCGCCTTGGTCAACTTCTGGACGTTGGTCTTGGCATCGTCGAAGGTGACGACGGCCTGGCGCTTGTCGAAACTTACGTCGGTCTTGCTCACGCCCTCAACCTTGGAAAGCGCGTGCTTGACAGTGATCGGGCAAGAGGCGCAGGTCATGCCAGGCACGGACAGCGTTACGGTCTGAGTGGCGGCGAACACGGGGGCAACGAAAGCGGCGAGAGCGAGGGAGGCAAACAGCTTTTTCATGATGAACTCCTGATTAGTAGAAAAATGGCATGACGTAGGGAAAACCAAGCGCGACCAAGACCAACACGGCGACGAACCAGAAAATGAGCTTGTAGGTGGTGCGCACTTGCGGAATCGCGCACACCTCGCCCGGCTTGCAGGCTGCGGTCGGTCGGACGATGCGCCGCCAGGCAAAGAACAGTGCAACCAGCGCCGCGCCGATGAAGATCGGCCGATACGGCTCCAATACCGTCAGGTTGCCGATCCATGCCCCGCTGAACCCCAAGGCGATCAAAACCAGCGGCCCCAGGCAGCAGGCCGACGCAAGAATGGCGGCCAGCCCACCGGCGAAGAGCGCGCCGCGCCCGTTTTGTGGTTCAGACATACGCTTGTCCTTTCAAATTTGGTTTGGATAGCTTAAGCTTACTTCCGTAGTTATGTACGGAGTCAAGCGATATGCAAATTAATTTTGAGAATCTGACCATTGGCGTTTTTGCCAAGGCGGCCGGGGTCAATGTGGAGACCATCCGGTTCTACCAGCGCAAGGGCCTGCTGCCGGAGCCAGACAAGCCCTATGGCAGCATTCGCCGCTATGGGGAGGCGGACGTGGTTCGGGTGAAATTCGTGAAATCGGCACAGCGGCTGGGGTTCAGTCTGGACGAGATTGCCGAGCTGTTGCGGCTCGACGATGGCACCCACTGCGAGGAGGCCAGCAGCCTGGCCGAACACAAGCTCAAGGACGTGCGCGAGAAGATGGCCGACTTGGCGCGCATGGAAACCGTGCTGTCTGAACTCGTGTGCGCCTGCCATGCACGAATGGGGAATGTTTCCTGCCCGTTGATCGCGTCACTACAGGGCGAAGCAGGCCTGGCAAGGTCAGCTATGCCTTAGCGTGCTTTATTTTCCGATTTCTGAGGTGCCCCCACCCAGAGAGTGACCCGCTTGCCGTGGATGGGCAGATCACGATAGGGAACGTCACGCTTGCCGAACCGTACGAACTCACCCTGCACGCCGCATTCCTCGCAGGCGATGGGATCGGGCACGTCCACCTGGAAGTGCATTTCGTCGTCGGTTGATTTGCAGCCCAGTACTTGGTATTGCGGCAGGTGAAGGATGTTGTCGGGAAGTTCGGTCATGGTGTTGTATAGGCGTAGGTGTCAGTCAGATCCATCCGACTCGGCATTGGTGTTTGCTTTTTTACCCAACAAGCTGCTGGAAACTAAAAGTAAGGCACCGAGGACAATTGCAATATCAGCCAGGTTGAAGGCCGGCCAATGCCAGTCTCGCCAATAGAAATCAAAGGAATCCACAACATAGCCGCGAAAGACCCGGTCAATCAGGTTGCCCATGGCGCCACCGAGGATAAGACTGTAAGCGATGGCTTCTCCTTTATGACGATTTTCAAGGATCAGCTTGATCAGAAAAATCGAGACCACTACCGCGATTCCGATAAAAAAGTAGCGCTGCCAGCCTCCACCATTCGCAAAAAGACTGAATGCGGCACCGGTATTCCATACGTGTACCCAGTTAAAGAATGAGGTCACTGAAATAGACTCGCCATATGCCATTGATTGTTGCACCAGCCATTTTACGGCCTGATCAGACGCTGCCAGCAGGCCCGATATGGACAATAGGGCATACGGCGAGAGCTTTTTGCCAATAATGAGCATTATTTAACCCTTCAACGCCAAAATGCGTCTAGCACCGTTAAGTACAATTACCCCCACGATGGTGCCGATAATCAGATCCGGATAATTGGACCCGGTCCACGCGACCAGAGCGCCGGCGGTGATGACCCCCAGGTTGATCACCACGTCGTTGGCCGAGAATATCCAGCTTGCCTTCATGTGCGCTCCGCCCTCCCGATGTTTGGATATGAGCAGCAGACAACTGGTATTGGCAATCAATGCGACGAAGGCGATCGCCATCATCATCAGCGATTCAGGCTCACTACCGAAAACAAAGCGTCGCACCACCTCGACGAGTACGCCGATAGCCAAAATCAGTTGCAGTACCCCTGCCAGATGCGCGGCACGTACCTGCATTTTCGCACTGCGCCCTACGGCATAGAGAGCCAGGCCATAGACGGCTGCATCGGCAAACATATCCAGGGAATCAGCGATCAGGCCGGTAGACTGGGCGATCAGGCCAGCAGTCATTTCCACCACGAACATGATCGCATTGATACCGAGCAACACGCGCAGAGTGCCTGACTCCTGCGTAGCAGAGACTGCCGAGCTCTCAGAGGCCTTGATCGTCTCTGGGTCGGCAATGACGGTTTCCTGAAGCGAGGCGCCTAGCCCCAAGGTCGCCAGTTTCGCGGTAATGGGCTCAGCCTCGCCGTCATGCACGACCTTCAACCGGCGGTTCGACAAGTCGAAGGACAGTGCCCGAATCCCCTCAACGCCGTTCAGGGCCAGGCGAATCATGCGCTCTTCTGATGGACAGTCCATCTTCGGCACGGCATAAACACTGACCCATCTCCCTGGCGCCTCGGAGGAGGCCTGCATATCGATATCCGCCGCAGGCCTTGCATGGTCGCCACAGGGGCCTCCGCAGTTTTTACTCATGATATGACTCCACTTGAATGTGATCGGGTTTTCATTTAAAACTATATAGTAGCTATAATGTCAATAGCGTAGAGAATCCGTTGCGGAGGAACCCGATGCGTATTGGTCAGTTGGCACAGTCAGTAGGGGTAGATACACAGACGATCCGCTTCTACGAACGGCAGGGCTTGTTGCCGCCGCCTGGTCGGCAGGAGAACGGTTACCGTGTCTATACCGAGAAACACGTTGAGCGGCTGGCCTTTGTTCGTCGCTGCCGCATCCTGGATCTGTCACTGGCAGAAATTCACGAACTAAAGCGCTATCAGGACGACCCTCATCAGTCCTGTACCGCTGTCAATGCCTTGCTCGATGATCACATCTCTCATGTGCGCTCGCAGATAACCGCTCTACAGGCGCTTGAGAAACAACTCGTTTCACTAAGAGCGCGTTGCAACGATGACCGGGAAGTTAAGGCGTGTGGGGTTCTTGCTGGAATTAGCGAGGGAAGCATGCATCAGCAGTAGGTTGGAGTGCCAACCAGATAATCCGATGAGATGCCGGTTTGCCTCACTCTCATGCAAAGGTAAGATCAACCATTTAATCCGCTTACCCAAAAAAATTAAGGGAGCCAAAGCTCCCTTCAATTAGTGACTAGCCAACTTGTTCAGAATCCATTAATTGACTTACCAAACTGACTAGATAATTCAACTGTGCTCAATTCACAGCTCTAACACTCTGCTGCAACCCCTGCTGAATCTCCTGCACATAGCTCAATTGCGCTGAATGCTCTGTATCTACAGCACTGTCACTGTGTGGATAAAACTCCTCCAGCAATTCCATCCCCTCCTCTGCATGCACCTCAAACTTGGTATTGGCAAAACCCTGCCGTGCAATCTGATCTAATGCCGCCTGATCAAACCCTGCCTGTTTTCCCTGTTGGTCAATCTCCTTGGCTGTCTGAATTGCTGTTTGTAAATCCACGCCTTCCCGTAACGTTAAATCCACGTAATACACGGGCTGACGATAGCTTTGGGTTGTGCTTTTCCCACGCAACGTGAGCTGCAACGGCAAACACGACAACAAACCACCTGATGCCGCATGGTAGTAATTCAAACGTGCTGCCAAAGTGCGAATGCTGTTAAAACCAGTGGTTCTGAAGATAAAAGTCCCAAACTCATCGGCTTCGCCTAAATTGACATGCAGGCGTCCATAAGGCTTACAATGTCCACCCTGTCCAAGTGGGCATAAGTCGGGGGATGGACAAGGATGTTGCTCTACACCTTGTGATGTCATACGCTGACACGTCTGACCATTCCCCACACAAATCGGGCGACCTGTCTGTCGGTCAAATAAACTATATTCAGCTCGAAGATTGAGTTCAGGGTCATTGAAGATCATACGTACAGGGATGCTACGCAGCTTTTGATTCGGTGCTTGACTACGCAATTGCTCATCCAAGGGGTGTTTAATCCAACCGTCCTTACCCTGTATTTGACTGGTAATGGTGAACTGATCGTCTTTCTCTGGCAGACGCTTGCCATTCTTTTCTATTACACGGCCAATACTGATCCGTCCCAAGATGGGTGGTGTGATTGCTAAACCTTTAATCATGTTGAAATTCCTCTGTCGTTGAGATGTTTAGATGTGTTGTCCTATGTGCTTAAAATAAAATCGGCATAAAAAAATCCCATGCAGGGCTGCACGGGATTTCAGATTTCTTCTTGCTGAGCGTTTGGCTCTAGGCTTTGAGTTAATCGTGATAAATGTTGAAACGACGGCTGCCTGCTTTCTGCAGTGGGTACTGTTGGATGAGTTCAGGTTGGTGCTGAAGTAAGGACTTGATGTCTAGGCTGATACTGTCCTTGCTCTTTTTCCAAGTCACCGAGCCTTGCTGAAATACGGCACGTTCATGTTCCTGCATCAGTGCCTGAACACGGTGTTTAAGTAGGTCAAATTGGCTTTGGTGCTGTTCAATCTGCTGTTTCTCCTGTATCAGCTGATCAAACAGTTCATTGGCAAGTTCCACCTCCGTTAGATCAACACAGCTCAGTGGGGTATGTTCAGGATAGAGCTGTTGTAAAGCTTTGGCTGCCGATTCACTGGCATCCACTGCTGGTGGAACATCATTTTCTACACATTCCCAAAACAGCCGTTCTGCCTGAATGATCTGTTCAATCAGAGCTTCATTACGACTGACTTTGTAGATTTTGGTTTCCTGCCCACACAGCAACACACAAATATGTGCCGCTTGCTTGCCTGTCACCGCCAGTTGATGTTGTACTTGACACAGTACATACAGAGGTACGCCTTCCTTCCACAGTTTGGCACCATATTCCCCTGCAGTTTTGCATTCCAGTATTTGTACTTCTTCATTGCCCACCACGGCATAATCCAAGTTTGCCAACATAAAGGCTTTGTCAGGATCAGGATGCTGCAGTACAGCATTGACCCGACGGACTTTATTGTTGGTGTGCATGCTGTAGTATTCTGCGACCAAGGGTTCTAACTGTTTACCCCAATATAAAGGTGCATGCCCTGAGCTTTCATCTTCAATATTTTGCTGTACCCGTCCTGTTTTAATCATCCACAGTTCTAGCATCGACATATAAGGATTCAAGCCACAGGCAGCTGCGGCATCACTGCTGCCTATTCCCTGTTTACGCACTTCCAGCCATGCCTGATAGTCCAGTTGTTTGGTGTTGATCAGACGTTTGGCATTTAAGCTGCGTTTTGAACCTGATTGACTTTGTTTAGGCTTGTCATTGGCTACAGTTGGTAAATACTGAGATTGAGACGTTACTGTTGGGTTTATAATCTGATTCATGGGTTTATCCTTCTATCATTGATTTTAAAACGGCATAAAAAAAGCCACATCCGAAGATGTGGCAAAGAGGGATCGTTGATTAGGAGGACACTTGATCGTGCTGATCACATGCCCTGATGATAAAATCTCAAGATTAAATCAAGCTTAAACAGCTAAGTGTAAAGCTTGTTCCAATCCACGTTGTTTCAATGCTGCGCCTGCACCAAACCAAGCAGAGTCAAGGCGGTGATCGGTACTCATCGCGCGACGTTCATGATCTACAAATTCGGTGATTGCACAAAGCAGTCCATAGGCGGTGTCTTTGGCTGAAGATAAGTCTGCCCCACGTCCCTGCCCATTAAACATATTCATGACTTTGGTCATGGCACGTCCATTCGGTTCAGTTTTATTGGGTTGTGGATTGGCTTGGGACGCGACATTACGGTAGTACTGAATAATGTTATCCTCCTGTTCCATCGCACTTAGGCTATTATTGTTAAATACCGTATCAAAATAAGCTGCTGCTTCTTTCTGGGTGACTTTACGTTGGGTGAGTTGTTTCATTTCATACATGTGGTCGTACCATGTTTTCACTGAAATACCGAGTTGATCTTTGACTTTGTCGGCATCAAACTTGGTACTGTGCGGTACTTTGACCACGCCTGCATTGGAACTCTGCCCTCGTAAGGCAATCGCTAAGGTGTTATTGCACACCACACGGATATTGGTGAATTGTGCGGTGGTGGCTAAAGTACCATCACATGCGGTTGCTAGCAGAATATAGCCATTGCTGACATCTCCACCTTTCAATTCTGCAGTTTGTCCTGTACGTGCCAAAGCCCAGAACTTTTTCCCACCTTTTAGGACACCTGCGGTTTCCAGTTCAAAGCCTGATTGCTCAGTCAGATCACGGTAGAACTCCAGAATTTCCATCGGTTGGACTTCTTGATAACGCTGACTCACCACCGATAAAGGCGCATGAGTATCTGAACGGTACAATACCCGCTGTTCCTCATAGGGCATAATGATGCTTTGTCCACGATCATTTTTAGCCATGTAGCTGACATTGGATGATTCAATACGCCAATCCATACCTGCTTGCTTGGCCCAGACTTCAATCGGTTGATTTTGGCTAAGTTGATTGCCCAGACCATGCCACGGGGTTTGTCCGACATACGCCATGTTTTCAAGTTGATGTGCCATTTTGATTATTCCTAAAATAAAAGTGAAAGATGTAAAGATGCAGAAATGTGCTGTAAGGGTTTAAACAATCCATCTATTCAAAGATGTAACCGTGTAAAGTCAGAGATGCGATTACGGCACCCATGCAAACGCTTGTTGGCAATCCAAACAGAGATACTGTTCGGCATTGCTGTAAAATTTTTCATAGCAGTACTGACTGACAATAACCAATACACCACCCACCACAACACCGATGGCTGCGCCTGTAAAAGGCGGGAATCCTGCCTTTTTGGCAAGCTGCATGCCGAACAGCGCCATCTGTGTCGGTGAAATACAGCGTTGCAGTTGTTCGAAATAGTTGGCGTTTGCATGACTTGAATCAGTCTGTCTGACATAGGTGGATTGACAATAGGGGCATTGAATTAAGGACATTGAATATTCCTTGTTAAATGAATTGGGTACGAAAAGCTGAATTGAGGGCATAAAAAAACCGTGCCCATGGAGGACACGGTTTGATTTAAATTTTACTTTGGCGAGGAGAGTCGCTATTGAAAGCTATAGCTTGCAGTGCCTTTTTCTGTTTCAACATCGACACGCACTACATTGTCATAGCCACAACCGGTTAATTTCAGCCTTAAACGCAAACCCATTTTAAAATGCTGCGGATATTCCAATGATCGGCGATAACCTTCATAACTGCATTCACCGTTGTTGATCAGCACATTGGTCACATCAATCGGATCTGCACTGTTAGAACGGATCGTTAATACCGCAGCGGATTGATTTTGGGCATACCAGTTACTGGTATCAATTACATCGAGTTCGACCGTAAACGTGTTTGGATCAAGGCCAGCATTACAGCCACTCAACATGATGCCTGTCGTTGTAGTCACTGCGAGGAGTAAGGGTTTTAAAAGTTGCTTCATCAAGTTCATCCTTAGCAGTAGTTATAGCTCACGCCATAATCGCCTGTATTTAAATCAATGCTAGCCAGATGGATTTCACAGTCTGTGCCGTTATCAAATTTATAGACGTAGTAGCGATTACCCGCTTGCTCCGACTCCAGTGCGCCATGTTCTTGCAAGCTAAAGTCTTGCACTGATTTGCCTGTATCTTTTGCGGCTTTGGCAAAGATATAGCGTTGATACTTGTCTATATTGTCCTGCTCAAATTCAGGCAGTTCATCATAAGGCAGCATCGACAGTAAGGTATCCACAGCCTTAAGTTTTTGATCAAACTCAAAACTCAGCAGCTCAGGCTCATGGTCTGATGGACTCAGACTTTTGCTTCCCGTGGTCAATTCTTTGACATCGATCCCATCCACTTCTGCCGCTGCAATCTCAGTGGATACTGCTTCTGAACTGGCGGATTCTAAAGGCTGTGCAGAGCTGGTCTCAGAAGTACTGGCTGGAACCGTTTTTTCAGTTGCGTGTTTAGGGCTAAAGAAGTAGAAGCCTGCGATGCTGATCAAGGTCAGGGCTAAGATTGCCGCCAAGCCCAATATGGTTTTTTGGGTCATTTGAATGTTCCCCTCGTTTAGTTGGGCACAGTGACTTGACCATTCTGAGTATTAAAGTGAACAAAGCGCGGACAACCACCCTGAAAGTTCACCGTGAAATTACGCCAACCACGGTTGCCAGGATTGGTTTTATAAAGACATTGATAAACCCCACCGCCTGTATGACGTGCTTGAACAAGGTAGGATTCACCGGCTTGTGCAAACCAGCCTGCCTGCGCCAATGATGCGCCTGCAAGTAGTGATGAAATCAGGGTCGTTTTTAGAAAAGTTTTAAACATCATCATTTTCTCTTTTTTATAGGCATCACTGGTCTTGGTCTTAATCAGACACAGTGCTCCCCATGCATGAATGTTAGAATGAATATCTATGTTTTTTTGAAGTGTTATAGACGATAAAGCACACAAATCTATGCCCCTCAAAAACAGCATGAGAGATTCATCTTCATATCGGTAATATGTACTTGAAAAAGTTTTATTCTTAGAAAGTCATGGACACAGCTATGCATTGACTGCACGGCATCAGGTCTAATCACCCAACGGCACAAACATGAAAAAAGAGAAATGTAAAAGACGGTATTGATGTAAGCGCATGGCGTACTCCTTAGGTAATAGAGCTCTACCACAACCACTGTCAATTGATGGTGGCAGAACGAGAAAGGGTTGACAGACTGAACCTAAGAATCAGCACGCCCGAAGGCGTCCCTCCCCCGCCCTACCGCAAAGAAGGGGGACGAACGAGTCCACAACATGCAAAATCAGATTTCACATATTGTCTTTGTTAATGGGTCTGTCAAAACCCGCTGACGATGTAGGTCAGCAGACTAAGGATAATCTGCACGCTGTAGAGCGTCAAGCAAGCTAAATAAATGGGGAGTGAAAATATTTATAATTAAAAAATAGACCTCTTGCGAAAGTATAGTTTTATCTAATTTTTGAATTGGCTAAAACCTTATAAAATATAGCTTTTGACTGCTTAAAATTTGACTAACGCAAGAAGTCTAATGTTTGAATAAGAATTTAGTTAGATTTAAATACAGCTTATTAAACTATATTCCTTAATCTTCCAAATACCACCAAAAGAAATCAATCCAATCCAAAATTTGATGAGGGGTAGGTTGAGGGGTAAAACTACAGACAAAAAATAAGCCCTTGCAAATACAAGGGCTTATCTTAAAATTTGGCGGAAGCGGTGAGATTCGAACTCACGGAGGACTCACACCCTCGTCGGTTTTCAAGACCGGTGCATTAAACCACTCTGCCACGCTTCCAATGGCGGCTATCATATAAAGAAAATTTTAACTTGGCAAATATTTTTCCAGGTTTTCGCAACCGACTGTACAAAATAAAATCAAAATCGTTTAATTTGCTGAATTTTCAAACTTTTCATAGCGAATGTCGACAATATACCAGTGTTTTGCACCTGATGGCGTCTGCACTACTGCTTCATCATCCACACTTTTGCCCAGCAAGGCGCGCGCCATTGGCGAGTCAATTGAAATATGTTGTGGATGATGATCATAAATTTCATCAACCCCGACAATTCTTAGGGTTTTCTGCTCGCCATCATCATTTTCAATATCGACCCAAGCGCCAAAATAGACCTTGCCCTCCTGTTCAGGTGAAAAATCAATAATTCGCAGCTCTTCCAGCCGCTTGCCGAGGTAACGTACCCGACGGTCAATCTTGCGCAGCAGCTGCTTGTTATATTGGTAATCGGCGTTCTCTGAACGATCGCCGAGACTGGCCGCCCAGTTCACTTTTTTGGTAATTTCAGGGCGTTCTTCATGCCACAAATGCTGAAGTTCCGCGACCAGTTTGTCATGTCCACCACGGGTAATTAAGCTCGATTTCATGGCCTTTAACAGCAGAAAAATGAGCCTGTAGCTTACCAAAAACTGCTGCCTTCTCCCCAATTACTCCACTTTTAAAGTTTATAAAATATTTTTCCCAAATAGAATCATTTACTTATGAAACAGTTTTTTATTTTTTTATGGACAAAATTTGACAACTCAAATTTTGGTCTTTATTATGCGCACATCTTTTAATTGTGATCATTTTTTAACCTGTGTGGCGTAGCCACATTTTTTATCTTTCATCCCATGTCATTTTGAATGACGTCATGAGTGCCCACCCTCTTATTGAATTTATCAAACTTGAAAAAGTCTGAGGCCTTTTGCCTCCTGCTTTGTAGGGCATAAATTACTTGTAGCGGAGACAACATGCACAGTAGTTCAACTTCTGGGTCGAGGCTTGGCCTTCACTCTTTTTTCAACTCTCTCCCTTTAAAAGTCTTAGTATTAAGCAGTGCGTTAATTCCGTTTCATAGTATTAATGCAAGTAAAGCAGCGTATCAGTTTGATCGCGTGGTCAATCACAATAAATTGACCGTGGTTTCTGTTTCGAATCCGACCACCGTGTTTCAGAACAGTCAGCATCTGCATGGCTTTGGTTATGACCTGGTGCGCAACTATGCGCATAGCCTGAATGTCAAACTCGAGTTTAAAACCGTACCGGACAATGCGACAGCGTTGCAATGGGTGGCGTCAGGTAAAGCCAACTTTGCCATGACCACTGCCAGTATTCAGAGCATTGAAAACAAGCATCTGACCGGTTTTTCGGCCACCTGTGGCGATTTAAACACCTTGCAGAAAAATGGCCTAAACAGCAATTTAAACTGGGTATTTAAACATGCCGATGATCCGCTGAGCCAGACCGCCAGTGCCTTTGTCTGCCGTGGCAAACAAAGCGGTGCCATCAACCAGCTGGCCTCGTTCTATAACCAGAATGTGGTTAAGCAGGAATCCTGGAATACTATCCAGCGTGACTTAAGCAATCGCATGCCTTTATATAAGGCCAGCTTCCAGCGCACTGCGCAGCAGTATGATCTGGACTGGCATTTACTGGCGGCCATTGGTTATCAGGAATCGTACTTAAAGCCGAACTCTGTTTCACCAACCGGTGTTCGTGGTTTGATGATGCTGACCAACAGCACAGCCAAAGCCATGGGCGTCAGTAACCGTACCGATCCAACCCAGAGCATTCAGGGCGGTGCCAAGTATTACAACCTGATGCTGAACCGTTATAAGCATATTCCGTTTCCAGACCGTAACTGGTATGCACTGGTGGCCTATAACATGGGTCCGGGTGCCGTGAGCCAGATTCAGAAGCGTATTCAGGCCACCGGTAAAAACCCGAACAACTGGGTCAACCTGTATGCTTACTTAGACGGCAATAAAGCCAAGAACGGACGTTATCGTCAGGCCTTACAATACGTGACCCGTATCCGTGCCTATCTGGAACACATCAAGACCACGCCGCAGCTGGTGAATATTTAAATGCTTCACCGTTGATCTTCAAGGCAAAAAAAAGCTTACCTTCGGGTAAGCTTTTTTGTGTCGGGTCACAATCAGGTGGTTTGCGCCAAAACGTTTTTGAACAGGTCTTTTTGCTCTTGGCTTGGTTTTGCAGTTTGCAATGCCATTAATTGAGACATATCGCCTTGTACTTTGATTTTACCGGTCATGAAGGCTTGCATGGCTGCAGCCATATCAAACTCCAGGAACACTTTACGTAAGGTATCAGCATCCATATTCAGGGTTGTTTTTGCATTTGCAGACAATCCTTTCTGGATTTTGCCACCGTCTAAAGCTAATTCTGTATTGCCTGAAGCATCCGTAACAACCAAATTAATTGCAAGATTCGCAAGCGCAGGTGGTAAATTTAAGTCACCAGCTTGAGCCGTCAGGTTCTCTACGGTTGCAAACCAATCATCAGATAAAAAAGCAGGCATGATTATTCCTCAATTTATTTGTTCATTTGTGTCGCCTGTCCAGACAACATTTTTGTGAAGCAATGATGCTTGTGACCTGTTATAGCATGTAATCATAAAAGATGGCTAAGATTTTTTGTACGATGCGTTCAAATTTTATATTTTTAATACAATATTGAAATAATTCAAATATATAAAAAAAGCACTGAACTGAAGTTCAATGCTTTTTTTGACTATTTAGTCAGCTGCATAGCCTAAATTGACCATGTTGATGCGGTTGGACTGACCATCTTCATTCTCGTGCGAATAACTGCCTTTAAAGTCAAACTCGCGCTCGCTATCGAGTGCTTCAAAGTCAAACAGCTCGCGGTCTGCCAGTTGCGATGGTGATACATTTTGCAATGCACCAAAAATACTGTGCAGACGTTTTGGATGGGCATTGTCCCATTCACGCAGCATGTCATTGATAATCGCACGTTGCAGATTTTCCTGCGAACCACACAGGTTACATGGAATAATCGGGAACTGGCGCATTTGCGCGTATTTGATGATGTCTTTTTCTTCCACATAAGCCAGTGGACGAATCAGCATATTCTTCTTGTCGGAAGATAACAGCTTCGGTGGCATCGCCTTTAAGCTGCCGCCATGGAACAGGTTCAGGAAGAAAGTCGCCAGAATATCATCACGATGATGCCCCAGTGCCACCTTGGTTGCCCCAATTTCCTGGGCAAAGCCGTACAGTGAACCACGACGCAGACGCGAACACACTGCACAGTAGGTTTTGCCTTCCGGGGTCAGACGCTTGGTAATACTGTAGGTATCTTTTTCCAGAATATAATACGGGATATTATTTTCTTCCAGATAACGCGGCAGCACATCTTCAGGGAAGCCCGGCTGTTTCTGGTCCAGATTCACCGCCACCACATCAAAATGAATCGGGGCAATACGTTTAAACTGCAACAGAATATCCAGTAAGGTATAACTGTCTTTACCACCCGAAATACACACCATGACCTTGTCACCGTCTTCGATCATCTTGTAATCACGAATGGCATGACCCACCTGGCGACGCAGCTTTTTCAGCAAACGGTAATACGCAGAGCTGGTTGGCAGTTCTGGTTTAAAATTAAATCCTTGATCGGACTCAACTGGCGAGAACATAGACGAGATTTACCCATAAAAAAAATACCGCGCAATTTTAGCCGATTCAGTCCCGGCACGCATCAAAAGAATGTAATTTCCTGCTTGTCATTTTTTGTCATCTCGCTGTCTTTATTTTTATGCTAATTTGAACGTTTGCGTTCATCTTTTAAGCAAGATGCTTATCTTTTGGACTTTTCCACAGTTTTCCACAAAAGCTGTGGATAACTTTGTGGATTTAAAACAACTTGACAAGGTCACTTGCCTGCAATTGAAGGCTTCTATTTAAATTGATCATTTTTTAATCAATTTTATTTATAATTAAAATCAATGTTTTAAGTGTGTCAAGCAGACCAGAATAAAAAAAATAAATATTTTTTTTGATTGTTCTGTCAGCAAACAGGGCTTGATTTTTACAAAGTAAACAGGGAAATAAATGTAAAGACTCTTTTCATCAATGTTTTTTTTGTTAAACTCAAACCACCTGTTTGGGGACAGTATGAACTTCGTTACCATAATGAATACGATAATGTATAAAAGATTACATTTTAAACAACTGGCTTTTTGGGGATGTGTGACGCTGCTTGCGGTTGCATCGCACAGTCATGCCGGACAGATTTATGTCTATAAAGACAATAATGGCTCTACCCTGCTGACCAATCGTAAAAGTTCAGACCAGTCCCTGAAAAAAGTCAAAGTGACGTATTATCCCGACAGCAATATTCATCGTTATAGCAACTGGGGCAGCTCTGAAGCATCGGTCTTACCAAGCTATAGCCGCAATAAAAATGCCTTTGACCATATTATCCAGCAGGCCGCGCAGCGCCACGGTATTTCGTCTGGGCTGATTAAAGCCGTCATGCACACCGAGTCCGGCTTTAATGTCAATGCTCGCTCTCCGGTCGGGGCCCAAGGCTTAATGCAGCTGATGCCGGCCACTGCCAAACGTTTTCAGGTTTCTAATGCCTACGATCCTTATGAAAATATTATGGCCGGGGCCAAATATCTGGCCTGGTTACTAAAACGTTTTAACGGTAATACATCCTTAGCATTGGCCGGTTATAATGCCGGTGAAGGCAATGTCGCCAAATACGGTGGCATTCCGCCCTTCCGTGAAACTCAGGACTATGTGCGCCGCGTGACCAGCCGTTATCACAATCTGTATGCCGGTGGTGTCAGCAGTAGCGATCAGGGACCGTTACTGGCCCAATCCAATACGCTTTCTTCTGGTTCGCATTTAACTGCAGCCCAGCCTGCACGCCCATCGCGTGAAATTATTGTTGCCGCAGATGGCAGCTTTACCGATGCACCGGTCCGCTCCTATGCCACGGCACATGCCTCTGCTGCAGCCCGAATCACCATTTCGGACTAAGACGATTTTTTGTTGATTTTCACGATTTTTTCTTGAATTTTTAATACATTCACCGCATATTTACTTGCATGATTTATGAATCAGATTACATTTTCATTTTAAGAGGATTTACTCAATGATGCGGATTGGTTTGTTCTTGCTAACCAACCTCGCGGTACTGGTTGTAGCTGGCATTATTTTGTCACTCTTCGGTGTCGGTAGTTACCATGGCGCGGGTGGCTTAAATCTAGGCAACCTGTTGGTCATCTGTTTTGTCTTCGGTATGGTCGGTTCTTTAATTTCCCTGTTCATGTCTAAATGGATGGCGAAAAAAACCACCGGTACAGAGCTGATTGACCCGAATGCCCCACGTAACCAGGCTGAAGCGTGGTTATTAAATGAAGTTGCACAATTGTCGCAACGTGCTGGCATTAAAATGCCAGAAGTGGGTATCTTCCCTTCTTATCAGTCGAATGCCTTTGCAACCGGCTGGAACAAGAATGATGCTTTGGTGGCGGTTTCAACCGGTCTGCTGGAGCGTATGAACAAAGATGAATTACGTGCCGTACTGGCGCACGAAATTGGTCACGTGGCCAATGGTGACATGGTTACGCTGGCGTTAATCCAGGGTGTGGTCAACGCCTTCGTGATGTTCTTTGCCCGTGTTGCCGGTGATTTCATTGATCGTAACGTATTTGGCCGTGAAGATGGCGAAGCGCCAGGCATTGCCTACTTCGTGATTACCATTGTGCTGGATATCGTGTTTGGTATTCTGGCTTCGGCCATTGTGATGTGGTTCTCGCGTCAACGTGAATACCGCGCCGATGAAGCGGGTGCCCGTCTGGCTGGCAAACAGGCCATGATTTCTGCCCTGTTACGCTTACAGGCCGAATCTGAAATGCCAGATGCAATGCCAAAAGAAATGAAAGCCTTCGCGATTTCTGCCGGTCAGGAACAAGGGTTTAGTCTGGCAGCGTTATTCCAGACCCACCCGACCATTGAACAGCGTGTGGCGGCATTACAGCAGTTAAACCTGCCTTAATAATAATGCCCAACCGTTAAATAGACAAAAGCCTCCATATGGAGGCTTTTGTTTTTATGTGTGATAGATACTGGTTGGAATGATGACAGCTTACTTAAAGATTTAAACCCTGCATCCACTGCCAGACCCATTGCAGCCCGGCCAAGGTCGCCACCACCAGAATGATCAGGAACAACAGGCCTAATAAATCAGGAAGATGAATCCACAGCCAGGCCACCACAGGATTACGCCAGAATGCCGAATATTGCTGCTTCTGCTCCAGTTTTTCATGCAAGAAAGGATGCACCACATGATGGTCACTCTGGATATCATATTCCTGCCGGATATGATCATGCACAATATCCAGCGCCTTACGGCTAGGGCGAATAAAAATATCAAAAATCGTCCCGGCAATCGGAATAAAGCCCACCACCGCATCCATAACCGCCAGCTTCATGACCGGATTCAGTTTGGCTTGTGGCACGCCGACCTGTTTGGCTTTATAAATTGCATAACAGGTCAGCACAAAACCGGCCAGATCGCCGGCCACCGGAATGGTACTTAAAGCCGCATCAGCGCCCACGCCCTGTTTGGTAAACGGAATCCGCACCACCGAATCCATCATATTGGCAAACTTGGCCAGATCACGCTCCAGGCGAATCACCTCTTGCCGGGAAAGTTTGGGTTTGGTGCTGTGCAGCTCTGTCATGAATCAACCTGATTTTTATCTATTTATGTCATGTTTTTACTATACTCGAGCGCGCTGCTCAAACGTTTTACTGCTTTGTAAATACAGGCTAAAACAACAGCTGTGAGGCAATAAACAGATAAACCACCACCCCGCTGGCATCGCAAATTGAGGTCACCAGAGGTGCCGACGCACTGGCCGGGTCCAGTTTCAGCTTATTGAGAATAAACGGCAGGCTCATGCCAACCAGACAGCCCATCAGCACAATGCCCAGCATACTTAAGGCCAACACCACCGCCACCATCAAATCGCCACGCACATAACCCAGTACCGACACGGCCAGTGCCATGGTGCCACCTAAACAAAGCGCCACCAGACTTTCCCGCCCGAGCAGATAGAACCAGTCACGAAAATGCACATCGCCGGTGGCTAAAGCACGGACCATTAAGGTCGCCGATTGCGCCCCGGCATTCCCGCCACTACCGACCAGCAAGGGCAAGAAGAACACCAGCACAATATGCGCGGCAATAATCTCTTCAAAATGGGCAATCCCAAAACCGGACAGCAAACTGCCAAACACCAGAAATACCAGCCAGAACACGCGCTGGCGATATAAAGATAAAATTGGTGCATTTTTCAGGCTCAGGTTGGGCAAGGATTCAATCGCACCGGATTTTAAAATATCTTCAGTAGTTTCGGCCTCGACAATGTCCATAGCATCATCATAGGTGACAATCCCGACCAGACGCTGCGCCTGATCAACAATCGGCAAGGCCAGAAAATCATAATGCGCCAGCTTCCAGGCAATCTGTTCCTGATCTTCATCGACCTGGCCCATCACCAGATCCGTGGTCATGAGATGCTGCAGCTGTACCTCTGGCGCGGCCTGAATAATCTGCCGCAAGGACACCACACCGAGCAGATGCTGTAGCGCATCGACAATATAAATCAGGTACAGGGTTTCCCGGTCTGCCGCCACCTGACGCAACTGTTCAATCGCCTGCTGGATCGTCAGCTCTGGGGATAAAGTCACAAAATCCGAACTCATGATCGCCCCGGCAGATTCTTCCGGGTAAGCCGCCAGCTGCTGAATTTGCTGACGTTTTTCCGGGGCCAGCTCGGCCAGAATCCACGGCTGTAGCGTCGGACTCAAACCTTTAAACAGGTCGGTCCGGTCATCTGAATGCATGGCACTCATCAGCTGCAACAAATCGGCTGGGTCCAGCTGTTCGGCAATTTGCGCCTGCACAGTTTTTGGCAAAAACTCAAAGATCAGCGCGGCCTGCTCCAGGGTGGGAATCAATCGAACCTGCGCTTGCAGCGACAACTGTTCAATCCAGACCGCCAAATCGGCCGGATTCATATGCGCAATCAGGGTCTGTACCCGCTCTGGATGCTGCTGCAAAATGGCCTGTTCCAGTGCCTGAAGTTCAAAAGGATTCAGCATAAACTCTCATCATTATTCTTGGTTATTTTTTAAAATGTAAAGTGATTTGCACTGCATCTGCGTGCTGCCGCAGTGTCCCTGAAGCAGCAGCATTTTTCTCTGTATAAACCCGGCGGATCAGGCCTGTTTCAGTTTAAAGATCGAACGCACCAGTACATACATAAAGGGAATAAAGATCAGCACCAGAACCGTACCGAAAATCACCCCACCCAGCACACTCACGCCAATTTCCTGACGGCTGACCGCACCGGCACCAAAGGCAAATACCAGCGGAATGACCCCGGCCCCAAAGGCCAGCGAGGTCATCAGAATAGGACGTAAACGCAGACTCGCTCCTTCCAGTGCGGCTTCCACGGCGCTGCGCCCCTGCTGCTGCGCCATCGAAGCAAACTCGACAATCAGAATCGCATTTTTACAGGACAGGCCGATGGTGGTCAGCAGTGCAATCTGGAAATAGATATCATTCGGGAACCCGGCCAGGTAGCTGAACAGGATATTACCACCAATACCCAGTGGAATCGCGCTCATCACCGCAGTTGGAATGGTCCAGCTTTCATACAGCGCTGCCAGACACAGGAAGATAAAACCAATTGATACCAGATACAGCAATAAAGCCTGATTGCTGGACTGCTTTTCTTCAAAGGACAAGCCGCTCCAGGCCAGATCGACACCGTCCTGCTGGTCAACCAGCTGCTGAATATCCTGCATGGCCTGACCAGAGCTGGCACCGGCTGCGGTATCGGCTTCCATTTCCAGTGCGGTATAGCCCATAAACCGGTTCACCACTTCTGGTCCGCCGCCCCAGCTCAGGGTAGAGAAATTACCAAACGGCACCATCTGCCCTTTGGCATTACGGACCGACCAGGCCTGCAAATCTTCCGGGGTGGCACGGAACTCGGCATCACCCTGCATAATCACCCGTTTAATCCGGCCACGATCAATAAAGTCATTGATATAACTGCCGCCCCATGCCGCCGACAAGGTGCTGTTAATCGCGCCTTGGCTCAGGCCATTGGCCATGGCCTGTTTCTGATGAATATTGACATTCAGCTCGGCTTTTTCCGGATTGGATTTTTTATCCAGATTGGCAAAGCTGGAATAACGGTCGGCCTGACTGCGCAGGCTCTGGAATTGCTGCTCCAGATAATCACGACCCTGCCCATTTAAATCTCGCAGCCAAAACTGCAGGCCATCGGTCTGGCCTAAACCGCGTACCGAGGCCGGCATCCCAATCATAATCTGCGCATCCGGATGACGCTGGAAATGCTGCATGGCCCGCTCACGAATTGCCTGCGCAGCATTGTCACTGCCCGGACGATCATCCCAGTGTTTCAGCGCAATAAAGCCCTGCCCCAAGTTCTGGCCAGTGCCGGAGAAGTTACGGCCATAGCGAATCATCACCAGATCAACATTGGCCTGTTCCTGTGCAATAAAATAGGCACGAATCGTTTCCCCAACTTCACGGCTTTTTGACAGGGGCGCGCCTTCTTGCAATTTAAATTGTACCGTGAGCATGCCCTGATCTTCACTTGGAATAAAGCTGGTCGGCAAGGCTCGATAGAACAAGGCAAATACCCCGATTAAAGCCACAAAAATCACCAGACAGATGGTGCGATGTTGCAGGGTCCAGCTTGAAGAACGCAGATAATGCTGTTTCAGATTTTCCAGTTTCTGATTAAACCAGGCGGCCCATCGGGCGGTTTTCTGCTTTGGCTTTAAAATTAAGGCACATAAGGCCGGGGTTAAAATCAGTGCCACCAGCAAAGATAAGGACATCGCGGCCACCAGGGTGATGGAAAACTGACGGTAGATGACCCCGGTCGAGCCACCAAAAAATGCCATCGGAATAAACACCGCGGTCAGCACCAAGGTAATTCCGACCAGTGCCCCGCTAATTTCCTGCATCGACTGGATTGCCGCCTGTTTGGCTGAAAGCTGCTGCTCATGCATCAAACGCTCAACATTTTCTACGACCACAATCGCATCATCGACCAGCAGGCCAATCGCCAGTACCAGCGCAAACAGGGTTAAGGTATTGATGGTCATGCCCAGCACATACAGCACTGTCAGGGTACCTAAAATCACCACCGGTACGGTGATGGTCGGAATTAAGGTAGCGCGCCAGTTCTGTAAAAACAGGAACATCACGATCACCACCAGAATAATCGCTTCAATGAGGGTTTTTACCACCTCTTTCATCGACTCCTTCACAAACGGCGTATTATCGCGTGGATAGACTATCTTGTAGCCTTCAGGCAACTGTTTGGAGAGATGATCAATTTCCTGCTGGATTAACGCCGAGGTCGCCAGTGCATTGGCACCAGAGGCCAGGGAGATGCCCAGCGCAGCGGAAGGATAGCCGTTAATCGTATTAAAGGACTGATAATTTTCTGCCCCCAGCTCGACCCGCGCCACATCTTTTAAATAAACAAAACTGCCGTCCTGGGCCGACTTTAAAATTACATTTTCAAATTCTTCGACAGTTTTTAAACGTGAACCGGAGGTGACTTTGGCATTTAAATACTGATCGGTTGCGGTGGGTAAATCGCCAATACTGCCGGCTGCCACCTGGGTATTCTGGGCTTCAACAGCGGCCCGAATATCGCTTGGCATCAAGGCATACTGTTTCAGTTTTAAAGGATTCAACCAGATTCGCATGGCATATTGCGAACCGAAGACATCCACCTCACCCACGCCTTCAATACGCGCCAGATCCTGTTCCAGATGGGTCATCATATAATCGGACAGTTCAATATTGGAACTGTGACCAGCGCTGTCATACAACCCGATGACCATATGGGTATCACCCAGAGATTTGAACACATTCACGCCTTGGCGCTGTACATCTTCAGGCAAACGGTTAATGGCGCTGTTAATCGCATTTTGCACCTGCACCTGTGCGGTATCTGGGTCTGTGCCATTTTCAAAACTGATACTGATACGGCTGCGCCCCGAAGAATCACTGCTCGAGCTAAAATACAGCAGATGATCCAGCCCTCGAATCTGCTGCTCCAGCACCTGGGTCACGCTCTCCTCCACTGTTTCTGCCGAAGCTCCAGTATAAGTGGCACTCACGGTAATGCGGGGTGGTGCAATATCTGGATAACGCTCGACCGGCAAACCTAAAATGGAAAAAATACCAAACGCCATGACAATAATGGCCAGGACTCCAGCAAAAATAGGACGTTCAATAAAAAATTTTGACAGCATAGATTTGGTCACATGATGGGGTTGAGCCAAGATTTGGTTGAGCACTTCTGAAGGCGCTTTACCCTAGCAAATTTATATTGATATTCAGTGACTAAAGCCAAAAATACAAGAAAATATTACATAAAGATGTGCTGAACGAAAAATAAGGAGAAAATGTGGAGATAAAAGATTTATCTCGCTCTAGCATCATTTACATTGTCGCTATTTTGCAACCTGTCATGAGAATGCAAGTTTTTCCTTCAACACTACGCATGCGTCAAATAAAATAACAGCATCATCAGAGGACCGCATGCTAAGAAAAACACTGATACTGACCAGCATTCTCACTTTAACTGCTTGTAATAGTGATGATCGTGATAATCAAACGCATAATCCCACTCCAACGCCGACACCACCGGCCTATGTTGAACCTGAAATTATTATTGTCGGACATCGAGGCGCTAGCGCCTTGCGTCCTGAACATACCTTGGAGGCTTATCAAAAAGCCATTGAGGATGGTGCAGATTTTATTGAGCCTGATCTGGTTCCAACCAAAGATGGTTATTTGGTTGCTCGTCATGAAAATGAAATTGGCGGTACGACCAATGTCAGTGAACTGCCACAATTTGCAGATCGTAAAACCACCAAAATCATTGATGGAGTCAGCTTAACAGGCTGGTTTACCGAAGACTTCACCTTAAGTGAACTGAAGCAGCTGAAAGCCCGCGAACGTATTCCAGATATTCGCCCACAAAACACTCAATATAATGATCAGTTTTTAGTGCCGACGATAGAAGAAATTATTGAACTGGCTGATCAGCACTATCAAAAAACAGGAAAAATTATTGGGCTGTATATTGAGACTAAACACCCAACCTATTTCCAGGATTTAAATCTGGCCATGGAAGACCGTTTATTGAGTAGCTTGGCGAAATATGAATATTCGCGAAGTATTGCCCCGGTCTATCTACAATCTTTTGAAGTTAAAAATCTGCAATATCTACGCAGTCAGCTAGATCGTTTAAACACCTTGCAACATGCAAAAATCATTCAGCTCTACAGCGGACAGAGTTCTCAGCCTGCTGATGCACTAAAAGCAGGTCTGGGGACTACTTATGGTCAATTGGCCAGTGCAGAAGGACTTAAAACGGTTGCGCAATATGCTGATGGTGTGGGACCAAGTAAAACCTATATCGTCAGTAATCAGGGAGTAATCACCAATTTTGTGAGTCTGGCACATGCACAGGGCCTGAAAGTACATCCTTATACCTTGCGCCCAGAAAATGAATTTTTACCTGATCGCCTCGATTGTAGTCCAAATCCTGCTGAGAAGTGTGAAACAGGGGCGTTGGCCGAGTTTGAAATCTTCTTTAAAGCCGGTGTTGATGGTGTCTTTACAGATGATCCTGGACTAGGACGTCAGGCTGCAGACCTGTTTTTAAAACAGTAAAAATTCTCATATATTAAAAAAGACGCGGCATGCGTCTTTTTTCTACTCTCAAACAAAACAGCCTATACGATATGCTCAAAATTTACGGTAATGCCCATCAGTAAATGAATTAACTCGGCCTGTGAATTACACTGGGTTTTTGCATAAATATTTTTAAAATAGGTTCGAACGGTACTTAAACTGAGCTGACAATATTCAGCGATCTTTTCTAAATCATGCTCATTAATAAATAACTCGCATAACTCAATTTCCCGGTTTGACAAGTGATATTGCTGTTTTAAAAAATCTGCAGCTAAATAATATTTTTGCTCGGTTTCAGTTACAAAAACAGCGACATAGACCTGTTCTGGTAGTCCTTCAGTATTCTTTAGCTGGCTTAAATTAAAAGGAATAATGGTGAGCATTAATGTCATCTGATCTGGAGCAGACAAGGCCATAACCCCACCCGGCTCTTTGTTCCATTGACTTAAATTCGACCCTGCCCCCCAATGAGCTGATCGAGTTTGGCCTGAAAGCCGCGACCCACTTTTAAATGATTATAACGGTCTAGCTCAATCAGGCTGGAGCGATTGAGTGTTTCCTGAGCTTTACTGTTGGCATAAATTAAACAGGACTGCTGATCGAGTAGCAGCACACCTGTTTTTAAGTGATCTAAAATATGCCCTAAAGCCAGTTTCTGCTGCTTGGCCTGACAAAGCTGCCGATGAATTTGTAGCGCCCGGCGTAAGTGCTTACCGATTCGCTTGAGAAATTCATGTTCTTCCGGACTACAAGGCTGAGCATTTGGCGCCCGGTGAATACCCAAAACCGCCCAACGATGTTGCCCCTGATCGAGTAAAACGGCTGCGATATGACAAATCCCGGTCGGTTCCAGACAGCGTTCATAAAAGATATATTCATCTGTGCCCGGCATCTGGCCATACGACTGCAAGTTTTGCTCAATGGTATCCCCCACCCCGGTTTGCTGCCATAACGGCGCATGCAGTTTCATATCAATGACTTTAATCCGCTCGTCCTGATAGGCATCAATACAGGCTTGCGGAATGTTATAGGTATGCACAAAGTCATAACTTGGACTTAACTGGTCCAAAGCAGTAAAAATCGCGGTTTTACTGTTGGTGTATTGCACAATGGCTTCAATCACTTGCGGCCATAAACTGACATCTACAGCTGCATCATAAATACTACCTATAAGTTCGTGTTCTCGGTCATCCATACTTATCCCCTTTATGCCTGCTCTAGCCTGCATTACATTTATTTAATCATTTGTTTTTCTTATTATTCTGAGTAGCATAGTGGGTTTTATTCACAAAAAAAAGCAGTTTAAATACATATCATGCATTTAATAACTAAATGAAAAATGGCTAGGCAATTTTGGCTTTTCATGTGCGTAATCTCCAACTTACAAAAATCTGTACCATAAAAAAACCTCGTATCTGACGATACGAGGTTTTTGAAGTTTGGGTACGCTGATAATTACATCATACCGCCCATACCACCCATGCCACCCATATCAGGCATAGCTGGTTTTTCTTCTGGGATTTCAGTGATCATACATTCAGTTGTCAACATCAAGCCAGCAACAGAAGCTGCATGCTCAAGTGCAGAACGAGTTACTTTCGCAGGATCCAAGATACCCATTTCCAGCATGTCACCATATTCGCCTGTCGCAGCGTTATAACCGAAGTTACCTTCACCATTTTTCACAGCGTTGATCACAACAGATGGTTCATCACCTGCGTTTGCCACGATTTGACGAAGCGGCGCTTCAATTGCACGGCGCAGGATGTTGATCCCTACGTTTTGGTCATCGTTGGCACCTGTTACACCGTCAAGTGCTTTGGCAGCACGTACCAGTGCAACACCACCACCAGCAACCACACCTTCTTCAACTGCAGCGCGAGTTGCATGAAGCGCGTCGTCTACGCGGTCTTTTTTCTCTTTCATTTCAACTTCAGTTGCAGCACCGATCTTGATCACTGCTACACCGCCTGCCAATTTAGCAACGCGTTCTTGAAGTTTTTCTTTATCGTATTCAGAAGTCGATTCTTCGATTTGCGCACGGATTTGTTGAACACGCTCAGCGATTTGGCCTGCGTTACCCGCACCATCCACAATCACGGTGTTTTCTTTAGATACAGTTACTTTGTGTGCAGTACCTAAGTGTTCAAGCGTTGTTTGGTCTAACTGCATACCGATTTCTTCAGAAATTACAGTACCGCCAGTCAAGATCGCGATGTCTTGCAGCATTGCTTTACGACGGTCACCGAAACCAGGTGCTTTCACCGCACATACTTTGATGATGCCGCGCATGTTGTTTACTACAAGTGTAGCCAACGCTTCGCCTTCAACATCTTCAGCAATGATAAGAAGAGGCTTACCAGTTTTCGCAACAGCTTCTAGAACAGTGATCAATTCACGGATGTTGCTAATTTTCTTGTCAACCAACAAGATGTATGGGTTTTCAAGTTCAGCAGTCAACGTATCTTGTTTGTTTGCGAAGTACGGAGAGATATAACCACGGTCAAACTGCATACCTTCTACAACATCAAGCGAATCTTCGAAGCCTGAACCTTCTTCAACAGTGATTACGCCTTCTTTGCCCACTTTTTCCATTGCTTGTGCAATCAGAGAACCAACAGTGGTGTCAGAGTTTGCAGAGATCGAACCGACTTGCTCAATCGCTTTAGAATCAGAAGCTGGTTTTGCAGTTTGTTTAATATTTTCAACAACAGTTTTAACTGCAAGGTCGATACCACGTTTCAGATCCATTGGGTTCATACCCGCAGTCACTGACTTGATGCCCTCGTTTAAGATTGCTTGCGCCAATACAGTTGCAGTTGTTGTACCGTCACCTGCGATATCATTGGTTTTTGAAGAAACTTCACGAACCAGTTGCGCACCCATGTTTTCGAATTTGTCTTTCAGGGTGATTTCTTTCGCAACAGATACACCATCTTTAGTGATGTGCGGTGCACCGAAAGAACGGTCGATTACAACGTTACGGCCTTTAGGACCTAACGTTACTTTCACTGCATCTGCAAGAATGTTGACACCCGCAATCATTTTGCTACGAGCTGAATCACCAAATTTTACGTCTTTAGCTGACATGATTTACTCCAATTTTAAATCTTAACTAAATCTGATAACCATTGAGTTAGTGAGAAATTAGCCTTCTAAAACAGCTAAAATGTCAGACTCTTTCATAATAAGCAGTTCTTCACCGTTTACTTTTACAGTGGTGCCGGCATAGGTACCAAACAATACTTTATCGCCAACTTTCACATCTAATGCGCGTACGCCATTGTCTGTGATTTGACCATTACCAACTGCAATGATTTCACCCTGAGCAGGTTTTTCAGCAGCAGAACCTGGCAATAAAATGCCGCCAGCAGTTTTTGTTTCTTCTTCGACACGACGAATTACTACACGGTCATGTAATGGACGAATGTTGCTCATAAATAACTCCATCAGACTAAGTCTTCGTTAGATAACTGATGACGACTTATTTATTCCTTTGGTCATCATCAAAATGAATTTTAGATGTCACTTTTGTGGGGATGGAAAAAAACGCTTCAAGGGGAAAAATGAAAAAAAATCTGTTTTTTGTCTTTTTTTTCGCCAGCCATCAGACCACTGTCGCTTTATTCCCCATATTTCTAATACGGTTCAAATTTTTGCGTGCGTTCATTAAAAAAATAGGCCTGAATTTCACCGCTGTCATGAATCACATTAAAGCTGTTATTAAAACGATGATGCAGACGATAAGACAGCGCCGTACCGGCATGAATATCCAGCACCGGATGACTGGCTTGTAAATGATAAATCTGGTTTAAATCATAGACTGCGGACTGATGCAGATGACCATGCAACAGCCCGAACAGGCCATGCTGACTCCAGCTTTCCAGCGCCATTTTGCCAAGCATTGGACAGTCTTTTACCCCATGCGGATCATCCGGCGGGGTATAAAACGGTTGATGCGCAGCAATCAGCTTGATTTTATGCGCCGGCGCCGCGGCCAGAATCTGATCGACCAGCTGGATTTGCGCCAGCGAAATATGCCCGCGGGTATGGTAACGCCGCCGGATACTGTTTAAACCAATCAGAAAAAAATGCTCGGTTTCCAGCACAGTTTCCATCTTGCCAAAAAACAGCTGATAACGCGTAAATGGATTGACAAAACGGGTCCATAAATCGAATAGCGGAATATCATGATTGCCCGGCACCACCAGATACGGCCGCTCCAGGCTGTCGAGAAACTGCTTACAGTCATAAAACTGTTTAAAACGCGCACGCTGGGTTAAATCACCACTGACCACTATCGCTTCAGCCTGATGCTCCAGGCAAAATTGCCGAATGGCTGCCATGCAGACCGGCTTTTCGGTGCCAAAATGCAAGTCAGACAGATGCAGAATCATAAGGCACCATCATATTTAAGGCATTTTTTTCCACTGTGACTATTAGCGGTGGTCGCATCCGGACAATTTCACCATCAATGGCCACCTGCATGGTTTTTAGTTGTGCATGAATCACCACCTGATCTGCAGCAAAAGTATATACATCGGGCGCTTGTTCAATTTCCCCTTTCACCAGCTGCCATAAAATTTTAAACAAGGTCAACTTATCGCTTTTCGCCACCACAATGCCGGCCACCTTGCCCTGTGCCACCGCTGCAGCAATACGCAAATTCATCTCCGACAATTGCAGCTGGTTATTGCCAAAAAATACCAACGGAGTTTTCACCGGAAACAGCTTGCCATCGACTTCAACTTTTAATTTTAGCTCCTTGCGATGGCGAATCATTACATCCAGACCGGAGGTATAGGCATGTAAAGGAAAGCGACCCAGATAGCGGTTATACAGCTCCCGTTTCTGGATAAATAAAGGATATAGCCCCAGGCTGGCATTGTTTAAATAGATGTGTTCATTGATCCGCGCGATATGCGCCTTGCGTGGCCGGCCGGTTGCAATCACATGCGCTGCCTGAATAATATCCACCGGAATATCAAATACGCGGGCCACATAGTTAAAGGTACCTAAAGGTAAAATGCCCATGGGAATATCGGTATGAATTAGTTTGGCCGCCACAGCATTCAAGGTGCCATCGCCCCCTGCGGCCACCACCACGCCATAATTGTCCGGGTCCTGATGACGTAAAAATACCTGCGCCATTAATTCATCAAAACTGGCATACTGTTCAATATCAAAGGACTGGATTTCAAAACCGTATTGGGAAAAAATCTGGATCAGCTCTTCATACACCTCGGTTTTATGGGTCGCATGAAAGCCTGATTTTTTGTTATACACAATAGACAATGGCTTGAATTGTTCAGACATTTTGTCCACATCTTTAAAGCATTTGTTCTAATTTCAGCCAATTAAGTGAAAATTTAAAGCACCTTTATGTAAAAATCGAATTACCACCATTTATTTAATCAATAATGATTCTCAGAAAAAATTTAGATATAAATTATTGTTTTGAAAAGAAATAAATAAATTAAATAATATACATAAATATAAAAAATAAATAAGACATCCCCTTATTTAAACATTATCTTTTTGTTTTTTATAAACTTATCCTTTAGATTGCATTAACTACCAAAATAATTCCTTTAGTCCTTTAGTCTTATTTTTTTCGTCATTTTGTGCTTTAATACAGCCACTTTTTTTTTCATATTTCATCTGAGCGGTTCATTTCATCTCTCAGATTGTACTTTGTACAACAGTTTGTACACATTTTAGATAGGCCTCACCATGACCCAAGTGAACGCACCAGAATTCGTTCGTCACCCTAAGCTTATTGCTTGGGTGGAAGAGATTGCTAAATTAACAAAACCAGCAAAAATTGAATGGTGTGACGGTAGCGCAGAAGAATATCAACGTTATATCGACTTGATGATCGCTAACGGCACAATGCAAGCGCTTAACCAAGAAACTCACCCTGGTTCTTATCTTGCAAACTCTGATCCTTCTGACGTAGCTCGTGTTGAAGACCGTACTTACATCTGCTCTGAAAACCAGGAAGATGCCGGTGCGACCAACAACTGGGAAGCGCCTGCAGTAATGCGCGAAAAATTGAACGGTTTATTTGACGGTTCAATGGCAGGTCGTACGCTGTATGTGGTTCCATTCTCAATGGGTCCACTCGGTTCACACATTGCACACATCGGGATCGAGTTAACTGACTCTCCTTATGTTGCAGTCAGCATGTCTAAAATGGCTCGTATGGGTAAAGCTGTTTATGACGTATTAGGTACAGATGGCGAATTCGTTCCATGTGTACACACTGTAGGCGCTCCACTTGCCGAAGGTGAAAAAGATGTTGCATGGCCTTGCAACAAAGAAAAATACATCGTGCACTATCCAGAAACACGTGAAATCTGGTCTTACGGTTCAGGTTACGGCGGTAACGCATTGTTAGGTAAAAAATGCCTGGCATTACGTATTGCATCGTTCATGGGTCGTCAACAAGGCTGGTTAGCTGAACACATGCTGATTCTTGGCGTGACCAATCCTCAAGGCGAAAAACACTACATCGCAGCGGCATTCCCATCTGCATGTGGTAAAACCAACTTCGCGATGCTGATTCCACCAGCTGGTTATGAAGGCTGGAAGATTGAAACTGTAGGTGACGATATTGCCTGGATCAAACCAGGTGAAGATGGTCGTCTATACGCAATCAACCCTGAAGCTGGTTTCTTCGGTGTAGCACCTGGTACAAACACCAAAACTAACCCGAACTGTATGGCGACGCTGCACAAAGACGTGATCTATACCAACGTTGCTGTGACTGACAATGGCGAAGTATGGTGGGAAGGTCTTTCTAAAGAAGCACCTGCAAACCTGACCAACTGGAAAGGTCAACCACATACTGGCGAAGAAAAAGCAGCGCATCCAAACGCGCGTTTCACCGTATCTGCAGGTCAATGTCCTTCAATTGATGCTGACTGGGAAAATCCAGCAGGTGTTCCAATCTCTGCATTCATCTTCGGTGGTCGCCGTGCAGACACAGTGCCTCTAATTTCAGAAGCATTTGACTGGGTTGATGGCGTGTATAAAGCGGCAACCATGGGTTCTGAAACCACTGCTGCTGCGGTTGGTCAACAAGGTATCGTTCGTCGTGACCCATTCGCAATGCTGCCATTCGCGGGTTACAACATGGCGGACTACTTCTCTCACTGGTTAGAAATGGGTGAGAAAGTGGGTGCGAAAGCTGAAGCTGCAGGTAACAAACTGCCTGGTATCTACAACGTGAACTGGTTCCGTCGTGATGCTGAAGGCAACTTCGTATGGCCTGGTTTCGGTCAAAACATGCGTGTACTTGAGTGGATCATTGACCGTTGTGAAGGTCGTGCAGATGCTGTAGACACTCCAATTGGCCGCGTTCCAACTTACGAACAGCTGAACTGGACTGGTTTAGATTTCTCTAAAGAGCAATTTGAAACTGTGACAGCACAAGACAAAGATCAATGGATCAAAGAACTGGAAAGCCACACTGAGTTATTCAATAAACTGGGTGAGCGTTTACCAGAAGCATTGAAAAAACGTCAAGCTGAGCTTTTAGAAGCGGTTAAATCTGCTTAATTGCTGATTAACATGAAAGAGGTCGCGAAAGCGGCCTTTTTTATTGCCTGCCTATACACGCTACATTTTACCGGCAATAAATTTCAACACATCATTAAGGAAAGCAGTCGTCCCCAGGTCAGGCTTTTATGGCATACTTGAAAGTATAAATTAGAGATCATGAGCCATAATAGCGATGAACAATACTTATAAACTTTTAGGACTTGCCTGTACGGTTACCCTGCTCACTGCCTGCCAGAGTGGGCCACGCGAATTTAATGGCAATGTCGGTTATCAGATCGAAAGCCGCACTGACAGCACAGCCACCTTGGCTTACACCCTTGCAACACGCAACAATCAGCAATTAGATGAACAGCGCCTACAACGTGCCTGCCAGAAAGTGCTGGCCAGCAATAAAGTCTTTAAATTAAATATTCTCAGCGTCAATGAAATTGCCAACCCGGCGGCCGGTAATAATCTTACTGCTCCAGGGCGTCAAATTGGCGATACCCGTGCCACCTTCAGCCTGTCGAATACCCCTGGCCTGCACAGCAGTGAAAATCCGGCCACACGTGATGCCCTCACTGCCCGCCCAAGCACTTTAACTGTGGTGCGCTATACCTGCTCTTAAGCTTCTGCAAGCCAATAAAAAAGACGCTGTTTACAGCGTCTTATAAAAACTGACATTACGAAATTCGGGCGACTCATCTAAATCGGGCCAAGTGGTGGCACTACGCTCATCCAGCTTTTCATATTTGGGATGGCTAAAGTTTTTCACCCGGCTGTCCGCCACCCACACTTCTGGGGCAAATTTTAAAAACTCATCCAGGAAAAAACGGTTGCATTGATCGTATAGCACATCCGCTGCGAGTAGTACATCAACCTGCTCGGCTTTGTAGAGATCATCCAGATATTCCAGCTCGACGCCATTAAGTTCGGCATTGGCCCGACAGGCATCCAGACTGACCTGATCAATATCACAGCAGATCACCCGCTTGGCACCTGCCATTTTGGCAGCAATCGCCACCACACCTGAACCTGCGCCAAAATCCAGCACCACTTTATTTTTCACATGATGTGGTTCAGCCAGCAACCACTGCGCCATGGCCAATCCTGAGGCCCAGCAGAAAATCCAGTACGGCGTATCATTCCAGATCCGGCGGATGACTTCATCATCGAGTTTATCGGTGGGAAAAACCGGCGGAATCAACCAAAGTGAAATCGGTGTTTCAGGCAATTGCTGTGCCTGCAGTTCACAATGTGGAATCACATCATGCAAAGCACTTAATAGATGTTCAGGGGCTTTAGGAAATTGAAAGGTGCAGCTCATTGGTTTTTTATTCTTTATGTATTTCAGCAAAAATCTGATGTTAGAGGTTTTACCCTCATCCCAACCTTCTCCCTGAGCCGTATACGGCGCAAGAGAAGGAGTATCCATTATTTTTACAATGAATTTTCCCTCTCCTGAGCAAGATTTAAAGCACTGCTTTTAAATCGAAGCGCAAGAGAGGGTCAGGGAGAGGTCAATTTATTAACCCAAAGCCTTCTCAGCCGCTTCTACGGTTTGACGAATCAAGGTTGTAATCGTCATCGGACCAACACCACCTGGCACTGGTGTGTAAGCAGAAGCGATGTCTTCGATACCAACGAGTTGGATATCACCAACACCACCGCCTTCACGTGGGTGGAAGCCCGCATCAACGACCACTGCACCTGGCTTAATCCAGTCTTTCTGAATCAGTTCAGCTTTACCAACTGCGCCCACAATAATGTCTGCCTGCTTCACGAATTCAGCCAGGTTTTGTGTGCGTGAGTGACAGGTGGTTACAGTTGCATTGGCTTCTAGCAGCATCGCCGACATTGGTTTACCCAGAATAGCCGAACGACCAACCACCACTGCATGTTTACCCGCGATTTCGATGTTGTTTTCTTTCAGAATAGTCATGATGCCCGCTGGTGTTGCCGAACCATAGGCCGCTTCACCCATCGCCATACGACCATAACCCAAACAAGTCACACCATCGACATCTTTTTCAAGTGAAATGGCATCGAAGCAGGCACGCTCATCAATTTGTGCCGGTACCGGATGCTGTAACAGGATACCGTGTACATCAGGATTGGCATTGAGTTTTTCAATTTCAGCCAGTAACTGCTCAGTGGTGGTTTCCTGTGGAAGCTCGATTTTTAAAGAGTCCATACCGACACGGCGGCAGGCATTCCCTTTCATACGTACATAAGTTGCAGATGCACCGTCGTCACCTACCAAAATAGTCGCCAGAATTGGGGTACGACCTGTTTTCGCCTTTAATGCTTCTACGCGTGTTAACAAGTCAGCTTCAATTTGCTTTGCTAATGCACGACCATCCAAAACTAATGCCACGGCACATCTCCAAATGTTGATAGGAATCAATTTTGCAAATAATACATGATAATTTAGGCAATTTTCTTTCATATGCCGAATTTATGTGCATATGCGCGATTTATAGTATTGTTTTTTTTCCAGAGCTTGCTAATATGTGCATCACCAAGACGTGGCGGGGTGGCAGAGTGGTCATGCAGCGGACTGCAACTCCGTGGACGCCGGTTCGATTCCGACCTCCGCCTCCAATCTTGGTAAAAATGCCCGAGTGGTGAAATCGGTAGACACAGGGGATTTAAAATCCCCCGCCCTCAAAGCGTGCCAGTTCGAGTCTGGCCTCGGGCACCATTTTAACAGATCTTAAAATGGTGCAGTAAAGAATCCAGCGTCAAGCTGGTTTTTTTATGCCTGCAATTTAGCTTCTGCGTTGACCCTGTCCATGACCCCACAACAGCCCCTGCTTTTTCTACAACAGCTACAACAACACCATCCAGCTGCATTTAAACGCAATTTTCTGCTGTATGGCGCAATAAAAATCAAAGGCATGCTGGATGAGTGGAAAGAAATCCTCCCCTGGGTGCTGGCCCTGCTGATTTTTATTCCGCTGTCGATGGTCCTTGCAGATGTGATTCAGCAGCACTTGCCACAGTTTGATGCCGCACAAAGCAAAAGTATGGCAATTTTAGCGCTCATGTTGCTGTTGATGCTCACGACACCCTATGTGATTTATCAACTCAAACACAGTGCAGCGGCCTTATATCGCATGCTCCGCCATACCCCAATCAAACTGGCGATCGTGATTTTAGTGCAGGCGCTAAATGTCTATTACTGGCAAAGCGTGCTATTGCAAGGGATACTGTTCTTTTTTGCCCTGAGTTTTGGCTTTGTACGTTTTTATAAAGAAAACCTGTTTCGTCATGAGGCTACACCAGAACAGCAATACTGTTTGCAGCAGATTCGCCGTGCAGCGTACTGGTCATATCGTCAGCTTCGTAATACCCACCTAAAAATGTACTTTTATCCCAAAAGTTCGGCACGCTATGCAGACCTGGCGGTACAGCGGATGAAATATGCCAATCTGCATCAGCAAATCATGCAGGTTGAACACAAGTTTGCGCAGCAGATTAAATTTATTGATCTGGACAGTTATCTCAACGAAATCAGCCAATAAAAAAACCGGGACAATCCCGGTTTTTTATAGAAACAGGGTTTAAGCACTGGCCGGCAGGTCTTTAATTTCCACCAGAGCCGGCGTGTATTGCAGACGGTGATAACGCGCATCATCCAGTTGATAATCTGCTGCTTTGACCGTGTTCACGAATTTCCACTCGGCCAGCATCTCATCTGCCGTAAAGCTGACGGTCAGATAACCTCGCTGATTCAGGTTGCAATAACTCAGCTCATCAATCAGGGTATTAAAGGCAAATTCAAATTCGTATAGCTTGGCCGCCGGAATCTGCAGATATTTTTCCATCCCCGGAGAGGACACCGAACTGGTGGCCAGCTCCACCCCGACAAAGTTCTGCTGGGCATCATACAGCTGTGCAGACCAGGCATTATGAGTATCGCCCGCCAGCACCACCACTTTTTTACCCAGTTGACCCAATACGCTATACAGTGCTTCACGCTCGTAAGCATAGCCATCCCAAGCATCCAGATTATACGGCACCACGGTCAAAATACGGGCCTTTTCCTGTGCGGTTAAAGTGGGATCGCCCTGTAAATAACGGCTTTTTAGCGTCACCAGTTCTACCAGCATCCGCTCGACATTGGCCAAGGTCTCTACGGTTGCCTGACCACTGGTGATTTGCCCGAGCACCTGCAAGATTTCCGCCGGAATCAGCATTTTCGCCATCAGCACCTGTTGCCCCAGCACATTCCAGATGGCCTGAGATTGGGTCAGCTGCTGCGCCAACCAGGTAAACTGAGTACGGCCAAGCAAGGTACGGTTACTGTCGGTTAAATCTGCGCTAAATCGGGCGGCATCCAGACCGGTCGCGGTTAAATAATTGGCATAATCCAGCGGCTTGTGACGCGCCAATACCCGCGTATCCAGCATATTTAACTGCACCAGCTGACCGAAATTAAACTGGCGATAAATATTCAGATGGTCATTTTCAGAGACCGGACGAATTGGCATCCACTCAAAATAGGCCTGCAATGCAGCCAACTTGCGTGCAAAGAAATCACCTTCGTTGTCCTGATGATTCTCTGCCCCTTCCATCCAGGTATCATTGGTCAGCTCGTGGTCATCCCAGATTACAATAAACGGATGGCGCTGATGCACCGCCTGTAAGTCGGTATCCCCACGATATAAGGCATAACGCTTGCGATAATCATCTAAACGGATAATTTCCTGATTGTTATCTGCGGCCAAGGTACGTCCCAGTTTTTCCGCATCTTCAGTGGCATAACCATCGGCACCATATTCATAAATATAATCACCCAGATGGATGACCACATCCAGATTTTCCTTGGCCATTTCCTTATAGACATGGAAATAACCGGCCGGATAGTTGGAGCAGGAACAGACCGCAAACTTTACAGCAGCAGTATCAAGCGGCAAGGTTTTGGTTTGGCCTACCGGTGAGCTTTGCGCGCCATAGCGGAAACGGTAGAAATAGGTCTGATTGGCTTGCAAACCGTCTGCATCAACTTTGACGGTAAAGTCCTGCGCCTGTGTGGTTAGCACTTTGCCCGTATTTACAATGTGCTGAAACGCCTGATCGGTCGCGATTTCCCATTGTACTTCCAGACGCATGGCCGTATCTTCGGGGCTAAGACGGGTCCATAGAATCACCCGGTCTGCCAATGGGTCACCACTGGCCACACCATGTAAAAATTGTATTTGTGGCGCATCAGGAGATGAATGCTCTGGATCATCATCGCCACAGGCAGTTAAGCTGAGTGGCAAAGACAGTGCCCCAAAACCTGCAATGGTTTTTTGAATCAGTTCGCGACGGTTCATGTGCGTTGTCATACGGTTTTCCTGTTGTTTTTATTTGCACTACCTTAGAAAACCGAGGTTTAGCTTTGATCTCATTTTGATGAAAAAATGATGACAGTCGACATCCAGCCTGCTTCGAGTTTAGGCTAATACAATGATTTGCTTGAAAAGAAAGCAATTGTAAGCAAATTTACTTGCCAAGTTTTCCATCCTCCTCTATTATTGCGCACATGCCCGAGTGGTGAAATCGGTAGACACAGGGGATTTAAAATCCCCCGCCCTCAAAGCGTGCCAGTTCGAGTCTGGCCTCGGGCACCATTTTAATAGATCTTAAAATGGTGCAATAAATTACCCAGCGTCAAGCTGGTTTTTTTATGCCCGAAATTTAATAAAAACAGATTGAATAGAAAGAGAAGAAATATAAAAAGAAGAATGAAATATCAGGTCACCCTACTCACCTTGCCAAGCTGTTTTTCAAGCATTTATGCCGCCGATGAATCAAGCATTTAATATGATCAAGAAACGCCCGCACAGCAGAGCAACACACTGAGTAGGTCGTGCAGGTAGATGAGAGGACTAAAGCATATCCGAAACAGAGCTGCTATTTACTGGACACCCTGTAAGATTGAGCGATGGAATCATCTCAAACCCAGATCATTCCATCATAAAAAAAGAGAGCGGCTTACCACTCTCGATTGGATACCAGCTCTTCCATTTCCAGCTCAAAATAGCCGGCGTCTTGCAGCACTATCATCATCGCTTCAGCAATATAGTCCGCTGCAGTATCATCCAGTGATGAATCCAGATCTTCAAATTGTGGTTTCATCTTGTTGATGACGTTTACCGTTTCATGCGCGAAGTGATAAATGTCAGCCTCGGACAAATTCGGCTTGGCGACTTTTTTCGCAAACTGTTCAATGGACTGTTTGATTTCAGCGACCAGAATATCGGGATAATAGTCATCGTCAAACATGGGGAGAAGTAAATCTGTAAACATACAGGCACTCAAAACTACAAAAGGTCAAATTCAAGACAGGCTATATAGCACAAAGCCCCTGAAAAGCCAAACTGAGCGAGATTTGAATACCTATATGATATAAAGCAGGCTGGTATAGAGCAGCCCTTAAGCCAATTGCATCGCCTGCCAGATTTTAATGGCATCGGCGGTAGCTTTCACATCATGCGCGCGCACCATACAGGCACCCTGCTGAATACTCAGCAAATGCGCAGTGGCTGAACCAACTGCACGTTGCTGTGGCTCTGCGGCATCCAGCACACTGCCAATAAAACGTTTACGCGACAAGGCAGATAAAATTGGATAACCCATGTCAGTCAGTTTATGGAACTCATTTAGCAATTGCAGATTTTGCTGGGCATTTTTGGCAAAACCAAAGCCCGGATCAATCATAATGTTTTCAGCTTTGACTCCAACATCCAGTGCATCCTGCACCCGTTGCGAGAGTTCACGAATAACATCTGTAGTGACATCCTCATATTGATCCAGATTATTCATGGTGGTTGGCTCACCGCGCATATGCATGATGATCACCGGAATATTTAATTCAGCTGCGGTTTCCAGCGCCTGAGGACGGGTTAAAGCCCGCACATCATTCCAGATATGTGCACCGGCCGCTACTGCCGCACGAATCACTTCCGGCTGTGAAGTATCAATTGAAATCACCACATCCAGTTTGGCCAGCTCCTCGACCACAGGCACCACCCGGCGGATTTCTTCCTCAATTTCCACCACCGCTGCGCCGGGACGGGTCGATTCACCCCCCACATCAATGACGGTGGCACCTTCAGCAATCATCTGTTTGGCACGGGCAATCGCCTGCTCTTTTTCATTGTGCTGCCCCCCGTCACTAAACGAGTCCGGGGTTACATTCAAGATTCCCATCACATGCGGCTGAGACAGATCCAAAGTTAAAGCTCCAAAGCTCCATTGACGCTGCGGTAATGGCATCAGCTGCATGTTTTTATCCTCATTCACAATAAGGCAAATATTGTCTTATGGATAATTCAGTAAAGTAAAGCCTTAGATGTCAAACTGCGGCTTATTTGCATATTGCAGCAGCTTGCACGGTCGCCTTAATTTCACAAAAGGGATCATTTTTTTCGCCCGACAAAACAGCTGATAGATCCCCTATTGAAGACAGGAGATTATGACTGGCCTTGATAACGCCCCGGCCGATGATTGAGGGCCAAAAAGATACCCATAATCACCGCTGCCAAGATAGACCACAACACCTGCTGATACGGCATTACCCCAAAGGCCAATGCAACGACCACACAATCAATGGCCATTTGTACTTTACCGGCACTGATGCCAACTTTGTCTTGCAAATACAGCGACAAGATGGTGGCGCCGCCCAAACTCGATTGATGCCGGGCCAAAAACAGAATACCAGTTCCCAGCATTAAGCCACCGGCAATGGCGGCAAAAAGTGGATGCAAATAATGAATGTCCAGATATTGCGGCACAATATAGGTCAATAAAGAAAGTAAGGCCACACAAATAAAGGTTTTCAGCGTGAAGCTTTTGCCCAGTCTGCGCCACGCAAACCAGTAAAACGGCAGATTAATCAGAAAATACAGCAAACTAAACGACCAGCCAGTTGCATAGTGCAGCACAAAAGCAATCCCTGCGGTACTGCCGGTCAGCAGACCTGCCTGTTCATACAGAATCAGGGTAATTCCGACAAACAGCGTTCCCGAAAACAGGGCCAGACTGTCATCCATATAACTATGTTTAAGCGGATGCATCGATGGTAGAGGTGCAGCTTTTAGCGCGCTTGGATTAGATTGGTTATTCATGTTGAGAATCCCCTGTTCACCCTGTACTTATGGTCTGTGGTGAATGGCATGTGTGTGCTTGTGGCACGTGGTATTTTTATTGCGTTTTTAATATGACAAAGGATAAAAATTTCTACAATCTTTAATTGTTGTCTTTTCTCCTGTCCGGGTTTATGGCTTGCATAGACCTTTCATCTAACCAATTGGGTCAGGTACCGATAAATACATGCAAATTTCATGCATAAAAAAACCACCCGAAGGTGGTTTTCTTAAAATATTCTTAGTTGGCTGGCAATGGTGGTGGTGTGCTTGGACCATTGCTTGGAGTTACATCAATCACCGGATTTTCTGCAACATATACTTTTGGTGGCTGTGGTTCACGACCTTCCATAATGTCACGAATCTGCTCACGATCAATGGTTTCCCAATCCATCAGCGCTTTTACCATAGCATGGGCAATATCTTTGTTGTTTTCCAGGATATCCCAGGCCACTTTATATTGCTCATCCAGAATGCGGCGCACTTCACGGTCCACTTCCAGCTGTGTCGCTTCAGAAATGGTCCGGCTACCCAGGCTGCCCATGAAGGATTGCTGTGAATCATCTTCATAAACCATCACGCCTAGTTTGTCCGACATACCGTATTTGGTCACCATGGCACGTGCCATTTTGGTTGCACGCTCAAAGTCGTTCGATGCACCGGTAGATTGCTGATTAATGAAAATTTCTTCAGCAATACGACCACCAAACAGGATTGAAATTTCTTTCAGCATCTTGTCTTTGTAATGGCTGGTCTGATCAAACTCAGGCAACTGCCAGGTTACACCCAGCGCCCAACCACGCGGCATAATCGTAACTTTATGCACAGGATCCGTACCCGGCAGCATTTCCGCCACAATGGCATGGCCTGCTTCATGATAAGCCGTCGCACGACGTTCTTCTTCACGAATCACCATTGATTTACGTTCAGGACCCATGTACAGCTTGTCTTTGGCATCTTCAAAGTCATGCATGTCGACCGTGTTCTTGTTACGACGTGCAGCAAATAGCGCTGCTTCGTTCACCAAGTTGGCCAACTGTGCACCCGAGAAGCCCGGTGTACCACGTGCAAGGACTTTTACATCCACACCTGTGGTTGAAGGCAATTTTTTCAGGTGAACATTCAAGATTTGCTCACGACCTTTAATATCGGGTAAGCCCACCATCACCTGACGGTCAAAACGACCTGGACGTAATAAAGCTTTATCCAGTACATCGGCACGGTTGGTTGCGGCAATGACGATAATACCTTCGTTGCCTTCAAAACCGTCCATTTCGACCAGCATCTGGTTTAAGGTCTGCTCACGCTCATCGTGACCACCACCGGTACCTGAACCACGGTGACGACCGACCGCATCAATCTCATCAATAAAGATAATACATGGCGCGTGGCGTTTCGCCTGCTCGAACATGTCACGGACACGAGAGGCGCCCACACCCACGAACATTTCTACGAAGTCAGAACCTGAAATACTGAAGAATGGCACTTTAGCTTCGCCAGCAATGGCTTTTGCCAGCAAAGTTTTACCGGTACCCGGAGGACCAACCATTAACACGCCTTTCGGAATGGTTGCACCCAAACGTTTAAATTTGGCCGGATCTTTCAGGAAGTCGACAATTTCTACTACTTCCTGTTTGGCTTCATCACAACCTGCAACATCGGCAAAGGTTACTTTAATCTGGTCTTCAGACAGCATTTTCGCTTTGGACTTACCAAAGCTCATTGGGCCGTTTTTACCACCTGCACCGCCACCCATGTTGCGCATAAAGAACATGAATAACAAAATGATTAAAAGTACAGGGAAACTAGCAATGAGTAGTTGCATCAACAAACCTTGACGTTGAGGTGCAGTACCTTCAACAACAACGTTGTTTTCAATGAGGCTCGGCATGAGTTCAGGATCTTGAACCGCCGGACGAATACTTTCAAATGGTGAGCCATTGGCTTTTTCACCACTAATTCTTTCGCCATCAATTGTAACTTTTTTAATTTGACCAGCATCCACCGCCGCAACGAACTCGGAATAGTTCATTGACGTTGGCTTATCACTGCCATTGATGTTACTGAAAATCAGAATCAGTACACCAAGTATAATTAGCCACAATACGGCATTCTTGAAGAGATCGCTCAAAGCTTTATTCCCATATCAATCTAATTTGATCATGCCCTTTACAGGGTGACCTTAATGTTAAAGCTGAAGATCAGCCTACAAAACTCTTAAAAACGTACAAAATGCACAATTTTTAACGGCTTGGCAAG
This sequence comes from Acinetobacter sp. CIP 53.82, assembly GCF_000369465.1. Taxonomy (NCBI): domain Bacteria; kingdom Pseudomonadati; phylum Pseudomonadota; class Gammaproteobacteria; order Moraxellales; family Moraxellaceae; genus Acinetobacter; species Acinetobacter sp. CIP 53.82. The sequence goes on along the minus strand of NZ_KB850045.1, from coordinate 231,644 downwards.
TAAACTTTATTTGAATGCCTTCTTCCGGCCCTGTCCGATCAAAAACACTTCTTTCGAACGTGCACGAGAAGCTGCCGGTTTTGCAGTCTTTAATACATCGAAGCTGTCGACGACCTGTTTGCGAAATTCATCGAAGCCAGAACCCTGGAACACCTTCACAACAAACTGTCCGTTTGGCCCCAGCACTTTTTGCGCAAAGTCCAAAGCCAGTTCACATAAATAGATTTGTCGTGGCTGATCTACTGCTCTATTACCTGATGTATTGGGGGCCATATCGGAAATTACAACGTCTACAGTCCGGCCATTTAAAATATTTAACAATTTTTCAAAAACTTCTTCCTCACGGAAGTCACCTTGCAGGAAGGTCACATCTGGTAAGGCATCCATAGGCAAAATATCCGATGCAATCACCAGCCCTTTGTCACCGACCAGTTTGCCGGCAATTTGCGACCAGCTGCCGGGCGCAGCACCCAGATCGACCACCGTCATGCCGGGTTTGATAATTTTATATTTTTCCTGAATCTCTAGCAGTTTATACGCAGCACGCGCACGATAACCTTCCTTCTGGGCTTTTTTCACGAAAGGGTCATCCAGGTGCTCTCTCATCCACGCACGACTACTTTTGGATAATTTCTGGTTGGTAATGCGTGTTGCCATAACTCTCTAAATATTAAAAACCTTCTAATTTATAATTGTACGTGAAAATTGCCGCGCTTGCAGTACAGATGTGTAGTTAAATGGACGTAGAGGGTGTGATTTTTTCTATTATTTGCATCGATTATTTGCGCAGATTTTACAGCGTTTCAAATTGGGATTTGCTATACTAAGCCGTTTTTAAAATCAGGTTATTTTTATGGCGGCTTTATCTATTCAGGAACGCAAGCGTTTACGTCAAATCGGTCATGCACTCAATCCGGTTGTGATGATTGGCGGACAAGGGCTTACTGAAAATGTCATTGAAGAAACCACGCGTGCGTTAAACGACCACGAACTGATTAAAGTGAAAATTGGCGGTGAAGACCGTGAAGCACGTGCAGCTGTAATTGAGGCAATTGCAGAAGCGACTGGTGCAGAAGTGGTACAGACCATTGGTAAAATTGCCTTGCTGTATAAAAAAGCCAAACCGCAAAATCCAAAATTATCGAACCTGGTTCGTCACGCGCATCTGGCAAAATAATTTTTCCTTATGGCAAGTTATGAACTGAGTGCTTTTGATCGCCGTTTTCAGGCCATCTCCCTGGTCGGGGCGATTGAGCAGCAAAGCCCGTTTAACCTGAATATTGGTTACTGGCTGCGTGATCCGAACCAGTATGTGCAGTGGCCCGATCTGGTGTCTGCGCATCCGCGTCAGGATTTTCTCTGGCAGAACACCTGTTTTGAAGTGTTTATTGGGGTTCATGGGGAAGATTTTTATCGTGAAATTAATCTTTCTCCATCTCAAGCCTGGCAGGCCTATCAGTTTGAGGAATATCGCTATCCGGAAGATATGCCGCCGCAAGCCGCCTATGATATTGAGCTCAACCAGCTGAAACGCACCCATTATGGACTGAATGTCAGTCTGGACTTGGGCGAATTCATAGCCAAGCATAAATTAAAGTGGTCGGATCTGTTCATTGGTTTAACTGCCGTGTTAAACACTTCTGAAGGTGAACACTATTACGCCATGCAGCACAGCAGCCCACAGGCCGATTTTCATAACAAGCGCGATTGGCTGCATCAGTTCTAGGCATTATGTCTGAACTAAAACGCAGTATAAAAAAAGTGAGGCACATGACCTCACTTTTTTATTGCCTGCATCGCACGCACCCGCTACAACACGCCTTAGCTTTTAAGGGTGGTGTCGGTTTCAGAAGCAGGTGCCGCCTCTTTTGCTGGTACAACTTTTTTCCAGGTTTCCAAGGTATGTTCTTTGGAGCGCTTGAAGGTTTCGGTTAACTGGTCTTTATGCTTGACTGAAATCTGGCTGACATCAGCTTTAAGCTCTTTGCCAATTTTATTCAAATCTTCAATCACCGCATTAAACTCGGTTTTCACAAACTCTTTCAGTTCACCAAGATCTTTTTGTGAGCTGCCAAAATGTTCCTTGAGCGATTCAATTTTCTGAAGCAGCTCTTTCTTGAGCTGACTGAGCTGCTCCTGCACGCTGCCATTAAATTTTTTCGCTTCGGTCTGCAGTTTTTCCTGGGTCTCCCCGACTGCTTCAGTAACCTGCTGCTTGGCCTCTTGCGCTGCCTGTTCAAGCTTTTCAGTGCCTTCTGCCACCACGTCTTTTAAGGAGTTTTTAGCCGCTGGCTGTTTTTGTTCTGCTGTCATTGCCGTTCACCCGCCTGTTATTATGAAAGACCACAGCATAGTAGAAACAGATAAAATTTAAGTTTTGATTTGTTAGACAATTATTAAATGCTTACATTTCTGTGACATTGCGTGACAAACATGCTTTTGCACCAAAAGAATACTTTTTTATTGGATATTCCGCTTCAAGAACGTGGACTTTTTCAGAGTTGGTGCGTATAATGCGCTGTTAAGTTCAAGCGAGCAGATGTGAGGAGGGTAGGTTGTATAGTAGCCTTCCTTTTTTTTCGTCTACTCGCTTTTTTACAGCCTAAATTTCAGGAGCTTTGGTTTGAGCACCCCCGCCATTTTAGCCCTTGCCGACGGTACGATCTTCAAAGGAACGTCAATCGGTGCATCGGGTAGTACGACTGGTGAAGTCGTTTTTAACACTGCCATGACTGGCTATCAAGAAATTTTGACTGACCCGAGTTATGCACAGCAACTTGTGACTTTAACTTACCCGCATATTGGTAACACAGGTTGTAATGAAGAAGACGCAGAATCTGGTCGTATTCATAAAGTATGGGCCAACGGATTAATCATTCGTGATTTGCCTTTATTGCATAGCAACTTCCGTTCTACACAGTCTTTAGCGGATTACCTGAAGCAACACAATGTGGTTGCCATTGCCGATATCGACACGCGTAAACTGACTCGTATTTTACGTGCAAAAGGTGCGCAAAACGGTTGTATTCTGGCTGGTGAAAATATCACTGAAGAAGAAGCAATTGCAAAAGCACGTGCATTTGGCGGCTTAAACGGTTTAGACCTTGCAAAAGAATGCTGTGACCCGAACGGTTTTGAATGGACCGAAGGCTCATGGGAACTTGGCAAAGGCTTTACTCAACCTGAACTTAAATTCCATGTGGTTGCATACGACTACGGTGTCAAAACCAACATCCTGCGTATGCTGGCAGACCGCGGCTGTAAACTGACCGTTGTGCCTGCACAAACCCCTGCTGCTGACGTACTTGCGTTAAATCCAGATGGCGTGTTCCTGTCGAACGGCCCTGGCGACCCAGCTGCTTGTGATTATGCAATTGAAGCTGTAAAAACTATTGTTGAAACCACCAATCTCCCTGTGTTTGGTATCTGTTTAGGTCACCAGATTCTTGCTCTGGCTTCTGGCGCAAAAACCATGAAAATGGCGCACGGTCACCACGGTGCCAACCATCCTGTACAAAACATCGAAGATGGTACAGTGATGATTACCTCGCAAAACCACGGCTTCGCAGTGGATGAAAGCAACCTGCCAGCAGTCTTGCGTGTTACCCACCGTTCACTGTTCGATGGTACCAACCAGGGTATCCACCGTACAGATAAGCCGGCATTTAGCTTCCAAGGTCACCCTGAAGCCAGCCCAGGTCCACACGACTGTGCCCCACTGTTCGATCATTTCATCGAACTTCTTGAAGCAGCTAAGAAGTAATTAAGGAGCAAATAATGCCAAAGCGTACGGATATTAAAAGCATCTTAATTATTGGTGCTGGTCCTATTGTTATCGGTCAGGCCTGTGAGTTTGACTACTCGGGTGCTCAAGCCTGCAAAGCGCTGCGTGAAGAAGGTTACCGCGTCATTCTGGTGAACTCGAACCCGGCGACGATTATGACTGACCCGGCAATGGCGGATGCAACCTATATCGAGCCAATCACCTGGCAAACCGTTGCAGCGATCATTGAAAAAGAACGTCCAGATGCAGTTTTACCAACCATGGGCGGCCAGACTGCACTGAACTGTGCCCTTGCTCTGGATGCCAACGGTATTTTAGAAAAATACAATGTTGAGCTGATTGGCGCGACTAAAGAAGCGATTGAAAAAGCAGAAGACCGTAAACTGTTTGACGAAGCAATGCGTAAAATTGGTCTGGAATGTCCAAAAGCTGCGATTGCGGAATCTATGGAAGAAGCGCTGGACATTCAGGCGCGCTTCGGTTTCCCTGTGATTATTCGTCCATCATTCACCATGGGTGGTTCTGGTGGCGGTATCGCGTACAACCGCGAAGAATTCCTTGAAATCTGTGAACGTGGTTTCGACCTGTCTCCGACTCACCAGTTATTGATTGATGAATCACTCATTGGCTGGAAAGAATACGAGATGGAAGTTGTTCGTGACAAAAACGACAACTGTATTATCGTCTGTTCAATCGAAAACTTTGACCCAATGGGCGTGCATACTGGTGACTCCATCACAGTTGCTCCGGCACAAACATTGACCGACAAAGAATATCAACTCATGCGTAACGCGTCTTTAGCGGTACTGCGTGAAATTGGTGTAGAAACCGGTGGTTCTAACGTTCAGTTCGGTATTAATCCGAAAGATGGCCGTATGGTTATCATTGAAATGAACCCGCGTGTATCGCGTTCATCTGCCCTTGCGTCTAAAGCAACAGGTTTCCCGATTGCGAAAATCGCAGCGAAACTGGCAGTGGGTTATACCCTGGATGAGCTGAAAAACGACATCACTGGCGGTACAACTCCTGCATCGTTCGAGCCATCAATTGACTACGTTGTAACCAAGGTTCCACGTTTCAACTTCGAAAAATTCCCGCAAGCAGATGCAACACTGACGACTCAGATGAAATCTGTGGGTGAAGTAATGGCAATTGGCCGTAACTTCCAGGAGTCTGTCAACAAAGCCCTTCGTGGTCTAGAAGTCGGTGCTTCTGGTTTTGATGAAAAAATCGAAGTGGGTACTGAAGGCGCACGCGAGAAAATCCTGCAAGAACTTAAAGTTCCAGGCCCAGAGCGTATCTGGTACGTAGCGGATGCCTTCCGTCATGGCTTCACTTTAGATGAAGTATTTGAAGCGACCAAAATTGACCGCTGGTTCCTGATTCAGATTGAAGACATCATCAATACTGAAAACCAGATCAAAACTTTAGGTTTCGGTGATTTAAACGCAGACAACATCCGTGCGTTCAAACGCAAAGGTTTATCGGATCTGCGTATTGCCAACCTGATGGGTATTTCACAAAAGCAATTCCGTAAACACCGCTGGAACCTGGGCGTGACTCCGGTTTACAAACGTGTGGATACATGTGCAGCAGAATTCGAATCTGATACCGCTTATATGTATTCAACATACGATGATGAATGTGAATCGAATCCATCTGCGAAAGACAAGATCATGGTCATCGGTGGTGGTCCTAACCGTATTGGTCAGGGTATCGAATTCGATTACTGCTGTGTACACGCGGCGCTTGCGATGCGTGAAGACGGTTATGAAACCATCATGGTGAACTGTAACCCTGAAACGGTTTCTACTGACTATGACACCTCAGATCGTCTGTACTTCGAACCAATTACTTTGGAAGATGTGCTTGAAATCGTGCGTACCGAGAAGCCTAAAGGCATTATCGTACAGTACGGTGGTCAAACACCGCTGAAACTGGCGCGTGCGTTAGAAGAGGCTGGTGCACCAATCATTGGTACATCTCCAGATGCGATTGACCGTGCCGAAGACCGTGAACGTTTCCAGCAAATGATTCAACGTCTGCAACTGCGTCAACCAAACAACAGCATCGTAAAATCTGCTGAAGAAGGTATTGCTGAAGCGGCGAAAGTGGGCTATCCACTGGTGGTACGTCCATCATACGTACTAGGTGGCCGTGCGATGGAAATCGTGTACAACGAAGAAGAATTGAAGCGTTACTTACGTGATGCCGTTCAGGCGTCGAATGATGCCCCTGTTCTTCTTGACCGCTTCCTGGATGATGCGATTGAAGTTGACGTAGACTGCGTATCTGACGGTAAAGATGTGGTGATCGGCGGGATCATGCAGCACATTGAACAGGCGGGTATTCACTCAGGTGACTCTGCATGTTCGATTCCACCTTACTCGTTATCAAACGAAGTACAGGACGAAATGCGTCGTCAAACCGTAGCGATGGCCAAAGAGCTGGGCGTTATCGGTTTAATGAACGTACAGTTCGCGGTAAAAGGCGATGACGTTTACATTCTGGAAGTGAACCCACGTGCTTCTCGTACCGTGCCGTTCGTATCTAAGTGTATCGGTGAATCATTAGCGAAAATTGCTGCACGTTGTATGGCGGGTCAATCTCTGGAGTCACAAGGCTTCACGACCGAGATTATTCCTGAGCACTTCTCTGTTAAAGAAGCGGTGTTCCCATTCAACAAATTCCCGGGTGTTGACCCAATTCTTGGCCCTGAAATGAAATCTACAGGCGAAGTGATGGGTGTGGGTAAAACTTTTGGTGAAGCATTCTACAAAGCTGTGTTAGGCTCGAATGAACGCTTACCAGGTTTGCCAACCGAAGGCGAAATCAAGCATGCATTCATTTCGGTACGTGATTCTGATAAACCACGTGCAGCAGGTATTGCCAAGCAGCTTGCAGACTTTGGCTTCAAAATTATCGCTACCGGCGGTACTTATGATGTGATCAAAGCTGCAGGAATTGAATGTGAACGTGTGAATAAAGTAACCGAAGGTCGTCCGAATATTGTGGACCGCTTGAAAAATGGCGAAATTCACCTCATTATCAATACCACTGAAGGCAAACAAGCGCAGCAGGATTCATTCTCAATCCGCCGTTCTGCCCTGCAAGGTAAGGTCTATCATACGACTACCCTGAATGGTGCCGATGCGGTATGCCAAGCGTTAGCCATTAAATTGCCGATGGATGTTTATCGTTTGCAAGATTTAAGCAAAGGTTAATTGTCTACCGAGAAGTCCCGTCACCTCTCGGTGGCGGGCTTTTTTTCATTTATAGAGCTGTATTTTTCTAATATTTAACTTGAGGGACAACAATGCAACGTTATCCTATGACTCCTGAAGGCAAAGTCGCCTTAGAGAAAGAATTACACCAGTTAAAAACTGTTGAACGCCCACGTATTACTGCTGCGATTGCAGAAGCACGTGAACACGGTGACTTAAAAGAAAATGCAGAATATCATGCGGCCCGCGAGCAGCAAGGTTTTTGCGAAGGCCGTATTCAAGACATCGAGGGTAAACTGGGCGCAGCTCAGGTTATTGATGTGAAAGAATTAGAGCAAAATGGCCGTGTGGTCTTTGGTGTTACAGTGACCATTGAAAACCTGGATACTGAAGAGCAGAAAACCTACAAGATCGTCGGTGATGACGAAGCAGATTTCAAAATTAACAAGATTTCTGTGAACTCTCCAATCGCGCGTGGTCTGTTGGGCAAAAATGAAGGCGATGAAGCAAAAATTGTAACACCACAAGGTGAAGTTGAGTACGAAATCGTCAGCGTTGAATACATCTAATCCTTAGATGGTTTGACATCCCAAAGCCCCTCTTCTGAGGGGTTTTTTTATTATCTTTCAAACAAAAGTTCACGAAAAAATTACAGCAAATGTATATGCTTTAATAGTCAATATTTTTCTATAAATTTTAAAATGCAGCTTATTTGGTTCCGTCAAGATTTAAGAATTCATGATCATGCAGCTCTTTGGCATACTCGCGAAGCTGGCCCTTGCATTGCCTTAGTCGTGCTATCGCCAAAACAATGGCAAGTGCACAATGATGCGCTAATTAAAATTGACTTCTATTTAAGACAACTGAATCATCTAAAAAATGAACTTGCCACGTTAAATATTCCACTTGTTATTTTAACTATTCCATTATGGAAAGACCTGCCAAATCAATTATTAAGCTTATGCCAAAATCATAATATTCAAGCTGTTCATGCCGATATAGAATTGGGTGTAAATGAATTAAAACGCGATGCTCAAACTCAACAGCTATTAGAAAAGAATAATATTCGTTTTGAGTTGTATCATGACCGAACTATTTTCCCTGTTGGAAGCATTCGTAATAAAACTGGTCTTCCATATCAAGTATTTGGTGCATTTAAAAAGCAATGCTATGAGAAACTCAGCATAAGCTTGCCACAATGCTACCCAACTATTGAGGTTCAAAAACCAATTCCACAGCACAATGACTTTACAAGAGAAGTTCCACAATTAAGTGATATTTACTCAGATTCAGAAGAAAAAGTAATCAGCGAATACCTACAGAATCTTTGGCAAATTGGTGAGCATCATGCTTGGGAACTTTTAGATGAGTTTATTGAAAATCAAGTTGAGTATTATCATATTGAACGTGATTTCCCGAATTTGAATAGCACGAGTAAACTTGCAGCTTATTTAAATATTGGCATTCTTTCTATTCGCCAATGTTTACAAGCTTTGTTTCGCCACAGTCACGGCTGTATGGAATTTGAAAACAATGGGCAACAAATTTGGTTAAATGAACTCCTTTGGCGTGAGTTTTATCAGCATATTTTATTCGACTACCCTCGCGTATCGAAAAACTTACCATTTAAATTAGACACTCAACGCATTGTATGGCGCAATGCTCCTGAAGATTTACAGGCTTGGCAGCATGGGCAAACAGGTATCCCAATTGTAGATGCTGGCATGCGACAGTTACTTGCAACGGGTTGGATGCATAACCGTGTTCGTATGATTTGCGCGATGTTTTTAAGCAAAAATTTACTGATAGATTGGCGTTTAGGCGAATCATGGTTTATGCAGCATTTAATTGATAGTGATTTAGCTGCCAATAACGGTGGATGGCAGTGGTGTGCATCTACAGGAACAGATGCTGCACCGTATTTCCGTATTTTCAACCCTGTAAGTCAGTCGCAAAAGTTTGATGCAAATGGCGATTATATTCGTCAATGGGTACCTGAAATTTCACATTTAAATGCGAAACAAATTCACGAACCTTATGCGAAAAATCCACAACTAAAATTGGATTATCCAAAGCCGATTGTAGATTTAAAAAGCAGTCGTGTTCGTGCAATTGAGGCCTTTAAGCATTTGAGTTAACTTCGGCTATAATGGCGTTACGCTTGTTCTTTGATTGCTCTTATGGCTGAACCCTTAATTAATTCCCCTGTTAAGCATTGGTGTGAATTCGAATTTATTTCTAAAACTATGAAAAACCCTAATATTCACATTAAGGGAAACTATTCTTATTATTCTGCTTATTGGGATCAGGGTTTTGAGCGTTGTGTTGTGCGTTATTTGCATGACAAGCCTTCTACGCCTGAGAAGCCAATTGATCAGCTTTATATTGGCAATTTCGTGTGTTTTGGGGCGGAATGCGTGATTATGATGGGCGGTAATCAGTTACACCGAACTGACTGGATTTCTGCCTTTCCGTTTGATACGCGCAGTTTTGTACCTGCTGGCGATACTGTCATTGGTGATGGTTGCTGGATTGGCTCACGTGCCATGATTATGCAAGGCGTGACGCTGGGTGAAGGTGCAATTGTGGCAACTGGTGCGGTCGTAACAAAAGACGTTCCACCTTATGCCGTGGTGGGAGGAGTTCCTGCCAAAATTATTAAATATCGCTTTCCACAAGAAGATATAGAAAAACTGCTTTCCCTTAAAATTTACGAGATGGATGAAAAGCAGTTTTTAAAGATGCGGGAACAGTTACAGACAGAGGATGTTGCTGCTTTGGTTGATTATTTCAAAGACTGCTGATTATTCCCTTGGACTTTTGCTTAGGCCAAGCATCAGGTCAAAACTTTCATCTAATCGATATTAAAACTCAAAAAACCTGAGCTAAACACATTCTAAAGCCAGACTTAATGAAATAAGCCTTCAACTTTAGTGTAAACTGCTGATTAATTACTTAAAAACATGTTAAATTAGAAAGGCTTAAACTTCCTTAAAAAAATAATTATCCCTATGAAATTACTGGGTTTTATTATTTAAAAATAAGCGCTAAGATAAGATTAAGGCAATAGAAAGTGTTCCCTCAATTTTTTATTGTTGAATGACACAATAAGGAGAAATAACGATGGCATTTCAACACATTTTAGTTCCAGTGGACGGTTCTGAAACTTCTTACGCAGCAGTTGCCAAAGCAGTCGAGCTTGCCAAAGCTTTCGGCAGTAAAGTAACCGTTGCACAGGTGTTAACACTCGATCCATATATTGCATCAGAATACATTTCAGCAGGCCAGACCAATGACCTGATTGAACGTGCGCGTGTGTCTATTCTCAAAACACTGGATGAAGCCAAAGCAAAATTCCAGGAACAAGGTGTAGCAGTTGAGTCTCGTCTGCTTGAAGGTCAAGTGATTCATCGTGAAATTGCACGTGCTGCAACTGAAATGAATGCAGACCTGATTGTGATGGGTTCTCATGGCCGTACCGGTTTGAAAAAGTTATTCCTCGGTAGCGTCGCGCAAAGCGTACTGGGCGAAGGTAATGTTCCTGTACTCATCGTACGTTAATCTTTCCTCCAGAAAATTCCCTGTACCTGCGGGTATGGGGAATTTTTTATTTTTAGGGCTGCCATTGATACTGCTTTAAGCTCACCTTGTTATTCAGGACCACTACACCCTCCTGTATCAGTTTTAACGCCTGTATATTTTCACCCTGCGCATTGATTTTGCTTAGGCTAATTTTCCCTTGCGCATTTAGCACCCGATGCCATGGCAACACATGCCCCGGTGCCAGATGTTTCAGTACATAACCCACCAGACGCGCATGTTTCGGCAAACCGGCCAGTTTTGCAATCTGACCATAGGTGGCAACTTTACCAGGTGGAATCTGGGCAATCACCGCGGTGATATAAGCGGCCAACTCCTGACTGGGACGTGCTGGAATAGACATAAAAAGAATCTTAGAGTGTTGAAATCTATTGGGATGAAAAGCTGTGCTGGTTAGAAAAGCTAGGCTTAAAAAACTAGAGGACATGCAGTTGCACATCCTCCTGTATTCACCTTGAGTTAAAAAGCGGATGCAACGCTTTAGATGGCTTGTCCAAAGGTATCGCAATCATTCATATTGCCCGACTTCAGACCAGTATTAAACCATTGCACGCGCTGGGCACTGGTACCATGGGTAAAGCTATCCGGCACTACTTGTCCACTCGAACGTTTCTGCAAATAGTCATCACCAATTTTATGTGCGGCATCCATCGCTTCCTGTACATCGCCCTGTTCCAGGAATTGAGTACGCTGATGGTTATGATGCGCCCAGACACCGGCCAGACAATCGGCCTGAAGTTCCTGACGAACCGATAACTGGTTGCCTTCGACCTGACTGGCACGCTGACGCATCTGCTGTACCTGTCCGGAAATCCCCAGAATGGTCTGAATATGATGGCCGACTTCATGTGCAATCACATAAGCCTGGGCAAAATCTCCAGCCTGATCCTGACGCGATAATTCGGTCTGGTTCTGCTCGCCGGAAATTCCCATCTGGGTGCGCATATCTTTAAAGAAACCAGTATCTAAATAGACTTTCTGATCGGCCGGGCAATAAAACGGCCCCATGGCAGCGCTGGCATTGCCACAGGCGGAACTGACCGCACCATTAAACATCACCAGTTTGGGTGGCACATATTGCTGGTTCAGCTGCTGGGCAAACACCTGCGTCCAGGTATCTTCGGTATCGGCCAGAATGGTACCAATAAACTCCATCGATTCCTGCTGCTCCGGCGTCGGATTTTCCAGACCACGCGTTTCCGCGCTCTGCCCCTGATTGGTCACCTGTTTGGTGGCCTGATAGGCTGTTTGCGGATCGACCCCAAAAAACTTCCAGGCCACAAAAGCCACCACCAGACCCAGAATACTGATCCCGCCGGCTTTGGCACCGCCACCACCGCGACGATCTTCTACATTGCTACTGACGCGACGACCTTTCCAACGCATAGCAATCTCCTTATTATCTTTATCTCTTGGCTAGAATTTTACATAGTTTAAGAGGCTTTGGAACGTGGCCAGACCTTTTTCACCAGACCAATTAGCGCCACCACAATCAAACCGGCAATAAAGCCCACAGCAAAATTGATCAAGGTTGGAGTAAGCGCACCAAAAATACTGCCGATATTGGGAATTTCCTGCACGTATTCCACACTGTCTTCGGTAAAGTGATGTACCAATGGAATAGCGTGGTTGATAATCCCGCCGCCCACCAGGAACATGGCCAGAGTCCCGACAATCGACAGGATTTTCATCAAGATTGGCGCAAAGGCCAACAAGCCGCGCCCGACCGACTGTTTAAAATTAGAAGCCTGTTCCGAGAGATGCAGCCCAATATCATCAATCTTGACAATAAATGCCACTAACCCATAGACCCCAATGGTCATGGCGATGGCAATAATACTCAGCACTGTGACTTTTACACCAAAGGCCGCGGTAGCTACAGTACCCAAGGAAATGACAATAATCTCTGCCGAGAGAATAAAGTCGGTCCGGACTGCCCCTTTGATTTTTTCATTTTCAAACGTGGCCAGATCGGTTTCGGTTTTAATTAATTCCTGCTGCGCTTCTTCGGCAGTTTTGGCTTTTTTCTTGTGCAAGGAATGCAGGACTTTTTCAACCCCTTCATAACATAAGAATAAACCGCCCACGACCAGTAACGGGTTAATCAGCCACGGCGCCACCACGCTAATCAGTAGAGCTAGAGGCACCAGAATCAGTTTATTGACAAAAGAACCTTTGGCCACGCGCCAGACCACCAGCAGTTCCCGCTCCGAACGTACACCGCTGACCTGCTGGGCATTCAGGGCCAGATCATCACCGAGTACACCGGCCGTTTTCTTTGCGGCCATTTTACTCATGACCGCCACATCATCTAAAACAGTGGCAATATCATCTAATAATAGTAATAAGCTACTCGCCATAATTTTTATCCTTATCGTGTTCTAGGCTTATTCTAAGGAGAAATCTTCCAAAACTCTGTATTTACTTCATTAATAAATCTTTAAAATTTCCAGACAATTGTTGATTCTGTTCGGCTTATCCCGTGACATTCAAAAATATTATGCCGTACAATGTAGCCCAATCATCGGTATAGAAATGTCGTAACAACGACTTGGAAGAGATAATGAGTAATCAAGATAATCGTCCTGTTATTTTGACTGGCGACCGTCCAACCGGACAACTTCACCTCGGTCATTTTGTAGGTTCTTTACGTTCACGTGTAGGTTTACAGGATTCTCACCATCAACATCTTTTACTTGCCGATGCTCAAGCCCTGACTGATAACGCCGACAACTTTGAAAAAGTACGTCGTAATATTATTGAAGTGGCGACCGATTACCTGGCCGTGGGCATTGACCCGACCAAAACCACCATTTGTGTTCAGTCTTGCCTGCCGGCCTTGAATGAACTGACCATGCTGTATTTAAACTTTGTCACTGTGGCACGTTTAGAGCGCAACCCGACCATTAAATCTGAAATTCAGATGCGTGGTTTTGAACGTGATATTCCAGCTGGTTTCCTGTGCTATCCAGTTGCCCAAGCGGCCGATATTACCGCGTTTAAAGCGACTGTAGTGCCCGTGGGTGAAGATCAGATTCCTATGATCGAACAGACCAACGAAATTGTACGCCGCATTAACCGTCAGGTAGGTCAGGACCTGCTGCCTGAATGTAAAGCATTGCTGTCGAATGTTGGCCGTTTACCTGGTTTTGATGGTAAAGCCAAAATGTCAAAATCATTGGGCAACACCATTGTGCTCGATGCTACTGACAAAGACATTAAAAAAGCAGTAAATGCCATGTACACCGACCCGAACCACCTCCGCATTGAAGATCCGGGCCAGGTTGAAGGCAACGTGGTATTTACCTACCTAGATGCTTTCGATCCGAACAAAGAAGAACTGGAAGAATTAAAAGCCCATTATCGCCGTGGTGGTCTGGGTGATGGTACCGTGAAAAAACGTCTGGAAGGCATTTTAAAAGAGCTGATTGGTCCAATCCGTGAACGCCGTTTAGAACTGGCCAAAGATCCGGATTACATCATGGATATCTTAAAGACCGGTACCGATAAGTGCCGTGACATTACTCAAGCCACTTTAGATGAAGTTAAAGCCGGTTTAGGGGTGTTCCGCTTCTAAGCCCCATGCTGATCTTGAAAAGCCTTTCCTCGCGAAAGGCTTTTTTATGCTACGTTTACAATGATAGAGAAAATATGGAGAGAAATGTCACACAATTTTTATAGAAGCAACAATCTTTAACATGAATTTACCTGAACGCTGCTGAACCCAGCCCAACGCCGGCGTATTCTAGTCACATGTTCTAGGAGCAATCCTAATTCATAACATTTCTCCTTTACCGAAACTGTGCAAGCAGATTCGTTGTTCTACGCAATGATCACCCCAATCATTGCGTATTTTTTTGCCTAAAATATGCAGGTTTTTTAGACAAAAACGCGGCCTAATGCTATGCTAGGCGCATTCAATAATAATATATATTTTGAATATCAATAATTTAAACACAACAGAACAATAGAGTATTCAGTTATGTGGGATTTGCTCACTCACCCTTCCAATCTGATTTTTAGTGTCTGTATCTGCCTGCTGTTTTTCTTTGCCCTGCTGGAAGTGTTTCTGTTACTGGCCGGTGGCGGCAGTCAGGGCATTCTGGACCAGTTTCTGCCGGATGACTTAATTCCGCATAAAGATGTAGAAGTGAATATTGATGGTTCTAGTGGCCTGTTGGTCCAGTTTCTGGACTGGCTGTACATTGGCCGGGTACCGCTGCTGATCTGGCTGATTATTTTCCTGACCTTATATGGTTTGTCTGGCCTGATTTTACAATCAGTGCTGTTTCAATGGATCGGTCAATATATTACAGCCTGGATAATGGCACCGGCCTGTCTGTTTCTGAGCATGCCCCTGGTGCGTTATAGCGCCATGCTGATTGCCCGCATTTTACCGCAAGATGAAACCACCGCCATTTATAGTGACGAGCTGATTGGCCGCACAGCCACCATTATTTTAGGTGTGGCTACTCCCAATTCTCCGGCAGAAGCCAAAGTGCAGGATCAGCATGGTCTGACCCACTATATTCTGGTAGAACCGGAACAGGACGAAAGTTTTCAACAGGGTCAATCCGTAATTTTAACGGGGAGAACCAAAATTGGCTTTTATGCCATGCATTTAAATTAACAACTGAAAAACACAAGAGATAACAATGTTAAGTTCAAATATGTATAACGTCTTGATTATTGCCGGAATTATTTTCCTGGCCTTATTTGTGATTGGTTTAATCCTGGCCCGCCTGTATCGCCGCTCTAGCAAGGAAATTTCCTTTGTGCGTACCGGTTTTGGCGGTGAGCATGTCATTCTCGGCGGGGGGGCGATTGTGTTACCGGTGCTGCATGAAATTATTCCGGTCAATATGAATACCCTGCGTCTGGAAGTGCGCCGTGCTGAAGATCAGGCCCTGATTACCCGCGACCGTATGCGTGTCGATGTCATGGCCGAATTTTATGTGCGGGTTAAACCGACCGCTGAATCTATTGCCACCGCAGCACAAACGCTGGGGCAAAAAACCATGTCCCCAAATGAATTAAAAAATCTGGTCGAAGGTAAATTTGTCGATTCTTTACGTGCCGTAGCCGCAGAAATGGCGATGGAAGAACTGCATGAAAAACGCGTCGACTTCGTACAGAAAGTACAGCAGGTGGTGTCGGAAGATCTGTTTAAAAACGGTCTGGAACTGGAAACTGTATCTTTAACCGGACTGGATCAGACCAGTTTCCGCTACTTTAACCCGCAAAATGCTTTCGATGCCGAAGGTCTGACCAAATTAACCGAAACCATTGAAGACCGTCGTCGTAAACGTAACGACATTGAACAGGATGCCGACTTAGCCATTAAAGCCAAAAACCTGGAAGCCGAACAGGCGCGCCTGCAGATTCTTCGTGAAGAAGAATATGCCAAGTTACAGCAAGAACGTGAAATTTCGGTACGCCGTGCTGAACAGCTGGCGGAAATTGCAGCCCAGGAAGCAGCCAAAAAACGTGAAGCGGAAGAAGCCCGCATTGCTGCTGAACGTGAAATTGAACTGAAACGGATTGGCTCAGCACGTGATGTCGCCAATGAAAATATTTTAAAAGAACAGCTAGTCCAAAAAGCCCAGGTAGAACAGAAGAAAACCATTGAGCTGGCCGAACAGGACCGCGCCATTGCCATTGCGGAAAAATCCCGTGCCGAATCTGAAGCCAAAGCGCAGGCCGATTTAGCCCGTGCTCAAGCGGTAAAAGCAGAAGAAGAAGTGATTACCGTACGTGAAACCCAGCGCGCAGAACGAGCCAAGGCAGTCGAGCTGGTGGCTGCCAAGCAGGCCGCTGAAAAAGATGCGATTGCCATTACTGTTGCTGCTGAAGCCGGCAAACAGGCGGCGGTCGATGAAGCGGAAGCGGTGCGGATTACCGCAGAAGCCAATGCAGAACAGCTGCGTTTAAAAGCGCGTGGTGAAGCCGATGCCAAAGTCCTGCTGGCACAAGCGATGGAAAAACAGTATCAGGTTGATGCTGAAGGTACCCGTGCAGTCAACGAAGCCAATAACATCCTGTCGACGGAACAGGTCGAAATGCAGGTACGTCTGGCCATGCTGAAATACCTGCCAGAAATTATCCGTGAAAGCGTCAAGCCAATGGAAAATATTGATGACATCAAGATTCTGCACGTCAATGGTTTAAATGGGATGGGCAGCGCACATGTCGATGGCAGCGAACACGGTCATGGTCAAGTGGCCCTGTCTGATCAGGTGGTGAACAGTGCCCTGCGCTATCGTTCGCAAGCGCCGTTAATTGACAGCCTGATGAGTGAATTGGGTATCCACGGCGGTGATATTAACGGTCTGACCCAAAGCCTGAAATCTCAGCCGAAAATCAATCAGGAAATTTCATCAACTTAAATGAGGTGAATAAAAAAACGCAGCTAAGGCTGCGTTTTTTATGGCTGTTTTTCAATGTTCTATGATGAAGACAGTGGCTGATGAACTTCAAATTTTTCCAGCTGTCCATCTTGATCATAATGTAAGGTCAGATTTTTGGCCTGCTGCAAATACGCCATTTCAGTTGTGTCGACCTGAAAACTTTCCGCCAGCTGCTCAGTCTGAATATGCTCCGGAAAAGCCCGGCGCTCATTATCACGAAAACGCAGCCAGTTATACACAGCCCAGATCAGCAGAATCAGAATAAACACCATAATCGCCAGCCCCAGATAAAACAGGCTGAACGAGCTTTGCGGTGCCGACATCACAAACAGCTGCTCATATACGGTATAGCCCTGAAACAGCCACAGCAACATAGTGATCAGAGGCAGGAATAACCAGATCCAGGCCAGCCAGCCCAGAAAGAATAGTCCATAGCCTGCGGCCTTGTTACGTACATAGCGCGGCTCATCAATATATTCTGGTAGCTCCAGCTGAGCTTCATCCTCAATCATTTTAAATTTAGCCATGCTCGTGCTCCTTGGTAAAACCACGGTCCGGGCTGACCCAGCGTGCACGTTTCTGCTTTTTCAGCAAAGTTTTTGGCACAGACACCACCGTGGTCAGCGCGGTAATCAGCCAGAAAAATAGCGGATACCAGATTACCCAGAAATAGGTTCTCAAGGTACGGTTTTTATCATATTGATGATCGATCATTAAGCTGACCAGAAACTGCAGCAAACAGGTCAGGCCCAAAATCACCCCGTACCACTGCGGCAGAATCGATTGAATCGCCCACTCACCCGGCAAGGGGAAAAACAGCCCATAAAAATACAGCACAAAGATGCCCATAATCACATAGGCCCATAGCACGCTGATGATCGATTCAATCACAATCGGCCACATCCGTCTAAGGCGCCATTTAAACAGTTTTGGCACATAGGCAATCAGCACTTCAATCCCGCCTTGTGCCCAGCGCAAGCGCTGTTTCCAGAGACCTTTAAACGTTTCCGGCATATAGATATAACACAGGGCTTTGGGCACATATTGCAAATCCCAGTGGTCGAACTGCAAACGCCACGAAACATCAATATCTTCCGTAATCATGTCATCACGCCAGTAGCCAATCCGGTCCAGCGCGGTTTTACGAAAACCGGCAATCGCACCTGATACGGTAAAAATCCGGCCATAGGTGCGCTGCGCGCGTTTAATCAATCCAATAATCGAGGAAAACTCACCAACCTGAATTTTACCGAGCACACTGGAACGGTTAATAATCCGTGGATTACCGGTAACCGCCCCGACACGCGGAAAGCTGGTCAGCTGATGCATCATCCAGAATACTGCGTGTGGATGCAGCAGCGCATCACCATCAATACAGACCAGAAATTCATAGCGACTAACCATTGCCCCGGCTCTTAAGGCATAGGCTTTGCCCTGGTTTTCGGCCAGATGGACCACCCGTAGCTTTGGATATTGCGTGGCCAGCTCATCCAGAATTGCTGCAGTCCGGTCCTGACTGCCATCATTGACTGCAATCACTTCAAATTCCGGATACTGGCTTTGCATGGCAAACTTGATGGTACGTCTGACCTGCTCTTCTTCATTGAAGCAAGGAATGATAATACTGCAGCCTTCATCGCTCGGTTCAGGGAAATGATCCTGACGATGTTCCCGTTTAAAATAAAACCAGATCCCGCCCGCAATCCACAGCCAGGCCATCAACAAGGGATATAAAAATGCAAAACCAAAATAAAAATCGTTAAAACTCAATTTCGAGAACACTTCCATCATTGCGGCTCTCCCTGTTCCAGGACATAGGGATCACGATAACTCAGCGGACTTGCATTCAGGCTCAACGCCCGGTACAGGTGCTGATGCACGGCCTGCCCATGGGTCGGCTGATAATTATCAATACCAATTTTTTGAATGCCCTGACGTCTTAGCTGCTGATACATCTGCTGATAATGTCGCCAGTCTGTTGCAGTGCTGTCCGGATTAATCTGCAAGTTAATCATCAAATGCTGCTTTTCC
Source organism: Acinetobacter sp. CIP 53.82 (assembly GCF_000369465.1). Lineage (NCBI taxonomy): Bacteria > Pseudomonadati > Pseudomonadota > Gammaproteobacteria > Moraxellales > Moraxellaceae > Acinetobacter > Acinetobacter sp. CIP 53.82. The sequence goes on along the minus strand of NZ_KB850045.1, from coordinate 212,598 downwards.
CGCTCATTTAACTGGTTTAAAGCCTGATGCACATGTTTGATGGCTTGGGGGGATGCCAACGGATCGACAGCCAGATACAGGAAATCGGCATGATCCGGCAGTTGCTGCAGCAGTTTTTTCAGTCCGTCAAGTGGCTGATTCTGAATCTCCAGCTTTAATGCAGTCTGATAGTTGTTACTGATATTGGCATAGTATTTACCCTGGCTTTTGGTCCGGTTCTTGATGCTCAATACCTGTTGCAGCTGTGCCTGACAGCTTGCATTCCATTCGGCCTGAAATACAGCGCAATGTAACGCATCGCCGGTTTCAATCATCAGCCCTTCAATCGAGCTGTTGTTTTTCACCAGATCTGCGGTCAATTCTGCCAGATCATAACCTTGCCGGGTTTCCAGACTCAGCGGCATTTCTGCATATACCCGATTAGCAATCCGGGTCCGGGCCTGCCATACCACCCGGTTCAGCAAATCCTGAGCCACTGGCAAGCTTCGATTCGGAAAATAAGCTACATCAATTTTGCCATCGGCATTCTGATCGGCCACCGCATTCAGGACCAGCGTATTGGATTGAAAGGCATTGACCTGATTGAGCAGCTGGCTCAGATGTGCTTCTGATGCGGTGATATTGCTCCCCGCCAGATCTGCCAGGTTAATGCGTAATAAACTTTTACGCTGCTTATGCGGCGCCCGGCTATTCATTAAGAAGTCTTTAATTTCACCAAACACTTCTTCAGGTGATGGGTTTTCCGTAATCAGGGCACGCTGATAGGTGGTATCGGCATCAGCCAATGTCAGTACGCTGCCCAGACTAAACGACATTGGTAGACCGGCTTCACGGGCCAGCGCTTCAGTTTCCTTGGTCACCGCACCATACGGCCAGAAAATAGCACGGGTATTAATTCCTAATTCACGATCTAGAATCTGCTTCGATTGACGTAAATCTTTCACCACCCGCGTCGCATAGGCGCGATCAGATTCATAACGCTGCTGGGCCGGGAAATATTCACGGGTAATCGCGGCCGGCTGCTGGTTCAGCTGCGGATTGGCAATAATCCCGTGATGCAGGTCATCACTATGTGAGGCAAACTCGACCAGACCGGATTGCTGCATTTCACGCATCTGCGGCCAGTTCATCAGGTTGCCCTCTCCATAGGCTTCATAGGCATCTTTGGTATTGCCATTAATCCAGCTGGTCGGAATAGCAAAAACAGCCGGAACCTGATGCAGCTTTAATAAGGGGAAAATATGGCTATAGCTGCTGAGCGCGCCATCATCAATAGTTATTAATACTGCTTTTTCCGGTAAGGCTGTCTTATGCTGACGGGCCTGCCAGACATCTTCTAACCGAATAGGCTGCCAGCCATGTTCCCTGATCCATTGCAGGAACTGGGCAAAGTTATGGGTGCTGATGGCGTATAGATCACGGTCACCCTGTTTGGCAACGTCATCACGCACATCATGAAAAGTTAAGGTAACAAATTCATAGGCCTGCGCATCAAGCGGCGCTGTAGTTGCTGCTGGCGCTGTGCTGGTCTCGGCCTGCACGGTCAAAGGAGAATAAACACATGCAGCGATACAGGCACTCAGGAGTAAAGCGGGTTTCATTTGCATTAGAATCGTCCTTCAAAGCCGAATACTGCATAGGTTTTTTCTTCTGTTTTGCCATCGTACGGATGGCTGCCCCAACCAATGCCATAGTGCAGTTTCCAGGTTCGTGACACACGCCAGTCATGGCGATAAAACAGGTTATATATCGGCTCATTGGAATAATCTTTCTGTCCAAATGTGCCCAGCGTCAGTTCAAAATGCTGATTAAAATGTTGCTCATAACGACGCCAGGTCATCCAGTCATGTTCCAGTTTCAGCTCTAAACTATGGCTGGATTCAGGATTAAAATAATCCACGGCGACGGGCTTATTTTTTCCATAATAGCCGCTGAGCGTGGCACGACTCAGATGATGCGGGGCCTGATAAAACTGCTGGCTAAAATAGGCCTGATATTCCTGACGGGTGTTGCCATCATCAATATCGGTCAATTGAAATTGTGCACCGGCTTTACGCGACTCGTTGGCCTGCCAGTTGAGGCCAGCCCGATACGACTGTCCTTCATGTGCTTTGGCCACTGCCTGCAACGGAATATCGGCCTGGGTATTCACCGCCAGATGATATTGCCAATGATCATTTAACCAGTGTGACCAGTCCAGTGCAGCGCCCACACGGTCTTCATCTAAAGATTGAGACAGCAACAGGCTGGCATACTTGCGATCTTTGGACCAGGCCACACCCAGACCTAAACGCGGATCATCCAGGGTGCCATCTTCATAACGCCCCTGCCGATGCTGATGGTCAATAAAAACCTGATAATGCTCATTTAGCCACGGGCTGTTAAGACGGGTCCAATGGGTACGCTCTTCTGAACCTTTTAAACGGTTCAGCAACTGTTCCTGATCGGAACGACTTTCAGAAAAATAACTTTCATGCTGAATGCTGAAATGATCGCGATCCTTTAATTCTTTGCGGCTTAATTGCACACCGGTATCATCTGCAGCCGTCTGTAACAAGGCCTGATTCGGCTGACGCCAGCCCCTAATATCATTCAGGGCTTGGGCATTTTGCATCTGGTTAATCTGGGTGATTTGACTGACCTGATCCAGGCCATTCCACTGCTCCAGCGTTTGTTGGGAAGTCAGTGGTTTTTCACGCCAGCGCTGAATTTGTGCCAGATTGTTCTGATAGGCCAGATTATTCGGTGCAATTGAAACCAGGGTTTCAAAATACTGCTCGGCTTTGGCATGTTCGTTGCGGTAGGCATAGTTCAGCCCTTTTAAAGCCAGATACTGCTCCCGGTCTTCATGGGTACTGCGGTCCACGCCTTTGGCCTCGCTATAACGATAACGCGGTAACTGACGGTCCATGTCCTGAATCAGCTGATCAGCCTGCTTGAATTTTTCCTGTTCGATATAGGCATAATACAAACCGGCATACACCGTATAGTCTGCATAGTTCTTTTCCTGAAACAGGCTTAAATACACCGGTTCAGCCAGTTCCGGTTGTCGGGTGGCCAGATAGGCATCGGCAATGGCATGGCGTACATAAGCCGGCCAGTTTGCAATTGGCTGATGCTGCTGTTGCACAATTTTCAAGACCTGCTGATGACGCTTACGCTGTCCCAAGGCATACAGATAATCGGCATAGAATGCGCGCTGCAGTTCGGCGTCAGCTGCCACCTGTGGTTCATGTGCAGCCATATCGGCCAGTACCGCATCCAGCTCGGTATAGGCTGTTGCATATTCACTGCGCAGTTGTGCCGTTTTATAGGCCTGTACTGCATTCTGAATCCGGGTAGAAAACTGGTGCTGTTTGACTTGCAATAATAAACGAGGATGGCTATGTGCTAACTGTTGTTGCAGCAGATAGTTCTCTGCTGCATGATGCTTGCCAGTAAGCATCAGCGACAGTACATATTGTTCATGGCCTGCAATGCTGCTTTGCTTTTTTAATCCGGCTTCGGCTGCCTGCAAGGCTTGTACCGGCATATTCAGGATACGATAGGTATAAGACAATAAACTCAGGTCATCGGCACTAAGCTGTTGCCATTGCAGGTTTTTCAGCAACGTTTTAGCGGCTGCTGCCTGACCCGACTCGGCTTCCAGTACCGCGTGCCAGACTTTGCCGCTGGCCTGGGTATTTAAAGGCTGAAACCGGGCCAGATACGCTTTGGCCTGAGCGTACTGCTTGGCATCACGGAGCACCTTGATAGCGCTGACCTGGGCATAGGCAGGAAAGGTTTTAGGTTGAATCTGCTGCGTTAGGCGGTATAAATCCTGTGGATGTACCACAGGCTGACCATAGGCCAAAACTAGATAATCCGCAATTAACTTTTGATCTGTGGGAAATTGAGCTAATAACGCCTGCAAGCGATTGAGTCCAGAGACCACCTGCCCGGACCGAACCATCTCCACCGCGTGCTCACGTTGCTGATCAAGCGTATTGGCATGAGCAGAAGAAAAAAATAAAAAAGAGCAAAGCGACAGACACTGAATCGGCATGATCGTTGTTATTTTGATCATATAAATTCTCAAGTTTCTGATAATTATTGTTCGATATTCTATTAAAGTGTGATGTAAATCACAATTACTAAAACAATCATTTTATTTGTTTTGTATGCTTTACTTTTTCCTCAATAGAAGCGTCATCATTATCTATGTTCTTTGCCATAAAAAACCCCAAGAACTGGGGTTTTTTAGTCAGGTAGGTTTTACACCAAACCTTTGTCCTGCAATACTTTCAGCATGGTTGAACCGAGCTCGGCCGGGCTACGGGTATAAGCCATTCCGGCACGTTCAAAGGCAGCAAATTTCTCCTCTGCGGTTCCTTTACCGCCAGAAATAATCGCGCCAGCATGGCCCATGCGTTTGCCTTTTGGTGCGGTTACACCGGCAATATAGCCCACCACAGGCTTGGTCACATGCGCCTGAATGTATTCGGCTGCTTCTTCTTCGGCTGTGCCGCCAATCTCACCAATCATGATAATGGCTTCAGTTTGAGGATCGTCCTGAAACAGTTTCAGACAGTCAATCTGGTTCATGCCCGGAATCGGATCACCGCCGATGCCGATACAGGTCGACTGGCCCAGACCCAATTTGGTGGTTTGCGCAACCGCTTCATAGGTCAGCGTTCCTGAACGCGAGATAATCCCGATTTTCCCTGGCTGATGAATATGACCTGGCATAATCCCGATCTTACATTCGCCCGGGGTAATAATACCCGGACAGTTCGGGCCGATTAAGCGTGTACCATTACCATTGGTTTCTAAATAGCGTTTGGCTTTTAGCATATCTAGGGTTGGTACACCTTCGGTAATTACCACAATCAGTTCAATACCGGCATCGACTGCTTCAACAATCGAGTCCAGTACAAAAGGTGCGGGTACATAAATCACCGAAGCATCGGCCTGAGTTTCACGGACCGCCTGCTTCATGGTGTTAAATACTGGCAGGTCTAAATGGGTTTGACCACCTTTACCTGGAGTTACACCGCCGACAACACGCGTGCCATAATCCAGCGCCTGGGCCGAATGGAAGGTTCCGTTTTTACCGGTGAAGCCCTGAACCAATACTTTTGTGTCTTTATTTACTAATACGCTCATGATGCATCTCCTTAAGCTTTTACTGCAGCAACAATTTTTTCTGCAGCATCGGCCAGGCCATTTGCAGAAATTAAGGTCAGGCCAGATTCATCTAGTAATTTGGCCCCCAGCTCAGCATTGTTTCCTTCCAGACGTACCACCACCGGCACGCTGACATTGACTTCCTGAACTGCTGCAATAATCGCTTCCGCAATCATGTCACAACGTACAATCCCACCAAAAATATTGATTAATACTCCCTGAACCGAATTGTCGGCCAGAATAATTTTAAAGGCTTCAATCACGCGCTCTTTGGTTGCACCGCCACCGACATCAAGGAAGTTGGCCGGTTGACCACCATACAATTTGATGATGTCCATGGTTGCCATGGCAAGACCGGCACCATTGACCATACAGCCAATATTACCTTCTAGCGCTACATAGTTCAGATCGAACTCAGAGGCTTTCAGTTCGCGCTCATTTTCCTGACTCTTGTCACGCAGCGCCGCCACTTCCGGCAAACGGTACAGCGCATTGGAATCAATGCCAACTTTGGCATCGACACATAAAATTTCACCGTTTTCACGTACAGACAGCGGGTTAATTTCAAACAGGGCAAAATCGTTTTCAATAAAGGCCTGATACGCCGCGGTCATGATTTTGACAAACTGGTTGATTTGTCCATCTTTTAAGTTCAGGGCAAACGCAACTTCACGTGCCTGAAATGGCAATAAGCCGACTAGTGGATCAACTTCGACTTTAATAATTTTTTCTGGGGTTTCTTCTGCGACTTTTTCAATTTCGACCCCACCTTCGGTTGAGGCCATAAAGGTCACGCGACGGCTAGAACGATCCACCACGGCACCTAAATATAATTCACGCTCTACCGGATAGACATCCTGGGCCACCAGAATACTGTTCACCGGCTGGCCATTGGCATCGGTCTGATAAGTGACCAGTCGAGTACCGATCAGCTGATTGGCATACTCTGCCGCTTCTTCAGCCGATTTCACCACTTTCACACCACCCGCCTTACCACGGCCACCCGCATGCACCTGGGCTTTCATGACAGCGAATTTGCCACCGAGCTGTTCAAATGCCTGTACTGCTTCATCTGCATTGGTTGCAAGCAGACCTTCCTGCACCGGCATACCATATTTTTTTAATAGCGCTTTGGCTTGGTACTCATGTAGATTCATTTATTTACCTTTTACTACTTTTCACGTTTTTTTATGACTCGCTAAAACTCCAACATCCATCGTCGTGAGTATTAACATTTATACAGTTTTATCGTTTTAGTTTTAGATGATTATTCAAACAAAAACAACCACCAAATGAAAAAGAGCGGTCGAAACCGCTCTTTTTTTATTTATTTACGCTTACGCTGAATCGCGTGGATGGCACGTCCATCGACGGCCAGTGCCGCTTCGTGCACCACCTCAGAGAAGGTTGGGTGACCGAATGTCATTAATTGTAAATCTTCAACTGAAGATACAAATTCAAGCGCGATCATACCTTGGTGAACAATGTCAGACGCCGCAGGTCCAATCACGTGCATACCCAGTAAACGATCTGTTTTAGCATCGGCAACGAACTTCACGAAACCAGCACCTTCACCGGCAGCTAAAGCCCGGCCGTTGACTGCGAAACCGAATTGACCGGTTTTCACTTCATGACCTTTTTCTTTGGCCTGCTCTTCTGTTAAACCTACCCACGCCGCTTCAGGGTGTGTATAGATGACAGAGATGATGGTGTCATAGTTCACTTGAGCAGCATGACCGTGAATACGTTCAACTGCCATTACGCCTTCTTCCATGGCTTTGTGTGCCAGCATTGGACCGCGTACCAAGTCACCAATTGCGTATACGCCTTCAACAGAAGTCGCACACCAGTCGTTCACTTCAACCAGACCACGTTCAGTCAGTTTGATACCACAGTCATCAGCCAGTAAGCCTTCAGCATATGCACGACGACCCACACACACGATCAGCTTGTCGAAAGTCTGTTCTTTCTCTTCGCCGCCTTGGGTGTATTTTACAGTTACTTCACGACCGTTGACTTCAGTGCCAGACACTTTCGCGCCTACACGGATATCCAGACCCTGTTTGGTCAGCAGTTTCTGGTAGTCTTTTGCCAGCGCTTTATCCGCCATTGGCAAGAAGGCATCCATTGCTTCAAATACAACAACTTCAGCACCTAGACGACGCCATACTGAACCAAGCTCCAGACCGATCACGCCGGCACCAATCACACCTAAACGCTTCGGTACTTCAGGGAACTCAAGCGCGCCAGTAGAGTCAACAATAATGTCTTGATCAACAGGAGCAACCGGAATGTTCACAGGTACAGAACCAGACGCAAGAATTACGTATTTTGGTTCTAGAATCTGAGTTTCACCTTCGTGAGGAACAAACTCAACTTTCTTACCCGCCAGTAATTTACCAGTACCTTTTAACCATTCGATACCATTGCCTTTCAGCAACTGGTCAATACCGCCAGTCAACTGATCAACAATCTTGTCTTTACGTGCCAGTAATTTAGACAGGTCAAAGTTTACTTCACCTGTCGTAATACCATGATCAGCCAGGTGATGAACGGTATCTTCATAACGGTGTGAAGAATCAAGCAGCGCTTTAGACGGGATACAGCCCACGTTTAAGCAGGTACCACCTAAAGATGGTTTACCTTTGTGGATGCGTTTTTCGATACATGCCACTTTAAAACCAAGCTGAGCCGCACGAATGGCTGCTTCATAACCGCCTGGACCACCGCCAATAACAACTAAATCAAATTGTTGAGACATTTTTATCTCCAATCAATCTCTCTAAATTCCCCCTTTTGCTCAAGGGGGAACCTTTCCCCTCTTTTTAGAGGGGTTAGGAGAGATTTTTAATTAATAAATTATAAGTCAAGGATAAGTTTAGCTGGCTCTTCTAACAATTCTTTGATTGTTACAAGGAAACCTACCGCTTCTTTACCATCGATTAAACGGTGGTCATAAGACAGCGCTAAATACATCATTGGCAAGATTTCAACCTGACCATTGACTGCCATAGGACGTTCCTGGATTTTGTGCATACCTAGAATAGCAGTTTGTGGTGTATTCAGAATTGGCGTAGACAGCAGTGAACCGAAAGTACCACCGTTAGTAATGGTGAATGTACCGCCAGTCATGTCTTCAATCGCAAGTTTACCTTCACGTGCTTTCGCAGCATAAGCACCAATGCCAGATTCAACTTCAGCGTAGTTCATACGGTCTGTATCACGTAATACAGGAACCACCAGACCACGGTCAGAAGATACAGCTACACCGATGTCATAGTAACCGTGATAAACGATATCGTCGCCATCAATTGATGCGTTTACTGCTGGGTAGCGTTTTAGCGCTTCAGTCGCAGCTTTTACGAAGAATGACATGAAGCCAAGACGCGCACCGTGGCGTTTTTCAAATGCGTCTTTATATTGCTTACGCATTTCCATGATTGGTTTCATGTTCACTTCGTTGAACGTCGTCAACATTGCAGTTTCTTGAGTCGCTGCAAGTAAACGTTCAGCTACACGCTTACGTAAACGCGTCATAGGAACACGTTTCTCGATACGCTCGCCTACTGCTGCAGTTAAAGGCGCAGCTGCTGGTTTCGCCTGGTGGTTGGCCACATCTTCTTTAGTGATGCGACCGCCACGGCCTGTACCTTGTACGTCAGCAGCGTTGATACCGGTTTCAGTCAATGCTTTACGCACTGCTGGTGCCTGGTCCGCAACAGGTTGAGCACGCTCAACTACAGGTGCTGCACCTGCTTCAGTTTTCGCAGCCGCCTGTTCAACTTTCTCTTCAGACTGAACTGCTTGAGTTTGCGCAGCGCCAGATGCAGCACCTTCTTCAAACTGTGCAATCACTTCATTTGAAAGTACAGTATCGCCTTCATTTTTAATGATTTGAGCAATCGTACCGTCTGCAGGAGCTACAACTTCCAGAACAACTTTGTCAGTTTCGATGTCACAGATCACTTCATCACGTGATACTGCTTCACCTGGTTGTTTGTGCCAAGTCGCGATTGTTCCATCTGCAACTGACTCTGGAAATACCGGTGCTTTAATTTCGGTTGCCATTACTTCGAATCTCCTGTTATTCAGCTACGATCGCAAGCGCGTCATTGATGAGCTGAGCTTGTTGTTTTGCATGCAAATATGGTGAACCACACGCTGGAGCGGCAGAAGCCTCACGACCAGCAAAGCTGATACGAACCTGTTTACCAGCTTTCATCACATCATCATATAGACGCGGCGCGATGAACAACCAAGCACCTTGGTTCTTCGGTTCTTCCTGAGTCCAAACCAGTTCTTTCACGTTTGGATAAGCTTCAAGAATTTCCGCAATGCGTTGTTCTGGGTATGGATACAACTGTTCAATACGAACAATTGCCGTGTTGTTCAATTCTTTTTCACGACGTTTTTCAAGCAGGTCGTAATACACTTTACCACCACAAAGTACCAGACGGGTCACGTCGGCCTTGTTGATGTTGCTGTCGATTTCGTCAATCACAGTCTGGAAAGTACCAGTTGCCAGCTCATCAAGAGATGAAGTTGCCAGTTTGTGACGCAGCAATGATTTCGGTGACATCACAATCATTGGCTTACGGATTGGACGAATTGCCTGACGACGTAAAGCGTGGAAAATCTGTGCTGGTGTAGTCGGGGTAATCACTTGCATGTTGTCTTCAGCACACAGCTGTAAGAAACGTTCTAAACGTGCAGATGAGTGTTCCGGACCCTGACCTTCAAAGCCGTGTGGCAGCAACATGGTTAAACCACATACACGTTCCCACTTGGTTTCACCTGAGGCGATGAACTGGTCAATCACCACTTGCGCACAGTTAGCGAAGTCACCAAATTGTGCTTCCCAAATGATCAGACCGTGTGGAATCGTGGTCGCATAACCATATTCAAATGCCAGTACCGCCATTTCAGACAATAGCGAGTCATATAAAGCAAAACGCGGCTGGTTTTCTTTCACATGGCACAATGGAATATAAGTTTCGCCATCAACCTGGTTATGCAGTTTGGCATGACGGTGCGAGAAGGTACCACGACCTACGTCTTCACCAGTAATACGTACCAGGTAACCCTGATCTAGCAGTGTTGCATAGGCTAGAGTTTCAGCAGCACCCCAGTTCAACGGCATTTCGCCGGTCTGCATTTTCAGACGTTCGTCAATCACTTTAGACACCTGACGCTGCATCACGAAACCTTCTGGAAGTTTACGCATGCCTTCACCAAGCTCTTTTAAGCGCTCAGCCGGGAAAGTGGTATCCCATTCGTCAGTGTATTCATGGCCCAGGTACGGCGTCCAGTCCACAAACATTTTCTTGTTCGGTTCAAGAACCAGCGCATTGGCAACGTGATTACCTGCTTCAAGATCGGCACGGTAGTCTTCAACCATTTGGTCTGCAGCAGCGCGATCTAATACGCCCTGTTGTACCAGTTGGTCTGCATACAAAGTACGTGTAGTGGCTTTCTTGTTGATCACCTGATACATCAGTGGCTGGGTTGCAGATGGCTCATCCGCTTCGTTGTGACCACGACGACGGTAACAGAACAGGTCAATCACTACGTCTTTACGGAAAGTATGACGGAAGTCGTGTGCCAATTGCGTTACGAAGATTACCGCTTCAGGATCATCACCATTCACGTGGAATACTGGCGCCTGAACCATTTTCGCGATGTCGGTACAGTATTCTGTAGAACGCGCATCACGTGGATCAGAGGTAGTGAAACCAACCTGGTTGTTAATTACGATGTGCACAGTACCACCCACGGTATAACCGCGTGTTTGTGACATCTGGAAAGTTTCCTGGTTCACGCCCTGACCTGCAAATGCAGCATCACCGTGTACGATTAATGGCAATACGTCATCGCCACCAATGTCTTTACGACGTACTTGACGGGCACGTACTGAACCTTCAACCACAGGTCCAACAATTTCAAGGTGCGACGGGTTAAACGCCAATGCCAAGTGAACTTCGCCACCTGGGGTCATTACGTTAGATGAGAAACCTTGGTGGTACTTAACGTCACCCGAACCTTTCTTGTGTAAAGATTTACCTTCGAACTCGCCAAACAGGTCAGCCGGGTTTTTACCCATGATGTTAACCAGCAAGTTCAGACGGCCACGGTGCGGCATACCAATCACGACTTCTTTACAACCAACCGCACCGGCACGTTGAATTAGTTCGTTAACCATTGGAATGAAAGATTCACCACCTTCCACACCAAAGCGTTTTGCACCAACGTATTTATTACCTAAATATTTTTCCAGACCTTCAGCGGCAGTTAAACGCTCAAGGAAGTGTTTTTTCTGTTCTGCATTGAAGCCATACTGACCACGGGCACTTTCAAGACGCTGTTGAATCCAGCGTTTCTCTTTGGTGTCAACAATGTGCATGTACTCTGCACCAATTGAACCGCAGTAAGTTGCTTCCATCGCTTCAACCATTTCGCCCAGCGTGGTATCTGTTTTACCAATCGCCAGGTTGCCTGTGTTGAATACGGTATCTAAATCAGATTTGGTTAAACCGTGCGCAGCAAGATCAAGATCTGGCACTTCTTCGCGTTTTGCCAAACCTAGCGGATCTAATTTTGCTTTTTGGTGACCACGATTACGATACGCTGCGATCAGTTGCAGGACGCCTATTTGACGACGTTCATGCTCAGAGCTTACCGCGCTTTGAGCCACAGACTGAATACGATTTGAGTTGCGACCCAATAAAAGGAATTGCTCACGTACATTGCTATGAGGTTGATCACCTTTTGGGAATTTATCGAAGTACACTCTCCAGTCTTCACCAACTGACTCTGGAGACGTTAAATACTGCTCATAAAGTTCTTCAATATACGCTGCACTATCAGCGGAAAGTTCAGTGTCAAGACGCAGAGCGTCAGCAACTTCTTGCATTTGTGGACCCATTTCCTATTGCAAAAACATTTTTCAGGATGCTTTTTAAGCAAAACCCATGATTGATAATGTCAAATTGGTAACATGACATTCGTCCCCATTCGACAACTGTCATGAGGCGTTATCACTACATTAGGACTACCCAATGTGAATAATGAATCATAACGCCCTGATTGGCATCATCACTCATTTTATACTCGGCCAAAACCGAGCAATTTTTTTGCAAATCGACTTAGAAAAATTAATTCGGCAAATTAGCTTTTCTAAATAGGTTTACTCTAATTTCTGGCTTTCTACATCTCTTTAAATGTTGAAAAAATGTACATAAATTCAACCTCAATTTTTAAATATAGAAGTTTATTAATCGTAACATGATCTCCAACTCTCAATTGATTTTTTTGACGTATACCTCCTATAAATTGGCGAAATACAAGAAACATATTTTGCTCTAACATATGGTGCTTTATTTAATAATTAGAAGCAATTAAGACCAAAGTCCAACGGCTTCTTTATTCCATAAAACAAAAGAGAGCACATCTTTCAATCTGCCCTCTTCAACTTGCGTTATATAATAACATCTTGCACCACTTTTTGCAGTCTCATGCCCCATTTCTGGGCGTATTAAAACAAAATACCATCACTCTATTACACTTTTGTAGAGGATTGATTTAAAACTATTCACCTGCACTTTTCATACCCAGTTTGTATGCAGCAATGCATCTCATCAGACCAACCCCACTCAAGTGTTCAATAAAGCAGCATAAAAAAAGCACATCCGGAGATGTGCTTTTTTGAGTTCACCAAACTGGCGTTCAGATTAACCTGCAGTATCCAGAAGCATGTTACGGATGTGACCGATTGCTTTGGTTGGGTTCAGACCTTTCGGACAAACTGACACACAGTTCATGATGCCTTTACAACGGAACAGCGAGAACGGGTCGTCAAGACGCGCCAGACGCTCTTGAGTTGCAGTATCACGTGAATCGATGATGAAGCGGTAAGCATTCAACAGCGCTGAAGGCCCCAGGAATTTGTCCGGGTTCCACCAGAATGATGGGCATGAAGTTGAACAGCATGCACATAAAATACATTCATACAGGCCATCTAGGTGCTCACGGTCTTCCTGAGACTGTAAACGCTCTTTTGGTGGCGCAGGCTGGTTGTTGATCAAGAATGGCTGAATCTTGTTGTACTGGTCGTAGAACTGATTCATATCAACAACTAGGTCTTTGATCACTGGCAGACCTGGTAATGGACGAATGGTGATTTCATTTGGTAAATCGTTCAGGTTCCAAAGACACGCCAAACCGTTTTTACCATTGATGTTTACACCATCAGAACCACAAATACCTTCGCGGCAAGAACGACGGAACGTTAAAGTTTCGTCTTGTACTTTCAACGCCAAAAGTGCGTCAAGCAACATACGATGCTTATCAGTCAATTCCAGCTTGAATGTTTGCATGTACGGTGCTTTATCCTTATCAGGATCATAGCGGTAGATATGAAATGTACGAGTACCTCTACTCATCTTGTTTCTCCTGATTAGAATGTACGTGGTTTAGGTGGAATAGCTGCAACAGAAAGCGGCTTGTAACGTACTGGTTTGTACTCAAGACGGTTGTCTGCAGAGAACCACAGAGTGTGCTTCATCCACTCATCATCACGACGACCATAAGAATAAGTCGGGTGATCTGGTGGTAATTCAAAGTCTACAACAGTGTGCGCACCACGACACTCTTTACGCGCAGCAGCAGAAATCAAGGTTGCTTTTGCGACTTCGTATAGGTTTTCAACTTCTAATGCTTCTACACGTGCAGTGTTGAAGACTTTAGATTTGTCTTTCAGGTGGATATTGCGAACACGTGGTTCAAGCGCAAGAATCTGTTTCACACCTTCTTCAAGCAATGCTGAAGTACGGAATACACCTGCGTGATCCTGAACGATGTTACGAATTGCATCCGCAACTTCTTGAGCGTTTTCACCTGAAGTTGATTCGTCAAGTTTACGAATACGGTTCAGCGTGTTTTCAAGTACAGTTGTAGGTAGTGGTTCGTACTCGCCATCGTGCTGTTTAGTTACATACTCAATGATATGTTGACCAGCCGCTTTACCAAATACCACCAGGTCAAGCAGTGAGTTAGTACCTAAACGGTTTGCGCCGTGTACAGATACACATGAACATTCACCAATTGCATAGAAACCTTTTACAGGTTTCGCAAAGTCACGACCTTCCGCATTTGTAGAATATGTGTCAGTGTCTTTGTCGTAGTTGGCAACCAGTGGAGTCGTTTCACGAGATTCTGGAACAACAACCTGACCATGAATGTTGGTCGGAATACCACCCATTTGGTAATGGATTGTTGGTACAACCGGAATTGGCTCTTTAGTACAGTCAACGTTCGCGAATTTCTTGCCAATCTCGAATACAGATGGCAGACGTTTCATGATCGTGTCAGCACCCAGGTGCGTCATATCCAGCAAGATGTAGTCTTTATTCGGACCACAACCACGGCCTTCTTTAATTTCCTGGTCCATAGAACGTGATACGAAGTCACGTGGCGCCAAGTCTTTTAAAGTTGGAGCATAACGTTCCATGAACGGTTCGCCAGAATCGTTACGAAGGATACCACCCTCACCACGACAGCCTTCCGTTAACAATACGCCTGCGCCCGCAACACCTGTTGGGTGGAATTGCCAGAATTCCATATCCTGTAATGGAATACCTGCACGAGCAGCCATACCAAGACCGTCACCCGTGTTGATATACGCGTTAGTAGAGGCACGGTAAACACGACCTGCACCACCAGTAGCGAATAGCGTCGCTTTAGCTTGGAATACCGCAATTTTACCTGTTTCCTGGTCAATTGCAGTTACACCCAGTACGTCGCCTGCTTCGTTACGGATTAAGTCAAGTGCAATCCATTCAACGAAAAATTGAGTACCCATTTTCACGTTGCTTTGATAAAGCGTGTGAAGCAGCGCGTGGCCTGTACGGTCAGCAGCAGCACATGCACGTGGCACAGCTTTTTCACCGTAGTTTGCAGAGTGACCACCGAATGGACGCTGGTAAATTGTACCGTCTGCGTTACGGTCAAATGGCATACCCAAGTGTTCTAATTCATAAACCACTTGTGGCGCTTCACGCGTCATGAATTCGATCGCGTCTTGGTCGCCTAACCAGTCAGAACCTTTAACCGTGTCATAGAAGTGGTAGTGCCAGTTATCTTCCTGCATGTTACCAAGAGATGCACCAATACCACCTTGCGCCGCAACCGTGTGCGAACGTGTTGGGAATACTTTGGTCAGTACTGCAACTTTCAAACCCGCTTGAGCAAGTTGGTAAGATGCACGCATACCTGAACCACCACCACCAACGATGACTGCGTCAAAAAATTGGTGTGGAATGTTTGAATAATCTTCTTTAGGGTTAATCGCGCCCATGATATCTTCCTATCAATTCGCCCAGAAAATCTGGATTGCCCAGATTGCGTATGCAAAAACAGCAATAATCACTGCTGAAGTCAGCACTAGGCGTAAACCTGAAGCTGAAGGACCCATCTGACGAGTAGTCACGTAATCTGTGAATACCTGCCACATACCAATCCATGCGTGTGCAACAAGAGATAAGACTGCCAATAAAGATAAAATCTTCATTGGTAATGTCATCATAAAGCCGTACCACTGTTCAAAGTTAAATCCGCCATTCAGCAGAATCCAACCAAATACCACAACGGTATAAACAGCAAGAACAACAGCACTTACGCGTTGGATAAACCAGTCGCGAGAACCTGAACCCGTTAAACCTGTAGCACTTTTCATTAGAGAACAATCCATACAAAGGCTGCGAGAATACCAATCGCAGACAAGACTAATGCGATAGTAGCTGCAACACGACCACTTTGCAGTTCCTCTGCAACACCAAGGTCAGCAAGTAAATGCTTGACACCAGCGATGAAGTGATAGATTAATCCGGCTACAAATACCCATACGATAAAGCGGACAAAGAAACCGTTAAAGATTTCCTGTACTTCTGCAAAACCTTCTGGCGAAGACAAAGACTTGTCTAATAACCAAAGAAGTACCGGTACGAGTAAAAATACGATGACACCTGAAAGACGGTGTAAAATTGATGCAATAGCCACAGGTGATTTTAAGTTTACTGATAAAACTTGACCCATGGACAAATTGACAGGTCTGTTGCTTTTCACAGCGGGCATCCTGTAAGTAAAAACTCCATCCGGAGTTTGTTGGAATTAATTCGAAGGAAAGCTGGCATTGCTAGGCATTCGAATGCCTATATTCAAAACGACACTGAATTATAAAACGTCAACTATTAAAATACAAACAACCGCACTGGGCTTTTTGAACAAAAAAACCCTTAAATAAGAATCATTAACAAATAGGTAATTTATGAAACACATCAACCGGATACATCTTTAAGGCATCATCTCACTGTTTTTTATTAATTTATTTTATATTTCTGCTATTGGTTTTAGCTATAATTGCAATTTTCACCGGACTGAAATATTTAGACTAAAGCAGCACAGTAAATGTCTAGACACTATATTGTTGAATCTTTTCACTTTATCTTTGGGTGCCTGAATATTTTTTCCTTGAATATTCTCTATCAGGCATACAACATGAAATATTTTCAGCGCCTTGCTCTTGCTTCCTGCTTCAGGTCGGTATTTAGGTTTTGTCTTTTAAAAAAATGCCGATAGATTGCTCTGCCTTTACTTGCAATTTCAGCGCATCAGAACAAGTTAACTGGCTGAATGGCTGATTTAATCAGCTATTTTTTAACCAGTTAAACCTAAAAAAATGACAGACTTAGCGCTTTTATTTATGAATAACAAAGCAGCAGCAGAACCGGCAAAGCCCAGCTAAGTTATGAAAAACAGATATATTTCGGAAAGCTTAAAATTCCAGCAGCCCGGCTTTTCAAGAGCTTTTAACGCTAAAAAATTGCTTACAATTAAAGCATTCCTATTATTTTTTTCTGCACCTGCCCGGGAATTTGACTTATTATAGCGCGTCGGTGCTGTGATTTTACTCAGTTTTTCATACGAATATTTTTTGACTAAGCTGCTGTGTCAGCGTCACTTTTTATCCATAAGTATAATTGACAAAATTTCAGTACACACTAATCTTATAGCAAATTTTCGATCCGTCTGATTCGCGCATTAAAAGATTGATACTACGAGTCAGATCAACATTCACCAGGACAGGAGATCTATTGAATGTCTGAAGCAACTGGCAAGAAAGCCGTTTTACAGCTTGATGGCAAAGAAATTGAATTACCAATTTACAGCGGCACATTGGGCCCAGATGTAATTGACGTTAAGGATGTGTTGGCTGCAGGTCACTTTACTTTTGATCCTGGTTTTATGGCGACAGCTTCTTGTGAATCTAAGATCACATTCATTGACGGTAACAAAGGTGTTCTGTTACACCGCGGTTACCCGATTGATCAATTGGCGACTAAAGCTGATTACCTGGAAACTTGCTACCTGTTATTAAACGGCGAGCTTCCAACAGCTGAGCAAAAAGAAGAGTTTGACGCGAAAGTTCGTAACCACACCATGGTTCACGACCAAGTTAGCCGCTTCTATAACGGTTTCCGTCGTGATGCGCATCCTATGGCGATCATGGTTGGTGTTGTGGGTGCATTATCTGCGTTCTATCACAACAACCTGGACATCGAAGATGTTAACCACCGTGAAATCACTGCGATCCGTTTAATCGCGAAGATTCCTACTTTAGCAGCTTGGAGCTACAAGTACACTGTTGGTCAACCATTCGTTTACCCACGTAACGACTTAAGCTACGCTGAAAACTTCCTGTACATGATGTTTGCTACACCTGCAGACCGTGACTACAAAGTGAACCCGATTCTTGCCAAAGCAATGGACCGTATCTTCACTCTTCACGCTGACCACGAGCAAAACGCGTCTACGTCTACAGTACGTTTAGCGGGTTCTACCGGTGCTAACCCTTATGCTTGTATCGCTGCGGGTATCTCTGCACTTTGGGGTCCTGCGCACGGTGGTGCGAACGAAGCAGTTCTTAAGATGCTGGATGAAATCGGCACTGTAGAAAACGTTGCTGGCTTCATGGAAAAAGTGAAGACTAAAGAAGTTAAACTGATGGGCTTCGGTCACCGTGTTTACAAAAACTTCGACCCACGCGCGAAAGTAATGAAAGAGACTTGCGACGAAGTTCTTGGTGCATTAGGTATCAACGATCCACAATTAGCGTTAGCAATGGAACTTGAGCGTATCGCGCTTTCTGACGAATACTTCATCAAGCGTAACCTGTATCCAAACGTAGACTTCTACTCTGGTATCATCCTGAAAGCGATTGGTATTCCGACAGAAATGTTTACTGTGATCTTCGCGCTTGCACGTACAGTTGGTTGGATCAGCCACTGGTTAGAAATGCACAGCGGTCCTTACAAGATCGGTCGTCCTCGTCAGCTTTACACTGGCGAAGTTCAACGCGACATCAACCGTTAATCCGGTTCGCGTTCAACGACGAAAAAACCACCCGTTTGGGTGGTTTTTTTATGGACATTCAAACTAAATGCGCGTTTCGACCAGACCGAGGCAACGCCAATATTCAGCGCAAAAGTACGTTAAGCTACCTGATAATGCTCCAGATCTAGGCGCTGTAAACGTCGCTTTAACTCGGCCAGTGACCACGGCCAGGCGGCAAAGTTGCGACCATTCTGGTCCAGATAATAACTTTGACAGCCGCCACGGTTAAACACAGTTTTCTGCACATGAGTCTGTACTTTGGCATTGTGGTATTTCAGCACATCCGGCTTGATTTCAATGCGCTTTAAGCCCTTGGCTTTCATTTGCAATAAACCACTGACAATATAGTCCAGTTGCGCTTCGGCAATGCCAATAAAGGAATCATAGACCAGAATATTCGGCCCGAGCACCAAAAAGGCATTGGGTAAATGCTGGATACTGGTGCCCAAAAAGGCTTCGGGTGAACTGCTCTGCCACAGCTCGGAAAGTCGTTGGCCTTGGGCATTCTGCACACGGCGGCCAATCGGTGGATGTGACACCTCAAAGCCCGTTCCCCAGATAATCACATCGACCTCATGCCGGTCACCATTGGCGGAAATCACCGTATTGCCTTCAATTTCCACCAAGCCATGCGGAATTAAAGTGCTATTCGGGGCCTGCAAGGCCGGATAATAATCATTGGCAAACAGTAAACGCTTACAGCCGACCGAAAAATTGGGGGTAACCGCCTGACGTAAAGCCGGATCTTTGACCTGTAATTTTAACAGCTGCCGGCTGAGTACATTCACGGGCTCCAACAAAGGTGGATGACGCAGGCCAAAATTAATCAGATTCAAAGATTGCGATACCGCACCGCGCCAACGCTGCTGGATGACCGGAAACTTGGCCAGTGTACTTTTCATCACCTGATTCAGAGGCAGATCAGGCTTTGGCAGGACCCACGGCGCTGTACGCTGGAAAATATATAACTCTTTGGCCAGAGGCTGAATTTTCGGAATAAACTGAATGGCCGAGGCGCCGGTGCCAATGACCGCAATGCGTTTACCACGCAGGTCATAGGCATGGTTCCAGCGTGCCGAATGGAACATTTCGCCCTTAAAACTGTCGATGCCTTTAATTTTCGGCAGTTGCGGCTCGGTAATCGGGCCGGTAGAGAAAATCACGGTTCTGGCCCGATATCGCCCTTTGCTGGTGTTGAGCCCCCACATCTGTTCAGTCTCATTCCAGCGTGCATCTTGCAGTTCATTATGAAATTCAATCTTGGCATATAGCTGAAAACGGGTCGCCACATCTTCCAGATAACGCAGGATTTCCGGCTGCTTGGCAAATAAATGACTCCAGCCATGACTTGGCGCAAAGGAAAAAGAATATAAGGCCGAGGGCACATCACAACCACAACCCGGATAGGTATTGTCCCGCCAGGTGCCTCCTACCCGGCCGGCTTTTTCCAGCACCAGATAATCCTGATAGCCAGCCTGATTCAGTTTATAGGCCGCTGCCAGACCGGAAATACCCGCCCCAATAATAATGGTGTCATAGACCCGGCTTGGCATAGTAGTTGATCTACCGCGCTGCTCAGTTGTTTGAGAATTTGGCTGATTGGCCCCTGCCCTTGCTGATGCTGCACTGGCACTTTTGGCTTTTCGACTAGGCTTTTTGAGCACAAGATCGGCCGGCTCAGCGACCGTTTGCAACGTGACTTGATCATCTTGTTTCATTTTTTTCTACTCAGGATTTTTGTACATATTTATTGAATAATGGATAACCCACACCCAGCAGCTTGGTATATAAACGCGGCGCGGCACGCTTGAACCACCAGAACAGTTTGGCATCTGGCTGTGGAATGGTATACAGCTCGCCCCGGTCTAAATTGTTTAAGGTCTGCGCTACCACCTGCTCACAGCTGACAAAGGCATGATGGGTCAGCAAATGATCTGCCAGTCCCGAATAATGCGCAGGCAAACGGCCATTTTTCATGATATTGGTCGGCACCAGCGTTGGGCATAACACATTGATGCGAATATTGGCGCCACGTAACTCGGCAGACAGGGTTTCAGACAAGGCCAGTACGCTGGACTTGCTGACGTTATAGGCGGTCATTTCCGGCGCTGCGGTATAACCAGCAGCCGAAGCGACATTAATAATCGCACCACCACCCTGCTGTTTCAGTTTCGGTACGAAATAATGACAACCGTGGATCACGCCCCATAAGTTGACCTGCATACACCATTGCCAGTCGGCCAGGCTGACTTCATCAAACTTGCCACCCAGCCCCACACCGGCATTATTGATCAGCAAAGTCACCGGATGGCCCAACAGCTGTTCAGACTGTTCAGCCAGTTGCTGCACCTGCTCGGCCACACCCACATCACATTGCAACGCAAAGGCCGCAGTCGCAAACTGGTGTTCAATCTGCTTGGCGGTTGCTTGAGCCGCCGCCAGATTGATATCGGCACAGATCACGCTGCCACCACGCCTGGCCAGTTCCAGCGCAAAACTGCGTCCAATCCCACTGCCTGCACCGGTCACCACCGCATAGGCCTGCTGGCTCAGTCGCACTTTTTTTGCAAATAATCCCATCATCCTTCTTCATCCTTACACTTTGAGCGCCGGGGCAAATTCCTTGACGAAATACGGCGTTAACACCCCGCTTTCCGGATGCAGCAAACGTTCCTTGTAATAGGCTAAAAAGGCCGAAGTATCATGGTCATTCGGATGAAAACCGGGACGCAGATAATCCAGAATATGCGCCCAGCTACTGCCATACACGCCATCTTGCAGACCAAAAATCAGCTTGATGCTACGCGGCAGGTCTTTCCAGTAACTCAGGCTAAACAAATTAGACGGTTTGCGATAAAACGGCACCAGCAGCGAGGCAATGGAAATCAGCACCAGGATGGTGATGAGCGCCGGGAAGAAACCGGCAATGCGCAAGCCATAACTGTTGGATAAAGACTGGAACACATCATAGGCAATGTCTTTGTGTTCCGATTCTTCCAGCATGTGCCACATCCAGATGGCACGCTGCTTTTCATCATGCGACTGGAAGAAAATTTCCTCATGATTCATCATGTACTCGGCCAGCACCGCGGTGAAATGTTCAATGCCAGCCATCAGCGACAGTTTCATCGGCTGTGGCAAACGGTTAAAGCCGTGATCAAAGACAAATCTGGCCCAGGAACGGAACAGCTCAACCGGCAGATCGGCATCCCGAAAGGCATCATTCAGCTCTTCATGCAATCTGGAATGTAGCGCCTCCTGGCCAATTAGGGAGGTGACCCGCTGTTTTAGCACGGGATCATTTAACAGCTCACGATGATAACGCGCGGTGTCAATCACCAGATCTTCGCCATAGGTCAGGAAAATCGACAGCGAGGCAAAATAGGCACTGGCCAGTTCGGCATTCAAGTAAAATTTGGGATCTATTTCTTCGGCCTTAAAGTCGAATTTCATATGCCGGATTGGGAGGGCAGCCGACTGTTTCTCGGCATCAAAAGGTGTCGCGCTGAAAAAATGGCGAACAGGCTGAGGTAAAAACTGAGCAATCTGCATGGCTATTCTCTTTGTTTTGTCCATTTGAGCCAGGTCAAGACACCGTGGTCATCGACCTGAATGAGACCAAAACTAAGCCAGCCCTGCATTGAAACCAGTTGCCAAAATCGTCATAAAATTGGCAAATCGTGACTTTAAAAAATATTGTCTGACAATTTGCTCACACTTTTTTCCGCAGAGCTCATTTCCTTGTCAATTGGGGTCAGCGCCTATTTGGACACTCTGTCACTGCGGTTACTGGGCAGATAACGCACTTTGCGTTCTTTGGACTGATAAATCCACTGATGATCGAACAGGCCCTGATTCAGATGTTCAAAACGGAAGTTACCAATCGCTACCGCATAAAAACCGGTGCCCTGCTGTTTCTGCTGCTCGACTTGGGCCATCAGTTCTGTCGGTAACTGTCCCATGATGAAATCGGACACCACCAGCACATCGGCATTGTGAAAATTTGGCTGGGCCAGCATCGACAGGGCATGTTCGATGGCGGGAATAACATCGGTGCCGCCATGAAAAGACTGGCTAAGAAAGTGAATCAGATCATCCAGCGAATAGCCTTCGAGTAAATTCAGGCTGGTCAGCTGGGTCGAGAAGTTAATTAAATACATCGGGCGTTTGGCTTTCATGGCCTGAATTGCCAGATACAGACTCATGGCTTTGGCAATCAGCTCCGGCTGGCCGTGCATGGAACCGCTGGTGTCCAGACACAAAATCATCGGGCCTTTTTGCCCCAGACGCTTGTGCCGTGCTGTTTGATCCTGAATTACCCGACTGCTGTGCTGACCTTGCAGGTTAAAGCTCATCAGGTTGGATTCCAGATATTTCAGGTCAAATAAAAGCGCCAGATCGGGATCGGCCAGTAAGGCCAGCTCGCTCGGCAGCGCCAGATTCAAATCCTGCGCCAGCTGAATACCGGTAATTTCTTCATGCCAGTGCTGCTCCAGCAATTCCAGCTCCTGCTCTGGCCGATGCTGCTGCACGGCCTGGCGCGGATAATGTGCAGGCTGGGCAGAACCGATTTTCTGGCACAAGGCTTGCAGCTCACGATCCTCCTGCAAATAGCTGGCCCATTGCTCAAACTGCTGGATATCCTGTGGTTGTAACTGGCCTCTGGAATAGTCAATAAAAATACCGGTTTCGATGCCGGTGGCATCTTTGTATTTGGCCAGTCGCTGCATCTGGCTGAGAAAATCGCGAATCTCATCCAGAAAAGCATCCCGCTGCAAGGCCAGCTGCTCAAATTCCCAATGAGCAATGGCTTCGGTCAGTTTACGTTGCCATTTTTCTGTTAATAACTGTGCCTGTAGCTCGCGCTGTCCGGCAGAGAAAGTAGCGCTTTGAGTCCAAAACGGGCTTAAATCAGGCAGCCCCAGCTGAGCCTGAAAATCCTGATATTGCACCTGCATCTGCTGAAACTCGGCGCTATTGATGGAGGGCTGCGCCAGCCAGTGTTCCAGTTGCTGCTGCACTTCCCTATAAGGATGCTGCTGATCGAGACTGGATTTGGCCTGATAGGCCCAGGCCCGGACTTTATCATCCAGATGCTGACTGACTTTCTGATCATCCAGCCAGTGTTTTAAGGAGGAATCGGCCAGCTCCTGATACAGCTGTCCGGTCAACTGCTCTAACGCTGTATGCTGACGCTGATGCTGCTGCAGGTCTAGCCTTGACATAGCTGTTCCAGCCGCGCGCAGTCTTGCAGTTGCAGCTGATAGCGCTGTAACTGCTGCTGCACATGCTGTTGTAACTGGGCACTGTCGGCGGCGGCAACAAAGACTGAAGCAAAATGTGCTGACTGGGCATTAAAACGCTGCTGTAACAGGGCTAAATCTTTGCTCAGTGCATTTTGTAGCTGGGCAAGCTCTCCCCGCAACTGCTGCACCAACTTTTCATCAATGACACGGCGTGCGCTGCCTTTCGGGTATTTAATATACGGTGTGACCACTTCTTCCAGCCCATAATAGCCGCCTTTTAAGGTACAGAGCCGGCCGCCATTAAAGTTACACACGATGCCGCGAATTTCCTCACCGGAAGCATCCACAGCAAAGAAATCCTGTTTGCTGTCCATTTTATTTAATAACAGATACAGCACTTTATCCTGATAATGATGATCCAGGTGAGTCACTGCTCTTAAGTACTCCTTGTCCTGAATCAGATAGCTTTCATAGACATCATCGGTATAGTAAAAGGCGTTCAGCATCTGCTGTTCCAGCTCGTCTTTGCGCTGAATTAGTGACTCCAATTGCAAATCGGCATGCAAGCCAATCTCCAGAATGGCCTGATCAATCAGCTTGTGCATCTCCCGAATATCTTCCAGCTGATTCCACAGGCAGGATTTCAGAAGATACAGATCACTGACCAAGACCTGCGGCCGGCCATTTAAAAATGCCGCAGCTTTGAGCAGATAGGCTACACGTTGCCAGCGCCGGTCCGAAATATAGACCGACAAGCCATCGACATGCTGCTGTAAATACTGGCGAATCAGATCAATCACCTGTAATACCAAAGCCGGCAGCTCAATTTCATGAATCTGTTCGCGCCATTCGGCCAGCTCGGCCTGGGTAATTTTAAGTGATTCATCAAGCTGTAAATGAGCACTGCCCGGTTTGGCTTGTAGCAGCTGATGAAAATTGCCGGCCTGCTGAATGGGTTCGACCACCAGACGCAAAATAAAACGGTCATACAGCGCATCCAGTCCTTGATTCGGTTCAGGAATTTCATTGGATGCACCAATCAGCACGCTTAAGGGCACCTGCTGCAGCTGTTCGCCATTTTTAAAAACTTTTTCATTCACCAAGGTCAGCAAGGTATTTAAAATGGCCGGGCTGGCCTTCCAGATCTCATCCAGAAAGGCAAAATCGGCACAAGGCAGATAATGCTCGGTTTTACGGATATAGTGATCTTCTTTTAAGGCTTTAATTGACACCGGGCCAAAAATTTCTTCCGGGGTACTAAAGCGGTTCATCAAATATTCAAAATAGGCATCGACCTCAAAAGCGGCTGCAACCCGTCTGGAAATCAGGCTTTTGGCCGTACCTGGCAAGCCGTATAAAAAGGTATGACTGCCAGCCACAGCGGCCAGCAAGGTTTGTGCGATCACCTGTTCACGTTCATACATCTGCTGGGACATTTGCGAAATAAGTGTATGAATACGTGCTTTCATCGAATACCTGAACCTGCGCGAAAAACTGCATTGTAACGGTTTGCGGAAATGAAGAAAAACCGGCAAGCCACCGCAGATGAAATTTTTGCTACATATCTGCCTGCCAGTTTTGTTATAACTGGGAAAATTGAATGGCCCGACCTGATCTTTCACCATGCTGTTACTGAAACTGTTACCGCTACTGCTACGCCTGCTTAAACTGGAGCAGTTTCGCTGCCGGGCTTTAACCCCGGGCGAAATTGCGTTATGCCAGCGCGTATTCGGGCAGCTGATTGATTACAGCCGGGTCAGCATCATGAATCATCCTTATTTGCCCTGGCAACCGGCGCATATTCTGATGGCGCCGCAAGGTTATATTCATGTGCGTGATCCATTGTACCGGGAAGATTATAGCCAGGCACAGCTTGCCTTTCAGGCGGTGCTGATTCATGAAATGACACATATTTACCAGCATCAGCAGCAGATTAATGTGCTGCTGAAAGGTGCGCTGCTGCAAACCGCTTTTTATCTGTCTGCCGGGCGGTATAATCCCTACCGTTACCAGCTAATTCCCGGTAAGCCGTTTTTTGCCTACAACATTGAACAGCAAGGCGATATTGCCCGCGATATTTTTTTAAACAAGATTGACAATATTATTCTGCATCCACCGGCCTAAACTGCGCTGCAATAGCGTTTGCATATTGAAAAATGCCGGTTTTTTGTGCCATCAGGCCCGATTCACCGAACCCATGCTTTTGTTACTCAAGCTTACTAAATAAAGCATTATGCGCCTTCTCTCACGGCGCGAATTGCCGCTACTATGCAATTATCCTGAATATGCTCTAGCATCTGAATTAATTTAAGATAAAATAAACCCGTCTGATTTTTTGCATTGCAAAATAAGATTTTATCAAGTCGTATGCGTATTACTTTTTATACTTGAGCCAGTCGGCAGTACTTTTTAGTATCAGAATGCACCGCTGCCCGATCACCATAATTACAAGCGGCAGCCCGTGTATTCAAAACCCTATAGGAATAGGACGTAAATTAATGAAATCTTTTAAAATTGCCCTTGCACAGTTCTCTCCATACATTGGCAATCTCGAAGCAAATGCGCAAAAAATGCTTGAACAAGCAAATGAAGCGAAAAAACAACAGGCTGACCTGATCATTTTCCCAGAGCTTTCTCTGATTGGTTATCCAGCAGAAGATTTGCTGTTACGCCCAAGCCTCAAAAAACGCACGCAAAAAGCGTTTGAACAGCTCAGCCAGATTAAAGACATCGTTGTGGTATTTGGTTTTGTCAATGAAACTGAAGATGGCCAGCGTTATAACTCGGCTGCGGTAATGAAAGATGGCCAGATTCTGGGTATTTATAACAAGCAGAATTTACCGAATTACGGCGTGTTTGATGAAAAACGTTATTTTAACGAAGGTCATCAACATCTGGTCTTTGAATACTTGGGGCATAAATTTGGCGTACTGATTTGTGAAGATGTCTGGTCTTTAGCCACTGTACAGCAACTGGCCCAGCTGAATGTAGAAACCGTGCTGGTGCTGAATTCATCGCCATACGAAGTTGGTAAACCACAGCACCGTATTGATACCATGACTGCGCTGGCCAAACAGCTGAATCTGAACCTGGCCTATGTCAATCAGGTTGGTGGTCAGGATGATCTGATCTTTGATGGCACCAGCTTCCTGATCAGCAAAGACGGTGAACTGGCTTTACGTGCGCCAACCTATCAGGAAGGCCTGTTTGTGGTGGAGTATGAAGCCGAACAGCAGCGCTATAAAACGGGCGAACAGGCGGCAGCCCTCGACACCATGGCTGAAATTTATCAGGGTCTGGTGCTGGCAACACGTGACTATGTACAACGTTCAGGTTTCCCAGGCGTGATTCTGGGTTTATCTGGCGGGATTGACTCTGCACTAACCTTGGCCATTGCGGTTGATGCCCTGGGTGCAGACAAAGTACAAGCGGTGATGATGCCGTATACCTATACCGCGCAAATTAGTGTAGAAGATGCTGCACAGCAAGCCAAAACCATGGGTGTGACCTTTGGCATTGCCGAAATTCACTCGATTGTGAACAGCTTTATGCAAACCCTGTATCCATTCTTTGGCAATAGCCCGGTTGATACCACCGAAGAAAACCTGCAGGCCCGTGCCCGCGGTACGTTGCTAATGGGCTTATCCAATAAATTTGGCAACCTGGTCCTGTCGACTGGTAACAAATCTGAACTGTCAGTCGGTTACTGCACCCTGTATGGCGATATGGTTGGTGGTTATGCAGTTCTCAAAGATGTCTACAAAACCATCGTGTTTGAACTGGCCAAATACCGGAACAGTATAAGCGAACAGCCGGTGATTCCGGAGCGTGTAATTAGCCGTCCGCCATCAGCTGAACTGAGCCCGGACCAGAAAGATCAGGACTCTTTGCCACCGTATGATGTGCTAGATGCGATCCTGTATGCCTATATTGAAGAAGACCTGAGCCAGGACGATATTATTGCCAAAGGCTTTGATCAGGCTGTGGTTGAAAAAGTGGTGCGTCTGGTTGACCGCAATGAATACAAACGCCGTCAGGGCGCAATTGGTCCGCGCATTACATCACGTTCTTTTAGCCGTGAACGCCGTTATCCATTAGTCAATGGCTGGAAACCGGGCCTATAAGCTCCTGATCTGCTCTGTCCTAAAAACCTCAAGCCAGTCTTGGGGTTTTTTATTGTCTGCTGGAATGAGGCTACTTAGAATACGCATCTTCCCCTGCCATCTAAACCGATCCTATTTTTGAGTTCTACGTCATTCAAAAAAACCAATATCAATGAATCGTCTAGGTTGACTAAAAACAGATAGACAACGGTCTATGTTTAACCCTATGTTCAAGATATGCATGAGCTAAAATTGGATGCAATGGATTTCATATGACACTAAGAAATACCCTGCAGACTTTAGAACAGATTTATCATTATTTAACTGAACGTCCGCATTTTCATCGCTATAGCCAGTATGAGCGCCTGAACGCGTTTTTCGCCGAAATCCATGATACAGGCAGTATCGAGTTTGAAGCTGGGCAGTCTTATCTGTTTAAAGGTATAATTTAATGGCAAGCCTAAAGTGATTGATGGTTCTAAAGCGCCGGCCCTTGCGCATAAACAGGAATTCTTAAGCTGGGTACAGCAACAGCTGAATTCCTAAGCCAGCATTTTATTCATCGCTGGTATCTAAATTGCGCGGAGAGTTTGCACAACATTTTTTTGGACTTTTTGAACAGACAAAAAAAGAGACCAAGCTGAGAGCTTGGTCTTTTAAAATGGTGGCTATGACGGGACTTGAACCTGTGACCCCCGCATTATGAGTGCGGTGCTCTAACCAACTGAGCTACATAGCCGTAAACTGTGTGCGCATTATCTAAAGTTCGGACTTTATCGTCAAGATATTTATCTACTCAAATGAACACTGTTTAAGCAAAACATGACGTTTTTATTAATTTTTAACCGGATTTGCAATTTTTTACTTGGGTCAGGCCCTTTCGCTGCCTATGATGAAACTTTCCAGGATCAATCACTTGAACACAATGCAGTTAAAAATATGGATCAGTAGTCTGCTAGTTGCGACATTATCCGGCTGTCAGCTGGTTGCCCCGCTGATGGTGGACTATAACGGGGTACGCCGCGATGTCGCAGAATTTATTAATGGTCATCTCTGGTTCACCATTCCGCAAAAACGCATTCTGGTCGAATATGCCAAAGGCCAGCAGAAGATTTTAACCACAGATCGCCTAAGTCCTGAAGCGCAACGGGCGCTTGCACAGGAACGCTATGAAGGCCGTTATTGTGCTGCACAAAAAATTGCCGTGTCCAAACTGGATCAGGTCGATGAGAAAATTTTTGTCTATGCCGACCAGCAGCAGCGCTGGCAACAGATTCAACAGCTACAGCAGATGCTGAAGGTGGATGTACAGCAACTCAACTGTGAGCACAGATTTTAAAGACAAAAAAAAAGATCACATAAGGATGTGATCTTTGAAAATGGTGGCTATGACGAGACTTGAACTTGTGACCCCCGCATTATGAGTGCGGTGCTCTAACCAACTGAGCTACATAGCCGTAAACTGTGCGCGCATTATCTGCTGTAATGTTTATAACGTCAAGCCCTTCTACAGGCTAATTGTACAAAATTTGGTGAAGTGAACCGATAAGCCGGGTTCTGTCGAGAACGATCATTCCTCTAGGCGTACAATCACTCATACGCTCAAGCGACCTACCCGAATCCAGTACGGGCCGTACCTCAGGATTCCTATTTGGTCTTGCTTCTGGTGGGGTTTACCATGCCATGAACTGTTACCAGTCATGCGGTGCGCTCTTACCGCACCCTTTCACCCTTACCTTCGATTTCTTCCGAAAAAGAAACCTGAATGAAGGCGGTCTACTCTCTGCTGCACTTTCCGTCGGCTCACGCCGCCCAGGCGTTACCTGGCACCCTGCCCTATGAAGCCCGGACTTTCCTCCCCTGCTTTAGTCACGGAGACCTCCACAGCAGCGATCGTCTGGTTCACTTCGAGGGCGCATCTTAACAAATAAATGCACTAATTGCTCGTGCTTTTTTGATCAATCAGTTTTTGATACTTTTCCAGCAATTGTTCCTGGGTTTCGACATGATGGGGATCATGCGGAATACAGTCCACCGGACAGAATAACTGGCACTGCGGTTTATCATGATGCCCGACACATTCGGTACACAGCGCCGGATTGATTTCATAAATCAGCTCGCCCATGAAAATGGCCTCATTCGGGCACACAGGTTCACAGACATCGCAGTTAATGCATTCATCGGTAATATATAAAGACACGCTACCAACCTTGTTGATGTTTGCGTTCAAAGGCTTCGACCACGGTTTGCGGCACAAACTTGGTCACATCGCCTTTTAAACGCGCAATTTCACGCACCAGCGTGGATGAAATAAACGAATATTGCTCTGACGGCGTTAAAAATACCGCTTCAAAATTGGTATCCAGCTGACGGTTCATATTGGCCAGCTGAAACTCGTATTCAAAGTCAGATACCGCACGTAAACCACGCAATACCGCCGTGGCCTGCTGTTCGCGGAAAAAATTCACCAGCAGGCCATCAAAGCCGACAAATTCCACATTGGGTAAATGGCTGAGTGAGGTTTTGGCCAGTTCTACCCGCTCATCTAGAGTAAACACTGGATTTTTATGATGACCAATGGCAATTGCGACCACCACTTCATCAAACATTCTGGCCGCCCGTGTTACTAAATCGATATGACCATTGGTGATTGGATCAAAGGTCCCCGGATAAATCACGCGAGTTTTAGACATCCATTTTTACTCTAGTTGGTTTTGTAGAGCCATATTTTAGCAAAAACTTGATTTATTGGTGAATAAACTCGGCCAATTTCACAAAAATCCTGCGATAGTGCTGTAATTCAGCGCTGATTTTGGAATTGTCAGCATGCCTGTGTTTGGGGCACAATAGGCCTAACGTTGGAAGTGACTCATTATGGCGAAAGCAACTGTAGTTAAAAAAAATACCAGTGGCACGATTGCACAGAACAAACGTGCACGCCACGATTATTTTATTGAAGAAAAATTTGAAGCCGGACTGTCCCTGCAAGGCTGGGAAGTCAAGTCTTTGCGTGCCGGTCGTATGAGCCTGACCGAAAGCTATATCACCTTTAAAAATGGTGAAGCCTTCTTATTTGGCGCCCAAATTCAGCCTTTACTGTCGGCTTCGACTCACGTGGTGCCTGAAGCCACCCGTACCCGCAAGCTGTTACTAAACCGCAAAGAAATTGCCAAACTGCTTGGTGCGGTGAATCAGAAAGGTTATTCCTGTGTGCCGCTGGTCTGTTACTGGAAAGGTCCGCTGGCCAAACTGGAAATTGCCTTGGTGAAAGGGAAACAGCTGCATGATAAACGTGCCACCGAAAAAGACCGCGACTGGCAGCGTGATAAAGCCCGTTTAATGCATAAATAAGTGTGTTTGAACACAAGTGCTTGATGTAAAAATGCCTCCAACATGGGAGGCATTTTTTATGGCGTCATTGGGAATCAGGCTGAGTTCTGTTTTAAACCCACCAGATAAGCGCCAAACTTCACCGCTGTTTCCAGGTCACCTTCTGGCGGGGTGACCTCAACGCTGGCATTGTCAGACTGAGTCATTAAGCCCAGAAAGCTCGACATCCGGTTAATATCATGCGGACTACGGCCTGTTGGCATAAACGGCAAGCCCGACCATAACATGCCATGCTGCATGGCAAATAAATTGATCTGCTGTAACACCGCCAGCTTGTCACCGCTTAAACCGCCGCCATTGGTAAAGCCAGCAGCAATTTTGCCCTGCCAGCTTCGCGCCAGCCAGCGTTTTGAAGATTGTTCCATAAACTGTTTCAGTGCCGAAGTCAGACTGCCCATATAGGTTGGACAGCCCATGACCAGAATATCGCTCTGATCCAGCACATCCCAATCGACCTCGCTCACTGCCATTAAATGTACTTCAGCTCCGGCTTTTTCGGCGCCCTGCACAATATGCTGTGCCACCTTGGCGGTATGGCCATAGGGACTATGATACACAACACAGACTTTTACTTGCGACACAGATGTTTGATCAGTAACAGACATGGAAACTTTAAAAACCCAATAATTCAGTCAAGTTTAGCATTGATCAGCGATAAAAACGAATGTTGCCATGCGTCCGGTTTTGGCCTGACGACGATAAGAATAATACTCCTCGGCCTGCCGATAGGTACACTGATCACCACCTAAAATGGTGGTTACCCCCTGCTCGGTCAGGATATAGCGGGCAATCGCATATAAATCGGCATAGAATTTTCCGGCCTGTTTCCCTGCCTGAAAGGCGCTGCTTAATGCGGGATATTTCTCACAAAATACCTGCTTTACTTCGGCCCCTACCTCAAAACACGGCTGGCTAATGGCCGCGCCTAACCAGGCCCAGGTCGGTGGGTGCTGCATGGCGGCAATGGTATTTTCAACAATACCCTGTGCCAGACCTTTCCAGCCGGCATGTAAATTGGCCACTTCAGTGCCATCCTGATTGCCCAGCACAATGGGCAGGCAGTCGGCGGTCATCATCATTAAGGCATGGCCTTTGCGCTGCGTGACCAGTCCATCGCCTTCCGGTGCATTAAAATGCAGCTCATCATTTATCACATGACACAAGGTGCTGTGGGTCTGGTTCATCCAGCTGATTGTATTAACACCGTATTCGGCCAGCTGTTCCAGTAACAGCATACGATGCTGCTGCACCCGTTCCGCTGCATCCTGCACATGCAAGGCCAGGTTAAAACCGGCCAGTTCCGGTACTTGCGCTGGCAAGGCCTGCTGATGCTGAATCCGCGTTTGCGCCACATAAACCTGTGCCGGTAATCCCTGAATAAATTGCATCTCAGCTCCTGTGTTCACTTAAAAGCGGCGTTGAGATCATACTTTCTCAACGCTGCAGAACGGTTTAATAGGCAGCGTTTTCGCTACGCAACACATCCACCAGCTGGCTGAAATCTTCCGGCCACGGCGCTTCAAACATCATGTCCTGTTTGGTACGTGGATGCACCAGCCCCAGTTTGGCCGCGTGCAGTGCCTGACGTTTAAAACCGCGCAAGGTTTCATTGAGCAGCTCGGAGGCTCCAGCCGGCACACGCACACGTGGCATATACACCGGATCGCCAATCAGACCATGACCGATATAGCTAAAATGAACCCGAATCTGATGGGTACGGCCGGTTTCCAGACGCGCCTGAACCCGGGTGAAATGCTGGAAACGCTCTTTCACGTTATAGTGGGTCACGGCGTTTTTGCCGCCCGGAAGCACTGTCATTTTGACACGGTCGAGCGGATGGCGCTTGATCGGTTCATCAATGGTGCCGCCGGCAATGATATTGCCATATACCACCACGTCATAAATCCGGTACACCGACTTGTTGGCCAGCTGCTTGCTCAGGTCAAACTGCGCTTCCAGATTTTTCGCCACCACCAGCAAACCGCTGGTGTCTTTATCAATACGATGTACCAGCCCGGCACGTGACAATTCTGCCGATTTTGGATAATGGAACAGCAAGGCATTGACCAGTGTGCCGGTAATATTGCCCGCACCAGGATGCACCACCATACCAACCGGTTTATTAATCACTAAAATATCATCATCTTCATAGACAATATCTAAAGGGATGTTTTCAGGCTGACTGTTGGTCTGTGCTTCAAGTTCAACATTTAAACTTAACAGTTCATTGCCTTCGCACTTGTACTTTGGTTTGACAGTGTTACCATTCACCAACAAATGGCCATCTTTTAGCCACTGTTTCAGTTTTTCACGTGAAAAATCACTCCAGATGAGAGCTGCAACCTGGTCGATACGTTGCCCCAGATAGCTTTCATCCAGTTGAAATTGCAACGATAAACGTGTTGCAGTTGGGTCTGAAGTATGATTATCTGCATCCTCAGAATCATCAAGTAAATTGAAGTCAGTTTCAGGGATGTTGGAATTGGAAGATTGTGCTTGAGACATTTGATCATTCAGACAAAAGTGGTTTAATAGCGCAATTGTAGCTCATTGCCCGTAATAACAGAGGAATTTTTATGTCGCTACCACGTTATAAAATTACCATGCTAGCTCTTTCACTTGGCGTTGCATCTGCAATCGTGGGCTGTAGCAGTAATCCAAAAAAAGAAGTGGTCGATACAGGTC
This sequence comes from Acinetobacter sp. CIP 53.82, assembly GCF_000369465.1. Lineage (NCBI taxonomy): Bacteria > Pseudomonadati > Pseudomonadota > Gammaproteobacteria > Moraxellales > Moraxellaceae > Acinetobacter > Acinetobacter sp. CIP 53.82. Next base: position 178,562 of record NZ_KB850045.1, on the reverse strand, counting down.
CGCAATCTAGCGAACAAGTTTATATTCAAAAAGCAGAACGAGCACTGGAACGCGGGCAATATACCGATGCTATCCAGCATCTTGAAGCATTAGAAACCTATTATCCTACCGGTGAATATGCCCAGCAGGCACAACTTGAGCTGCTGTATGCAAAATTCCAGCAAAAAGATTATGAAGGTGCAGTCGCGCTGGCCGACCGTTTTATCCGGATGAACCCGCAGCATCCAAATGCTGACTATGCCTACTATGTGCGCGGCGTGGCCAATATGGAACAGAACTATGATGGTTTAATCCGTTATACCTCGTTAAAACAGGCGCATCGTGATGTCAGCTATTTAAAAGTGGCTTATCAGAACTTTGTCGATTTCATTCGCCGTTATCCATCAAGCACCTATGCTGTGGATGCTGCACAACGTATGCAGTTTATCGGGCAAGAGCTGGCAGAAGCGGAAATGAATGCGGCACGTTTTAATATTAAACGTAAGGCCTGGGTCGCCGCGGTGGAACGTTCACTCTGGGTAATCGAACATTATCCGCAAACCCCACAGATTCCGGAAGCAATTGCCACCGCAGCCTATGGTTATACCCAACTGGGTGACCGTGCCACTGCACAACAGTATATTGACCTGTTAAAACTGAACTATCCAAATCTGGTTAAAGCCGATGGCTCTGTAAACCTGCGTGCTGCACGGAATGAAGGTAGCTGGCTAAACCGTGCGACTTTGGGTATTTTTGGTCGTGAAGCACAGGCCACCACCGAACAGCAGCAAAAACTGGCCAACCAGCAGGAAGAACCACGTAGCTGGACCAACCGTTTAAGTTTTGGTTTGCTGGACCGTCCTGAAAAACAGGAAAACAGTGAAGCGGCCGAGTAAACATAATTAACATCCATGACTGTCTTAAATTTGATTTAAACATTCCATTGGATACGCGGATGTGGCAGGGATGCCACACGTTCCCCATCACAACAAGGATGTTGTGTATGGGGAACAAAGACTTTTGCCTACTTTGGGTCTTTCCAAAGTAGGAAATTCTCCATACAAAGCCCTTAACAGGCCGAATGAAAATAGAGGCCCAACACACTTAAAATAAAATTTGTCTCTTCCTTTTATTGTCCTAACATAAGTACAGCTTTGAAAAATAGCGAGTAAGGATAGAGCTTTTAACCTGTTTTTCAATTTTGCAAAATATAAAGCATACGTTACTATACTTGCCCTTTTATCTTGGCCACTTGCCTGAACACGCAAAACCGGATAGAAAGGAAACAATACACTGTAATCTCTATACCCTGTCGATCTGTTCGACCTACCGCTTAACCGACCCGATAAAAACAGTATGGCTATTCCTCAACACACGATTGATCAGATTCTGGATCGGACCGACATTGTCGATCTGATTGGTCAGCGCGTGAAACTGAAAAAAACCGGGCGGACCTATTCGGGCTGTTGTCCATTTCATCAGGAAAAAACCCCGTCTTTCCACGTTTATCGCGACAAACAGTATTATCACTGCTTTGGCTGTCAGGCCAACGGCAATGCAATTCGCTTTTTAATGGATATCGACAGCCGTAACTTTGTCGATGTCATCAAAGATCTGGCCAGTCAGACCGGTATCGAGCTGCCAAAAGACAATCAGGACAGCAAAAAACTGGTCTATAAACGCGAGGCCAAAAAACCGGCGCCACCGGCCAAAACTGCACCCGCGCCAGCAACACCCACACCGACCGAAACTGATCAAGTCCCTGCTGCACATTTTGATCCTTTTGAGCAGTTCCAGCCAGCAGATGATCCCTTTGCCGGTTTTGAACAATATCCGGATTTTGATCAGGAGCCGGTGCAGGAAGGCAACCTGTTTGATCTGCTGGAAAATGTGGCGCAGTTTTATGAACAGCAGTTACCGCACAGCCAGTCGGCACAGCAATATTTTCGCCAGCGCGGTTTAAGCGCACAGACCATCCAGTTCTGGCGTTTGGGCTATGCACCGGAAGACTGGCAGCATCTGGAAAAAGCCTTTCCACAAGATATTGAAGGTTTAAAACTGCTGGGGCTAATTCGTACCAGCGATTCCGGCCGTGATTTTGACCTGCTACGTGACCGGGTGATTTTCCCGATCCGTGATCACAAAGGGCGTGTGGTCGGTTTTGGTGGCCGTGCGCTCAATGACGAGATCAAGCCGAAATATATCAACTCGCCCGATTCGGAAGTCTTCCATAAAAACCAGCTGCTGTATGGCCTATACGAAGGCCGCAAGCAGAAAGCCCAGGACTGGCTGATGGTGGAAGGCTATATGGATGTGATTGCGCTGCAGCAATATGGCATTTATGGCGCCGTGGCAACGCTGGGGACTGCCAGTAATACCGAACACCTGAATATTCTGTTTAAGCAGAACTCACGCATTACCATTGCCTTTGATGGTGATGCCGCAGGTCAGAAAGCAGCACGACGTACGCTGGAAATTGCCCTGCCCCTGCTGAATGATGGCCGTGAACTGAAGTTTTTTGTGCTGCCGGATGATCATGACCCAGACTCGCTGATCCGCCGTGAAGGCATTGAAAATTTCCGCCGCCTGCTCGATCAGGCGCCGCTACTGTCTGATTTTGTGTTTGCGCATTTAAGTCAAAACCATGATATCAGCAAGCCCGAAGGCAAAAGTCAGGTGATGGGCGAGTTAAAACAGCTGACTGAACTGTTACCGAAAACCGGCTCTTACCGTTATCTGCTGCAACAGTTTTTCCGGGAAAAACTCGGCTTTAACCGCAAATGGCAGCCACATACCAATAATGATGCCTCACTCAGCTTTAGCACCAAGGTTGATGCCGAAGAATATGTGGTGGCGATTCTGATCAACCATCCGTATTTATATATTCATTTTGAACCGTTACGCGCACTGATTCCGGCCGATCAGTTACTGGCCAAAATCCTGCAAATCTTTAACGGAATTTTTGATGAATTACCGGATGACCCAGAACTGGCCAAATACTATGTGCTAGGCGCCTGTGCGGCTTATCACTACGAATTACAGCGCATTTTACAGCAAGCCAATGTCGGCGATTACACCACTTCGCCAGAGAAAGCTGACAAGCTGGCCGAAGATTTTTCCATTAAACTGCAATACCACTTCTTGCAGCAAAAAATCCGCTCGAAGAAATTTAGCAGTATTGAAGAAATGCGTAATCTGAAACATCAGATTTATCAGATTGATAAAAAACGTTCCCTGACTTTACTTGAAGAATAAGCGGCGTTAAACACCACGCTGAACCATCACGATGGCTTAGCGTTTAGATTTACGCCGTTTGGCACTGACCTGCTGCAGTTCGCTTTGCAGCATTTCAAAGTATTCCGGATCTTCGGCTTTGGCCGCCTGACGCAGCACAATCGAGGTGGGATGCAGCAATTTCTGGGTCAAACGGTAAGAAAATTCCTGTAACACCTGTGCCGCATTTTCACCTTTGGCAATTCGCGCCATCGCCAGTTGCAGTTCTTCCTGACGTAACGTTTCACCCTGCTCACGATAAGCCTGAATGGTACTGCCGGCACTTTTGACCTTTTGCTGGGTTACCAGTTCGGTCGCCAACTGATTCACCATCACCTCGGCTTCTACCGCGGCCTGACGACGCTGTGCCAGATTCTCATCAATCACGCTTTGCAGGTCATCGACACCGTATAAATACACACCATCTAGTGATTCGACTTTCGGGTCGATATCACGCGGAACAGCCAGATCGACCAGCAACATCTGCTGGTAACGACGCTTTTTCAGCGCGGCTTTGACTTCTTTATAGCCAATCACCTGATGCAGGCTGCCGGTACAGCTGGAGATCACATCGGCGCGATGCAAATGTTCTGCCAGCTGTTCAAATTCAATAATTTCAACTTCTACCCGATGGGCAATTTCCTGGGCCAGATTTTCAGCACGGGCACGGGTGCGGTTGCAGATCATGACCTTGGCCACGCCCATTTCCGCCAGATGCTTGGCCACCAGACTGTTCATTTCACCTGCCGCCATCACCAGCACGGTCAGCTTGTCCGGATGGCTAAACACCTGTAGCGCCAACTGTGCTACTGCATAGCCCATGGACACCGCATGACTGCCGACTGCCGTTTCAGAACGCACCCGTTTGGCCGCATAAAAGGCGTATTCAAAAATATGGTTTAAATCTTGCGAAACCGTGTGGGCATCTTTGGCCAAAGATAAGGCCGATTTGACCTGCCCCAGAATTTGCGGTTCACCGAGCATTAGGGAATCGAGGCCGCTGGCAACGCGCATTAAGTGGGTGACAGCCTGCGCATTTTCATAGCGATAAACGTGATTTTGTAGTTGTTTGACATCCAGACCATTTACCTGGGCGAGCCAGCCCAGCACCGTGTCTGCATGGTCAGACATGGCGTACACTTCAGTTCGGTTACATGTAGAAACCACCACCATGTCATTTAACAGGTGGCTCTGGCTTTGTTCGGCAAGTAATTGAGTTAACTTTTCAGGGTTAAAAGCAATTTGCTCACGCAATTCTACAGAGGCGGTTTGATGGTTGACACCCAATGCAAAGAAAGACATATCAGATCATCATTTCGCTAAATTTATGCTATTGTGCAATAACGGTGTCATAAAAAGCATTACTTGGATCAAGAAAAATTGCGTCAAACAACCAGCCGGCTTAGCGGCGCGACAATTAAGCAATATTCTACCACAATCTTACTCGTGGGTAGCATGGCTTCTAGTGCTCATATTAGAGCATCTGGAGATTTTTTCCATGCACCTACAAATCTGAATGCCATAAAACAAAGCATGGTGGCGGAATTTTCCCTCGCCTCAAATGACGTGGCCACCGCCTTACATAACTATACTGTACTGGCAATTAAAAGTAATTCAACCAGTATTAAACAGCGCGCACTGAATATTGCACTGGAACACAATGACTTAAATGCAGCTTTGGACATTGCCACCCACTGGGTGATTCAGGAACCGGAAGATGTTCCAGCCCTGTTTTATCTGGCGCATATTGCCCTGAAAGCGCATGAATATGACCTGGCCGCTGAAACCCTGGACAAGATTCTGGCCATTGATGCCACTGCCGATTTAGAACAGATTCTGGCCGGTATTGCCCCGGAGTCGCCAGAAGATCGTGAGTTTCTGATTCAGGCACTACGCACCAGCAAAGAAAAAGATAATCCCTCAATTCTGATTCTGATTGCCGGTTTAAAAGCCCAGAATGGCCAGTTAGAAGAAGCGCTGGAAACGGTCAACCGGGTGCTACGCAAACGTCCGAAAGTGACCGGTTATATCCTGCTCAAAGCCAGCCTGCTAAGTGCGCTGCAAGACTCGAAAGCTGCCCAGGAATGGTATGCCAAATCCAGCCGCAAACATAAAAACAATCTGGAAGTACGTCTGGCTGAAGCCAAATATCTGTTAAAAACCAATCAGCCGGAATTGGCCCTGACCAAACTGGAAGCGATGCTGGAAAAATGGCCAAAGGAAGATGAAGCCCTGTTTCTGGCTGGTCTGACCAGTATTGACTTGAAGCAGTATGAAAAGGCCGAGAAATATCTGGTCGAGTTGCGTTATTCCAACCAGTATCAAAATGAAGCCTATTACTATCTGGCGGTCAATGCCGAGCGTAAACAGCATTTTGAAACCGCCAAAGCCTATTACCGTCTGGTCGATGGCAGCCTGTATACCGTTTCGCGGCGCAGCATGATCAATATTTATAGCCAGCAAAGCCGCCAGCATGAAGCCTTACGCTTTTTAACCCAGGAACGGGTCAATTATCCGCAGCATGCCAGTTTTTTATATCAGGCTCAGGCGGAAATTCTAAAGCGCATGAACAACAAGACTGCCGCCTTAAGACTGCTGGATGAAGCCATCCGCAATTTACCCGATGATCCGGAACTGCTGTATTCAGAAGTGTTGCTGCTAGACCCTTATCAGGACAAAGACAAACTGGATCGTTTACTGAAAAAGCTGTTACAGGTCGAGCCGAACAGTCCGACTTATTTAAATGCCTATGCCTATACCCTAGCGCTGCAAAACCGCCGGCTGGATGAAGCACGCCAGTATGTGGAACAGGCACTGGAATTCGCCCCGGAACAGGCCTCAATTCTGGATACTTTAGGCCTGATCAGCTATCTGCAAAATGATTTTGACACCTCTGCCCAGGTGCTGGAAAAGGCTTTTGCCTTAAGTGCAACAGTCAAAATTGGGGTCCGTTATGCCAAGGCGCTGTATATGCAGGGCAATTTGACAAAATTTAGTCAAGTTTTACAACAACTCCAACAAAAATATCCAAATGATCCGCAATTAGAACAGCTTCATTCGTTATTGTTACCGCAACACAGCCCTCAGAGTTAATACGCATGCAACTTATTTCCAAACTCAGTCTTAGTCTTGTCACGGTCAGCACCCTGGTGCTGGGTGGTTGTCAGCAGTTCACCCAACCGCAAACACCCGCAAGCCCAATGGTTGAGGCAGAAAATCAGTTTCATCTGCAAGGAAAAATCGGGGTACGCACACCACAGCAGTCAGGCAGCGCCTTTTTTAACTGGCTGCAACAGCAGGAACAGTTTGATATTGAACTAAGCGGCATTTTAGGCGTCGGTAAAACACAGATATCCGGCCAGCCGGGACAAGTCACACTGAATAGCGCCAAAACCGGCACTATTCAGGCAGCAACAGCCGAAGAACTGCTGCAGCGGGCCACCGGCTGGCAAGCGCCAATCAGTCATATCATTGACTGGGTGCAGGCACGTCCGGCCACTACACAGGCCAAAGTCGCTTACGATAGCCAGCGTCGTCCAACCCAGTTTCTAGAAGATGGCTGGACCGTTGATTTAAACTATAACGAACAGGCGCGTTTGCCAAACCGTTTAATTTTAAAGCAAACATTTGAATCCGGTCAGGAGAACCGTATTACAATGGTGATCCAAAACCGTTAATTTTGTGCTGTCATGATTCGTGTTCCCTCACCTGCCAAACTGAACCTGTTTTTGCATATTACTGGCCGCCGTGAAAATGGCTATCATGAACTGCAAAGCATTTTCCAGCTGATCGATCTCTACGACTGGCTTGAATTTGAGCCATTGGATACAGCCGAGATTCAGATCGACGGTTTAAATTCAGTCGATCTGGAACAGAACCTGATTTATCGGGCGGCGCAGATCTTAAAACCTTTTGCCCAAGCGCCGACCGGTTTAAAAATCCGGCTGGACAAACAGATTCCTATGGGTGCCGGACTTGGTGGTGGCTCATCCAATGCCGCCACCACCCTCATTGTGCTGAACCAACTGTGGCAATGTGGACTCAATTCTGAGCAGCTGGCCGATTTAGGGGTGCAACTGGGCGCCGATGTGCCGATTTTTGTCCATGGCCGCAATGCCTGGGCAGAAGGTATTGGTGAACACTTAACATTCATAGACTTAGAACAAAAACAGTACATAGTGCTAAAACCTGACTGTTTTATCAGCACTCAACTGCTTTTTTCACAAAAAACGTTGACAAGAGATACGAAGCCATCTAAATTTTGCGCCTATCAGTTGAAGCCATCTGATTTCGGAAACAACTTTGAGCCACTGGCCAGAGCCTTATATCCTGAAGTCGATGAAGCCATGCAATATCTGGATCAGTTCGGAGTTGCCAAGCTTACAGGTACAGGTGCCTGTGTTTTTATTGAAGTGACTTCAGAAATGAAGATTGATGAGATTCTGGCTCAGGCACCATGTAAAGCTTACCTGGTCCACAGTTTAGCCGAATCACCATTAATTCATTTCAAAGTTGAATAGGGGTATCGCCAAGTGGTAAGGCAGCGGGTTTTGATCCCGCCATCCGTTGGTTCGAATCCAGCTACCCCTGCCATTTTTCACCTGTAGATGTACTGTATATTAGGGGTATCGCCAAGTGGTAAGGCAGCGGGTTTTGATCCCGCCATCCGTTGGTTCGAATCCAGCTACCCCTGCCATCTTACAGTCATCAAATTTAGGGGTATCGCCAAGTGGTAAGGCAGCGGGTTTTGATCCCGCCATTCGTTGGTTCGAATCCAGCTACCCCTGCCATTTTCTCGAAAAAGACAGAGCATTGGTTTGCTGTTCTGCTGTTAATTTACCTTGACATCGACCAGCAAAAATATTAAAGTTCTGCCGCATTAGGGGTATCGCCAAGTGGTAAGGCAGCGGGTTTTGATCCCGCCATTCGTTGGTTCGAATCCAGCTACCCCTGCCATCTATTTCCATACATTCCAACCGCCAAGGGTGCTTCATGCCCAATCTTGTCGTTTTTAGTGGAACTGCGCATCCACAATTCGCCCAAAAAGTCGTAAGCCATCTTCACATTCCTTTAGGTGCTGCCTCAGTCGGTCAATTTTCTGACGGTGAAATTGCTGTAGAAATTACCGAGAATGTACGTGGTAAAGACGTTTTCATCGTTCAGCCTACTTGTGCCCCAACCAATGATAACCTGATGGAAATCCTGGTGATGGCAGATGCATTGCGTCGTGCAAGTGCTGGCCGTATCACTGCCGTGATTCCTTATTTCGGTTATGCCCGTCAAGATCGTCGTCCTCGTTCAAGCCGTGTGCCAATTACTGCAAAAGTGGTTGCAGATATGTTGACCACTGTCGGTATTGACCGCGTGGTGATGATTGACCTGCACGCTGACCAGATTCAAGGTTTCTTCGATATTCCTGTAGACAACATTTACGGTACGCCAGCGCTGCTTGCTGACTTACGCCAGCAGTCACACGACAACCTGATGGTGGTTTCACCTGACGTGGGTGGTGTCGTACGTGCCCGTGCTGTTGCCAAGCAAATGGGGGATATCGACCTTGCGATCATTGATAAACGTCGTCAAAAAGCCAATGAATCACAAGTGATGCATTTGATTGGTGATGTGAAAGATCGTGACTGCGTCATCGTGGATGACATGGTCGATACCGCAGGTACCCTGTGTAAAGCAGCAGATGCACTCAAAACTTTTGGTGCGCGTAAAGTGGTTGCTTATGCTACTCACCCGGTGCTGTCTGGTAAAGCGATTGAGAACTTAAAGAATTCTGTGATTGATGAACTGGTTGTTACTGACACCATTCCATTATCAGAAGAAGCTCAAAACCTTGGCAAGATTCGTCAGGTTTCAGTCGCAAGCATGGTTGCTGAAACAATTCGTCGTATTAACAACGAAGAATCTATTAGCGCAATGTTCGATTCTTATCTATAATAGTGCGCTAAATTTTCAAAAGCCCTGCTTTATGCAGGGCTTTCTATCACCAGATCGGTCGCAGGTCTGGTTTATTTAACCTGAAATAGGATGTCTATCATGGCAAACTTCGTATTAAACGCTCAAGCGCGTGAAGCAGCTAACCAAGGGAAAGGTGCGAGCCGCCGCCTTCGTCACGCTGCTCAAGTTCCAGCTATCATTTATGGTGGCGACGCTGAGCCAGTAGCAGTGACTTTAGAACTTCGTGAGCTTGTAAAAGCTTTAGAAAGCAATGCTTTCTTTGAAGAAGTTGTAGAAATCAAAGTAGGCGACAAAGTTGAAAACGTGAAAATCCAAGCGTTACAACGTCACCCTGCTAAAAACACACCAATGCACGCTGACTTCAAACGCGCATAAGTGTTAATGGTGTAAATTAGTGTCAAATATTTCACTGATTGTTGGTTTGGGCAACCCAGGTGCTGAGTATGCCCAAACCCGCCATAATGCAGGCTTCTGGTTTGTTGAACGCCTTGCAGATCAATATGGCATCTCTTTAAAAGCTGATCCGAAATTCAAAGGCATCAGCGGTCGCGGTAATATTGAAGGTCAGGACGTTCGTCTGCTATTACCAACAACCTTTATGAACCGTTCCGGTCAAAGTGTTGTGCCCTTCGCCAAATTCTATCAAATCGCACCTGAAGCCATGCTGATTGCCCATGATGAACTGGATATGAATCCGGGGATTATTCGCCTGAAAACTGGCGGCGGTCATGGTGGTCATAATGGTTTACGTGACATCGTTCCACACACCGGTCCAAATTTCCACCGTTTACGCATTGGTATTGGTCATCCGGGGTCTAAAGAACGTGTTTCCGGTCATGTGCTCAGCAAAGCCCCAAGCCAGGAACAAAGCTTGATGGACGATGCCCTCAGTCACGCGCTGTCTCGCATGAAATTACTGGTCAATGGCGAGATTCAGCAAGCCATGAACCAGATTAATGCCTATAAACCCAACGAATAACCTAATAATTGTTGAACAATCCTGCTTGCCATCTGGCAAAATTGGGCGCAAAATGCGCTCGTCGGCTGATTCGGTCGCAGTGATTGATTCAACCATAAGATAAAGATCTTAGGTCCACTAAGGAGACGCTAGCCATGCTATCTCGTTTATTAAAATGCAAAATTCACCGTGCTTTCGTGACACATGCGGAACTTCATTATGAAGGTTCATGTGCAATTGATGGCAAACTTATGGATTTAGCTGGCATTCGCGAATACGAAGAAATTCACGTCTGGAACGTGACCAACGGCAAACGCTTTACCACTTATGCGATTCGTGGTGAAGACAATTCAGGCATCATTTCAGTCAATGGTGGCGCAGCACATCAGGCAGATGTCGGCGATATCATCATTATTGCGACTTTCGGTGATTTCACTGAAGTAGAAGCCAATGCGCATAAACCACGTCTGGTATATGCCAACCCGGACAACACCGTGAGCCACACCGCCAACTGTATTCCGGTACAAGTCGCTTAAGACCTAAGATCATCCTACGAAAAAGCCCGCACATTGCGGGCTTTTTTATGGCAGAAATATAAGTCATGGGTTACTTAAAACAGATACTGCCCTGCTGTGCTGATTAGTCCATACAGCGCAATCAGAATTAAAAGAGCACCACACAGCGCCAGTACCGGCCGATAACCGCGTGACAGCGTTAAACGGTAAAAACCCAAATACAACAAAGACAAAGTCAGAAAATCCAGTACAATCCAGCTGGCGGTCAGCAAGATTAGACTATCATTAAAATGATTGGTAACCTGAATAAATTGCGGGAAAAAGGCACTAAAAAACAGAATATCTTTCGGATTGGAAATCCCGACCAGAAAACCCTGCCGAAATCCGCCTACAGCGCTGGCCGTCTCCTGTTTCGGTCCGGCCGCTGCCCGGCTTTCCTTGAGAATGTCCACCCCCAAATAGGCAATATAGACACAGCCTAGCAGCTTAATTAAATCCAGCCAGAAGGCCTGAATATTGAAGATGCCTTTTAAAATCAGCACCGAGCAGGCAATTAACAGCAAAGAAGCTAAATTAGTCCCGACAATGGTCTGAAACGCCCGCCGGTAACCACCTTTGAGTCCGGCACCAATCACCAGCATCATCACCGGGCCTGGGGTGGCAATCATGATCACCACCGCCAGACAGTACAACAGATATTCAGCCATATTGATCATCTGTGGTACTCCTGCGCTACTCTTGCTTAAACCTTAGGATGAAAAACTAGTCATCCTCTTCCAGACTGACTTTTAATAAATGCTGGCTAATGCCATCGGCACGTAAAAATGCCAGGTCATAACTCGCAGTCGCCAGTGCCAGTACCCGGCGCTCAAATTCCTGCCACAGTGGTTTAACCTGCGCGGCCTGAATACCAAGACCACTGTCATCGGCCAGATGCTTGTTTTTTTCACATAATTTGAGCGCATGATATAACTTGCGGCCTGCGCTGGCATCAGGACGTAAACGCACCCGCTTTGACAGGACAAAATGCTCTACCTGCGGCAAGCGGGCAAATGGCAACATCGGCACCAGAATCTGGTCCAGCTGGGCATCCAGACGCTGCCAGACAGCCGTTTGCTGTTCGGAGGTATAGCCATTCCAGCGTATCACTTCATGATTAAAACGACGACAACCACGACACACTGAATCACCAAATACCGTAGAGCAGCGGCCTGCACACGGGGTCAATGAGGCGATTCGACGATCCGTACTCAAAATATACTCCAGAAAAGCGCAGTAATGCCGGCCTGAATGCGGCCGTATTACTTTTGGTAAAATCATAGGCGAGGATAGGCATCATAGCCGACTCTATCGCAGATTTAAAACCATATTTCTGTTCTGGATTTCTCGCTATCTGGGCACTTTCACGCTAAAATATGCCCCTCAAATTTTTTATATCACATTGGAGTACTCCATGAACGCTACTGTAGAACAGCTTGCACCTGTAGAACAGCAAGCGACCTCTGGTTGGGTTGTTGCCGCACTTTATCAATTCAAAGAAGTTCAAGATCCTGCGGATCTACAACAACGTCTTTTAGACTTGGTAAATAGCATCAACCTGTGCGGTACTCTCATTGTGGCGGGTGAAGGGATTAATGGTACGGTGGCGGGCGACCGCGAAGCCATTGATCAGGTACATCAGTTTCTTTTAAACGAAGGCTTTAGCGCGATGGAATATAAAGAGTCGCACAGCGCCGACAAGCCTTTCCGTAAAATGAAAATCAAGCTGAAAAAAGAAATTGTGACTTTGGGTGTAGAGGTCAAACCACGTGATCTGGTCGGCCATTATCTGGACCCGAAAGAATGGAACGAACTGATTGCACGCGATGACGTGATTTTAATTGATACCCGCAATGACTATGAATATAAAGCCGGGACTTTTAAAGGCGCGATTGATCCACAAACTGAAACCTTCCGTGAATTTCCAGACTATGTGAAAAAAGAACTGGAACAGCACAAAGACAAGAAAATTGCCATGTTCTGTACTGGTGGGATTCGCTGTGAAAAATCCACTTCGTTATTGTTACAAGAAGGCTTCCAGGAAGTTTATCATCTGAAAGGCGGTATTTTGAAATACCTCGAAGAAACCCCGGCAGAAGAAAGCCTGTGGGAAGGTGAATGTTTCGTATTTGATGGTCGTACTGCGGTTACGCATGGTGTGGAAGAAGGTCAAAATACCAAGTGTCATGCCTGCGGCTGGCCTTTACTACCAGAAGAAGTGGCAGAACCAAGCTATGAACACGGTGTATCTTGCAAATACTGTATTGATAAAACCACAGAAAAGCAGAAAGCCGGCTTCCGTATGCGTCAATCTCAAATTGCAGCAGCAAAACGCAAACGTCTGTAATAATGTAAACCAGTACAAATAATTTTACAAAAAGCCCTATTTATAGGGCTTTTTTTACGTCTGTTCACATACCAGAATCAATTCAATACCAAAGCACCCTCTGGTACTAACAGAAGCCAGTCATGCTTAGGCTAAACTCCACATCACAACAAAAACAATGCAGTTTTATTTTGACGTACAGATTCTCACCCATGGACAAGGATTGACTTATGCAAAGAACGATAACAACACGCTATAAACACCAATTCCGTACTGCCTTACTGCAACGAGCGCATCAGCAGCAAGATCTGCAATTGCACCACCTGAAACAGCAGCTTGAACAGCGTTCACACTTGTTTATTGTGGGGTTTGGCACCGTGCTCGGCGCGATTCTGGCAATGTTTATTGCCTATCACCTTTCCAATATCTGGAGTGGTTATCTGATTGTCGCTGTCTTGCCGCTGCTGGTGGCGTATGGGCTTCGAAAAGTCTATGTGCACACCCTGTCGCATACCGCTGAGGAAGATTTTTAGTTACGTTTCAGCTCTTTACTGAAAAACCAATCCTCTTTAGCATGAAGGTCTAATTTTTAGGCCTTCTTGACTTTATGAACCTGACCGAATGGATTATTTCCATTATGGAACAGCTGGGCTACTTCGGTATTGCCCTACTTATGTTTCTGGACAACGTATTCCCCCCTATTCCTTCCGAAATTATTATGCCTTCTGCTGGTTATTCGGCCTCACAAGGTGAATTACTATTTGTTGGGGTCGTGGTTGCCGGCTGTTTCGGTTCGCTACTGGCCGCGGCCTTGCTGTACTGGGTCGGCTATAAATTCGAACATGATGCGATTTTCCGCTTTGTCGATCGCTACGGAAAATACCTGTTCCTAAAATCGGCCGATGTCAAAAAATCACTGGACTGGTTCGAGCAGTATGGGCATCGCATTGTCTTTGCCGGACGCATGATTCCGGCGGTACGCTCTTTAATTAGTATTCCCGCCGGCATGAGCCGGATGCCCTTCTGGAAATTCATGTTCTACAGCAGCCTCGGCACCATCATCTGGACCACTTTTCTGGCTGCGGTCGGGTTTTATTTTGGCGAAAATCAGGCGCTGATGCAGAAAATTTTTAGCCAGGTCGGCTATGTCATTATTGCAATTGTGATTGCGATTATCGGCTGGATTCTATACCGTAGGTATATGCGTAAACGCGCTTCGTGATGTGCATTGGCCTGCCTATAGGCCAAACTTGGGGATTCAATGAAACACTATTTGCTGCATTTGGCTGCGGTCTACAGCATTGCGCTGGTCCTGCTGACCATGGTTCTGGTTTATGGTTTAAATCTTGGGGTATTAACCCTTTTTCCAACACTGGTGGTGGTCGCGCTGATCAATGCCAAACATTTTGTAAAACGTGAAAAACGCCTACCGACCTCAGATGAAAGAATTCAGCTGATTTGGGGCAGCAGTACCGTGGCCATCATTATTGGCAGCCTGTTTATCTTTTTTATGGTGCTGATGAACCCCTATGCAGAGCAGATTATTCAATCGGCTGAGAAAATGGGACTGGCCCTCATGGCAGTGTTGATGCTGTGTATGGTGGCCATCCATGGTGCGGTATTTTATGCCGCCTATGTCTGGTATGCCGCTTATTGCGCCAAACAATAATAGTTAGTCAATTTTCAGACACTGTTAAATTAAATTATCCTGAAGTAAATTCTTTCGTGCAGATGGGTGGCTTCCAGACAGCGCATCTGCACGGAAAATTTAACCGTATGTAAGTAAGTCCTGCTTTTCGTCACCAGAAACCGACATAAGTTATTTATCTTAACGTGAAAGCTGCAATTCTCCTGCCCGCGCTAGGTGCTGTCTGATCTAAGTTAAAACTCAAGAGATCCGCTTGATCTTAATTTTTTGATTCATTTTACTTAGATCATCATCAGACCCAAGAGGATGCAGACATGACGAATCCAGAAATAGAAACCCAGCGCCAGCAGGAACAAAAACGCGAACAGGTCAAACAGCTGCCAAAACAGCAGCAGCAACAGCTGAATGCCAACCCGAAAACCGGTGAAACCGGCACCCATCCGGTGGGTACCAGTGTCGGTGCGGTCGGCGGTGCAGCCACAGGTGCCGCAGTCGGGGCTACCACCGGCCCAATTGGCGCAGTGGTCGGAGGTACCATTGGTGCCGTGGTGGGCGGTCTGGTTGGTAAAACCGCTGCAGAAGCCGAAAACCCGACCGAAGGTGATGAAGATATTTACTGGCGTGAACACAGCCAGAGCCAGCCTTACTATACCAGCCTGCAAAACACACATCCGGACTTAAGCTATGAGCGCGATTATCAGGCCGCCTATCGGGTCGGTTATGCCCAGCGCTCACGCTATGAACCGGGTACACGCTTTGAAGATGTAGAACCCGATTTACGCAGCGAATGGGAGTCCACCAAGGGCGATACCCGTTTGGCCTGGGAAGATGCCAAACATGCGGTGCGTGATGCCTGGAACCGTATGACCCGCTAATGTAATCCGGCTATAAAAAAACACCTCCGAGGAGGTGTTTTTTTATTTATTCGGTTTGCATCAGTTTGGAGTGTGATACATCAAATACAGTTCATTAAGGTTGTCCGGAATTTCTTCCGCCAGCTCATCCATTAACTGACCATTACGACGGAAGCTTTCCATTTGCGGGTCTTCTTCATCAATGCCGCTAAACACCATGATTGGTAAAGTCAGATCTACCAGCTGTTCTTCAAATTCTGGCGTGAACCAGGCTTCTTCATTCAGGAACATGGCATCCACAAAGCCCACACTCCAGTCGCCCAAACTTGATTCTACATCTGCTTCTTCAATTTCGAATGGAAATTCAATGCCTTCTTCATTGGCCAGGTTTTGACGAATGGATTCGAGCCAGGTTTTCACCTGCGCTACGATTTCTGCCGGCACTTTTTTCTGGTTGCCTTCAAACAGTTCATCCAGCCATTGGTCAAATTGCGGGCCGACTGCAATGGCACACAAAAAACCATGAGTGGCAGCAAAATCTAGACCGTATTCGTTCTGGTCACCATCTAGATATTCACTCAACAGGTCTAAATCTAAAGCACTCATCTTAAATCCAAAAATCGTCTATACAAGGTATAGCATAGCATTTTCCGAAGACTTTACTGAACCCAAATTTCAGTCATCTTCGTCGTCAAAATCATCTTCGTCGAAGTCATAATCAAAATCCTTGAGATCACGCTCCAGTCGACGCTGTGCCAGCAGATCATCAATCAGGCGACGTTTTTCTAACGATTCTTTCGCACTGATTTTACCTGCCGCTTCATCGAAGCTGACATCATCATCACCGTAGTTATCATCTAGTTCAAAATCTGTTGAAGACACTAAAACTACCTCAGAATGAAAAAATGTGAATGGGTTTAGCCGCTATTTATCTGCCTTTGAAAAAGTTGTCAAGTTTTATTTATATTTTTTGTTTTTCCCGACTATTTTTGGCTTGTATTTCGCGCTAAAATTTGTGTATTTATGAAGACCTTATCTGAATAAGTATAGTTTAAAGCATATGACAAGAATATTTCGCGGACAAAACGGATGCCAGACTTGAAAACCGGGCAAGATGCCCCATATTCCTATTCAGTTTTGCTTTCAAACATTTTTATAAAATCATGCTTGATTGATCAAATCAGAAACTTTTACAGCAAATTGTGCTATCATGCACGGTTTTTCACTGCCACAGATTCAACGAAGAGTAAGCAAAGATGAGCGATATGACTTCCCCTACTTCGCAAGTAGCGGCTCTGATTAGCCGAGGCAAAGAGCAAGGTTACCTAACTTATGCCGAGGTTAACGATCATCTCCCAGACTCAATCACGGAAAGCGAACAGATTGAAGACATCATCCAGATGCTTCAGGACGTGGGCATTCCTGTGCATGAACGTGCACCTGAATCTGATGATGCGATGTTCGAAGACACCACAGAAGCTGCAGATGAAGTCGCTGAAGAAGAAGCAGCGGCAGTACTGGCTTCTGTAGAAAATGAGCCTGGCCGTACCACGGACCCTGTGCGTATGTATATGCGTGAAATGGGGACCGTTGAGCTGTTAACGCGAGAAGGCGAAATTAGTATCGCGAAACGTATTGAAGAAGGCATCCGTGATGTGCTGCATTCAATTGCGTACTGGCCAAATGCCGTTGAAGTGGTTCTACAAGAATACAAAGATTATGAAAATGGCGAACGCCGCCTGGCCGATCTGCTTTCAGGTTACTTAGATCCTGAAACCGATGAAGAAATTCCGGAAGTGCTGGAAGATGAAGCCGTGCTCGACGATGAAGAAGAATCGAGCAGCAAGAGCACCAAAGATGTCAAACTTGATGACGACGATGAAGAAGAAGAGTCAGAATCGGATGATGATTCTGAAGCGGATTCTGGTCCGGACCCTGAAATTGCCAAAGTACGTTTTGCCGAGCTGACTGAAGCCTGGGAAAACACCAAAGACGTCATTGCAAAGCATGGCCGTAACAGCAAAGAAGCGGAAGCTGCGTTACAGGCTCTGGCCAGCGTGTTCATGATGTTCAAATTTGCGCCGCGCCTGTTTGATATTATTTCAGAAATGATTCGTGGCACGCATGACCAGATTCGTGCAGCAGAACGTGAAGTAATGCGTTATGCAGTACGTCGTGGCCGTATGGACCGTACCCAGTTCCGTACGACTTTCCCGGGTCAGGAATCTAATCCGGCATGGTTAGACGAACAGATTGCCAAAGCTCCTGCAGAGATGAAAGGCTACCTGGAAAAAGTGCGTCCTGACGTACTGGCCTTCCAGCAAAAAATTGCCGACATCGAAAAAGAGTTGGGTCTGAATGTTAAAGACATTAAAGACATTGCCAAACGTATGGCGGTGGGTGAAGCCAAAGCACGTCGCGCCAAGAAAGAAATGGTCGAAGCCAACTTGCGTCTGGTGATCTCGATTGCCAAGAAATACACCAACCGCGGCTTGCAGTTCCTGGATCTGATTCAGGAAGGTAACATCGGTCTGATGAAAGCGGTAGACAAGTTTGAATACCGTCGTGGTTACAAGTTCTCGACTTATGCGACTTGGTGGATTCGTCAGGCGATCACACGTTCGATTGCCGATCAGGCACGTACCATCCGTATTCCGGTACACATGATTGAAACCATTAACAAGATTAACCGTGTTTCTCGTCAGTTGCTGCAGGAAATGGGCCGCGAACCGACACCGGAAGAACTCGGTGAACGTCTGGAAATGGACGAAGTGAAGGTACGTAAAGTCCTGAAAATTGCCAAAGAACCGATTTCCATGGAAACGCCAATTGGTGATGATGAAGATTCGCATTTGGGTGACTTTATTGAAGACAGCAACATCACCTCTCCAGTCGATGCAGCGACTTCAGAAGGCTTAAAAGAAGCAACACGCGAAGTGCTGGAAAACCTGACTGAACGTGAAGCCAAAGTCCT
Source organism: Acinetobacter sp. CIP 53.82 (assembly GCF_000369465.1). Classification (NCBI taxonomy): domain Bacteria; kingdom Pseudomonadati; phylum Pseudomonadota; class Gammaproteobacteria; order Moraxellales; family Moraxellaceae; genus Acinetobacter; species Acinetobacter sp. CIP 53.82. The sequence continues at coordinate 160,029 of NZ_KB850045.1, read as the reverse complement.
GAAAATGCGTTTTGGTATTGATATGCCAACCGATCATACTCTGGAAGAAGTCGGTAAGCAGTTTGATGTGACCCGTGAACGGATCCGTCAGATTGAAGCCAAAGCCTTACGTAAATTACGTCACCCTTCCCGCTCTGAACACCTGCGTTCATTCCTGGAAAACGACTAAGTCAGCAGCGGCTTGAATTGGGATCAATCCATCCCCATTTAAGTAGCAATGCCAAAACGCCTGCGCCTTGCAGGCGTTTTTCAATCTTTTGAGGTAATTATGATTGACCGCACTCCCTCTCGTGAATTACAAGAGCATCTTTGGGTTTTTCCGATGGATTACCCGATTAAACTGATTGGTCTGGCCGGTGCAGAGCTGCGTCAAGCGGTGAACGATATTTTCGTGAAACACTTCCCGGACTTTGATGGCGACAAAATGACCGTGACCCCGTCGCGTACCGGTAAATACCACTCGATTACCGCACAGCTGCGTTTCGAGGAGCTGGAACAGGTGCATGCGGTCTATGCCGATTTAGCTGCCTGCCCGCTGATTAAAACCGCGCTTTAAGTTTCAAAAAAACACGCTTCATGCGTGTTTTTTTATGGCGTGCCGTGCAAGCGCAGTAATTTAAAGCAGGCACACTCCTATTCCTATTCTGAATCATTATAATTCACATCAGCAGATTTCATTTTTAAGGACGCAGCCTGTGACCGATGCGCTTCAAAAACCGACCCTCATTATCCGTCAGTATTCGCAATTAACACCGTATCAAGACCGCTTTTTAGAGATGAAGCAGTTGACTGAACAGCGTGATGCCAATACCCCCGATGAGCTCTGGATTTTGCAGCATCATGAGGTGCTGACCCAAGGTCAGGCCGGCAAGGCAGAACATATTCTGATTCCCAGCCATATTCCGGTGGTACAAACCGACCGTGGTGGACAGGTGACCTGGCATGGTCCGGGCCAGCTGGTGGCGTATTTCCTGTTTGACCTGAACCGTTTGGGCTGGAATGTCCGCACGCTGGTATCGTATGCCGAAAACCTGATGATTGCGCTGCTCAAAAAATATGGTATTGAAGCTTATGCCAAAGCAGATGCGCCGGGTGTCTATGTCGCGGAGCGTAAAATTGGCTCATTGGGCTTTAAAATCCGCAAAGGCCGTAGTTACCATGGACTAGCGCTGAATATTGACTGTGATTTGAGTGGTTTTCAAACCATTAACCCCTGTGGGTATGCTGGTCTGGAAATGGTGCGCATTCAGGATTTAGTCCCAGATTATCCATCGTTTGAAACTTTATGCCGAGATATCATTGAAACTTTAGAGCACAGTGGTTACTTTAGTGAGGTTCAAACCATTCAAGCCTAAATGACTTTACTTTTGAATAAGAAATAAATTAGAGTATTTACTCTAAACCCAATAATAGATGTTAACAAAGGGACTCAGCGAGTGATTTCAAGCAAAACCGTGAAGCCCGCTTTGCAACAGGCCTATGTCAAACTCATGATGGATGTGATTGGCAGAGGTCTGGTGATGGCAAGCCAGGTCGATCAAGAAATAAAACAGGAAGTTGCAAAGTTTCCCGCAAATTTTATCCTGTCCATGAAAGTGTTTCCCAATGGACCTGCGTTCATTGCCCGGGTGACTGAAGATCATCAGCTCGAACTGCTGCCTGAACTGGATGGCAAACCCGATCTGGTCATTACCTTCAAGCATCTAACCCATGCCTTTTTGGTGTTCTCGTTTCAGGAAAGTACGGCACAGGCCTTTGCTCATGACCGCATGATTGCCGATGGTGACCTGTCTTATGCGATTCGTCTGGTGCGTTGCCTGAACAAAATGGAAGCCCTGATTTTGCCTAAACTGCTGGCAGAGCTGGCTGTCAAACAATACCCATCCGAACTTAGCTTAAAAGAAAAACTCAGCGGAGCTGCCCATATTTACCTGAAAGTGGCTCAGTCCTATTTCCAACGGAGTGCATAACATGGCGAAGCCTTATTACGAATTTTTTTGTCCAGTCAAAGTCATTGCCGGCAATGCCGCACTGGAACACATTCCGTTTGAATTGGTGACTTTAGGCGCGAAACGCCCGCTGATCATTACCGATAAAGGGGTACGTGGTAACAACCTGCTGGCCCCGGTTGAAGCGGCTTTTGAATCAACCGATGCTGAAATTGGCTATATTTTTGATGATGTGCCACAGGATTCAAGTCTGGACACGGTACGTAAAGCCGCGCAGCTGTATCGTGACCACAACTGTGATGCCATTATTGCTGTCGGTGGTGGTTCGGTGATTGATACCTCCAAAGCCACCAATATTCTGGTAACGGAAGGCGGCGATGACCTGCTGAAATATTCAGGTGCGCACAACCTGCCAAAACCATTAAAGCCCTTCTTCGTGATTCCGACCACTTCAGGCACCGGTTCAGAAGTCACCATGGTCGCGGTGGTGTCAGATACTGAAAAGAATGTCAAAATGCCATTCGCCTCTTATTACCTGATGCCGCATGCCGCGATTCTGGACCCGCGCATGACCCAGACCCTGCCACCGCATTTAACGGCAATGACAGCTATGGATGCCATGACCCATGCGGTTGAAGCCTATAGCTGCATGGCCTCGAATCCGATTTCGGATGCCTATGCCACCGCCGCGATCAAGAAAATCAGCAATAACCTGTTTAAAGTGCTGGATAATCCAAGCGATGCCTATGGCCGTCTGGAACTGGCACAAGCTTCGACCATGGCCGGTATTGCCTTCTCCAATTCGATGGTGGGTCTGGTGCATTCCCTCGGGCATGCCTTAGGTGCAGTGGCGCATCTGCCGCATGGACTGTGCATGAACCTGTTCTTGCCGTATGTGCTGGAATACAACAAAGATGTCAATGGCGACAAAATTGCCGAACTGCTGCTGCCATTGGCCGGCCCGGATATTTATGCCCAGACTCCGGCGCATCTGCGTGCCGATAAAGCCATTGCTACCCTGCTGACCATGCGCGACCGTCTGTATGCCATGACCAAATTGCCACGCACCTTGAGTGAAACCGGCAAGGTTACAGAAGCGCAGCTGGATGAAGTGGCCGAAAAAGCCCTGAACGATGGCTCGATCATTTACAACCCGAAAGAAGCCAGTCTGGAAGATTTGAAATCTATCTTAAAAAAGGCTTGGTAATTTCCAGCAAATAGGCGAATATAGCCAAAATTTATAGAAGCCTGATGTTTTTTTAAGCATCAGGCTTTTACTATACCCAAGAAAAAGTTCTTATTTATTCAGATGATTGGCATATTTTCTGCTAAAAATTTCTGAAAAAGTTACTGACAAAAGCAACCATTTTGGAGTAGATTGGCGGACTTTTGTTTTATTGATAGGGGGGATCGTTCGTCTCAAACGATCCTTAGGAACATGACTGATCCTTGATCAACGATTAAGAGGATAACGCCGTTGACAAATATCTCTGGGACTCAATCGGCAGCTAAACTGCAAAAAACGCTAGGGCTCTGGCACATCATTATTATTGGTTTAGCATATATTCAGCCAATGACCTTATTTGACACTTTCGGTTTAGTATCGGAAGAAAGTCATTTTCATGTACCCACCTCGTATATTTTTGCCTTGGTTGCAATCTTGCTGACCTCGTTAAGCTATGGTCACATGATTCGCCGCTACCCATCTTCGGGTTCTGCCTATACTTATGCGCAGAAATCCATTCACCCCAATGTTGGCTTTATGGTGGGCTGGTCATCCTGGCTCGACTACCTGCTGTCGCCAATGGTGAATATTATTCTGGCCGTGATTTATCTGGAAGCGCTGTTCCCGGATGTTAATCATTGGGTCTGGGTCATTGTACTGACCGCGTTTATGACCGGCATCAACCTGCGTGGTGCGCGTTTTGTCGCCAACTTCAACAGTCTGATCGTATTTATCCAGCTTCTGGTCATCGCGATCTTTACCTGGATGGTATTTACCAAACTGCAGGCCGGTTTTAATGCCGATGGCCCGATTAGTGCCGAACAGCGTTATCAGCTCTGGAGCCTGGAACCGTTCTGGAATGAGCTGACCTCAGTCGGTGCGCTGATTACCGGTGCTACCTTACTGTGCTTCTCCTTCACCGGTTTTGACTCCTTAAGCTCGCTGGCAGAAGAAACCAAAGATACCGAAAAGACCCTGCCAAAAGCGATTTTCCTGACTGCGTTAATTGCCGGGATCATCTTTATTGTCAGCACCTACTTCATGCAGATTTACTTCCCGAATGAACCGGGCAGCTACTTCAAGAATATTGCTGAAACTCAGCCAGAAATTCTGATGCTGGTGGGTGGTTCACTGTTCCAGTCCTATGTACTGACCTTCGCAATTGTAACGGTGATGGCTTCGGGTATTTCTGCACATGCCGGTGTATCCCGTTTGATGTACGTGATGGGCCGTGATGGCGTGATCAACAAGAAAATCTTTGGTCATATCAGCCCACGTAACTTCACACCGTCTTATAACATTCTGATTGTCGGTGCGGTGGCCTTAACTGCAGGCTTTATGGATCTGGATTTCGTGATTTCCCTGATCAGCTTTGGTGCCCTGACTGCATTCAGTTTCGTCAATCTGTCAGTCATTTCACGCTATGCGCTGCGTGATGGACGTACCCGCAACGTTAAAGATATTCTGAACTTTGTGGTGGTGCCGCTTTGTGGTTTTATCGCGGTGTTTGCACTGTGGCTCGAGGTTGATGAAACATCATTGAAATATGGTTTATGGTGGGCAATGGCCGGTATTTTATACCTGGGTTATAAAACCAAAGGCTTTAAACACCCTGCGCCACAACACAATGAATTTGACGATAAACTCTAAGTTTAAGTCATTTAAAAAGGTGCTTCGGCACCTTTTTTTGTTTTTCTACGTTTCAGGTCAGGTTTTGACGGCTTGATCCTGCTCACTGAAAAATAATTCATCATAAAAAAACCAAGATCAGTGATCTTGGTTTTTTTATTCATCTTGATGGTCTGCCCTAGCTTAAAGGCTGAAAACCCTGCTGACGCCAGGCTTCATAAACAATAACTGCTGTGGCATTTGACAGGTTCAGACTGCGGGAGTTTTCTGCCATCGGCAAGCGAATCCAGTGCTCTTGTGGGAACATCAAACGCACATGCTCAGGCAAACCGCGGGTTTCTGGTCCCATCAACAAGGCCACAGGACGGTTTAAATCCGAAGTATGCGGGGTTTCTGTACCCTTGGTGGTTAATGGATACACCGCATCCACGCCTATGCCTTTGCTGGCCAAATTGGCCAGACAGTCTTCAATTGAATCCCACAGTTGCATCCGTGCCCATTCGTGGTAATCCAGACCGGCACGTTTCAGCTTTTTATCATCCAGCTCAAAACCCAGGGGCTTGACCAGATGTAACTGAGCACCGGTATTGGCACAAAGCCGGATAATATTACCGGTATTGGCAGGAATTTCAGGCTCATATAACACAACGTGGATCACTTTTTACTCACTATCTGGTTGATTTAAGCAATTAAACTTTCTTGATGGGACAAGGATGCTGTCAGGGTTAAAGCGCTACGCAGTATTGCCCTTTTGCATCTCCGGCAACCATGATTCATCATAGCTGCCACTTGACAGGCGCAGCCTTCGTCTTGCGCTCGGGCAACGCAGTGCGTTGCTTTATCCTCGCTCATGCCATTGCAGTTGTTCGCGCAGCTTCACCACTTCACCAATAATGGTCAGAGTGGGTGCCTGAATTTGATGTTCAGTAACTTTAGATGCAATATCCGCCAAAGTCCCGACCACCACTTTCTGCTCCGGTGTGGTGCCTTTAGACACCAAGGCTACTGGCATATCCGGACGCTGGCCATGGGCAATCAGTTTCTGGCAGATTTTTTCCAGTCCCACCAGTCCCATATACAGCACCAGAGTCTGGTTTTCATAGACCAGCTCGCTCCACGGCAGTTCCGGTGAACCTTCTTTTAAATGCCCGGTCAGGAAACGTACGCTTTGCGCATAGTTGCGATGGGTTAAAGGAATACCGGCATAAGCTGAACAGCCCGATGCTGCGGTAATGCCCGGCACCACCTGAAAAGCCACGCCTGCAGCAAACAGCTCTTCAATTTCTTCACCGCCACGGCCAAAAATAAACGGATCACCGCCTTTTAAACGACAAACACGTTTACCTTCCTGCGCATACTTGACCAGCAAGGCATTAATGCCCTCTTGTGGCACAGCATGGTTGGAGCGCGCCTTCCCGACATAGATTTTTTCAGCATCGCGGCGGCACAGCTCCATAATCGGATCAGACACCAGACGGTCGTAAATCACCACATCGGCCTGCTGCATCAAGCGTAGTGCTTTTAAGGTCAACAGTTCTGGATCACCCGGACCGGCACCGACCAGATACACTTCGCCTTTTGGCGTGGTCCATTCCTGCAAGGCCTGTTCAATCAAACGATTGGCTTCTTGCAGATTGTCATTAAAAACCTGCTCTTTGAGCGGACTGGCATACAGGTTTTCCCAGAAAATCCGGCGTTCATCCGGATTCTGGATTTTGGCCTTAACCGCAGCACGCCATTGACCGGAAAAACTCACCAGTTTGCCCATGCCATGCGGAATACTGGTTTCCAATTGGGTGCGAATCTGGCGCGACAACACCGGCGATGCACCATTCGTGGCCACTGAAATCAGCAAAGGCGAACGGTCGACAATAGCCGGCACCATAAAGCGGCAATGTGGCGGATCATCCACACTATTGACCAGCACATTTTCAGCTTCACAGGCCTCAAACACCTGACGGTTGATTGCTGCATCATCAGTGGCGGCGATCACCAGACGATACTGGCGCAGCGGAATTTCAGTATTGAAGGCAGCAGCCTCATAGTGCCCCTGGCTCTGCTGGACCAGTTCCAGTAAAGCGGCATCAATGTCCGGCGCCACCACATCAATAATAGCGCCTGCTTTTTGCAGTAAACCGGCTTTACGGTAGGCAATATGGCCGCCACCGACAATCAGACAGCGTTGCTGTTGCAACTTTAACGAGATTGGAAAAATATCCACACACTACCTCAGTAATTTAGTTCTGATTGTCTTAAGCAAATTTTGTGCACAAATTGGTGCATCCTGTACATCGACCTGAATTTAGTCGATATATTCTGCACCACCCATGTACGGACGTAGCACTTCAGGCAATTCAATTGATCCATCCGCGCGCTGATAGTTCTCCATCACGGCCAATAAGGTGCGTCCAACCGCCAGACCTGAACCATTCAAGGTATGTACAAATTCAGTTTTCTTCTGGTCAGCACGATAACGCGCTTTCATACGACGCGCCTGGAAATCACCCATGTTGGAACACGAAGAAATTTCACGATAGGTATTTTGACTTGGCACCCACACTTCCAGGTCATAGGTTTTGGTCGCACCAAAGCCCATATCACCACCACACAGGATGATTTTACGGTACGGCAAGCCCAGCGCCTGCAAAATGCCTTCTGCATGACCGGTCAACTCTTCCAGTGCCTGCATAGAATCTTCAGGTTTAACGATTTGCACCATTTCTACTTTATCAAACTGGTGCTGACGGATTAAACCACGCGTATCACGACCATAAGAACCAGCTTCACTGCGGAAACATGGGGTATGCGCAGCATATTTCAGCGGTAAACGGTCCGCATCAATAATTTCGTCACGGACAAAGTTGGTGACTGGCACTTCCGCGGTTGGAATTAAATAGAACTCTTTTTCACCTTGCAGCTTAAACAGGTCTTCTTCAAATTTTGGTAATTGACCGGTACCACGTAAAGAATCGGCATTGACCAGGTACGGTACATAGGCTTCGGTATAGCCATTTTTCAGGGTATGCGTATCCAGCATAAACTGGGTTAAAGCACGTTGCAGACGCGCCAATGGCCCTTTTAAAACGCTAAAGCGAGAACCGGTCAGTTTGGTGGCAGTTTCAAACTCCAGACCGCCCATCCATTCGCCTAAGTCGGTATGATCTTTGATTTCAAAATCAAATTCGCGTGGTGTACCCCAGGTCAGGATTTCCACGTTATCGGCTTCATCTTTACCTTCCGGCACAGATTCATGTGGCAGGTTAGGAATAGTCAGTGATTTGGTTTCAATTTCTGCCTGTAATTCATTTAAAGCCACTTCGGCTGCTTTAATTTCATCACCAATGGCTGACATACGTGCCATGATTTCTGAAGCATCACCACCGGCTTTTTTAATCTGACCGACCTGTTTGGCACCGGCATTACGCTCGGCCTGTAGAGCTTCCGTTTTGGACTGGATTTCTTTACGGCGAGCTTCCAATGATGCCCATTCTTCTACATTGAGTTGCACACCACGTTTTGCCAAGGCTAAATTTACAGCCTCAATATTATTTCTGAGTAATTTCGGGTCGATCATAGCCAATCTTTTGTAAAGAAAAAAACTGGCTATAGTGTAAGCGCTTCGGGTTAAAAAATACAGTAATCCGCTTCACGGCTGGGGCTTATTACAGCAATCTGGCGCAGTTTTTTCACAATTTACTGGGCCGGATACTTCGGCAAACTTGGCAGATATTCAGCTTTAATCAGTTTGTCCACCGCATAATACGGCAGCTCCAGTTCCGGCATGCCTTCTGCATAGGAAGCCAGCTCATACAATGGATAGACAAACACCAGACCATTGGCACCATAATAGAAATTGTCACTCAGTCGCAGTTTGTCACGCTGGATGTCGTGCTCATTCAGCCAGTTGTAATTATGGTTAAACAGTTCTTGTACTAGTTTGGCTTCACTATTCGGCAGTAGAATATCCTGCAAGGCCAGACGTTTCTTGCTGTTTAAATCAAAGGTCACAAATTCCTGATGATACATACCATGCGCCGCCCCGGCCGGATAACTATAGCTTTGCATGCTAAAGGTAGCCAGACGGCCATGCTGGCCAATATAACGTACATAGGTAGAACTCAGGCTAAGACGGTTAGGCTCCTCTGTGCTATTGGCCTCTGATGCTGACGATGCTGACGATGCTGACGATGCTGACGATGCTGACGATGCTGACGATGCTGACGCAGTAGAAGCGGCATCTTCACTAAATGCAATCGGGTCAGCCTTTTTAATCCGCTGCATAAAATACGCATTGATCCACGGCACATTGGTATTGACCGTCTGAATATCGTATTCGGTACAGCCCTCTTCATCACAGCGCTGCTGCTGTTTCAATTCCACCGGCACCACTTTGGCCTGAATCACGGGAATGGCAGCTGCCTGAGTCTGACTTTGCTCGGCCTCCACCTGAGGTGCGGCATCCTGCTTCGGCTGACAGGCGCTTAACATTAATGCCGTGGTCAGTGCGATGGTCGTGGTGAGCAGATTTGATTTCAGATGTTGCATTGCATTTCCCCTATGTTCATGCTGCAATTTTCAGCAGTTTTCACCCCGCAAAGGCGTTGTATACGCTCAATTTAGCTATTTACCACTATATAAAACTCCTGCTGTTCGATCCTAGAGCAGTTCTGTAACCTGCGATAAAAAATGAAAAATCAACCAAAAACCATCCGCAGCGGTACATACCAAAATTTATAATATTCCATTAAAATTCATAATGATAATTTTAAAATAAAATCAAATCCTGACTGCACCCTAATCGTGCATCTGCGGCCCATTCAACGGGAAAAATAAATTATCCCAAGATTTATCCACAGAAATTGTGGATTCTTTCACAGAGCAAAAGCAGACAGATCAGCCGTGATTCTGGTTAACCCTTATTTTTGGTTAATTTTTAACCATTTTCAGAGAGGGCAATTTTTATTGCCATTTCATGCATGTCCGCATGGCTCAACTCGCTCAATTGACTTTCCGTTCAATCCTACCATTGGACGATTATTCACCTAAAAATAAAGGAGCCATTAAAATGGCTCCTCTATGTTTTTGCTTTCACAGATAAAATCTTTTTTAAGAAATGATCATCATCCCTTATTGATCAATAATATCTGTGCCTTTTGGCGGGGTGAAATTAAAGGTCGAGTTGGCAATGTTCGGGTTCACCTTCACATTGTTAAAACGTACATAGGTGGTTTGACCTAAAGAATCTTCCAGAATCATCAGGCTTGGTGCTTTGTTGGCACCGAAACTGATGGTCAGACTCTGGAAAGCCCCTTCATCACTTTTTGGATACAGGGTGTAATAGGTTTTGCCTTTGTTCGGCTGGGTCACCCGGTATGACTGCATAATCTGGTTGGTATTGCCCGATAATAACAGTGCTGGTGTATTGGCAACCTGCTCATCCAGGTTTTGACGCACGGCCTGCTGCAAGTCCGGGTCATAAATCCAGACTGTTTTCCCTGAGGTCACAATGGTCTGTTTGGCCGGACTGGTGGTTTCCCAATAGAATTTACCCGGGCGCGCCACTTTCATTACGCCTTTAAATTCCTGATTCATATGCTGGGCAGTCAGGCCCTTGTTTTTAGGCGCTTTGCCGCTGGTTTTGGTGGTCTGCTCAAAGTTAGCGGTCATACTTTTAATATGACTCAATTGTTTGACCAGATTGGCAGTGGCTTGCTGCTCCGATGCTGCCACAGGCGCAGCATACACAGTCGTACTCATCACTGGTGCCAGCGTTGCAGCACCCAATGCCATAGCACACATGGTTTGACGAAGCATTTTCATAGATTCACCTTTTATTGTTGCATATCGCAATGTATTCATGGACTCATCTTAAACCAAATAAAGTGCCTAAATTTAGAGAAAATAAGAAGTTTTGTATGTTTATTAATATCAAATGTTCTTTTTTATCCATCATCATGAAGATCAGGGTTGCTCTCTTTCCCGATGCGACATGCATAAAAAAACCCACAGAAGACTGTGGGTTTTTGTTCTATTGAATCTTATTCAACAGATACGTAGCGACGGCCAAATTGACCTTTCACTTCGAATTTTACTACGCCGTCAGCAGTAGCAAATAAAGTATGGTCACGGCCCATACCTACATTTGCACCAGCGTGGAATTCTGTACCACGTTGACGAACGATGATGTTACCTGCAGTTACAGTTTGACCACCGTAAACTTTAACACCTAACATCTTAGGATTCGAATCACGACCGTTCTTAGTAGAACCACCGGCTTTTTTAGATGCCATGTCTCATTACTCCTAGTGATTAGCCTGAAATACCAGTAATTTTCAACTCGGTGAACCATTGACGGTGACCTTGTTGCTTACGGTAGTGCTTACGACGACGCATTTTGATGATGCGGATTTTGTCGTGACGGCCATGGCCAACCACTTCTGCAGTTACTTTAGCGCCAGCTACAACTGGAGCACCGATTTGAATGCTATCACCGTTTACAAGCATTAATACGTCATCAAACGTAATAGTTGCGCCAGTTTCAGCTTTCAATAATTCAACTTTAAGGGTTTCACCCTCAACTACACGGTGCTGTTTACCACCGCTTTGGATTACTGCGTACATAATGTACTCCAAACATGCCCGTGTCGTCGTGCCGGTAAAGGGATATACCGATCTTAAAACGAACGCCACTGGGGTTATACAAGGGCAGAGATTTTAAGGGATAACGCTGCAAACAACAAGAGATTTAGCCAAAATATTGCATCAGCCGGCTGTTTATTTTATAAACATGCAACGAAAAGCAACAAAAATGGTCAAAACCCTACATTTTTCATTGATCTAATCAAATTGCTTGTTAGAATCGAAAACGCCAGCATGCTGATGCTATCACCGCTGCCTGTCACCGGGAGGCCATCAGCGCCAGCACGAACAGGAAAGCAGACCATTGCTTCGTACTTCATAACGACAATCACAATGGCCGCACCGCAGATTGCAGATTTCCTGTCCAGACGTTTTTCATTGTTACACTATATCGTTGTTACTTGACACAATTGAGGTTCTCCTTCACATGACCATCGACTTTAAGCAAGATATTCTCGCGCCTGTTGCTTCCGATTTTGCCGCGATGGATCAGTTTATTAATGAAGGCATTACCTCAAAAGTCGCACTGGTTATGGCGGTCAGCAAGCATGTGGTGGAAGCCGGCGGCAAACGTATGCGTCCGATTATGTGCTTACTGGCGGCCAAAGCCTGCGGCGCAGAAGATCTGGAACAGGCGCGCAGACTGGCGGCGATTATTGAAATGCTGCATACCGCAACCCTGGTGCATGATGATGTGGTCGATGAATCCGGCTTGCGTCGTGGTCGTCCAACCGCCAATGCCACCTGGAATAACCAGACCGCCGTATTGGTCGGTGACTTCCTGATTTCACGTGCCTTTGACCTGCTGGTCGATTTAAACAACATGACCTTGCTGAAAGATTTCTCGACCGGTACCTGTGAAATTGCCGAAGGTGAAGTACTACAGTTGCAATCACAGCATCAACCGGACACCACCGAACAGACGTATTTAGATATTATTCACGGCAAAACCTCGCGCCTGTTTGAACTGGCCACCGAAGGTGCCGCCATTTTAACCGGCAAGCCGGAATACCGTGAACCGTTACGTGTCTTTGCCGGCCATTTTGGTAATGCCTTCCAGATCATTGACGATATTCTGGATTACACCTCAGATGCCGAAACCCTGGGTAAAAATATCGGCGATGACCTGATGGAAGGTAAACCGACCTTGCCTTTAATTGCCGCCCTGAAAAATACCAGTGGTGCGCAACATGAAATTATCCGCCGCAGTATTGCTACGGGCGGAACCTCCGACCTGGCGCAGGTTATCGAGATTGTACAGACCTCTGGTGCACTGGATTATTGCCAGCAGCGTGCCACGGAAGAAACCGAAGCCGCAATTGCGGCCTTAAATGCCTTGCCAGATACAATCTATCGTCAGGCCCTGGTCAATCTGGCCAAGCTGGCCCTGCACCGAATTCAATAAATAGCTTCATCCTTGCCTATGCATATAAAATTTTATGACCTATTCCTGAACATGCAGGATCAGCTGGAAACCACGCCCGCTGATCTTGACGAGCAACTGCTCATTGAGCTGGTCAACCGTATTCGACCAGCCAACACCGAAAATAGCGAAGAAATACAAGAAAAGTTTCAGGCCTTTTTACATGCCCTGCTGATTACGCCCAATGCCGCCAATACCTTACAAAGTTTTGTGCTCTGCTTAATCAGCCAGTACAAACAGACCAGCCTGTATGCCGATACCGGCATCCTGTCTTTAGATGGTTTCTGGAGCCAACTGTTTCAGCGCCTAGGGGCGCATTTTTTACCGCTGATTAATGATCAGAGCCAGCTGCAGGACTTGCTGCGCCGCATTTTCCATCAGCGCAGTGATAAATACTGGCTGGATGATATTGAAGATCAGCAGTGGCAGCAGCTGTTTCGCCTGCTGAATCAGGGCCATCGTAATCAGGATGATAAAAAACTGATTCGTCAGGAAATCATTAAAGCCATTACCGTGCTGTCCTATCGGGTCAGCGGGATTGGTTTATATCCGGAATTTATTAATGCCCATCCGGAACTGACCGAATACGAATCACCATTTTTAGTGCAGAACCGTGAAATCAACGATTTCATTGTGCAGTATAAAAACCTGCATCAAAGTGCCGACAAATTTGAAGCGGTAATTCCACCAGATGCGTCACAGGCGCTGGTAATGATTGACCAGTGCCGTAACGTCAGCCATAAAATTCGCCGGGCCACTAAACGGATTGGGGTCAGTGTCAGCCTGACCTATTTGCTGTCCTTACTGGAACAGTGTCTGGACCGGATTGAACTGCTGCTGAACCTGATTGTTGAAGAAGATGATGTGCGTTATAGCGCCATGGGCGAGCTACTGGTCGATATTACCACCGCGCTGTATAGCGAACGCAGTGTCCGCTCCCTGCTGGCTACCAACAGTGAATTGATGGCCTTGCAGGTGACTGAAAATGCCAGTAAAACCGGTGAACATTATGTAAGTACCGACAAGGCCGGCTTTCTGGAAATGTATAAATCGGCTGCCGGGGCCGGGGTGATTATTGCCACCATGGCCACCCTTAAGGTGCTGGCAGCACGTTTAACCTTGGCGCCGCTGATGCAGGCCTTTATTAACAGCATGAACTACTCGCTGGGCTTTATGCTGATTCATGTGCTGCACTTTACTGTGGCCACCAAACAGCCGGCGATGACCGCTGCCGCACTGGCTTCGACCGTACAGCATCGCAAAGGCTCGAAAATGGCGCAAATTGCCGAGCTGGCCGCGCTGATTATCAATATTATCCGGACCCAGTTTATTGCCATTCTGGGCAATATCTCGATTGCCATTCCGGTGGCCGCCCTAATTGCCTTTATGTGGGATGCGGCGTTGCATGAGCCTTTAATGAACCATGCCAAAGCCAGCAAAATGCTGCATGACCTGAATCCGTTTACCTCTCTGGCAATTCCACACGCAGCCATTGCCGGTGTGTGTCTGTTTTTATCGGGCCTGATTGCTGGTTACTTCGATAATATGGCGGTGTATCGCAAAGTCGGACCACGGCTACAGGCGCATGCCAAACTGAAAAAATGGATGAGTCAGGAACGGCTGGACCGTTTTGCCGCCTATATTGAACGGAACTTGGGCGCACTGGCCGGTAATTTCCTGTTCGGGATCATGCTCGGCAGTATGGGCACAATTGGTTATATTCTGGGTCTGCCTTTAGATATCCGGCATATTGCCTTTGCCTCGGCCAACTTTATTCAGGGTTTGATGAACGTCAACGGTAGTCCGGAAATTGGCCTGATTATTGTGTCTTTCCTGGGTGTACTGTTAATTGGCCTGACCAACTTATTTGTCAGCTTTACCCTCACCATTATTGTGGCCCTGCGCGCACGTCGGGTACGTTTTGAACAGTGGAAGCCATTGGCCAAACTGGTCATGACCCATTTCCTGACCCGGCCCAGTGACTTTTTCTGGCCACCGAAGCAACCTGTTGAAGTTGAAGAACAATCTGGCCCGGCCAAGGGTCATCATTAAGGAATTTGTTAATTTATTTTGTCATGTGTTAAAAAGAATTGAAAAAGAAATTAGCATAATTTATACAGGCTTGAAATGAAGTGTACTGGCGAGTACACTTTAATCCATTACCGGACTGCGCTCGGATCAGCTAAACTAACCAGGATTTCGGCATGCCTAATTTTTTGCTTTATCTCGGTGGTTTGTTGTGTTTTTTCAGCGTGTTAATGCTTTATGTTCCAGCGCTCACTGCCCTTGATTCGGCAATTGTAGACTGGTTCAGCCAGCACCGTAACGAGATGTTGAATTCACTAATGACGGGATTATCTGTCGTTGGTGGCATGCCATTTGTATTATTTTTATCCAGTCTTTGGTGTCTGTATCTGGCCAGGCAGAAGGAATATGCAAATATCGTGCTGGTCAGCATTGGACTGATGGGGAGTTTTGCCACTGCCTGGATACTCAAGTATCTGATTGCAAGAGAGCGCCCGCCAGAAATGTATCATCTGGTCAATAGCTATGGTGCCTCATTTCCCAGCGCACATAGTTTTTATGCCGCAACGCTGGGCTGTCTTGCAATTTATGTGTCAATGCAACATCCCGCACATAAAGCCATTGTAATATGTGCTGTTATGTGGATGTTGCTGATGGGAATTTCAAGAGTGTATCTTGGCGTACATTTTCCCTCAGATGTCCTGTCAGGCTGGAGCATAAGTTTTATCTGGATCACGCTGCTCTATCTGATCTTGATCAAGTACAGCCAGCGCAAACCAATGAATAATTTTTAGATAGATAAAAATCTAATTGAGGTGGAAGAATGATGTCTGCAAAGCTTTGGGCCCCTGCCCTCACTGCTTGCGCATTGGCCACAAGCATCGCGCTTGTGGGTTGTAGCAAAGATCCAAATGATGCGCAGCAAGCTGCAGCCCAGCAGCAAATGCCTCCAACAGAAGTTGGGGTCATTGTTGTACAGCCACAAAGTGTCGAGCAGTCTGTTGAACTTTCCGGTCGTACCACTGCCTTTGAAATTTCTGAAGTTCGCCCGCAAACCAGCGGTGTGGTGCAGAAACGTCTGTTTACCGAAGGCAGCTATGTACGTGAAGGTCAGGCCTTATATGAAATTGATTCACGGACCAACCGTGCATCGGTAGATAGTGCCCGTGCAGCATTGGCACGTCAGCAGGCCAATCTGAACGTTTTACGTGTCAAAGAAGGCCGTTATCGTCAATTGGTGGGCAGCAATGCCATTTCCAAACAGGAATATGATGACATTGTGGCGCAGGTGAAACTGGCAGAAGCAGATGTCGCGGCCACCCGTGCCGAACTGCGCAATGCAGAAATTAACCTGGGTTACTCAACCGTTCGTGCGCCAATTTCAGGTCAGACCAACCGTTCTACCGTGACTGCAGGTGCGTTAGTGACTGCCAGCCAGCAGGAACCGCTGGTGACGATTCAGCGTCTGGACCCGATTTATGTGGATATCAACCAGTCAAGTGCTGAACTGCTACGTTTACGCCAGCAACTCAGCAAAGGTGATTTAAACAGCAGCAACAACACCACAGTCAAACTGAAACTGGAAGACGGCAGCTATTATCCGGTTGAAGGCCGTCTGGCGTTCTCCGATGCCAGCGTCAATCCGGATACGGGTACCGTGACTTTACGTGCGGTATTCCCGAATCCAAACCATCTGTTATTGCCAGGCATGTTTGCCACTGCACAAATTGTGCAAGGGGTAATTCCAAATGCCGTGCTGATTCCGCAAGCTGCCATTACCCGCACCCCAACCGGTCAGGCCATGGCGATGCTGGTCAATGCCAAAGGTGTGGTTGAACCACGTCCAGTAACCACTGCCGGCATTCAGGGCAAAGACTGGATTGTGACTGAAGGTCTGCAAACCGGTGACAAAGTTATTGTAGAAGGCATTGCCAAAGTCAAGCCGGAACAGAAAGTGGTAGCCAAACCATATCAACCGCAAGCTGCCGCGCCACAAGGTGCCCAGCAACCTGCTGCATCAGATAAGGCAAAACAACCAGCAGATCAGGCGGATGCTCAGGCTGAACAAAAAGCTACTTCAAATACATAAGGGGTAGACTTCAATGGCTCAATTTTTTATTCATCGCCCGATTTTTGCATGGGTGATTGCACTGGTGATCATGTTGGCGGGTATTCTAACCCTATCCAATATGCCCATTGCCCAGTATCCGACCATTGCGCCGCCAACGGTCACCATTTCTGCGACCTATCCGGGTGCTTCGGCTGAAACTGTTGAAAACACAGTAACCCAGATTATTGAACAGCAGATGAATGGTCTCGATGGCTTGCGTTATATTTCATCGAACAGTGCCGGTAACGGTTCTGCGTCTATTGCGCTGAACTTTGAACAAGGCGTCGATCCTGACATTGCCCAGGTTCAGGTACAGAACAAATTACAGTCTGCCACTGCCCTGCTGCCGGAAGATGTCCAGCGTCAAGGGGTGAGGGTCACCAAATCAGGCGCCAGCTTCCTGCAAGTTCTGGCCTTCTATTCGCCTGATGGCAGCATGTCAGCAAATGACATCAAAGACTATGTTAACTCCAATATTTCTGAACCCTTAAGCCGTGTGGCGGGGGTCGGTGAAGTTCAGGTGTTTGGTGGTTCCTATGCAATGCGCATCTGGCTGGACCCAGCCAAAATGGCCAGCCTGCAAGTCACCCCAAGTGATATTGCCACAGCCATTCGTACCCAGAATGCCCAGGTCGCTGTCGGTCAGTTAGGTGGTGCACCCGCCATAGAAGGTCAGGTGCTCAACGCAACCGTAACGGCACAAAGCCTGCTGCAAACCCCAGAACAGTTCAGCAATATCTTCCTGAAAAATACTGCTTCAGGTGCACAGGTGCGTCTGGGTGATGTAGCTCGTGTAGAACTCGGTGCAGACAACTATCAGTTTGATTCCAAATTCAACGGCAAACCTGCCGGTGGTGTTGCGATTAAACTGGCAACTGGTGCCAACGCGCTGGATACCGCCCAAGCCGTTGAAGAGCGCTTAAAGCTGTTACGTCCAAACTACCCGCAAGGGATGGTCGATCAGCTGGCCTTTGACACCACACCATTTATTGAATTGTCGATTAAGAGTGTTGTTAAAACCTTAATTGAAGCGATTATTCTGGTATTCCTGGTGATGTTCCTGTTCCTGCAGAACTGGCGCGCCACTATTATTCCAACCATGGCCGTACCGGTGGTGGTCTTGGGGACCTTTGCCGTCATCAACATGTTCGGCTTCTCGATTAACACCCTGACCATGTTTGCGATGGTTCTGGCGATTGGTTTGCTGGTCGATGACGCGATTGTCGTGGTGGAAAACGTGGAACGTGTCATGGTCGAAGAACATCTCGACCCTGTGGCAGCCACTGAAAAGTCAATGAAACAGATTTCTGGCGCGTTAATCGGGATTACCTCGGTGCTGTCTGCGGTATTCGTACCAATGGCATTCTTCGGTGGTACGACCGGGGTGATTTATCGTCAGTTCTCGGTGACCCTGGTCACGGCAATGGTACTGTCGCTGATTGTAGCCTTAACCTTTACCCCTGCCCTGTGTGCGACCATGCTGAAACAGCATGATCCGAACAAGCCAGAAAGCAACGGTCTGTTTGCGCGTTTCTTCCGCTGGTTTAACCGCAGCTTTGACAAGCTGTCGGTGAAATATCAGGGCGGTGTGAACCGTATGACCCACAGCAAGATTTTCTCCGGAATTATTTACGGTGCAGTGCTGGTTGTGATTGTGCTGTTATTCCAGAAACTGCCATCTTCATTCCTGCCGGATGAAGACCAAGGTGTGGTGATGACCTTGGTGCAATTGCCACCAAATGCCAGTCTGGAACGGACTGACAAAGTCATCAGCACCATGACCAACTACTTCCTGGAAAATGAGAAAGAGCATGTCGAGTCTGTGTTTAGTGTGGCCGGCTTCTCCTTCACCGGGGTTGGACAAAACGCAGGTCTGGCCTTCATTAAACTGAAAGACTGGTCAGAACGTACTTCACCAGAATCTCAGATCGGTGCGATTATCCAGCGTGGTATGGCACTGAACATGATTGTTAAAGATGCCTCTTACATCATGCCGCTGCAATTGCCTGCCATGCCTGAACTGGGCGTGAGTGCCGGCTTTAACCTGCAGCTGAAAGATGCCAGCGGTCAGGGGCATGAAAAACTGACCATGGCACGTAACATCATTTTAGGTGAAGCAGCCAAAGATCCACGTCTGGCCGGGGTTCGTCCAAATGGTCAGGAAGATACACCACAGTACCGCGTGATTGTGGACCATGCGCAGGCCGGTGCCTTGGGCGTGAGTATTGCTGAAATTAACAGCACCATGGGCATGGCCTGGGGTGGTTCGTACATCAATGACTTTATCGACCGCGGTCGTGTCAAGAAAGTCTATGTTCAGGGTGAAGCAGGCTCACGTATGATGCCGGAAGACCTTGATCAATGGTATGTACGTAATAACCGCGGCGAAATGGTACCGTTCTCGGCCTTTGCAACCGGTGAATGGACCTATGGTTCACCACGTTTAGAGCGTTATAACGGCGTATCATCCATGAACATTCAGGGTACACCAGCGCCTGGCGTCAGCTCGGGTGATGCGATGGTGGCCATGGAAGAAATTATTGCCAAGCTGCCAGACATGGGCTTGCAAGGTTTCGACTATGAATGGACCGGTCTGTCACTGGAAGAACGTGAATCGGGTGATCAGGCACCATTCCTGTATGCCCTGTCGCTGTTAATCGTCTTCCTGTGTCTGGCAGCGCTGTATGAAAGCTGGTCAATTCCGTTCTCGGTATTACTGGTCGTACCATTAGGTATTGTCGGTGCCCTGTTCCTGACCTTCAGCGGGATGGTGCTGTTCCAGAACCCGAACCTGTCGAATAACATCTACTTCCAGGTGGCGATTATTGCGGTGATTGGTCTGTCTGCGAAAAACGCGATCCTGATTGTCGAATTCGCCAAAGAGTTGCAGGAAAAAGGTGAAGACCTGTTTGAAGCCACTTTACATGCGGCAAAAATGCGTTTACGTCCAATTATCATGACCACTTTAGCCTTCGGTTTTGGTGTACTGCCGCTGGCCCTGTCTTCAGGTGCAGGTGCAGGTAGCCAGCACTCGGTCGGTTATGGTGTTCTGGGCGGCGTAATCAGTTCGACCTTGTTGGGTATCTTCTTTATCCCGGTATTCTACGTGTGGATTCGAAGTATCTTTAAATACAAACCAAAACAACAAAATCATCAGGAGCATGTATCGTGATGCAAAACTTATGGTCTCTTACAGGCCGTGGTATTGCGGTTTCTGCCCTTGCGCTTGCTTTGACAGCCTGTCAGAGTATGCGCGGGCCAGAGCCGGTTGCTCAGGCGAATATTCCGAGCAGCTATAGCAATGCTTCCGGAAGCTCTGTTGCAGAACAGGGTTATAAAGATTTCTTTGCCGATCAGCGCCTGTTACAGGTGCTGGATCTGGCCTTGACCAATAACCGTGATTTACGTACTGCGGCGCTGAACATCCAGCGTGCCCAGCAACAGTACCAGATTACTGAAAATAACCAGTTACCGACCATTGGCGCCAGTGGCAGCGTGTTACGTCAGGACACCATGAGCAATCAGGGTCGTGGCCCAAGCACCTCCTATAACGTAGGTTTAGGGGTCACCGCCTATGAGCTGGATTTCTGGGGTCGGGTCCGCAGCCTGCGTGACAATGCACTGGATAATTTCCTGGCCACCCAAAGTGCCCGTGATGCCACGCAAATTGCCCTGATTGGTCAGGTGTCTCAGGCCTGGCTCAGCTATTCCTTTGCCAATGCCAACCTGAAACTGGCCGAGCAAACTTTAAAGGCCCAGCTTGAATCGTATAACCTGAACAAAAAACGTTTTGACGTTGGCATCGACAGTGAACTTCCGGTACGTCAGGCGCAAATTTCAGTCGAAACCGCACGTAATGATGTGGCCAACTATAAGACTCAGGTGGCGCAGGCACAGAACCTGCTGAATCTGCTGGTGGGTCAACCGGTTCCGGCCAATCTGCTGCCGGCACAGCGTATTACCCGCATTACCTCCAATACTGCAATTGGTGCCGGCTTACCAAGTGATCTGCTGGTAAACCGTCCCGATGTTCGTGCAGCGGAATACCGTCTGTCTGCCGCAGGTGCCAATATTGCCGCAGCGCGTGCCCGTCTGTTCCCGACCATCAGCCTGACCGGTTCCGCCGGTTATGCCTCGGCCGATTTAAGTGACCTGTTCAAATCAGGTAACTTTGTCTGGTCAATTGGTCCAAGTCTAGATATTCCAATCTTTGACTGGGGCACACGTCAGGCCAATATCCGCATTTCAGAAACCGATCAGCAGATTGCGCTATCAGATTATGAAAAGTCGATTCAGACCGCTTTCCGTGAAGTGAATGATGCCTTGGCAGTGCGTGAAAATATTGGTGACCGGATTGCCGCACAGCGCCGTCTGGTGGAAGCCACCAATACCACCTATCGTCTGTCGGAAGCCCGCTTCCGTGCCGGCATTGACAGCTATCTGACCGTACTGGATGCACAGCGTGCCTCTTATGCAGCCGAGCAAGGGCTGTTATTGCTGGAACAGGCCAATCTGAACAATCAGGTGGAACTGTATAAAACCTTAGGTGGCGGCCTGAAAGCCAACACTTCAGATCAAGTGACCCAGCAGCCGTCTGTGGCAGAACAACGCCGCGCTGCTCAGCAATAAGATTGTCTGAGTTGCAGCGTCAAGCATCAGGGTGATTTCATTCTTATCGCTTGATAATCAAGCCAGTGAGCCTCGCGCTGACTGGCTTTTTCTTTGCCTGATGATGTGCCTGGATCATCCATTAAATAAAAGTAGCTCGATAGAGTGATGAGCAAAGCAAAGAAATCCTGTTTTGCTTGTAGTGACTCGCCAAAGGACTGGATGCACATCTGCCCGTATAAAACTGTAAAAGAGATGTTTTGATTGCATTTTGCCCGTAGTTTTTCTATCTTCATCAGCAATCTATTGTTATTGGTCATCACATGTTACTGAGTAATTTGGAATCTGTACCCGGACACACCATTCGCCAGCAAATTGATGTGGTATATGGCAGCACGGTACGCAGCAAGCATGTCGGCCGAGACCTGCTGGCCGGATTGAAAAATATTGTCGGTGGTGAGCTGACAGCCTATACCGAACTGCTGGAAGAATCGCGTCAGGAAGCCATGAACCGGATGATCGACAAAGCGCGCAGCATGGGTGCCAATGCCATTGTCGGAATCCGTTTTTCTACTTCCAACATTGCCCAGGGTGCATCTGAACTGTTCGTTTATGGCACGGCGGTGATTGTCGATCCAATCATGCCAAAACTGCCTGATCCCTTCCCTGCACAGGACTAAGTCATGGATGGATTGCTTCTGCAGCTGCTGATTTTTGCGGTACTGTTTGCCGTTGGCTTTGGTTTTGGCCGTTATAACGAACGCAAGCATTTTCAATATCTGGCTGAACAGGAACAGCGACTGGCCTATATCCAGCTCGACAGTAGCCGCTTTAAAAGCACTGACCTACCCGGCCAACTGGTCAGCAGCAATGTAGTGATTTCACATGATTACTTTAAATATGCAATTGCCAATGTGCAGAATTTACTCGGTGGCCGCCTGACCAGTTATGAAAGTGTGGTGGAACGTGCGCGCCGCGAAGCAATTGTACGCTTAAAGCTGGAAGCCGAGAAAATGGGCGCCACCCAGATTTTAGGTCTGCGTTTAAGCACCACCGAACTGGGGATGCAAGGTGGGATGGTGGAAGTGTTTGCGTATGGGACGGCCATCAAGAAATAAGCTGATGGCCTGATCTGTCTTCATCTCGTCAAATGCTCTGGAACGTATTACTTCACCTTCATTTTACGGATCATTTTATACAGCGTACTTGGCGACAGACGCGACACCCAAACCCCCAGTTTTTCCTTGGCGCCACCGACCACAATATATTCCTCACCCGCCAGCAAGGCACTGACCGTGGTCTGGGCAAACAGGTCCGGCTCCAGACCGTTTTCAATCGCTTCATCCTGATGGCCCTGCGGTTTGCCTTCGCCATTTAAGGCATTAAAAGATACATTGGTTTTGACAAAGCCCGGGAAAATTACCGAAACCTCGACGCCATCTTGCGCCACTTCCGCACGCAAACTGTTGGCCCACATATGAATTGCGGCTTTGGCCGCCGAATAAGAGGCACGGTACTGGGTGCCGAGCAAACCGGCGACACTAGAGACAAAGGCAATCCGTCCCGATTTCTGGGCAATAAAGGTCGGTAACACGGTTTTGGTCAGGAACACCTGCGAGAAATAATCGACTTCCATAATGGCACGTTCTGTCTGCATGGTGGTGTCCTGAATCAGCGCGCGCTGGCTAAGACCGGCATTGTTAATCAGCCAGTCTATCCGGCCTTTGGCCGCTAACACCTGCGCATAAGCATGCCGTACCTGTGATTCATCGGTAATATCGGCACAAACTGACACATGGCGTTCCGGGTTCAGTAAAGTCACGCGCACCTTTTCCAGTTCTTCATAACGGCGTGCGGTCAGAATGACGTCGGCACCTTGCAAGGCACATTCTTTGGCCAAGGCTTTGCCCAATCCGGAAGATGCCCCGGTAATCCACATCACTTTTCCTGTTAAATCCTGCTTGGCCATGAATCTGTCCCTCTATACGTTCATTTGTTGTGATGAATATCAGTGTAACCGCGCTCTGGCTGCGGGTCATTGCCCACAAAGCCCAGAAAATGATTGAAATACTGTTCCGTTATGCGGGTATCAAACTGGGTGCCGAGTTTTTCCAGCCGCTTATAGCCAAGCTGGGTGGTCAGCTGAATCACCCCGGTCAGGGTTTTATCGACCATAAAATTAAACTTCAGCATTTTCTTTGGCTCGCGGACCAGACTGGTCACGCCCTGATCGACAATCTGGGTAAAAGCCCGAAAGGCCGGCTGAATATAAGCACTATTGCCCTGCCGGATTTGCTCGACACAGCCCAAGGTTTCTTTAATCAGCACATTATCGACCGGATAGGCCACATAGGCCTGCCCCTCTTTTTCATAGGTTTTCTGCTGCAGATAATTCACCATCGGCACCAGACGGTCATTGCCAAAAAATGACACTGACCACGGCATATATTTTTGCACGGTATCCATCACCTGCTGCACAATCTTTTCCGATTCACGGTCGGGCGAGCTGCTGGTCCGGGCAATTTCACCAAACACCTGATCGACAATTTCACAGGAAATATGTGACAGCACCTCACCTAAAGGCTTGGCCAGACTGTGCGGATTACCCTGGTTAAACTGTTGATGTAACTGCTGAAAACGCTGATAGGTAGCTGGGCTTAATTTTAGTGCGATTGAATAGGTCATTGTTGTTCTCGCTTTTTTTCGTCGTTGTTCTGCGAACTTTGCGCATTGTTATTTGCCTACATCATACGACGAGTAAGTGCAGATGCCAATTGCTTAAACAAGCCAATGATTCAGGCTGCCTAAGTCGCCATTTTTTTTGCTACAATAGATGCAATTTTTTATCTACTTTTGATCTGTTCGAACTATGACTGATTCAGCGCAAAATATTGCTACAACTTACGATCCGACCGAGATCGAGAAAAAATGGTACCAAACGTGGGAAGAGCGCGGTTACTTCAAGCCGTCTGAAAAAGGCGAGTCTTTCTGTATCATGATTCCGCCACCAAACGTCACCGGTAGCTTGCACATGGGTCATGGTTTTAACAATGCCATCATGGATGCCTTAACCCGTTATAACCGTATGTCAGGTAAAAATACCTTATGGCAACCGGGGACTGACCACGCCGGTATTGCAACACAAATGGTGGTAGAGCGTCAGCTCGGTGCACAAGGCATTAGCCGTCATGATTTAGGCCGTGAAAAGTTCATTGAAAAAGTATGGGAATGGAAAGAACAATCTGGCGGTAACATTACCCGTCAAATCCGTCGCCTCGGTTCTTCTGTCGACTGGTCACGTGAACGCTTCACCATGGATGAAGGTTTATCAAACGCAGTGAAAGAAGTGTTTGTAAAACTTCACGAAGAAGGCTTGATTTACCGCGGTAAACGCCTGGTGAACTGGGACCCTAAACTGCAAACTGCTCTATCTGACCTAGAAGTTGAGTCTGATAAAGAAGAACAAGGTTCACTGTGGCACTTCAAATACTTCTTTGAAGATAAGTCACTTCGTACCCACGATGGTAAAGATCACATCGTGGTTGCAACCACGCGTCCTGAAACCTTATTAGGTGATACAGCAGTTGCGGTTGCCCTTGATGATGAACGTTATGCGCACTTGGTCGGTCAAAATATCATCCTGCCAATTACTGGTCGTGCGGTTCCAATCGTTAAAGATGAATACGTTGATAAAGAATTCGGTACCGGCTGTGTAAAAATTACCCCTGCGCATGACTTCAATGACTATGAAGTCGGTAAACGCTGCGAATTGCCAATCATCAACATCTTCAACAAAAATGCTGAAGTGTTGGCCGAGTTTGAATACATCGCAAAAGCGGGTGAGCAAATTTCTAAAACCATTCCTGCCCCAGCGAACTACATTGGTTTAGAGCGTTTTGAAGCACGTAAAAAGTTAGTCGAACAAGCAGAAGCTGAAGGCTGGTTAGACCAAATTCAACCATACACCTTGAAACCACCTCGCGGTGACCGTTCAGGTGTCATCGTTGAACCGTTATTGACGGATCAATGGTATGTAAAAATTGCACCGCTTGCGAAACCTGCGATTGAAGCGGTTCAAGACGGTCGTATCAAATTCGTGCCTGAGCAGTACAGCAACATGTACATGGCGTGGATGAATAATATTCAAGACTGGTGTATCTCGCGTCAATTGTGGTGGGGTCACCGTATCCCTGCTTGGTACGATGCAGAAGGTAATGTTTACGTGGGTCGTAACGAAGAAGAAGTTCGTGCGAAAAACGGTATTGCCCCTGAAGTTGAATTGAACCAAGACGAAGACGTATTGGATACATGGTTCTCATCTGGTCTTTGGACATTCTCAACTTTAGGTTGGACAGGTGACGAAGCGAAAGACAAAGAAAACTATTTCTTAAATACTTTCCACCCGACTGATGTATTGGTGACAGGTTTTGACATCATCTTCTTCTGGGTTGCTCGTATGATCATGCTTACGATGCACTTCATGAAAAATGAAGATGGCACGCCACAAGTACCATTCAAAACTGTGTATGTACACGGTTTGGTACGTGATGGCGAAGGTCAGAAGATGTCTAAATCTAAGGGTAACGTGCTTGACCCATTAGATTTGATTGACGGTGTTGATCTTGAAGCTTTAGTACAAAAACGTACCACAGGTTTGATGAATCCGAAACAAGCAGCGAAGATTGAAAAATCGACCCGTAAAGAATTCCCTGAAGGGATTCAGTCTTACGGTACAGATGCGGTTCGTTTCACCTTCTGTGCGCTTGCCAACACCGGTCGTGACATCAAGTTCGACATGAAGCGTGTTGAAGGTTACCGTAACTTCGCCAACAAAATCTGGAACGCAACCCGTTTCGTAATGATGAACTGCGAAGATCAAGTAATTGGTCAAGACGTTCGTCAAGACCTTTGGGAATTGCCTGAACAATGGATCGTCAGCCGTCTACAAAAAGCGGAACAAGCAGTGCAAACCGCATTTGCAACGTATCGTTTAGACTTGGCTGCACAAGCGATTTACGAGTTCATTTGGAATGAATACTGTGACTGGTATGTAGAACTCACTAAACCTGTTCTGAATGACGAAAATGTATCGGTTGAACGTAAAGCTGAAGTCCGTCGTGTTCTTCTGTCTGTAATGGAAGCATCTTTACGTTTAGCGCATCCATTGATGCCGTACCTAACAGAAGAAATTTGGCAAACGCTTGCGCCGAAACTGAACATTGTTGGCGAAACGATTATGTTGGCTCAGTACCCTGTTGCTGACCAAGCGCTCATCAACGAACAAGCTGAAGCAGATATGCAATGGCTACAAGGTTTGATTGGTGCGGTACGTAACATCCGTGGTGAGATGGGCTTAGGTAATGCTCGCTTGTTGCCTGTTCTTCTGCAAAACACCACTGATGCGGAAAAAGCGCAAATCGCACGTATTGAACCGTTGTTCAAAGCATTGGCAAAAGTTGAAAGCATTACCTTCTTGGCTGATGCTGAACAACCACCATTGTCATCTTCTTCTGTAGTCGGTCACGTGTCTGTATACGTTCCAATGAAGGGCTTAATTGACCCGAAAGCGGAATTGGGTCGTCTACAAAAAGACTTAGACAAGGTTCAAAAGCAGCATGACCAAATTGCAACTAAACTTGCAAATGAAGGTTTTGTGGCAAAAGCCCCTGCTGCTGTGGTTGAGGGCGAGAAAGCGAAATTGGCTGAGTTTGCTGACCAATTAGCGAAGATTAAAGCGAATATGGAGCAAATTGCAGCCCTTTAATGTGTTGATAATTTAACCTAATTTGTAGTATAAAGGGCTGATTATTCAGCCCTTTATTGATTTTAACAACTATGAAATATATTCAAAAAATCAGTGCAAAATTAGACTTCCTTAATCATGATGTAAATATTGATCTAAAAGGACGTAACTTAATTCTAACTGGTAAAAATGGAGTTGGTAAAACTAGATTTTTGAATCAATTAAATAGTGTAGCTCTAAATAAGTTAATTCATGAAATTCCACATTTGTCTCAACAGCATTATTCATGTAAGGAACGAATTATTAATATAATAAGTTCAGAGATTCAAAACATATCACCTAACTTAATATTCCAACAGCATTTAGAAGAATTAACTAAATTACTTATTAAAACAGACTCTTATAACATTATTGAAAATAGAAAATTTGTAGAAATTGCAAAAAAATTAAAAGCTATAATCATCCAAAATCAAGGTTTATCAAATGATGAGAACTACAGATACAAACATTCACAAATTCATGAGATTGAACATTACTTTAATGAATTAGGCTATATGAATTCTCATGAAAATATTGATTTAGTCGTAACTGGCATTGGGAACCTGAGCGAAAATATTCAAGCTTCTAAAGTAACGTTTAATTTCTTCCCCGCACATAGACAATCACAAATTACCGCATCTACTAATACAACAGACTTAAATCAATATATTAATACAGCAAAACATGAGTATTCTTCGAAGTTAGGACAGTTTCTTGAACAATATTTATTGAATATCAAAATTGAAAAATCACTCGCTTTATCTGAAGAACAAGATACGGATCATGCTGACCAAATAGATGAGTGGTTTACAAAATTTGATGAAGATTTAAAGTTCTTATTTGAGGATTCAACAACTCAATTAAAATTTAATTATAAATTAAGAAAGTTTAGTTTGTTGCAATCCTATCGAGAGTTTACTTTCCAGTCACTCTCATCAGGATTTACTGCAATCTTTGATATTTATAGTGATCTGTTAATGAGATCAAGATTATTAAATATTTTACCAAATGAATTAAATGGGGTCGTGCTAATCGACGAAATAGATGCTCACTTACATATTTCGCTTCAGAAGAAGATTCTCCCATTTTTAAGCCAATCTTTTCCTGAAATCCAGTTCATTGTAAGTACACACTCCCCATTTGTTATCACATCAACGAATAATGATACTGTTGTCTATGACCTCTCAACTGGAGAATTTTTTGAAGAGGATTTGAGCCAATATTCTTATGAATCTGTGATCAAAGGATTGTTCCATGTAAATCCTATTAGCTCAGAGACAAAAAACTCAATTGAAACACTAAAAAAACTTTTAAACCAGACTCCAACTAACTACGAATATATAAGATCTCTTATCAAAGAATTAATTCCATTGGAACAAAATGATCTTTTAGATAAAAAATTAAAAAATCTTTATTTACAAGCAATTAATCTTCTTTCAGACCATAATCAGTTGGAGGATTTAGATGTTTAAAGTATCCAAATCTTCTAGACCAACGGATTGGACTACTAAGGACTATAGAGATCCCGTGGTTGTTAAGCAATTAAAGAAAGATTTTTATGGTAAATGCTATATCTGTGAACAGAAGCATTTCCCGAACCTAAATGTTGAACATTTCATTCCACATTTAGATGATGAAACACTTAAGCTTGATTGGAACAATCTCTATTACGCATGTTCAAGATGCAATTCAATCAAAAATAAATACTACGATGATATGCTAGATTGTTGTAATGAAGATCATCTAGTTGAAGAATGGATTAAGGTTTATTACAGAATGCCTGATGAAGACATAGAAGTAATTAATACCTGCCCTAATAGGCATGAATATCATACTAAAGCTGAGACATCTAAGGAACTAATATCTAAATGCTTTAATAATGCAAATAGTGGTATCCAAGAAGTAAGCAAAGAAGATTTAAGAGAAAAAATTTTTGAAGTACATAATGACTTTTTAATCTTAAGAAGGGAATTCTTTAAAGAACTAGATAATTGGCAAGATGAAGATAAGATTAAAAAAGCAGATGAGATCAAACATCGACTCAAGTCTCATTATGCATTCTCAGCTATTCTTCGTGGTTATTTAGAAAAAGATACGAAGTGGCGTAATGCTCTTGAAGAGATTGAACAATTAAAATTGCAACAATCAGCATAACCCTCACCCCAGCCCTCTCCCATAGGGAGAGGGAGCGTCATTTGATTAAATGTCTGTATAAATTCCACAATGGAGTTCCCTCTCCTTTTAGGAGAGGGTTAGGGAGAGGTACTTTTAATTTGCAGTTCAAAACATACATTCCACAAATCCACCAACGCCACTTCAGTCCGACTCAACACATCATCATTCCAATACCGCACTACTTTTAAATCTAAAGCCTCTAAAAATCTGGTACGTTCAGCATCATATTCAATCGCATCATCCATTCCATGCTGACCGCCATCTAGCTCAATCACCAAACCAATTTCATGGCAGTAAAAATCTACAATATAGGGCTGAATCACATGCTGACGACGAAATTTAAGATTCATAAATCGCTTGGCGCGTAGAAGTTACCACATCAGGTCTTCTGCATCGGTGGCAGAGTGGCGCATGGATTTGGCGAAGGCGAATAATCAGCGGGTTAAAGTGCATAAAAAAGCATCGTCAAAATGACGATGCTCTGAATGACAATCAATGCTAAAAATTACTCAAATGACCAACTAAATGCTCTGCTTTTCAGTAAAATTTTTAAGTAATCAAAATCCTTATAATCATTTAAACGCTTTTCATCTCTTAACAGTTTTGCTTGAATATCTGCTAAATCGCGTTGATATTTTTTTATCAAATCAACAGGTTTAAAACGCTGTTTGTAAAAACCAGAGCCGATCCAATCAAATGAATAAATAATATCATCTATTTCAAATTGTAATTTCTCTACTTGCTCTTCCAACAATAAATTATAAGATTTCAAATGCTCATTCGCGATTTTTGTTGCCTGTTCCTGATCACCTTGCGCTGTAAAAACACGCAATTTCAAAAGAGTAAGCAAATCTTTTTCCTCTAATGCAGCATTTGCTTGCTGTAATAATTCGGTTTTTTCAATACGCTTTTGTTCATCTTGCTCTCGATCAGGGTGAATTAAGGCAGCAATTTTTGAATAAATGCTTTTTAGAGATTGCCCTGCCATTTTTTTCGCTTCTTCAAGCTGTGTTTGCTTCTTTAAAATTTTCTTTTTTTCCTTTTCAGCAAACTTTTGATATTCATCACGCTCATCTTCATTAAGCTGATTTTGAATAAAATTTGCTTCTTCTCGATCTAATTTATCTTTTACTTTTTCCATAAACGCGTCGAGATTATTGAGATCCAAATCAAAGTCAAGCCAAGCTACGGGTACCCCGATTTGGTCTGCTATCATTTCTTTTATGGCTTGTTTTTGCATCATTTCATCAGCATCATGCGCTTGATGCGAATGATCATTTATATGAGAGCTGACTTCTTCAGCATCAGCACTTTCTTCTATCAGCTCATAATGTTGAGCAATGATAAGCGTCAACTCATGTTGTTGTTCAGAAAGATTCGGATTATTAAGCAGCTGACTCGCTAAAATTGAAATTTTTTCATCTAAACGCACTAAATATGTTTTTGCGATTTTATGCGTATTTTTATATTGCCAAAGCGTCTCTAATTGAGCGAACAAAATGTGGTGCCACTGACGATATACAGGTAATAGCTCATCTCTTGCATCCTCTTGAACTTGTTTTTGCGTTTGTTGCCAGTCCGCCAATACCATTTGTAATTGCTCAATTTTTTCAAGCAACCGATTAAACTTTTTTTGTTGTGCCGATAATTTTTCACTCGTTTGATAAATGCTTAAATCTAAATTGCTCATTCACTGACTTCAACGCTAATCTCAATTTCTGTAATATTTTAGCATAATGAATAGCATACAAACTTTTTGCTTAGTTCAAAAAAACTATATTCTTTACAAAACCCCATGCTCCAACAACATCCCTAGCCCACTCTCTTTCCCCATAAAACTCAGCCGTTGCTTCTCCGCTTTTAACTGATGCTTCACGTTCGAAACATCCGCATCAATCTGTTTATACAACTGCTCAATATTGAGTTGCCCTTTGGACTTTTGCACCGCAATTTTGGCTTTATTTGACCATACAAGCGAGTTAATCAATTCCTGCATCTGCTGTTTTAAGGACTGGCTTTGTGCTTCTAACGCCTGTTGGTAAAACTTGAATTGTTCTGTGCTTAAACCTTTGTTTGAACCGTTTTTACTTTGCTCAACTTCAAGCTGAATTTTC
The DNA here is from genome assembly GCF_000369465.1 of Acinetobacter sp. CIP 53.82. Classification (NCBI taxonomy): domain Bacteria; kingdom Pseudomonadati; phylum Pseudomonadota; class Gammaproteobacteria; order Moraxellales; family Moraxellaceae; genus Acinetobacter; species Acinetobacter sp. CIP 53.82. Next base: position 128,350 of record NZ_KB850045.1, on the reverse strand, counting down.
AGTAAAAAGAATAAATCTTCCTGTTCGTATGCTTCATTGGCACGTTGTAAAAGCTCGGTCTTTTCCTCTTTTTTAGCTTCATCGGGCTCACGATCAGGGTGAATGATGGAAGCAATCTTGAGATACACAGTTTTGAGTGATTGATTCACCATCTTTTCAGCTTGCGCTTGTTTTTCTTGCTGACGTTTTAACTTGGCTTGCTCACGTGCTTGTTGGTATTGATCATTATTCCAATCTTCAAATACATCATCGGCTTGGACTGTTTCAGTTTCAGGCTCAACAAAAGTGTCTATATTTTTCTTCTTGTTTTTTTTCTTGCTGTATTCATCTGCCTGCTGATAATAGACATGCATTTTTTCCACTTCATCTAACTGCTTTTGACTCAGCAAATGTGAACCTTGTAGTAACCGTGCTAAAGTTTGGATTTTATCTTCCACCAATGCTGTATTTGATTTCGTGAAACTATAACTACTTAGACCATTCCAAAGTGTCTTCATCTGTTCATACAAAGTGCTATATAACTCACGATACGCAGGCATCAGCGCCTTTTGACTATAGGCACGAATGTCATCTTGGGCATGTTGCCATGCAAGCAATAACTGTTTCTGCTGTTCAATCTCATCAATTAAACGATTCAGCTTCTGATGCTGTGGTGAGACTTCAAGCACCATGTTTGGCATGGTTTTCAGCGCAAAAGGCATAGGGAAGATAAAAGCAAAAGAGAAATTATACCTGATTTATGTGAAAGTATTTTTTGACTCATCTCAGTAAAACTGAAGCAAAGCAAAATCCTGAGCAAATAAGCCTTAACATTACATGGCTTCAGATCAGGTAATTTTTTGAATTAACCAAGTCACTCAAATCATTGCAGTTTATTACGCAACTATAAACATTCAGCCGCCGCAATTCATGCATAGTATCAACAAAGACCAACAGATTATAAAAAGGACATTCACATGGATTGGGCCAGTATTTTTATTCATGACACCACCTGGGCTTTTGCTGCTGAAATTAGCGTGCGTGCCATCCTCATGTTCAGCATGATCATTATCTTTTTACGTCTGACTGGAAAACGTGGTGTGCGCCAGCTGTCAATTTTTGAACTGGCGATTATTCTATCGCTGGGTTCAATTGCCGGCGACCCGATGTTCACCGAAGATCTACCGCTGATTCAGGCCCTGCTAATCATGAGCATCGTGATTTTCCTGTATCGTCTGGTGACCTGGTTAATGATGAAATACCAGCCCTTTGAAGATCTGCTGGAAGGCAAGTCACTCTATATTGTCGAAGATGGCGAGCTGGTCTTAGAAAAGATTAAACGCGGTAAAATGTCGCACGATGAATTCTTTGCCGAAATGCGCCAGCAAGGGGTCGAACATCTGGGACAGGTACGGGTCGGTTTACTCGAAAATGATGGCAAGTTTAGCATCCTGTTTTTCTCCAATGATCAGGTGCGGTACGGTTTACCCCTGTTTCCCAAAGCCTGTCAGGAAATCACCGACGTTAAACCGCATACCCATTACGCCTGCGTATACTGTGGCTATACCGATTTTTTGCAAAGTGCCGAGCAGATCTGCCCGCGTTGTGACAGCTGTCACTGGACTGAAGCCATCAATACCCTGCGGGTAGATTAATCGCGTGATTTAAATCTCTGTGCCGGTTCATCTACCTTCGCCCAACCGTTTTATCTCAACTTTGGTCATATCTTGGTCTTTAATGGCCCAAGACTGGCATAGTTCCTGCTGTATTTTATTCATGCTTTTTGCTGTTATTTATCTAAAAAGTGGTTATTTCATAACGATTTATCATTAACAAAACGGTTAAAAATTTCGCTTGAGCAATTCTGGAAATCTCGCTTAAGATGAAGCTATGCCGTTGTGCAGAGATAATTAAAACAATCTCATTTGCTTCATTACCTGATAAATCAGTTCCAGGATTGGAATTGCCATGAATAACAGCAAATGACCAATAATCAATACAAAAGGAGTTTTGTACATGACCTCTAAACGCACCCTCACCTCCCTGTTTTGTGCCAGCGCATTCATGCTTGGCCTCAGTGCTTGTAGTGACAATAAAGCTCCAGCTGATGCCAATAGCAACACCAATGCCGCTGCCTCGAGTTCAGGCACCTTAGAGAAAATCAAAAAGTCCGGCACCATTGTGCTGGGTTATCGCGACTCATCCATTCCCTTCTCCTATATTGCCGATACGCCAAATCAGCCGGTCGGTTATGCGCATGACCTGCAACTGAAAGTGGTGGAAGCGCTAAAACAGAAACTGGAGATGCCAGATCTGAAAATCCGCTACAATCTGGTCACCAGCCAGAACCGGATTCCACTGGTCTCTAACGGGACGGTCGATTTAGAGTGTGGCTCGACCACCAACAATCAGGAACGCCAGCAGCAAGTGGCTTTCTCGGTCGGTTTCTTCCAGGTAGGTTCACGTTTACTTACGGCCAAAGATTCCGGTATTCAGGATTTTGCTGACTTAAAAGGCAAAAAACTGGTCACCACCGCCGGTACCACTTCTGAACGTTATATCCGCCAGCATGAAAAAGAACTCGGTATTGGCGAAATTATTTCAGCCAAAGACCATGCCGAATCCTTCCTGATGCTACAAAGTGGCCGCGCCGCTGCCTTTATGATGGATGATATTCTGCTGGCCGGTGAAAAATCCAAAGCCACCGATCCAGACAAATGGGTGATTGTCGGTACGGCGCCAATTCAGGAAATTTACGGCTGTATGCTGCGTAAAGGCGATGCTGAATTTAAACAGGTGGTAGATGATGCCATTAAAGCCACCTATAGTTCGGGTGAAATTAACCAGATGTATAACAAATGGTTCCAACAGCCAATTCCTCCAAAGAACATCAACTTGAACTTTGAAATGTCCGATCAGCTGAAAGACCTGATTGCCAATCCGCACGATCGTGATCAGTAACACTCCAACATAAACCGACTCAGGTAAACACGGATGCTTTACCTGAGTTTTTGAGGAGGACGTATGAATTATAGTTGGAACTGGGGTGTCCTGTTTCAGTCGACCGGCATTGGCGACAGTACCTATCTGCACTGGATTCTCGCCGGGCTGGGCTGGCTGCTGGTGATTGCCATTGTGGCCTGGAGTATTGCCATGCTACTGGGCAGCATTTTGGGGATTATGCGAACCCTGCCCAGCAAAACCGCCCGCACGATTGGCACCGCCTATGTCACCATTTTCCGTAATGTACCGCTGCTGATCCAGCTGTTTATCTGGTTCTATGTGGTGCCCAATTTCCTGCCAGCGCCGATTAAAAGCTGGTGGATGAATGATCTAGGCGCGCATACTTCGGCACTGATTTCAGCCAGTATCGGGCTAGGACTGTTTACCGCGGCGCGGGTCTGTGAACAGGTGCGCACCGGTATTGAAGCCCTGCCACGCGGACAGATCAATGCCGGTTATGCCATGGGTTTTAGTACCGCGCAGTTATATCGCTATGTAATTTTGCCACAGTCATTTCGCACCATTTTGCCGCCGTTAAGCTCGGAGCTGACCAACTGCGTTAAAAACACCTCGGTCGCCTCTCTGGTCGGGGTGGCGGAAATTATCTCGCAAATGAAAACCATCAGTGAGTACACGCAAAACACCATTGAAATTTATACCATTGTCACCGTTATTTTTATTGTGATTAATATTTGCCTGATTCAGGGCATGAACCTGCTGGAAAAACGTTTACGTGTTCCCGGCCTGATTGCAGGAGAAAAATAATGGAATGGCTCACTGCATTTTTAAATGATTTACAACTGTCCGGTCCAGCGCTCTGGCATGGTTTTACCATTACCTTAAAAGTGCTGGTTATGGCGACCATTGGCGGTATTCTAATTGGCACCCTGCTGGCGTTAATGCGCCTGTCTTCTATTCGCGTGCTGAACCTGTTTGCACAAGGCTATGTCAATCTGTTCCGCTCGATTCCCCTGCTGCTGGTGCTGATGTGGTTCTATTTTGCAGTGCCGTTTTTCTACACCGCACTCACCGGGAATTACCTGACCATTGATACTGCACTAGTGTCGAGTATCGTGGCCTTTATGCTGTTTGAAGCAGCTTACTTTTCCGAAATTGTCCGTGCCGGGATTCAGTCCATTCCCAAAGGCCAGACTGCGGCTGCCTATGCGCTGGGCATGACTTATGGCCAGTCGATGCGGCTGATTATTTTGCCGCAGGCCTTTCGTAAAATGACCCCGCTGCTGTTACAGCAGACCATCATCCTGTTTCAGGATTCCACCATGGTTTATGCCATTGGCCTGCTGGATTTCTTCCGTACCAATTATGTCCGCGGCGATTTAATGGCGCTGCTGACCCAATATATTCTATTTGCCGGGCTGGTGTATTTTAGCGTGAGTTTAATCGCCACCTATGCAGTGAAAAAACTACAAAGGAGGCTGACGGTATGACCGAACCCAAGATTATGATTGACCTCCAGAATGTCAGCAAATGGTATAAGGATTTTCAGGTCCTGACCGATTGCAGCACCCAGATTCGTCAGGGAGAAGTGGTGGTGGTGTGTGGACCATCGGGTTCGGGAAAATCGACCTTGATTAAAACCGTAAATGGTCTGGAACCGTTTCAAAAAGGCCAGATTCTGGTTGATGGGATTTCGATTAGCGATCCGAATACCAATCTGAACAAACTGCGTAGCCGTGTTGGCATGGTGTTCCAGCATTTCGAGCTGTTTCCGCATTTAAGCATTACCGAAAACCTGACCATTGCCCAGGTCAAGGTACTGGGCCGCTCGGAAACTGAAGCCAAACAGAAAGGACTGGCCTATCTGGATCGGGTTGGTTTAAGTTCGCAGGCCAACAAATTTCCGGCGCAACTCTCTGGTGGGCAGCAGCAGCGGGTTGCCATTGCCCGGGCCTTAAGTATGGACCCGATTGCCATGCTGTTTGATGAACCAACCTCGGCGCTGGATCCGGAAATGATTACCGAAGTACTGGATGTGATGGTCGAGCTGGCCCGTGAAGGCATGACCATGATGTGTGTGACCCATGAAATGGGCTTTGCCCGTCAGGTCGCCAACCGGGTGATTTTTATGGATCAGGGTAAAATTATCGAAGACTGCACCAAAGATGAATTCTTTAATACCCAGCGCGGTGAACGTGCCCAGCAGTTCCTGGATAAAATCCTACATTAATCTATATACAGTCAAACACAATCAAAAAGCAGATCAAACGATCTGCTTTTTTTCATATTCGATTATTCCAGCACCAGACGTGCATTGGTCGGCTGTACCGGCCGGTTATTCGGATGTTCCATCAGCTGTGAAAAAGCCTGAATCTGCTGTCTCGAGGCCTGCTGAATCTGTTTGAAGACAATCCAGCGCACGCCTTCGGTACACGGCGGCGTGGTTAAAGAGCCGTTAAAACGATAATAATCCCGTTGCTCCGGTAAAAATGCCGCGGCTACATCCTGATGGTTTAAAATAATGGCCTCACCGGGTTGCTGCGGTAACTCCTGCCACAGCTGTTTCAGCTTCGGATTTTCCTGACCTTCCTGAAACATAATTGCCAGCACCGCCAGCTCACCCGCAGGTGTGGCATGTACCAGATGCATCTCCATCGCAAAACTTTGCCCCTGAATGGTGTTTTCACTTGGACTATGCAAATGGAACTGCTTGAGTTCGAAGACTTTCTGGTCCAGTTCCAAATGATTCCCCTGTTCAAAATTGACCTGGACCGTGCGCTGGTTATTCACAATAGTTTTGGCCTTGGCGGCATAGTTCAGTTTTAACGGCGGCAACTGTGCCGGTGTGGTCTGGGCAATATTAATGGGCGACTGATTCATGCCCGCGCAGGCCTGATATTCCGGTTTTAACTGGCTCCATTTATCCGGCGCAGTCTGTGCCGCATAGCTCCAGTCAAAATGACTGCCCTCGGCAGCAAAAGCCATATTCATACTCAAAAGTGCAGTCGCTGCAAAAATACTCCGTTTCATTCTTCAACCTTGAAAACACATCATCAAAAGAGCCTTGATCATCCGTAACCTGCGCCGGCAGGACAAAACCAAATCTTCCAACTGTTTATTGCTTTTGTATCTGATTAAAGCGGTTTTTGAGCGCTAAAATTCAGCCTGATGGCCTGATAATGACTTGTTCGATTCTCCGACTTATCAAGTTGTACTGATCAATCACGGCGTTGCCACCCAAACCTACCTTGGTTTCCAGTTCGATGGTGATGCTTTTTTATAAGTCCGGTACTAACAGTTTTCTGGCTGCTGGATCAGCGACTTATAAAACTGATGACACTCTGCTGGAATCAACCGGCAACAACATGAGGCATTGAAGAAATAGATCAGTAATTTTTCTGGCACTATCTGATTTTTTAGCTCAGCTTTAGCATGGAATTTTCGCGGTCTTACTAGGTATGTTAAGTTTTCTACCGGGATGGATTGGCCTCGAATTTTAGCTGCACCAGCATGAAGCATGATTGACGTTGTGATTTAGCCAACGCCACTTGTCATTGACGAGTTGATCACAGGATTCATCACTAAAAATGGAATATCTAAACCAAACCAGCTGATGAGTATCTTGCTTATTCAAAAGTCAGTCTTTCTGATCAGGAGCTTTGATCTATGAATTGATTGAACAGGAATTCGACAGTCTGCACGTCAGCGCCTGCATCTGTCTTAAATATGTCATAAACAGCCACTACACTGCTTGTCATCGGGATCGCACACCACTCCCTGCCCATATTCAGGGTCAATTCCAAGAAAGTGCCTTCCTCACTGCATAACATCAGCACAGCCACTATTCATCCAGCAAACGGCTGTGGGTCAAGGTGGAAGGCCATTATTTTTTATAAACCAGTTACGACTCCAGCGATTCCCTCCAGGATCGCTTTTTTTCTTTTTTAAGGGTTTATTTGTGCTGAACTGCCTCATCTTTGGGCAGGCTTCTGGCCCAGACCAGAATCGGAAGCAGACACAGCAGCGCAATCCCGCTAATCATCATTAAATAGCGTGCATAACCAAGCTGATCGCCCAGTATGCCGCTGAGGCTATACAGCCCACCACTGACAGTAGCCATCAGTGCCACCTGAAAGGTAAAATCGGTGCCGGCCAGCTGTTTGCGGCTATAGTGCATCACCAAAGTGAGCATCACCACCAGCAGCATCGCCGAGATACCATCTTCCAGCGCATTAATCAGATAAATCAGCCACAGCGCTACCGCCTGCTGCTGTTCATACTGATAGGCCAGCCAGCTATAGGCAGTTAAAGCCAGCACTTTCAACACTGAAAACAGCACTAAAGCCCGAGCACGTGACATCACCCTGAGCAATAAGCCTGCCACACCTGCACCCAGTAACGCGGCAAACGCCCCCAGCATGGTCACATAAATACCAATCTGGGAAAAGCTCAGGCCCAAATCGACCATTAACGGTTTGAGTAATGGGCCAGACAGACCATCGGCAATTTTAAAACTGAGCAGCACCCATAACCACAGTGCCAAGCTGCGGCTCTGGCGAAAATAACCCAGATACTGGCGCACAGCCTGCCAGGAAAAAGGCGTGGTCTTCTGCGCTATTTTGGCTGCATGTTGCGGTTCACGATACAGTAAAATTGGCAAGGTATTTAAAAATACCAGTAGCGCCAGCATCAGAAACGTGGCCTGCCAGTGCAGCCAGTCCAAAGCCCAGAGCATGGCGCCCCCACCAACAATAAAGCCCAGCCGTGAACCAATCACCTGAAAGGTATTGCCCCAGTGCTGCTGCTGGCCAGTTAAAATATTCACCGCCAGTCCATCGGTGGCGATATCCTGCGTGGCCCCAACCAGATTCATCAGCAACAGCCCGACAAAAAAGCCAAACAAATACAGCGGTTCATTCAGGGCCTGAATCGGGATAAATGACAGCCCGATTAACACCACGACACTCAGCAACTGAGTCGGAATAATCCAGGAACGGTAATGGCCCTGAGCGCTGCGGCCAAAGCGATCCACCCACGGCGCCCAGAAAATTTTAATCGACCAGGGCAACATTAACAGGCCAAAACCGCCAATATGCGCCAGCGATACCCCTTGCGCCCGTAAGATCACCGGCAAGGCATGGGTCATAAAGCCCACCGGCAGACCTTGCGCCCAATACAGGGAAAACAGCAACAGATAAAGATTCGGCATAGCAGCGGACATTCCTTTTTATTTCAGGCCAAGCGGATGGCTCCAGGCAAAACTGCTCAAACAAAAGCGTATTTTTGCTCTGCTTCCCCATTGAATAAAGTCGCAATATTTTGTAAAACTTGGCTGAGTTTCAGTAGGATAATACATAAAAACAATGACCAAGCAATTTCCTGTTTTACCTGATCAAGTACCTGGCCGCGGCAGCGCCCTGAGTCGAGGCTTTTTTAAATCGCTCTTTTTGGCCCAAGGCTGGCAGCTGAAAGGCGAATTTCCCAACCTTCCCAAAGCGGTGGCAATTATATCCCCGCATACCTCCAATATTGATGCCTGGCATGGCTTCGCTGCTTTGCTCGGACTGGGGCTAAAAGTCACCATTTTTGGCAAACATACCCTGTTTAATACACCGTTAAAACCGCTGCTGGAGTGGATTGGGGTGGTGCCGGTAATTCGCCATGCGCCGCAGGGCCATACCCAGCAGATTATTGAAATTATCCGGCAACGTGAACAGATCTGGGTCGGCATGGCGCCGGAAGGCACGCGCAAACAGGCCGAGCAGATTCGCAGCGGTTTTTATCATATTGCCTATGGCGCACAAATTCCGATTGTGATGTTCTCTTTTGATTATGCGCATAAGACCATTCATATTCTTGGTGTGTTTCATCCGACCGGGCATTATGAACAGGATTTAGACGCGATTTATCAGCATTATGAAGGCAAGTTTTCTGCCAAAAATCCGCACTGGCTGGCCAAGCCGTTACAAAAACGCTGGCCCAAAGACTAGCCAAAACCGTATTTTTTTGCTGAGATGTGCGCATATTTTGTTGAATTAATCTCCTATCGAATCATGAAATTACTGCAATTTTCGACAGCCGGCCTGTTATTGCTGGCACTTTCCGGCTGTGATCGGGCGGTACAAACCCCAGTGACTCCAACGCCTATTCAGGCGCGTGAACCGGTGGTGGCCATTGCCTTAGGGGGTGGCGGTGCCAAAGGTTTTGCCCATATTGGCGTACTGAAAGTTTTAGAATCACACGGCATTAAACCGAAAATTGTAACCGGCACCAGTGCCGGCAGTTTTGTCGGCAGTCTTTATGCCAGTGGTAAATCACCGTATCAGTTACAGCAACTGGCCCTAAACTTTAAAGAATCTGATATTCGCGACTTAACCCTGAACCGTCAGGGCTTTGTGCTGGGCCAGAAACTGCAGGACTATGTCAATCAGCAGGTCGGTAACAAAGCCATCCAGCAGTTCCCGATTCGTTTTGCTGCGGTCGCCACCCGTCTGGACAATGGCCGTAAAGCCGACTTTATTAAAGGCAATGCCGGTCAGGCGGTACGTGCCTCCTGCAGTATTCCGAATGTGTTTGTGCCGGCGACTATTGGCGGCACCAAATATGTCGATGGCGGTCTGGTCAGCCCGATTCCGGTCAAAACCGCCAAAGATATGGGCGCTGATCTGGTCATTGCAGTAGATATTTCCGCGCGTCCAACCGGTAATACGCCCATGAATATGTGGGGCCTGCTCGATCAGACCATCAACATTATGGGCCAGCAGAGTATTCATGAAGAACTGCGCCAGGCCAATGTGGTGATTCAGCCTAAAGTTGGTCATATTGGCACACTGGATTTAAAAGCCAGCAACCAGACCATTTTAGAAGGTGAAAAAGCTGCCCAGCTGAAAATCCGCGCCATTGAAAAAGCCATCAGCGACTTTAAAAAATCTCCGGCCGCTTTGGCACCACCACCCAAAGCCAAATTTTAACATCGGGGATTTTTTCATATCCAAGTCGGTTCTCATCTGCTACATTGAACAGCATACAGATTGATCTATATCAATGATTCTTTTTACAATCATTCGCGACGAGTCGATGTATGGAATTTGTTCTTGAACCTTGGCACTGGTTTGTTTTAGGCATTTTGCTGATTCTTTCCGAGCTGCTGCTGCCGGCTTTTGCTGCGCTCTGGTTTGGCGTGGGCGCGCTGATGGTGGGCGTTTTATATCTGCTGTTCCCGATGATGGGCACTACCACGCAGCTGGTGATGTGGATCATTTTATCGGTGCTGTGTACCCTGCTCTGGTTTAAATTTATTAAACCACTGTCGATTGATAAAACCAAAGCCGGCCTGTCACGGGAAGCCACCATCGGCCAGATTGGTATGGTCATCCAGACCAATCTGGAGCATGACGAAGTGAAAGTCCGTTTTCCGATGCCGGTGCTCGGTTCTGATGAATGGAACTGCCGCACTCTAAGTCCGGTGCAGGTCGGTGATCGTGTGCGTGTGGTCGATATTCTTGGCAATGATCTGGTTGTGCAGTTGCATAGCCTGCAGAATGACAACGAAAAACAGTGAGTAATATAAAATGAATGCTGGCTCCATTATTGTTTTAGCCCTGCTGGCCTTTGTGGCCATCACCATTTTTAAAGGGGTGCGTATTGTTCCACAAGGCTATAAATGGATTGTGCAACGTTTGGGTAAATACCACACCACCCTAAGTCCGGGTCTGAACTTCGTAATTCCCTATGTCGATGAAGTGGCCTATAAAGTCACCACCAAAGACATTGTACTGGACATTCCATCTCAGGAAGTCATCAGCCGCGATAACGCCGTTCTGCTCATGAACGCGGTGGCCTACATTAACCTGACCACGCCAGAAAAAGCGGTGTACGGGATTGAAAACTATTCTTGGGCCATTCAGAACCTGGTACAAACCTCGTTGCGTTCTATTGTCGGTGAAATGGATCTGGATGATGCGCTGTCCTCACGTGACCATATTAAGGCACGTTTAAAAGCCTCGATTTCAGATGATATTGCGGACTGGGGTATTACCCTTAAAACCGTTGAAATTCAAGATATTAAACCATCCAACACAATGCAGTCAGCAATGGAAGAACAGGCGGCAGCAGAACGTCAGCGTCGTGCCACCGTAACCAAAGCCGATGGTGAAAAACAGGCAGCCATTCTGGAAGCCGAAGGCCGTCTTGAAGCTTCACGCCGTGATGCCGAAGCACAAGTGGTGCTGGCCGAAGCCTCACAACGTGCCATTGAAATGGTCACGACAGCAGTCGGCGATAAAGAAATTCCGGTGGCCTATCTGCTTGGTGAACAATATGTAAAAGCCATGCAGGATATGTCGAAGTCGCCAAATGCCAAGACGGTGGTGTTACCGGCCGATATTCTGAATACCATTCGTGGGGTCATGGGCCGACAAAACTAAGCGCTTTTTAGCCAAAAATAGACAGCCTAGATGCTGTCTATTTTTATTGCCTGAAAGAAAAATCAGTATTTCATGCAAAATTATGGTTAAATTTCGCCTTCATTTTTTGAATCTTTCAGGACTTGTGAGTATCCATCAAGAATTTGCATGGAACGCATTGAGGCCATAAGTCCTTTACTGTCCAACATACTATATGGATACCGTATGAGCTCCCTAAATCCGACCTTAATCACCTTTCTGTTTTATATTGTCGCCATGATCGCGATTGGTCTGATGGCCTATCGCGCAACCACCAACTTTTCAGACTATATTCTGGGTGGCCGCCGTTTAGGCAGCTTTGTCACGGCCCTGTCTGCTGGCGCATCGGATATGAGTGGCTGGTTATTGATGGGTTTACCGGGGGCAATTTATCTGTCCGGTTTATCTGAGGTGTGGATTGCCATTGGTCTGATTATTGGTGCCTGGCTGAACTGGTTACTGGTTGCGGGCCGCTTACGGGTACATACCGAAGTGCAGCACAATGCCCTGACCTTACCAGATTATTTCTCCAATCGCTTTAATGACCAGAAAAAAGTGCTGCGTATTGTATCCGCCTTTGTGATTCTGATTTTCTTTGCGATTTACTGTGCCTCTGGCATGGTGGCCGGTGCGCGCTTGTTCGAAAGTATGTTTGAAATGTCGTATAGCACGGCCTTATGGATCAGTGCCATTGCCACCATCAGCTATGTTTTTATTGGCGGCTTCTTGGCGGTGTCCTGGACAGACACCATTCAGGCTGGCCTGATGATCTTTGCCTTAATCCTGACGCCTATTGTCACCCTGCTGACCTTTTCTGATTTATCTCAAGTGACGCTGGCACTGGAAGCTGCGCGTCCGCAAGCCATGAATCTGGTCGGTGATTTAAGTATTGTTGCGATTATCTCGTTACTGGCCTGGGGCCTGGGTTATTTCGGTCAGCCGCACATTCTGGTGCGCTTTATGGCGGCAGATTCGGTGAAGTCAATTCCAAATGCACGCCGTATTGGCATGACCTGGATGATCCTGTGTTTAGGTGGTGCGGTGGCGGCCGGTTTCTTTGGTATTGCCTACTTCCAGCAACATCCGGAACTGGCCGGGGTGGTGAATGCCAACCCTGAAACCGTGTTTATGGAGCTGACCAAAATCCTGTTTAACCCGTGGGTGGCTGGTATTGTACTGGCGGCAATTCTGGCTGCGGTGATGAGTACCCTAAGCTGTCAGCTGCTGGTGTGTTCAAGTACTCTGACTGAAGACTTTTATAAATCGTTCCTGCGAAAATCTGCCTCACAAAAAGAGCTGGTCTGGGTTGGCCGTTTAATGGTATTACTGATTGCCCTGCTGGCAATATGGATGGCCGGTAATCCTGAGTCGAAAGTGCTGGGCCTGGTGGCTTATGCATGGGCTGGTTTTGGTGCCGCCTTTGGTCCACTGATTATTTTGTCTTTATTCTGGAAACGCATGACTTTAAATGGCGCACTCGCCGGCATGATCGTGGGTGCGTTGATGGTGATTCTCTGGAAAAATGTCTGGGGCGATACCGGTATCTATGAAATTATTCCGGGCTTTGTCTGCTCGTTCATTGCCATTATTGTGGTGAGCTTGCTGGGCAAAGCGCCAAGCAGCAGCATTACTGAGCGTTTTGATGAAGCAGACCGCTTGTACAAACAACAGACTCAATAATTGCTCCATGCAAAAACAAAATAGCCAGTGACATCACTGGCTATTTTTTTAGCAACTTAATTGATCAATTCAAAGACTGGACAGTAAGAGAGTACGCGGACCATTTTGGATGGTGACAATGGCTGACAATCTCTGACCCAACTCTCCCACCAAAGAACAGCAAACGCCCCTTGCTGCTGTTCTTTAGCTGAATCTTTGAAGCAGCGTTTAAGATTCCAGCCCTTCTTTATTGCCCTGCTTTTTACGCGACTTGCTAAAGCGCTGCGCCGGCCAGGACATAATAAAACGTGCACCGCCCAAAGTGGTGCTCTGATCCACCTCAATCTTGCCGCCAAACCAGTAGGCAATCCGGCTGACAATCGATAGGCCCAGACCATACCCCCCAGAGGCACGGGTACGGCTATCATCTAAACGGGCAAAGGCTTCAAATACGCGGCTCCGGTCTTCTTCTGGAATGCCCGGCCCATCATCTTCCACACAGACATAAGCCACGCCTTGTGCAGTCACGCCACCGCTGACCAGTACCTTGTGGTCACAATAACGCACCGCATTCCCGACCAAGTTCTGCACCACGCGGTGTAAATAACGGCGCTCGGCATCGACTTCCAGACTGGTCGACATGGTTTGCAGCTGGATGTCCTTACCGGTTTTCAGCGCATCAGTTTCATTGACCACCTGATCCAATACATCAAACAGCACCACTTTTTCAATTTCCAAGGATGGCATGCCCTGCTCCAGTTTGGCATAGGTCATGATCTCGTCAATCAGGGTATTCAGTGCTTCAATGTCTTTATCAAGCATGTCCAGCTGCTGAATCCGGTATTCATAATTATCTTCTTCAGCCAGCATTTCCATACCAAAACGAATCCGCGCCACCGGGGTACGCAGTTCATGCGATACCGCGCGCATCAGCTCGCGCTGGGCTTCTATCAGACGCTGGATATGATCGGACATGCTGTTATAGCTGGAGGCCAGACTGGCCATTTCATCTGAACCGTCAATGGGTAAACGCAGGTTTAAATCGCCGGTTTTCATGCGGTTCAAGGCAAAATTTACTTCACGGATTTTGCGCTGCATCGGCAGAATCAGGCCATAAATGCCCAGACTCAGAATAAACAGACTCAGCAAGGTAATCCCGGCCGCCAGCTGGAATGGCATCCAGTTAAACAGCGGAACCGGACCAAGTACCAGCACCTCGGACGGCGAATTCGGCATTGGCGAAATAATGGAGATGGTGGTGCCACGTACGCTGGCATTATCCCGATACAGGATAATGCTGTGGTCCAGCCTTAAACGGCCAATTTGCTCGGAGTCGAGCGGTAAATCGGCAATGTTCTGAATGTCGATAGGATAAGAAAACTGATCCTGGATACGGGCCAGATATTCTTTTTCCTGTCCCGGGAAATAGACCAGATAATCCAGAATAAAGATCGGCAGTGCCTTCATTTGCCGTTCGGTAATTTCATCGGCCTTGATATACAGATAATGTTCCGGGTCATTTCTCAGGCCCATAATAATATAGGCTGTGGTCGTTTCTGCATCGTAACGTACCGCAGCCTTGCGCTCTTTGATCCGTTTCAGTTCGGCCCGTGACAGCTCGACCTTATCGGCAGCAATATAATAAATGGGCAGTTCCAGCAAATCCGAGGCATCTGAAATCCAGTCCTGCTTTTGCTGCTCATTGGGTTGTCGCGCCACCCCTTCACTAATGATATAGGCCATACCATCGGTCAGGGATTCACGATATTCTTGCGCGCGCTGATAGTTAATGATCTGAACCAGCAAATAGCCAAACACGGCCACCAATGCCACCAGAATTACCAATCCTGCATAAATCCGCAAGAATATACTGTGTTTGAACACGAAAAACAGTCCTATATCAGATACGCGCGACGATTATATACCATTCGTTTCTTTGACAAATAAGTATCCTTTGCTGCGTACAGTTTTAATACGCTTTGGATTTTCCGGGTCATCGCCAATTTTTGGACGGATGCGCGAAATACGTACGTCAATTGAACGGTCCTGACCGTCATATTCAATCCCGCGCAGGCGTTCGAAAATATCTTCACGTGACAGGATACGGCCAGCATTCGAAGCCAGTAACCAGAGCAGGTCATATTCTGCGCTGGTGAAATCGACCAGTTCACCATTCAAGGTTACTGAGCGGCCACCATTGTCGATGACCAGGTCATCAAATTCGATACGCTGTGCCACTTCATCTTCAGGGGCTTTGTCAGTACGGCGCAGCAAGGCACGAATACGCGCCAGCAGAACACGTGGCTGAACCGGCTTGGCGACATAGTCATCTGCACCCATTTCCAGACCCAGAACCTGGTCCATATCTTCGGTACGTGCAGTGAGCATCAGAATCGGTTGATGATAATGTGGACGAACCTCGCGGCAAATGGTCAAACCGTCTGCACCCGGCAGCATTACATCCAGCACCACTAAATCTGGCTGCTCCGCGATAATACGGCGGATGGCACGGTTCCCATCTGGCTCGACACCCACTTCCAGTCCGTTACGGATCAGGTATTCCTGGGTTAAACGTGCCAGACGCTCATCATCTTCAACAATTAAAATTTTTGGTAACTTTTCTTCTTGGCTCATGAACTGCCCCTTTATTTGATTAAACGTATTCTATCCTTTTAAAATCCGGGAGATACGTCGAAATATATTCTGCAATATACACACGTTTACATTGTAAACAAGATGCTATTCACTAAACTGATACATCAAAGTAGCTTTTTGTTATATTTTTATTAATTATTGAATTCCTTATACTTTTCTCTTTTTAACTGAATTCCATGAATTCAACAACATAAATCTTTTTAAAATGTACAATTTTTTTGCAGCTTTTGGCCATTGATCAGAATGTGACTGACTGTTCAAAGAGATTTTTAGTTATCCACAAGTTTATCTATAAGCAGATTATGCCGGCTTTGTTATGCTATGCCCGTGTCCGATAAGGCTTATAGCCGAATGGACAAATCGGGGATTTTTTTGCAAAAGATTTTATCCAAAAAACGCCAAAAATTTTAAAGAAAAGTCAATATTGATCTACCCTAAAATTTCCCGTATCTTGTGTTCAATTCAATTTTAAACCACTAAGTCTTGTGTTTATTCCTCAAACACTGTGGCCTATTTTTTGCCCGGTTCAATGGTCTATAAACATAACAATAGATGACAATGGAGCTATGCTGACATGAGCGTAATCACATCCACACCCGGTCAACTTCAGGTGATTAAACGCACCGGTGAAGTGGCCCCTTTCGATGCAGAAAAAATCTCTGTAGCGATTGGTAAAGCTTTCCTGGCGGTTGAAGGTCAGCAAAGCGCCGATTCCAGCCGTATTCATGACCGTATCGAACAACTGACTGAAATGGTTCTGAACACGTTTAAGCGTCGTTTACCATCAGGCGGCACCATTCACATTGAAGAAATTCAGGACCAGGTTGAGCTTGCGCTTATGCGTACAGGCGAACAGAAAGTTGCTCGTGCTTATGTCATCTATCGCGAACAACGTTCTGAAGCACGTAAGCAGATGGGTGCCAACCATCACCCGACCTTACAGATCACTGACAGCCAGGGCCAGTTAAAGCCACTGGATTTAAGTGCATTGACAGCAACCGTCACCACTGCAGCTGAAGGTCTTGAAGGCATTGATGTTCAGGCCATTGTCGATGAAACCGTGAAAAACCTGTACAACGGCGTAAAAGAGTCAGACATCTCAACCACCATGATGATGGCGACGCGTACCCGTATTGAACAGGAACCAAACTATACTTACGTTACTGCGCGCCTGCTGTGTAATGACTTAGTGGCAACAGGCCTGGAGTTCCTGGGTCTACCAGTAGAAACCCCTGAAGGCGAAGCTCTGGAAACCTTCCTGAAAAAAGGTATCGAGCTGGAGCTGCTGTCAGAAGACCTGCTGAACTTTGATCTGGCAAAACTGGCCGCTGCCATTCAGCCAGAACGTTCTAACCAGTTTACGTATCTTGGTTTACAGACGTTATTCGACCGTTACTTCATCCATAAAGATGGTATCCGTTTCGAATTGCCACAATTGTTCTTCATGCGCGTTTCTATGGGTCTGGCGCTGAACGAAGACAACAAAGAAGAACGTGCAATTGAGTTCTATAACTTGTTGTCGAGCTTCGACTACATGGCTTCTACACCTACCCTGTTTAACTCAGGTACGCTACGTCCGCAGTTATCTAGCTGTTACCTCACCACCATTGGTGATGACCTGTACGATATTTATGGCGCAATGCGTGATAACGCAATGCTGTCTAAATGGGCAGGCGGTTTAGGTAATGACTGGACTCCAGTTCGTGCCCTGAACTCTTACATCAAAGGGACCAACGGTAAATCACAAGGTGTGGTACCGTTCCTGAAAGTCGCGAACGATACTGCGGTTGCGGTGAACCAGGGTGGTAAGCGTAAAGGTGCGGTCTGTGCCTATCTTGAAACCTGGCACTTAGACATCGAAGAATTCCTGGAACTGCGTAAGAACACCGGTGATGACCGTCGTCGTACCCATGACATGAACACAGCCAACTGGGTTCCTGACTTATTCATGCAACGTGTGTTTGAAGATGCAGAATGGACCCTGTTCACGCCATCTGAAACACCAGACCTGCATGATCTGACTGGTCAGGCCTTCACTGAACGCTATACACATTACGAAGCGGTAGCGAAAGAACAGAACCTGCTGCACAAGAAAGTACGTGCCAAAGACTTATGGCGCAAAATGCTGTCGATGCTGTTCGAAACCGGCCATCCTTGGATCACATTCAAAGACGTATGTAACCTGCGTTCACCACAACAACACGTAGGCGTGGTGCACTCATCTAACTTGTGTACAGAAATTACCCTGAACACCAGCAAAGATGAAATCGCGGTCTGTAACCTGGGTTCAATTAACCTGGTACAGCACGTTCAAGGTGGCAAGCTGGATCATGAAAAACTGGCACGTACCATCAAAACTGCGGTACGTATGCTCGACAACGTGATTGACATTAACTACTACGCGGTACCACAGGCGAAAAACTCGAACCTGCGTCACCGTCCGGTAGGTATGGGGATCATGGGCTTCCAAGATGCACTGTACGAAATGGGTATTGCCTACGGTTCTGATGCAGCAGTTGATTTTGCTGATGAATCAATGGAAGTGATTTCTTACTACGCAATTCAAACCTCAAGTGATCTGGCGGTTGAACGTGGCACCTATGAAACCTTCAAAGGTTCATTATGGGATCAGGGTATTTTACCAATCGACTCTTTAGAGCTGGTAGCGAAAACCCGTCCTGAGCGCATGTTTGAAGTTGATCGTACCCAACGTCTGGACTGGGACACTTTACGTGCCAAAGTTCAAAAAGACGGTATGCGTAACTCGAACGTGATGGCCATTGCACCAACAGCAACTATTTCTAACATCTGTGGCGTGTCTCAATCGATTGAGCCAACCTTCCAGAACCTGTATGTGAAATCAAATCTGTCTGGTGAGTTCACTGTGATCAACCCTTACCTGGTACGTGCATTGAAAGAACGCGGCCTATGGGATGCGGTAATGGTCAACGACCTGAAACACTTCGAAGGTTCAGTACAAAAGATTTCGCGTATTCCTGAAGAGCTGAAAGCCATCTTCGCGACTGCGTTTGAAGTTGAGCCGCGCTGGATTGTGGATGCTGCATCTCGTCGTCAGAAATGGATTGATCAGGCACAGTCACTGAACCTTTACATCTCTGGTGCAAATGGTAAAAAACTGGACATCACTTATAAGATGGCTTGGTTACGTGGTCTGAAAACGACGTATTATCTACGTGCTTTAGGTGCAACATCGGCTGAGAAATCAACCATTAACACGGGCGCACTGAATGCAGTAAAACCAACCACAGTTGCGGCGTCGGTTGCAGCAGTGGCACAGGAAACTGCACCTGCGGCAGCTCCAGCAGCGGAAGAAGGTTTTGAACAGGCGGCACCCGTGCCAATGGCATGTTCAATTGACAACCCGGATTGTGAGGCTTGTCAGTAATTAATCCTCCCCGACCCTCCTTTTTCAAAGGAGGGAGATTCCTCGAAGCAAATGGCGGGATACAAGTCCCCCTTTGCAAAAGGGGGATTTAGGGGGATTAAAAAATTTAGGCAATAAAAAAGCCCTCTAGCGTCGACCAAAACTAACTAGAAGGCTTTCAATCTCGATGTGGCATTGCTAAGAGGTCACCCCGAGGCTGGCATATGAGAATGCGATAGCAATTCTATCACTGAATTGGTTATTGAGCCAGTGTAAGTCATCTTGGTAAGTATCAATGAGGTACGGAGCCATGGCTAAAAAAGCTGCTCGTAGTGCAATCACTGGTCAATACGTTACATTGGAATATGCAAAAAAGCATCCCAAGACAACAGTTATTGAAACAGTTAAGCTAACTAAATCATCTAAAAAATGATTTAAACATGAATCCTAGTTTCGACTAGGGTTCATTTATATAAAGTGAAGGAAATCACCATGCCTCATATGACTCATATGACTCATAACTATATGTTAGGACTCGCGGTTCTGGTCTTTTCCTTTATTTTCTTTTACACGCCGATGGTCTATGCCTTTTTGGCCATTCGCAAACAGAAGCGAAAGCAAAATAAGTCTTGAGGATCGTGTTCTACGTACATTTTTAGAACAAGCATCGGCAAAACTTAATTTTGCTTTCACAAATTAAGCGTATAGTAAGACATCTCCCCTTCGTCGTGAGATGTCCAATAAAAGATATAAAGCAACGAAGAGAGAATTGATATGTCTATCCTAAGTTGGGACGATTTCGAAGATGATTCGCAAAAACCGGCTGCTCCTGAACACCAGCCTACGCCCGTCGAACCGCAAAAAGCGGCTAATCCGCAAGTGGTACCTGCTGCAGAGCAACCACAGACGCATGTGGCAGCTGCACAACCCGCTGCAACCCCTCGAAGCGGATCAGCAAATTCAACCGATTCGCTGGCAAGAGCATCTGCTTCCCTAGAACAGCTTGACGTGGCGCCTGGCCTGGAAGAGCTGGAAATGGGTGCAGGACGCGTACAGGTTGATGACAAACGTATGATCAACTGCCGCGCTGACTTAAACCAGCTGGTGCCGTTCAAATACGAATGGGCTTGGCAAAAATATCTGGATGGTTGTGCCAACCACTGGATGCCACAAGAAATCAACATGAACCACGACATCGCGTTGTGGAAGTCTGAAAATGGCTTGACTGAAGATGAACGTACCATCGTGATGCGCTCACTGGGCTTCTTCTCGACTGCTGACTCACTGGTGGCCAATAACCTGGTTCTGGCGATCTACCGTCACATCACTAACCCGGAATGCCGTCAGTACATCTTGCGTCAATCGTTTGAAGAAGCGATTCACACGCATGCTTATCAGTACTGTATCGAATCTTTAGGCATGGATGAAGGCGAAGTCTTCAACATGTACCGTGAAGTACCATCAGTCGCACGTAAAGCAGCTTGGGGCCTGAAATACACCCAATCTTTAAGCGACCCGACTTTCAAAACCGGTACCCCTGAAAACGACCAGATTTTGCTGCGTAACCTGATTGCATTCTACTGCGTACTTGAAGGTATTTTCTTCTACTGCGGTTTCACGCAAATCCTGTCAATGGGCCGTCGTAACAAGATGAATGGTGTGGCGGAACAGTTCCAGTACATCTTGCGTGATGAATCAATGCACTTGAACTTCGGTATCGACATGATCAACCAGATCAAGATCGAGAACCCGCACCTGTGGACCGCCGAGTTCCAGCAAGAAGTGATTCAAATGATTCTTGAAGGCACCATGCTTGAGATTGAATATGCGCGTGACACTATGCCACGTGGCGTATTGGGCATGAATGCTGGCATGATGGAAGAATATCTGAAGTTCATCTGTAACCGCCGCTTAAGCCAATTGGGCTTACCTGAGCAGTTTAGCGGTGTGACTAACCCGTTTGCCTGGATGTCTGAGATGATGGACCTGCGTAAAGAGAAGAATTTCTTCGAGACGCGTGTAACGGATTATCAGACGGGCGGTGCGTTGAGCTGGTAAGCGAAAGATTTAAAAAATCCCGCTCTTGAGCGGGATTTTTTTGCAATCTAAAGGAGGATTCAAAAATCCTCCTGATTCATAATTTAAATTTGGTTGTACTTAATTAAATCATCCAACACCAAATTAGATGCCGTCGTATTTTCAAGTATAATCAAATCCGTTTTTGCATATGTAGTATCTGTCGCAGAACCATCCCGATCAATCGTAACGACGGTATGCTCTCCACGTTGCTCTAGGGTCACAAAATTTCCTAAAGTTTCGCTTGTAACACTTTGTTCACCAAGTAGTGCTGAGATATCAATACTATCCCCTTCAGTAGCATTAAAGTCGGTCCAGGTATCTGTTCCATTTCCGCCGGTTGCATCTGTTTCTGCACCTTCAAGTACATTATAAATAACAGTATCTGCTACGCCTCCATAGCTTGAATAACTATCATCATAACGGCTGCCTGTAATTGAAGCGCCTATTCCAATATTCAGGTTCGCAGTATCAGATAAACCACCCACATCATTTACAGTATAAGTAAAGCTCTCTGTTTGACCAATACTGTTGCCATCTTGCGTTGTGTAAGTGTATTTACCACTCGCATCAACATTTAATATTCCATAAGTACCAGTAATATTTACAGAATCCTGATTCTGCAGCAAAACATCATTCTGATAGATATGTCCATTTTCAAAGCGATATGTCTCTGCTCCTTGTTGAATGGTGAAAGTCGCTACATTAGAAACAATATCTTCTTCCAGTAAATTACCCTCTTCACTATATATACCCTCTATAGTTGTAAAGTCATTTAACGAAGTTTCAATCACTGAAAGTGTCGTATCAACTGTAAACTCACCATTATTTGAGGCAAGCAAAATTTCACTTACTCCACTATCTGTTGTTAAATTTATAACACTAATCGCAAGAGTATAAGTGCCAGCTTGCAAATTAGAGATTTCAACAGATGCTTCATAAGTATCTGTACCTAACGTCAAATCACCACTCAGCCCCGTAACAGAATTACCATCAGCATCTAAAACTTGGTAAGTTGCAGTTACGTCCCCCCATGTGTCATCTACCAACCCCAGTCCTAATGTACCATCATTTAACTTAGCAACAATATTTAATGTACCATTTGCTACCGTGTTTTCGCTGACTGTGAACTCATTTGAGCTAGTATAAGTATTGCTCATCGTAGCAGTATAGGTAGTAACCGGGATAAATCCTGATGTTTCACTTGTAACATCTCTTGAAGTTAGCATTGCATCCGCCTCAGGAGTTTCTATTTTTGACAATAATCCACTTACCGAATTAGTTTGGGCAATTAATACAGTTGCATCGTCATCAACTGCATCTACAGTAATCACACCATCGGCTTGAAGATCATTTTCATCCCAAACAATAGTTAATCCTTCAGCATCAGTACGGATATTGAGATAAGCTTGTGAAGTATTACCAGCTGCATCAGCTACTGTATAAGTGAATGTATCAACTTTACCCACATCATTAATATTCCCATTACTTACATAGCGATAAGAACCATCAGCTTGCATATACAAAATACCGTAATTACCAGATATCGCGGTTTCTGTATTATCTGTTGCAATTGGTGTATTCACAGCATGTGTAGTTTCAGCAGAAATGCCTTGTGTCACTGTCAGACCTTCACCAATATCTGCTACATCTGAATCTGCTCCACTCACTAACACATTACCTACTGCATCTGCTGTTGAGTACTGAGTTGATGTTTCTATACTAATATTCACACCACTAAGAAGCCCTACATCAGCAATTGCTCTTAATAATTGACTTAGAGCTCCATCTCCTGACGGACTCGAGAAAGCAATCGTATAATTGCCTTCTGGTATATCAGTAAATTCAATATTTTCTGCTGTCATTACCGTGGTCAATAATGCTGGTGTTAACTGAAGAGCATTTTCAACTGTTGTAACAATCTCACCTGTATCAAGATTCACCAACATCAAATCAGCAGAAAGAGTTTGACCAAATAATGCCCCTATTGAGTCAACTAATGCTCTAAGATCTAAACCTGTTGTACCATTTACATCTATCGAAACATCTTGAGTGGTATCAGGAGCAACAGTAAAATTAAAGCCACCTGCACTTAAGTCAATCTCTGCTAATCCTGATAATACATTTGCACCAGCTAGTCCAAAAATAAAACCACTGTCGGTCAGATTATTTTCGATAACCGTGTCGAGTACATTCACATTATTTAAATCGTCATTGGCAAATAGAACTGCCTCAACAACTAAACTGTCTGTAATTGTGCTTTCATTGCCTGCTGCATCAATAGCTTGCACAGTAACGTTATAACTACCATCAGCTAACTCTGGAAGCTGGCCATCGGCAAGTGTCCATGTACCATCACCATTATTCACTGCGGTATAATTAATACTATCCACAGTCACAACAACTGTTGCTGTCGGATCATCAATTGTACCTTGTAAAGTTGGCGTACTATCACCCGTTGTATTTGTCACAAGAGTTGTTATTGGTGCTTGGGCATCAATGCTTGTACTTGCGGCTTGAGAAGGGTTACCAGCAGCATCAATTGCTATAACATTAAGTACTGCCCCATCTGTTAAGCCTGGATTTGTGATTGACCACAAACCATCAGCTCTTACGACTGTTCTGCCAATTTCATTGTTATTCTCATCAGTTACAACCACTGTTGAGCCCGCTTCTGCTGTACCTGTAATATCTCCTGTAGCACTTACAGGATTAATCACAGGAGCATCCGGTGCATAATCATCCAAAATATTAATAGTTAAAGTTGCGCTATCAGTCGTTACTCCATCCGCACCTAATATTGTATAAGTAAATACTTCTGATTTTCCGATAGATTCAAAATCACCATTTCCAATATATTCATATGAACCATCAGCGAAAATTGTTAAAACCCCATACTCTCCGTTAATGCTTACACCGCCCGTAGTCACCTCTTGCGCTGCACCGTCTCCAAATTGAATATGAGTAACTGTTGCTAGCTCAGGATTTTCATCATTGGTTAAAACATTATTATCGACAGAGTAATTTTCAAATATCGTTGAAGTCACTTGGGTAGTAATGCTAGTTTCCTGCAATAAAGTCAGGGTATTTGAAAGTAGTGCGGTTGCTGCTGCATCAACAATCGTATCTAACAAACCGGTTACACTGAAGCCAAGTAAAGAAATTGCATCAGCATTACTTAATAAACTGTCGTTTAATGCGCCAACAAGTTCATCTACAGGTAGGCCATTCACTAATGTAAGTACAGGCGGTAAGATAACCTCTGTGACTAATGCTGCAATAGCACCACCACCTAAAGCATTATTTACAGCATCAAGAACAACTTGTTGATTATCGGCACCTAATAACACGCCTGCATCACCGAGTTCTTGAAGTGAAATACCACCACCATCAGTATCAAGTAGATTAGTTAAGGCACCCGCATCATTACTGACTACAACACGATAAGTACCTGCTGGCAAATCAGATACTGTTGCAGTTAAGGTATTATCTCCTGTAATCCCTAATATCCCCAGCCCAGCTACATCACCAACTAATTCAGAGTCTTGGGTGACTGCTGAATACACAATATTGCCATTTTCATCTAAAACATCAACACGATACGCATCAGCTACTGCAAGTAATGATGTTTGTGAAATTGAAATTGCAAGGCTATTTATAGAGCCAGAAAGTACCACTTCTGTTCCTGCATCCGCACCGCCAGTTGATTCAAGCAAATTAATCACTTGAACATTCTCATCAACAACAGCTGGCTCGGTTGTTGTGATTTCATTCCCCATATCTAGATTTACATTGTCATCTAGAGCAATCTGGACTACTGGTGCAGTTAATGGGATCAAGTCATCTAGTCGACCTTGTAACCCGTCTTTCTCAACTTGTACTTCTGTCGGTAACGCATTTACTGCATTTTGTGCGATGGCTTTTAGTTCGGCAGC
>NZ_KB850045.1:0-98762 GCF_000369465.1 Acinetobacter sp. CIP 53.82 | reverse complement strand
ATCAGGCCATCTTCTTGAGCACCTGCAATTACATCTTCTGCTGCCTGGTGTGCATTTTCAGCATCAGTCACCAGGGCTTCCGCTGCTTCGAATGCGTCATCGATACCGTTACCATCTGCATCATTCACTGGCGGTACTGTGATTGGATCATTGATGGCATCGAGACGATCTTGCAACTCTTCTTTATCTGCACTTTCAGGCAAGGCTGTGACTGCATCTTGCGCAGTATCTTTGGCTTCTGCTGCTGCATCTGCCGCATCTTGAAGCTGCGCTTGCTCTTCTGAGGTAATCAGGCCATCTTCTTGCGCCTGATTTAATAGATCTTCTGCAGCCTGTTGAGCCTCTTCTGCTGCAATCACTAGTTGTTCTGCAGCTGTAGAATCTACTGGTGTATTTGATGATGCACTATCAGAATCTGAACCTACCGCAGCAATAGTCGCTCCTGCAGCTACAGCTCCAGTGACCCAAGGCATCAGGGCAGCAAGTGTATCAGCGTATAACAGTGGACTAATCGTTTCGATAAAATGATATTTAATTGTAGGAAGGATCTCGCCAGCAGCATTTGCGAACTCTGCCCAATACAGCTGCTCTCCATTATCAAAAACAATATGATGGCTATCTAATGGGTCATCAAAATAGCTTTCGATCACTACCTTTTCGCCATTTTTCAGGTTCACTATTGCTGCATTTCCCTCTCGAGTAATACTCGCCACATCCTCAATTGCTGTATCAATCTTGACAACAGAGTTTTCAGATAAAGTAACCGTATTCGTATCAGCAGACAGCAATAACTGCTGTGTCTCTTTCGAAGTAACCGCTATATTTGGCATACCCTCTTCCTTTTTATGATCGTATCTTTATGTAAAGTTAGGTTTTGAAATTCTTATTCTTCTTAGCAAGAGTTGGCATTTTTATCGAGTTTATACTCAGAACATACTGATTAATATTTCTTATCAAAATACTCGGTTTTAAAAACTAAAATTTAGAATGTGATAAGCATTTGTTTTAATTATTTTTTTAAAATGAGACATAATTATTAATTAAACTAAACAAATGCAAAATTATCATTACTTTTATTTATTTATTTTAATCACATCACATAAATTAACTTATTGTATTGAAAATGTTAAAAATTACACAGCAAATACACACAATTACAAGCAAGATAAATATAAATAAAAAAAGTTACATTAATTCTTTTTAAGTATTTGAAGATTATTAAAAAACAAAAAAGACGCGATACGCGTCTTTTTATAAAAATGCTGGATCTTTAAGCCGGAATACGTAACACCTGTCCAGGGAAAATATCATCCGCATCTTTTAACAAAGGACGGTTGGCTTCAAAGATTTTATTGTACTGATTGGCATCACCATAAAACTCTTTTGAGATTTTAGACAGGGTATCGCCTGATTTAACTGTATAGAATTTACTTTCTGGTTCTGGCGTTGCCACAGTCATCTGATCATCCACTTGCGCGACATGATCAATATTTCCCACCGCCAGTACAATTTTTTCACGATCAGCCTGGCTTTGTACCTGCCCTTTAATCGTGGCTAAATCGGTCTTGCCATTGTAGTTCACAGAAAGGCCCGTAATTGGTAAGCCTAAAGATTTAATATGTCCTAATAATTTATTGGCCATTTCCTGTGCTGACGGTTCTGCTGGGGCCGCTGGTGCAGCCGGTTGTTGCTCTGCCGGGGCAGTGTTTTTCTTACCAATACCTTTTACAAAATCAAAAAGTCCCATTGTTATTCTCCAGCTTTTATTTGATGCAATTGATTTTTATCAATCATTTGGAATTGCGTGCTTTCTTTTTATAACGAAAAAATACACAGGAGAGCGTTGCGCTTGGTTAGATAAAAGTAAGCTTATGTAATTTCGGCCGGCCATAAAAAAACCACCCAAAAGGGTGGCTTTTCTTAGCATCTGCTAAAAATCTTTAATTAACCAAGTTTTTTAGTCACATAGTCAATTGCAGATTGAACAGTTGTAATTTCGTTTGAATCTTCATCAGGAATTGTGATGTCGAAATCATTTTCGAAAGACATTACAAGTTCAACCAGGTCCAGAGAGTCTGCACCTAAGTCATCCATGAAAGATGCTTCGTTTTTAATCTCTTCAGCTTTAAGACCAAGTTGTTCAGCAACCGCTTGTTTAACGCGTTGTTCGATATCGCTCACAGGAATTCTCCTCATTGCTTGTGGCGTTTTTAATGCCGTTAGTTTAATTGAATCTATAAGTTTTTGAAAGTTTATACATGAGCTTAATTCATGTATAAACCACCATTTACATGTAACACTGTACCAGTGATGTAACTTGCTTTGTCAGAAGCCAAGAAACTCACTGCATTGGCGATATCTTGTGGATCACCTAAACGGTTTAATGCCACTTGCTCACTCATTTTTTTGCGAATTTCTTCACTTAACTGTTCGGTCATTTCTGTTGCAATAAAACCGGGTGCAACAGAGTTGACTGTAATTTGACGGCTGCCCATTTCCTTGGCCAGGCTGCGGCTAAATGCCTCAATCCCTGCTTTGGCCGCAGAGTAGTTGGCCTGTCCCGGATTGGCAAAGTGTGCCACCACTGAACTAATATTAATAATGCGACCGAAACGCGCTTTGGTCATGCCTTTCAGTATACGTTTAGACAAACGGTAAACGGCTTTCAGATGGATGTTGAGGATATCATCCCAGTCATCTTCAGACATACGCAGTAACAAATTATCTTTGGTAATACCAGCGTTGTTCACCAAGACCAGTACCGGACCATAGTTTTGTTCGATGTCCGAAATGAGCGCATCAATTGCCTCGCCATTACGAACATCCAGGACTTTACCCGCACCCTGTTCACCAAAGCCTGTGCTTAGTTTTTCTGCACCTGCTTCAGAAGTTGCTGTCCCAACCACAAAATAACCGTCTTGAATAAGCTGCTGAGCGATGGCTGCACCAATCCCTCGGCTTGCACCTGTCACCAATGCGACTTTGCGTTCTTGTGTCATGCAATTTTCCCTTCAGCCACTAAAATGGCATTTAAGGCATCCTCCAGACGACTATTGCTGTCAATCGGGAATGCTTTTTCTATGTGAGGTAAGCGTTTTGCAAGGTTCGCCAATACATTCCCTGGACCACATTCAACAATGTACTGAATGCCCTGGTCTTGCAGGTACTGCATGGTGTTTGTCCATTGCACAGACTGATACAATTGAGCAGTCAAAGCCTGACGCAATTGAGCAACATCAGTTGCTACAGCTGCGCCCACATTTTGTATTACAGGAATGCTTGGTAGCTCAATGGCAGTTTGTTCCAAAGCTTGTGCGAACTGTTCTGCAGCCGGTTTCATCAGTGAACAGTGCGATGGCACTGACACCGGAAGCGCAATAGCTTTGGCTGAATTTTCTTTGGCGAGTGCGATGACTGCATCTACCGCTGCTTTATCGCCAGCAACTACCACCTGACCTTGGGCATTGTAGTTGGCTGCTTCAACTGAACCGGTGCCTTGTGCGGTAGCTTGCGCACACAGTTCAATCACTTTGGCATCTTCCAGACCCAAAATGGCCGCCATAGCGCCCTGGCCTTGTGGCACAGCTGACTGCATGAGTTTGCCACGCAAATTCACCAGCTTCACGGCATCACCCAGTGATAACGCACCCGCCGCCACCAGCGCGCTGTATTCGCCCAGAGAGTGGCCTGCCAGATATTTGGGTGCTACACCACCCAGCTCCAGCCAGACACGCCATAACGCAATACTGGCGGTCAATAAAACCGGCTGGGTAAATTCTGTTTGATCTAAACCTTCACCACTATGCGCAATGTGCCATAAATCAAAACCGATTGCGGCCGATGCTTCCGCAAAAGTTTCACGCACACCAGCAAACTGTTCTGCAAGTTCTGCTAGCATGCCGACTTTTTGTGAACCTTGTCCTGGAAACACAAATGCAGTTTTTGTCGCTTGCTCGAATCGTGTAGCAGACATATAAAAATCCTTTCGTGTAGAGCTGTTTTAAACAGGGTACGCCCCTTCAACAGTTCTTTTTTATGTAAGCTGATCGTTGGTGCGAAAATTTAACACTATTTTTCGGGCGAAGTAATTGCGAAAAACAACAAAAAAAGGGAGCTTACGCTCCCATTTTTTCCACTAAGCTTGACGCTTAATGCTTGTCAACAATTATTCAGCATCAGCTGCTTTAGCGAATAATTGACGACCACGGTAGATACCATCTTTAGATACGTGGTGACGACGATGAGTTTCACCAGTAGCTTGGTCTACAGTTAATGCATTCTCGGTTAAAGCGTCATGTGAACGGCGCATGTCACGGCGAGAGCGACTTTTACGGTTTTGCTGAACGGCCATGATGGCTCCTTACAAAGATCGAAAAAATGGATCAGAACAAATTCAGTTGTCTTAACGCAAAATTATAACATAATTTTTAGTTAAGTTTACCCTTCAAACTTGCCAAAACATCAAACGGATTATCCCGTTTTTCTTCGACATCGTTCTGAACGGCAGGTTGATGCTTGTGTTCGCAAGCGTCATGCTTAGGCGACAAAGGCAGCAACAATAACAGTTCATCTTCTATAAGTGCGAGTAAATCAGCCGTCGCCGGTGAATCATAATCACCTTTGCTGGTTGCTTCACTTTCACCCAGAACAATGAAATCAGCATCCTCATCCAAGCGCTCTATCAGTGACTCATCATCTACAAGCGCTAAATGGAAGTCTAAAACAAGGTCAATTTCCACGGTATCCAGACAGCGCTGGCATTCCATTGGAACTTGTGTTTCAACGTGACCATCTAGCCATGCAATGCGATGATAGGCATCCATTGATAGCTTACAGTCTATGTTAATCAATTGATCATCAATTGATCCAACAGCTTCACGAGCAATACGAGCAAAGCGAGACAATGGCAGGGTACCTGACCATGTAAAGCCCTGTTCAGCCCATTTAAACGGCTCAATCTGTGCCGGAAAGGTATTTGCTGACATAATTAAGGCGGCAATTCTACAAATTCATCAGTACTCTGTCAAAGATTAAGATACAATTTTGTACTTATTTAGACAGACCAATTGGGTAAATTAAGTCATGCATCTGTTGCAGCCGCAAACAGAAGTGAATGTTTCATCACTCGTTAGCACACTTTCAACGCTCGATTCTGACATTTCACCTGACCAAGTGCAACTCTCGGACTGGTTGAAATTATCGACAGAATCAGAATACGTCGATTGGCTCATCTTACACTTTAATCACTGGTTTTCCCACCACAATGTCAACCTGGTGCGTGGTGATTTTGAACCGGAGTATTTCCCCGCCACCGCAGACACCCCTGCCCGCATCCAGTTTGCGCATGGTTTCTTTAACAGTGCCCTGCATGAAATCAGTCACTGGACCATTGCCGGTGAGGAACGCCGTAAACAGCCCGATTTAGGCTACTGGTATGCTCCGGATGGCCGCACGGCTGAGCAGCAGGCCCTGTTTGAGCAGGTCGAAATCAAGCCGCAAGCGATTGAATGGATGTTTGCCACTGCATTTGGACGCAAATTCCGGGTTTCTTTAGATAACCTGACCGGTGAAGGTGGCGATGGTGCCTGCTTTAAAGACAATGTTTATGCCCAGGTGCAGCGTTATTTTCGTGGTGAAGCCAAACTGCCACGCGATGCCAAACGCTTTATTGACTGTATCTGTTTATGTACCCGGCATGGCAAAAGCTTACATAGCGATGAGTTTTCAAGAGAAATGCTTGATTAAATAACATAAATCAACGCTCTGGATACACAGGGCTTTGTACAATGGTCTGAAAAGCGAATCATCATCAGATCAGGAGAAAAGAATATGCTGCATTTAAGAGTTCATCCTGAAAATCCTCAGACCCGTTTAATTAGCCAGGCAGTAGAACGGATTCGTGCCGGCGATGTGGTGGTCTATCCTACCGATGCAGCCTATGCGATTGGCTGCCAGATTGGGAATAAAGCAGCCATGGAACGGATTGCCCAGATTCGTGGTCTTGGCCCTAAACATCAATATGCAATTTTATGTTGTGACCTGTCCGATATTGCCACTTATGCCAAGGTCGATAATGCCATGTATCGCCTGCTAAAAAACAATACCCCGGCAGTAACCACTTTTATTTTACCGGCCACCAGTGAAGTGCCGCGCCGTCTGATGCACCCGAAAAAGAAAACCATTGGCCTGCGTATTCCGAGCAATCCGGTTTGCCAAATGTTACTGAAAGAGCTGGATGAACCGCTCTTGACCTCCACCCTGATTTTACCGGGGCAGGATGATCCACTGGATGATCCTTATGATATTGAAATGCAGCTTGGTAAACGAATTGATGTGTTTATTGATAGTGGCCTGGGGACTTTAACCACCACCAGTATTGTCGATTTATCTGGTGATCAGCCGGAAATTATCCGTCGTGGTATTGGTGATGTGAGTGCGTTTGAATAACGGCGCTCAGCGCCACCTCAGGAGGAAACGGTATGGATTTATTTTATCTGTTGCTCAACCTTCGCGAGTTTCCCAAAAGCCAGCTAATCTATGCGACCCAACCCTGGTCTCTGGAAGCTGAGGCTCTGCTGCTGGATGCAATGCCAAACCCGGCTGTCGTGTTCTCTATCGAACAACAGGCATATCATCTGCTGTCGAGTGTTGAAGAGGCCTATATCCTGTCCTTAAGATTAGGCCGCCAGAACCTGTGCAGCCGTGAAATGTGTCAGCAAGTGCTGGAACAGCTTGAGCAGTCCGCTTTATCACGTGCTTGATCGGAGTTAAGCTTTTCTTGCTAAACCCTCATCTGTATGCGCTTTAAGACCCTATCTTCCAATTGAACGTGATTTTTCCTGCTTTTTCGCTGCAGGATTGCCATCTACTTTTGCTTTTTTTCGCTTTTAGTCATTTGGGTAATTTATTTCATGGTCAATTTCCATTAAACTACGCGCAATTAACTCCATGCTTTCTTTTCGATGTGAGATCGAATGTAAAGCTCTTTTCATGCCTTTGAAAATTCGCGTGGCCTAAAACTGTAATGAATCAATCTGTGCATCCTGCTATGGACCAAGTCCCGCACATCCGCGTTTTGGATGAGTGGCAAGAGACGATTCCTGAGGATTTATATATTCCTCCTGCAGCATTTGAAATTCTGTTAGAGCATTTCGAAGGCCCGCTCGACTTTCTGATTTACCTGATTCAAAAAAATGGCTTTGACCTGCTACAGGTTGATATCGCACCGATTGCCTCTCAGTATTTGGCTTATATGGATGCGATGAAATCCCTGAATATTGAGCTGACCGCAGATTATATGGTGATGGCTGCCCTGCTGGCCGATTTAAAATCGCGTTTGCTGCTGCCGAAACCCAAAGCCATCAGCGAGCTGGAAAAAGATCCGAAGCAGGAACTGATTGACCGGCTGGAAAATTATTTACGTATTAAACAGGCGGCTGAACGTCTGGGGCAAATGCCGGTGTTAGAGCGTGATACCTTTAATACCCATGTCAGCCTGGGCCAAGTGGCGTATAGTAATGAGGGTCATGAGGCCAGCCTGTTACGTGATGCGCTATTTTGTGTATTTAATCGCCCTGAACCGGTGATTCACCAGATTCAGCAGGAACCGGTGTTACTGGAAGAACGGATTGCCTATATTGAAGCAAAGCTGCAAAGCGGTGAAGTGCTAGCGTTTGCCGAGCTGCTCAAGCCGAACCAGGGCCGTATGGGCATGGTGGTAACGTTTATGGCGATTCTGGAACTGACCCGTCAGCAAAAAGTGGCAATTGTTGCCAGTGGTGTCGAAGCACCGCTGGCCATTCAGGGAGCACAGGCCTAATGTCAGAGCAAACCCTTAACATGTCCAGTGATGAACAGCATCATGAAGTGCTGATGCAGCTAGAAGCCATTATTTTTGCCAGTGATGCACCGGTATCGCTGGCACGTCTGAAAGAAGCATTTCAGGCACGCTATAGTAAGGCAGAATTAAAAGTCTTTTTACAACAACTGGCCATGCTGCAACATGGCCGGTCTATTGAACTGGTTGAAACTGCGCAAGGTTTCCGTTTTCAGGTACGGGCCAAATATCGTACCCTGATTGCACAGGCCTGGCCGGAACGACCAACCCGTTTATCCCCGTCTTTACTCGAAACACTGGCTGTGATTGCTTACCATCAACCGGTGACCCGAGCAGATATTGAACAGATTCGCGGAGTATCAAACAACAGTCAGATTCTCAGAACGTTGTTTGACTGGAACTGGATTAAGGAATCCGGTTTTCGGGAACTCCCTGGAAGACCCGCGTTGTTAGTCACAACGCCACAATTTTTAAATGCATTTGGCCTGACCTCTGTCGGTCAATTGCCTCCCCTGCAGGATGCCAAGGAAGCTTTCATGCACCTCGATGCCCAGGCACCGAGATCGTGAATAGGTGAACTGTTGATGATAATTTCTAAGGTTATGCTGTCATGAGTGAAAAATTGCAAAAGGTACTGGCACGCGTTGGTTTGGGTTCTCGCCGTTATATGGAAGAAGTCATTGCCGCTGGTCGTGTAAGTGTCAATGGCCAAGTGGCCCAGGTGGGTGAGCGTATTGAACCAGGCGATGAGCTTCGTATCGATGGTCGTAAAGTCAGCTTCCAGATTGAAGATGAAATCCGTCGCCGTGTGCTGATTTACTACAAACCGGAAGGTGAAATCTGTTCACGTAACGATCCGGAACAACGCCCGACCGTGTTTGATCATTTACCATCAATCGCTAATGATCGCTGGGTGATGGTCGGCCGTCTAGATATCAACTCGACCGGTCTGTTACTGTTCACCAATGATGGCGAACTGGCAAACCGCCTGATGCACCCATCCAATGAAATTGAGCGTGAATATGCGGTCCGTGTAATGGGTGAAGTCACACCACAAATCCGTAACAACATGCTACGTGGCGTGGTGCTGGATGATGGCCCGGCCAAGTTTGAATCCTTCTCTGAAATTGGTGGTGATGGTATCAACCGCTGGTATCAGGTGGTGGTAAAAGAAGGTCGTAACCGCGAAGTACGTCGTATTTTCGAATCTCAGGGCTTAAAAGTTAGCCGCCTGCTACGTACCCGTTATGGTACCGTGATTCTGCCACGTGAACTGCGTACTGGCCGCTGGATGGAACTGGACAAGAATGACATCGACAACCTGACCAAAGCGGTTGAGCTGAAACCACGTCAGGGAACCGGTCTGTACGGTATGGCTAAACGCCGTAATGAACGTATGCAGGAAAAACCGATGGCAGCGCGTCGCGGTGGTTTCTTGCGTCAGCAGCGCCGTGACAATGAAGCAGCGCCAACGTCTTCAACCCGCGGCCCGCGTGATGATAACTTTGGTAATCGCGAACGTCGTGAAAACCAGAATGGCACACACTTTGCCCGCCGTGATAACCCAAATGGCAACAGCTTTGGCCGTCAAGAGCGTGATGAACATGCGCCACGCAAACCATTTGGCAACAAAAGCTTTAGAAAGTTTTAAGCTGCCTAGCAAAAAGCCACTCAATTGAGTGGCTTTTTTTATCACAGTTTTAATCCAAAACTGGAATCTCAATCCATTTTGCCTCTGGAAAATGCCGAGCCAAATAGGTTTTTAAATACTCAGCGGTATCTTTAGAAATCAGCGGATCTTGTGATTCATCTTTCAGGTTATAGGCCAGCGCATACAGCGACAGCCCTCGCGCCATCAACGCTTCCAGACTTAATAAGGTATGGTTAATGCTACCCAGACGTCCTGAACTGACCAGAATCACCGGATACTGCTGCTCGGCAATATAATCAATCGTTAACATTTCCGTGGTGAGCGGCACCATCAGGCCACCAGCGCCTTCCAGTAGTACCACATCAAAACGCGCTGCCAGTTGCTCTGTCGCCTGGCGGATGTTATTGAAATCAATCTCACGTCCATCAATTTTGGTGGCCAGATGCGGCGATGCCGGATAAGTGAAAATTTCGGGCATGGTCAGTTTGCTGTCATCTTCAGGCAACCAGCCACAGCCCATCATCTCCCGATGTTGCTGGATATCTTCCGAAATATCAGTATTGCCAGTCTGAATCAGCTTTTGGGTGATGGTTCGCTGTCCTTCAGCACTCCAGACCTTGGCCAGATAACCGGTGGTATAGGTTTTGCCAATTCCGGTATCAATTCCACTGACAAAATAGATCTGTGCCATTAGCCTGTGCTCCGTGCAATACAATAAATCGGATGATAACTGAGCAGATATTCCTGCTGGCCGGCCACATTCAGCCGGGAAAACTGCCGATAGGCCTGATAAAACTGCTGCAAACTGTGTTTGGTCCAGCGGTGCCCGGAAGCGGTACCCGTGACCCCGGTGGCTTTTAAATGCTGCAATACCTGACGAGGATGTTCAAACGCCAGGGTTTTGACGGTTTCAGACAAATACACAATTTCGAAGCCTTGTGACTCCAGACAGCGGCGCAGTTCCGGCAGGCTGAAATAATCCAGCCCCTGCCCGGTCAGGGCTTTAATTTCCTTGAGATTGTCTGGACCAAAACTGGAAAAACACAAATAGCCCGAAGGCTTTAAGGCATGCGCCATTTTGGCAAACAGCTGCTGCAGATTCTGCATCCATTGCAAGGCCGAACTCGAGATCAGCACATCCAGCTGTTCTGGAAAAGCGATCTGCTCGGCATCGCCAATCCACCATTCGGTTCGGGAGGTAGAAAACGGTTGCTGCTGGACTTCCGGATACAGATCATTAAGCAGCAACTGCTGCACCTGAAAGTGCTGCTCCAGCGCACGGGTTAAAGCCCCCGTACCACAGCCAATTTCAAACACCCGTCCCAGTTTTCGACTCGGCAAATGCGACTGCATCAGCCGAACCAGTTGCTGGCAAATCTGCTGCTGAATCACCGCATGCTGCAAATAGCTGTGATGCGCCTGGGCAAAACGCCGCGCCACTTGCGATTTATTTACGGACATCGCTGACTTGTCCATCATAACAGCGCCACACATTGTGCCAGCTCACTGGACTGAATCTGCGCGGTCAGGCAAATCCGCAACCGTGAACTGTTTTGCGGTACGGTCGGTGGACGTACCGGCATGATATAAAACCCGGCCTGCTGTAGCTGCTGTGCCTTTTGTACGGCTTTTTCCGATTCGCCCAGAATTACCGGCACAATCTGCGAGGTCGATGGACAAGCATAGCCTTTGGCTTCAACCTGCGCTTTTAATTCCTGACTGATCTGCTGTAAATGCTGGCGCTGGGCTTGCATCTGCAACATCTTCTGGAACATAAAACCAGTCCAGGCCATGTTCAAGGGCGGCTGTGCGGTACTGAAAATCAGCGGGCGCATGCGGTTAATTAAATAGTCACGGATTAGCGGATGGCTAATCAGATATCCACCGACCGAGGCCAAGGCCTTACCAAAGGTCCCCACCAGAAAATCAACCTGCTCCAGCACCGCATACTGCTCCGCACAGCCCAGTCCCTGCTCTCCACGTACACCAATAGCATGTGCTTCATCAACATACAGCATCACTTTCGGATAACGCTGCTTTAACTGCACCAGTGCCGCCAGATCGGTTTCATCACCATCCATACTAAAAATGGATTCGGTCACGACTATAATCCGTTCAATTTGCGCATCATCATGATACTGTTCCAGCAGCCGGGCCAGATGCGCCAGATCATTATGCCGGTAGCGCACCGCCTTGGCAGAAGATAAACGGATACCATCAATCATGCTGGCATGGACCAGCTTGTCAGCCAGAATCAGGGTTTTACTGTCGGCCAGTGCCGGTAAAATCCCGATATTCATATGGTAGCCACTGTTAAACAGCAAGGCGGCACGGCCAAAGGCCTGACTCAGACTCGTTTCCAGCTGCTCATATTCCGGGAAGTTCCCGGTCAGCAAACGCGACGATGAGGCGCTCATACGGCGCTCGGTGACAGGAGTTAAATCAAAAAATTCTTCACGCAAGCTGACATCGCTGGCCAGCCCCAGATAATCATTACTGGACAGATTCAGCATGCGCTGCCCGTGAATCTGAATCATGCGGCCATGTTGCAGATT
Organism: Acinetobacter sp. CIP 53.82; assembly: GCF_000369465.1. Taxonomy (NCBI): domain Bacteria; kingdom Pseudomonadati; phylum Pseudomonadota; class Gammaproteobacteria; order Moraxellales; family Moraxellaceae; genus Acinetobacter; species Acinetobacter sp. CIP 53.82. Next base: position 86,719 of record NZ_KB850045.1, on the reverse strand, counting down.
GGACTGAAACTGGCGCAAATTGGCAGTGCGTTTTAACTGTTCCAGCTGCTGGGCATAATGGTCGAGCAAACTCATGCGGCATTCTCCTGCATCTGGCGAACCACCTCGGTCAACTGGGTCAGCAAGTAGTGCAGTTCATCTGCTGAAATCACATACGGCGGCATCACATAAACCAGTTTGCCAAATGGCCTCACCCAAATGCCTCGCTGTACAAACTGCTGCTGCAGGCTTTGCATATCGACTGGCGTAGTCAGTTCAACCACCCCAATTGCGCCCAGCACCCGCACATCCTGTACATGGCTCAGCTGAGCCAGTGGCGTTAAAGCCTGTTTCAATTGCTGTTCAATCTGCTGAATCTTGGCCTGCCAGTCCTGTGCCAGCAAGACTTGAGTACTTTTCAGTGCCACCGCACAAGCCAGCGGATTGGCCATAAAAGTCGGGCCATGCATAAACACGCCAGCTTCCCCCTGACTGATGGTGTCTGCCACCTGCTTGCTGGTTAAAGTTGCCGACAGGGTCATATAACCACCCGTCAGTCCTTTGCCAATACACATGATATCCGGCTCGACTCCGGCATGTTCCCAAGCAAATAACTTGCCGGTACGACCAAAGCCGGTGGCAATTTCATCAAAAATCAGCAGCAGACCATACTGCTCGCATAAACGCTTGGCCTGACGCAAATATTCAGGATGATAAAAGCGCATACCGCCCGCGCCCTGTACAATCGGCTCTAGAATCAGTGCGGCCAGTGTATGCTGATGCTGGGCCAAAGCCTGTTCCAGCTCGGCAATATCGTCCGGGTTCCAGTCTTCATCAAAGCGGGTTTGTGGTGCAGAGACAAATAGACGATTCGGCAAACTTGAACCAAAAATCTGATGCATGCCAGTGACCGGATCGCAGACCGACATCGCATTCCAGGTATCGCCATGGTAGCCGGAACGTGGAGTAATAAAATTGGTTTTTTGTGGCTTGCCTTGCGCAGTCCAGTACTGCACCGCCATTTTTAACGCGACTTCAACCGCCACGGAACCGGAATCGGCATAGAAAATCTTATCCAGACTCGGCGGAATGATTTGCAGCAGTAATTTGCCCAGCTCAATGGCCGGATCATGGGTCAGACCGCCAAACATGATATGCGACATCTGCTGTAACTGGTCGGTCACGGCCTGATTCAGTTCAGGATGATTATAGCCATGAATAGCACACCACCACGATGACATGCCATCAATCAGGCAGCGGCCATCTGCAAGTTCAATGGTCGCACCATAAGCCCGCTTTACCTTGAAGGTCGGCAGCGGCTGGGTCATGGAAGTATAAGGATGCCAAAGATGTTGCTGGTCAAATAAATCGGTCATCCCGGACTCCCTGTCTGGTTTAAAATATGCATGAGCTCGATCTTACTCCCGCCACACAGAAAAAGAAATTGCGGGAATTATCATTTCCGCTGAAGGGTCAGGAGAGTTGCTTTAAATAGTCAATAATTTTCTGTGTAACCACATCTGTTTCAAACAACGGGATGCCATGCGAGCCAGAAATCACTTCCACCTGAAGATTTTTTGCAGCTAAATTCTGTAAATCTTCTGCAACTTGGCAAGGAACCAGCTGATCTTCATGTGCCAGCAAATGATATTGTGGAGCCGGATAATTTTTTAAGATGGTCACCAGATTAAGCTGTTCCAGCAAAGCTAATCCCTGTTTTAACAAGGTTAGAGATTGCGGCTGGATTAAACTTTGTAATTTCTGTAAATCCTGCCGGCTCTGGGCACTACCCTGACAGACCAGATAACCAAAACGTTTTAAGGTCGCGGCCGCATCTTTGGCAAAGCCCTGTTTAAACTGCTGAAAAGTCTCGGGAACCATCCCGTGGGGCCACGCGTCTTGCGCAACAAAACACGGATTCGAAGCCAAAGTAATGAGCGCTTGCGGCGCCTGTCCGGATTGCGCCAGTGCATCGGCCAGTAAGGTTGCCAGCTGCCCACCCAGAGACCAGCCCATCAGCACGCTATAGCCTTTGGCCCGTTCCAGCTGCTGCTGGAACTGTACCGGATCCGCCGCATTAAAAATGTTCAGGACATCGACCTGAATGCCGTGTTGCATTAGGCTATGTTGTACAGGCTGTAACAGGCCGGTTCCTCCGCCCCATCCGGTGATCAAAAGTATACGCTGCTGCATTGTGCTGTCCTTGTTTTCATCTAGTCGCAGTATAGTAAAAATAGCGACGCCTGCACTGCATCAAAATCGCCAAATCTCGACCATAAAAAACCCGGCCAGTGCCGGATCAATGTTGGGTTGGGCTTACATTTGCGATTGAATGTAGTTCTGCAAACCAATGAGTTCAATTAAACGCAACTGTTTTTCCAGCCAGTAAGTATGGTCTTCTTCGGTATCTGACATTTGCTGACGCAGCATGTCACGGGTGATGTAATCGCCCTTGTCTTCTGCCAGCTTAACACCTTGGGCCAGTTTTTCACGTACCTCATACTCTAGCTTTAAATCGGCTTTTAAGCAGGATAGTACGTCGGTACCGACGTCAATATCATCACGTTGCATATTCGGAGTGCCTTCAAGGAACAGAACCCGGCGAATCAAGGCATCGGCATGTTGTGATTCTTCCTGCATCTCATGGTCGATGCGTTCATAAATCTTGCTCAGGCCCCAATCTTCATACATACGCGAGTGAATCAGGTATTGATCACGAGCAGCCAGTTCGCCACCGATCAACATATTTAAATAGTCTACGACTTCTGGATTGCCACGCATTTTCATTACTCCCTTACGAATACGCTCATTATGGCGAAAGCCAAGCCAAGTTGCAAAAGATAATTTGTGTAAATATATGATTTTTATATAATTAAAATGAGAAGCATGTGCATTTACAGTTCTGGACTCAAACTTTTCCACATAAAAAAGAATTGCTTGCGCACATTTGTCTGATTTTTCTGCAACCCAAACACACAAAGCGGCAAATTTAGAATTTTGTAACTATCAAAAACGGTTCTTATTTCTGCGGTTTTTACGATTTTACTGCTGTGCTTTCTCTGTTTTGACCTATCACCAGATTCAGGCAGCAACCACTCAATCTAGAGAGCGGTTGCCTGCTGTTCTGTTAGCCCTGGGTCTGGCCATATTCAGCCATCAGGCTCAGAAACTGATCTTCATTCATGACCGGAATACCAAGTTTTTCCGCCTTCTCCAGTTTGGAACCGGCTTTTTCGCCCGCCACCAGACATTTGGTTTTACTGGAGACACTGCCACTTACCCGGGCGCCGAGCGCCTGTAGCATTTGAGTGGCTTCATCACGGCCCATTTTACTTAAGGTGCCGGTAATGACCCAGCTTTCACCATTTAAAGGCTGACGGGTCGGCGCCAGCGGTGCATCCCAGTGAATACCGGCGGCCAGTAAACGGTCCAGCACTTCCAGGTTATGCGGTGCCTGGAAAAAGTCCAGAATCCATTCTGCGGTAATATCGCCGACATCCGGGGTTTTCTTGAGCGCCTCCAGATTGGCAACACGTAAGGCATCCAGCGTCTGGAAGGTATTGGCCAGCATCCGCGCGGTGGTTTCGCCGACACCTCGAATCCCCAAGGCATAAATAAAGGCGCCCAGCGTGGTTTTTTTACTGCGTTCAATTGCATCGAGCAGGTTTTGTACCGACTTCTCGCCCATCTTTTCAATATTGAGCAAGGCCTCACGATGTTCATGCAGATGGTAAATGTCCGAAACATCTTTGAGCAGATTCAGATGCAGTAATGATTCCACCCAACGATCACCCAGACCTTCAATATCCATGGCCTTACGCGAAACAAAGTGACGGATGGCCTCAATCCGCTGCGCTGCACAGTACAGACCACCGGAACAGCGTGCCAACGCTTCGCCTTCCGGCATCACCACCGGCGAATCACACACCGGACAGCAGGCAGGTAGCTGTACGGTTTCAGCCTCCGCCGGACGAAATTCCGGCCAGACTTTTTCAACTTTCGGAATCACATCACCGCTGCGATAGACACTGACCGTATCGCCAATCCGCACATCTAGACGATGGATTTCACCAATATTGTGCAAGGTGACATTAGATACCGTCACCCCACCCACTGCCACCGGATTCAGGCGTGCCACCGGGGTCAAAGTACCGGTACGGCCCACCTGCCAATGAATATTTTCAACTGTTGTCAGCGCGGCGACTGCCGGGAATTTATAAGCAGTGGCCCAGCGCGGTTCGCGGCTTAAAAAGCCAAGCTGCTGCTGCTGTTTCAGGTCATTGACTTTAATTACCATGCCGTCAATTTCAACACTCAGCTGCGAGCGTTCCTGATTGATCTGCTCATAGACTTCTTGCACGGCCTGAATGCTGTCACAAACAAAATGACGCTCACCCACAGCAAAACCAAGCTGATGTAACCAGTCCAGGCTTTCGGACATGGTGTTCAGGCCATGATGCGGCACGCACTGGGCAATGCCATAGGCATAAAACGCCAGTGGACGTGAGGCCGCAATTTTCGGATCCAGCTGGCGCAAGCTGCCGGCCGCAGCATTACGCGGATTGGCAAAGGTCTTTTCGCCTTTGGCCAGATTAGCGGCATTGAGTTTTTCAAAACCCGATTTGGGCATCAGCACTTCACCGCGCACTTCCAGAAACTCCGGAATGCTGTACTCCGCTGAAGATAAGATTTTCGGCAGGTTGCGAATGGTTTTAACATTGTGAGTAATATCTTCACCGGTTTCGCCATCGCCGCGGGTCACGCCGCGCACCAGCACGCCATTGGCATACCACAAGGAAATCGCCAGCCCATCAAATTTCAGCTCGACATCATATTGAATGGTCTGGTTGGGTAAACGCTCTTCGGCGCGGCGGGCAAAGGCAAACAGTTCATCCTGGTTAAATACGTTGCCCAGAGACAGCATTGGTACCGCATGAGTGACGCTTTCAAATTTGCTTAAAGGCTGTCCACCGACTTTATTGGTTGGGGTATCGGCCTGAATCAGATCGGGATATTGTTGTTCTAAGGCTTTAAGTTGATGAAACAGCTGATCATATTCACTGTCTGCAATAACAGGCTGATCCAAGACATAATAGGCATGATTATGCTGGGCTAAAATCTGGATCAATTGGCGCATTTGCGCCACCACATCTGCATGTTGAGTCATACGTTCACCATAAAAAAGGGCGGTGATCCCGCCCTTAAAAAATTTTGTCGCTTGGCCGTATTATAGAAACCGGAGGCTGTGGTTTCAATTCAGTTATGCCAGCGAAGCCTGACCTGCGCGATAATCAATCGCCTGATGACGCCAGTGTTCGCGTAATTGCGGGGTTAGTTCCAGATGGTTCTGGTCATATACAGTGCCATCAATTTCACGGGCAATCAGACCGGAAATGCTGATCATGGTATCAAAGGCATTTTGCACATCGCTATGTGGCAGGGCCAGGAAAAAGGCCAGACCTTTAACCTGTTCATTCGACAGGGTTTCCAGATCAAAACCGTCGGCACCATTGTCGGTAATTTGCAGCACCGAGAACAGCAGTTTGGAACCATTTTCGTTATAACGGTGGAAGCAGGACATTTCACCAAAGCGCAGACCGTATTTAAGCAGCACTTTAAGGGTTTTCTCCCCCGATAAAATCCGGCGTTCCGGGAAAATATTCAGGGCAATAAATGATTCTGCAGTGGCCAAAGCACTTTCATCATCCACCAGTTGCTGTTCATGCAGATGCGCATCCAGAATACTGCTTTCTTCTTCAAATTCACGAATATCGGCTTTCTCAATCTGGCTGTTGAGGCTAAATTCAGCTGGTACAGTTTCCGTTTTTTCGGTATCTACCCCAGCTTGAGTCTGTTCAGTCGATGCCGATTCAGGTGCAGATTCAGCAGCATGGGCTACAGCAGTCGCGGCAGCTGCAGCGGATTCAGTTTGGGCAGTTTCGGTTGAGGCCTGTTCTGCCAGATTTTCTGCCTTTGCTTCTACCTCAGTCTTGGCTGCAGGTTCAGCATCTACAGATGTCGCGGCCTGTGCTTCGGTTTTCACCTGCGCTGTTTCGCTCGGCTCAGTCAGCTGCGTTTCAGTCATGGCCTGTGGCTCAATTTTGCTGTTTGGCTCGGCGGCAGCAAGATCAGCATCGCCCAAAGTCGGTTCTACGCGCTGGGCCGGTTCAGTCTGCAACTGATGACGGACATGACGCGGAATGATCGGCTGCTGGCTATCGGCATTGACCTGCAGCTCGGAGTCCAGCGAAGGTGCTGCATCGGCCGGTTTTTTCAGGATCATTCTTAAACCGAAACCCATAATAATGAGCGCGATAATAATCCCAATGATTGTGGTGATTTCCATGTTATGCCTCCGCGACTAGACCGTATTCTGTAGCATCTTCTAGATTTACGCTGACTAATTTTGATGTTCCCGGTTCAGGCATAGTAACACCTAATAAATCGGTTGCCATCGTCATTGCCAGCTTGTTATGTGTGATATATATAAATTGCACCTGTTCGGACAGTTCCTGGACCAGGTTACAGAAACGTCCGACATTGGCATCATCCAGCGGTGCATCGACTTCATCCAGCACACAAAACGGTGCCGGATTTAAACGGAAAATGGCAAAGACCAGTGCCAGTGCGGTCAGTGCTTTTTCTCCACCCGACAACAGCGCCAGTGAGCTGTTGCGTTTACCCGGTGGTCTTGCCATTAGTTTTACACCCGATTGCCAGTCATCTTCAAGACTTAAACTGGCTTCACCACCATTAAACACTTTGGGAAACAGCGCCTGCAGTTCGGTATTAATCTGGTCAAAGGTGGTCATAAACAGCTTGCGCGTTTCCTGATCAATACTTTTCATGGCCGCCTGTAACTGGGCCACGGTTTTTTCGAGATCTTCAATCTGATGGCTCAGTTCGGCATAACGGGCTGAAACTTCTTCATATTCTTCTGAAGCCGCCAGATTCACCGCACCCAATTTATCAAACTGCGCCTGGGCTTTTTCTAGCTGCTGCTGATGGGCCGTTACATCAATCTTCAGCCCCGGAATCAGCTCGCTGTTTAAGGCTTTCAGCTGTTCGGAATAATGCTGCAAGTCAGATTTGGCCGCTTGCCAAGCCAGACGTTTTTCTTCCAGCTGGCTACGCAGTTTTTCATCCTGCTGCTGCTGTTGATGGCGCTGCTCGGTCAGCTGCTGCTGTTTGCTCTGAATCTGGTTCAGTTCCAGCTGCCATTCATTCCAGGTCTGTTGCAGTTTTTCCGTCTGCTGCTGCTGCTCGGCAAACTGGCTGGCCAGTGCCGGCAATTCCAGCTGCACCGGATCGACAAACTTTTTCGCCTGCTCCATTTGTGCTGCAATCTGCTGATGCTGGGTCTTTAAAAAACCACCATCTTTTTCCAGCAATTCCAGCTGCTGTGTGGCCTGCACCGACTGGCGTCTTAACAGTTCCAGTTCCTGTTGCTGTTGCTGATATAGCTGCTGCGCCTGCTCCAGTTGTGCCGTTAATTCTTCCAGCTGGAATTGCAGGGTTTTATAGTTTGGCAGCGCCTGTTCCAGCTTGAGACTCAGTGCATGCAGATCAATTTCCAGATCATCTTTTTGCATGGCATCTTCTTCCAGCTGCTCCTCCAGTTGCTGCAGCTGATGCTGTAATTGCTGCTTCTGCACGGCAAAGGCCTGCGCAGCGCTCTGGATTTTGGCAATCTGCAGATCCAGTGCCTGCAATGCCTGCTGCTGCTGTTTCAGCAGCACCTGTTGTTCATGAAGCTGTTGCTGCAGCTGCTGGCACTGCTGTTGGCTGATGTTAAAGTCCTGTTCAGCCTGCTGTAACTCGGCCTGTTTCTGGCTCAGTAGCCCATCAATTTCTTCCAGACGGATGCGATGGCTTAAAGCCCCCTGCGCCGATTGTGAGGCTTCATCAAACAGTAAACCAATGACCCAGTCCGGCCCGACCTGATAGCCATCTAGAGTTAGAATGCTCTGCCCGGCCTGTAACTTTGGCTGTAATTGCAATGCCTGTGCCAAATCATCAGCCAGTGCCACCTGTTGCCATAAAGAAGAAGATGGCGATTCAATCCAGTCCGCCAGACAGCTTAAATTTGCCAGCTGAATCGGTGCGTGCTGGGCAGCAGGTTTTAACTGACGCGCCAGACTGTCCTGAAAGTTGTCATCTGCATCAAGCATTTGCGCATTCAGCCATTTGGCCAGAAACTTCTCAATTAATGCCGCATGCGGTTTGGCAGCATCGTTCAGGGTTAGCACCTGCATTAAGGCGGTGTGCTGTAACTGCTGTTTGGGGCTGTTTTTAATCAGTAGCTGATTCAGGTTTTTCTGCTCGGCCTGGAGCACCTGAATTTCCGATTTCAGTTCAGTACTGCTATTTTTATGCTGATTCAGCAGGCTGTGTGCCTGTTGCAGCTGCTGCTGTTGCGCCTGAATCTGCTGCTCCAGTTCGGCCAGCTGCTGGCTTAACTGAGCTTTGTCCTGGTTCAGCTGTTCGATTTCATCTTGCTGGGCCTGACTTTGCAGCGAGCTGCTCTGCTGCTGCAAGGTGTCTTTTTGCTGTTCAATCCGGCTGATATTTTTTAGCAACTGTTCGCTCTGGGCCAGCATTTGCAGTTTTTGCTGCTGCTGTTTTTCCACCTGCGCCTTAATCTGCTCAAACTGCTGCTGCACCTGTTGCTGCTGGGCTTTGAGCTGCTGCACAGCCTGTGCCTGCTCTTGCGTGCTTTGCTCGGCCTGTTGCAGCTGCTCAGTATACTGTTCCTGCTGGCTGAGTACTGTTTCTAGCTGCAGATCAATCAGCTGCAGACGTTCTTTGGTCTGGGCTTTCTGTTCCTGCAATTGCGCCAGCGTACTGCTGTTTTGCTGGACCAGCGACTGTTTCTGCTCCAGGGTCATTTTCAGCTCAGCCAGTTTCTTTTCAGCCTGCTGCCATTCATTCTGTAATGGTGTCGATTGCTGAATCAGACGCTGGAACAGCTCACTGGTATTGCCCAAATCATGTTCCAGCGTGCTTAGTTCGGAACGGGTCAGCTTGAACTGTTCGCCCAGTTCGGTCATCTGCACAGTATATTCCTGCTGCAAACGGCTGCTCTGCTCGCACTGGAACGATAAAATTTCAATTTTGATGCTGCGAATCTGGCTTTCTAAAGTCTTGTACTGCAGCGCAGTTTCCGACTGGCGTTTTAGGGTTTTGAGCTGGCCTTTCAGTTCGCTGGCAATATCTTCCAGCCGCGATAAGTTCTGGCTGGTATGGTCCAGATGCAGCATAGTTTCACGGCGACGGGCCTGATAACGCGATACCCCGGCCGCTTCTTCAATAAATACCCGCATCTCTTCCGGTTTGGCATCGACCAGACGGTTAATCATGCCCTGTTCGATAATGGCATAGGAGCGCGGCCCCAGACCGGTGCCAAGGAAAATATCGGTAATATCACGGCGCCGGCATTTGGTGCCATTTAAAAAATATTCTGATTTGCCATCGCGGTTGACCTGACGACGCACCGCCAGTTCGGTATAGGCGTTATAAGCGCCACCCAGCTTGCCATAGGTATTGTCAAAGCGCAGTTCGACACTGGCCATGCCCACCGGTTTACGCTTGGCGGTTCCGGTAAAAATCACATCCTGCATGCTGCCGCCACGCAGCTGACGCGCGCTGGATTCACCCATGACCCAGCGAATGGCATCAATCACATTAGACTTGCCACAGCCATTGGGGCCGACCACGGCCGTCCGGTTGGCTTTAAAATGTAAGGTGGTACTATCGGCAAAAGATTTAAAGCCGGAAAGTTTTAAGCTGCTTAAACGCATAATGTCCCGATCAACGGCGTGAGCGGCGTGCCCAGGCCAGTTCAATTTGTTTCATACGGGTCAGAGATTCCAACACCAGATTGCGCAAGTGTCGACAAAAATCATCCATAAATAAAGAGGCTTGTTGTGATTTTCGGATTAAAATTGCATCAATTACCAGTTTAAATAGATCAAACGATTCCTGTAACTCCCGACGTGACGTATTCAGGGTTAAAAAATAGCTGCGCCGTAACGACGGCAGCAACTCTTGATAGAATTTCATCAGGTACAGATTGGCCACCATATCCTGCTGCTGGGCCAGGGTTTGGAAAATTAGGTCATAAAATTTTTCGGTATGACCCTGCCGGTATTCGGCCTCAATCTGCTCCATCAGCTTTTGCAGCTGTTCAATTTCATGATGACGCCAGGTTTCCGCAATGCGCTGTACAATCTGCCCCAGCAGCAGACTGCAGGTATCAAACAGGGCGCGCACCTGCTGGGCCGACATTTCCGATACAATCGCGCCGCGCCGCGGAAAAATTTCAATCAGATGGGTGCGTTCCAACAGCAGCAGTGCCTCACGCACCGAACCGCGACTGACATCCAGCTCTTTGGCAATACGCAGTTCCTGAATGCGCTCGCCCTCTACCAGCTCGCCACTAATAATCTGCTCGCCGATATGTTTTGCAATCTGTTCAGATAGACTGTCTGTTTCTTGTTGTTGCATACTGTTCCTGTGTTATTTTTATACCATGCGCGCAGTTGCAGCGGGTCTTTCTTATTGTCTTTTTTACTGGCTTAGCAACCAAATTTCCATGACATTGTCCGACAATTTTCTGTCGCTATAGCCAATTTTCAACCACACCATCAAGCGCTTAAAAATAAGCGCTAAAGCCTTGGTAAATAAAATACAGACCGACGGTGGTCAACAAACCTGAAAAACATTTTTTTAGCATGGCCGGTGACAAAATATGTGCAACTTTTGCGCCAAGCTTGGCGGTCATAAAGCTCATCACGCTAATGCCAATAAAGGCATATAAATGTACATAGCCCCAGGTATTCGGCACGCTCACCTCAGACTGCTGGCCAAACCAGACAAAACCCAGAGCGCCGGCAATAGCAATCGGCAAGCCACAGGCTGCAGAAGTGGCAACTGCTTTTTGCATCACCACACCACAACGGTTCAGGAACGGTACGGTTAAGCTGCCGCCGCCAATCCCGAAAATGGCCGAGGCAATCCCAATTCCGCCACCGGCCAGCATTTGCGCACCGGTTGAAGGCAACTGACGTGAAGGATCAACCGGGGTATTTGAACCACGGAACATGCGATAGGCCACCCACACCGCAAAGAACCCGATTACCAGCTGCAAGCCCTGCCCCGACATTAAATCGGCAATCCCGGCACCAAAAAATGCACCCAGAATTAGGCCGGGTGCCAAATTGCGAAACACATTCCACATCACCGCACCTTTTTTATGGTGCGCCGTGACCGAACTGATGGAAGTTACGATAATGGTCGCCAGTGAAGTCCCGACCGCCATATGCATAATCACGCTAGGATCATAATTCAGCTGGGTAAATACAATGTACAAAATTGGCACAATAATTAAGCCACCGCCCACCCCGAACAGACCTGCAGCAAATCCGGCAATTGCGCCAATCAGTAAATATATGATTAACTCCATAAATTATATTCCACTATTCTCAGATTCATATGGATGTAGAGACTCGACAGTTACAACAACAGCTCAGCGAAGCCGGACAGCTTCCTGAAGTCCTTATTTTAAAACCTGTGACTACATCAACCAATGATGATGTACGCGAGATTGCTCAAAAAGGAATACAGAGCGTTCTGGTCTGCAGCGCCCGACAAACACAAGGCAGAGGACAACGCCAACGGCAATGGGTGTCCCCAGAAGGAAACGTCTATTTAAGCACATTGCTAAATTTACGAACACCCGTAGATGGCCGTTTAGCCCTGGAAATTGCCTTAAATATTTTGCAGATGCCAAGCCTGCGCCAGCTGAACCTGCAGGTGAAGTGGCCGAATGATTTATATAGCCCGCAAGGCAAATGGGGCGGTATTCTGATTGAGCCCCTGTCGACCCAGCAGGTCATTGTCGGGGTGGGGATTAATCTGGCGCCAATTCCGGCCGAGCAGATTGATCAGCACGCCACTTCCCTGGCCGAATTGGGCCTAAATGATATTTCCCGAATTCAGCTGATTGCCGAGCTGTATCTGGCCATTCAGCAGGCACAAGAATGGTTTAACCATAACAGCTATCAACTGGTTTCACGTTTTAATCATCATGCCGCTTTTCAGCAACAGCCGGTAGAATTTGAACATCATGGCGGTGTGGCCCAGGGGTTGTTTTTAGGCATTCAGGATGATGGCGCAATTCAGATTGAAACTGCCTCTGGCGTTGAAGTGTTTTATCAGGGCCGTTTACGCCCGCAAATGTCGGGACAGTGAGCGCAGCACATGAAAAATTTATGGTTAGATATTGGCAATACCCGGCTCAAATACTGGATTACCGAACATCAGCAGATTGTAGAACATGCCGCTGAACTGCATCTGCAATCTCCGGCCGATTTACTGCTGGGCCTGATCCAGCATTTTAAAAGCCTGAACCTGACCCATGTCGGGGTATCTTCGGTACAGGACCAGAAAAACAATAAACGGATTCAGCAAATTTTAAAATTCCTGAATATTCCGGTGATTTTTGCGCGGGTACAGGCTGAATATGCCGGCCTGAGCTGTGGCTATGATATTCAGCAGCTGGGGATTGACCGCTGGTTACAGGTACTGGCCGTAGCTGAAGCCGACAAAGATTTATGTGTGATTAGCTGCGGCACCGCGCTGACCATTGATCTGACTCAAGGCCATCAGCATCTGGGGGGTTATATTCTGCCCAACCTATATTTGCAGCGTGATTCGTTAATTCAGCACACCAAAGGCATCCGGATTCCGGAAGCAGCCTTTGATGACCTAAGCCCCGGCACCAATACCCTGGATGCCGTGCATCATGGCATTTTACTGGGGCTACTCAGCAGTATTGAATATGTCATGCAGCAATCTCCGCGGCAACTGGTGCTGACTGGGGGGGATGCGCCGCTGTTTGCCAAATTCCTGCAGCATTACCAGCCCTTAGTCGAACAGGACTTATTGCTGAAAGGTTTGCAGCGCTATATCCAGCATTATTCCACGGCCAATGAGTCCACACCGCTTATTCCACAATAATATGAGGCAGAATTGCCTGCCAGACTTCCACCAGTTCGGTACAGCCTTGAGAGTCAATAAAATGGCCTTGATGCTGTGCCTCAATGGCTTTGGCATCCAGACTGCGCGCCTGCTCCAGACTAAATTTTGGCAGCACCCGGTCATCGCCAGCTGAGTAAATCACCACCCGATGCGCAATCTGGCGTTTTAGCAAGTCAAAATCAATTTTACAGGCATCAATAAAAGGATTGACCTCGTCCAGCCGGCCCAAACGGCCATTAAAGCCGGCCACCAGCACCACCTGTTTAATTTTCTGGGTTTTCAGTTTCTTGGTCAGAAAGTGCAAAGTGGCAATACAGCCCAGACTATGGGCAATGAAAATGGTATTTTCGTCAATCTCATCGATCTGCTCATCCATTTGCCGCTTCCACACTTCCAGAGTTGGCGTTGGCGATGGATCGAGTCTTAACACTTTCAGACTGGCTTTTTGCTGGTCGGCATATTCCTGAATCCAGGGAAACCAGTTTTCATCCGGACTGGCGGTATAACCATGTACCACATAAATTTGTGCCATTGTTGTGCTCGCTGTTCGTTCCTGATGCACATCAGTGTGCCCGAAACAGCGCGGCTTTCGGGTAAGCGTCTGTTGGGTTTTCTTAAAGATCACCGCAGCACGTTCGCTTGAATGACTTAAAAATGGAGAGCAACAAAAAGGCGCACCCGGCGCCTTGTTGTTTTGAATCCCTTATTTTTTCGGTTCTTTACCACCGAACAGCGGACCCATACCGCCACCACCGCCAAACTGCTTTTGCAGATTGCCCAATGATTTCATCATTTTTGCCATACCTGATGGATTGGCAAATTTCTTCATCATTTTGGCCATTTGCGCATGCTGTTTAATCAGTTTATTGACTTCAGACACATCCATACCACAACCGGCCGCAATACGTTTTTTACGGCTTGGGTTCATCAGGTCCGGATTACGGCGTTCTTTGACGGTCATCGACTGGATGATGGCTTCCATCTTTTTCACCTGCTTCTCTGGGTTCGCCTGTGCAATCGCATCCTGAATACCAGAGTTACTCATGCCCGGCAGCTTGTCCAGGAAGCCCATCATACCGCCCATTTTATTCATTTGCTCAAACTGCATCAGCATGTCTTCAAAGTTGAAGCTGCCGCCTTTTTGCAGTTTTTTCGCCATTTTTTCGGCTTTTTCTTTGTCGATTTTGCGTTCAACTTCTTCGACCAGAGAAAGCACATCACCCATGCCCAGAATACGCTGTGCCACACGTTCCGGATGGAATGGCTCGAGGGCATCGAGTTTTTCACCCATCCCCAGGAATTTGATTGGCTTGCCAGTAATGGCACGCACCGACAGCGCCGCACCACCACGCGCATCACCATCCGTTTTGGTGAGAATGACACCGGTTAATGGCAAGGCATCATTAAAGGCTTTGGCAGTATTGGCCGCATCCTGACCGGTCATGGCATCAACCACGAACAGGGTTTCAGTCGGGTTAATTGCCGCATGCAGCGCTTTAATTTCGTCCATCATGTCGTCATCGACATGCAGACGACCGGCGGTATCGACAATTAACACATCGGCAAACTGGATTTTTGCCTGCTCAATGGCACGATTGGCAATATCAATCGGGCGTTCATTGGCATTCGATTCCAGGAAAATCGCACCGACATCCCCGGCCACTGTTTGCAGCTGTTTAATTGCCGCTGGACGATAAACGTCGGCAGACACCATCGCCACTTTTTTCTTTTGACGTTCCTGTAAGAAACGTGCCAGCTTGGCTGCCGTGGTGGTTTTACCCGCACCCTGCAAACCGGCCAGAAGCACCACCACTGGTGGTTTTGCTGCAAGGTCAAGGCTCTCGTTGGCCTCGCCCATCATTTTGGTTAATTCGTCATAAACGATTTTAACGAATGCCTGACCCGGTGATAACTGTGTCATCACTTCCTGACCTAATGCCTCTTCCTTAACTTTCGCGATGAATTCACGAGTTACAGGTAACGCCACATCGGCTTCAAGAAGTGCCATACGTACTTCACGTAACGTATCTTTAATATTGTCTTCGGTTAGCTGCCCTGAGCCAGTAACATTTCTTAAACTCTGCGTGAGTCGTTCTGTTAAGGTATCAAACATTGCAAAATCCGCTTAAAATAGCCATCAGCAAAAAAATGTTTCTTAAAATAGAAAATTTATGCATAAGATGCTATAGGATACTGTAGTTCGCATCGAATTTATATAAATGAATATTCATCATCCTGAAAAAGGTTTGACATGAGCAGTCTCCCCTTGGTTTACACGATTCTGGCATTAATCGCTTATACCACTTCGTTCTGGTATTTATTTAAGCATTTAATGTCCAAGCGTGCTCCAAACCATTGGTTTATTGGTATTGTGCTGGGCTTGGGTTTATGTTTGCACGCCGCTGTGCTGTATAACGACATGCTGCTGCCGATGGGCATTAACTATAACGTGTTTAACCTGATGTCCTTTACCTCAGGCTTAATGCTGTTATTAAGTGTGCTGTTTAGTACTTACCGGCCGGTGATTGCGCTAAACCTGATTGGGATTCCAGTGGCCGCAACCGGCCTGATTCTGGGGCATTCCTTTAGCGGTTTAAACCTGTTTGTCGAAAACAATTCTTTAGGTCTGGATATTCATATCCTACTGTCGTTATCGGCCTATGCGGTCTTGCTGATGGCCACCATTCATGCGGTCTTGCTCTGGTTTCAGAACCGGGAGCTGAAAAACAAACAGAAACGCCGGATTTGGGTGAATTTGCTGCCACCGTTTCAAGCCATGGAAGAGCTGCTGTTTGATATGCTGATTGCCGGCTTTATCCTGCTGACGCTGGCATTGGGTTTTGGTTTCCTAACCATTGATAACTTCTTTGCCCAGCACTTAGCGCATAAGACTGCCTTTAGTATTATTTCCTGGTTTATCTATGGCGCGCTGCTGTTGGGCCGTTATAAATTTGGCTGGCGTGGCCAGAAAGCCATTCGCTTTACCATTATTGGCTTCTTCTTGCTGGCGCTTGGCTTTATTGGTTCCAAGTTTGTGTTACAGATGATTTTGGGCAAGTAAGATGCTTTTGTTCAGTTTGCCACATTAAAAGCGTGGAACAGTGATTAAATAATAAGCGTGGAACATGATAAATTATTAAAAAAGCCCAAGTAGCCGTACCTGAGCTTTTCACCATACAATAAGACTATGATTTATATGGGATAAAAAATAGTATTTCGTATAAGGTGTATTATGTTAATTTTAGAATAAATTAAGAATTATCCAATTGAAATTAAAAAAAATATATATTTATAATTAAATGAACATCCAAGTTAAGAACTAAAATGATAAGAGACGATTTAAAAAAATATCCTAAAGCAATATGGATACATTTTTATAAAAACCGTATAAGTTTGATGGCAGAGAATGGCACAGTCAAAGCAACTGAAATTCCTAAATCACCTTATGATCACCCAAGAATGATTTTGGCAGATTTTGAAAGCGCTACAACAACATTAAAAGCTTTAATGAGACACCATTCTAACGGTTTATCTTTTTTCAAGTTTACAGCTCCTATTACGATTGTCCAAATAATGGAGCCGATACAAGGTAATTTAACTAAGATTGAAATACGAGCTTTTAAGGAGTTATTTCTTAATACTGGTGCAAGAGAAGTAAAGCTATATGACCTTGATGGAAACTCTATTGAAGAATAATTTTAAAAGCCCTATTTAACATAATGGCTGTTATACGAAATAAAAAAAACTAGGCACAGGCCTAGGTCTTAAATTTTAAAAAAATATAAAAATTAATGATATAGCCTCAGTTTTTCAACTTCATATAACGTGTATTATGTTAATTTTAGAAAAACTAATTGATTCTTGAAAGTAAACAGGCTTCCATTATCAGATATTAAGAGGTCTCAAATTCTTTCTGATAATAGATTAACTAATACTTTTAATTCATCTCGTAATTGATTTAAGTTATCAAACTCAATGTTCTTGGTAAGCTCTTTAGGAATCTTTTCTGCTTCAGCAGATAAGTCTCGCCCTTTATCTTTTAATGAAATAAGAACTCGTCTTTCATCATTAGGATCACGTGATCGATTAATTAGACCAGATGTCTCCATTCTTTTTAATAGTGGGGTTAATGTTCCACTATCAAGATGTAAAATTTGTCCAAGATCACCCACACTTACACATTCTTTTTCCCACAAAACCAACATCACTAAATATTGAGGATAAGTGAGTCCGAGAGGTGTAAGAAAAGGGCGATAAGCTTTTACGATTAAATTAGATGCAGCATAAATAGGAAAACATAGTTGCTCATCTAAGCAAAGCTGATTCTTGGACATAGCTTTTTATTTGGTATAGACAGTGGTAGACACCTGTATATTACCTCGAATAGCATTGGAATAAGGACATACTTGATGCGTTTGTTCCACGATTTTCTCTGCATCAGCTTGTGAAATACCTGAAAGCGTGACATCTAAGTGTACTGTCAAGGCAAATCCACCATTGCCATTAGCAACCATTCCAACAGTACTCAGGACCTCTACATCGTTATCACGGATTTTATATTCTTTATTGCTACGAGTTACATGGATCACTGCATTTCCAAAGCATGCAGCATAGCCAGCTGCAAATAATTGTTCAGGATTCGTTGCATCACCTTTACCACCTAATTCTTTTGGCAAAGCCAATTTTAGTTCTAAGATACCATCTTCACTACGAATCGTTCCCGAACGTCCACCGACTGCTTTGACTTGAGTTGAATAGAGAGTACTCATGTACATTACCTTGCTTAATATTATATTGTGTAAAATATAATTGCACACAATTAAATATAGGTCAATTATTTCCCTTTGTTTTTTATTTAACATAATGGTGATTATGCGAAATATAAAGGCTAAGCCTTAGCTCACTCCACAATACTTCAAAGACCTTTTCCTAGACATCTCGGTAAAAAAAACGTATAACACCGTTTTTCAAATTAACAGGTGAACGCGTTGAAACTTGTGCTTGCACCCATGGAAGGCTTAACCGATCCGATCATGCGTGATGTCCTCACGTCTGTCGGCAGCTTCGACTGGTGTGTGACTGAGTTTATTCGGGTCACCGACTCGATTCTGCCCGATCATATCTATCACAGCTATTGCCCGGAATTATTGAACGGCGGTAAAACTGTGGCTGGCACTCCGGTACATGTGCAGTTTCTAGGCAACAACCCGGACATGCTGGCTGCCAATGCAGTCAAAGTTGCAGCCATGGGCGCACCAGCGATTGATCTGAACTTTGGCTGTCCGGCCAAAACCGTAAATCGTCATCGTGGCGGTTCGGTCCTGCTAGATGAACCGGAAGTGGTACATGAGCTGGTCAAAGCTGTGCGCGATGCCGTGCCGGCACATATTCCGGTTTCTGCCAAAATGCGCTTAGGCTATATGGATCGCAACTTCATGCTGGACAATGCCCATGCCATTGAAGATGCAGGCGCCTCCTGGGTCACGGTCCATGCGCGCACCAAAGCCGATGGTTATACCCCGCCGGCCTTTTGGGATCAGCTGGCCCCGATTCGTGAAGCCCTAAAGATTAATGTGATTGCCAATGGGGAAATCTGGACCAATGCCGATGCCAAACAATGCCAGTTAGAATCGGGCTGTGAAGATTTAATGATTGGTCGTGGTGCCGTCACCACCCCCGACCTCACTCAATGTATCCGCCAGAATTCTGATGCACCCTTACTGAGCTGGCCAGATTTGCTTGATTTACAAATTCGCTTTATTTACGGTCCGGCCAAAACCGAAATTGGTATGCTGGGGCGTTATAAACAATGGCTGGGCATGATGTCGAAACATTATCCAGAAGCCAAAGCGCTATGGGATGAGGTTAAACGCATCAAAAAGCTGGATGAAATTATTGCCACCCTGCAAGCCTCGCAACACACGGCACTCTAAACCAAACATTGTCGCGGCTGTTTACAGGGCTTGTCTAACAACTGTTTGATCACTTTTGTGTAATCATCTTGCAAGCCGCAGTTTAAAAACTCCGGCTGATGACATTGCCCTGAAAATTCAGACAATCTTCTACCCGAGTCCGCTGAACCGGCGCCAGTTGCGCCAGATCAAACCAGCGATATTCGGCATGTTCATCGCTTAGCTGAATCTGTGCATCTTCCGGTACATGACAGCGAAAAATAAAAGCATGGGATTGCACCGCTGCATGAAAATACACACCCGACAAATACCCCACCTGCACCTGACAGCCAATTTCTTCCTGACATTCCCGAATTAAGGCCTCGTGGATGGTTTCCCCCATATCCAGCGCGCCACCCGGTAAGCCCCAGGCCTGATCGGCATAGGTAGCTTTAAGTAACAGCACCTGCTGCTGGGCATTACAAATTACCGCATGCGAACTTAAGCGATAAAAATCATGAAAGGCCAACGAACTGCTCTCCCCTAGTTTTAAACGATAACCTAACGGCCAGATGCAAACAGCCGTATGTGGACAAGGATGCAATCATTAGGAATCTGTCACCACGGCCTGACTTAAATCGGCCTGCCCCAAACGCTGGATTTCCTCCAGCTTCTGTTTGCGTAATCGCTCACTGCTTAAGGTCTCCTGTAAATCCAGCGCCAGTGCTTTCAGCAAATCCAGATCTTCTTCAGACATCTGCCGCACCTGCTTGTCCAGAATACATAAGCTGCCTATGGCCAAGCCCTGTTTGCTTTGAATGGGTACCCCGGCATAAAAACGGATTTTCTGTCTGGCCAGATGAGGATACTGCCGGAAGCGTGGATCACGCTGAATATCTTCAATAACCAGCGCTTCATTCTGATAAACCAGATGGGTACAAATCGACTCCTCACGGCGCTGCGCTGCGTAGATCGGCGACTCCACCGCTTCTGCCAGCGGACTGGCCG
The DNA here is from genome assembly GCF_000369465.1 of Acinetobacter sp. CIP 53.82. NCBI lineage: Bacteria > Pseudomonadati > Pseudomonadota > Gammaproteobacteria > Moraxellales > Moraxellaceae > Acinetobacter > Acinetobacter sp. CIP 53.82. The sequence goes on along the minus strand of NZ_KB850045.1, from coordinate 66,800 downwards.
GAGTATGCACCTGCCCGGCATCGACCAGCGAAATCTGGGCATATTTCACATCAAAGGCCTGCCGTGCTTCTTCAATATACTGGCTGTAAATTGGCAGCAATTGCGGCTGCAATAAATCCAGTTCATGCAAGGCCTGCAAGCGTTCAGGCTCATTCTCATGCAGCAGTGCTGCCGCCGGATTTTCCCCTTGCGCCATCAGCAGCATATCCATACTCTGCATCAGTTCATTCACACTATTTACCACCGCTTCCGGCTGAAACAGGCGCTCAATCTCATCACGCAAATGCGTCGACTGATTGCCCAGCAAGGCAAACACCAGTTTGATCTGCGGTTTTAGTGTGCGTATCCGGTGGTTCAACAGGCGGATTTGCGCCATCGGTTGCTGATGGAAAATAGTGATACAGATGATGTCGGTCGATTCCGGCACGGCACTCAACACATCCGAGCGCGATTGAATCAAGGCATCGGCATGGCTACAGGCGGCAATCTTTTTCAGGTTCAGGCCATGGGCCAGCATGGCAGAAGCCAGCACATCCACCTCCCAACGTGCCCCCAGACACATGACTTTGGGGTTGTTCAGTTCGGTCTGTAGCGGATATTGCTGCTGAAATTCATGATTAAACCGTTTTAAACCCTGATGCATGCGCAAACGGTGTTCGGCGCTGGCCTCGGTATTATGGACCTGCGAAAACAGGCAAATCGCAGGAATCGCCACTTCATCATAGAAATTATTGATTTTCCGGACCAGCGCTTCTTCATTCGTTTTTTTCGGCAGCTCCTGCTGGATATATGCATTAGCCACATCCAGCGCATCATGTACTTCATCGGCCACTAAACGCTGATAAAAACGTTCGGGCGGTGACAGCACCGGGGCACTGCCAATTAACACTTTGACAAAGCCCAACGCCGGAATATAGTGCGACAGCACCAGCAAACAGGCCGTTAACGGTGTTGATAAAATCAGACCAATTGGTCCCCAGATTAAGGTCCAGAAGGTGGCAGCCAGAATAATCGACAAGGTAGTCAGGCCGGTACTTTCGCCATATAACCACGGCTCAATGATGTTATTACTGATCAGCTCCAGCAGCAGAATCAGGCCCAGCGTCCAGAGGAACATATTCCAGCCTGGATCCACCGCAAAGGCCAGCGTTAACGGGAACACCGCAGAAATGATCGGGCCGACATAAGGCACAAAGCGCAGCACCACCGCCAGCATGCCCCACATGATGGCCGCAGGCACGCCAATAAACCACAGTCCGGCTGCCATCGGAATGCCATAGGTGACATTGACCAGCAATTGCATGCGCAAATAGGTACCAATGCGCTGGCCGGCTTCATCCAGCACATCGGTACCAATATTCAAATTACCGCCAAGCAGACGCAACAAGCGGTCATGCAGATCTTTACGGCTAATTAAAATCAGCACCACAAATAAAAATACGATACCAATGGTGGCAATCGGGCTTAAAATCTTGCTGCCCCACTCCATGGCGGCATCGGAAGGACTTTGCTCCAGTCCGACCACCTTGACATTCTGCACACCCTTTTCCTGCTCGACCTGATTGATGCCTTCAAACGAGCTTTCCACCGTATCGAAAGTGGTTTTGGCCCCATCCCAGGCACTAGGGCCAGAGGTTAGCGATTTCACCGTATTCAGTTTTTGCTGAATGGTGTCCTGATATTGCGGTAATTCCTGACTTAAATCCTTGAGCTGAAAACCCAGATAACTGCCCAGTCCAGCCAGCACACTAATGGTGAAAATCATGACAATGGCAATCGACGGCAGCTGTGGCAGCCCCCATTTTTTTAGCCGTGACACCAGCGGTTCCAGCAAAAATGCCAGCAAAATAGCCAGTGCCAGCGGAATCAGCACATCCTGACCAAAATACAGCGCCGCAATAATCACCGCGCTAATCACAAAACCGGCCATCACCCGGACAATATTCTGGGTTTCAATATCCCGCTTGACCCAACTGGCGGCAGATTTTTCCGGCTTCCAGTGATGGGGACGCGGCGGCTTCACTTCGGGCTGGAGCAGACCCGGTTTATTGTTCTGTTTTCGCATGGCTGGGCACATCCTGTTGCTCTTTATTTATTATTTACGAGCTTCGGCTCTTTATTTCAAATAGATTCCTGTAAAAAAAACGCCTAATTTCAGCAAGAAACAGCACAGAAGATGAAGATGGGAAAGTATTGAAAGCAGCAAAATGCCACATACACAACTGTGCCATTGCAAGGGAAAAATATTAAGGATGAATGATGGCTTTGCTGTAAATATCCGGGTCCATTTCCAGAATTTCGACACACAGTTGCAACGTCAATTCATTCTGTGGCGGCAGATAATCCTGCAACACCTCCAGCACGGTCCGGGAAATTTCCTGCTTTAGGGCGGTACTACGGCCTTTTAAAATCGAGATTTTGGCATGCACATAGGCCTGTGCGCTTTCATCCAGTCCAATCACATAGTCCTGCTGGCAGATGGCGCGACTTTTAATATCAGAGGCATTAGCAAACAGGCCATTCTCGACCAGCGTCCGGTTGATACGACTGAGCAAAGGCTTCATTTCAAGCGCCTGCAGCTGATCTGAATATTCAAGATGGATATGTGGCATCAGCCTTCTCCCGATATGGTGCAGATGTGATCTTAAAAATTCAGGGTTTTACCCTGCTTCAAAGCAAGATAAAACCCAAGAGAAACAGTGCGATTATGCTTTTTTCACATATTCCGATTTCAGTTTAATTGCGCCAATACCATCTACTTTACAGTCAATATCATGACCATCTGATGCTTCTGGCAATAGACGGATATTTTTCACTTTGGTACCCACTTTCACCACAGAAGATGAACCTTTAATTTTCAGGTCTTTAATCACCGTCACGGTATCGCCATCGGCCAGTACATTACCATTGGCATCTTTAATGATGGCGCCGGCCTCGGCTTCTGCCTGCTCCTCTTCTTTCCATTCATGTGCGCATTCAGGACAAATCAGCAAGTCACCATCTTGATAGGTATATTCGGACTGGCATTTTGGGCAATTCGGTAAAGACATAAAAACCTCGAAACGAGCAAAATAAAAAATATAAAGGTCTACTATAACATTTATATTTTTCATCACGTTAAAATCCCTAACCGGTTTAGGGATTAATAACAATATTTGTGTTATTTGCCCGGGTGTTCCAGCAGCTGTTTAAACACCTGCAGATGATTATGCTGTTCGTTTTCTGCTGCGGTTAACAGGGTAATTGGTCCCTTCTGCGCCAGTTGCCGGATTTCCTCCACCGCGTCCAAATGCTGCTGCAACTCTTGCCGATAACGCTGCTGAAACTCGGGCCAGTGCCGCTCAGTATCTTCATGGAACCATTTACGCAGTTCGGTCGAGGGGGTTAAATCCTTCGGCCACAGGTCAATCTGGGCATCGGCTTTTTTGATCCCGCGCGGCCAGATCCGGTCCAGCAGAATCCGGGTACCGTCCTGCTTGCTTACAGCCTGATAAATACGTTTGGTAGCAATGGGCATGGTTTTACTCATCCGGAATGTCAGGGGTCACCAGCAGGCTGAGTAAATCCAGACATTCCTGCCAGCCCAAATAACAGCCATCGACGGGAATGGCATCGGGCAGATTGTCCTGCTGAATCCAGACTTCGGTTCCGACCGATACCGCCTTAAACTCAATCGTGACCTGAATCAGTCCCGGAAAATCCGGGCTATCAAACTCATCCTGATAACGCAGTCGCTGCTCGGGAATCACTTCCAGATACTGCCCGTGAAAACCGTGGCATTTGCCCGTGCTCAAATTACAAAAGGCAATTTTATATTGACCGTTGACCACGGGTTCAAACTGTTCAATCTGCACGATAAAACCATGTGGCGCCATCCATTTGACTAAAGCATGCGGATCGACAAAGGCCCGATACACCCGTGATAACGGCGCCTGAAATATACGGTGTAACTGTACGCTGTGTTGCATGACATCACCTGTTGACAGCGAATAATTTTCAGTCTACGCCTTCTGCCCTGGGCCTGTGTATGACTTTGGTTGAAGCGAGCGTAAAGCAAAAAAGCATGCGCTCCGGCATGCTTTTTTGTACTAGAAAATGGGGTTAAACTGGATAGCTTTCTTCTTCGTCTTCATCATCATAGACATAGGCCATGCAGCCCCAGCCATCATATTCACCCTGGAACTGGTTGGCGATTTTGGTGAACCATTCTTCCAAGTCGACAATATCGGCATAGGCCGGTTCCATATAAACATAAATGGTAATAATCCATTCGGTCACACCAGAATCATCATCCTGAAATAAAGAGATTTTTTGTTCTTCATTTAACAGAAATAAGGCACAACGTTCAGCCTGTTCCTGGTCGGTAAAGGCAATTGAATATTCAATTTCATGTGCCTCGTCCAGATCATCACCATCTTCATGCATTTGCCAAAGTACGTTGCCGTTGTCGTCATCTGGAAATTGTTCATAATCGCGTGACATCGTTTTGTCCTTGTTCTGTGTTGTTGTTCTACTGGTCAGCTTACCCTAATTTTGTTGCAGTTCCGAGATAGAGCGCTTAATTTTTTTTCTGTTCTATCATCCTGATCTCTATCCGGATCGGCAATCCCCTGTTTTGGGGAGAGCACTCCAAATCGGATCAACTGCTTAAAACGGCACCTGTCCATGAATTTCAACCGCGGCACCGCTTAAAGGCTGAGTAAAAGCCAGATAACTGGCATGCAAGGCCATGCGTTTTAGGGGACTGCGTGCAGGTTCTGGATGATACAGCTTATCGCCGGTAATTGGATGGCCGATATACTGCATATGCACGCGCAGCTGGTGTGAACGCCCGGTAATTGGAGTCAGCAATACCCGGCTGATATCTGTCTCTGCATTATAGTCCAGTCCCTGATATAAAGTCTGTGCCGGCTTACCCAGTTCAAAATGCACCATCTGACGCGGCCGGTTTTCCCAGTCGGTAATTAACGGCACTTCGACTTTGCCCTCACCGTCGAGTTTGCCCTGTACCAGTGCAATATAGTGCTTGGTCACGGTGCGCGCCTGAAACATTTTACTCACTGCTACTTCTGCATCTCGATGTTTGGCAAACATCAGAATACCCGAGGTGGCCATATCTAAACGATGGGTAATTTTAGCCTGTGGATAACGCGCCAACACGCGTAAATAAGCACTGTCCTGATGCTCCGGCAACCGCCCCGGCACCGACAGCAAACCCGCCGGCTTTTCAATCACCACCAGATCATCATCTTCATAGAGCAGGACCAGTGGCTCTTGCGGCGGGCAATATACAAAGTTGTCGTTTAAAGGCATGGCGGTACAGCTTGGGAGTCGAAAGCGGGCAAAATATCAAGCGGCCAATCTGCTGTCAATCTATTGAGAAGATACATATTTGATCGGGAAGCTACTGGAGAGAAATAGTTTTTATTCTCTGGTTTTTCGAGTTTGATTTTTATAGTTTGTTGTTCTGGTCATGCACGGAATTTTTTAGGGTGTCAGGGAAAACTTGCTGTTTACTTCAACTATCATCACGTTGTACGTCATGATCTTATAGCCTATAAACTTCTGATCTATAGCGTCCTAAGCCGAATCGAGACCTTTTGGGTGAGTACTGCACTCGCGTTTTGCGCCGCTGACAGCATGCTACTCTTTTCGATCCCGTCACACCCTTGAGAGATATAGTAGTCAAAGCCTGCCGAAATTGTTTTCCGAAGATCAGCCAATTTAAAATATTTTCAGGAAATTTTCCCAAATAAAGCACACTCACAAGAAATTTTTATACCCTAGGTTAAATTCTTCATTTTATTTTGCAGAAAATGGCGATTTTAAGAGAATTTATCTAAGTGATTATGATGACTCAGGCAGCGGCTGCATCAGTTGAATTAAATTACCGCAGCCATCTTCCAGCACGGCAATTTTCACATTGCCAGCCAGCATCGGTGCTTGAGTAAAAACCACACCTAGCGCGAGTAAACGCTGATATTCTGCCTCAAGATCGTTGACCTGAAATGAGGTATAAGCAATACCATCTGCCTTAATCGCGGCTTTAAAGGCTTTCGCTGCGGGATGCACATCTGGTTCTAGTAGCAGCTCAACACCATCTGGCTGCTCGGGAGAAACCAGCGTCAACCAGCGATATTCACCCACCGGGACATCCTGTTTTAGCCGAAAACCAAGTATCTGAGTATAAAACTGCAAGGCTTTTTCCTGATCATCGAGCATAAGACTGGTGACATAAATTTTCATTGTTCTGCTCGGTAGTTTTTATTTTTTATAGCATAGCTGCTTTCAGTACCCTGTAGGATTCTGGCAAATAAGGTTGCGATAACTGAAAGGAAAATGAAGGTGATTTAAACGAATATAGTGAAATAGGAATAACAAAAAGATAAAGAAGAATAGAGATGTTGAAATTTTTATTTTTAAGGGAGCGGGAAATACTTCAACTATTAAAACTTGGTAAGTTCTAACTTTTTGCCTATAAACTTCTGATCTATAGCGTCCTAAGCCGAATCGAGACCTTGTGGGTAAGTACTACACGCACGTGATACGTTACTGGTAGCAATCTACTCTTTTCGATCCCCTTTCACCCTTGAGCAATAGAATAGTCAAAAGCGGATGGGATTGTTTTCCTAAGCTTCGATGTTTTTTCATCTTTTTGATATTTTTTCTCACATCAAACGGCTTAAATAGAATTTTTTATTTTCAGGCTGTCATAATCATGATTCTTTTTCATGATTCTGTATTTTTCTGGAATATTCAGGCATAGATTATTCTGCCCGGTTCATGACATCACAGATCTTTAATCTTGAGAGGTGAGCTGTTTAAAATAACTGCCCTTGAATGAGCTGGGCGCTAAACCACCAGCCACTTAAGGCTGACATGCAACAGAGCAAATTGGCCAAGACTTTATTCAGTTTAGATAAGGTCGATTGATAAATTTTGATATTCAGCATGTAAGCCAGCACGGCATAAACCACCCCAATGGCACCACCAAACAGCACCAGCAGTAACGGCCAACCCGCCAGCAGATGCGCCTTGACCGGCAATTGAGTATAAGAATCGGCAGCTTGAGAGTTTGACATGGCTTTGCTCCTGATGATTTTTCTTTAAAACCAGCATCCACCCGAAAGTGGATGTGGCGCTCCTAGGAAGCATCATGAAGCAAAAAACAGGCCAGTTATTTATTTTAAATACAGCCAGCGAGTATAACGGTTGATATAGGCATTCAGCCCATCGCCATATTGGGCCAGCTGTTTCATATTCTCGACATGCTGCACACCGGCGCTGGCATAGCTATAAGTATAGACCCTGCTATTTTTACGGAACTGAACCCGAATAAACTCTTGACCAATTTCATAATTGGCCACACCAGAGTCATGGTTAAGATCAAGATAATGTTGCAAAGACTGCACCTGAAATATGCTATATGTCTTATTCAATATGGGGATTAATGGCTATTTTTTAAACAGATTTAAGTAATAAACACCCAAATTTTTATTATTCATTTTCACTAAGATACAGCCTTAAACCTACTCAATTTTATCTTGATTTTGTGCTTTCTTTTTGTAGGGCTTCAACTGTTCTAACACCGCGAAAATTCAGCATTTTTGATTGATCCCATTAAAAAGCCCTATCATGTGATAGGGCTTTCATTCAAAACAGAGGGTAACTGTTTGAGTGCTGTTGCTTAGGCATTCTTATTGTTAAATTGATTGCCTTGGCATTTGGTACACGGGGGTAAACGGTCTGTACCAATTTCTAAGTAAACGCGATGTCCGCATTGGACACAAAAATAGAAGCCTGTTCCTGGCTTGTCGCCTGCAGTTACCATCTTTGTTCTCCGTATGATTTAGAAATGGTCTATTCAGTATAACCAATCTGTGATGATTGTCTATTGTCCATTTCGACGAGTGATGATGGCATTTGGGCTAAGGATAATTTTGATAGAAAATTAAGCTGGCTTTATAGAAATTTAATAAGAAATTTTTCCAATTTGAGTTGTAGATGCTAATTAATTTGGTATTAAATCCCGCAATCAGGAAAAGATTTTTTATTCTTATTTAATTTTTAAAATATATTTCTAATTCTATAAACGCTTATTTATCTCCCGTAATACCTATAAGTCTGCAAATCTGTCTTCTATAAAAAAATATCCCATTCAAAAATGGGATATTTTTTAAACCAATTTAGCAATTAGGATCGATAACAAAATTGGTTTGACTGAATTTCTGCCATGCCCCTGTCGCAGCACCATCAACAACAAGAATTGAGATAATGCCCCAGTCGACCAGAATGCCTAATAAGGTGGTTGGGTCAAATGTCTTTTGAGGTGTGATGCTCGTGGTTTGGCAGCCTGGTTTTTCTGCCTTAATTACATAATTTTCTTTCTTCTTAAAAGTATAAACAGCACTACGCTGGCCCATATACTCTTCATTTACATATAGCTTGGCTAATTCATCATTACTACGAATATTTACAGTCTGTGTTGAACCATTAAACATCGTGGCACAGCCTGTCATAAACAACATAACACTCGCTAAAATTACAGCAGTTAATTTTCCCATAACCCCCTCATCAATTGCATTTTTACAAAAACGCTATTGCAAATTACAAAAAAGAAAACAAACTACTCTTTTCAATTAAAAAATTCAATTAATTTATTGAATTTATTTATTTTTTTAATTATTTTAAATTTAGTTTTATATATTTCTAATAAATTCTAAATCGCATTCAACCTTTAATATATTTTAAATAATGAATAGGGAATCAGCCTTAATATCGACCACTGGACGTATGACAGAAGTCCACTTTTTAATTCAATCTTAAAACCTCCTTCGAATCTTCTCTGTAAGCACCAATAAAAAACGCCCCAATGTACATTAGAGCGTTTTTAAACAATTTCAATAACTTTAATCTCCCCCTAACCCTGAGCCATACATGGCATAAGAAAAAAAGAGAAACTCCCTCCTTTCTTAAAGGAGGGTTGGGGAGGATTCATTTAATAATTAAGCCACATTCCCTTCCAAGAAATCCTGCGCAAAGCGTTGCAATACACCGCCCGCTTCATACACAGACACTTCCTCTTCGGTATCTAGACGACAGGTCACCGGCACTTCAACAATCTGGTTCTTGCCATCATCCGTTGAACGCTCAATCACCAAAGTCAACGTCGAACGTGGCGCGATATTACCAATCACGCTATACAGTTCTGTACCATCCAAACCTAAAGTTTTACGGTCTGTGCCCGGCTTAAACTCAAGCGGTAACACACCCATCCCAACCAGGTTAGTCCGGTGAATACGCTCAAAACCTTCTGCCACAATCGCTTCAACACCAGCAAGGCGTACACCTTTAGCCGCCCAGTCACGGCTTGAGCCTTGGCCGTAGTCTTTACCGGCAACAATAATCAGCGGCTGTTTACGATTCATGTAGGTTTCAATCGCTTCCCACATCCGCATTACTTCGCCTTCAGGCTCGACACGCGCTTTGGAACCTTGCTTAATGGTACCGTCAGAACGTACCACCATTTCATTAAACAATTTCGGGTTGGCCAGCGTTGCACGTTGTGCCGTCAAGTGATCACCGCGGTGGGTGGCATAGGAGTTGAAATCTTCCTCAGGCAAGCCCATTTTCGCCAGATATTCACCTGCCGCCGAATCCAGAATAATTGCATTCGATGGTGATAAATGGTCAGTGGTAATGTTATCGCCCAAAATTGCCAGCGGACGCATATTGGCTAATGTACGCGGTGCAGCCAGCGCGCCTTCCCAATATGGTGGACGGCGAATATAAGTACTTTGCGGACGCCAGTCATATAGCGGACTTGCCGCCTGCTCCACTTCGCCCAAGTCAAACATTGGAATATAGACTTTCTGGAACTGCTCAGGCTTCACCGAGGTTTTCACTAATGCATCAATTTCTTCATCCGACGGCCAAATGTCTTTCAGATAAATTGGATTACCGTTCTGGTCGGTGCCCAACGCATCTTTTTCGATGTCAAAACGGATGGTACCGGCAATTGCATAGGCAACCACGAGTGGTGGAGATGCCAGGAAAGCCTGTTTTGCATAAGGATGAATACGACCATCAAAGTTACGGTTGCCCGACAGCACCGCAGTCGCATACAGGTCACGGTCAATAATTTCCTGCTGAATCTTTGGATCAAGCGCGCCTGACATCCCGTTACAAGTCGTACATGCATAAGCGACGATGCCAAAACCGAGTTTTTCTAAGTCTTTCAGTACACCCGCTTCTTCCAAATACAGCGCAGCTGCTTTAGACCCCGGTGCAAATGACGATTTCACCCAAGGTTTACGCACAAGACCGAGCTCATTGGCTTTACGTGCCAGCAAACCTGCCGCAACGGTATTACGTGGGTTTGAGGTATTGGTACATGAGGTAATCGCGGCAATGATGATGGCACCATCTGGCATCAAACCATCGGTACGCTGTTCAACAATGCCGGCAATGCCTTTTTCTTTTAAGTCACTTGTGGATACACGTGCATGTGGATTGGATGGCCCTGCAATATTACGGGTTACCGTTGATAAGTCGAAACGCAGCACACGTGGATATTCCGCCTGTGTCATGTCAGATGCCCAAAGCCCAATTTCTTTGGCATAGGTTTCAACCAGTTTGACTTGTTCAGGCTCACGACCGGTCAGGGTTAAATAGTCGATGGTGTTCTGATCAATATAGAACATCGCAGCGGTTGCACCATATTCAGGGGTCATATTGGAGATGGTGGCACGATCACCCACTGACATGCTGTCCGCACCTTCACCAAAGAACTCTAAATAGGCACCGACCACACGCTCTTTACGCAGGAATTCAGTTAACGCCAAGACGATATCTGTTGCAGTAATGCCCGGCTGACGCTGACCAACCAATTCTACCCCAATAATGTCCGGCAGACGCATCCAAGATGCACGACCCAGCATCACATTTTCAGCTTCAAGACCACCCACACCGACTGAAATCACGCCTAGCGCATCGGTATGCGGGGTATGCGAGTCTGTACCCACGCAGGTATCCGGGAATGCTACGCCATCACGGTTTTGAATTACCGGTGACATTTTTTCCAGGTTAATCTGGTGCATGATGCCGTTGCCTGCCGGAATCACATCGACATTTTTAAAGGCTGTTTTGGTCCATTCAATAAAATGGAAACGGTCTTCATTACGACGGTCTTCGACTGCACGGTTTTTCTCAAATGCATCCGGATCAAATCCACCGTATTCCACCGCCAGTGAGTGATCGACAATCAGCTGGGTTGGCACCACCGGATTGACTTTGGATGGATCACCGCCCTGATCGGCAATGGCATCACGCAGACCGGCAAGATCGACCAGTGCCGTTTGCCCCAAAATATCATGACAGACTACACGTGCTGGATACCATGGAAAATCATGCTCCTGCTTGCGTTCAATCAGCTGGCGTAAGGACTGCTCTAAAATGGCTGGATCACAACGACGCACCAACTGCTCGGCCAGCACTTTGGAGGTATAAGGAAGTTTGGCATATGCGCCTGGCTGAATATCTTCAACGGCTTGTCGCACATCATAATATTCTAGCGGGGTGCCTTGCAGCGGTTTACGGTAGTTGTTATTCATAGCGTACCTGCCTTGTTCTGACTTCTTCTTTCAAAGTTTTGTTGTTTAACATTCATGCTGCTTGGCATTGTACGCTGCCCGAAGCCTATTTCCCAAATTTCATATATTTCATAAACTTAAGTTAAAAATAATACATTTTTGAAAAATTTGGTTACATCTAATAGAAAATTCTGGCCAGAAATATGATTTTTTTTGAAAAATAGCGCAAAATTAACCTCATTCTTTAGTATTAGATACGGTTTCGAGATTAGAACATGAGTAATCTGACTTTCTCTGCATTCACTTTAAACGGTGTAGATGCGCAAAAATTCTTACAAGGTCAAGTCACGGTAGATGTCGAAAAACTGCCGCAAACCGAAACCCGTTATACTGCAATTTGTAGCCTGAAAGGCCGTATTCTGTTTGGTTTATGGCTGACCAAACAGAATGCTGAACAGTTTGAAATTGTAGTAACGGCCGATCAAGCTGAAGACTTTGCCAAACACATTAAAAAGTTTGGTGCTTTCTCGAAAATGAAACTGGAAGAAGCCGGTCAGGTTTATCCGGTCGTAAACGGTCTAAACACCCAGTTCACAAGTACTGAACAGGATATTCAAGCATGGCAATTAAAGGCGCTTGAAAGTGGTCAGGCCTGGATTCAGGCCAGCACCGCGGAACTGTTCCAGCCACAGGAACTGCGCCTGCATCAGCGTGGAGGCATTCATTATGACAAAGGCTGTTATTTGGGTCAGGAAGTGATTGCCCGTTTATGGTTTAAAGCCAAGCCAAAACACTGGCTGCATCTGATTCAGGGTACAGGCGATGCTCCGGCTATCGCCAGCAAACTGAACAATGATGTAGAAGTAGTGAATAGCCTGGCTATTGATAGCGGTTATCAAGCTTTGGTGGTAGCAAAACCGGATGCCTTAGCCGAGATGGATGTAACGGTTCTGGATTTACCTGAAGCTTTAAGCGGTGATGTGGCGCGGCCGCAAAATTAAGCGTGTCACTAGCAGATCTATGAAAAACAGCCCAAGTGACACGTGTAACTTGGGTTGTTTTTTTATCCGTCAAAAAAACGAGACTGATTTACAAATTGAAGCAATCCTTAAATTCAGGATTTTTTATTATTGTTCCTACGTGGTTTGAAAAAATTACCGGATTCCGATACATCTATATTTACATTCTTTGATTTCATCTTATGATGATGAGTGACAATTTATTCCCCACACATAAATGGAATTATGTGGTTATTGATACAAGGTTTTATACAACGATGAAAAAACTGATTTTGGCAAGTCTGGTTGCCCTTTCGACTCAATTTACCCTCGCCAACAGCAATAACAGTATTCCGACCGATCCGGCTTTCGCCAAAATTGAAGCCATGGTCAAAGCCAACAACCTGAGCGGTGCCTATCAGGAATTAGACAAACTGGCCAAAACCGGTAATCCGCAAGCGATTTATAATCTGGGTTATTTGACCCAAACCGGCCAAGGTACGGCCAAAAATGAAAAGAAAGCCATCGAGCTATATGAGCAGGCCGCGAAAAAAGGCTATCCGGTGGCGAATTATGTACTCGGTAAAAACCATCTGACCGGCACTTTGGGTCTAAAACAGGATACCAATAAAGCCAAACAGTATCTGCAAAAAGCTTCATCACAAGGCTTTCATGATGCCACCATTGATTTAGCGGTGGTGTATTTCTCTGAAAACAAAGCCGATTCAGATAAAAAAGGCCTGCAATTACTGGAACCCCTCATTAAAAAAGGCAACAATCAGGCCATTCATGCCAAAGCCTTATATGACATTAGCCTGGGCTTTAAAAACAAAAATGAAGCACCCATTCAGCAAGGCTTAAAGAGCATTCAGGATTTAGCACAAAAAGGCTATATTCCAGCGCTGATGGCGGTTGGCAATATGTTTACCAATGGCAACATCGTGCCGCAAAACCTGCCGGAAGCGAAAAAGATTTTCTCTGCCCTAGCCAAGGAAAATGTCCCGCAAGCCAAAGAATCGCTGGCTGTGGTGGACAAGATGATTGCCGATCAAGCCAAGAATCCACCAAAAGCAGCAGCCAAGAAAAGCTAATGCGCCTGACCGAAAAAAGCCCGATGACCGGGCTTTTTTATTTGGGATACATAAAGATTTAAAGAAAATGCGATGACTGACTTAACCAGAAAGCCACTCCGATTAAACCCAGGACCGTACTCATAATTAAAGGCTGGAATGCCTGTTCATTCAGGCCATAATTCTGGCCAAAAATCCCAAAGGCCACAGGCATCGGCAATGCCGCCAGCAACGTACCAACAAACAGCATTTCTGAGCTGACATTGGGCAAACTCCACAACAAGGTGAAAATAACCAGCGGCATCAGCAGGACTTTCATCCCGACCAGCAGCACACTTTGCAGATTGACCGAATGCAGGCGCATTCCGACCAGACTGCCGCCAATCACAAATAAAGCCAACGGCGATGCAGTTTTGCCGAGCATCTCCAGAATCTGATTGATGCTGTCCGGTAGTTTTAAATTGAGCAAGACACAGGCCATCCCGGCAATAATCGACAGAATCACCGGATTTTTTAGCAAACTTTTTAAGGTTTTCAGATATAACGCCGAAAGATGATGGTTTTGCTTTTGCAAACCGGCTTCGGCCAGAAACAGCACCATCGCCACAATAATCAGGTTTTCAATAATTAGAGTTAATGACAGATAAATGGCGGAATGACTGCCAATCAGCAGGGTTAAAATAGCCGTGCCAATAAAGCCGGTATTGGACATCGACGCGCCCATCGACAGCACACTGGCGTGGGTCAGGCTATGCCGGAAATAGGTTTTATAAATGACTAACGCCAGAAAAAACAGGATCAGCGAGCCCAGCCCATAACCAATAAAATAACCCGGATGCCAGATTTCAGCCAGATCTTTACTGGCCAGGGCATACAGTAAAAAGGCTGGCAGTGAAACCTTCATCACAAACTGGCTCAGGGCCTGAATATGCGTGGCCGCCAGAAAATTAGTACGTACGCTGCTATAGCCCAGCGCCAGTACTGCCACCAAGGGCAGTAAAATATTCAGCAACAAAAGTGCCTTCCTTCTCTAGAGCGAGATCTAAAACGCATCATCCCTGATACTGCTGTTGCTTATTCCTGAACAGGAAATGGATGGAACAAATCTTTTAAACCATGCGGCTGACAGCGCAAGTATTGCGGCGCGATGGCAATCTGCCCGCCCAGTTCAGCGGCGGCATGCCACGGCCAACGTGGATCATAAAGCATCGCTCGTGCCAGTCCAATGGCATCTGCATACTGATTTTGCAGAATTTCTTCAGCCTGCACCGCTTCGGTAATCAGGCCCACTGAAATCACCGGAATACGGTGCACCGCCTGTTTAATGGCATGAGCAAAAGGCACCTGATAGCTTGGCCCAATCTCGATACTCTGCTGGGCATGCAGACCGGCACTAGACACATGAATATAGGCCGCGCCTAGCTGTTCCAGCGCTTTGGCTACCCCGACCGTAGACTGGATATTCCAGCCGCCCTGCGCATCCATCCAGTCGGTAGCAGACAGACGCACCCCAATCGGATAACCTTCTGGCACCACCTGTTTCATGGCCTGGAATACCTCCAGGGTTAAACGAATCCGGTTTTCAAAACTGCCGCCATATTCATCATCGCGGACATTGGATAATGGCGACATAAACTGATGTAGCAGATAGCCATGGGCAGCATGAATTTCAATTAAATCAAAGCCAGCATCCACTGCACGCACCGCAGCACTGGCAAAGTCGGCAATTACCTGTTCAATTTCATTCAGACTTAGTGCATGGGGGGCATGATCGGTCGGGTTAAACGGCAAATTACTGGCCGATACTGTTTGCCAGCCTTGGGCATGATCCGGCGCAAACTGATCCTTGCCCAGCCACGGTTTATCGGTAGATGCCTTACGTCCGGCATGCGCCAGCTGCACTGCAAATGGCATTGGTGACAAGGTTTTGACTTTGGCCAGCAAGGCTTTCATCTGCGCACGCTGCAAATCATTCCACAGGCCTAAATCGGCATAGCTGATCCGCCCTTCTGGCTGTACCGCCGTGGCTTCAATAATACATAAACCGGCACCCGACAAGGCATAGTTAGCCCATTGCTGCTCATGCCAATAGCTGAGCTCGCCTTTATCATTGGCCGAATATTGACACATGGGGGCAATAATAATTCTGTTGTCTAATTCAAGCGTGCCAAAACGGATAGGTTCAAATAATAATGCCATGGGGCGATCCTGCCTTATGATTTTCATGAAAATTATTCTAACCGAGATAGACGGCCGAATTGGCTAAAAGCTGTTTATTTTTACCGCTTTATGTAACCGAATTAAACTGTGGTGTTGATCAAAATACGCTGTGTTTTTGTCAGCCCGATGACAGCCATTTTTTTGCACGATCGCTCACACTTCAGACGCAGCACGACAGGCCTGTTCCAACCGGTTTAAATAGGCGGCAAAGCCATCACTGACCCGGCTGTCCAGACGACTGCTGGTGGTGACCCGTACCTGGTTGCTCCAGACAATCGGCAGATTTAAGCACTGCATCTGCTCGACCAGCTGCACATCTTCATGACAGCTGCTGGCCTGAAAACCACCGGCTTTTAAATAGGCCGCAGCAGAAAAACTGAGATTGGCCCCATGCACATGCCGATGGTCCATTTTATCCTGATAATGGCGCAGATATTTCTGCCGGGCGGCCGCAGATAAAGGCGACCAGTCTTTAATTTCAACCACGCCACAAATCAGTGCTGCCGGCTGATGGGCATATTGTGCAGATAACCACTGCGCATCAACCTGGGTATCGGCATCGGTACAGGCAATCCAGTCAGCACCTTTGGCAATCATGGCGCGCACGCCCAAATCCCGTGCCTTACCAACACAGCGTACTTCACAACACAAGTAGTCGATTCCGGCCTGTTGTACAATTTCAACAGACTGATCATCACAACTGTCCAGCACCACCAGCACCTTTACTTCAGACACAACGGGCGGTAATTGTGCAATGGCCTGCTGAATAGCCGCCAGACAGGCGCCCAGCGTTTCGGCTTCGTTATAGGCAGGCACCACCACCGCCATCCTCATATCAGTCCCTCCCGCGCAGCCACAGATTGTGCATCTTGAGTCCAGAGGTCGAGCAGAAAATCCGGATCATTCATCTGTAAATAATGATGCAGCACCAAGTGTTGCCTTAAACAGGCATGTACCTGATCGCCATTCAGCTCAAAGCCTACAATTGGGTAACGCCAGTGACAGGCCAGCAGCGTACCATCTGCACTCAAACACTGCTGCAGCTGCTGCATCAGCTGCGCTAATTCGGCCGGACGCAGGTAATAGGCCACTTCACTGAGAATAATCAGATCAAATAGACTATCATTTTCCAGCGCCAGATGGGTTTCAGGGACACGTTGTTGCCGCACCTGCACATGCGCAAACCTCGCCAGACGGGCCTGTGCCAGTTCAACCGCACGACGGTTGGCATCTACACAAATGAGCTGCTGACAACGCGGAGCCAGCAATTCACTGAAGATGCCATTGCTGCAGCCAATTTCCAGTACCCGCTGAAACCGCGCCTGCGGCAAGGCCGCCAGACACAGCTGCCGTTTACGCTGCTCATACCAGCGCTGCTGATAGTGCCAGGGATCATCATTGTCCTGATACAGCTGGTCAAAATAGTCATCCGTGTTCAGTCGCATCAATATAGACCTCGTACGGGATTAAGAGTCGTGAAATGGTTTTTGCCGATAAAATTGGCGGCTGGTGAATAGTGTCATCAGCCTCGATCTGAGTTTTAAAACACTGAATCGCCTGCTGTTTTAAAGCCAGCTGCTGTGCAGTTAAACGGAGTTTTCGTGCCTGCGCCCAGGGAATCCGTGCATCTGCCGGTATGGCCCAATGCCAGGCCCAAATCAGCACCTGATAACAGCGCTGCCGGTGCTGTCTGGCCCAATGCTGCACCACCCGTCCGGTGGCTTCATGATCGGGATGGCCATCTTGAGCGAAGGTGGTCACCAGAATATCCTCAGGCTGCACCCAGTTTTGTAGCTGCTGCAACAGTTCGGATTCAGCCTGCATCACCTGGCCATCTGCAATGTTCAGGGCAATGCGCTGGACCTTATGTTCCAGTCCCAGCACCGCCAAGGCATTCAGACTTTCTTGTGGCCGCAGCACATTCAGCTGCTCAACGCTATAACGTTTTGACCGAGGATGGCTGCCGGTACCATTGGTTACTGCAACCAGCAGCAGTTCACGCCCTGCCGCGGCCAGTTGCTGCATCAGACCCGCACAACCGAGAATTTCATCATCGGGATGTGGCGCGAAAATTAGTACCCGGCCACGCTCAGGAAAGTGCTGCGTCAGATTCAAATCCGGCAGCCCGGTCAGTCCGGACCAATTGAGCCACTGCGCCTGATCAGTACCGCTACCATAGATTTTCCGGTCACCGACTACCGGATCGATCAGAGTTGCCATGTTTGCCCCTCCTGTAGCGATAAGCGGCCAATTGCAGCCAGATCAAAAGCAGCATGACTCTGGCGCAAAAATACCGGCAAGTCGGCAGCCAACCGGGCAAAATGTGCCTGCTCGCAAAAAGGTCGTGCGCCTAGCGCTTTTCCGACCTTTTCCAGTACCAATAGCGCAGTATCCTCAACTTGGGCGCGTAACATCCGGATGATCAGTTCATGGCTATGTGCCGGCGCTGCATCTATCTGGGCAGCCACATGGGTAAAAAACTGTCGTGTCACGGCCAGTCGGGTACTGACTTCGCCCAAATACAATTCATGATAGGCATGGGTTTTCTGCTGCACATGCTGCTGTAAATATTCAGCCAGACGTACTGTAGCACCATACCAGCAGGCCGCAACACCGGCTGCACCATGCCAGAAGCCCGGCCGATTCAGATAATCTCCGGGTTGTGCAATGCGTGTGGCTGGAGTGTGCTGAAAATGAACAGTTGCTGTGGCCGTCTGCTGCATACCGATGGCTTGCCAACTGCTATCATCTACTTGGATTGAAGGCTGCTGCATCTCGACCATCAATAATTGTGACTGGCCATCTGCACCGCGATAAGTCATTAAACCAAAATCCACCGCATATGCCGCCGAGCACCAAGCCTTATAACCGGAACAATAGCCCTGCTCATACTGTACAGGTTGTGGATGGCCTTCCGCGGCCCAGACTGCCCACCAGCCCGCCGGAACGGACTGAATCTGTAGTTCGTTTAAAATACTCAGCGCATCGAAATGTGATTCCAGCCATTTCACCAAAGTTAAATCGGTGGCCGCAACTTTGGCCAGCAGTTGCCAGCGCAGCAGGGTTTGCCCCCTGCCCGGATGAGGAAATTCAGGTGATACTGCCAGCAAACGGCGTAGTGTGGTGACGTAATCTTCGGCGGTAGGCGCTGTCTGCTGTTCAAATTCAGCCAGAATCTGGTCCATAGTGGTTCTATATTCCAAATATATAATTGTTCTCAATCTATCCGGTTGTCATCATTGCCAGCACAGTGACCACAAGCGGGCATGAGTAGCCAAACTTGCAGTCACGGTACGGCGATGTTGATGTTTTTAACTGATGACCCTGTTTAGATTTAGCACGTGGCTGGGCAGATAAATATTGAAAATTGTTAACGTATTAGTGAATCACCGGCGAGACCTGGGCGCGAAGCGGCATCTTGTAGTGATACAGGAAGCTGTTATGGCGCAGATCATTTAAGAAAGTAGTACGCCAGTCGGCAATATCAAATTTTTTCAGACCATCCATTAAGCGACTGTAACGCTGTATCCGCTCTGCTCGCGGCATCTTCAGTGCCTGTTTCAGGGCTCGCGTCATGGCCTCGCGGTCATGTGGATTCACAATCAGCGCATCCGGCATCTGGTCTGCGGCACCGGCTTTATCGGACAAAATCAGCACGCCCGGATCATTGGCATCCTGAGCGGCAATATATTCTTTAGCCACCAAATTCATACCGTCTTTTAAAGAAGTGACCCAGCAAATATCCGACTGGCGGTAAATTTTCATCAGCACTTCATGTGCCAAGGTCTGATGACTGCAATTCACCGGCAACCAGTCTGCTGTAGCATATTGGCTGTTAATGGCGGCAATCTGGTCTTCTAAACGCTGGTACAGGCGCTGATAGGCGGGAATATCCATGCGGCATGGACAGGCAATTTGCAGGTCCACCACCTGCTGGTGATATTCAGGATAAGAAGCCAGGAAATGGGCAAAAGCATCAAAACGTTCTAGCAACCCTTTGGAATAATCAATCCGGTCAACGCCGATAATAGTTTTTTGTTGGGCCAGGGAGTCAAAATCAAAGATATCTTGGGCGCTCGTTAAGGGCTGAGCGGCCGCGTGCTGGATGAGGTCTGGATTCACCCCAATGGGGTAACTCTTCATCATGGTCAGCTTATTCTGATAACGCAGGATATAAGGATGAATTTCCTCACCACTGAGCATGGTCTGGCAAATGCGCATACATTGCTGCTGATCGCGCTGGGTTTGCAGTCCAACTACATCATATTCACAGAGGTCTTGCAGTAAACGTGATGCCACCGGAATTTCCCGCCACACCGCTTCATGGGCAAAAGGAATATGCAGGAAAAAACCAATCTTGTTATGCATGCCTAACTGGCGGCAATGCCGGGCGATACTGAAAAAATGATAGTCATGCACCCAGATCACATCATCCGGCTCAGCAATCGCCTGTAGCTGTTCGGCAAACATGCGATTGACTTCCTGATAAGTCAGATATTCGTCTGTGGAGTATTCAATTAAATCGCTGCGATCATGCATGGCCGGCCACAAGGCATTGTTGGCAAAGCCACAGTAATATTGCTGGTACTGCTGTTCAGTTAAGGGGCTGGTCAGATATTCCACACCCTGATGCTGCACCGAGTCGAATTTCAGCTGGGAAAATTGCTCGACTCTTTCACCATTCCAGCCCACCCAGACCCCGCCAATATCATGCAGTGCATCTTGCATGGCCACCGCCAGACCACCTGCGGCTTTTTTTTCAGGATTCGGTAAACTGACCCGATTGGATAACACGATTAGCTTTGACATTTTTACCCTCACATCCTCTTTTGATGGTCATTGCTCCTGTTTCGCAATGTATTTTTATTAAATGCAGCAACTCCGCCACGGCTTGGGTATTGGCCAGCCGATAGTGGGCCTGTGTCTCGCCTTCACCGACTTTAATACTCAAACCCTGATGCTGATTGACCACGGCAAATCCATCTTCATCCGTCACATCATCACCAATAAAAATGGGAAAAGTGCTGTTTTCTGGCATTGCTTCCAGTAAGCGACTAATTGCAAAACCTTTACTCGCTTGCTGAGGCAAAAGCTCGACCACACACTTGCCCTGCTTGAGCTTAAGTTGAGGATAACGCACTTGCAGCACCGCCATAATCTGCTGTGCAACCGGCGCAAGCTCTGGATATTCCCGGTAGTGCAGGGCTACCGAAAACTGCTTATCCTCAATACGTAAATTCGGGTAGGCGCGACAGGCCTGACTCAGGTCTGCCCGGAGCTGCTTATAATTAATATGACTTAAATCAAGTTGTAATTTCTTTGTACTATTCCACCAAATTTGTAATCCATGTAACTCGGCAATCGGCAGCGGTAACTGCTGTAACAGCTGTCTGGCCATCTCAATGGAGCGGCCAGTGACCACACTCACCGGAATTCCCAGCTGCAGTAATTCGGCCAGAGTGTTTAAAGTCGAGGTAGGAATAAAACTGTGCTGCGGGTCAAGCTGAAAATCGGCCAGGGTACCGTCTAAATCGAGAAACAGACTTAATTGACGTTGCTGCTGCTGACAGATCTCGATGATGTGTTGCGGCGTATGCATATTGCTCCTCATCTGGATAACTCATTTTTGTTTTGCCCTATCTTGGCGTTTTTTTATGGGCGGCATGTGATTTTCAACATTAATGATGTGCAGGCTTACATTTTTTTACCTGGACGCTGAATCGCTTTTATTTTTCTGTGAATGTTCAGTTTGAGCCGCAAGACTGATCCGGCTGCGCGGTACGGCAATTCACTTTATAATGCAGCCTTGCTCTGTCTTGTATTTTTCAAGATTCAACCCGATATTAGCTGCATCCTCATGCCGAAGCCTGCCCATGCCTGAATTACCTGAAGTTGAAACCACCAAAACCAGTTTATTACCGCTGCTAGAACAGCGTGTGCACGCCGTGCAGGTACGCCAGTCCAGCTTACGCTGGCCAATTCCAGACGATCTACACAAACTGGTCGGGCAAAAACTACTGAACCTGACCCGTCGCTCCAAATATATTCTGGCCCAGTTTGAACAGGACAGCATGCTGTGGCATCTGGGCATGTCCGGCAGCTTCCGCCTATGTGAGCCCGAGGCCGAACTGCGCAAACATGACCATCTGATTATCCAGTTTGATGATATTCAGCTGCGCTACCACGACCCGCGCCGTTTTGGCTGCATTCTCTGGCTAGATGAAAACTCGCAAAGCAAACTGATTGATACGCTCGGGCCTGAACCTTTAAGTGATGCTTTCAATGCTCACTATCTGGCCGATAAACTGAAAAACAAAAATGTCGGCATTAAAATTGCAATCATGGATAACCATGTGGTGGTGGGCGTGGGCAATATTTACGCCACAGAAAGTCTGTTTAATCTGGGCATTCACCCGGCACAACCGGCGTCGAGCTTAAGTCTGGAACAGATTGACAAACTAACTGTGGAGATCAAGCGGATTTTAAAACAGGCCATTGATTTGGGTGGATCGACCTTACGCGACTATAGCAATGCCATGGGCGAAAATGGCTATTTTCAGCAAACCCTGCTGGCCTATGGTCGTGCCGGTGAAATGTGTGTCAACTGTGAAACCACACTGGAAAATCTCAAGCTTGGTCAGCGCGCCTCAGTGTTTTGCCCGGAGTGCCAACCGCTGAAGAAAGTCAAACTGGCTCATCCTAAAGCCAGCAAGCCGAAACATACAGCGAGGTAATACCCATGAAAACGGCCATCGTCCGTCATATTCTGGTAAAAGATAAAGATACTGCCGAGCAGCTGAAAAAGAAGCTGCAAGCAGGTGCAGACTTTGCCAAAATTGCCAAACAGTATTCCACCTGCAACTCAGCCAAACGTGGCGGCGAACTCGGTGAAGTGAAAAAAGGCCAACTGGTCCCAGTGATTGATAAACTGGTCTTTACGGCTGCTGAACGGGTGTTGCATGGTCCGGTCAAAAGCCAGTTTGGTTTTCATTTGGTGGAAATTAAATTCCGGATGGATTTTTAATCCCTCTAAATCCCCCTTTAGCAAAGAGGGACTTCTCCTCTCTTTATTAAAGGGAGGTTGGGAGGGATTCTATAAAAAAACGGCGCCTTTGCGCCATTTTCTTTTGCTTTCAATTACGCCTGCGGACGTTTTTTCAATTCGTCACGAATTTCACGCAGTAATTCGATATCTTCTGGAGTTGCTGCCGGTTCTGGCTCTGCTTCCTGCTTACGGCGCATTTTGTTCATCAGTTTCACCAACCAGAACACCACCCAGGCCAATAACAGGAAGTTAATGAAGATGGTCAGGAAATTACCATAATGGAAAATGTTCAGACCGGCTTCCTGGGCAGCAGCCAAGGTTTGGACATTGTTCGGGTTATCACCCAGAATCAGGAATTTATTGGTGAAATCGACATCACCACCTAAAATCCATGAAATCAGCGGCATGATCACATCTTTTACCAGTGAATCAATAATCTTACCGAATGCACCACCAATGATGACACCGACTGCCAGGTCCATCATGTTGCCTTTAATAGCAAACTCTCTAAATTCTTTTAAAATGCTCATATGCTCTCCAGAATATATCTTTATTTATGTGATGAAGTATACATAATTACTAGGATTTGATTTCTGCTTAATGTACGCTTTTTTCAATTATTTCCAAGTAGTTTTAGAACATTTAATACAAAAAAAACCGCCAAGTGGACCTGGCGGTTTTTTTTTTCGTCTTAATTTTTAAAATTAAGATTTGTTACGCTTACGTTCGTTTTCAGTCAGGTAACGCTTACGGATACGGATTGACTTCGGCGTTACTTCAACCAGCTCGTCGTCTTCAATGAATTCAAGTGCTTGTTCAAGTGTGAATTCAATTGCAGGAACCAGAGTTAACGCATCATCCGTACCAGATGCACGTACGTTGGTTAACTGTTTCGCTTTGGTTGGGTTCACCACCATATCGTCTGAACGAGAGTTAATACCCACGATCATACCTTCGTAAACTTCTAACTGAGGTTTAGCGAATAGACGGCCACGGTCTTGCAAGCTGAACAGTGCATAGCCCAAGCAAGTCCCTTGAACCATAGAAATCAGTACACCGTTTTGACGTTTTGCTACAGAACCCTGTTTCATTGGACCGTAGTGCGAGAAGCTAGAGGTCATGATACCGGTACCAGACGTCATGGTCATGAATTCAGAACGGAAACCAATCAGGCCACGTGAAGGAACAGTTGCTTCAATACGGATACGGCCTTTACCGTCCACTTCCATATTGGTCATCTCACCTTTACGGTTACCCATTTGTTCCATCACAGCGCCTTGGTGCTGTTCTTCAACGTCAAACGTTACGTTTTCGTACGGTTCTTGCATTTCGCCATCAATCTCTTTCAAGATCACTTGCGGACGAGATACACCCATCTCGAAACCTTCACGACGCATGTTTTCAATCAGAACTGAAAGATGAAGTTCACCACGGCCAGACACTTTGAAACGGTCAGGACTGTCAGTATCTTCAACGCGCAGTGCAACGTTGTGAATCAATTCGCGGTCTAGACGTTCACGGATGTTACGTGAGGTCACGAACTTACCTTCTTTACCCGCGAACGGCGAGTTGTTGACCTGGAATGTCATCGATACGGTTGGTTCGTCTACAGAAAGCGGTGGTAATGCTTCAACATTTTTCGGATCACAGATGGTGTCAGAAATATGCAGCTCGTCCATACCGGTTACACATACGATGTCACCCGCAGATGCAGAATCTACATCAATACGCTCTAAACCGTGGTAACCCATGATTTTTAAGATACGGCCGTTACGTGTTTTACCATCTTTGTCGATGACAGTTACAGGTGTGTTCAGTTTTACAGAACCACGCTGGATACGACCAACACCGATTACACCCACGAAGCTGTTATAGTCCAGTGAAGACACTTGCATCTGGAATGGACCATCAACGTCAACTGCTGGTGGTTCAACGATGTCTACGATGGTTTCAAACAACGGTGTCATATCTTCAGCCAGTTCTTCTGGAGATGGACCTGCAACACCACGTAAACCAGACGCATATACCACCGGGAAGTCTAGCTGTTCGTCAGTACCACCCAGGTTGTCGAACAAATCGAATACCTGGTCAATCACCCAGTCAGGACGCGCGTTTGGCTTGTCGACCTTATTGATGATCACGATTGGCTTCAAACCACGTGCGAACGCTTTTTGCGTTACGAAACGGGTTTGTGGCATTGGACCTTCTTGTGAGTCAACCAGAAGAAGTACGCAATCCACCATCGACATGACACGTTCAACTTCACCACCGAAGTCGGCGTGTCCCGGGGTATCCACGATGTTGATACGGTATTCAGTATCGGTACGTTTATCTAACCATTTGATTGCAGTGTTTTTTGCAAGAATGGTAATACCACGTTCACTTTCAATAGCGCCTGAATCCATGACACGCTCAATCTCGCCCGCTCGTTCACCGAGAGCACCTGATTGTTGTAAAAGTTTATCTACAAGAGTGGTTTTACCGTGGTCAACGTGCGCGATAATCGCGATGTTGCGGAGAGTTTTAATATCTGACATGTAAATTCGATACGCTTTAAATTTGAGGGCAAATTATACAGAAAAATACTCTCATTTAGTAGTGACACTTTATTGACAATCGAACTTTTTTCGACAGAAGCGACGATTTAAAGTTTGTAAAGACGTGTAACTCGATTAGAATACCGCCACCTAGCCTAATTTGCTTTTGACTTATGTCTGAATTTAATTCATCTCCTGATCAAAAACCGCAACTGGATTTGGTCTATGGTCTGAATGACCGTCCTAAACCATTTATTGCTTTTCTTGCTGCCTTCCAACACTTATTGGCCATTATTGTCCCGATTGTGACACCAGGTCTGTTGATCTGTCTGGCCTTGGGCGTTTCCAAAGAAGACACCAATATGATTTTATCGATGTCTTTGGTGATTTCAGGGATTGCAACCTTCCTGCAAGCTAAAAAAGTAGGTCCTTTTGGTGCCGGACTGTTAATTGTTCAGGGCACCAGCTTTAACTTTATTGGCCCAATCATCGGGATTGGTTCTGCAATGGTCGCAGCAGGTACACCAGTTGAGTCGGTTATGGCTGCTATTTTTGGTGTGGTGATTGCCGGTTCATTTATCGAGATGGGTGTTTCACAAATTCTGCCATGGGTTAAAAAACTGATTACCCCGCTGGTAACCGGGATTGTGGTCCTGCTGATTGGTTTAACCTTAATTAAAGAAGGTTTAATCAGTATGGGTGGCGGTTATCAGGCCATGTCGGACAAGACTTTCGCCAATGCCGATAACCTGATCATGTCTTGTACCGTTCTGGCTTTAATCATTATCCTGAACCGGATTAATGTGACCTGGATTAAAAGCTCCGCCATCCTGATTGCCCTGATCGTGGGTTATATTGTGGCTGGCTTTATGGGTCATTTGGACTTCTCTGGTCTACAGGAAGCGCCACTGGTACAAGTGCCAACACCAATGCACTTTGGTCTAGAATTCTCCTGGAGCCTGTTCATTCCAATGGCCTTTATTTACCTGGTTACGTCGTTAGAAGCGATTGGTGACATCACCGCAACCTCTAAACTGTCGAACCAGCCCGTGGATGGTCCAAAATGGATGCAGCGTATTAAAGGTGGTGTGCTGGTCAATGGTGCCAACTCATTCCTGGCCGGTATCTTCAACACCTTCCCAAGTTCGGTATTTGCACAAAACAACGGTGTGATTCAGTTAACCGGTGTGGCTAGCCGTTATGTGGGAATCTGGATTGCCGCGATGCTGGTGATTTTAGGCCTATTACCTGCTGTTGCGGGCGTGATTCAGGCTGTGCCTCAAGCCGTTCTGGGTGGTGCAGTGATGGTCATGTTTGGTGCGGTAGCCGCATCGGGAATTAATATTTTATCGGGTATTCATCTGGACCGTCGTGCCCTGCTGATCATTGCCATTTCTCTGGCGCTCGGTTTAGGCGTTGCGCAAGTGCCACAAATTCTGGAACATCTGCCAGAATTATTCCGTAATATCTTTAGCTCAGGTGTTGCGACCGGCGGTATTGCAGCACTGATTCTGAATATTGTATTACCTGAAACCAAGAAGTAATTTCATGTCCAGAAAACACTGTCTGAGCAGGACTTGGACAGTGTTTTTCTATTGGAGAGCGACTCATGGATGCTAAAAGCGAAGTGCTATTACGACAATATGATTATTTATCAGGTCGTGTGTTACTGATCAATGCGCCTACAGACCAGCTGTTCGCTGAATTCGGTGAATCGGTCCAGCCTTTTTTCTGGACATGGAATTTTAACGATTACCACTATTTCCAGAACCAGACTGCCCCCGTTCATTTTGGTGCCGACTTTCCAGAAGGCGAATTTGATCAGGCGATTATTTTTGTGCCGAAATCCAAAGAACTGCTGAATTATGTGCTGCACAATGTTGCCGCCCATCTGCAAACCAGCAGTAGTGTTTTTCTGGTCGGTGAGAAAAAAGGCGGCGTCGAACGTGCAGCCAAACAGTTACAGCCTTATGGTAAAGCCTTAAAACTCGACAGTGCCCGTCATTGCCAACTCTGGCAATTAACACTAGACTGCAGCGTCGAGAAAAAAGCACTGGCCAACTGGGCGCAGCGTTATACTGTAGCGACGCCAAAAGGCGATCTACAGATTTGTGCCCTGCCAGGTGTGTTCAGCCAGAACCGTCTTGATGTCGGTACAGCGGTCTTCCTGCCATATTTAAGCCAGGTGCCATCGGGTAAAATTGCCGATTTTGGTTGTGGCGCCGGCATTATCAGTGCCTATCTGGCCAAGCTGAATCCAGATAACCGTATCTTCGCGCTGGATGTAGATGCTTTTGCACTCGCTTCAACCCAAATGACTTTTGAGCACAACCAGCTCAATCCGCAGCAGCTTGAGATTAAAGCCGTCAGTGGCATTGAAGATGCACCGCTGTTTTTGCATGCCATTGTCAGCAATCCGCCTTTTCATCAGGGGATTCAGACCGACTATGATGCCAGCGAAAAACTGTGTAAAACTGCGCGCCGCCACCTGAAATCGGGTGGTGAACTGTGGATTGTGGCCAACCGCTTTTTAAATTATCCCCTGTTGATTGAACAGAGTTTTGGCCAGTGTACGGTCAAGGCAGATCAACAAGGTTTTAAAGTGCTATTCGCGAGCACTCAAAAAAATGTTAAGGAAGTATGATGAGCGAAACTCAACACAGCCGACAGCTGCAGCGTAAGCTCGGTGCTCGCCACTTAAATATGATCGCCATTGGCGGATCGATCGGGACCGGTTTATTCCTGGCCTCCGGTGCGACCATTGCCAATGCCGGTCCGGGTGGTGCATTACTGGCCTATGCCCTGATTGGCGTCATGATCTATTTCTTGATGACCAGCTTGGGCGAATTGGCGACCCACAATCCGACCTCAGGTGCATTCTTTACCTATGGCAGCAAATATGTTGAAGGTGGTTTTGGTTTCGCGCTAGGCTGGAACTACTGGTATAACTGGGCCATTACCGTGGCATTTGAACTGGTTGCGGTACAGTTCATCATGAAGTTCTGGTTCCCGGATATTCCCGGTTTCTACTGGAGTGCCCTGTTCCTGACCGTGGTGTTTGCGATTAATGCCCTGACAGTCAAAGGCTTTGGTGAGTCCGAGTTCTTCTTCTCTTTAGTCAAAGTGCTTGCGATTATCATCTTTATTATTATTGGTCTGGTCATGATCGCCAAGATCATGATGACCCCGGATGTTGCAACTTTTGGTAACTGGAGCCAAGGTGAAGCACCCTTTGTCGGTGGTTTATCAGCCCTGATTGGTGTGGCGATGATTGCCGGTTTCTCCTTCCAGGGCACAGAAATGGTCGGCGTGGCTGCAGGTGAATCCAAAGATCCACAGAAAACTATTCCGATTGCAATCAAACAGATTTTCTGGCGTATCCTGTTGTTCTATATCGTGTGTATTTTCATTATCGGCACCCTGATTGCCTATGATGATCCACGATTACTGCAGGCCGCTGCAACAGATGATGTGGCACTGTCACCGTTTACCTTACTGTATGAACAGGCCGGTTTTGCCTTTGCAGCCAGCGTCATGAATGCAGTCATTCTAACGGCGATCCTGTCTGCGGGTAACTCAGGCATGTATTCATCTACGCGTATGCTGTTTGATATGGCACGTAAAGGCAGTGCACCAAAAGCCTTTGCCCGCCTTGATCCACGTGGCGTACCGATGAATGCGCTGTATGCCACTACAGCCATTGCTGCATTATGTTTCTTGACCACCTTTATTGGTGAAGAACAGGTCTTTAACTGGCTACTAAATATGTCAGGCATGTGTGGCTTTATTGTCTGGCTGGGTATTGCGGTTTCTCATTATCGTTTCCGCAAAGGCTATCTTGCTCAGGGCTATAAACTTGAAGATCTGGCGTATCGTGCCAAGTTCTTCCCGTTCGCACCATGGTTTGCCTTCACTTTATGTGCGATTGTCGTCTTGGGTCAGAACTATCAGGCGGTACTTGATGGTGAGTGGCTGGCTGTGCTTTCCACCTATATCGGGATTTTATTGTTCCTGGCCATCTGGTTAGGCTATAAATGGAAATACAAAACCAAGCTGATTCCTTATCAGCAGATGGATGTCCAGCCGATGAAGATCGACCGTGAATAATTGATTCAGCTTTCTTTAAAAGCACTCAACAAAAAAGCAGTCCAAGTGACTGCTTTTTTTATGATCTCGATAAATGTGGCTTAGCTATAACGCATCACAAAATTTCGGTCATCAATCACAATGGCCTGACGGCAAATGCCCTCTGCCTGACGCTGCTGCTCGAAAACCTGTGCTGGCATTGCATCAAAGCTGTCAAAGAAACAGACCTCTTCTGCATCCATCGAATAGATTAAGGAATGATTCCCCACGCCTTCTAGTGTGTCATAGAACACTATCACAAAGCGGCCCTGCTCAACACATGTCTGCAAAGCGCTATAGCTGAGTGCCGGCTGTAGCGGAATCTGTAATTGCTGCGCTTCCTGATAACACAGCACTTCCGTCGGGTGCTGGTGCGGATCAGGATCAGTATGAAAACTCACCTCAAGCCCGAGCTTTTTCAACCCCACTGCTAGCGCAATTCCGAAAGTGCCATCTTCGTTATTATGTCGGCACAGCTGGACCAGATCGGCAATTTC
The DNA here is from genome assembly GCF_000369465.1 of Acinetobacter sp. CIP 53.82. Taxonomy (NCBI): domain Bacteria; kingdom Pseudomonadati; phylum Pseudomonadota; class Gammaproteobacteria; order Moraxellales; family Moraxellaceae; genus Acinetobacter; species Acinetobacter sp. CIP 53.82. The sequence goes on along the minus strand of NZ_KB850045.1, from coordinate 36,717 downwards.
CAGATCAATCCCATAGTGCTGAAAAATCTTCCAAATAGCAAAAATACCACCATTGGCTTCAAGTTGAAGGAGTTGATCCGGAATTTCTGTGCTCATAATCCATCTTACCCAGACTGCGGGATTTTTAAGGCAATAAAATTCCATTATAAAAAAAAACGACTCCGAAGAGTCGTTTTTTCTAAGGTCTACTCAAATTATTGAGCAGCTGCTTCTGGTTGTACAGTAACTGTACGGCTACCAGTGATTGTCGCGAATACACGACGGTTCATAGCACGACCTTCTTTGGTGTTGTTGTCAGCAATCGGTTGATCCCAAGCGAAACCTTGAGTTGACAGACGAGCTGGGTCAACGTTGTATTCGTTTACAAGTGAAGATTTCACAGAGTTCGCACGAGCTAAAGATAAACGTTCGTTCAGTGCACGTGGACCAGTGTTGTCTGTGTGACCTTCGATACGCGCTGTTGCGTTTGGATATTCAACCAGTTTTTCAGCAACTTTAGCGATTTCTGGCTTGTATTGATCTTTGATGTTTGATTTGTTGGTATCAAAGAATACGCGAAGTTCCATGTTCAGGTCTTCAGTCAACTCTTGTGGAGCTGGTTGAACTGGAGCAACTGGCTCAACTGGAGCAACTTCTACTACTGGAGCAGCTGGTTTCAAACGGCCGCCAAGAACAACGTTCAGACCTGCTAAAGCAGTGTAGTTCCAGAAGTCTTCATCGATGTTATAAGTAGCACGAGCTTCAGTACGCAGCGCTAATGCATCGTTTAAGTGCCAGAATGCACCTAGACCCGCATTACCTAAAGTACCTTCTTCTTTAAGACCACGACCTTCACGACCTAAATCGTTGTCAAACTCGTATTTGTAGTGACCAGCACCTAACAATACATATGGCTTAACTTTGCTGTCATAGTTTTTAGTGATCAAATCAGAAGTCGCATAGAAGTTACCATTGATTTGAGTTTGCTTATATTCAGCGCCAGCTTGTTCAGCCATATCACCTTTCACTTGGTTATATTCAGCTTCAAAACCTAACCAAGGAGTCAGTTCAACACCCAATGCAGCACCAACAAATAAATCATCTTCCATTTCAGCAGATGAAGTTAGGTGTTCAGAACCATTGTTGTGTTTAGTGTCTTGGAAAGTGTAACCAAGCATTAATGGAGTAACAGTTACGCCTGCGTTTGCAGCTGCTAAAGGCGCAGCTACGAGCATTGCCAATGCAATACGACTCATTTTCATGGATTTATCCTCCAGAGATAACAAATTGTTGTTCAAGCTCAAGCCTAAAGTTTTGGCTATCCTGAGATAGGCTTTTTTTACCCCAGTTTTCTTTTTAAGCTAGTCACTTTGAATCATACAAACACTTTATTCTTTTTCCAAGTGCTTGATAATTTTAATCAAGTAAATTATTGACAAAATTACTTACAATTTCCGTTGTAATTCGGTAAATTTTTACTCAATTTTTTATTGTGGATAGCTTATTGTCACTTCCACTTTATTTTAGCAGCTTTATAGAAAGATGCGTAAAAATAATGACAACCTAGAAAAATATTACAAAACAATATTTTGTATTACAGAAACATAATAAAAATATAAAGATTATAGGTCTACTTAGTATGTACCCAATTAAATCTCACACTTCAGGCTTTAGCCTGTTTGAACTCATTGTGGTGATGGCAATCATTGGCATCATTAGTGCGATTGCTTTGCCTCATTTTCAGCAATATCTGGCCCAGCAAGAAGCCAAGCGCATCCGTTATTTACTGCAATATAGTATTAACCTGGCCAAATCCCAAGCGCTCACCTATCGCGCCAATATTGTAATTTGTCCGAGTGCCGATCTGCAGCAATGTCAGAATAATCAATGGAACAATGGCTTTATTATTTTTATCGATCATAACCGCAACCGCAGCCTCGATTCTGGTGAATCCATTGTCTTAACCGAAAAGACCCGCCTGAAATACGGTAACCTGGAATGGAAAGGCGCCCTGTCTCTGCCCAGTCTCAGATTTAACGCTCAGCAGGGTTTACCTTTAGGCTCTAATGGCAGTTTTTATTATTGTTCAGGTTTTACCCCCAATCAGCGTATTTTCCTCAGTAATCGTGGTTTTCTACGCATAGAATTTCCCAATAGCTGCTAAAACTTATGCGTCTAAAGATGTATGAAAATTACGCTTTATTCTGTGGATTTTTCCCCTATACTGCTAGGGCTTAAGCTCAAAATAAATATTGAATTGATTAGAAACAGATTGGAGATACAACGATGACGGATATCGTAATTGTTAATGGTGCACGGACAGCAATGGGTGGTTTTCAGGGTAGTCTTGCCAGTTTAACCGCACCCGACTTAGGTGCAGCCACCATTCAAGCCGCTATTTCTCGTGCTGGCTTACAACCGACCGATATCGAAGAAGTCATTATGGGCTGTGTTTTACCGGCCGGCTTAAAACAGGGTCCTGCACGTCAAGCCATGCGTAAGGCAGGCTTACCGGATTCAACCGGTGCTGTAACCATTAACAAACTGTGTGGTTCAGGCATGAAAGCGGTCATGCAAGCCGCAGATATGATTAAAGCCGGTTCAGCAACTTACGTGGTTGCAGGTGGTATGGAATCAATGACCAATGCGCCGTATATCCTGCCAAAAGCACGCGGCGGTTTCCGTATGGGCCATGGTGAAGTCAAAGACCATATGTTCCTAGATGGCCTTGAAGATGCAGAAACCGGCCGTTTAATGGGTTCTTTTGCACAGGACATGGCCAATACCAAAGGTTATACCCGCGAACAAATGGATGACTTTGCTATTCGTTCATTAAAACGTGCACAAACTGCAGTGAATGAAGGTTATTTTACCGATGAAATCGTGCCTGTAACGGTGTCTACCCGTAAAGGCGATGTCGTGGTCGATAAAGATGAACAACCATTCAACGCCAATATTGAAAAAATTCCAACACTACGCCCAGCGTTTGCTAAAGATGGCACCATTACTGCGGCCAATGCCAGCTCTATTTCGGATGGTGCATCTGCACTTGTATTAACCTCAGCAGACAACGCTGCAGCAAAAGGTTTACAACCGCTAGCCAAGCTGATTGCCTATGCTTCGAATTCACAGCATCCATCTGAATTTACCATTGCGCCAGTCGGTGCAATTCAAAAAGTTCTGGATAAAACCGGCTGGACGGTTGCAGATGTGGATCTGTGGGAAATCAATGAAGCTTTTGCCATGGTGACTATGTGTCCAATGGACGAGTTCAAACTGGACCCAGAAAAAGTCAACATCAATGGCGGTGCCTGTGCACTTGGTCACCCAGTTGGTTCGACCGGTTCACGTATTATTTTAACCCTGATTCATGCCCTGAAACGTACCGGTGGCAAGCGTGGTATCGCCGCCCTATGTATCGGTGGCGGTGAAGCAACTGCTGTGGCGATTGAGTTAATTTAATCTTTTAAACCCCTCTTTACCTTGCACTTCGTTAAAAGCAATACTTTTAATTTGTTCAGGGTTTAGGGAGATTTAATTCAGTCAATCCTCCCCTAGCCCCTCCTTTATTAAAGGAGGGGGATTTTAAAAGACAAAAATAAAAAGCCTTCACTTGGAGGCTTTTTATCATCACAATTAAAGTAACCGTTTAAATTTTAATACTTAAAGAATTTCTTTACGCAGTTGTTCCGGTGACTTCATCGACAATAAACCTGGTGCAACATCAAATGCGGTTTTCGCACCATACTGACCCATCTGGTTCATGCGGTAACACGCACGTGCATAAGCCACCAGTACGCTTGCGGTGAACTCAGGATTACTCTCCAGTTTTAAAGAGAATTCCATGACTTGATTATGGGCATCGCTGGTATTGCCACTGCGAATCACGAATCCACCATGTGGCATACGATTGTGTTCATTACGAAGAGTTTCTTCATCAATGAAGTTTACCGTTGTATTGTAGTCCGCAAAATAATCCGGCATGGTCACAATGGCCTGTTCAACCTTGGCTGCGTCTGCACCCCCTTCAAGTACCACATAGCACTCACGCGTATGCTTATCTCGGGTGCTTAACTCTGGACGTGAACCACTACGCACCTTGTCCATCGCATCGGTGGAGGGAATGGTATATTGCACACCCGCTTTCACACCCTCAACACGACGAATCGCATCTGAGTGACCCTGACTCAAACCTTTACCCCAGAAGGTATAGGTTTCACCGTCTGGAAGTAATGCTTCACCGAACAAACGATTGATAGAGAACATACCCGGGTCCCAGCCAATCGAAATCATGGCTGTTTTCTTGTTCGCAAGTGCTGGCGCATTTACAGCATCAAAGAACTCTGGAATACGTGCGTGTGTATCAAAGCTGTCGACAGTATTAAATTTACTTGCTAATTCAGGGGTCTGTTTAGGCAAATCATCTTTCGATCCACCACATAAAATCAGTACATCAATCTGATTCTGGAAGTCAACCAATGCATCCATATGAAAAACTTTGGTTTCAGTAAAGCAGGGTGAAACAGTTTCAGGCGCACGGCGAGTAAAAATACCCACAAGCTGTAAATCTGGATTCTTTTGAATGGCAGTTTCCACACCACGCCCTAAATTGCCATAACCAGCAATACCAATACGAATAGAATGTTGCATACAGACAAGTCACTTCAAGCTAATAGTTAAACTTTTCCAAATCAGATTCATAAAACGAAGATGATTGGGTGCTTCTTCTGTGGATTCAAGCCATGATTCAGCCTGCTCACAGAATGCACCATATTGTGCCACAATGTTGTATTTGCACCAAATTAAAGCAAAGTCAGTCGCGATGCTGATCTAAATCTATCGCATAAAAACAAAAAAACCTCCTGACGGAGGTTTTTCGCAACGGGTGAAATTAAGCACCCGTTTGATAACGTGCCTGAGCCACGGCCGTCGAAGCCTGATAAGGATGGGTAAAATCACCCAGACCGGCTGCCGCTTCCTGAATATCTTTACCTTCTTTAATCACGAAGGTATCGAAACCGGAACGCTTCATATAGTTCAGTACGTCTTTAAATACATCACCTGTTGCACGAAGTTCACCTTCAAAACCCTGACGGCGAAGCAGTGCAGCAAATGAATAACCACGACCATCATTAAAGCCAGCAAACTCAATAAAAATGGCATCGAGTTGATCTAACGGAAACTCATTGGTTTCAGGCGAAGCATCTACCGTTAAGTACAGCGCTTTTTTACCTGAAACATTAGCAAGTTGATCGAGCTGCTCAACCGTTAAAACCACATCACCTTGTGGTAACACGCCATCTTCACCAATAATTTGGTAAGTATTGTCTGCAATCGTGCCATCTTTAGAGAGCACTTGTAGTGCGGTATTAAGCATATGCACGCTCCTTAAATGGTTGAATGCCAACACGGCGATAGGTATCAATAAACTCTTCACCTTCCTGGCGCAGGTCAAGATAAGTATTTAAAATTTCTTCCACCACATCTGGCACTTTTTCCGCAGCAAATGATGGCCCTAAGATGTCACCGATTGAGGCATCATGATCAGCATTACCACCCAGGGTAATCTGGTAGAATTCCGCGCCTTTTTTATCAACACCTAAAATCCCGATGTTGCCGACATGGTGATGACCACAGGCATTCATACAACCGGAGATGTTCAGATCCAGTTTACCCAGGTTGTAAATGGTATCAAGGTCATCAAAACGGCGTGAAATCGCTTCAGAAATTGGAATTGATTTGGCATTGGCCAGCGAGCAGAAATCACCGCCTGGGCAGCAGATAATATCAGTCAAGAAACCAATGTGCGCACGCGCCAGATTGTGTTGATCCAGGGTTTGCCATAAGGCAAACAGGTCTTTTTGTGGTACATCTACCAGCGCAATATTCTGCTCGTGTGTAGTACGTAATTCACCGAAAGTGTACTGATCAGCCAGGTCGGCAATCAGGTTCATTTCTTCCGTGGTGACATCACCCGGGGCAATACCGGCACGTTTCAGTGAAATGGTGACAATACGGTAGCCTTTCACTTTGTGTGCATTGGTATTGATGTTAAACCATTGCTTGAACTTCGGATATTGTGCAAACAGCGCGGTGAAGTCCTCATCTGCATAGTCCTGATAATCGAATGGCGTAAAGTTCTCATCCATTTTTTTCAGGGTGTCTGCATCGACTTTTAAGGTTTTCACCGTATGTGCAAATTCAGCTTCAACTTTCTCGGCAAATACTTCTGACGTGAGTGCTTTTACCAGAATCTTGATACGTGCTTTATATTTGTTATCACGACGGCCGTGCAGGTTATAGACACGCAGCACTGCTTCCAAGTAAGCAATTAAGTCTTCACGTGGCAGCCATTCTTTAATCACTGCACCGATGATTGGGGTACGACCCAAACCACCGCCAACCATGATTTTATAGCCCATTTCGCCGGCTGCATTGCGTACAATATACACACCAATATCATGGAAAGCAGTTGCCGCACGGTCAATTTCTTCAAGTGCAGATACCGCAATCTTGAATTTACGTGGCAAGAAGGCAAATTCTGGATGGAAAGTCGACCATTGACGGATCAGCTCACAGGTCGGACGCGGATCGGCAATTTCACCAGCGACCACACCGGCATACTGGTCCGTGGTGGTATTCCGGATACAGTTACCTGAGGTTTGAATCGCGTGCATCTGAACTGTGGCCAGTTCAGCCAGCATATCTGGCACGTTTTCTAGTGCAGGCCAGTTAAACTGAATATTTTGACGTGTTGAAACGTGGGCATAACCACGGTCATAGGCCTTGGCCAAGGCAGCGACTTTACGCAGCTGGGTCGAGCTCATTAAACCATAAGGCACGGCAATACGTAACATTGGCGCATAGCGCTGTACATATAAACCATTTTGGAGACGAAGTGGACGATATTCATCTTCTGTCAATTTGCCCACTAAATAACGTTCCGTCTGGTCACGGAACTGCGCAACACGTTCATTAATCAGTTGCTGATCGAAATCAGTATATAAATACATGGCGTACAGCTAGTAGTTTCATTATAACGACCGACAGGATAGCGACATTTTATCTATCAACAAAATGCGTTTTTTACATATTTCATAGCGATTTTATTGATAAGTCAGCTGGACTTGCGCTGTAAGCAAGCCTTTGCAGCCATTCATTATTATTTTCTGGATCTTTCATTATTTTTTGCGTTATTTAGCATTTTTTTTCATAAGATGTTTATCCTCACTTTTGGGTCTGGATAAACATCTTATATTGGCTGATAAACCTCTTTTATAGACCGGCGCGTTACCAGTTCCCCTGCCCCAAACCTTGGCCACGGAAATCATAACGAGCTTTGGAGCGCGAGAATTTAATCGGGCAGGCCAACTGCGCTTCAGTGTCTGGGCTGTCCTGTTCCAGTGGCACTTGAACCACCCATTCGCGTTGCTGGGCCAGTGGTGAATGCAGTGCTTCTTCTAAATACAGCACCGGTTCGACACAAACATCCTGCTCGGCAAATATTTGCTGCCATTCTACCCAGCTTTTGGATTGAATTTTATTGCCAATGGCCTGTTTCACCGCCTGCCGGTCGTCTGAATCAAAAGAACTTCCTTTTTCCACAATTAGTGGCAACTCCAGGACCGCGGCCAGACCTTGCATAAATTGTGGCTCCAAACCACCGATCGAAAGATAGCGGCCATCTGAGGTACGATAATAGTCATAAAAAATCGCGCCATTTAAATGGCCAGCTTCGGGACGCTGCGGCTCCTGTCCGGCCAGGCTGGCTGCCGCAGCCATATTGTTTAAGGCCGCCACACAGTCAGTCATGGAAATATCAATATATTGTCCCTGTCCGCTGCTTTGCCGTTCAATGACGGCGGCCAATATACCGACCAGCGCATGTAGTGAGCCACCTGCAACATCAGCAATCTGAATGCCCATTGGCGGTGGCCCAGACTGTGCCCGGCCACTATGCCCGGCAATACCGGAAAGCGCTAAATAATTGATATCATGTCCAGCCTTGGCCTGATAAGGACCGCTTTGTCCATAGCCGGTAATGGAACAATAAATCAGTCCGGGATGAATTTCTGCCAATGTGGCATAATCCAGCCCCAAACGCTGCATTACCCCAGGGCGAAACTGCTCAACCACAATATCGTAATCTTTAATTTTGGCTTTAATTTGTGCAATGCTGTCGGGGTCTTTTAAATCCAGCGTCACCGACTGTTTATTGCGGTTCAGGTAACTGTGCGAAGTCGCCTGGCCATTGGCATAGGGCGGAAATAGCCGGACCAGATCGGGACGGTTCGGTGATTCAATATGCACCACTTCTGCGCCTAAATCGGCCAGATAAAGCGTGGCAAATGGTCCGGGTAACAAGGTGGAAAAATCTAAAACTTTGAGTCCGTTTAAAGCGTATGACATTGGAGTTTTTACTCTATTTGTGTTGATTTTTTCATCATCTTAGAAATATAAAAGCATAAACACAATGTCATGTTCAGCCATTTACCTTGATCATTTCGGCAATTTAATATGTGAAAATGGCAAAACAACTCAAGTAAATTGCCAAAAACTTTATTTTTAATGTCATTTAGGTCAAACATACGTGATTACCAAAGACAAAGAGTCAGAAGGCTTTAATATGAGCCGCGATACCATCAGTATCCACTTCGTAAATGCGGCTCTAACCGGTGTCAAACGCCTTGGCATGGACGTCGAGACCTTATTATCACACGTGGGTATTGAGGCCGAGCTGTTACGCCAGCCCAAAGCGCGAATCTCGCCAGAACAATATACCCGTTTTATTAAAATGCTGTGGATGGTGACTCAGGACGAGCACATCGGCTTTGATGTTCAAGGCCGCCGCTTAGGTACTTTTGCCATCATGTGCCAGCTGATCATCCATGCCAAAACCTTGGGTGATGCCTTAGAACTGTCCTCCCAGTTCTATAAACTGTTTGGCGATGAATGGTCGGTGACGCTGGAACGTGACAAACACGAAGCCCGTCTGGTGCCGTTAATTCCTAAGAGCATGGACCCGGACCACTTTATTACTGAAAGTATGCTGATGATCTGGCATGGTCTGGCATCGTGGTTAATTGAACGCCGTCTGCCGCTGGAACGTGTCCACTTTGGTTATGAGCGCCCTGCCCATGCCGATGAATATGATGCGCTGTTCTTCGCCCCAGTGATGCAGTTTGATATGCCGCGTACCGAAATTACCTTTGCGGCCGACTATCTGGACTTGCCAATTCGCCAGAATGAAGAAACCCTGGAAGAATTCCTGAAAGCGGCACCGGCACAGTTATTAGTGAAATTCAAAAATACCAACTCTTTAACTTCACGAATTCGTGATGTCCTGAAGAGCCAGATTGGCGAAGAAATGCCAACCTTGAATGATGTTGCCTCAATGCTGTATCTGTCGCCGCAAACCCTGCGCCGCCGTCTGGCAGCCGAAGGTAAAAGCTATCAGGGCGTCAAAGATGCCTTACGTCGTGATGCCGCGATTCACCTGTTGCTGAATCCGGAACTGACGCTAGAAGATGTAGCGCAACAGGTCGGCTTTAGTGAAACCAGTACCTTCCACCGTGCCTTTAAAAAATGGACTGGAGTGACACCAGGGCTATATCGCCAGTTACACGGTTATCACTAAACATTTTTTAGACAACGTCTTTTCAGGTTTGATCTTCCTCTCCGCCCTCACCGCCAAGTGAGGGCTTTTTTTATTGGCGAAAAGCATCATCTGACCTCGCCCGTTCTCGTCATTGCACTTCATCAATTAATCATTACACTCAAAAAGCATAACAATTTAAAACTCATCAAAGGGATAGCACATGAGCGAGGCTTATATTATTGATGCCATTCGCACACCACGCGGAAAAGGAAAAAAAGATGGTTCACTCTATGAAGTGAAACCAATCAGTCTGGTCACCACCCTGTTGCGTGAATTAGAACAGCGCCATCAGCTGGATACTGCCCAGGTCGATGATATTGTGCTGGGCTGCGTCACACCGGTCGGTGATCAGGGTGCCGATATTGCCAAAACAGCAGCGATTGCTGCCGGCTGGAACAATGATGTGGCAGGTGTGCAGATCAACCGTTTCTGTGCCTCCGGTCTAGAAGCCGTGAACTTGGCCGCGCAAAAAGTCCGCTCTGGCTGGGAAGATCTGGTCGTCGCCGGTGGAGTGGAGTCAATGTCCCGCGTACCAATGGGTTCAGATGGCGGCCCGTGGGCGCTGGACCCGGAAACCAACATGGCCTCGGAATTTGTCCCGCAAGGCATTGGTGCCGATTTAATTGCCAGCATTGATGGCTATAGCCGCGCCGATGTCGATGCCTTTGCCGAGCAGTCACAAAAGAAAGCCGCGGCTGCACAGGCCAATGGTCATTTTGAGCGTTCAATTGTGCCGGTCAAGGACAAAGCCGGTGTTGTAATTCTAGCCAAAGATGAATTTATTAAGCCGAATACCACCGCGGAAGGCCTGGCCAAACTCAATCCAAGTTTTGAAATGATGGGACAGATGGGTTTTGATGCCATCGCCCTGCAAAAATATCCTGAAGTCGAGAAAATTCAGCATGTGCATCATGCTGGTAACTCCTCCGGTATTGTCGATGGTGCCGCGCTGGTGTTACTGGCCTCGGAAAAAGCCGTGCAGGAACAGGGTTTGAAACCACGCGCCAAAGTGCTGGCCACAGCACTGGTTGGTGCTGACCCGACCATCATGCTCACCGGTCCTGCACCGGCAGCCCGTAAAGCTCTGGCCAAAGCTGGCTTAAGCATTGAGGACATTGACCTGTTTGAAGTCAATGAAGCTTTTGCGGCGGTGGTCATGCGGTTTATTAACGAGATGCAGGTCGATCCGGCCAAAGTCAATGTCAACGGCGGTGCAATTGCCATGGGTCATCCACTCGGGGCCACCGGTGCCATGATTTTAGGCACCCTGCTGGATGAGCTGGAACGTCAGGGCAAAAAACGTGGTCTGGCCACCTTATGTGTCGGTGGCGGTATGGGCATTGCCACCATTATTGAACTGGTTTAAGGAGGAACCGCATGAGCGCTATTCAATTCGAAAAAAACGCCGACAATATTGTAATCTTAACGCTAGACTCGCCAAACCAGTCCGCCAACACCATGAATGCAGATTTCCGTGCAGCTTTGGCGGAAACCGTGGAAAAACTCAAAGCCGATGAACAGATTGCCGGGATTATCTTCCGTTCGGCCAAAAAAACCTTCTTTGCCGGCGGTGATCTCGATGAACTGATTCAAGCCCAGCCGGAACAGGCCAGCGATTTTTTCCAGATGGTGGAAGGCATGAAAGCCCAGCTGCGTTATATCGAAACACGTGGTATTCCGGTGGTGGCTGCCTTAAATGGCACAGCACTCGGCGGTGGCTGGGAACTGGCGCTAGGCTGCCATCACCGCATTGCTTTAAATGATCCGAAAACCAGATTCGGTTTACCGGAAGTGACTTTAGGTTTGCTGCCAGGTGGTGGCGGCATCGTGCGGATGGTACGCCTGCTCGGCCTGCAAACTGCTTTTCTATTTTTAATCGAAGGCAAACAGTTTGGGGTAGAAAAAGCTCTGTCTTTGGGCTTGATCCATGACACGGCCGACTCAGCAGATGAAATGCTGCAAAAAGCCATCGACTGGATTCAGGCACATCCGAAATCACAGCAACCGTTTGATGTAAAAGGCTATAAAATTCCGGGTGGTGATCCGAAACATCCGGCTGTGGCGCAGATGCTGGCGATTGCTCCGGCGATTTTATGTGACAAGACCAAAGGCTGTTATCCGGCACCGGAAGCGATTATGTCGGCTGCGGTCGAAGGCGCGCAGGTCGATGTCGATACCGCACTGACCATTGAATCACGTTATTTTACCTATCTGGCGACAGGTCAGGTCTCTAAAAATATGATTGGCACCTTCTGGCACGGCCTGAATGCCATTAAATCCGGCGCCAGCCGCCCACAGGATATTCCGCAGTGGCAGGCGAAAAAAGTCGGTATTTTAGGTGCCGGGATGATGGGTGCCGGAATCGCCTATGCCGCAGCCATTAAAGGCATTGCAGTCATCCTAAAAGATGTTGCTATAGAAAATGCCGAAAAAGGCAAAGCCTACAGCCAGAAACTGCTGGATAAAAAAGTTGCTCAAGGGCGGATGACTGCAGAAAAACGTGACCAGATTCTGGCACGCCTTACCCCAACGGCCTCAACCGCAGATCTGGCTGGTTGTGACCTGATCATTGAAGCGGTGTTTGAAAATCAGCAATTAAAAGCACAGGTGACCCAGGAAGCCGAAGGCTATCTGGCTGCCGATGGCGTGATGGCCTCTAATACTTCGACCCTGCCCATTAGCGGTCTGGCGCAAGCCGCGAAAGATCAAAGCCGTTTTATTGGCCTGCATTTCTTTAGTCCGGTCGATAAGATGCAACTGGTTGAAATTATTAAAGGCCAGAACACCAATCGTGAAACCGTGGCCAAGGCCTATGACTTTGTCCAGCAGATTGGCAAGACGCCTATTGTGGTCAATGACAGTCGTGGTTTCTTTACCAGCCGTGTGTTTGGTACCTTTGTGCAGGAAGGTCTGCGTATGCTGGCAGAGGGCATCCATCCGGCCAAAATTGAAATGGCCGCGCTCAAAGCCGGGATGCCTGTTGGACCGCTGGCGATTCAGGATGAAGTCTCGCTGACCTTATCCGAGCATGTCGCGGCAGAAACCCGCAAAGCCTTGCAGGCGGAAGGCAAAGAACGCCCACGCTCAGGTGCAGATGAAGTCATTGAAACCATGATCCATCAGTTTAACCGTAAAGGTAAAGCAGCCGGCGCCGGGTTCTATGACTATCCTGAAGGTGGCAAAAAATCGCTCTGGGAAGGCCTCAGTTACTGGAAAAAAGAGCAGACTGTCGATGAGCAGGAACTGATTGACCGCTTCCTGTTTGTCCAATCGCTGGATACTTTGCGCTGTCTGGAAGAAGGCGTGCTGGAATCGGTGGTAGATGGTAACGTTGGCTCGATTTTCGGGATTGGTTTTGCCCCGTGGACAGGTGGTGCCCTGCAGTTCCTGAATCAATATGGACTAAAAGATGCGTTAAACCGAGCACAAGCTCTGGAACAACGCTATGGTGAGCGTTTTGCCCCACCGCAGTTATTGAAAGATAAAGTCGCGCAAGGCGAACAAATTTAAACCCATCCATCTGGGTAGCATTCAAGAGGCCTTTAGGGCCTCTTGTCTGTTCTGGCGACAGTATTGAGCCGCGCCTCGGCGCAAGGAAAGCATTTTCTTGGCTTGGACTTTGAAATAATTATGTTATAAAGTTTCAACAGATTCAGTTTTCTTTTTATCCAATTGGGCAGTTTGTTATGACCGACCACTCATCTCCAGAAAAATCTCCTTGGGGTTGGAAAGCACTTATTATTTTCTCGGTTTTAGGTGCGTTATTTCTTGGCCTGTTCTATCTTGCCGTGAGCAATGAACCGGACTATATGCCAAGCCAGCAGAATAAACACAACACCCAGCAACATGCGTTTAAAAATGCGCCTGCCATGTCTGAAGAGGCTTTGGCCAAAGCTCAGGCTGACCGCGAAGCGCGTGAAGCTCGTGCGGCGGCCAGCGCAGAACAGCATCAGATGACCGAAGCGGAATACGCTGCCATGGATGAAAGCCATAGCGATACCACGGGACACGGTCACTAATCAGCAAATATTAAAAAAGCGGACTTCACGTCCGCTTTTTTATTGGATGCAGATTGCTATTTTTCTTCAGTTGGGTGCAGTTCACGGCGCATCCGAATATGCGGAATGCCACAGTCCAGATATTCCTCACCTTCGACCTGAAAACCAAGCTGCTGATAAAAACCGGTGGCATAGACTTGTGCTGATAACACCAGAAAAGGACGCTGCTCCTGCTGGGCCTGCTGAATAATGGCTTCCATCACTTTCTTGCCCAGACCTAAACCTCTGTAAGACTTTAAGACCGCAACCCGGCCAATGCTATGGTTGGAGAGCAAACGTGCGGTAGCGATTGGCTGCTGCTGTGCATACGCGACAAAATGTAGCGCTACTGCATCCTCCTGATCCCATTCATCTTCCGGGGCAATTGCCTGCTCCTGAATAAAAACCGCTTCACGAATTACTTTGGCATCGGCCTGCAAGTCCTGCCAGCTGCCGGCATGAATACTGATCTGGCTCATTGTTTTATCCTTAACATTTACGTCCGATATCCTGCTGGTCCCACTGATCATTCAGCAATAGCTCCAGCGAATGTTTCTGAATGCCATAGAGTTCTTTTAAGGCCTGAATCTGGGCCAGCACTGCCACATCTGGCGCAGTATAGTCTTTGCGTTTGGTGGCCAGAATCATCTTGTTTTTGCTGGTATGTTCCAGTGACACAAACTCAAACACCTTGGTCTCATAGCCATAGGCTTTCAGCAATAAGGCCCGGATGGTATCGGTGAGCATTTCCGCCTGCTGTCCGGCATGAATTCCAAAGTGCAGCATCGGTTGCAAAACGCTTGGGCTTTGTAATTGTGGACGTAACTCTTTATGACAACACGGCGCACACATAATCATTTGTGCATTCAGGCGAATGCCGGTGTGAATGGCAAAGTCGGTGGCGACATCACAGGCATGCAAGGCAATCATCACATCGAGCTGTTCCGGGGCATAGGTACGGACATCGCCCTGGAAAAAGTCCAGTTGCTGAAAGCCGGAATCTTGCGCCACCTGCTGGCAGAACGCGACCATTTTCGGATTCAGTTCCACACCGGTCACATACGGCGTCTGCTGATGCTTGGCCAGATAGTCATACAGGGCAAAAGTTAAATAGCCTTTGCCAGAACCAAAATCGACAATATGCAAAGGCTGATCTTGAGTGTTGAGCTGCTCCACTGCCCCGGAGAAAATTTCCACAAATTTATTAATCTGTTTCCATTTTCGCGCCATGCTCGGAATGATCTGGCCGTGCTGATCGGTAATGCTTAAATGCTGCAAAAATGGGCTGTCCTGTTCGACATAACGCTGTTTGCTGCGGTCATGACCTTGCGTAACAGTTGCCGGTGCAACCTCAGCTTTTTTCTTGTTCACCATCAGTATGGCTTTTTTCTTGTTCTTTTTCAGCTGCAGGTCTTCATCTCGCGTCAATAAATTGGCCTGTTTGCAGCAGCCTAGCAGCGCGCTGACCTGAGCCACAGCCTCAGATAAAGGATAGTTTTTGGTAACATCCTGGGTTTTATATCGGTACACACAGTTCAGTACAGCTTCATTTTGCAAAGAAATGACCCGGAAGGTCATTTTTTCCAGCTGTTCAAGTTCGCCTTTGTACTGACTCAGAATTAAACGCTCAAAACGCTGTGTTTCAATGGCTTGCTGAAACGTATCTAGAAATTGTTGTTCCGGATTGGGAGAAGTCGCCAATTGAGACATGAGTAAAACCTGAAATGAATTGCAGCTAAAGTGTAAAGCGTCTTACGCGAAATGCAAAATTGAATTACTATACATTCGTATATTTTAATTATAACGATCCCACGCTTATGAATGCACCCTTGGCACCCGACTACGATCCGGTTGAAGAACGAATGAACTTCATCAGCCATGCCATAGGCGCGGCTTTGGCGCTGGTGGCCGGTATTTTTTTAGTGATTAAAGGCAGTTATTTAAGTATTGGCCCTTGGATCGGGCTGTGGGTCTATGCGCTGAGTATGTTCCTATTGTTTTCGGCGTCCAGTCTGTACCATTATGCCGACAGCCCACAGCGCCGCGGCTGGTATAAAAAGCTCGATCACACCGCCATCTATTATTTAATTGCCGGCACCTATACCCCTTTTCTGTCTATCGCCATTCCTACTGCCAAAGCGCAATATCTGTTAATTGCACTGTGGATTATTGCCCTGATTGGCACTGTATTTAAGCTGGTGTTCATCAACCGATTTCAGAAAATTTCACTGATTGCCTATCTGGTAATGGGCTGGTTAGCACTTCTGGTGATTGATGATATGCAACGCTTTTTAAGTCCACCTGCGCTAACTTTTTTATTGATTGGTGGAATTTCTTATACGATTGGTGCATTGTTTTATGCGTTAAAACGGGTAAGATACACACACGCTATCTGGCATATTTTTGTATTGATCGGGGCAGGATCACATTTTCTGTCTATCTATCTGTACGTGATTTAATTGTTTTGATTCTCCATTTCAGTGACCCTGAGCGCGTTGAATCGAAACGATTGCCGTTGTTTTTTTAAGAAATTACGCCTTTTTTAAAAAGATTACGCTTGTAAAACTAATTTTTTATTTTTAATAAGTGTAAGGTCATTCATGGCGTCATCAACTTCTGCTGCAATCAATGAAGAAGCAGCACCAACGAACTCAAAATTTCGTGTCCTCACCGCGAGTCTGGTAGGCACTACCATCGAATTCTTCGATTTTTATATTTATGCGACTGCTGCGGTCATTATTTTCCCGTACCTGTTCTTCCCGACCAGTACCGATCCAATGACCGCCACCATTCAGTCTCTGGCCACCTTTGCCATTGCCTTTATTGCCCGCCCGATTGGCGCGGCACTGTTTGGTCACCTCGGTGACCGTATTGGGCGTAAAGCCACCCTGGTCGCTGCGCTGCTGACCATGGGGATTTCCACTGTAGCTATTGGCCTGTTACCCACCTATACACAAATCGGCATTGCCGCACCGTTACTGCTGGCCCTGTGCCGTTTAGGTCAGGGGCTGGGCTTGGGCGGTGAATGGTCAGGTGCGGTTTTACTGGCCACCGAAAATGCACCGGAAGGCAAACGTGCCTGGTACGGCATGTTCCCGCAACTGGGGGCTCCAATTGGTTTTATTCTGGCCACCGGCTCCTTCCTGTTGTTGGGTGCGTTCATGAGCGAAGAAGCATTCATGAGCTGGGGCTGGCGTATTCCCTTTATTTCCAGTGCCTTACTGGTAATTGTTGGTCTGTGGATTCGTTTAAAACTGCATGAGACACCGGCTTTCCAGAATGTTTTAAACAAACAGAAAGAAGTGAATGTACCGTTTAAAGAAGTCATGACCAAACATTGGGGCATGCTGATTTTAGGCACCATTGCCGCGATCTGTACGTTCGTGGTGTTCTATCTGACCACGGTATTCGCGCTCAACTGGGGCACCACCCAGCTCGGTTATAGCCGCGCCGACTTCCTGGAATTACAGCTGATTGCTACCCTGTGCTTTGCAGCGTTTATTCCACTCTCAGCGATTTTGGCAGAAAAATTTGGCCGTAAAGCCACGTCTATTGGTGTGTGTGTTGTATCGGCGCTCTTTGGTCTGGTTTTTGCCAGTATGCTGGAATCCGGCAATACCTTGGTGGTGTTCCTGTTCCTGTGTATTGGTCTGGCGATTATGGGGCTGACCTATGGTCCAATTGGGACCGTCCTGTCAGAGATTTTCCCGACTTCGGTGCGTTATACCGGTTCTGCCTTGACCTTTAACCTGGCCGGTATTTTCGGTGCCTCTTTTGCACCGCTGATTGCCACCAAACTGGCGACCGAATATGGTCTGGCTGCCGTGGGTTATTACCTGACAGCTGCATCTATCTTGTCACTTCTGGCCTTCTTAGCGATTCGTGAAACCAAGCATGATGATGTCAACAACCAGATTTAAAACATTCATCTGACTGAAAAAACCAGCGTAGATAACGCTGGTTTTTTATTTGTGATGCAAAATCATACACAAACACACTATTGCATCTGGCCAAGTTTAGAAACAATAAAAGCTTATCCCCCGCCAGCAGGTCATTGTATGGATCGTCTGATTGAAACCCTTCGGGAAGAACAACTGGTGAAAGTTATTTTGTTGCTGGATGATGGCAAACGCCATGAAGCGGTGCAATACCTCCGCACAGACAGTCATTTGACTGAAGCAGAAGCCCAGCAGCTGATTGATGAACTGATTCGCCAGCACGGTCTGGCCATGGATGCCTCCAAGGGTGAATGTGCCCCCAAACCGATAGACGACATCAGCACACCTTATTTTGATACTGAAGATCCACCGCGCCCGCAGCTACATACCGAAGCACAAGCCCCGGTCGAAACAGCGGCAAATGGCATTGAAGATTTAAACCGGAACAATCACCGCCTGAATATCGGGGTATTGGTCCTGATTGGCGTCGTGATTCTGATTGCCTTGCTGTGGTGGGTCTTTTAAAATACCCCCTTTGGCATTAGCAGAGTTCAATAATATCAATGGTCGGTGGTACCCGGAAACGAAATGGCACACCCACCATTCCGGTACCGACAGTGACAAACACATCGGCATGTTCATGCCGGTACAGGCCTTTTTTATGGCCGACAATAGATACGCGTTTCATTACATAATCGGTCAGCCACGGCAATTCCACCTGACCGCCATGGGTATGCCCCGACAGCATTAAGGGATGGGTCGGCAATTTTGGCACCATATCAACCGTATCAGGGTTATGCGACAAAATCAGCCACGGCTTGTCTTGCGGTAAATCCGGCATATAGCGCATATCGGTACGGCCGGACCATAAGTCACCAATCCCAATCAGGCGAAACTCGTCAAATTCGACAATCTTCCCTTCAATATCAATCACATGATTGACCTCAAGCGCATGTTTGAGCAGTTCCTGAATCGGCGGTCCGGGATACTGTTCATCATGATTGCCGGTCACGGAATAAATTGGCGCTTTAATCTCTTTTAGTATTGCCAGTTCATCGGCCAGTTTATTTTCCGGCTCATAGGTCCAGTCACCTGCCACCAGCACCATTTCCGGTTCTTCCTGGTTAATCTTGGCGACAATCTGCTTGAGCTGGCGTTCATGCCCGGAAAACAGACCAATGTGCAGGTCGGCAATCAGGGCAATTCGGACCGGGCGTTGTAGCGGCTGATCGGGCAGCATCTGATAGCGGGTGGTTTTGACCAAAATCAGATGCGGTTCAATAAAACGCGCATAGACCAGCACACCACTGACCAGCCCGATAAAAATGGCTTCATGCAAGGAGTAATAGCCAATCCAGCCGGCATAAATACTAAAGAAAAACAGCGGAATTAATAAGTAAGACAGATAAAAGGCCAGCAGATGCACAAAGGCTTTAAAGGGATGAATCGTTTCTGTATTGGCCTGACTGCGCCATGCCTGCGACACAGCCCAAACTGCCAGTATGGCCAAGCCGATATAGAAATACAGTATAATTGATTGGCTATCCCACATAGTTATGCCCGACTCTCCCCCGGCGACTAAATTCGTCCGTTCTTATATTTATCTTTTCACAGCTGGCAATTATACTCAAACCAAATTTTGGACTTGTTTTAGACAATATGATACATCCTGACAAATTTAATTTGCAATCAAATACATACGCGAGAAGCTCTGCATCTGCTTCTACCGCGGCCATGCTGTTGAGTTGCAGTTTAGTGTTGGGAGTCAGTGGCTGTTCAACCCTGCCCAAACAGATTGAATATCCGGTTCAAATGGCCTTTGAAACGCCAACCGAGCATACCCATCTGGCCCAGGTTGTATTGCCGCTGCGTGAAAAAAATCCGCAGCTGACCGGTTATCGGGTACTGTACGATCCGCTGGAAGCCCTGTCAGCACGCTTGTATTTAATTGATAAGGCAGAAGAAACCCTAGACCTGCAATATTATATCTGGGACAACGACAAAATCGGGGCGCTGGCACTACATTCAATTATTCGCGCGGCTGATCGCGGCGTGAAAGTGCGCTTGCTGGTCGATGATAACAATGCCAAGAAAATGGAAGGTATTTATCTGGCGCTGGACCAGCACAGCAATATCGACGTCAAGCTGTACAATCCGTACCGCTTCCGTAAATACCGCGCCATGGACATGGTGCTGGATTTAAAACGTATCAACCGGCGCATGCACAATAAAAGCTTTATTGCTGATAACCAGATTGCCCTGATTGGCGGGCGCAATATGAGTAACCAGTATTATAACGTCAGCGACAGCTATCAGTTTTCCGATGTCGATGTGATGCTGGTCGGTTCTGCCTCCGATGAAATCATTCACTCCTTTGATGAATACTGGAATGATGATTATGCCTATTCGGTCAAGCAGCTGGTCAATCCACAGCAGCATCATCTGCGTTATGAAAGCCTGAAACAGCAGCTCGAAGACCATTCTGCAGAAGTGGCGGTACAAAATTATCTTGATTTAGCCACACGCTCCCAAGCCATTGAACAGTGGTTTAACCACAAAATCCAGTTTGACTGGGTCAAAGCAGAAGTGGTGAAAGACTCGCCAAGCAAGATTAAAGACCGCGCACCCAAAGAAGAATTACTGAATTTCCAGCTGCTCAGTCATCTGGAAAAACCGACTGAAAGTGTGGATATTATTTCGGCCTATTTTGTGCCGGAAGAATCCGGGGCTGACCGCTTAAAACAGCTGGCCAATGACGGCGTACAGGTGCGGGTACTGACCAATTCCTATAAGGCCAATGACGTTCCGCTGGTACACGCGTTTTATGCCAAATACCGTCAGGACTTACTGGAAAATGATGTCGAGCTGTATGAGTTTTTATATGCACCCGAGGCCGAGCATCTGAACAGCAATACCGAAGAACTGTCGAAAAAAGCCAAAGTCAGCTTAAAAGGCCTGAGCCGTTCCAGCCTGCATGCCAAACTGATGGCACTGGATGAAAAACAGGTCTTTATTGGCTCTTTTAACTTTGACCCGCGCTCAGCCTATTTAAACAGTGAAATTGGGGTATTGCTCAACAGTCCAACGCTGGCAAAATCGGTGCATCAGACCATGGATGCCAATTTATCCAAATATGCCTACCGTCTGGTGCTGGATGCACAAAACAACATTAACTGGCGCGTCGTGAACAGCAAAGGCGAAGAACGCGTATTTGTTAAAGAACCGAAAATGAAATGGTATGAAAAAGCAGCCATGAAAATCATTTCCTGGCTGCCAATTGAAGGCTTTATGTAAGCCTGCAACACAGGTTAAAGCTTAAGCACTGGCCTGCTGAATCAGGACTTTTTGATGCAGCTGCTCTAAGCCCTCAATCATCTTGTTTTGAACCAGCGAGGTCAGGCTTTCCACCGTATGCCCTTCTACCGAAATCGGGTTTAGAGCCATTAAATGTGCGGTGACTTTCGGCATTTCCAGCACATTTTTAACATGCTCAATAAAGGTCATTTCATTGATAAACGGCGCTACGGTATCCAGCTCGCCCTGCTGGTTGATATAACAGATCAGGCAGATTTGCACCGGACGCTGCGCTTCAATTGCCGCGCCCAATAAACGGCCATGTACTTTTTTAATTTTAGTCCCATCCGAAGTCGTGGCCTCCGGGAAAAACAGTACCGGCACATCCTGTTTTAAAAACTGGGTAATCTGGTCGCGGATTTTAATTGAATCCCCGGAACCGCGTTTAATAAATAAGGTCCCGCCACCTTTGGCCAACTTTCCAAACACCGGCCATTGCTCAATTTCAGCTTTGGCCAGAAAAAATACCCGCGCACCTGAACCGAGCACCGGCACATCCAGCCACGACACATGGTTGCTGACCCATAAGGCCGGCTGGGTGGGAATTTCTCCATGCACTTCAACTTCAATATTGAACACCTTGCACAACTGACGGCAAAAATGCTGCACATAACGGGTATTCTGCGGATTATTCGGCTGCTTATACAAGCTGTGACGATACACCAGATAAAAGCCTTCGCTCACCGCTGCCAGACCGGCAGTGATTTTTTTAGAATAGAGAAAAAATTTGGACAAACTATTCATTGAAGCGGATGAAGATAAAGAAACTTGAGACATAGCATAATCGTGAATTGCGAAAATCACAGCAAGAATTGTTCAGAGAACTGTATTCTATCTTGAAGCAATTGACCAGACATTGATCATAAGCACCGAAAAACTGTCCAGATCGCTCAATTGAAATGCGCTATACCAATTCTTCTACAGTCTTGCTGCAATGGATAAATCCACAGCAAATCCCTTGATGTAATGATCATGCTGATGAATCAGATACAACGATCAAGCTTTCCATGCCTCCCTCTCACAAAGAGGATGATACTGATTCCAAATTGAGGATTGTGAGGATTCGCCTGCTTTTTGTCATGCTGCTGTAATCATCTTCATCTAGTTCACGCAGCTGGCGCTTTTTGCTCTAGAATAGAATTTTCATGAGGAGAAATGCCCAGGTGCCAGATTACCAGCAACATCAAGGCGGTGAACGCGTTGTGCTCGTGAGCGTCAGCGTACAGATTTTAGAAGACCTTGATGCAGAAGAATTTCATCTGCTTGCAAAGTCTGCAGGCGCTGAAGTTTTGCAGCATGTGTTTGCCCAGCGGATTAAACCCGATGCCAAGTTATTTATCGGTTCTGGTAAAGCGGACGAAATTGCTGCGCTGGTTGCAGAACTCGAGGCTGAACTGGTGATTTTCGATCATGCGTTGACGCCGGCACAGGCACGTAATCTTGAAAAAATCATGAAATGCCGTGTGGTCGACCGGACCGAGCTGATTCTGGATATTTTCGCCCAGCGCGCCCGGACCTATGAAGGGAAATTGCAGGTCGAGCTGGCACAATTGCATCACCTCTCCTCACGCCTGATTCGTAGCCGCGGCAATCTGGACAGTCAAAAAGGCGGGATTGGTTTACGTGGTCCGGGTGAAACCTTGCTGGAAACCGACCGCCGCCTGTTAAGAATTCGTATGGGCCAGCTGAAAGCCAAACTGGATAAAGTCCGCCAGACCCGTATGCAGGGTCGTGTGGCCCGTCAAAAAGCCGCCGTTCCTACCGTATCACTGGTTGGCTATACCAATGCCGGCAAATCGACGCTGTTTAATATTCTGGCCAATAGCGATGTCTACGCCGCCGATCAGCTCTTTGCTACGCTCGACCCGACCTTACGCCGGCTGGAATGGGATGGGATTGGTACGCTGGTGCTGGCCGATACCGTGGGTTTTGTCCGTAATCTCTCGCACTCGCTGGTGGAATCATTTAAGGCCACGCTGGAAGAAACTCTGGAAGCGACCTTGTTGCTGCATGTGATTGATTCCAGCAGTCCGGACATGCTGGAACAGATTGAAGCAGTTGAGCGCGTCCTGAAAGAAATTGGCGCAGATGTGCCGGTGCTCAGGGTTTATAACAAAATCGACTGCACCGGCGAGCAGGCCAAAATTGTCTATGCCAAGCCTCATCAGCCGGAGCGAGTGTATATTTCAGCACATTCGGGTCAGGGACTGGAACTGTTACGTCAGGCGGTACATGAATGTCTGATGGGCCAGATTCAAAGTTTTGATGTGGTATTAAAACCGGCCTATGGCAAATTACGCAACCAGTTTTATGAACTGAATGTGATTCAGTCCGAGCACTATGATGAGCAGGGACAACTGAATCTGCGCGTAAATATGGCCCCTGCCAAACTGGAACAGATGATCCGTCAGGCGCACTTGCCGCTGGACGAAATTCTGGGTGCCAAGGCTCAGCAATTTAAACGGCCTTTAGAAGAATTTGAAATTGATGATGAGATCAGTTAAAACTTGAACAGTAAAATATGACCGACTGATAAAAAATGAACAGGCTTAAACGTATCGACTGGCCAGCTTGGATTGGCACACTGCTCTTAATTATTGTATTTCGTGAAACAGCCGTCTGGATTGCGACCTATTTCAACCATCCTGAACTGGGCAACCTGATGGGTTTACTCAGCCTGCTGGTGGTGCTTTTCCTGTGGCGCCGACTGCATAAAATTCCAGCCCGGATTGTCGATATCAACAATAAAATCATGAAAGAAAGTGCGTTTGCCTTTTTGCCGATTAGTGCCGGCTCACTGCTGATGCTGACCCATATGGGCAATAAAATTCCGGCCTTTCTGGTGGTGCTGTTCCTCAGCACCCTGCTGCCGTTATGGCTGTATGCCAAAATGGCCAAACGCTGGCTCTAGGAGATTAAAACATGCTCGCAATTGTTTATGGCTTTTTAATCACCCTGGTGGCCTATCTGCTTGCCAAACCCTGTAACCAGAAACTGCCGCAAATTCCAGTCATTGTCTTTGGCATGATTTTTATTGTGCTGCTGCTGTATGTATTTGGCATTCCCTATGAAGATTATATGGCACAGGTCAATCCACTGTTTAACCATCTGCTGGGTTATGTGACCGTGGCACTGGCGATTCCGCTGGCGGCCATGCGCTATGATGATCTGCCACTCAAAGCTATTCTGGGTATTTTGCTGTTTGCCAGCATCAGTGCCGTAGCCTTGCCAATGGGACTGGCCTATCTCTTACATATGGCCGGCGATGACATCATGGCATTTGCCACCCGTGCCGTGACCACACCAATTGCCATCAATATTGCCACCCTGCTGGAAGCACCGGTCAGTCTGGCCATTCTGATTGTGATTTTATCCGGGGTGATTGGTGCCGCTTTCTCACCGCTGCTGCTACGTGATATTAATGATGAGCGCGCCTCAGGGTTGGCCTTAGGCCTTGCTGCGCATGCAATTGGCACAGCACAGGCCTGGCAGCGTGGTAGTGTAGCCGGTCGTTATGCTGCATTTGGGATGGCGGTGAATGCCGTGTTTACCGCAGTCTGGCTGCCAACATTTATACTCTTTATTCAAAAAATGTGACTCAAGAATCAATATTTACATCTTGTGTTGATGAAAAAATATTCTTAAGATGAAAATTGAATTTTTTGAAGTGTATTAAAGGGATAGAAACATGGGAAAATTTAAATATACAGTGGCACTTCTGGCAGCCACATTCAGTGCTGGCGTTTTCGCGGAAGATCTCTCCGGTACCTGGCGCAATATTGATGATAAAACCGGTTCATCCAAAGCCATTTTAGAGATTCGTCAAGAAGCTAATGGCACTTATACCGCTAAAATCGTCAAAGTAACGCCACGTCCGGGTTACACAGCAAAAGAAACCTGTGTCAACTGCCCTGCGCCTTATACCAATCAGCCCATTTTAGGCATGGATGTACTAAAAGGACTGGCGTATAAGGGCAAACTCAACTATAGCGGCGGCAAGATTATTGATCCGCTGTCTGGCAATATTTACAGTACCAAAGCTAAACTGAGCAGCAACGGTAAACGTCTAACCCTCAGAGGTTATGTCGGTGTATCGGCCTTAGGACGCAGCCAAACTTGGATTAAAAGCGAATAATTAATCACTTCTCTTTTCACATAAAATGCCACACGTTCGTGGCATTTTTTATTGGTTTTTCTGCATCTTAGTTGCAACTTTAAGATTAATTACCTCTCAAATCGCTTGACTCCTTCCACAACTCGCTTTATACCTTGAATTAACCTCTGTGATAACTTTCGACAATCAAAGGAACTGATATGAAGAAAAATGTATTGATGGGCGCATTTGCAAGCTTCATCTTCAGTGGCTCAGCGTTTGCATCAGACCTAACGGGTATCTGGCAAAGTATTGATGACAAAACAGGCTCACCTAAAGCACTTATTGAAATTACCCAAGCTGAAAATGGCAGCTTTACAGGTAAAATTATTAAAGTCACACCAAGACCAGGCTATACTCCAAAAACTATGTGTGTGAATTGTCCTGCACCTTATACCAACAAACCTTTGGTGGGTTTGGAAGTTATTCATGGCTTAAAGCATGTGGAAAATAACAACTATGCCGATGGACGTATTTTAGATCCACTTACAGGCAAAATGTATAGCCTGAAAGGCCGTTTAGCGTCTAATAATAAACGTCTAACTTTACGTGGTTACGTCGGAATTTCAGCCATTGGTCGGACACAAACGTGGATTCGCCAACAATAAGCGAGTAATTGTGTCGCATCGGTCATTTTTTCTAGATACTCGGGACTTTGTGTCAGTCAATTCACAGATTAGACTAGCCGCAAAGACCGAGTAAGGGAAATAAAATGATTCAGAAATTGGCTTTAGGAATAGCCGTCATCTTCGGCAGTCTAAGCACTTTGGCGATGGCACAAGATTTAGCAGGGACTTGGCAACAAATTGATGATAAAACAGGCTCACCTAAAGCTGTCATCGAAATTCGTAAAGAAGCCAATCAAACCTATACGGGTAAAATTATTAAAGTAACTCCACGTCCAGGTTATACCCCACGTGAACTTTGTAATAAGTGTCCTGCGCCTTATACTGACCAACCTATTTTAGGGATGGATATTTTAAAAGGCTTAAAACAGATCAAAGACAGCAATAATTACGAAAAAGGACGCGTAATTGATCCATTGGCAGGTCGTATTTACGATGCAAAAATCCGCCTCAACTCGACAGGTAAGCGTTTGACTTTGCGCGCTTATATGGGGGTGTCTACACTAGGGCGCAGCCAAACTTGGATTCGAATTCAATAAAATTCAAAAAAACAGCCACTTTAATAGGTGGCTGTTTTCACTTCGACATCACATTTTTAAATTATAAAGATAAAATATTGTTACCATTCTTCCAGTGGATTATCCACTGTAAACAATTGCTGGTCTTCCAAACGATAAGCCACCAGTTGATGCCCCCAGACACAGCCCCCATCGACATTCTGAATCTGGGCGGAAATAGTTTTGCCTTGCAGCGCGGCCCAGTGCCCAAAAATAATCTGATGCGTTTCAGCTGCAGCCGAAACATATTCAAACCACGGTTTAAAGCCGGCCGGCATCGGATCGTCCAGACTGTCTTTAAAACTGAACTCCAGGCGTCCTTCTGCATCGGTCAGGCGCATGCGGGTTAGATAGTTGACGATACAGCGTAAGCGTTCATTGCCTTGCAAATCATCTGACCAGAGGGCTGGCTCTTTGCCAAACATCTCGGCCAGAAAATGATCCATCACCGCAAAATCGTCATGCTGAATCACCGCTTCAACTTCTTTGGCCAGCGCCTGAGTTTTTTCCGCACTCCACAAATGCGGAATACCGGCATGGGTAATGATGGTCGATTCATTCGGACAGACACATAACGGCTGCTTGCGTAACCAGTCAATCAATTCATCGCTGTCAATGGCATCAATCACATCGCGGGTCTGGTCTTTGTCTTTAATCTCTTTCAGGCCACGTGCACCAGCCAGCAAAGTCAGGTCATGATTGCCCAGCACTGTGGTCGCAACACCACGATCAGCCAGCTTTTTGACAAAGCGCAACACGCCAAGCGAGTTTTCACCACGTGCCACCAGATCACCGGCAAACCAGATAAAGTCCTGATCCGGATCAAAGCGGATTTCCTTGAGCAAGGCTTTCAGGGCTTCAAAACAGCCCTGTACATCGCCAATCACATAGTTATAACGTGCCATCGTTGTTTTACACCACCATTTGATCTGCCAAAGCCACAAATTCGGCCAGGGTCAGGGTTTCTGGACGTGCCATCGGATCAACACCGGCTTTTTCAAAACCATCTTCTGCCAGCATGCCTTTTAAGCTATTGCGCAAGGTTTTACGACGCTGGGTAAACACATGCGAAACCAGACGCGATAAAGCCTTTTCATTTTTTGCCACAATCGGTTTCACTTCATACGGCTCTAAACGAAACACCGCAGAAGTCACTTTTGGTGGCGGGTTAAAAGAGCCCGGTGGCACTTCAAACAGGAAAGTTGGTTTGCAGTAATACTGAATCATCACCGACAAACGGCCGTATTCTTTGGTATTTGGCGCAGCAGTAATCCGGTCGACCACTTCTTTTTGCAGCATGAAGTGCATGTCTTTGACTTTGTCACCAAACTCCAAGAGATGGAACAACAATGGTGTTGAAATGTTATACGGCAGGTTACCCACCACACGGAGTGGACGGTCATCTTCAAACAGATTGCTAAAATCATATTTCAGCGCATCGGTTTCAATAATGGTTAAACGTTCCGGATGTGGCACACGCCCCGGCAAACCGGCAGCCAGATCACGGTCCAGTTCCACCACGGTCAAGGCATCACATTCACCAATTAATGGTGAAGTTAAGGCCGCCAGACCCGGGCCAATTTCAACAATATTATCGCCCGGACGCGGATTGACCGAGCGTACAATTTTCGCAATCACACGTTGGTCATGTAAAAAGTTTTGACCAAAACGCTTGCGCGTGTGGTGCCCTTCATCTTTCGGGTTTAAGGCATTAATCTGATACATAAAGATTTCCAACGTGTAATAAAGACAAGATCAGTGACGCGCTAAATCCAGCGCCAAATCAACAGCCACATTCAGGCTTGAGCTTTTCGCAAGACCGCTGCCTGCGAGGGAGAGTGCTGTGCCATGATCAACTGAAGTGCGAATAAACGGCAAGCCCAAAGTAATATTGATGGCTTCACCAAATCCTTGCGATTTTAGCACAGGTAAGCCCTGATCGTGATACATCGCCAGAACCCCATCGGCATCTTTTAGGTTTTCCGGAGTAAATAAGGTATCAGCCGGCAGGCTTAAACTCATCTGGATGCCCTGCGCGCGATAGCTTTCCAGCACCGGATTAATCACCTCAATTTCTTCCATGCCCAAATAACCGCCCTCACCGGCATGCGGATTTAAACCACAGACCAGAATATTCGGCTGCTCAATTTTAAATTTGGATTTTAAATCGTGGATGAGAATATCAATCACCTGATGCAGACGTTCAGCGGTAATCGCATCAGCCACTGCACGCAGCGGTAAATGCGTAGTGGCCAGGGCCACTCTTAGGGTTTTGGTGGCCAGCATCATCACCACGCGCGGCACGCCCGCAAACTCCTGGTAATATTCGGTATGGCCACTAAAGGCTATACCAGCGTCATTGATGACTGACTTCTGTACCGGCGCAGTCGCTACCCCGACACTTTTGCCTGACATGGCATAATCGGCCGAACGACGTAGCTGTTCCAACACATAAGCGGCATTTTGCGGATTCAGCTCGCCCATCACCACAGCTTGCTGTAAAGGCACATGCTCGACATAGAGCTGCCCTTTTTCTGAAGAAGCAGTTTGCCCGCTGTATTCAATCAGTTCTACCGGCATCTTCAACACTTGCGCACGCTGGGCCAGCATGGCCAGATCGGCCAGAACCACAACGGGACGCTCATCTACACGGTCAGCAAGATGCAGACAAATATCCGGGCCAATGCCGGCAGGTTCACCACTGGTCACATATAAAGGCAGCATGATTGATCCTAAACAATAAGGCATCTCCCATTATAAGCAGACTTTGACCGCAGCGGCCGTGAATTCTGCTGAAGATTCGGGTAGATTGGCCGGTTTTGGGGCAATCTAAACTGCTTTTGAAGGCGGATATTTAGCTGAAAGTTGATCAGTACTAGGCACGGCAGATGGATGTTCTTGGCAAGTCTTTTCTTTTCTCAGGATTTTGATTAAAATACAGCGCTTGAAATTTTATATTTTCATTGTGGTTCTCGACAATTTCGTTTAGAATCTCGTCTCCTTTTTGTTTGGACTGATTCACCGTCCAAACCAACTATAATAGGTAGTGGTTTAATGAAAACTCTCAGCGCTAAGCCAGCTGAAGTTCAACACGACTGGTACGTTGTTGATGCTTCTGGCAAAACTTTAGGTCGTCTTGCGACTGAAATCGCTCGTCGTTTACGCGGTAAGCATAAGACTTCTTATACTCCTCACGTTGACACTGGTGACTACATCGTTGTTATCAACGCTGAACAAGTTCAAGTAACTGGTAACAAGTCACTTGACAAAAAATACTATCGCCACACTGAATTCCCAGGCGGTTTAAAAGAAACTAACTTTGAAAAGTTAGTTGCTCACAAACCTGAAGAAATCTTCCAACGCGCTGTGAAAGGCATGTTGCCAAAAGGTCCTCTTGGTTATGCAATGATCAAGAAAATGAAAGTGTACGCTGGTAGCGAGCATCCTCATACTGCTCAACAGCCACAAGTTTTGGATATCTAAGGGATACAGCACATGGCTACTAACTATGGTACAGGTCGCCGTAAGACCGCAACTGCACGTGTTTTCTTATCTGCTGGTACTGGTAAACTCGTGATCAACAACCGTTCATTAGAGCAATATTTCGGTCGTGAAACTGCTCGTATGGTTGTTCGTCAACCTTTAGAGCTTCTTGAAGCAACTGAAAAATATGACCTTTACATCACTGTTGCTGGTGGTGGTATCGGTGGTCAAGCAGGCGCGATCCGTCACGGTATTACTCGTGCATTAATCGCTTCTGACGAGACTTTAAAACCTGCTCTTCGTCAAGCTGGTTTCGTTACTCGTGACGCTCGTGAAGTTGAACGTAAGAAACTTGGTTTACGTAAAGCACGTAAACGTCCTCAATTCTCTAAACGTTAATTCGTTTACCGAGTTGGACAAAAAGCCTTGGTTTATCCAAGGCTTTTTTATTGGCTGTTATTTTAAAGATAAAGGAATTTATTGTTCAGGTACATCTTTACCCCAACTGCCCTCATGCAGCCAGAAGGCCTTGCTGAAATAATAGTTCACTACCCCAATTCCTAAGCAGAACATCAGAAACACAAGTTTTATCATCATACTGCGCCGCTCCTGTTATTTTTTTATAATCTAACCCATTTTCACCCGATTCATCCTTTTTCGCTTCGTGCTTTTTAGGTTGAATTTTAGTATCCTAACTGATTCATTTTGCTGCTTACTGATTTATGTCCTTGGAAAATACACCGCTACAGGGAATTACACTATACAGTCATGCAGACGATTTCCGCTCGCACTGGATTCGCCTGGTACTGGCTGAGAAGAATATTAAATATCATCTGGTCCTGGTCGACCATGAAGATGAAGATTTAGCCAGCCTGAATCCTTATAATCGCTTACCCATGCTGGTAGAGCAAGATTTAAAACTGTTCCATGCCCCAATTATTTCCGAATATATCGATGACCGCTACCGGCAAAACAAGCTCTATGCCGATGCACCAGCACCCCGCGCAGAGCAGCGCCAATACATCTGGCGTTTTGAGCAGGACTGGCTAAAGCTGGCCGATATCCTGCTTTGCCATGAAGATACCCTGAATAGCGCAGCACAGGCCAAGGCACAAAAGCAGCTTCGTGATACACTGGTCTCACTCACACCATTATTTCAGCATTTCCCTTATTTTATGGCGGAAAACTTTGGCATCCTGGATTGTATGCTGGCCCCAATTTTCCTGCGCCTGAAAGCCATGGGCATTGAACTGCCAAAACAGCATTGCCGCCCGATTCATTTATATTGCCAGCGAATTTTTAGTCGCCCTGCATTTGTAAAATCCTTAACCGTGCAGGAAAAAAACCGCTATAGCGAATTTTTAATAAATAAGTAGAGAGTAGATATGTCTGAACAGGAACTCAACTTAAGCCCAACCCGTCCCTATCTGGTGCGTGCCATTTATGAATGGATTTGCGACAACCAGCTTACACCGCATATTCTGGTCGATGCCACCCAACCCAACACCATGGTGCCAGAGCAGTTCATTCAGGATGGCCAGATTGTGTTAAATATCGTGCCACATGCAGTCCATGGCTTGCACATCTCCAATGATGCCATCAGCTTTTCGGCGCGCTTTGGTGGCGTAGCACGCGATATTTATGTACCCATTGCTGCAGTTTTGGGGATTTATGCTCGCGAAAATGGCCAGGGTTTATTCTTTGATCCAAGTGAATATGAACATATCCAAAATGATCCAAATGCTTTAAAATCAAGCACAGAGGAACAAACTGAAACACCAAAGAAAAAACCAAGCCTAAGATTATTAGATTAAAAAAGAAATAGGAGTAAATGCATGGCTTTTGATTTAGTACAATACTTTAGCGATCAGGTTAAAATTCAAAAGCCTCAGCTTTTGCAGCAGTACGATGCTGATAGCCGCAATGCATATATCCAGGAACTCAATGCGCTAACTCTAGGCAAACTGATTCGTCTGTGGCGCGAAGATGACAATAAGCTCTATCAGGAAATCAAGACCCTCGATCCGCTGTATATTCAGGAAGTGTCCCGTCATCTGACCACTTCGGTACACAACCAGTCTGAACTGCCTAAACCTGAACTCGAACACGGTATTAGTGAAATTTTAAGCCTGCAACTGACCGAATTAAAACAGCTGGATGAAACCGGTAACTTTGGCAGCAACGGCTTAAAAGAGCTGCTACAGGGTCAAATTGAACATCTGTCAGGTCAGGCAGATGATTGGGTTTGGTCAACAAACGAACTAACAGAGTTAAAGGGCTCTAAACCCCTTCCTCAAGAAGAGCTATCATTAGATGATACGATGAAGGAGTTTAATCAAATGTTACATCAACAAGCCGATCATGCGCCGGTAGAAAGCACAGTCGCAGCAGAACCGACTGTTCCAGGCTGGGCCAAAGTTTTGGAACCTGTCGTAGCAATTGCGATTCTATGGATTCTATATTGCGCAGCAAGCCAAATGTTTGCTTAAGCAGTCTGATTCCAAACCGCCTGACATAGGCGGTTTTTTATGGCTGAAATTTTCCAATAAATAGTTCAGTCTCCTTGTACGTTTTGGCTTACACTGAATGAAGATAATTGAGGCTAGGCGTACACACAGAATTTTCGTATTCTAAATTCCTCAGGAAACAGGATGTTTCCCAAACGAAAAACAACAATAATAAGTTTGTACACCAGGATCGTGAGGTACGACAGGAGTTATACCTAAAGCACGAAATACGAAGAAACCCCGTCAGGATGATGGGGTTTCTTTTTATCTATTCTTTATTTTCTACAGCAACTCTACCATTACACTCACTACGAAAATAAATACCGTTCAACTTGCTAGATGGTGAAGGTATGATCTTGAGATGAGATTCTTACTTACCCCCTATCTCCCCTTTGAAGAAGACTTAAAGGACGTATTAAAGCATGCTGCTACGGCAGTTCAATGAGCCTTAGAGATGGTTTAGGGAGCATACTAAAAACTCATACTCCCTGCAGATAAACCTGCAATAAACGCATACTCAACATAAAACTCTGTCATGTTGAATACATATAACACGGTACACACCAAGCCAAAGACCACTAATCCAGACATTACGGGTGCTGCCTTATACTCTGCATGCTTATATATTGGGGTTTGTACAATAGAATAATATAATTTTTTTCGATTAATATAAAAGCGATTAAAAACCGGTAAACGGATAATCAATATATGCATCAGCACAATTCCGAGAATCCAATGTATTACCACCATCCAGTAGTTCAATAACACATGATCAGGATACATACCAATAGCCAAAAAAATAACTGAAATACAGAGATTTAACAGCAAATAGCTGGGATAAAATTTTCTATACATGGATTATTTTTTAATAATTTTATTTATATTGAAGCACTATAACTTTATTAAAAGCATAAAAAAATCCCCCTGCTGTTTAAGCTCGGGGGATTTTGAATAATGAGCTGGCGATGACTTACTCTCACATGGGTAACCCCACACTACCATCAGCGCTAAGAGGTTTCACTTCTGAGTTCGGGAAGGGATCAGGTGGTTCACTCTTGCTATTGTCGCCAGCACAACTGTTATGGACTTGTTCGGGTCTTAGTTACTTTGCTTAAGCTTGATGCTTTTGCATGTAATGCCTTACTTTGTTCCAAATGAGTTATTAACGGATTGGCCATTGGGTCTGAATTTTATTGTGTCGCATTAACTAAATCAAGGATTAGTTTAGAATTCAGCTTGATACAACAACTGTTTGGGTGTTGTATAGTCAAGCCTCACGAGCAATTAGTATTGGTCAGCTTCACATATCGCTATGCTTCCACACCCAACCTATCAACGTCCTAGTCTCGAACGGCTCTTTAGAGGACATGAAGTCCTAGGGAAATCTTATCTTGAGGTAGGCTTCCCGCTTAGATGCTTTCAGCGGTTATCCCTTCCGAACATAGCTACCCGGCGATGCGACTGGCGTCACAACCGGTACACCAGAGGTTCGTCCACTCTGGTCCTCTCGTACTAGGAGCAGATCCTCTCAAATTTCCAGCGCCCACGGTAGATAGGGACCGAACTGTCTCACGACGTTCTAAACCCAGCTCGCGTACCTCTTTAAATGGCGAACAGCCATACCCTTGGGACCTGCTTCAGCCCCAGGATGAGATGAGCCGACATCGAGGTGCCAAACACCGCCGTCGATATGAACTCTTGGGCGGTATCAGCCTGTTATCCCCAGAGTACCTTTTATCCGTTGAGCGATGGCCCTTCCATACAGAACCACCGGATCACTAAGACCTACTTTCGTACCTGCTCGACTTGTGGGTCTCGCAGTTAAGCGCGCTTTTGCCTTTATACTCTACGCGTGATTTCCGACCACGCTGAGCGCACCTTCGTACTCCTCCGTTACTCTTTAGGAGGAGACCGCCCCAGTCAAACTACCCACCAGACATGGTCCTCGTCCCGGATCACGGGACAGAGTTAGAACCTCAACATTACCAGGGTGGTATTTCAAGGACGGCTCCATTGGAACTGGCGTTCCAACTTCAAAGCCTCCCACCTATCCTACACAAGTAAGGTCAAAGTTCAATGTCAAGCTGCAGTAAAGGTTCACGGGGTCTTTCCGTCTAGCCGCGGGTACACTGCATCTTCACAGCGATTTCGATTTCACTGAGCCTCTGCTGGAGACAGCGCCGCCATCATTATGCCATTCGTGCAGGTCGGAACTTACCCGACAAGGAATTTCGCTACCTTAGGACCGTTATAGTTACGGCCGCCGTTTACTGGGGCTTCGATCAAGAGCTTCGCTTACGCTAACCCCATCAATTAACCTTCCAGCACCGGGCAGGCATCACACCCTATACGTCCACTTTCGTGTTTGCAGAGTGCTATGTTTTTAATAAACAGTTGCAGCGGCCTGGTTTCTGCGGCTATCAACCGCTCAGGGAGCAAGTCCCATCACCGTCAACAGCGTACCTTCTCCCGAAGTTACGGTACCATTTTGCCTAGTTCCTTCAGCAGAGTTCTCTCAAGCGCTTTGGTCTACTCGACCTGACCACCTGTGTCGGTTTCGGGTACGATTCCAGTGTAACTGAAGCTTAGAGACTTTTCCTGGAAGCATGGTATCAGCCACTTCGCTAGTAAACTAGCTTGCTATCAGCTCTCAGCATAGAGCACCCCGGATTTGCCTAAGATGCATGCCTACAGCCTTCCACCTGGACAACCAACGCCAGGCTGACTTAACCTTCTCCGTCCTCTCATCGCATTACACTGAAGTATTGGAATATTAACCAATTTCCCATCGACTACGCCTCTCGGCCTCGCCTTAGGGGTCGACTCACCCAGCCCCGATTAACGTTGGACTGGAACCCTTGGTCTTTCAGCGAACGGGTTTTTCACCCGTTTTGTCGTTACTCACGTCAGCATTCGCACTTCTGATACCTCCAGCAGACTTCTCAATCCACCTTCATCGGCTTACAGAACGCTCCCCTACCACGTATACAATGTATACATCCGCAGCTTCGGCACATAGTTTTAGCCCCGTTACATCTTCCGCGCAGGCCGACTCGACTAGTGAGCTATTACGCTTTCTTTAAAGGGTGGCTGCTTCTAAGCCAACCTCCTAGCTGTCTATGCCTTCCCACATCGTTTCCCACTTAACTATGATTTTGGGGCCTTAGCTGGCGGTCTGGATTGTTTTCCTCTTGACTACGGACGTTAGCACCCGCAGTCTGTCTCCCGGATAGTACTCATCGGTATTCGGAGTTTGCATCGGTTTGGTAAGTCGGGATGACCCCCTAGCCGAAACAGTGCTCTACCCCCAATGGTATTCGTCCGAGGCGCTACCTAAATAGCTTTCGGGGAGAACCAGCTATCACCAGGCTTGATTAGCCTTTCACCCCTATCCACAAGTCATCCCCTGGCTTTTCAACGACAGTGGGTTCGGTCCTCCAGTTAGTGTTACCCAACCTTCAACCTGCTCATGGATAGATCGCCTGGTTTCGGGTCTACACCCAGCAACTATACGCCCTATTAAGACTCGGTTTCCCTACGGCTCCCCTATGCGGTTAACCTTGCTACTGAATGTAAGTCGCTGACCCATTATACAAAAGGTACGCAGTCACAACACGAAGTTGCTCCCACTGCTTGTATGCATGCGGTTTCAGGATCTATTTCACTCCCCTCACAGGGGTTCTTTTCGCCTTTCCCTCACGGTACTGGTTCACTATCGGTCAGTCAGGAGTATTTAGCCTTGGAGGATGGTCCCCCCATATTCAGACAAGGTTTCACGTGCCTCGCCCTACTCGTCATCATTATGTGTGCCCTTTCGTGTACAGGACTATCACCCACTATGGTTGCACTTCCCAGAGCATTCCACTAAAACACACATAACTTAATGGGCTGTTCCCCTTTCGCTCGCCGCTACTGAGGGAATCTCAATTGATTTCTTTTCCTAAGGGTACTGAGATGTTTCACTTCCCCTCGTTCGCCTCAATACACTATGTATTCATGTATTGATACCTACCTTATGGTAAGTGGGTTTCCCCATTCAGACATCTCCGGATCAAAGGATATTTGCCGCCTCCCCGGAGCTTTTCGCAGGCTATCACGTCTTTCTTCGCCTCTGACTGCCAAGGCATCCACCACATGCACTTAATTACTTGACTATACAACCCCAAACAGTCGTTAATCCCTACAAGTAGGATTAAGACAATTAAATAAATAATCAATTATCTATTTAATCTACAGTTCGAAGTCTCGTGCACTTAAGCACCGTACAGCTTCAATCTAAATTCATATACCAAAACGCTTGATTCAGTTAATTTGCTAGTTCTCAATTCAATCTACGTTCATCAACCCGTCATAACAACGCGTTAACGTATATTGATTGAGTGAACAATTTATTTCAGACTCAATTTTGCCAATCTGTTAATGATT
>NZ_KB850044.1:0-43102 GCF_000369465.1 Acinetobacter sp. CIP 53.82 | reverse complement strand
ATGGGAAACAAAACTATCAGTGCAAAGACTGTAAACGTCAGTTTATTGGTGATCATGCACTGAGCTATCTAGGATGTAAGTCAGGTATTACTCGTAAAATATTACAGTTGATGGTCAGAGGCAGCGGTATACGAGATATTGCTGAAGTTGAGCGCATCAGTATCGGTAAAGTTTTACGTACTTTAACTGAATCAACCTATGAAATTCAGCCTCAGCAAAGTCATTATGAATCTCTCGAAGTAGATGAGTTCTGGAATTTTGTTGGAAATAAAAAGAATAAACAATGGCTTATTTACGCCTATCATCGAGAAACAGGTGAAATTGTTGCTTATGTTTGGGGTAAACGAGATTTAGCTACAGTCTAACAATTGAAGACAAAGCTTAAACAATTAGATATTCACTACACCCGAATTGCAAGTGATCATTGGGACAGTTTCATCACTGCTTTTAAAAATGGTAAGCAAAGTATTGGTAAATTTTTTACTGTAGGTATTGAAGGCAATAATTGCAAAATAAGGCATAGAATTAGGCGTAGCTTCAGAAGAAGCTGTAATTTTTCAAAAAAGCTTGAAAACCATTTTAAAGCTTTTGATTTAGCCTTCTTTTCTTTTACATCAATAATGGCTTCATTTAAAGGCAGCATACTTTTTGAAGCACCACCAAAATTTTATGTTAAGTAGAGACTAAAAATGCCCTTGATTAAGGGCTTACAAGGGCATTTTGTATAAGGTGTATTATGTTAATTTTAGAATTTCTTCATTAGATAATTTTTGATAAGCTAAATCCATTAGGACTAATTAAGTAAATATGAGCAATTGGGTCAATGTCACACAGGATAAGTCTACAGGTATAGAACTAATTCATGCCCACTTCAAAGGCTTTGCATACGATCCTCATCTACACTCAAGTTATCTTATAGGGGTAACAGAGTTAGGACATCAACAATTCAATTGTAGAAAAAAAATTATTGATAGCTATCAAGGTCAAACTTTCATGCTTGAACCTGAAGAAGTTCATGATGGTAATGCACCAGATCCTCTCGGCTTCACTTATAAAATGATGCATTTAGATCCAGCATGGTTAAAAAAAAGCTATGAAGGAATATTTAATGAGCCTATCGAACTTGCTATCGAATCAACCCTACGTTCTGATCCTCAACTTTCACATTTGATACTTTCAACCTACAATATATTGAATAACAATGAATCTCAATTGATGAAAGATACGTATTTAGATCTTTTATTAGAAAACTTAGTAAATAAAAAAATTTTATATAAACGTGAAAAGTCTATCCAGACATTACCTAATATTGCATTAAAGCTAAAAGAAATTTTACATGAAAGTCTCTTTCATGATTTAGACTTACAAACACTCTCAACATTGGTGAAAACAGATCGTTTTTATATTAACCGTGTATTTAAAAAAAACTTTAACTGTTCTCCACATCAATATCTGATCCAACTCCGTTTAAATAAGGCAAAAGAATTGTTAAGAAAAGGATTATCAGCAACAACTGTTGCTTCATATCTTTGTTTTTCTGATCAAAGTCATCTAGGTCGATGGTTTAAACGTTGTTATGGCATAACATTGAATCAATATCAAAAAGCGTGCACAAATGTTCTAGATATATCTTGAAGATATTTATCAAACTAGCCAAATAGTTTATTAATTTTTGGATTTTATTTTGGAAACGATTTTAGCTTTTTGTGCCTTTTCTTTTGTTGCATCAATTACTCCTGGACCAACCAATTTCCTTATTCTTAGTACAAGTCATCAATTCAGTATTAAAAAAACATTAGGCTTAATCTTCGGTGGAAGTATTGGTGCTGCATCATTAGTCTTAATTACAGGACTTGGAATTGGTACAACACTCAATGAATACCCCAAGATTCAATTAATATTAAGTTTCACTGGCGGCATTTGGTTAAGCTATATTGGATGGAAAATTTTTAATTATAGACCTGATCTAGAATCTAAAATCCAAAATCAAAATAAGAAAAATGGTTTTTTTACAGGCTTCTTTTTACAGTTTATCAACCCTAAAAGCTGGTTGATGGCTATTGCTGTTATTACTGTTTATACAGCACAACTAGCTAACTACTATCAGTCACTCATTCTATTTTCATTCATCTTTATGCTGATTTCTCTACCTTGTTTATTTATTTGGGCTTATTTAGGAAAAATCACAAAAAAAATACTTTCTACAGCTCATCATATGGTGCTCTTTAATCGAGTATTAGGTACTGTTTTACTTATTTCAGTATGGTATCCAATATTGCATGCTATTTAACATAATGGCGGTTATACGAAATTAATGGATGTCCATATAGATTACTTGCATATTGTATTCGATCGAATACAATATGGTGAGAAAACAAGGAATCCTCATGATTGAAATTAAACGTCTGCCAGAGTTTGATGAATGGTTGGATGGCATTAAAGACAATATGACCCGTATTCGCCTGAATCGTAGATTGGATAAGGTTCAACGTGGAAATTGGGGAGACATTAAGCCTCTTCAAGATGGCGTTTGGGAAATGAGAGAGTTCTTCGGTGCTGGATGGAGAATGTATTACATCCAACATGGTGACGTAGTGATTGTAATGCTTGGTGGAGGAGATAAATCGACTCAACAACAAGATATCGATCGTGCAGTCAAATTATCGAAAACATTGGAGGATTAAAATGGTTAAAGTCGCTGATTTACCAAGTTTTGATATGGCTGAGTCGCTCAAAACTGAAGAAGACATTGTGATGTATCTCAATATGGTTCTTGAAGAGAATGATCCAGCTGAATTAGCCCATGCACTTGGCGTTATTGCTAAAGCTCGTGGCATGACTCAAATCGCTAAAGAAGCAGGGATTGGACGTGAGGCACTCTACAAAGCCCTACGTCAGGATTCAGCACCACGTTTTGATACGATTAATCGTGTTGTGAAT
Organism: Acinetobacter sp. CIP 53.82; assembly: GCF_000369465.1. Lineage (NCBI taxonomy): Bacteria > Pseudomonadati > Pseudomonadota > Gammaproteobacteria > Moraxellales > Moraxellaceae > Acinetobacter > Acinetobacter sp. CIP 53.82. The sequence continues at coordinate 40,162 of NZ_KB850044.1, read as the reverse complement.
GCTTTAGGCCTAAAACTCACAGTACAACATGCCTAAGACTTTAAAAAATATAGTAAAAATGGGAGCTAAAGGCTCCCGTTTTTAGATTCGTATAACGGGTATTATGTTAATTTTAGAAAAATTTAAAAAATGAAGAAACTACAAATCATCTTTTCAGTAATTTTAGTCATAGTAATTTTATGGGGTATACAATGGATGTTTCATGGTTTTCCAGTAAAACCTTCAAACATCAATAATGTAAAACCTACTGGAGATATAGAATCTAACTTAAATGCATTCTTAACTGACACAGCTTTACCACGAATAATAGAGAGTTGTATTCCCCTCTATAATGAAGATTTTAGAAAACTAAATTCTCAGCTTAAAAACTCACCTGATTTAATTAAGGCTGATCACTTTAATAAAGCTCAATTAATAACAATTAATTCTGATACAAGAAAAAAAGAAGCCAACTTATTTACTGTAAATATTATTAATGAATTTTTTACTGTTTTAGATAGTCCAATGACTAATCCAGAAATGCTACAAAGATGTTTCGGAAATTATGGTTATACACTTCAAGACATGAGAAGGATTAAGAAAAAATTTAGCAATTTTGCAAACTCAAATTAATTAGATACCCTGCATTTAACATAATGGCGGTTATACGCAATACACTTGTATATTAATATAAAAATCAATGACTTAAAATCTCACACTCAACCCTAAAATCCGTAAAAAGCCGACTTTGAAACAAGTCGGCTTTTTTATGAACGGTTTTGATAGTTTTTGCCAATAATTTTGTTTAAAAAGTAGTCGATTTTGCGGTTTTTCTAATATTCTCAACGTCCCAGGATCTAAAATTATCCCCATTTCCTGCGGATAAACCTGGGACAGTTTTTAGCCTATCTTGTACGCATATACTCACAACAATTCCGGCCCTTTGCGTCTATACGCAATAATAGAATTTTCCTATGATGAACTCATCGGGAACAGGAAGTTCCATACAAGAATAACAAGAGATAAGCACAAGGACTGTAAGGTACGACAGGAGTTATACCGAGCGAACCAATACGAAAAACCCCGGCAGGATGCTGGGGTTTTTTATTATCTAATTTTTTAAATCAGAGTCGGATGAGCATCAAGAATACGGATTAAAGTTGCTGCAGGACCCGTTGGATAGCGACGGCCTTGTTCCCAGTTTTGGAGCGTTCTCGCGCTGATATGCAAACGTGCAGCGAATTCTGCCTGGGTTAAGCCTGTTTTCTCACGTACTTCTTTAATATCTGGTAATTCAAGCTCAGTCACTCGACTTGCTTTCATTTCATTGCGTTTGATGGCACCAGCTTCTTTAATCGAAGCAACCAGGTCATCAAATAAGTTGTTATCCATGAAATTGCTCCTTCACTAATTGACGCAAGATCGATATTTCTTTATCAGTCAGGTTATCTTTTACTGACTTTGGATAAGCCACTAGGAAAAAGATTTGATCATCTTCTGTGACCCAATAATAGATCACCCGGATACCGCCACTTTTACCCTTATTGCCTTGAGCACAACGTACTTTACGAATGCCACCGCCATTCTTGATTAAGTCGCCTTTATCAGGTTGTACCAAGAGATCCTGCTGAAGCTGACGATACTCTTCATCATTCACAAGCTCTTTAATTTGCTTGGTAAAAATACTGGTTTCAATAAATAACATAGGTTGAAGTACGTCAATGGCGTATAAAAATTTTAGCAGTTCTAGAACGAAAAAACGAGAGCTACAGGCTCTCGTTTCTATAATCCGTATTATATTTTAGAAAAACCACAAGCTGTATAATTTAGAACTTATATCCAACTTTTTCTAAAGCCTTTCTAGCAGTATTTGCTTGTTGGTGTAGATTTCTTCTCTCAAGTTCCTTGATAAATACAGGCCAGGGAGGAGTTATTGCTCTATAAGCATTACCTGGGCCTGAATACAGTCCGCCACCTGGGCCTGAATACAGTCCGCCACCTGGGCCTGAATACAGTCCGCCACCTGGACCTGAATACAATCCACCACCTGGACCTGAATACAATCCACCACCTGGGCCCGTATACATTCCACCACCTGGGCCCGTATACATTCCACCACCTGGGCCTGTATACATTCCGCCACCTGGGCCTGTATACATTCCGCCACCTGGGCCCGTATACATTCCGCCACCTGGACCTGTATAAAGGTTCCGAGGCCATCCTACTAAGCTCGTCATAAATCAATCCACTATATTTTTTAACAAAATTAGAAAAAATATATAATTCAGCAATTTATTCTAAATATTTTGTTAAAATGTTATTTACTATAATGGCTATCATACGAAGTAAAAAGTAAGCGATATTAGAAGTAATTACCAAACAGCAATTAATTTTTTCTTGTTTCACTAAACAAAACGATTTACTATTCGAATCAGCCAAAAACATTATTTGAGTTATTGCCTACTTTAGCATGTAGTTAAAACTAGCATTTACTCATAAAAAACCCGAATTTCTTGCCGGATCCTCGGGTTTTTTCATGCCTCCTCCCTGGGAAAGAAGCATGATTTCTTCTTATATAATTTCTATCTTGCTAGATTATTTGCATGGAACCAAGAATGCCCATGCTTCATACCCATATTCATGAGCATCTAGCATTTTATTAGAATTGCCGCGCACTCGACGGAATCTGCAGAAAATCCACTTCATACCTGCCGGAGCTGGTGTATTACCTAACTGTTTCATTTAGCATTTCGCACCTCCTTACCTAAAGTGATTTGGAATCTAGGCAGGATGAACGAAGCTTGTTTCGCCAAAAACATCACTTGAGTTATTACCTGCTTTAGCATGTAGTCTTTAGATTTCCCACATGAATAGAAAGTTACCATTGTCTTTCTACCATTCACTTATTCAGCTGTTCAAATTTAATTTGAGCAGCTTTATTACTGACGCCATAGCGTTCTTTAATCTGTTGAGCTGTAAGATTCCAACATCCCACTGTAGGCATCAAAAATTCACTAGCAAAATAATCTGCTTGCCACTCTGAATCTTCAAATACTTTATGTTTGATCATCGCTGTTTGTCGATGCAGCGCCGGACCCTCATGTAAAACTAAATGACCGAGCTCATGTGCTAATGTAAAGCGAGCTCGGCCATGCATTGGATCATTGGGATCATTCAATGCCTCATAGACATCTTCACGAATGACCAATTCACCTTTGTCTGGATTGGTAGCAGCTTCGATAGGTCCTAACACTTCTTTTTCAAGAATGTCATAATTGACCCCTAATGTGGTTGGTAAAATATTTTCAATTAAATCAACCATATCAATCTTTTCATCAGCACTAAAACTTAGTACTTTAGTTCGAAATTTAGTTGCTACTGCACTAATTTGAACTTTCGATAAAGGGTCAACCTTTACCCCTCGACACTGTCCGCCAGACATCTCTACTCCTTAGTTTTCCATGAGAAATTTTCTCAGTTTGTCAAAATCAATTGTGTTGTTATCTACCTTACGAGCGAACATGATTGCAATTTCTGCGTCATGATCATTCTCAACTTTGATAGATACCTCGCTGAGAGTTTTACTAGCTGCTGCATTCAATTCCAAAGATTCAGCATCTGAAAGGTTCAAAATTTCAGAAATTTTGTTAATTAATCCAGGATTAATTGCCTTTCGTCCTGTCTCGACACCAGATAAAAATGCAGAAGTAACACCCAAACCATCAGCCATATTCTTTAAGTTAACGTCATGATCAATTCTGAGTTTTCTTAAAGTTTTACCGAAATCTGTAAGTGTGACTGCCATAATGATCTCCGTAGTACGCTGAAGCCAATCATCAGCGAAACTTTTATGTTGTAATTATAATTATATCCAAAACAATAAGTTTTATCAATCCCCATAAATAAATTTACCTCAAGGTAAATATAAATGCAAGTAGTTATTTCAAAATATTTTTTATCGATTTAGTTATTAGAAGGACTACACTCTATTTAACATAAAATCTCTTATTCGAAATTCATCATTTATCTACTTTCATAACCTAATAAACCTAATTTTTATAAGCAGATACTCGCTATACTTAAGTAAATTTAGGTATTACTAGAGATTCTTGCTTCATGACCCAGGTTCAACTTCAACAACTACAAAAACATCTTTGGAATATTGCAAACGACTTACGTGGAAAAATGGGAGCCGATGAGTTCCGTGACTACATTCTCGGCTTCATTTTCTACAAATACCTGTCAGAAAAAGCGATTTCTTTTGCCAATGAACTGTTGAAAGATGAAGGCCTTGCAGAAAAATACTATCAACTTGATGAAAATAACCCTGATCACGCTGAACTGATTGACGGCATCAAAGAAAACTCAGTTGAAGAAGTCGGTTATGCCCTAGCACCAAAACAACTGTTCCACACAATTGCTGAACGTGGTCGTCAGGGTGAGTTTATTCTTGATGAGCTTTCAAATACCTTGCGAGAAATCGAACGCAGTACTTTAGGTGCTGAATCTGAAGATGACTTTGCCAATCTATTTGAAGATCTAGACCTCAATTCTACTAAACTCGGCAACAATGCCAATGACCGTAATGAGTTAGTCAGCAAAGTACTGACCCATCTCGATAATATTGACTTCGATCTTAGTAATTCAGAGTCGGATGTATTAGGTGATGCATACGAATATTTGATTGGTGAGTTTGCTTCTGGTGCTGGTAAAAAAGCTGGTGAATTCTATACACCTCAGACCGTTTCAACGTTGCTTGCGAAAATCGTCACCCAAGGCAAAGAACGTCTACGTTCAGTCTATGACCCAACGTGTGGTTCAGGTTCATTGCTATTACGTGTAAAACGTGAAGTGCAAGATGTTGATATGATTTACGGTCAAGAGATGAACCGTACCACCTACAACTTGGCACGAATGAACATGATTCTGCATGATGTTCACTTCGCCAAATTTGATATCAAGCAAGAAGATACGCTTACTCGTCCACAGCATAAAGATTTACGTTTTGAAGCAGTGGTCGCCAACCCTCCATTCTCAGCCAAATGGTCAGCAGATCCTATTTTCTTGCAAGACGAGCGTTTTAGCCGTTTTGGTAAACTTGCACCAAGTTCAAAAGCTGATATGGCTTTTGTTCAACACATGCTTCATCAACTCGATCACAATGGCACGATGGCGGTTGTTCTACCGCATGGTGTGTTGTTCCGTGGTTCAAGTGAAGGTGTGATTCGTCAGTACATGATTGAAAAACTGAATGTCATTGATGCTGTTATAGGTCTACCTGCCAATATCTTCTATGGCACAACAATCCCAACCTGTATTTTGGTATTGAAGAAAAATCGTGAACACAAAGACAATATTCTGTTCATTGATGCCAGCAACGAGTTTGAAAAGCAAAAGAACCAAAACAAGCTACTGCCAGAGCATTTGGACAATATTATTGGTGCATTTGAAAACCGTCAGAACATCGATAAATACGCACATGTAGCGACCTTACAAGAAGTTAAAGACAACGATTACAACCTGAATATTCCACGTTATGTTGATACCTTTGAAGCTGAAGGTGACATTGATCTGAATGCTATTGCACAGCAACTTAAAGAACTTGAAGAGCAAAGTGAAAAAACTGACAAAGTGATTGCTGAATTCTGCAAAGAGCTTGGTATCGACTCACCTTTTTCGGAGGTGAAGTAATGACTACACCAAAGTTAAGATTCAAAGAATTTGAGGGTAATTGGAATAAAGTAAAACTATTCCAAATAGGTTCTTTTAAAAATGGCATTAATAAAGATAAGAATGACTTTGGTTATGGGGTTCCTTTCATTAATTTAATGGATGTTTTTGGAAAAAATAGTATATCTAAAAATAATTTTGATTTAGTTAATGCTACTCAGAAGGAAATAGAAAACTATTCTCTTCAACAAGGTGATATTTTATTTATTAGATCATCAGTCAAACCTGAAGGCGTTGCAGAAACAGCGGTAATTTTGGAGGACTTGCCAAATACAGTTTATAGTGGTTTCTTAATTCGTTATAGAATGAATAAACAGGTAAATTTATTTTATAAAAAGTATTGCTTCTCAACTGAAAACTTTAGGAAACAAGTTCTTTCATTGAGTACAACTAGTGCAAATACAAATATTAATCAAGAATCATTAAATTTACTTGATTTAGCGTTACCTAATCTAGAAGAACAAACCAAAATCGCTTCTTTTTTATCTGCAGTTGATGAAAAGATTGTTCAACTCACCCAAAAACATGAGCTACTCAGCCAGTATAAACAAGGCATGATGCAAAAGCTGTTTAGTCAGCAGATTCGTTTTAAAGCGAATGATGGGAGTGAGTTCGGGGAGTGGGAGGAAATAAAATTAGTAGATTTCTTGGCATTTAATCCAAGACCTATTAATAAGCCTGAAGATAGTTATCATGCTTTAGGTGTAAGAAGTCATTTCAAAGGATTATTTAATAAGTTTAACAGTGAACCTGAAAAAATTAGCATGGATACCCTCTATAGGGTTAAAGAAAATGATGTTGTTGTTAATATTACCTTTGCTTGGGAAGGTGCAATGGCTGTTGCAGAGAGTGAGCATGATGAAGGACTGGTATCACATCGCTTTCCTACTTATCTTTGCGATACAAATAAAGTAAATCTTAATTTTTTTAAATATAGATTCACTCAAAAAGATTTTTTAAGTCATTTACAACTTTGTTCACCTGGCGGTGCTGGACGAAATAGAGTGCTAAATAAAAAGGCATTTCTTGAGATTTCATTCTATAAGCCATGTTTAGAAGAACAAACCAAAATCGCTAACTTTTTATCTGCCATTGACCAAAAAATTGAAGTTGTGGCACAGCAAATTGAGCAAGCCAAACAGTGGAAAAAAGGGCTTTTACAGCAAATGTTTGTTTAAATATCTATCAAGCAAATCCAACCATCTGATTGAAAGTTTTGAGGGTAAAACATCAGAGTATGTTTCAACTTTCAATCAGATGGATTTCACTTAGATCACCGTAATTGAATAAAAAATTAGAGAAAGAGATGTCTGTACAAAGCGAAGCTCAACTTGAAAATGAACTCATTGAACAGCTCAAACAGCTCGGCTACAACCAGGTTGATGTTAAAGATGAGACTCAATTGCTGAGCAATCTGAAACTTCAAGTTGAACGTGCCAATGGCATCACTTCTTTTTCTGAACATGAATGGGCACAAGTCCTGAATCATCTCAAAGCAGGGAACAGCTTCAACTGTGCCAAGGTCCTGCGTAATCGCTTTCCTGTGAACTTTGATGATGGATCTACACGCCACATTGATTTTTTATTCGCAGATCCTACGAAAAACATCTACCAAGTGACCAATCAGATTGCCATTGATCACAGTACGAGTAACGGTCACACAAGTCGCTTTGATGTCACCTTGCTGATCAATGGCCTACCTTTAGTCCAAATCGAGCTAAAACGCGCAGGTGTCGAGCTTCCTGAAGCCTTTAACCAAACCCAACGCTATGCCAAAGCTGCTTATGGTAGCGGAGCAGGTCTGTTTAATTACATCCAACTGTTTGTGATCAGTAATCGTGACCACACCCATTACTATTCAACAGGCACCAGTAATTTCGAATTTACCTTCCCTTGGGCAGATTTTGACAATAAGCACATCCATAAAATCGATATCTTTGCCGAAGCCTTTTTAAACCATCAGCACATCACCCAAATGCTGACCGAATACATGGTGATCCTGGAAGTTGAAAAGCGTTTGATGGTGCTGCGTCCATACCAAATCTATGCGGTACAACAGATTATTCAGCGTGTGCAACATTCAGAGCAAAATGGCTATATCTGGCACACCACAGGTTCAGGAAAAACCCTAACCTCTTTCAAAGCAAGTCAATTGATCATGCGCTTGCCTGAAGTTGAAAAGGTGCTGTTTGTTGTGGATCGTAGTGATCTCGATACCCAAACGGTGCGTGAGTTCAATGCCTTCAAAAAAGACAGTGTTGATACCACCAAGAATACAGGCACCTTGGTTACTCAATTGGGCCAAAAGCATGACAAACTGATTGTCACCACCTTACAAAAGCTCAATATTGCGATTAGTTCTGATCGTTATAGCGATCAGATTAGCTATCTCAAAGACAAAAAAGTGGTGATTATTTTTGATGAATGTCACCGTAGCCAATTTGGCGATACTCATCGCAATATCAAACGCTTCTTTAATCAGGCGCAAATGTTTGGTTTTACAGGAACGCCAATTTTTGAGAAAAATAGCCAACTGAAAATTGACTCAAAAGCAGTCACCACCAATGCCCTATTTGACGAATGCCTGCATAAATACGTGATTACGGATGCTATTCGTGATGGTAACGTCTTACCCTTCCAGATTGCCTATCTGGGCAAATACACCAGCAACGGCATCGAAAACAGCGACAGCTATGAAGAAGATGTAGAAGGAATTGATACCAAAGAGCTGTTTGATAACCCTGCTCGTCTCGAAATGATTACCCGATATATCCTGGATAATCACCATATCAAAACCAAAAATAAAACCTTCACAGCGATGTTCTGTGTCAGTTCCGTTGAAGTCCTGACCCAGTACTACGAACTATTTAAAAAAGTACAGCAGGAAAAACAACAGCAAGCCGAAGAACAAGGTGGAATTTACACCCCATTGACCATTGCCACTATTTTTTCCTTTGCAGCCAATGAGGAACTCAAAGTTGAAGATCACAGTGGTTTAATTGAAGAAGAGTCTGCAGATATCCCGACCAAAATTAGCCAATCCCATCGAGATAAGCTCGATCAATACATTGCTGAATACAATGCCAAGTTTGGCCAGAACTACAACTCAGGTGATGAGTTCTACGCTTACTACCGTGATATCGCCAATCGGGTACGAAAAAAAGAAATTGATATCCTGCTTGTGGTGAATATGTTCCTGACTGGTTTTGACTCAAAACCACTCAACACCCTGTATGTCGATAAGAACCTTAAATATCATGGCCTCATTCAGGCCTTTTCACGCACCAACCGTATTCTGAACGCAGACAAGCCGTTCGGTAATATCCTGTGCTTCCGTAACCTGAAACAAGCCACGGACCAAGCCCTCACCTTATTCTCAAACAAGGATGAAGCAGAAAAAATTGTCTTGATCCCAAGTTTCGACAGCATTAAAGAAAAATACAATGCTGCGGTTGCCCATTTACTCAGTATTGCCCCAGATCCTGATCAAGTACCCAATACGCTAGAAACTGAAGAACAGCAATTGGAATACGTCAAAGCCTTCCGTGAGGTAATGCGGATCAATGCACAATTGGAAAACTTTGTAGAGTATGACCAGGACGATACCGATTTAAACAAAGCAGAATTCCAGAAACATACCTCACAGTACAAATATCTGTACAACAATGTCCGTGTGATCCAGCCTAAAGACAAAGTATCGGTCCTCAATGACGTCAATTTCCAACTGGAACTGATCCACCGCGATACCGTGAATGTCGGTTATATCCTGAATTTACTGCAATCGGTGGTCAATCATAAAGATCCTGAAAAGAAACAGCAGTATCGTTCCCAGGTGCAAGATATCATTTCGACCAATCACAACTTGTATGACAAACAAGAGCTGATTCAAAAGTTCCTGGATGAAAACATTCCACGCATGGTCAATGGTCAAAGTGTTGAAGAGGCCTTTGCTCAGTTTTGGGATGTGGAAAAAGAAAAGGCACTGGACGAACTGTGTCAAAAAGAAGCCATCAAGCCTGAGGTATTTAAAACGGTGCTTAGTCAATATGAATACACTAAACGCCTACCTAGCCGTGAAGATGTCAAAGACTTACCGATTACTCGTCCTAAGATCTCAGAACGGAATACCATGATGAATACCCTGGTTCTCAAAACTCGGAACTTTATTGAAAAATTCTATCGAGGTTTATAAGTACCTCAAAATAAAAAATGCCTGAACTTCAGGCATTTTTTACATCATCACTCACAGCTTAAAACAATTAAAAAACGAGAGTTTTACTCTTTTGAATACGATTTAACTTTTTCAAAAATTGGATAAAAGTCTACACCCTCATCTTTCATGTTAGAAAGTAAATAAATCAAAACAGCGATATGAGTAGGCACTTTTCCGCTCTTTTTATAGTTAGTTATGGAATTTGGGTTCATGTCCAATAAGGTTGCAAATTCCTTAATTGAAAGACCTGCTTTTCCCATAAGTCTTTGAAATTCTTCGTACGGCATGATGATAAATACAATTTATTTGGATTAAAAGTATAACACAGACCATAAAATTACAAAAAACACATAAAAAATGTGTTAAACACATTTTTTATGTGTTATAAATAGCTTATCAAATAACCTATTTATCCTCTTTATTGGAGAAACACACTATGTACTCATATCCAAATTCAAACGCTGAAAAGAAAATTGCACTGATGATCATCAATGACTTTTTCATTCAAAAAGCACATGAGCTTTGGTTATTTTTAAATATAGATCGATGTTTTAACGATTATGAAGCAACACTGATTTGGGTTAAAGATTATCTCGAAGAACATCCTGAGGGTGAATACAGCGATATTCAAAAAGCCTTTCTGTCTTGTTTTCCAGAAAATTTCTTTAATTTTGACTATTAATTAATTGATGAATCACACTTCCTCTTTTGTAGCATTTGAAATCAAAGTAACCACTACAAAAGAGGAAAAATTCAAACCATAAAAAACAGAAAAATAAAAGTCTTAGATTCGCTTTATAAAAATTATTACCGAGACAAACACACATAAAACATAAACCTTTTTCATGAACTTTTAGCTTTTTTTTTACACATTAAAAACTCTTCGTCATAGCATCATCCTTGTGATTTTTGGTTCTTTCAGGAATCCGAAATGAGATAAGCAAGCCTACCTGTATATACAAAATTCTCCGAATTTTGATCTACAGGGCTTGTTAGGAGGGAAACCCTCCTAAGACCACCCTTAGCCCATCGCAGATGGGCAGCTCAACTTCGTTGAGCTAAAAGCAAACGCCTTTTATTTAATCGGTTGATGATATGCGAACAAAAAACAGAATTTTCAGGCAGACACAACTGCAATGGGAACAACTTGAGAAATATCTAAAAGAAACACAAGAAGGGTTTACGGATTTCATTCAGTCGTTAATCCAACGCGAGCTATCCCAAGCAGCAATGGCATTTAGATACGATGAGCAAGATCCACCGCCTAGATTCAAAATCAAAACGGTTTTTGAAGTCATAAAGCGCTATCAAAAAACAGACCCAGCATTACTGCTCGAGCTGGCCAAGATCGGGAATAATCTCAACCAAATCGCCCGAGCCTTAAACATCCTAAAAAACGCTACCGCAGAAGAACAGCGCAAGCTGGATATTTTTAGGTGTTTCCACGCGCTCAAAGGAATTCAAGACCAAATTGAACAGCTCTCCCCCGACTTGCCTAAAATCAGTAGACAGACCCCAGATCGTATTAAAAAACAATTACTTTCTCTTCCTTCTGTCGATTTGATCGAGGAGGATGAAGATGCATATTAAGTTTTTAGCGCATGGAAAGGGATCGGCTACACACGCTTCAGCTTATCTACTTGATGACTTAGATCACAAAGGACAGGTACGAGCAGGAATCGAAGTCTTACGAGGTGATGCCATCACTTTTAACTCAATCTGCAATTCAAGCCCGCACTTGTGGAAGTACACATCGGGCATCATCGCGTGGTCAAAAGACGATGCACCAACAAATGAGCAGATCCACGAAGTTTTAACTGAGTTTGAAGCACACGCTTTTGCTGGACTCGATCCATCGCAATACCACCTATTTGCTGTCCAACACACTGACGATGACGGCTCAAAGCATATTCACGTTTTAGTGCCACGACTCGACCTTGCCAGTGGAAAGTCCCTCAATATCGCTCCACCTGGTCACGAGGCGCACTTTGATGCATTGAGGGACTACTTCAATACGAAATACGACTGGTCACGTCCTGACGACATCAGCTTGTCGAACCTCACTCAAGAGCCGAACTACGTCATCAAACTAAATAAACACGCAGAAAAAATCATCCCCAAACAGGATCTTGGGAAGCTGAAAAAAAAGCAGTTCTACAAATTTATAGACATGCAGATCCGAGAGCTGCTGAAAAAAGGGGAGATTCAGAACCGAAGCGACATTATTGCGGAGATTGAGCACCTCAATGGAGTGAAGTCAGTAAAAGCAGGGAAGGACTATATCTCAGTCAAAATAGACAACGAAAAAGAAACCACTCACCGACTCAAAGGGGATTTTTATCATGAAGACTTCGAAATTGGAGCTTATGCAGAGCGGCTTAGAGAGGCGGAAGGAAGCAGACCAACTGAATGCGAGCTTGCAGCTGCTATCAAAGACGCTGAGAGACTTCTTGACTCTCACAGAGCAAAGCGAGCTGCCTATCATGCAAAGCACCATGCTTTTAGGCAGGATGGAGGAAACGATCAAAGCCATAGAATCGAATTTAATCTCGATTTCGACCGAGATAGAGAACCTGTCACCCCAACCCCTGAAAACGACAATGGTGGGCTATCTGGAGCAGCTAGAGACCATCAAAAGCCAGCTATCACATATAGATTTATCGAAAATCAAAACGCTTTCCGTCTCAGTCCAAGCGCTGCAGGCCGAGATCGACAAGGCGATAAACAGCATTTCGATAGATCAGAAGCAAATCCAAGTCCTAATCCAATTTCAAGTAAAACAAGCGATAGAGAGCCAAGCGGAGTTCGTACAGACAGAGATCCAGTCACTATTACAGTCGCAGAAAGCCAAGTACGCGGCATTGGGAGTTATAGCGGTTGGAGTGCTGATGCTTTTAATGAGTTTATATACAACCTATCTGTCCAGTACAAACCTAAAGACAATCCAAGCGCAAAAAGAAATGATTCAACAGAATTCACAAAAAATACAAAGTCAAATCAATATTTTGAACAACCAAAGGAGATAAGTGATGCAGACCGAAATCGACTACTACCTAGCAGAACAAAACGAATTATTGAGTCAACAAAACGCCTTCTTGATGCAGGAAAACAGTTCATTAAAGATCACCTTGGATTTATACAAGAAACTACAACAAGACTTGAACAACAAAATCAGCAACTTGGAAGAGGAGAACGAAACAAGGAAGGAATTAATTTCTCAGATGGAATCGGAATTTTTAAAGCTAGAGCAAGGGAATTTTTCAGCAGAATTTCAACAGAAATTAATAGCCAATTTCAGCACTCAATATCAAAAGTTATGGATGAAGGTCTCAGAAGAGCAGGACTTAGTGAATATGCTAAAAAATATAGTGAAAACGGAGTTGAAAGACGAAAAGACACAGCTCAAGACCGCACTCTTGAAAGTGTCGCAGATGTCTGCACCACAGGATTACAGCGAAGAAATAGAAACATTAATCTCCTCGGTAAGCGACTTAAAGACACAAATGAGGAGTGTCATGAGCTTGGTCGAGAGATTGATCGACTAGCAACAGAAATCAAGAAAATACGCCCCAAACCTAAACCTGCCAAGGAGTTTAAATACCTACGTGGTGATGCCTACTATCCTGACTATGCGCTTGCACATCGCGAGTTTTCAGAGCAGCAAGACTATGCCTATCAGCATAGTAGAAAATTTGATGTTATTCATATAATTAAGCGAAAGTCAGAAAAACTGAAAGATTACATGAGTCAGGCAAGAAATATACTGTACCAAAATGACTATGAGCTAATAGAAAAAATCATAAAAAATGATGAAAGAATGCTCAAATATTTGAAATGCGATGTTGTTTTAGAGCCACAAAATTCACGTTTTAAAGACGAAATATCCGCATACAAGGTCAGTTTAGACAACTTTGAAGATATCAAATTGACAATTGAAGCTGTCAAATCGTCAAAACCTAAAGTCACGCCTCAAAGTAACGAGTTAGTTTCAGATCAAAGCTTAGACCTTGACCTCAAACCAAAGTCAAATCCGAAACAAGACTTTGACTTGAACTTTTAAAGTGTACTCAAACCTGATCTGACAGTTACCCATTTTTTATTGTACCTGTCAGGTTAAATTTGAGCTAAATTCTTATCAGCCGAGGCTGTAAATTATTTTGTGTAAGCTCTCATTTTATTGTTACACATTGAATCCTATATGTTTTCCTGTTGGAAGCTCTACATCAATACGGAGCTTACCGCCCATAGCCTCAACATACTTTTTCATGGTTGAAATCTTTAAATCATTGCCACGATTTTCAATTGCTGAAAGTGATGGCTGTTTTATTCCTAAAGTTTCAGCAAGTTCTTTTTGGGAAATCTCTAACTCTTCTCGAATAAGGTGTAGCTGAGTCTCTAACAGTAGCTCATCAGCCATTTTTTGAATACGTGCTTGGCTTTCAATTTTAGCCTATTATTTCTAGAGTATTCCTAAAATGGGCAAAATGTCAGTTGATACCTACCTAAAGATAGTTTTTTACAGTTATATGCCATCCTCCGGACATTTCTATTTTGGACTTACAGATGAACTGCGTATAAGAGATTTTATGTTAAATGAAGAGAGACAATAGGGGCTTTGAGTAAAATTTTGATACTTATTATTTGTGATTAATCAAATCTATGACACAATATGTTGGTAATTTTATTTAATAACTATAAGAAATATTTTTTGAGACCTATCCATGACAGTAGTGCAGACACAGCTTTCTAAAGATTTTGACGAGTTACTTGAATACGGAAAAAAAGATTTATCTTTTCAAGGCCGTCATAGAGTTCTTGCAAGTAAAAGATCAGCCGAATCTCTCATTGCTAGAGGAGATATAGCCGAAGGTTACTATGCTTTAGGTCTTGTAAATGCTTATTTGAATAATGTCCAAGAAGCCGCTGAATGCTTTAAAAAAGTTTATAATTTAAATTCCAATGATAGTAATTGTTTTAATTATATGAATAGTCTTCTTGAAAATGGTGATATTCAAGAAGCTTTTGAGATTGCAAAAAAATTTATTAGAATAAACCCTAATAATAAAAAAATATTTTTACATGCTTTAGATTCAGCTGTTTTTCATTTCTTACCTGAATATATAGAAGAAATTGATAGCTTATTTAAAGGTGAAAGGACAGAAGAAGTTACTGTTAAAATTAGCGATTGTAAAAAATCTCTCAATTTAAAGAAAGATTTGTTAGAAAAATATGATGTTGATGAAAAATTTTATCAATTGGTTTCTATCATTTCTAATCAGGTTATAAAAGATTTTGTAGTTTCTCCTACTTATTCTAGGATATTTGAGAGTCCTGATAAACAAAGCTTAATTCAAGAATTTTTAGTTAGTTATCTTGATGAAGATGAGTGTAATGAGATTTCTGAAATATTTGATGACAGGATAAAACAATATCTTATAGATAATTTCTCTGATAATTATGATTTTATGAGTAATATTTTTAATCTATGTGTTGTTTTTACTTCAGATATTGGCAATAAAAAATTTTATCAAGTTAAGTAAATTTAGTAACTATTGGGGCAAATATGAACTGCCATGATTTTTTCAATTTGGCATTAGAACTAAAGAAAGATTTGAGTTCTTTAAATGAAGTTAAAATGCGATCGAATGTCAGTAGAGTTTATTATGGAGTATTTCATGCTTGTAGTGAATGGTTAGAGAAAAATCAGCCAGTAATTTATCAATCTACTGGTGGTAGAACCCATCAACAAGTTCGTGAATGTTTTAAAGAGTTATTTAAGCAAACTAAAAATCCTAGGTTAATGGATTTTGCTCCGGCTTTAAATAGATTTCATCAACATAGATGTAATGCAGATTATGATATTGATGAGGTTTATTCTATTAAGAAATATAACAGTGCTATTAGGGAAGCAAAAAAAATTAGTGAATATTCAGTTAATTTAGGATATGAATTTATTAATTTTGATTTTGACTCATTAATGCTAGAAGATAATAATTCAAGTCAAAAAATGAGAACATTACACATCGTGAAAAAGTAAAGATACAGGCAATAAAAACCCCGATATCGTGTCGGGGTTTTTCGTATTTGATGTGTTAGGTAGAACTCATGTCGCACCTAAACTTTCTATCGATTATTTACTATAATCTTCTTCACATTTAATTAAGAATAATAAATTAGATGCTGTTAAGTGAAGTGCATAACTTGCTAAATATTCTGGAACTTCTTTTACTTCAGTCCCTTGCCCATGTCCACCTTCTTTATTTCGAATGGTAGCTGCTCCGCTTTCTAGCAATGTGCTTATTGAACAAAATTGGGTTTGAAGATATTGAGGAATTAAACTATGGGTTAAGCAACTATTAACAAGCTTTTTAGAATTATCACCTTTATTAAAGCTCCAAGAATGTTTTTGATGGATAGCTTTCATTACACTTTCAAATGCTTTAAGGCATTCATTGAGGCATTCCTTATATCGTTGATGCCTATAATGTTCGTGAGCAGTTAAAAATTCAGCAGATGCGCCTTTATAATCTTTATCTTTTCCAAGAAGTTCTAAGAGTGGTTTTACTACTTCAGAATGTATAAATTGCGAATCAACCTTAATTAATTCACCTTGTTCAAACTGATATCCAACTCCAGCTTCTTTAAACCGTATATTTAATTCATTAATAGCATTATTTGGTTCTTGTTTTGAAGAGTAAAAGTCGTGTGGAGATTCTTTAACAATAAAATATATAGCTTTAAAACACATTTCAATAATATCTAAGCAATATTCATAATTTTCCTCCTTCAAGAAAAAATTGAAAATTGCTTCTCGATCGCTATCATATTTATTTGTGAGAAAAAACTTACCATATTCTTTACAAAATATTTGATGCATTTCTTTATAGATTTTAGCAACTTCGCTGTTCTTTTCGCTACCTAAGGCATCTTCTACTATATGAATAATTTGTACGCGTAATTTATGAGGTATTACAGTATATTGATAAACATCGGGTAATTCTCCCCGTAATTTTTTTTGTCTTTTTGAAAATAGGTCAAATACGCTCAATTTATTAATCTCAAGTGCTTTAGTAACTTCCTATTATAGTTATATTTTTTTAGTTTAGCTAAAATTAACATAATACACGTTATGCGAAGTTAACATAAAAAAATGGTAGCCTATAGCTCCCATTTTTTATGGATGATTTTTTAGTTCATTCAGCATGGCATCTCGTAGAATCTTATTCATTCTTGTCTGATAGCCTTTACCTTGGGCCTTTAGCCATTGCATTACATCTGCATCAATACGAACCGTAGTCACTTGTTTAGTCGGCTTGCAGATTATTGGATAAATCAGCCACTAATTCCTGTAAGCAGTTTACCAGTCACTCCTATTGCTAGTAGACCACTTTCAATTGAAACTAGGTATTTCACTCACTGGGTATATTAATGTTAATGGATTTGATGTTAATGAAATAAAGCCGAAACGCTGATAAAACTCCATCGCTTTTTTATCTTTAGCATGTATTACAACAAAATTAACACCAATAATTTGAGCAACTGTTGAAACTTGTTTAAGAGCATGGGCTAAAAGCACTTTCCCAATTCCTCGCCCCTGAACGGTTTGATCAACGGCAAAGCGACCTACAACTACACAAGGGAGCGGATAACGAGGTAATCGTTTAGTAAGCACAGTATCAACTACATCAAATCCTATGGATGTGCTGGATAAACAATAAAACCCTCTCACTTGTAGATCATCATCAATAGCAACATACGTTTTACTTGTTCCTGATTTCTGATGTTGGGATGCATACTGTTTTATGAATTTATTTAAATCATCTTGCCCGCAATTAAATGATTTTTTCTGATGATGGGCTTGTAAAACCTCAATTTTCATCTAATAAACTCATTAATTTTTTCATCTCATCATTTGCAGGGCGTGGGTTCTCAAGTATGTTCATTAACATATCTCGATCAGCATTATTTACTTTTAACTCATAATTAGATTTAAGTAATTCTTTTGCTCTTTCAAATGAGGATTGAAGCATAAAGGAACTTACACTGAGTCCCAATAAATTCGCAGCTTGTTCAATTACATTTTTTGCATCTACTGTTGAACGAATATTAATTCGTTCCGTTGCTAAGTTAGTCATATCCCACCCAACAAGTACATCAATTTGATGTACAAATTATAGCAGATTAAGATTGTGCTTCAAGATTCAAATTTGGATATTTTTTTTTGAATTATTTGAATAGAAAATCAATGGCCTACTACTATCCAAAATGAGTGGCAGGATTTGAATAAGAATAACTGGTAGGTTTACATAAGAATACTCAGTCGGCTTGTAAAAAGGGTTCTGCACTGCATTTTTCCAGAAACTTTCATCAAGTTCAGGAATGTCCAGACTTGAGCTAGGACAAATAAAATAAACCATCATAAAGTTTATATACCTGAAATGGGCACTTTCCATTTTGTCACCCCCCCTGAACAAGAGCATGTTCTATTGCTTTTTTTGCTTCAATCTTGGCTAACTTGCGTTTGCGTTGAATAGTACGAACACTACAGAGAAGCTGATTGGCCAGCTGCTTATTTGTATCAGTTGAACAATACACAACTCCTTCCAGTAATGTTTTTTGTTTTTTGATTGATTTTAAGTAATTCCGTATCGTTCGTTCTGATACACCACACTCTTTAGCAATTTCTGCAACTTTTAAAGAAGGGTTTTGCATATATAAATCAAAACACTTCTGTCGGGCAATATCAAATTGACCTGACCGTGATTTTCCGCCTGCAGCTCCACGTTTTTTTTGTTTTTCAATAAATGAAGAACTATATTTTCGACTGCGAGGACTGTTAAAAAAGTAGCGTGCAATGCTGTTTGCGATATGTTTGAGCTCATTGTACTCTAAACAGTTGTCAGGGAAATGATCCTGATTGATTTTTTGCGCTTCTGATAATAAATAAAATGCGAAGTCCATTTCTGTCCGGTACTCAGACCAAGTTCTGCAGGCTTTGTGTCGCAACACCTTAAAAATCGTGCAGTTCCGCCCAAACCCTTGCTCTGGTTCTTTTGAGTTTGTTTTATTTTTTTTAATGTAGTCTCTAATCAACAAAAAAGCATCGGACTTATATGGATTATCTTCTTGATAATCTAATCTAGATACACCTATGGAATTATTTATTTCATCCAGTGTGTAAGGCTCTAACCTTGGATATAAGCAGATATGTTTGTCATGAAAAGGGTTTCTCGCTAGAAATCCAATGTATGCATTATCACCATTAAAAATGGCTTTCAGTTTAAATAACGTAGATGAGTAGTAGTCTTTGATTTTTCCTTTTGAAAAACGAGTCCATGACACCCCATTCCTTAAAAAATACCAAACCTGATAGTGACCAGTTTCAGGATTGATGACAACAATGTTTGGGAAAGGGACAGGTAGATCCAGATAAGCATCTGGTTCGTTTTCATCACAATCGATGATCAGGAAACACCTCTTGTTCTCATGATTTGGCTGAATATGCTCATGATTCAAAGCGATATTCTTTTTTAGTTTATAAGACCTTGGTTCGTCAGTTTTTAAACTTGATGAACAAAATATCTCTCTAGGCAAATAATTGAGCAGATAATCACGTATCTCTCTCGGCATGAGCAATTTGTTCGGATGGTCTATCTTCTGCTCAATTAAAGTATCTATGTACAAACTCATGGATCGCCTGGCTTTTAATAGCTGTATTTTTAGAAATTTTTTATGAATTTCTAAACCCTAAAAAAGTCTTTTTCTGACTTCCTCAACAGCCTACCAATTTCAAAAAAAGCACTTCACCGATTGTTGGGTTTTTAGAAAGATTTTTTAATTAGTTTGAAATTCTTATATTTTCTGATCAATATTTTTATTCGAAGTCGAGCGTAATCTTTATTTAATATTGTCTTGATCCCTGTTATTCATTTTCCTGTTTATCTCTTTTTCGGCTAAGATGTTTTACCTGTAAAAAACAGCAGATAAGCTTCGTAAGAACATTGACGCTGCAGAGTACAAGCACGTTGTCCTTGGTTGGGATTCAGAAACCCGATATCTCGATTCTCTCTAATGAGTTTATGCAGGAGATGAAAGACTACAAGCATAAGAACATTGTGCTTGAAACACTTAAGAAGTTACTTGGCGATGAGATCAAAGTGCGTGAGCAACGAAGCGTCACCCAAGGTAAGAAGCTCATGGATATGTTGAGTTCAGCAATTAAGGGTTATCAGAATAAGGTACTTACAGCAGCCGAAGTCATTGATGAGCTCATCAAGTTGGCTAAAGCAATCCAGGAGTCGGACAAACTCGCAGAAGAGCTAAACCTCACTGAATATGAATATGCGTTCTACTCGGCAGTTGCTGATAACGATAATGCAAGAGAGCTGATGCAGAAGGAGATTCTGAGAGAGCTAGCTGTAGTGCTCACAGACTCGATTCGTAAGAATGTCACTTTGGATTGGACAGTCAAGGAATCAGCAAGAGCGAAGCTTCGAGTGGTTGTGAAGCGACTATTGAAGAAGTATGGCTATCCACCTGATATGGCATTACTGGCTACTGAAACCGTGCTTGAGCAGGCAGAGCAATTGGCAGAAGAGTTGGCCCTTACAGCTTAATAAATACAACTAAAACACAACTATATTGATTGCAAATTACCTTCAATTTAGTTGTGTTTATATCTCTAAACCAAGTTCCTTGAACACATCATTGTACTTTTGAATGAACTTCTCATCTTGTAATTCAATCAGAAGTCTTTTCTCTAGATCAGCATAGCTTTCACCTACTGCAGCTTTTTGGCTTGCAAATGGATCATAGTGCGCCAGCTTGTTGGCAAAGAATTGAATCTGCTTGTCAGTTAGCTTCTTAGCTTTGGTGTGCGTGACTTCCTTAGGTTGTTGCTTAGTTGTGAACGTAAATGAGAAGCCACTAATCACACGTCCAGTTTTATGTTGCTCGTAAGAAGCAACGATATCTGTAAGTCCATTAATTTGGTTCAATGCTATGTCTAATACTCGAACCTTAAAGTTCGCCATCTTCGCATACTCACCTTCAGCTAATCCAAGCTTGAAGCGAAAATCATGAATATCAAACATAGGTGTCTTGCCCACACTACGCCATTGGATTAGTAGCTCATAAAGGCGAATCGCATACTTACTTGTCAGCGAGCTAATCTGCTTAAGTTCATAAGCAGTGAATGACTTCTCAAGTTGAGTAATCAATGGAATGACATCAGGCGCAAAAGTGAGTTCTACGATACCTGCTGAATCTACATAGGCTATTTTGGATACCCAACGTGATTTGACGATTTTTTCCTGTTGAGTTCCCTCGTGGATACCTTTGTAACTGAATTTGCGCTCAAAGAGATTACTAGCAGCGTTTTTAAGCCCCTCATAGGCTGCGTGCTTATCAACATTGAATTGCTTCATGTAATGGTGAGCATGGACCTCTAGAACGCTATTAGCATCCACATTCTTGCTTAACTCTCTTGCTTGGACAATTGCCAATAAAATTAGTCGCTGTTCTGTTGTATCCAGGTTATAGCTAGCATTGATTAATGCGTTATCCTTCACGACTAGATCATTTTTCACTATTGAGGTCTTTTCCTTTAATTATGGCATTAGGATACATCAACTATGTATGTAGGCACAAGGTGGGAAAACGTAGACTCAAAGGTGGGAAAACGTAGACTTATGGGTGGGAAAACGTAGACTTATGGGTGGGAAAACGTAGACTTAAAGGTGGGAAAACGTAGACTTATCACCTCTGAAACGCTTGCTACATAAGGCTTACAGAGGTCTTAAAAATAAAAAATATTAAAAGTATTTAAAAATAAAAAAGGTTATTGTCTAAAAATTAAGAGAATTTCTTGTTTTACGAGTATCCATTTACAGTGGTAAAGACGAATTGAAGGAGAGATTTCCATATAGGTGGGAAAACGTAGATTAATGCTAAACCAAAATTTAGCAATGTATTCCCATTATTTACATCAACCTAAAATGTAACTATATTGGATTCAAATTAGTTACAAATTACAAGTAAAATGATCATCTTAATTGGAAGCCAAAAAGGTGGATGTGGGAAATCCACAATAGCCATCAACATAGCAACTTACCTTGCCAAATATAGCAAAGACATTGTGTTAGTTGATGCAGATCCTCAACAAAGCTCAGCTAACTGGGTCAAGGACAGAGATGAAACTAATCTACCTAAAGTACATTGTGTACAACGGTATGGTGACATCAAAAACACACTGAAAGATCTAGACAGCCGTTATGACTATGTTGTTGTAGATGTAGCAGGGCATGATAGTAAAGAGCTTAGAACAGCAATGTTGGCAGCTCATTATCTTGTAGTGCCATTTAGACCTTCACAATTTGACCTGGATACATTACCTCATCTCTCTGAAGTAATAGATCAGGCACAGTCATTTAATGATGAACTGAAACCATTTGGTTTACTCACCTTAGCTCCTACGAATCCGTCTGTATCAGAAGTACAACAGGCAAATGAGTATTTAGCTGATTTCCCTTTGTTCACAGCATTATCTGCAGTAATCCATGACAGAAAGGTTTATCGCGATGTAGCAGCCGAAGGTAAAGGTGTAGTGGAATCCAATAACCCTAAAGCAGTTGAAGAATTTGAGGCATTCATGAAGGAATTGTTAGCATGATCAAAAAACGAGAAGTCAGTAAGCCAACGTCTCCTGATGTAGATGCTTTCATCAACGGGGCAGATGAGCAGAAACAACAACAACTAGATCCGAAAGCACCTAGAAAATTTAAGACGCATACAATTCCAATGAACGAATATGAGTATCAGTTGCTCACTGAGTTAGCTGAAAAGTATGGGCAAACGCATAATGGAATTTTCAGATTTGCTTTGAAAAAACTTAGTGAAGAATAGCAACTATTTTGAAACTGATGTAAAACTATTTTAGTTGTTAATTGGTTGTAATTTGAATGTAAAAAAGCCCTTAATGATTAAGGGCTTTTTTGTATCTGTTAGACCTATATCATGTCGGAATATGACCAAGGATGAAATAGCTAAAGCAGTTGGTTGTGGAGTTTCTACCGTTTATCGAGTAGCGAAAAGCACTCATTAGAGTTTTTTAATCATATCT
The DNA here is from genome assembly GCF_000369465.1 of Acinetobacter sp. CIP 53.82. Taxonomy (NCBI): domain Bacteria; kingdom Pseudomonadati; phylum Pseudomonadota; class Gammaproteobacteria; order Moraxellales; family Moraxellaceae; genus Acinetobacter; species Acinetobacter sp. CIP 53.82. The sequence continues at coordinate 17,120 of NZ_KB850044.1, read as the reverse complement.
TTAAATGTGCTTCTAGGAATGCTATAGTCATAGCGTTGAATAGGAGAACCTATGAATTCTGATGCTGTTTGGACTATAACTGAAAAATCTCGTTTGAAACGAGAAGATGAAGTTCGTATGCAGGAACTCAGACATCTATTCGATTTGATGGATGAAAGAGAGGAAGAGTGTCAGGTAACTAAAACTACTACATTAGAAAAAGCTCTAAAGATACTTTTATGGTGTGATCTTGTTGTAGCTCCTGGGTTAGCTGAGCTAGAGATGCAACAACCTATAGATATTATTGAGCAACATCGTAAGTAGTTAAAGGCATTTCGTTCAGTGATGCCTTATCTTGCAAAGATGCTCCTCGTCACTGATTCAACCCAAACTGCAAACACTTAACTTTATAAAGGCCTAACTATGACTCAATTAATCCATGCACGAATGACTGCAAGTATTACTGAACTCAAAAAGAGTCCGATGGATACAGTGTTAGCAGGTAAAGGTGAACCTGTAGCGATCCTTAATCGTAATACACCAGCGTTTTACTGTGTTCCGGCTGATTTGTATGAAACCATGATGGAACAACTGGAAGACCTGGAACTCAACAAAATTGCAGATGCTCGTGCGAATCAAAAACGCATTCGAGTAAATATTGATGACCTATAAGTTAGACTTTTTAGAAGAAGCATTAGCAGAATGGAATAAGCTTAATCCAAGTATTAAGCAACCATTGAAGAAGAAACTGATCAAGGTACTAGAGAATCCTCGCATTCCCAAGAATAAGCTCTCAGGACATCCTAACCGCTACAAGATCAAACTTCGCAGTGTTGGTTATCGTTTGGTTTATGAAGTGATTGATGATGAGGTTGTTGTCATCGTCATTGCCGTAGGCAGACGTGAAAACAATGCTGTGTATGATGAAGCCAACTCTCGACATTCATAAGTAATTGATTGCATTAAGCAGGAATTCCTTAAGGAAAGAATTCCTGCTTAATGCACATATGGAATATATCTTACAGATCTTAGTTGTTTTTTAATATTTAATTAAAACTAAATTAAAACTAATTAGAAACTATAATTGTGCATTTAATAGGGTATCATCTCTATTTCACAACCAAGAGTTGATCCCACTTAAAGTAGTTATGTGTCAACTTATCTCTGGTCATCTTCCATGTCCTATTGGGTAGTATACTTGCTCCAAGTGCCAGTTTTGTCTTGCTAAACTTATATTGAATCTTTTCTAGTGTTTCCATTAAAACTGAAGGTATTTGCAAAATTAGCCATGTAATTTAATTATTGATGGGCTATTAGAAGAAGGAATGAGTGATAGACTATGAACAAGAATGCGTAATCATTTTATTCAGTATTTTGTAATTTAACTAAATGAAATTTATTGAATTTTAATTATTAATTAAAAAAATTAAAACGCCCAATTTGAAAAACTGGGCGCTTCACTAATGGTAATAAGCATTACCATCAAGCACTAGAGAACACAAACCATGGTTCAGTTTTGTGTTTTATAAACATACTTTGTGTATGTGATTTTGTAAATGATTTTTTGCTTAGAGATTTAAAAATCAAAGTATCTTCTTATTGATATTTGTAATATTAGACTATACCCTAAAGTTACAATCTGAAAGTTCATGAAATTATGTATCATTTAAATGATTTTTAATCATAAGTAACATGTAACTTTAGTGTTAAAGATTTATAATTTACGAAATTGTTCATTTTTATCCAATTGGGGCGTGAAAAAGTGAAAGGCCAAAAAGTAGGGTATGTCCGGGTAAGTTCTGTCGAGCAAAACACTGGACGTCAACTTGAAGGAATTGAGGTCGACCGGATTTTTGTTGACCGTGCTTCAGGTAAAAATACTGACCGACCTAAATTTCAGGAAATGTTGAACTATGTCCGGGAAGGGGACAGGGTGATTGTACATTCCATGGATCGTTTTGCGCGAAGCCTAAAAGATTTGGTCACTGAAGTAGATAAACTGGTCAAACGAGGGATCGCTATCCAGTTTGTAAAAGAAAATATTACTTTTACAGCCGAATCCACCCCGATGGATAATTTGATGCTGCAATTGATGGGAGCTTTTGCACAGTTCGAACGTGAAATTATTCTGGAACGGCAAAAGGAAGGAATTAAACTCGCCTCGGCTCAAGGAAAGTACAAAGGCCGGGTACATAAATTGAAGCCTGATCAAGCTGACGCTTTGCGACAAGCATGGAAGGAGGGGAAGTATCCATCAAAAATGGCATTAGGAAAAGCTTTTGGGATTAGTCGTCAGGCGGTATACCGATATTTACAAGTTAGTGAATAGCTTATTGGGATTGGCAACTAAATTTAGTTTAACTTATAAAAATCATGAAACACTGTTCGAATTTTAAGCGTGGAATATGAATAATCAATAAAAAGCCGCTCTGGTGCCCTATATTCCAGAACGGCTTGCTTTAATATAATGATATTTAAAGAGAAATATCAAGCATTACGTATAAGGTGTATTATGTTAATTTTAGAAAAACTAACATTCATGCCCCTAGTTCATTTACAGCAAATCAATACCGAAATGGTGCAATATAGCTGCCCATGCAAGAAAAAGAAGAATGGTCATTACGTAGCAAATGGCTAGAGATAGCCAAAATCCATAACGCTGATAAAGTATTGGGAATGCTAAAAACATAGGTAATGTCGGTACTACATACCAAAAGGTATACCAAGCATGATTTGAAATTTTCTGCGGGTCTTGATTCTCAAGTTTCATCCATATCAGCACAAGTATCGTTACGATAGGCAAGGCTGCAATCAATCCGCCTAGACGGTCACTACGTTTAGCAACTTCTGAAATAAGTATGACCATTCCAGCAGTTAGAGCGTACTTAGCAATAAGCCAGACCATGTGCATTTCTTAGATGAATAGATTTATAAAGTTCTATTTTACAAACTGCTAAGTTATAAGCATCTGTTGAATTTACTATTAAAGGATAGAAAAATCTTTTATGACTTTTACATATATTCTTATTAAAGGAAAACTATTTTTAATCTTTTAAAATAGTTATAAGATAAACAAAATTTGTTGATTTTATAACATGAAAATATCATTACTGATCTCATCACTTCCCAGTCAAAGCACAACCGCAAGAATGCGAATTTGGCGTTCATTAAAGTCAAATGGTGCAGTAACTTTAAGAGATGGTGTTTACCTCTTACCCGAAGCACATTCTGAAAAATTCGAGTCTGTTGTTCATGATCATCTTAATGAACATGGGCATGCCTATATCTTTCAGACTGAACCTCCTGCACATTTAGACCTTGCTCAACTTTTCGACAGGACTGGAGAATATGAAGAACTGAGAACTGAAATTTCACAAATACAAAATACGCTTGAGGAAAATAAGAAAAAAGAACATCTCAAACAGATTCGAAAATTAAGAAAAAAGCTCAATTCACTGATAGAAATAGATTTTTTCCCAAATACTCATCAAAGCAAAACACTGAATGAACTCACCCGATTAGAACAAGTTATTGCCCGGTTAGGTGAATACGATGAACCCAATAATTTTGAACAGCAATTAAAAGTCCTATGCAAGCAAGATTTTCAAAATAAAATCTGGGCAACCAGAAAGCGTCCTTGGGTTGACCGTTTGGCATCGGCATGGATCATTCAGAAATTTGTAGACCCTCAGGCAAAATTTATTTGGTTAGAGCATCCCAATGATTGCCCCAAAGATACCTTAGGTTTTGATTTTGATGATGCCCAATTTACCCATATCAATCATCTAGTCACTTTTGAAGTGTTAATGCATAGCTTTGAATTACAAAACCCTGCTTTAAATAAAATCGCTGAAATTGTTCATTTTTTAGATGTTGGGGGAAATGAGCCTGCCGAAGCCTTAGGCATTGAAAAAATCTTGCAAGGCTTAAGAAGCACGATCACAGATGATGATCAATTACTCCATCTTTCAAACCATATTTTTGATGGCTTATATGCAGACTTTCAAAGGAATTTAACATGAATAATAAGCCATATTTAATAGATGAAACAGAAATTGAATCTATCAGCTTTTGGCAAGCATTCAAATTTTGGTTAAAACTGGGATTCATTAGCTTTGGTGGCCCTGCCGGGCAAATCTCTGTTATGCACCAAGAGTTAGTTGAAGAAAAAAAATGGATTTCAGAACAGCGTTTTATGCACGCATTGAATTATTGCATGCTCTTACCCGGCCCCGAAGCTCAACAACTTGCAACTTATATTGGCTGGTTAATGCATAAAACCAAAGGTGGCATCGTTGCAGGGGTTTTATTTGTTCTACCTTCTCTTTTTATCCTCATTGGGCTGTCTTGGGTCTATGTGAAATATGGCAACGTCCCGATCATTGCCGGTTTGTTTTATGGCATTAAGCCCGCAGTTGCCGCAATTGTATTTCATGCCACGTATCGTATTGGCAGTCGTTCATTAAAGAATAAATTTCTATGGGCGATTGCAGTTATCGCTTTTCTTGCAATATTTATTTTTAATATTCCTTTCCCTTTAATCGTTTTATGTGCAGCGATATCGGGTTATTTGGTCGGTAAAAAGTATCCTGATTTATTTAAGCTAAATGCACATCAGTCCAGTCAAAAATCCTATGGACGTGCAATTATTGATGATGATACCCCTACACCTGAACATGCTGTTTTTAAATGGTCTCATCTGATCAAAATAACTGTAATTTCAGCACTTTTATGGGCAATTCCACTCATCTCTTTAACAGCAGTTTTGGGATGGAGTCATTCTTATACTCAACTGGCTTGGTTCTTTACTAAAGCTGCACTTCTGACATTTGGTGGTGCTTATGCTGTTCTGCCTTACGTTTATCAAGGCGCTGTCGGTTTTTATCACTGGCTCACCCCAACTCAAATGATCGATGGGTTAGCCCTAGGTGAAAGTACTCCCGGCCCATTGATCATGGTGGTGGCTTTTGTCGGCTTCTTAGCAGCTTATAACCATTCGCTGTTGGGTGCTGAACATCAATTTATTGCAGGTGCATTAGGTGCAATCATCGTCACGTGGTTTACTTTTATTTTCTCATTTTTCTTTATCTTAGCCGGAGCACCTGTTATAGAGTCCACACACAATCAAATTAAATTTACTGCCCCTTTAACCGCCATTACCGCTGCCGTGGTGGGCGTAATTTTAAATTTGGCACTCTTTTTATGTTACCACGTGCTTTGGCCACAGGGTTTTGAAGGGAATTTTGATTATATCTCTGCCATTATTGCAATTTTAGCTGTAGTCGCATTATTTAAATTTAATCAAAGTGTGCTCAGAGTCATCATCGGTTCTGCTTTAGTGGGTTTAACGATTAAAATTTTACTATAAAGAATGAACACTAGAGGTATGGATAAAAAATCTATGCTTCTTTTGACACGATTCAAGGTATCTTCTTTCATATAAAATATTAAAGAATATTCCACTAAATCACTCCCCATTTAACATAATGGTGGTTATACGCAATACACTTGTATATTAATTTGAAAATCAATAACTTAAAAATTTCAGCCTGATCATAAAACGCACAAAAATCGGCTTTTGTAATAAGTTGGTGAGTTTTTAAGCGAATCTGTAACATTTTGCCAAGAAATTTGATTAATAAATGATCAATTTGGCAATCAGTGCCCATTCCATGCGGATCCAGGTTCCAAAACTATCCCCAATTGCTGGGGATAAAATTTAGGCTATTTTGTACGCCCTGGCTCACACCAATCTCGGCCCTTTGCTGCTATCCGCAATACTGGAAATTTCCTATGATGAAGCCATAGAAAACAGGATGTTCCAAATAACAAGAATAAGAAAGATCGCACCAGGATGTGAGGTAAGACAGGAGTCATACCTAGCAACCCAATATGAGAAACCCTGGCAGGATGCCGGGGTTTTTTATTACCAATTTTTTTTGATTCGCATAATTCGTATTATGTTAATTTTAGAAAATCTAAGTAATTATTATTTAAAAATAATGGGATAAATATGTTTAGTTTTGATAGTCCATCATTTCCATTAGAAGTACTTTCATCAAAGAGCTTATATCTTGAAATGTATTTTGAAGAAACTCTTTTAGCAAATGGAACAGGATTTCTTGTAGCAAGAGATAAAGAAAAAAGATGTGTATTTTTTACTAATAAACATAATGTAACAGGAAGAAATCCAATAGATGGTAAGCACATCAGTCCAACCGCAGCTGAACCAACCCATATCGTTATTTATTTTCATAAAAACCTAGATGAAGCTATAGGAGAGTGGCTTCCAATAAAACTACCTCTTTATAGAGAAGATGGTACAAAATATTGGTATGAACACCCAACGCTAGGTAGTGATGTTGATGTTGTTGCACTAAACCTAGAATGGGGATCGGATGTTAGAACTCTCCCATATTACTTAGACTTAGATTTAGATGATGCGCCATTAGATATCGTTCCCTCTGAAACAGTTAGTGTTATTGGTTTTCCTTTTGGGCTAACTACTTATGGAAAGTTTCCAATTTGGTCAACAGGCTTTTTAGCACAAGAATTAGGACTTATTAATAAAGATAATCCTGTTTTTTTAATTGATTGCAGAACCAGACAAGGACAATCTGGTTCTGCCGTAGTAGCTTTCCGTAAAGGGACATACCGAACAATTGACTTAGAAAAAGGCAAAATAATACAGCATACAGCTGCAAATAAAAGTGTGTGGAAGTTTTTAGGTATTTACTGTGGAAGGGTAAATAAGGAATCTGATCTTGGAAGAGTATGGCATGTCTCTATCTTTCCAGAGCTATATGACCTAGCAGTCAATGACTATGAACAACGAAAGAAAAAAGCCACAGAGAAAGAGAGCTTTATAGAAAATATTGAAGTGAAATAATTGCTATTTAGTTATTGGGTAGGATATTTCAACTTAGGAAAAAATAAGAAAAGGCAGCTATTGCTAGCTGCCTTTTGAATTCATTGCGTCAAATAACCCACTAAATCTGCTAAAAAGGGGACCTAGTAGTTAGCGTTATGTGCGCCTACAACGTAATATTAGCTATTATTAACTCAATAAACAATAGTTTTTTGTAACAGGCTAATTTTTAATGCAAATTTCGGACAGTGCAGCATTTTTTAATTCTATATCTCATTCAAGAATTAATTCTTATAAAAACTATTTCGGTTCTCATCTATCTTCAGAAGAACTAATTGCTTGTTATCAATGGAATGAAACAGTATCAGTTACTTTTTTCAAAGTAATTAATCTCATTGAAATTATTCTAAGAAATAGATTCCACTTAACCTTAAGTAATCACTTTTATAGCATTCCCAAAGAACAAGTTATTGCAAAACGTGTACCTGCAAGATCATCTTTCAGATATCAAAATGTTCCAACGCTTGGGACTGCTGATTCATGTAATTGGTATGAAACTAGATTACTTGAAAAAAAAAGCTTACAAAAAGTATTAGATAAAACTCATCATAAATCAGGAAGTCCTCTCAGAGTTCCAATATTTCCTGATGATTTAGTTGCAGGCTTAACTCTCGGTTTTTGGTGTTCATTGATTCCTAAGAACTTATCTATGCCATGGGATCAGCAATTAAATAATATTTTTCCAAACCATCGTTTAACCAAATCATTTATAGCCAATTCTCGAAGTTCTCCAACAACTGCTTCTAATCCTTGGCTTAATGTTGACAATGTACAACAAGTATCTAATCGACTCGAACTCTTAAATGAATTCAGGAATAGAATTGCACATCATGAACCTCTATGGAAATTACCTGATCTTTATGATGAGATCCCTACTTCTACAGAGAAAAAAGGGACTGTTATCGCTACAAAAACAACTAATAAAATTGAGACTTTTCAAAGATTAAATCTACTTCACCATAGATTCATTGAACTTTTAAAATGGATTGATATCAATTTGGCTCAAGACTACCAATCATCTAAAAATTACTATTACCTAAAATGGCTAATCTCCAATAATGGCTTTAATAGTTATATCAACAGATATCAGAACTTTGATCACTGTTTACATTCCAGTATATTGAAACGTAATTTAAATTCTTTACTAAAGCAGCAAGAGTCTTTCCTGATATACAGAAATCATGGAAATATATATGCTCTACTTCCTATCACCTAGTTTCTACTTAGAATACATGTCATTACCTTTAAGATATAATTTGTCATTATTTCAAATTGGTTGATGACATGGATCATCAAATTTTTCAGAAAGCTATGCAATCTGGTGGAAGACTTACTGTTAAAAGCGCATTGAATCCTATTTTATGGCTATGCGGTATCATTAGCATCCCAACTATTGCTGCCAACGTTTTTTACACCACCTTGCCAATATGGATATCTATCATAGGTTGTGCACCTATTTTAATGGCAATGTTTGGTTTTATGGTGCTCTTATTTATTGATCGCGATAAATTGCAATCCGAAGATTATCAAATTAAAAAAATTTCGTTGGAAATGAGTGAGCAAAAGGGCGACAGTAATCCCCGCTTAGTAGGTCCCTCTGAAATACTTACTACTAATCCAGAACTTCCAACCACCCTAGAAGTTCTAGAACATAGTGATGAAAAATCTTCTAAGGTAGCGAAATGACCAAATCATATTTATTAGTCTTTAGTGATAAAACAGGTACTAAAGATGAAGTCAAACTAGCCCTGAATAAAATGACTAAAGTAAAAACTTGGCGTACTGATATGCCTAATTGCTTTTATGTAATATCTGATAATTCTGCCCAAGAATTGTATGAAGAATTTACATCCATTCGTGGCACTAGTGGTCGATTTTTATTTGCAGAGACTGCTTCTAATCGACAAGGTCTATTACCATCTGATACTTGGTATTTATTGAAAAATAAAAAGTTGAAATCTAAAGAAACCTAAGATTTAAAAAAAGTCTGCCATACGCAGACTTTTTTTATTTAACATAAAAACTCTTATGCGAAATTCAAAAAAGCGCGGATCTAGTGTCCACGCTTCATATGATTTATACAATGGAAAGTGTAGTGAATTGGATAAGAAAAGCATAACCCTCTAATTGTTTATTTGCTTCTTTGAGCATGCTTTTAATAACAAAGAATTAGAGGGTTAAAATTTCCGCTGCACTTGTTTCTTTATACTTATTTATTGCTATTGTGAGGCTTATTTAATCAGGCTTAAAAAACAACATGTAAGATATTGATATAAATAAAAAATATGAGTTATGAGCGAATTTTAGATGACAATTTTAGAAGATTGTCATCTAAAATTCGCCACTAATCTTGTAAACTATTGATTTATAAATAATATATTACTTTTTCTTCAAGAAACTAAAATTCGCCAGTAAGCCCAATAAAACTATATTAATCATAGTCTTACTATAGTAACCTCCCTAGAAATAAAAGAATCTAAAAGTAGAATGATCTATTAAAATACAAGTAGAAGATTCTGCATTTGGCTTAATAGTTGGAATTCTAGGTTCTGTCACATTAGGGAATTAGATATCAAATAATTCGGTTAACCCCTTATAGGAAGTATTTTCCATGAAAAAATTCAGTACAAGTGAGCATCTCAAAGAAATGGATCGTAAGGATTGGGCAACAGCCCAATCTATCACCACCTTTGGCATGAACCCCAAAGAAAAAAAAGCCCATGAAAAAAGATCCTGGGAACGCTTTGAGCGGATCCAGTCTGGAGAAACCACAATTAAAGATGAAGAAGCAGTACTGCTTATGCAGTGGCGTGCCTTAAATAATCGGCTTAAAAGCGAGGACTAAAACCATTATCCTTATCTTGATTCCTTGTCTTTTCAGGAGCGATAGCCTTTTCCCTCATTTGCAAAGGCACACGTTCGATGACTTGCCGCTGAATAAATGCCAATTCTTCATCAATAGAGGCGATCTGAATAACTGAACCCTCTAATTGTTGGCCAAGATCCCTTAAGTATTCGAACCTCTCGACTCGATCGAAGGACTCGGTATTCAAAAGGTCTATATAGGTCTGTAAATCATGCTGAATCAACCTAAGCGGTTGGGTCGTTTGACGATCTTGCAATAAGGTTTGCAGCATCTTCTGTTGTAAAAACAATAACTTTTCTTGGGCATACCATCGCTGCCGTGTCCGTGGAGTCTCGACTTGCTTTTGCTGTTCTTCAATGGTTTTTCGATTCTCTAATTCAGCCTCATAAAATGGACGATACAACTCATAATTATTTTCAGCACGTAACCGGTTAATTTCAGCAGTCATTCTTTCCCGTTCGGCCACTAACGCTGGCTCTTTCTCACGCGCAAAACGGACGGCCTTATTCATCACAGGCACATCCTTCAGCTGTGTGCCATGCTTCTTATTGTATTCCTGATTGGATAAACAGCTGACCAGGCTAGGGACCTCGACCTGAATGCCCCGGATTTCCACCATCTTGGTGGGAGCATAATACCTTAGACTTTCATTAATAAGCTCTTCAGTCTTCTGCCGATACAGCTGCAGCTGCGCCTTTCCCATGCCTAACACATCAGCTGTTAACTTCTGTGCCCCGCCTTTATGCGGATCCTTCGGATTATAACGCTTAAAAAACTGCTCTGCTGTCCGCTCGATGCCATCCACATGCCGCTCACTGTACATGAAATGCAAATGCGGTTGCTCTTTCCCTCCCAAGGACCCAGCATGATTATGAATGGCACAGGTGAATGGATAGCGGTAACTGTCTGCAAACTCACTAATGAATTGCTCGGCCAGTTCAATCCGCTGTGCCTGACTCAGCTCTTTGGGCAAGGCCACCACCATACTGGAACAGGTGCGGCCATTACTTCGTTCATAAATATCAGCAGCTTCCCAAAACTCAGCCGGCTTCCCTTCAGCAAAATTCGGCATATTTCCCGATCTGACAAACTCAATCTGTTCTGAAGCACTTTCTTTGTAATTTCTGAAATGCGAAGTCCGGCTAATGTAATGAAACCGGTTCTTGGCCGTGGCACCATTTTTCACTTTTCCGGATCGGGTCTTCACGGCCTTTTTTGTTGTGTGTTCCAGATTGCAGTAGAACATATTCCCACCTTCAAATTCACGGAGCCTCGCAGAGCCTGCGGAGCACGAGGAGAAGTGTTTTTAATTCGATATAATTGCGTAGTAATTATATCGAATTAAAAACACGGAAACGAGCTTAAGAATTAAAAAAAATGTTCCCACATTTTTTTTAATTCTTCCCGTGCCGGCCTATGCTAAACTGAAAACACAAAAACCTCACCCATTTTATGCTGGAGAATGCGATGGCGGCCCGTGGAAGACCTGCGAAAATACTCACTTCAAATGACCTCATGACATTACAGCAGTTCCTTAAAAATCTCCCTTTCCTCAAGAAAAACCAGCAGCAGGCTTTGACCTTGCTTCAACAAGCAAATGGCATATTCAATGACAAACAGCTCAATCTACTGAAAGCTGCAGACCGTGATAAAAACCAGTTTTTAAAAAGACAGGCCCTCATTGAACAGATCAAGCTAAAGGATAAAAACCAGCAGCCCCTTCTGGCCAACGAAACAGAAATTCTGGCATTACTGACACAGGAAATGGATCAGGATAATTTCTTCCGCCTGGATCGTGCCCTGGAGTCTTACCAGAAAATTGAAAAAGCAGCCTTGGAAAACCGGATCCGGCTGGAGAATGAACACAAGCGCGAAATTTTGCAAAAAAGTCATAAAGAACTGACAGACGCCCAAAAGAAACGTAATGCAGAAAATCAGCTCAAATATGCTTTAGGTGGAGCAGTACTAGCCGCCTGGAACAAACTTAATTTATCAACCGAAAATATAGATCCAGAAAAAGTTAAAAATACCATCGTCAATAACCAAAATTTTTTCAGAATGGTCAGTAACACCACGCTTTATCAATATATTCATCCAAGAACTGAAAACTACTTTCGAAGCAGAGAATTGTTTATCAAAGTTATTGAAGGATTATGTGAATATGATGACCACGGTACAGAACTTTATATCTTTGAAGCAGATAGTCACTTAAAACCGCAATAAAATGCGATTACAGCCACTTTTAAACCAATTTTTGAGTTAGCTACGTCTAAATCAATAAAGTGGCTGTAATCGCAAAACAAGAGCATTTAGCTTATTTTGCAAAAATACAAATCAAGATCCATTTCAAAACTCACAATATACCTAGAAGGTATATACCGAGCGAGTGTCTACGAGCGGCATAACTAAAATTCGCGCTTCGACTCTTTGAAAAACTGTTTTTTAGTATGTGAAATCTAAAAGAGCGTAAATCAAATGCCAAAATTTGATTCTAGAACGAGCGAAAGCGAGTAAAAAAAGCACTATGAGCGAAGCGAATTCCGAATTGTTTGTGCTTTTTTTAAAGTCATAACGAGATTTACTAAAAATTGCCCCAAGAATCGAGCGATAGCGAGATTCAATAGAGTTTGAGCGTAGCGAAAACATAGGGCAATTTATCATTCTCTGGGCTTTTAATTATTTTAATGCTTTTAAATGCTTTTAAATGCTATAAAAGCCTTTATTTAAAAGGCTTTCATACTTAATTAAACTAGGTTTGTCGACCTTTAAAACTAGGTTTGTCGACCTTTAAAACTAGGTTTGTCGACCTTTAAAACTAGGTTTGTCGACCTTTAAACTAGGTTTGTCGACCTTTAAATTCTTATACGAAATCTGATGTTAAAAAGAACTAAAACTAAAATTTATGGACCTTAAACCTTTTAATAGTAGTGAAATTATATCTGTCTTAAAGGGTATTAAAACTAGGTTTATCGACCCATTAAAAAGAGAATTGCTAAAACCATTTGAATGGTCTATCTTACAACCTAGTTATTAAGATAATAAAGAATGAAATGTCAAAATTAATCGTTAAAGATAATTCTTTAATGCAGGCAAGTTACACCCTAGACATGGTAGAACAACGTTTAATTTTACTTGCTATAGCTGAAGCTAGAGAAACTGGACATGGAATCACTGAAAATAGTCTTCTAGAGGTTCATGCGAATAGCTATATTAATACCTTCCATGTTGAGAAACATACTGCTTATACAGTTCTTAAAGACGCCTCTAAAAGCTTATTTGACCGTTATGTTACTTATCATGACGTTAACCCCAAAACGGGGAAAGACCGCAGTTTCCACTGTCGCTGGGTAGATAAAATTGGTTATGAACCTAATTCAGGGATTGTTTTTTTACGTTTCACACAAGATATCGTCCCTCTTATTACTCGTTTAGAAGAAAATTTTACTAAATATGAATTACAACAAGTCGCTAGATTAACTAGTGCCTATGCAATTCGTTTATATGAGTTGTTAATTCAATGGCGCTCAGCAGGGAAAACCCCCATTTTTGATTTGCAAATATTCAGACAACAACTAGGTGTTGAAGTTAATCAGTATAAGACCATGAGTAATTTCAAAACTTACGTTTTAGATTTTGCTCTTAAACAAGTGAATGAATGGACAGATATAACAGCTCAATACGAGCAACATAAAACTGGTCGAATAATTTCAGGATTTTCATTTAAGTTTCGTCAGAAGAAACCTAAAAAATCAAATTTAGTAACATTAACAGATCCACAACGTCTCTTATTTGCCAAGAAGCTTTCAGAACTCCCGGAAGTGAGTAGTAAATATTCTGAAGGGACAGAAAGTTATTCTCAATTTGCTGTAAGGATTGCTGATATGCTTAAAGATCCAGAAAAATTAAAAGAATTTACTCCACTGCTTAAAAAAGTTGGCTATAAAGCGGCATAAAATATAAGCTTGCTCATTTGTCTATTAGACAGTCTAATAGACAACAACTTTTGACAAGATTAGGCATAGCTTTACATCATGAAAAGCCTTTCAGTTCTTGAATTATCCAAGCTTTACAATATAAATAGACAGACCATATACAACCATATAAACAAAGGAATTCTAAGTAAAAATTCTGACAATAAGATTGATTTTTCAGAAGCCATTCGTGTATTTGGAGAGCCTGCTAAAAAACAGAATGTAAAAGACCCTGTAAAAATAGACAGTCCAAGTTCGGCAGAAGTTTTACTGCTTAGACAGCAGATAGACATGCTGAAAAATCAAGTATCAGATGCCAAAGATCGAGAAGCCTTCTACCAAGAACAAATTGAAGTCATGCAACGTCTATTGGAAGCTCCAAAACCTCATGTCACTACACCTGTTGATCCTGAGCCAACTCAATCTAAGCCTGAGACAGAAGAAAAAGAGGAAGTGATCACAATCCCTCCAAAAGAACCTGAAGTAATCGAGAATAAGCGCATTCTAGTCCCGGAACATGTCCAACCGGAACCAGAAAAAAGAGGCTTTTGGAGCCGATTCTTTAAGCCGTATGGCTGATTTGATTGTTCACCTGGGCTTATTAAAACCGTGCAACATTGATCAAATAGTAATCGTGGAACGTGAAGAATCGACAAAAAAGCCCATTTGAGGGTAAATGGGCTTTTCAATAGTATATAAGAAATTGATTTTTAAAGGAATAAAGATTGCATTTCGTATAAGGTGTATTATGTTAATTTTAGATTTTTTTCAATTCTTCTTTACGAAGAGTCAATACCTCAACACCATCTTTAGTCACTAATACGGTGTGTTCAAATTGTGCTGATAATTTATGATCTCTTGTTTTAACAGTCCATCCATCATCACAAACAAAAGTAGCTCTGCGACCTTGATTTAGCATAGGCTCTATCGTGAAAGTCATTCCTTCTTGAAGAATAATTCCTGTGTTTAGTGTTCCATAATGCAATACTGCGGGCTCTTCATGCATTTCTTTTCCAATTCCATGCCCGCAATACTCCTTCACAACAGTGTACCCATTCTTTTTCGCATGGCGCTCAATTGCATAACCAATATCACCTAATTTTGCACCAGGTTTTACTTGAGCTATTCCCTTCCACAGAGCTTCATAGGTAGTATCAACTAAACGACGCGCTGACAGGCTAACATTACCTATTAAATAAGTTTTACTTGAGTCTGCTATGTAACCATTTTTTTCTAACGTGATATCTAAATTAATAATATCACCATCTTTTAATATTTCTTTTTCAGAGGGAATTGCATGACAAACCACATCATTAATTGATGGATTTAACACATATTTAAATCCATATTGCCCCTTACTCGCAGGTCGTGCACATAGCTCTTCGATAATATATTTTTCGACAATATTATTGATTTCAAAAGTAGATTTACCTAATAAATTCAATTTATTAATATAGTCAAAGACCAAAGATAGTAAACGCCCTGATTCACGCATTAATTTTATTTCTGACTCATTTTTAATCATTAAAAATCTCTTTAGATAGATTTGCAGTAGAGACCCCTGCTGTCAAAAACTCATTATTCATTATTTCATTAAAACTTAGAGTTGGGTTCATTTCAGACAGCATTCCAATTTTTATCCAGAAAGCAGCCTGAGCATTTATTGAGCGACAAGAAACAATACTTACTTTGCGAACATTGGCATGAGTTTCTTCATCAAGATTTACAACACCCATAGTATAATCCATATATGTTTTATGCTTATATTGTTGTTATTTTAAAATATATACTAAGATATTAGCAACCCCCATTTAACATAATGGCTGTTATACGAAACGAGAGTGTTAGAACCCATTTAAAGTGTCTATATTCTCACCAATAAAAATGTCCGGTTTCTCCGAGGTAAAATATGACTTTTGAACAAAAATAAGCCATTGTTTATTCTTTTTATTTCCAACAAAATTCCAGAACTCATCTACTTCGAGAGATTCATAATGACTTTGCTGAGGCTGAATTTCATAGGTTGATTCAGTTAAAGTACGTAAAACTTTACCGATACTGATGCGCTCAACTTCAGCAATATCTCGTATACCGCTGCCTCTGACCATCAACTGTAATATTTTACGAGTAATACCTGACTTACATCCTAGATAGCTCAGTGCATGATCACCAATAAACTGACGTTTACAGTCTTTGCACTGATAGTTTTGTTTCCCATTTACTTTGATACCATTTTTCTTTATACTATCACTGAGGCAGGTTGGACATTTGATTGCTAGAGTTATTTGCATTTCTCTATTTTATCAAAATCCAATCGGCTTTTTCTTCAGCATACTTTTTGAAACACTACCAAATTTTAAAGTTGTATATCATGAAATTATTAAAAATATTGAGTTTAGTTTGCTTAAGCATAAGTATTGGGGCTTGTGCTGAGCATAGTATGAGTCGAGCAAAAACAAGTACAATTCCACAAGTGAATAACTCAATCATCGATCAGAATGTTCAAGCGCTTTTTAATGAAATCTCAGCTGATGCTGTGTTTGTCACATATGATGGTCAAAATATTAAAAAATATGGCACGCATTTAGACCGAGCAAAAACAGCTTATATTCCTGCATCTACATTTAAAATTGCCAATGCACTAATTGGTTTAGAAAATCATAAAGCAACATCTACAGAAATATTTAAGTGGGATGGAAAGCCACGTTTTTTTAAAGCATGGGACAAAGATTTTACTTTGGGCGAAGCCATGCAAGCATCTACAGTGCCTGTATATCAAGAATTGGCACGTCGTATTGGTCCAAGCTTAATGCAAAGTGAATTGCAACGTATTGGTTATGGCAATATGCAAATAGGCACGGAAGTTGATCAATTTTGGTTGAAAGGGCCTTTGACAATTACACCTATACAAGAAGTAAAGTTTGTGTATGATTTAGCCCAAGGGCAATTGCCTTTTAAACCTGAAGTTCAGCAACAAGTGAAAGAGATGTTGTATGTAGAGCGCAGAGGGGAGAATCGTCTATATGCTAAAAGTGGCTGGGGAATGGCTGTAGACCCGCAAGTGGGTTGGTATGTGGGTTTTGTTGAAAAGGCAGATGGGCAAGTGGTGGCATTTGCTTTAAATATGCAAATGAAAGCTGGTGATGATATTGCTCTACGTAAACAATTGTCTTTAGATGTGCTAGATAAGTTGGGTGTTTTTCATTATTTATAAGAATTAGAAGTTTGAGGTTAATCTATTTTTGGTAGTGTTTCAAAAAGTATGCTGAAGAAAAAGCCGATTGGATTTTGATAAAATAGAGAAATGCAAATAACTCTAGCAATCAAATGTCCAACCTGCCTCAGTGATAGTATAAAGAAAAATGGTATCAAAGTA
>NZ_KB850043.1:0-1368 GCF_000369465.1 Acinetobacter sp. CIP 53.82 | reverse complement strand
ATATTTCCTTGGGAACTGAAGATTATTGGTATATTGCTTTACGATTGATATGCTTTGGTTTACTGACAGGGTATGCAGATCAAATGAGTCGAATTATGACGATTATCGATTATGTGGAAGCAACGCCTGAAGGGCAGGAAAAAGATGGTTTAATCGAGCGATTGATTGCTCCATTTGTAACAGATCGAGGCATACCACCGAACGATGCACGTCGTCATTTGCCTTATCGTAAGCTCATTAAAGTTTTTGATGCTGATGCAGAAAAGCGTCCAGCAATGATGTTGCAATACTTAGAAGATTGGTATGAAGCCAGTCGTCGTGAACCTTATCATGATCAACATCCACAACCTGATATTAGATCAGGCATCAGTTATTTTGGTTATTGGTCATGGGAAGCAGCAGCTGTGACATGGCTATTAGATATTGACGATTCAACTTATCGAGAGCATCAATTTTATCCGAAAGATTTAGTCGATTTTGCTAGATCGCAAGCTGAATCGGTTTCAGCAGAAACCACTATAGAAAAAATTAAAATCAAAGGTGGAGAGCAATCCACGAAAACAGGTTTTTGGACGACTCCTGCCCAGCCAAATCAGCGTCAGCACTTTAGTAAAGGTGAGATTTTACCAACGCTTTCTGAACAAGATTGGGGTGAAGTATATTGGTATTATGATGGTGAAGAATAGAATTAAAAATGCCCTTCGGGGCATTATTTTTATATGGATAATATTATTGCCCATTCTTAATATCATAAGTCCAAAGAAAAAAATAACTTCAACCATTATGAGAAATGTAAAGGCCTAAATTAGCCAAAGTGTACACTGACAGTAACCGCACACGGTATAAAATTAGAATTTGTTTTACCAAACGAGATGTTGGAGAGATAAAAGAATGTCAACACAAGTAGGTGATCAAGAAATAGATTGGCAAAAATGGGAAAGCTTAGAAATAGATAATGAAATTAGCTTTCGAGATGAATATTTATTAATACAAGATTACCATGAGAATTTTGATGAATTATTAAACGGATTATATGCCGTTATTGATGGATTTAGTCATTATAAAAATGATTCTAAGTTTGGTGGATATATTGCTTCTGGAAGAAGACGGATTATTGATACTTTAGATTCGATGTCCTTACAGTATTCAGCAGGTGGAGATTTAAATTTTATAAAAGAACTTTACCCGTATCTTCTTCATTGGGCAGAAGAATATGCTGAAACGAGTCATCTTTATAATTTAAGCCCAGATGCAGGAGGACGTTATGTCTGGCATATTTCCTTGGGAACTGAAGATTATTGGTATATTGCTTTACGATTGATATGCTTTGGTTTACTGACAGGGTATGCAGATCAAATGAGTCGAATT
>NZ_KB850042.1:0-1419 GCF_000369465.1 Acinetobacter sp. CIP 53.82 | reverse complement strand
CGAGTCATCTTTATAATTTAAGCCCAGATGCAGGTGGACGTTATGTCTGGCATATTTCTTTAGGAACTGAAGATTATTGGTATATTGCTTTACGACTGATATGCTTTGGTTTACTGACAGGGTATGCAGATCAAATGAGTCGAATTATGACGATTATCGATTATGTGGAAGCAACGCCTGAAGGGCAGGAAAAAGATGGTTTAATCGAGCGATTGATTGCTCCATTTGTAACAGATCGAGGCATACCACCGAACGATGCACGTCGTCATTTGCCTTATCGTAAGCTCATTAAAGTTTTTGATGCTGATGCAGAAAAGCGTCCAGCAATGATGTTGCAATACTTAGAAGATTGGTATGAAGCCAGTCGTCGTGAACCTTATCATGATCAACATCCACAACCTGATATTAGATCAGGCATCAGTTATTTTGGTTATTGGTCATGGGAAGCAGCAGCTGTGACATGGCTATTAGATATTGACGATTCAACTTATCGAGAGCATCAATTTTATCCGAAAGATTTAGTCGATTTTGCTAGATCGCAAGCTGAATCGGTTTCAGCAGAAACCACTATAGAAAAAATTAAAATCAAAGGTGGAGAGCAATCCACGAAAACAGGTTTTTGGACGACTCCTGCCCAGCCAAATCAGCGTCAGCACTTTAGTAAAGGTGAGATTTTACCAACGCTTTCTGAACAAGATTGGGGTGAAGTATATTGGTATTATGATGGTGAAGAATAGAATTAAAAATGCCCTTCGGGGCATTATTTTTATATGGATAATATTATTGCCCATTCTTAATATCATAAGTCCAAAGAAAAAAATAACTTCAACCATTATGAGAAATGTAAAGGCCTAAATTAGCCAAAGTGTACACTGACAGTAACCGCACACGGTATAAAATTAGAATTTGTTTTACCAAACGAGATGTTGGAGAGATAAAAGAATGTCAACACAAGTAGGTGATCAAGAAATAGATTGGCAAAAATGGGAAAGCTTAGAAATAGATAATGAAATTAGCTTTCGAGATGAATATTTATTAATACAAGATTACCATGAGAATTTTGATGAATTATTAAACGGATTATATGCCGTTATTGATGGATTTAGTCATTATAAAAATGATTCTAAGTTTGGTGGATATATTGCTTCTGGAAGAAGACGGATTATTGATACTTTAGATTCGATGTCCTTACAGTATTCAGCAGGTGGAGATTTAAATT
Source organism: Acinetobacter sp. CIP 53.82 (assembly GCF_000369465.1). Taxonomy (NCBI): domain Bacteria; kingdom Pseudomonadati; phylum Pseudomonadota; class Gammaproteobacteria; order Moraxellales; family Moraxellaceae; genus Acinetobacter; species Acinetobacter sp. CIP 53.82. The sequence continues at coordinate 200 of NZ_KB850042.1, read as the reverse complement.
TTATAAAAGAACTTTACCCGTATCTTCTTCATTGGGCAGAAGAATATGCTGAAACGAGTCATCTTTATAATTTAAGCCCAGATGCAGGAGGACGTTATGTCTGGCATATTTCCTTGGGAACTGAAGATTATTGGTATATTGCTTTACGATTGATATGCTTTGGTTTACTGACAGGGTATGCAGATCAAATGAGTCGAATT
>NZ_KB850041.1:0-2787 GCF_000369465.1 Acinetobacter sp. CIP 53.82 | reverse complement strand
TCCTGTAACTCGGCAGCCGTAGCATACGGGCTATAGACCAACTCTGGCACAATGCGGCAGATGTTCTTTTTGTAATTGGCTAAGGTATCGGGATTCAGCGCATGTTCCGGTTTAAACTGACACAGGAAAAAACGGGCACTGCGGGTTTTCACTCCATGACGCAGCACACCTAAAGTGCCATAGCTACGTGACTGTTCATCAGTGGCATTGATGTCGGCTTTCTTCAGCTGGGCAACCACGGCTTCTAGAAAATGCCGTTCGGTATCATTTGGAAAGATGCGCTGGAATTTCTGCCAGTCCTGGCTTTGTGTCTGCTGCACAAAGTCTAGTACGTCCTGCTCATACAAGGCGGTTTCACGGTTGTAGCCTTGTGGCGTACCGAGTTGCCAGCCCTGAGCCAGCATCTGCTGAATGATGTCGTTCTGGAAAATACTTTCACGGGTGGCGTCTAGACTCATGCGCTTAACTCCGTGTGTGCCTCAGCAATACTTGGGGCTTGCCAATTACGCACGTCGATCTTTCCAGTCACAGCTGCTGAGATTAGGGCGGTGCGGCGTTCTTTTAATAAATTCACTTGTAAAATACATTGATTTTCAAGTGCATCAAAATGACTAAACTGTGTCTTCAGATATCGTAAAATTGCTTCTCGTTCAGTTTTTGGAGGAACTAAAACCGTTGTTTCTTTAATGTTTGTGGAAGAAATAGAAGCTAAATTTGTACTCTGTTTAGACTGCCGAAAAAAATGAAATTTTGCATAACTCGCGCGAGTTAATATATCTAACCATTCTGGTTCAATTTTATATGGACGAATAGCAAAGACATGATTTTGATGGATACAGTCTTTTATTTGACTCTTCCATACAGCACCACGGCCAAGTTTGTCATTATCTCCACCTTCATTCATCAAGACATCACCATCTTTTAATAGATAACGTTCTAATTGATCTTTTTCTATTTCAATATGATGAACTTCATTAAGATTTAAATAACCATCCTGAACATTAGCAACTCGCAACATTGGAACAGAAATAGTTGCTTTCCCTGCAATATCTTTACCTTTAGCAATACCAGACTGGATATTCGCTACATGTTTTAAACGACATACTATCCAATGCTCCGGCACGTTCCCTAACCATTCCACGCCCGAATCTTTCATCGGGACATTTGGGTTAAGTCCTTTGGTCACGGCATGGCTAATCACCGCCTGACGTTTTTCTTTCAGCAGTTCAATCAGTTGTTGTTGTTTTTCAATCAGGTGGTCGATTTTGGCGGTTTCGTGGTCGAGGAATTGAGATATTTTCTCGGCTTCGTAAATACTCGGATAAGGAAATGTTAAGTTATCAATTGTCGTCATACCCAAATTCTTTTGGGTATTTGAATTAGAGAAAACATCACATTGTAATTGTAACTCATAGGATTGAAGGCAATAAAAAATAAATTTACCTAATCTAATATCTTTAGGGCTAATAACTGCTAACGGTGACCAAACATTAAAATCATAATCACTCTCAACGAAAGCTACCTTGCCTACAGATGCAGCTTTACCAAGTAAGATATTGCCCTTTTGGGGTTTACATTTGAGACTAAACCTATTGTCATCCTCGATAGAGATATATCTACAACCTTCAAACACTAGTTTATTATTTTGGATTCCATCAACCGATAAAAAAGGAATACCCTCATCAATAAACTTAGGTGTTTCATGAGGACCATCTTTAACAAAGCCACTACACATATACTTTAAAGGTACAATCTGCCATTCTCTAGGAAGCGACTTAATCCAACTATTGTGTGTTGCAATCTGATTTTGATAAATCTGATATTTCGCCATTACGAATGCACCTCTTGTAGCAGCTGCATAATCTCGGCACTCACCGCATCCAGATCGGCATCAATCTCAGCTAAATCACGTGGTGGTTGGTACGCGTAGAAATGACGGTTAAACGGAATTTCATAACCCACGATGCCAATCTCGCCATCTTTTTCATCGCGCTTGTCAGCATTGATCCAGGCATCGGCCACGTGTGGCTGTACTTCACGTTTAAAATACTCTTCAATCAGCTCTGTGGTGCTGACTTTTGGATTCAGCGCAATGTTCTCCGCATCACGCAAGTCGCCATCCTGTACAAACTCGACCACTTTGCCCTGGTAGCTAAACTGGCCATACAGCGGATTTTCCGCCTGTTTCAGTACCTTGTTAATCACCGGTTCAGCTTCCGGATTTTTCCAGGTGATGGCGTCTAACAGCTGTTTCTTCTCTTTGGCATCCAGCTTGATGTCGGTTTGCTTGAGGGCTTTTTTCAATACGTCATCAAACTGGTTAAAGTCATCAAACTGCTCAGTGCCAATCACATTCTGTAAGGCTTGGGCTTTTTCCATCAGGGCTTTCTGGAACAGCCAGATTTTGCTGTCCAGCACCTCTTTAATATCTTTTTCTTTTAGCTCAGGGAATTCCGCTTTAATCAGGGCACGGACCTCAAGCGCAACGTCCTGCAACTGACCATAAGTTTCTGCTGTCCATGCTGTACCAAAGGCTGTGCCCAATTGCGCATCGATGCTTTGCATCACGGCATTAAACGGTTTCGGCGCAAAGCGTAATGCAGCAATCGCGCTATCCGTAATCTGTGCCGATAAACGCAATGGACGTTCAATGGTCACGCGACGATAGCCAAATTCATGGTTATCAAAAATCTTGCTGGCGAATGGTTTTTGCTGTTCGGTTTCGCCATCCTGCGCCAAGGTGTCTACCGCGACAAAGTCACCGTAATTTTGGGTAATGGTGGCAAT
>NZ_KB850040.1:0-1727 GCF_000369465.1 Acinetobacter sp. CIP 53.82 | reverse complement strand
CTAACTATTAGGGATTGACTACTAACTATTAGGGATTGACTACTAACTATTAGGGATTGTTTTATCTAATATATTAGTATAAATTATCTCTAATACTTAAAATGAATACAGAATTATGCAAAATGAATTAGTAGTGAAATCGAACCAAGTTATTGAGGCTAGTTATCGCCTATCTGTTGTTGAACAGCGTGTTGTTTTATCGGCTATCGCCAAGATACCTAAAATGTGTGAAGTATCAGATGATGAAATCTATACTGTCAGTATCCAAGACTTACAGGCTTTAGGGGTGCATGAGAAAACAGCTTATAGGGACTTAAAAGAAGCTGTAAACCGCTTGTATGAGCGTTCTATTAGCCTAGTTATTGATGAAAAACTGATAAAAATGCGTTGGGTTCAACGTATAGAGTTTACAGAAAATCAGAGTATTGTTGCTCTTAGGTTTTCTAAGGATATATTGCCATTTATATCCAATGTAAAAGCGAATTTCACTCAATATATGCTATCTGAAGTAGCAAAAATGCAGGGGGCATACTCTGTACGCATCTATGAGCTACTAACTCAATATAAATCTGCTGGGGAGCGTTCAATAGCCATAGATGATTTAAGAATAATGCTAGATTTAGGCTCAAGATATAAAACAACGGGGAATTTAATTGCTTGGGTTATAGACCCATCCATTAAAGAAATTAACGAACAATCAGATTTAAAAGTTACGGCAATACCTCAAAAAACAGGGCGTAAATTTACCCATATAAAATTTACGATTAAGCAGAAACAAAAACCTAAAACACTAGACCCTAAACGAGATCCAAACACACCCGACTTTTTTATCAAAATGACTGATGCACAGCGTCACTTATTCGCTAATAAAATGTCTGAAATGCCTGAAATGTCTAAGTATTCTCAAGGTACAGAAAGCTATCAGCAATTTGCTGTTCGTATCGCTGAAATGCTTTTACAGCCTGAAAAATTTAGAGAGCTTTACCCAATTTTAGAGAAAGCCGGATTTAGTCATGACTAAAAAATACGTCATATGTAATTTATTAAATTGACCGAATTGACAATTTTATTGCCAATTAAAAGAGCACAGATTATTTTACTTAATTTTCAATAACTTATACTATTTTTGTAACTTTTAACAGCACAACTTGGATTTTTATTAACAGCACAGGATATTTATCTATATATATTAACAATTTACATTCTTTTTTTTCATTTTTCGAGCACAGATAGGAGCACACCATATTTTCTATTAAATAACAATAACTTATAGCGTTTTTATCGTTTTTTTGAGCACAACCAAGAGCACACAAAATCAATAAATAAAATCAATAACTTATTTCAAAAAATGGGCTTTTTAGAGCACAGCTTTTTAATACACAAAATAATTAGCTAAAGCCTTACCACATAAGGGTTTGAGGGATGTCATCGTTAGATGCGTGGTGTGTGACAAAAAAATCCCGGCGTGTGCCGGATACTTGATTGGAAAATTGGCTAAAGTGACGTAGGGCCAGTGCTTGGTTTTGCATGGAAAAAAGTATTTATTTCTTGGTTTAGAAAAATGTAAAAAGATCAATTTTTTTGTCCAGGTTAAAAATTTCAACCTAAAATTTTAATTATGAAAAGCTTCACAGAAAGCGTTCAAATGCGATTTAAGAGCCTTTACCTAAAAAGCATAGATCTCATAGCGAAAAAAAGAAAACAGCTCAAAACGCAAATGAGAGCGA
>NZ_KB850039.1:0-12497 GCF_000369465.1 Acinetobacter sp. CIP 53.82 | reverse complement strand
ATTATTTTTTATTTAATTAGTTGAATTATATATATTTAATTTTGTACAAAATCTAATTTTAATAAGAGGTGTAATTTATGGGCGAAAAAGTCAAAACTTATGCAGTCAGGTTAGATCCACAAGTAGCAGAATTCTACGATCAATTGGCTAATTCAGAAGGAATCAGAACCAGTAAATTATTCAGTAAAATTTTGACCAATGATTTTCAATCTATTGCTGTTAAACAGCAAGCCGATCGTATTGAGGATCTGGTGAATCGATTAGAAAAGCGAATAGATGATTTTGAGGAAGATAATAATTTTTCTGAAAAATACTATGAAGATTTTAGTAGTACTTACATGATGCTTTTATGGCTGTTAATGAAAAATGGTGCTTCTAAAGATGAAATTAGAAGTATGCAAGCTAAGGCCGCTAATTATGCGGAACAAAACTTTTCTAAGGAATCTTAATTTTGGACAATATTATTCAAATTTCAAAACCATGTACGCTTTGTGGAAATGGACAGAATGTACAGCTTTTTGCAGGCTTAATGCTTTGTAGAAGTTGTCAGGAAAATATTAAGCTCACTAATCCAGGCATGTTTGCGGCCAATGATGAGATTGAACAAAAAGCCCAGGATTAACTTGGGCTTCGCATAAGAGATTTTATGTTAAATGCCGAACTGAATTAAAAATAGAAATGTAGTTGAGCTGATGCTTGCTCATTTCTTTATTTTTAGTAATTGAGGTGAACATACTGTCAGTACATGGTAGTTATAAGTAACGTGTAACTTTGTTTGCACAAAGATTTGAGTTATGCCAAGTGATGGATTGATTTGTACTTAAAATTTTAAGCTTATCCACTTGCTTTGCAAGCCACTACACTTTATTTACAATCCTATGTTGTGGAAGTAAGGGATCTTGTACTCGCCCAGTATGTTCAACTTGATTATATCTAAAGGACTATTAGGCTTCAATCAAATCAATTTTCCAATTAGTCGACTGAATTAACACGTTTAAATCACGTAATTTAAGACTAATATCATCAGCTTGTTTTTGTAATGATGAAACTGGAATAACTTTATGCCACTTTATTTCCCGCGTACTATAACGATCAGATTCACGAGATGTATTACTTATTGCTGCAGTTAGGGTTTTGTGCTGTTCTACAAATTCATCACGCAAAGTCAATAAAGCAAGTAGAGAACGGCCATCATTTAATTTTGTTAAAGCATTAGTTTCATGAATTGCATAACTTAATTTTTGAAATTCTTGAATTAAAGAAAATACTTGTTTTAGTAGTTCATTTGGATCTTCAGATGGTTGATCACCATCTTGTACCAATACATTTGCATTGATACGTTGTTTTAGTGAAATAATTTTTTTTTGTTGATCACTTCGAAGTAAGAGAGCTTCTGCTAATTTCATTTTTCACCTATTAACCAATTAGAATTAAGTTTTAAACAGCTTATATCCTCATTCTTTAAAGATCAAAAAAATTGCTTTTTATCTAGCTAAAAGGTGTCTACAAAATCGGTGGCTATTCAGTGCTGAAAAGGCTGCCGACACATAAAGTGACCCAGATTGAAGAGTTACTGCCACACTGCTGGAAACCTAAATCGAATTAAAAAATAGGTATGGGATTCAGCGGACGCTTACCTTAATTATTAATCTAATCATTTTATAAGAAAAATCTTCTAAGAAATTTTCTTAGAAGATTACAGTATCTTATCTAGAAATTAAGATTTAAGCCTAAACTAAAATTTCTTCCAATTTGGGGAATATATGGCAAAAATGTTTCATGGGCATAGACTTTCTGATCAAGTAAATTATTCGCTTTAAAGAATAAATCATATTCTGTGTGAGATAGCTTATTTTTATATGCTAAAGTCATATTAAGCATATTATAACCTGATGTAACCTGCTCAAATTTAGAAATATTATCTTGTTTAAAGACTCGATAATATTCTATTTCACCTTTAAGCGATTCATCAAAATCAGCTTTTAGTCGTGTACCCAAACGAGCAGGAGGTAATCTAGGAGTGTAACGATCCTTTTGGGGAGCTAAAGTCGGTTCTCTATTCCAGATATCGTATGCAATTACAGCATCAGGTAAATTTGTTAAACGGCCTTTCACATAATCTCCAAAAAGAGAGCCGTGATAAACAGAATTAAATTGATACCCTATGTTGCCCTCTAATCCATAAAAATTAGCAGCAGACTGGCTATAATGATTAATACGTAGTGTATGCTGATCTCTAACTTTTGTAGTTCCTAAAACTTCATTGAGTGTCTGTAAATATATATAGTTATCAAAATCATAATAGTAAGTACTGATTTGATAATCAAGTAAATCATCCTTATAGGCCAGACTGATTTCTAAATTATTGGATTTCTCTTTTCTTAGAAAGCGGTTACCTATTTCAAAAGAATTAGTAGCGAGATGCATACCATGAGTATACATTTCTTGTGCATTAGGTAATCTTTCTTGATGTGTACCTGTTAATGATAAGATATAATTTGGAGCAAATCTCCAGTGGACTGTACCTGCATAAGAAAAAGCTGTTTCTTTGTTAGGTTGAACAGCTTCTAAAATAGATTTTAAATTTTGAGCCCTGATTTTATTATTTTTTTCTACATAAGGACTGTTATATTTATTAGGCCAAGGTTTCATTGAATCTTTAATTTTTTCTATATCATAATCCATACTAACTTTCTGCTTTTCTATACGAGCACCTAGTTCGAAAGTAAAGTCGTTCCAGTTATATTTTTCTAGGCCAAATACACTAAAGTTTTTAGTGACATTTCGATTTAATAGCTGCTGATTATCTAGATAGGTGGTATGGCCTTCTTGAGAATGGACTGGTGATAAAGCACTATTATCCTGTTCCAAATATTGTAGCCCCAAGATACCGGTTAATTCCCCTAATGGCTGATGTGATAACTCTATGCGGCCTACTTTTCCTGTATTTTTAAAAAAGTTAGTAATCTTATCTCCCTCGAGTTCATTGTGAAAATAATCTATATAACTCAATGAGGTACGAATTTTGTCAATACCGGTAAATGGTTGAGTGAATTCTCCACGCACATCATAACGTCGAGTATTTAAATCAATATAAGGAGCATTATGAGAGAAATTAGTTTCATGAATATGATTATGCTGATGACAATCAGGACGTGGATTTATGTAATTAATATCTTGCTCATCCATCAATTGAGGATAATATAAAAGATAATTTTTTAATCCACTAATTCGTGAATCGATACCGATTGCAGAGGCACCACAACCTTCATATAAATGGCTATGGGCTGGTAAACCATATTCATCATGACGATGTGTATAAGAAACTCCTAAATAAGTATTATCGTCTATCCAGGATAATCCAAGCGTACCTACTCTCGACTCTGCCCAGCTTTCTGGTAAATATTTTAAATTTTTATAAATACTGTTTTGGTTTTCAAGATCTTCTAAAGAATTATAAGAGCTAGACTGGTAATGAGGAGTTTTATAGTTACCAGCATTACGATATAACCCTTCTGCCCGTAAAGCTACATGTGGGCTTAAGCCAACTGTTACACCTGCTGTGGTCAACTTCTCATTACTGCCAGTATTAAAACGTAATGTAGTATTACCCTCTAATCCGTCTTGAGGCATTTGGGTTGGAATTTTATAGTCAATGACATTGACTACCCCTGCCGCACTATTTGAACTATACAAAAGGGTACTTGCACCACGTATAATTTCAATAGACTTAGCTAAACTTGGTTCAACTGTGACAGCGTGATCTGGAGACATATTAGACATATCCAACACGTCAGCATTATTCTGTAAAACTTTAATACGTTTTCCTTCCTGCCCACGAATAATAGGAGTAGATGCTCCACCTCCATATTGATTAGAATGAATTCCTAATTCCGTACCCAAGGCATCCCCTAGAGTTGTCGAACGCTGTTTAAGTTTACTAGTATCAATAAACTGATTACTAACATTTAGACTTTTGCCTAACAGCTCAGACCCTAACTCATCAGATTGTGCAGTTAATACTATTGTATTTAAGGTAGTAACAGGCCCTTCAGCTGCCAATAAAATTTTCGAGGCCCCTAAAGTAATTAAAGCTAAAAATAGTTTACTTTTATTTAGCATAAAACAACCAAATTTAATGTTATATTATAATATAACACTTAAAAATTTATAAAATCTACTATTTAAATTTTTGAATGGTAATCCCCCCTAAAAATGAAGTCAAAAATGGGAGCCTAAGCTCCCATTCTTATTGATGATTTTTTAATTCTTTTAGCATAGCATCTCGTAAAATTTCATTCATACGTGTTTGATAACCTTTGCCTTGTGCTTTGAACCAAGCAAGTACATCAGCATCTAACCGAATTGAAGTTTGTTGCTTTACTGGGCGGTAAAATTGATTTTGGCGTACAGCATTGCTCCAGTCTGTAATTTCAGGAATATCTGATAGATCTAGCTGATCATCAGGAACCGTGCCTTTAGCAAGCAAGCGTTGAATTTCAGCATCTTGCTTCTCACCAAATTTCTCATTCAGCTCTTTGTGTGAGTATCTAACCATGCTCATATTTGTTTCGCTCCGCTTTAGTGACTTGCCTTGCACTAATGATTCGGATGATTTCACAGTCATCTTCATCAAAAATGGTGTGAGCCACCAATAACATTAGTACGCCTTTAACTCGTCCAATGGTTTGCCAACGTTCTTCACCATTAGTATATCTGTCTTGGATTGAGATCCGTAATGGATCTTCAAAAACAAGGCTTGCCGTTTCGAAAGAGACATCATGCTTTTTCTGATTCTTTCGATTCTTTGCCTCATCCCATTCGAAATACTGTTCCATAAAAAACATTCAAATTTGTATATACAATAATGTATCACAAAATTGTATTACTCAAGTTGAAAAGCGTAATTTTCACTCAGATTTATTGGCTAAAAGTTACAACTTTGCTTAATAAAAAGCCGACTTGTTTCAAAATCGGCTTTTTGCTCATTTTTGGATTTTTATATTTTTATTAAGTAGTTGATATTTAAATTAATATACAAGTGTACTTCGTATAATCACCATTATGTTAAATAGATTTATCAGATGTTTTATTATTTTCAAAAATTTTGAAAGATGTATATAAAACAATAGCCCAGACAATCCAACCAAAAATATTAGCACCAATAGTTTCGTTGTAATTTAGGGGAACTAATAAAAACCTGATGATTAGGCCATATATACTATAGATGACTATCCAAGCTAATAAGACTTGAGATAATTTTTCAAATCTAAGATTTAATTTTTCATATTTATTTTTTGATAGATATTTGAAATTTATAGCTCCAAAAGACATTCCAAAAAGGATACAGATGATAAGAAACACAGGAAGTGAACCAAAGGCCATCGACTTACCTTCAATTTCTCGAATAACATACATGATGCATGCAAATGGTATACCCCACCCCAATCCACCATACAAAAATATCCACTTGAATTTATTGCTCATGAAATGCCTATTTTTAAAAGTACATAAATCTTAAATGTATTCATTTTGAATCTAATTTTTGAGAAAATTTAATGCCCAAAAATATTGCTAACATTAGGAAAAGAAGATGTGCATTTTCTGCTATGAAAGTATGTTCTAACTGATTCGCAAGAATTATGTACTTATTAAAAGCCCAATAAGTCACACCAAATAATATAAAAAAGCACAGAAGTAATGAGGCCTTAAGAAGAGCCCTTTTTATTTGCTTATTAGGTGCTTCAACTATCAAAAGCTCAATAAGAATGCTAGTAATAAAATATGCAGGAATTAAATATAGCAACATTTCTGGTATCACACCTAAGAAAGGCTTTCCTGTAGCTATATTGATATATATAAAATATCCAAGACCGTATACAACCGGTAAACTTATTATAAGAATGATCAATTTAGCTTTTTTGTTCATTTTCGACTCTTTTCTGAGGTTTAAATTTTTTATAATTTATATAAAACTTTAAAATTGACAGGAAAAAACCGATTAAACAATAAATGGAAAAAACCCCAATATTAATTAATGGCTTATCTAAAAAATAGTTGGCAAGAACAGTGCCACAAGTAAGTAACCCTATATATTCAAAAAATGAAAATGGGCTAATTTGAGAATTAAATAATTTCTGCATACAGATATCTTTTATATTTTTGAATTACTTTGATCAGAGTCTGTTTTGAGTTGTCTAGTTCGTTCTTGTGTATTGATAGTTTCTAGCTGACTAAGCCAATACTGGATTGCATATTGATATTTAGAAAAGAATGCAAAAAACATAAAAGTGAAGGTAGGTCCCATATCTATATTTTCAGAATAGCCCATATATTTATTATATAGCGCCATACCTATAGACCACATAGTTAACAACCAAAACATGTAGGTTGATAATTTTAGAAAGTTATCGAAGCTTTTACCTTTGAACATAAAAAACATAAAAAACATAAAAGTAATTAATTATTATTCTCAATTATATCAAACCTAGTAAGTAATTAAAATTTAAGATTTTCTAAAATTAACATAATACACCTTATACGAAACGTTTTGTAAAAACCATTTTAAAACAATGCCTTATATCTGTAAAAACAGTCTAAGCACGCTCTCTTAGGCTGTTTTATCAATCTTTCATGTTCCACGATCGATAAGTAAGCAATATTTCAAAAGTTTATTTAATAAAAATTTAAAGCATTAACTTATGTAAATTAAGTAACTTGCGTAAGTTACTTAATTTTATCTAATACGATTTTTTGCAGTTCTTCAGCAGATAGTTTTTCTAGTTGACTAATAGCAGCTTTTAAAATGATAGAACGATTGGCCTTAGCAACTCTACAATTTACCAAAAGAGTATCTATTTGATGATTGACATCTTCAGTTAAAGAGAAGGTGTATCTTTTATAAGTTTGCTGTGTTGGCTCTATTTTCTTAACACGTTTGGGTGCACCCTGAATAAAGTCCTCGATTTTTTCTTCGTTTAAACTTTGCTCAGATTTTTTTAAGCCTTTAAGTGCCATTAAAGATCTCCTAAAAACTCTTTAGCAATTTGTTCAATTTCTTGTTTAGCTTTTTCATCAGATGACATTTCAAAGACAGATAATCCATTTTCATCAGCATCATCATAGATATTTCGATTACACGTAAAATTGTTAAGTGGAATCAAATCAAAAGATTCACATGCTTCTTTAGCGTCTAATATTCTTTGAAACTGACTTGGTAAAGTTGGACATTGAGTAATAACTGCTCGAGTATAAAGCTCTGGATTTACAGCTTTGGCTAATCGGATCAACTTTTCAACATGAACCAATGTTTTTAGATCACGTCTTTTAGGACGAAATGGCAATAACATATGAGTTGCAATAGTCATTGCTGAACGTAAAGCCTCAGAATCTTGACCACCTGCATCGATAATAATGTCTTGATAGCGTTTAGACAGGTCTAATAATATTTGACGGATATTCCCAGCAGCTTGTACTGAAGGAATACTTTCTACTTTATTGTTGTCATCACGTTCTTTAATCCAATCAGTAGTAGTACCTTGTGGATCAGCATCCAATAATAAAATATCTCTCTTTTTCGCTTGTAAATACACAGCTAAATTTTGGGCGAGGCAACTTTTACCGGACCCTCCTTTTTCACCACCAACTAAAATTATCATCTTGATTATTTAACTTACGTAACTTATTTAAAATTCATTATATAAAGTTTTCTATTTAGATCAATAGTTTATAAATAATAAGATTATTTAACTTGCGCAACTTACGTAACTATCTTGATAATTTATTATTTTATATAGTTTTATTGATTGAAATTTTTTGTTGATTAGTTATATTCTTACAAAAGAAAGCCCCGATGATTTTCAAACTTGGCGGAATGGAATCAATCGAGGCTCGTATCTTTAACAACAATAAGGAGATGAATCCGTCTTGTGTTTGTTATAATCATATACCACAAATTTAGTATATGCAAAGAACAAAAGGCGGTTTACTAAAGTGTAAACCCATGAATTATACAAAAAGTCACTCGACACTGACTAAATTTAGAACGGAATTGGGGACACAGCAGCAACTCGATCTATTCGAGAGTCTACCAAATAAACCATATTGCATGGATGAGAAGCCTGGCTACATGCTCATCCGTACTAAATCCATCGCGGTTAAAAAGCCCTACATTCAGATAAATCCTCCCCTGACCACAATTTACTTTGTCTTTGACGATGACAAAGAAGATGCCGCTTTATCCTGGTTTGATGCCGGTTTACCTAAACCCTTTTGGACTACTCAAAACCCTGTTAATGGTCATAGCCATCATTGCTACAAGCTGGAGATACCGCTTTGTACCAGCGACTTTTCCAGCATTAAGGCAATCAAGTATGCCCAGGCGGTTTACTATGCCTATGCGCTCAAAATGGGGGCAGATCGCAACTATTCTCACCTCATTACCAAGAACCCCTTACATCCTCAATGGCGAACCACGTTCTGGACAGAGCGGGCTTATTCCCTGGACTACCTAGCGGACTTTGTTGACCTACCTAAGCGGATTCCGAAGAAGCTCGAAGTTGTCGGCTTAGGACGTAACGTTACAATGTTCGAGAAGGGCCGTCATTGGGCGTATAAGGCCATTAGAGACTATATGCACCATAACACTAGCCTTGAGTGGGAAAAGGCCGTCAGAGCGCAAATAGAAGCGATTAACAGCGGGTTTGAACAACCCTTACCTTATAGCGAAGTAAAAGCGACAGCAAAGAGCATTGCTAAGTGGGTGTGGCAGCGTTTTAGCTATGGAGAGTTCAGCGCCGTACAAGCAGTGCGCGGAGCAAAGGGTGGTAAAGCCAAAGGATTGGCTTATTCAGTAAAGCGTGAACAGGCAATACAGCTGAAAGCTAACGGCATGAACAATACCCAGATAGCAAAACAACTGGAGGTCGACCGTAAGACTGTCCGACGTTGGTTAGGGGTGGGACAATAGCCTTATCAGATAACAGCCTTCTGTTTTTAATCTCGAGGGGATTTTTTGTGGGTCTTACTAATAATGATTTGGAACGCGATGAGGACTTTTTAGAGTGTTCTAAACTTTACTTTAAAGTTGCACATGATGAATATCGGGATGAACTTTTGAGGGCTAATCGTCTTGATGAAAAAATCGGGCGTTTAATTGCTATCGTAAATATTTTGCTTGCTGGTATTGTAGCTTTTTCTACTACTTCTTTTTCAGATGAGCTTTTTACAGAATTATCTAATGGTTTAAAGATCTTACTTATCTTAATTCTTTTACTTTTATTGTCTTTTACATTCCTTTCTTGGTGGTTTTTGGTCACGGCTTCTAATTTCTCCTCTATAGGAAAAATAGCTGTTGATGATGAAGTTAGAGACTGGGTTTCTTCAAAGTCTCAAAGTGAGATGTATATTGCTCTTGCAGATGATTACAAGCATGCGATTGATAATGCAGAGAAAAAAATAAATCAATGTAAGGTAGACCCTTTAAATAAGAGTCTCTTTTTTTTGAAGTTATCGGTTGTTACATTATTGGTTTATCTAGTAATGATTTTTATTTTGAAATATGGAGCTATAACGTGACGACCCCGAAGGATCAAGTTCTTCCAAAGGAGCCAGTAAAAAAACCTATGCCGGATTATCAGCCTAGACCCTTAAGAAATGTGAATGAAAGTAATGTAGGGAATGGATATTCGCCAACAATATTAAATGAAGATAAGTCAGGTCGAAAGTAAGCCAAATTAAGTTTTCCATCATTGATGGTGGAAAACTTTTCTAGCGGTACATGTCACGTTAATGTAACCTGAACATTGAGTAGACAGTGAAAAAAACAATATGAAGGCACTATCGGTCATTGAGCTGGCAAAGCTGTATGGTATGAACCGCCAAAGCATCTATAAGCGTATAAATAAAGGCGATCTGAGCAAAAACAGTGACGGTAAGATTGATCTTGCCGAGGCTATAAGAGTCTTTGGTGAGCCATCACAGCGAAGCACACAGAACGTCACGTTACAGTCCCGGGCGGCACAAAAGTCGGCAGAAGTTGACATACTGCAACAACAGGTAGACATACTTAAAAAGCAGCTTGATCTGGCTCAAGAGCGCGAACAGTTCCAGCGTGAGCAGTTGAAAGCAAAAGATGATCAAATTTACTCGCTACAGCTACTTTGGGGAGCGCCAAAACCAGAACAGAAAGAAGAAAGTACAGAAGCCGATCAGCCAATAGCGCAAGTGGCCTCAGATCAGACTATGGAGGAGCCCAGGACAACTAATCCGGTATCACAGCCTGAACCTAAACGCCGTGGCTTGTTTGGCCGTGTAATACGTGCGGTACTCGATTAAAGTCATGAAGTTACACTAATAGGGTAGATAAGAACTATTTTAGAGATAGTCATGATCTGACTGATACATAAACTTATCCACAAAGTTGTCGATAAATAAACTATATTTCTTTGATTTTAAAATAAAATTCTTATTGTATAAGTAGTTACGAGTACACAGAAATTGGGGGAGTTCTTTCCCTAAACTTTTTGTCTAAATACGAAAATTTTTTCATAAAAAGTCAATATTGATCTACCCTATATTTTCCCGTATCTTGCCAAAATAAGGTGTTGATTCTGTTGTCAGACAGCACTGAGAATATCATTAAGTTACCCCTCTCATCTTCCACAATTCGAGAGATAACTTAATGAGTATGGAGCCTTAATTTACTTCTCTCATCTTCCACAACTCGAGAGATAAATTGAGGCGTTATCGAGGCCAGAGAAGACAACGATGAGGTATATAAATTGATATTAAAGTCGAAAACACCGTTGAACACAACCGGAATTTGTCATTGCCTTCTCACAGACAGAGAGGAGGTAAGGCATGAATATGATTTCACTGAAATTGATTCTACAAGCTATTAGCTTGCTAGCAGACTTAATTCAGCTCACGCAAATCTTGCAACCATTACTCTATTAAATATTAAAACCGCCTGCTGGATCAGGCGGTTTTTTTCGTTTTGCTTGGTTCTACGTAAATTAAAGAGCAGAACTACCCATAAAAAATAATTTCATTCACGTACGAGCCTCAAGAAACACTATCATTGCACTATAGCTGAATGATAGCGAGCCAAATCGCATACAATATCTATCATTAGACTTAGTGCAATAATTAAATGATAGTATTATCATTAATCTAATAGAATTAAGATTAAATGATAGAAATGAATACACGTATTTATCTACGAGCTTCAACTAAAGATCAAGATGCAGAAAGGGCTTTGCAGATTCTTCAGGATCTAAACCAAAACTTGAATTTGGGCGAAACCATTGTGTACGTGGAAAACTATAGTGGTACGAAGTTAGACCGACCTGAATTGAATAAGCTACTGTCAGAAGCAAATCAAGGTGACACCTTGTTAGTTGAAAGTATTGACCGATTATCACGCCTAACCCAACAGGATTTTCAAGAGCTGAAGCGCAGGATCCAGGAGAAGGGACTTCGTTTAGTCGTAGCGGATCTTCCTACTACCTACCAAATGATTCAAACCAGTGACAGCATTACTCATTCAATCCTGGAACTCATCAATAATATGTTGATTGATCTCCTGGCAACAATGGCCCGCCTGGACAATGAGAAACGTATAGAACGTATTAAGCAGGGCCTGGCACGTTCGGGTTACAAGCCAACAGGTAAGAAAGCCAATGAGGCTAAGCACAAACGAATAAAAGAATTGCTAGCAGCTGGCAATATGACTAAGGAAGAAATTGCCAAAGCAGTGAATTGTGGAGTTGCAACTGTTTATCGAGTTGCTAAAGTCATTTAAAAAGGCTTGTATCAGTGCTTCCCTTATGTCATATCTATTTACAAAGGAGCAAGGCATTCTTAAAGATCAAAAGAAGGGATTAATGATGAAAAAGCATTTGATTTTCCTTGTTTTTATAGTGATGGTTTTTATTTTAGCTCTAGTTGTAAAGATTGATAATGATCATAAAAAAGGGCAAGCATTAAAGAAATTGGAACTAGTTGAAAAGCAAATCCATTAGGTAAAAATTGACTTATACTTATTTAAATAACGCTAATAACTAAGCTCAAAGAACACCTAGACCCAGTGCTACACACGCTTAGTTTTTTATATTTTAAAAGAGCATTTTAGCAAATATCATAAAAGACCGGTCTATTCTCAAGCCGGTTTTTTATATCGCAGAGTATCATGGCTTCATCATAGATATATGAATATTAAGATAAAAAGCAAAAGCAACTCGGAATTCGCTTCGCTCATAAAACTTTTTTACTCGCTACGCTCGGTCCAGGAGCAAATTTCTGCATGAAACTTATGCTTTCTTAGACTAAAGAGAAAAAAAATGTTTTTCAGAGGGTCTAGGCGCAAATTTTGATAGTTCGCTCGTAGACACTCGCTCTATGCATCTATCTAAAGTCAAAATACCTCTTTATTTCGCTCTCATTTGCGTTTTTTGAGCTGTTTTCTGTTTTTCACTATGAGATCTATGTTTTCTAGG
>NZ_KB850038.1:0-9105 GCF_000369465.1 Acinetobacter sp. CIP 53.82 | reverse complement strand
AAAGGCTCTTAAATCGCATTTGAACGCGTTCTATGAAGCTTTTCATAATTAAAGTTTTGGGTTGAAATTTTTAACCTGGATGAATGGACAAAAAATTGATTTTTTACGTTTTTCTAAACAAGGAAATAAATACTTTTTTCCATGCAAAACCAAGCACCGGCCCTACGTCACTTTAGCCAATTTTCCAATCCAAGATCCGGCACATGCCGGGATTTTTTTGTCACACACCACGCATCTAACGATGACAACCCTCAAAGCCTTACAGGATAAGGATTTCAGCGATTTTTTAGGGTCTCAGAAACGTGTACAGAAAAATGGTCTTTTTTTAGAATAAGTGATTGAATTATCTATTTTTTATGCTGTGCTCATGGTTGTACATCAAAACAACACTTTTTTTAGATAAGATATTGATAAATTTAAGAAAAATTATGTACTCATTGTTGTACATAAAAAAAAGCATTATATTTAAATAAGTTTTTGTTTTAAAATAAATTAATTCTGTACAAATAGGTTTGTACGTAATCTACTCATTATTTTTTATTTAATTAGTTGAATTATATATATTTAATTTTGTACAAAATCTAATTTTAATAAGAGGTGTAATTTATGGGCGAAAAAGTCAAAACTTATGCAGTCAGGTTAGATCCACAAGTAGCAGAATTCTACGATCAATTGGCTAATTCAGAAGGAATCAGAACCAGTAAATTATTCAGTAAAATTTTGACCAATGATTTTCAATCTATTGCTGTTAAACAGCAAGCTGTCTTTTTACATTAATGTCTTAAACTGGCAAAATGTAAAATCAACAACTTACATCAAATCTAATTGAATAAATCTACATTACAGTTCTAAACTCAATGGATTTTTCAGTTTAGAAAAATAGCGGTTTTTTACAATATAGTTGTAAACCTAGCCTTTCCAAATTGGTAAAACTTCTTCAAAGGAAACTAGACTCAGTGCAACAGTATCACGAAAAATTCGAGGGTTTGATCAAACAAATATCTTCAAGGCTTTAGATGAGTTGGACAGACGTAGAGAGTTGCAACTGGGGCAACAACGTAAAAATGATAGGAGTTTTTCACCTAGATTTTAACTTATTTAGTTATTTGATTAATGATATTTTCTACTTGTGTACGGTTCATGTTTTCCGTAGATAACGAATAATATCTATTATTATAATTGAAGTGAACATTATAAATGTCTTGCCCATTTTCATTTCTCAATGTTTCAATAGTCATTGGAACATTGTTTACATTATGATTTAAACTTTCTTGGAAAACTTCTACAATAGCACTGTTATTTGGATTCAAATACATTTCGGTTATTTCAAATTTAGTACTACCATCTTGGTTTTCATATAACCGATAAAGGGAGTTGTATTTTCCTTCATTTATTGCACCAGAATACCACTTTCCTGATAGTTTTAAATCTGGAACTAAACCATCTGTATTTATTGGTTTAAAATCTAAAGGTTTTTCTTCTTTTAATGCAGCTCTTTTTTTATCTAAGTTAGAAAATTCATTAGTAATCTTTCCACCACTAAAGCTTCCATAACGATTTAAATTGTCGAAATTTTTTGCTAAATCGTCTTTTTGAGCTTTGCTTAGCTTAGCTTCTGATAATTTAGTATATATGACACCATCAGGATATTTTTCTCTTAAAGCTTTTAAATCAGAATTAAATATAAATGATTCATCATTTTGATTTTTAGCTAACGAACTTTGATTTGTATTCGATAATTCTGTATTTTGATTTGTATTTTGAATAGATGGTTTGGAAGATGAACTCGTTTCATTATGGTTGGTATTTTCACCGTTACCCAATCTTTTTGTTTCTGTAACTGCTTGAGATTTTATAAAAATTACAATACCTAAAACAATAATACCAACCACAAGAACTATTAATAGAATTTTATTCTTTTTCATAAGATTTTATAAAAACTGCCCAAATTTAAAATTGCAATCTTTTGCAGATGTGTATTGAGAAACAGCTCGCCCATTATCTAGGGTTTCATAGTGTGTACCGGATACATTCCAAAATCTTTTATCACTTTTAGGATCAACAAACCCTGCTCTAACACGATACCCACTTGGGTTACTTGAATTATCTGTTCGTTGATTGCCATTAGTAGCTTTTTGATCTGTTTTTGCATATAGATTTTTATGTACACCTGTTAAAGCATCATAAGAAATAGATTCGTTATACCAACCATATCCAAAACTTGGAATATATGCTTCACAATTGGCACGGCTGAATGCTTCTGCTGGAACTGTAGCAGCATAAGGTGAGGCAGAAATAAAGCTTATTAAGCCAAGAAAAATTTTAACTTTCATTTTATTACCCTATTTTTGATTTTTATTTTTATACCATTTGGTTTAATTTTTTTGCACTAAAAACATGTAAGTTTATATGTCTATGGTAAGTAAAAATGGATGACCACAAAAATTTCAGGATCAAATGTAAAATTTGACATTTTTTTAATCTCTCTTTGTTTACAACTATATTGTTAAAGTTTAGGACTTTAATGTCCAGTTTACGTTTGTGTTGTCAAATCACACAAGCCGATCGTATTGAGGATCTGGTGAATCGATTAGAAAAGCGAATAGATGATTTTGAGGAAGACAACAATTTTTCTGAAAAATACTATGAAGATTTTTCGGGACTCTATTTCATGATGTTATGGACATTAATGAAAAATGGGGCTTCTAAAGATGAGGTTCGAATGATGCAAGCTAAAGGTTATTCATATGCAGATGATAACTATAAGAGGGTAAAGTAGTGTCAGATAGTATTATTCAGCTTTCAAAGCCATGTACGCTTTGTGAAAATAGACAAAATGTACAACTTTTTGCAGGATTGATGCTGTGTGGAAGTTGTCAGGAAAATATCAGGCTTACGAATCCAAGTATGTTCTCGGCCAATGATGAGATTGAACAAAAAGCCCAGAATTAACCTGGGCTTCGTATAAGAGACTTTATGTTAAATAATGGCTTTTATATGAGCTGATATGTCTAAACATAAACGCAATTTTACTAAGGTTGCTTAGATATTATGGAATCTAAATATCTCAATCGCTCATCCCTCTTTACTTTATTTTCATGTTTAATCACCGCTACTAGTAAAACTATGGTCATAGCTCCTGCTAGGTAGATAATTTTTTTTTTCATGATTTCCTTATAGTGAAGTTATTTTTTCCTATTTTATATAACATGATACAAATCATATAAACAATCAAATTATGAGATGTATACATCGAAATCTGATAGGTAATTTAAGAAATAAAAAAACCCCGGCAGGATGCCGGGGTTTCTTTGGGTTGCTCAGTATGACTCCTGTCTTACCTCACGTCCTGGTGCGATCTTTCTTATTCTTGTTGTTTGGAACATCCTGTTTTCTATGACTTCATCATAGAAAAATTCCAGTATGCCGCATAGCAGCAAGGGGCCTAGATTGATGTGAGCCAAAGCGTACAAAATAGCCTAAATTTTATCCACAAAAATTGGGGATAATTTTAGATGCAAGAGTCTTGTTAATTGGGCAAAAAAGCGGAAATTGAGCACTTTTTAACCAATTCTATTGGCGAAATATTACAAAGTTGCTTGAAAACTCACCGACTTATTACAGAAGCTAATTTTTGTGCATTTTGTGCTCAAGGGTGAGCTTTTAAATTATTGATAAATAAAAATATTTTAAAATACGTTTCGTATAAGCTCTATTATGTTAAATAATGGAAAAATGCTAATTCCTGAAACTATTAAAAAAAATTGCATAATAAATATTAATGATTATTATTTGCATAAAATTTAATAGGGGGAACTTAGATTCATGAACACAAAACACATCCATTACCTGATTCCATTCATCTCTTGCGCAAGTCTTTGTTTCACTCAAGTAATACATGCGAATGAGTCCAAAGAAAGTACACCTGATAAAAACTCTATTCAACAGCTTGAAACTATTACTATCACTGCCTCACGTTCTGATGAAGTACAAGAGAAATCTAAGCAAGTCACCAAGCTTGATGAAAAGCAACTTGAGCTATTAAAAAATGGTTCATCTGGAAATATTGCAACAGTATTAGCAAAAGCAGTTCCTGGTTTATCTGATTCAAGCCGTACAATTACAGATTATGGTCAAACACTCCGTGGACGTAATGCCTTAATTTTAGTGGATGGCATACCAATGAACTTAACGCGTGATACTTCACGAGGGCTCTCAGCAATTGACCCTGAAAGTATTCAAAGTATTGAAGTGATTCGTGGGAGTAATGCGATATATGGTAGTGGTGCGGCTGGAGGTATTATTTCAATTACCACAAAAGCCGCTGGAGGCGCTCCAACTGCAAAAACTGTTATCGGTTTACAAAGTCCTTTAACTAACTTTAGTTCTGATGCATTAGCTGGTGATATCCATCAATATTTTACTGGTAGCCGTAACAATTTTGACTATGCTTTTGATTTTGGATATCAACGTATTGGTAGCCCTTATGATGCAAGTGGCGATAGAATTGCGCCTGAGCCAAGCCAAGGCGATTTATTTGATGCTGATGCTTATAGCATTGGTGGAAAACTTGGTTATCATATTGATGATCATCAATATATTCAATTCGCTGCGAATTATTATAATGCAGAACAGGATTCAGAATATGCATCTGATCCAAGTGTAGCCTCTCTCCCTGCAGGGAGTGTTCCTGCTAAGGCAATTAAAGGTTTGAAATTAGCAGAGCAAAATAAAAATGAAAACCAGATCTATAATTTAACTTATAGCAATAAAAATTTACTTGGCAATAAAGTTGATGCCCAAATCTATTATCGAGATTTCTTTACTCGATTCTCTCCATTTGATGCACGTAAAGTCAGTACACGTGGTGGACAAGTCGATCAGGTCTATCAAGAGAACAATGTCTTGGGTAGCCGCCTGACTGTAAGTACTCCACTAGAATTCTTAGGGGATACTACTCTTGTTTGGGGTGGAGATTTCAGTCGTGAAAAGAGCGAAATGCCTTTAGATATCTTCGATCCTCAAATTTATGATCAATCAGGTGGATTGGAATTTGTCAAAATTGGGACTTTAACTTATTTACCAGAGCTTACCACACAAAGTATGGGTGGATTTGCTCAACTCAAACATCGTTTTAATGATCAATGGTCTGCTGAAATTGGCACTCGTTATGAAGATAGCTATGCGGAAATTGATAGTTTTATTCCACTCTCTCAACTTGGTAAAGCAGACCCATATACTGTGCAAGGTGGAAAAGTCAAAGCTGATGCATGGCTATACAATGCCAATGTGGCATATTCCCCTGTAGATGCACATACCATTTATGCTTCATTTAATCAGGGCTTCCAATTACCAGATGTAGGCGTTGTGCTTCGTAATGCGACTGCTGGCTTTAACTTAGCTTCTTCATTTTTAGAGCCGGTCAAAGTCGATAACTATGAGTTAGGTTGGAAAGGTAACTTTGAAAACTTTAACTCTAGTTTGGCTGTCTTCCACTCTACTTCTGATCTTGGTGGTGTGCAGTCTTTCAACAATGGCTTGATTCTTGCCAGAACAAAGGAAAAAATTTCAGGGGTAGAGGCTACTTTAAATTACCTTGCTGACAACAATGTTTGGGGTTCTGGTGGTAGTGTCACATGGATGAAAGGTCGTGAAACTCCTCAAAGTACCAGTATTGAACAAGACATGACAGGCTTCCGTATCCCACCATTAAAATTGACAGGATATATTTCTTATAGCCCGACAGACACTTGGACGAATCGTATTCAGGCGACATATTTCGGTGCAAAAGATTACCGACTTAATGGTGTGAATGGTTTTGGTCGCTATGATGTGAAATCTTATACAACAGCAGATTTATTGAGTAGTTTTGCAATTAATCCAAAGGACACTGTGACGATTGGTATTGAGAATATGTTTAACCGTAAATATTATCCACTATATAGCCAACTTATGCGAAGCAGCAATAATACCAGCCATTTATTAGCGAGTGGTGTAACGCTGAAAGTGTCTTATAGCCATAAGTGGTAATTGTTAGTTTTCCTAAAATTAACATAATACACCTTATACGAAGTCAAAAAATGGGAGCTATAAGCTCCCATTTTTAGTCTTTAATGCGCTTTTTAGCTTCGTCATAAACTATGCTATCAGCTCGTTTCCCGACTGTGATGAGCAAGATAACTACCTGATCATCTTTAACTTGATAGACAAGTCTGACACCAGCTTTTAATAATTTAATTTTATAGCAACCTGCAAGATCGCCTCTCAGCATATTCTTTGGAATATGTGGCTGCTCTATGACTTTGGCTAGTTTCTTCTTAAATTGATCCCGTATAGCAACAGGGAGTTTTTCCCATTCTGCTGTAAAGTCCTTGTGACGTAAAAGCTTATAAGTCATCTAATGTGACTTCCTCAAACATCTCTTTAGGGTCATTAATGCGCTTACGGACAAGAGCTAACAATTCTTCATCTTCTTCTGAAAGCAAAGCTTTTTTGACAGGTAGTTTCCCAGTCGTAGCAACATACTCAAGAATACTAGTAAAGAAATCTGTAGGTGCAATACCTTGTTCTTTAAGGATGGAATAGGATTTTTCTTTAAGGGCTTCATCGACCCTGAAGTTAACAGTAGCCATCATATCTCCCAGTTATTTAATGTACTAGGAGTACTGTAATGCAAATTGCATTACAAGTCGACTTCGTATAACCGCCATTATGTTAAATGGATGGCATTTGGGAGATATTATTTATTCTTTCAATTGGCAGAAACTTGCAGAATTTTTCTTAATTTGTAATCCTTGCGGCTAAGGGTGTCTAGCGTAGCTAAGACAGGTATTCGTTATAGTCGGGCCGCTATAATACGGATGACGAGTGCCTGTATGTTTAACCTAAATATCTTTAATAAGATCTCTAGCGAAGTATTGACCATCAAAAATGATCTTGAGCTGAATTCCGAGAATCAACTGATAACTAAATATAAGACTTCTACTTCTGAAGATTATAAAAAAGCAATTATTTTGATCTTTAAAGAACGTGGCTATACCAGGTTAGAAATAGGTCAGTTACTTGAAGGCCAACTCTAAAGACTTCCTAAAAATAACATAATACACCTTATACGAAATACTGTTTTTTATTCGATATAAATCAAAAACTTATACTAAGACGTTCCAGGGTTCAGCGCACTGGAACGGCTTTTTATTGATTATTCATGTTCCACGCTCAATAAACAAGCAATGTTCCACACTTTTGTTTAGCTAAAAACAACAATAAAACCTTACTCATCTGTAAAAACTGCCCGAGCTAAACGACCCAATAATCCCCTTTTTTTAGGTTCCGGTTCAACGTGTTCTGGAATAGGTATACGCTTATTGTCTTCACTAGGAGTAGTCAATGCGTCATAGTTCGACTCAATCTCTGGCCGAGGATCTGTTGCTATATTTAGATTAGTAGATTCATTTAGCTTACTAGTATTTTCTTGTTTTGGCTGTTCTAAGGTGCCTTTAAACTCAATTCTATGAGTAAGATCTTCAATATGTTGCATCAAAGACTTTTCTCTTTGATTTGCTAAATCTAACTGATTTTTAAGTAAAGCAATCTGATCTTTTAGAACATTTTCGATCTCGGACTGTACACGTACAGGTGCATCCTTCTGGACTTGTTCAATACGTGTACTGGACTGAACACCAGTTGGATTTCCATAAACTCTTATTAATTCCGATAGATCTATGAGTCCATCACTATCCCTTGATAATTCGCCACTTTTTATAGCTTCATAAATTGTTGTTCTAGACTTTTTAAACGCTTTACTGGCGTCCATAACGCTGAATTTTGTTGTGTTCAATGGAGTCCCTCAGTACGTGTACAGGGATGTTCATATGAACATCCAATCTGAACATGAGTTTTATTTTGCATTAAAGCCTACTTTCTCTAGATATGGCAGTAGTTCTTCAAATTTTTGTAGATCTTTTAGCATTTCAGAAATTCGAACTGCGAACTGCGAATAGCTTTCAGTACCTTGAGAATATTTATTCATTTCTGGAAGCTCAGATAGCTTATTAGCAAAAAAATGTCGCTGTGCATCAGTAAATTTTGAGAAAATCTCAAGAGTAGTTTGCTTTTTATTGTTAGCTATAACGACCTTTTTCTGTTTAAAGGTAAATGAAAAGCCAGAAATATTACGTCCCTTTTTATGTTGCTGACATTGGACTTTAATATCTGTATGTTCATTAATTTGAGCAATAGCCAAATTTAATACTCGGTCTTTGAAATTCCCCATTCTTGTATATTCATCATCAAGAACACCTATTTTTTTCCTGAACTCTGCTAGTTCAATAATAGGAGTTTGGCCTGTACTGCGCCAAGCTATTAACAATTCATATAACCGCACAGCATACGCACTGCTGAGATTACTAATTTGTTGTAATTCATATTTAGTAAATTGCTCTTCTAAACGTGTAATAAGTGGGACAATTGCAGGAGCAAATATTAACTTCACGGTTGCTTCATCATCGATATATCTAATCTCGCTGACCCAGCGGCTTAAAACATTTTCTACATTTCCTCTCTTATTGATTTCTTGATAGCTAAATTGGCGTACGAATAGATCTTTACAAGCATCTTTTAACGCTTGGTACGCTGTTTGTCTTGCAACATTAAATTGATTTACATAGCTCTCAGCATGGACTTCTAATGGATCATTGGCATTAATGCCTCGACCACTATCTCTTGCTTCAACAATAGCTAATAAGATTAAACGCTGTTCTACTAAATCTAAGTTATAACTCGCATTAATTAATGCATTATCTTTAACTACTAAATCCCGCACTTTATTTATCTATCTTATTAGTTATGAATATAAATCTATATTAATAAATCTGTAGATTAATGCAAGGTAAACATGGTTAAATCTATAAAATAAATAAGGTAGACTTATGGTAGGTAAACGTAGTCATATTGGTAGGTAAACGTAGTCATATTGGTAGGTAAACGTAGTCATATTGGTAGGTAAACGTAGTCATATGAAGTCTAGAAGCCTTTATTTACAAGGCTTTCAGCTTACCTAAAAGCATTTAAAAACTTTAAAATAATTAAAAGCCCACGGAATGAAAA
>NZ_KB850037.1:0-3902 GCF_000369465.1 Acinetobacter sp. CIP 53.82 | reverse complement strand
GCTCCCGGTCTGAGACTTCGTGAGCGCGTTTCAGCAGGATTTTCCGGTCTCCCTTGAGAGTCCGGCTCTGGGACGGTTTCAGCTCCTTTCTGAGGCCCTTGCGCACTCTCTCTAGGTCAACACGGCCAGCGCACCCCACAGGTAGCCGGAAACGGGTTGGCGCGTCTCGGGCGGCAGTTTGTCAGGGGCGTTCACGGCAATGCCTCCTCGTGCGCCCGCTCGGCTGGCATGGAGGCCAGTTGCGCGTCCAGGCCGATGCCCGCCTCGAAGGCCGCCCGCACGAAGCACAGCCGTTGCAAGGCGGCATCATCGAACAGGCCATAGCCGCCCGGGGTGCACGCCACCGGACGCAGCAATCCGCGCAGCAGGTAGTCGCGCACGATATGCACGCTCACCCCGGCATCAAGGGCCAGCCGGGACACGGTGTAGGCGCTCATTGAAAACCTCCTTTTTTTATCCAGCGCAGCAGGAAAGCTGCTTCACGTCCTTGTTGAAGGTCTGCGCCGCAAGCTTCAACCCCTCGACCATTGTCAGGTAGGGGAACAACTGGTCAGCCAGTTCCTGCACCGTCATGCGGTTGCGGATGGCGAGCACCGCCGTCTGGATCAGTTCGCCCGCTTCCGGGGCCACCGCCTGCACGCCGATGAGCCGTCCGCTACCTTCCTCGATGACCAGCTTGATGAAGCCGCGTGTGTCGAAGTTGGCAAGCGCTCGCGGAACGTTGTCGAGTGTCAGCGTGCGACTGTCGGTCTCGATGCCATCGTGGTGCGCTTCCGCCTCGCTGTAGCCCACGGTGGCGACTTGCGGGTCGGTGAACACCACTGCCGGCATCGCGGTCAGATTGAGGGCTGCGTCGCCGCCGGTCATGTTGATCGCGGCACGGGTGCCGGCGGCCGCTGCCACGTAGACGAACTGCGGCTGGTCGGTGCAGTCGCCGGCCGCGTAGATGTTCGGGTTGCTCGTGCGCATGCCTTGGTCGATAACGATGGCCCCTTGCGCATTGACAGTGACCCCCGCCGCGTCCAGCGCGAGGCTGCGCGTATTCGGTGCCCGACCGGTGGCAACCAGCAACTTGTCAGCGCGCAATTCACCGTGTCCGGTGGTCAGCACGAATTCGCCGTTCACATGGGCGACCTGGCTGGCTTGCGTGTGCTCCAGCACCTCGATGCCCTCGGCACGGAAAGCGGCTGTCACCGCCTCGCCGATGGCCGGGTCTTCACGGAAGAACAAGGTATTGCGCGCCAGGACCGTGACCTTGCTGCCCAGCCGGGCAAAGGCTTGCGCCAGCTCCAGCGCCACCACCGACGAGCCGATTACGGCAAGGCGTTCGGGAATGGTGTCGCTCGCCAGGGCCTCGGTGGAAGTCCAGTAGGGTGACTCTTTCAAGCCCGGAATCGGCGGGACCGCCGGGCTGGCACCCGTGGCGACCAGGCAGCGGTCGAACATCACGACGCGCTCGCCACCCTCGTTCAAACGGACGGTAAGGCTCTGGTCGTCCTTGAAGCGCGCCTCACCGTGCACAACGGTGATGGCCGGATTACCGCCCAGGATGCCTTCGTACTTGGCGTGCCGCAGTTCGTCGACGCGGGCCTGCTGCTGGGCCAGCAGCTTACTGCGGTCAATCGTAGGCACAGTTGCCGCAATACCGCCATCGAACGGGCTTTCCCGGCGCAGATGGGCGATGTGGGCGGCGCGGATCATGATCTTGGACGGCACACAGCCGACATTGACGCAGGTGCCGCCGATGGTGCCGCGCTCGATCAGCGTGACCTGCGCGCCTTGCTCGACGGCCTTCAGTGCTGCCGCCATTGCCGCGCCACCGCTACCAATGACGACGACCTGCAACGGGCGTTCGTTGCCACTGGGCTTATCAGCGGCCCCTATCCAGCCGCGCATCTTGTCGAGCAGGCCGGCGCGGTTGTCCGTCGGTGGCGCATCGGCAAGCGTTGCCTCGTAGCCCAGTCCGGCCACGGCGGTAGTCAGCGCATCCGATGACGTGCCCGCCTCAATGGCGAGTTGCGCTGTGCCCTTCGGATAGGACACCAGCGCCGATTGCACGCCGGGCACTTTCTCCAAGGCTTCCTTGACGTGAGCCGCGCACGAGTCGCAGGTCATCCCGGTGATTTTCAGGGTGGTCATGTATTTTTCCTTTTCTGTGGTGGCTACGGCTGTTGCCGTCAGCCACGTTGTTCTGGCAATTCACAGCTGTCCGGCCCGCAGCGGCGATGTGCTGGCGAGATGAAATCCCAGACCGACACCCCAACCATCAAGGCCAGGCCGACATAGAGCAGTCCACCGCTCTGCCAGCCGTAAGCCCGCATTAAAAACACCGCTGCCAGCACCAAGATCGGGCCTATCGTGCCGAGCGCCGTGCGTCGCCACTGTCGATGATTGAGCCAAGCGATAGCATTGGCGAGTAACGCGATGCCGGCGAACATCGGCAGCAGGATGCCAATGAATAGCCCCTCGTACTGGCTCAAGAAGCCCAGTCCGATGGCCGCGCCAAAGCTGGCGATGGCAGGAAAACAGGCGGCGCAGCCCATCGCGGAAACGACGCTGCCGAGCGCGCCGGTTTTGCCAGCGATGCGCGTGATGAGTCCCATGTGTCGCTCCCGAGTTCGGTTAACGGATCAGCGTTTGAGGCTGGACGGATAGCCCGCGTCCTCGGTCGCCTTGGTCAACTTCTGGACGTTGGTCTTGGCATCGTCGAAGGTGACGACGGCCTGGCGCTTGTCGAAACTTACGTCGGTCTTGCTCACGCCCTCAACCTTGGAAAGCGCGTGCTTGACAGTGATCGGGCAAGAGGCGCAGGTCATGCCAGGCACGGACAGCGTTACGGTCTGAGTGGCGGCGAACACGGGGGCAACGAAAGCGGCGAGAGCGAGGGAGGCAAACAGCTTTTTCATGATGAACTCCTGATTAGTAGAAAAATGGCATGACGTAGGGAAAACCAAGCGCGACCAAGACCAACACGGCGACGAACCAGAAAATGAGCTTGTAGGTGGTGCGCACTTGCGGAATCGCGCACACCTCGCCCGGCTTGCAGGCTGCGGTCGGTCGGACGATGCGCCGCCAGGCAAAGAACAGTGCAACCAGCGCCGCGCCGATGAAGATCGGCCGATACGGCTCCAATACCGTCAGGTTGCCGATCCATGCCCCGCTGAACCCCAAGGCGATCAAAACCAGCGGCCCCAGGCAGCAGGCCGACGCAAGAATGGCGGCCAGCCCACCGGCGAAGAGCGCGCCGCGCCCGTTTTGTGGTTCAGACATACGCTTGTCCTTTCAAATTTGGTTTGGATAGCTTAAGCTTACTTCCGTAGTTATGTACGGAGTCAAGCGATATGCAAATTAATTTTGAGAATCTGACCATTGGCGTTTTTGCCAAGGCGGCCGGGGTCAATGTGGAGACCATCCGGTTCTACCAGCGCAAGGGCCTGCTGCCGGAGCCAGACAAGCCCTATGGCAGCATTCGCCGCTATGGGGAGGCGGACGTGGTTCGGGTGAAATTCGTGAAATCGGCACAGCGGCTGGGGTTCAGTCTGGACGAGATTGCCGAGCTGTTGCGGCTCGACGATGGCACCCACTGCGAGGAGGCCAGCAGCCTGGCCGAACACAAGCTCAAGGACGTGCGCGAGAAGATGGCCGACTTGGCGCGCATGGAAACCGTGCTGTCTGAACTCGTGTGCGCCTGCCATGCACGAATGGGGAATGTTTCCTGCCCGTTGATCGCGTCACTACAGGGCGAAGCAGGCCTGGCAAGGTCAGCTATGCCTTAGCGTGCTTTATTTTCCGATTTCTGAGGTGCCCCCACCCAGAGAGTGACCCGCTTGCCGTGGATGGGCAGATCACGATAGGGAACGTCACGCTTGCCGAACCGTACGAACTCACCCTGCACGCCGCAT